>OZ244850.1:0-1680000 GCA_965220895.1 Gammaproteobacteria bacterium
GCCTTTCGGCGGATCCTGACGAGGTGCCGGTCCTCGTTGAGGTCGACGACCAGACCTGCCGTCTCCAGGGTACGGGCATTGACGATCATGTGGCCGGCTCTCAGCTTGTACTCCTGGGGCGGAAAGCAGTAGGTGTAGATCAGGTAACGTCCGTCGACTTCGGGTGCCCCGGTGAGCTGCAGCCCTGCCAGGCACTCGGTGTCACCGATCAGTTCGTCGTCGAACTTGTTTTGCCGGTCAAAGCGGCTCCACCACTGGGGCTTGGCCTCGCGCTTGTGGAATTCGAGCAGGTGCGACAGGTGCTCGCCCAGGGCCTGCGATGAGTCCTGCAGGTGGCCGAGGCGCTCCTGCAGGGCTGCCCGCTCGGCATTTTCGGGATCCTGTTGCAGCTTTTGCGTTTCTGTATCCGGGTCCGGTGCAGGCCAGGGCATGTCCTTGGGGCGCAGTTCCAGCAGCCAGTCGCGCAGCAGTCGGGTGGAGATACAGTCTGCCCGGTTGTATCGGGCGATTTCATCCAGCAGGGCATCCTCTTTCGTGGCGCGCCAGCGGCTGTAGGTGAGCATGCTGTCCAGCGCCGTGGCCACGGCATCATCGCGCTTGTCCATGTAAAAGGTTTCCAGGTGCTTGATGGAATAGCCGGGCTCGGAGGTGCGGATGGACTCGCGCACAACCGGGTACAGGTCCACAAAGGTTTGTGCGCGCAGCAGTGCATCCAACTGATCCTCGCAGGCGGCATACCGGCAGGACAGCCGTTTCAGGGCCGTGGTCTCGTAGTGGTTGTAGTGGTAGACATGGGCACGCGGGTGATCGGCGAGGTGAGCCTCCAGGAACTGCATGAATGCCTGCAGGGCCTGTTTTTCCTGCGCGTGGTCGTGCGCCCAGAACATCTCGATCGCCTCCTCGTGCCCACGCATGTAGTGGACCCCGAACAGGTACTCCAGGCCGTCGGGGTGCAGGGGATCGCCCTCCATGTCGAAGAAAAGATCTCCTGCATCGGGCATCGGCATGCGTGCAAGCCCGGTCCCTTCAGAGCCGGGAATGACCTCGAAGCGGCTCTTGCCGGTGAGGCCGCGCTCGGACTGCAGTGCAGCCTGTGAGCCAAGGCGGGCCAGTACCTGCGGATCCATACCTGCAACCTCCGAAGGTACCGGCATTGCCGCGAGCTGCGCCATCGTACGGATGCCGGCCTTGTTCAGCTTGTCGATCTGTGTGCGGCGGATGTTGGCCACCCTGCACAGGTGATCGTCCGCTTCCCAGCGCTCTCCACAATGTTCCTGCCACGCACAGATGCTGCAGTGCGCACAGGACACCGGGTAGGAGTCCTCGGACAAGTCGGCCATGTAGTCCTCCAGGTTTTGCCTGGCGTGGGAGCAATAGGCTAGGAAATCGGCAACCTGGAAACTTAGTTTCTCCCCGGCACCGGAGACCAGGTGCATGCGTGCCGGGCGAAGGCCCTGTAGGTTCGCCAGCATCGCGGAGTACATGCACAGCTGCACGATGTGGCGGGGCCGGGCGGTCTGGGCCAGCTTGGTATCCAGCACTTCGTAGCTGTGGTCTCCCAGCGACGAGGCGCTCTCGCACTTCACTAGGAAGTCCGCGTAGCCACACCAGGGCTCGTCCAGAAAGGCTCCCTGGTAGATGACATCCGCACCGGCGTGCATGGCCTCGACCGTGAGCTCTGCACGCGCTTCCAGGCTGCGCTTTCCCGGGATCACCTGGACGTGGTTTCCCTGGTCCTTGAGCTGCTGCAGGTAGGCCCGTTCATGTTCAATGCCCCGTTCTCGCAAAAGCTGCTGGGCGGCATCAGGCCTTTTCCTTGCAATGGGGTCGGTCAGGTTTTGCCTGTCCAGGAAGCTGGCATGCGAGCACTCCAGGAAGGTGACGAGGTCAGAGGGCGAGTAGAGGAGTTGACCAGAGGCGAGCCGCTGCATGATCCGGATTCTAGCGAATGATGCTCACGACCCCAAGGTGCGCGGGCGCAGGACTCTGCAACTCACACAGGTGACTGGAAAAATCGGGGATCAGGCGGTCATGGGAGCGGGCATGTCCTTGGCGCTACAGGCCAGTACATGTACGTTGTCGAAACTGCGCTGGTGCACGGCATCCAGAATGGATTGAGCCTCACACTTGCAGATTCCACAGCGGGTCCCCACCCCAAGGGTTTTGCCGAGTGTCTTGAGATCGCCACAGCCACGCTCTGCCGCGGCTTTGATTTCGGCTTCTTTGACAGCATGGCACAGGCAGACATACATCGTAGTGAGATTATAAACGATAATGATTTTTAATTACAACGTGTAACGGTAACAATACTTACTATCATTTATAACAGCTACTTATGTGATATACATAAAAATTAGCCTGATATATACTTGGCTTAATTAACGAGTGAGAACGCCATGCAACCGCAAGATGCCAAAATCATTGAATACCTCAACCAGGTGCTGAAAAACGAGCTGACCGCGATCAACCAGTACTTCCTGCACGCCAGGATGTTCAAGGACTGGGGACTGCATCATCTGGGTGAACACGAGTATTCCGAATCCGTGGATGAGATGAAGCATGCGGACAGCCTGATCGAGCGGATCCTGTTCCTCGAAGGCCTGCCGAACCTGCAGGAACTGGGGAAGCTGCATATCGGTGAGAATGCGAAGGAAATGCTCACCTGTGACCTGAAACTCGAGATGGGTGCCACTCCGGTGCTTCGCGAGGCCATCGCCTATGCCGAATCCATCAGTGATTTTGTCAGTCGCGAACTGTTCGAGGACATTCTTGAATCCGAGGAAGAGCACATCGACTGGCTGGAAACCCAGCTTGAACTCATTGACAAGGTCGGCCTGGAGAACTACCTCCAGAAGCAAATGCACACGTAGGATCTGAACGCGAAGTCTACGCGTCGTTTTACCGCTCAGGCGGCCCGGGGCGATTGGGGTTGCCTGTGTTCTGTCTCGTTATCCCTGCTGCGAAATTTCCATACCGCCCGGCATTGAAGCACCGGGCGCGCCCTGCCTTGGGCCGCGTTATACTTTCCGGCAAATCCCCGGAGGCATTGACCCACCGCACGGCATGAAGGACGGCAAAGGTGAGAAAGGAGGGCAGGCGATCGAGCGCCAGCGTGCCTCCCTGACAGACGTGCTCGATGCCATGGGCCGCGGGGTCGCGGTGGTGACCGGAAACAAGCGCCTGGCGGCGGTGACGTTGCGGGCCTACGAGCTGTCCGCACTCGAGCATGGACTTGAGGTCTGGCCAACCCCGCGCGTCTGGCACTGGCCCATCTGGCTGCAGAATGTCTGGGAGGACGCCGTGATTTCGGGCGGTGTACCGGCCCCGGCGTTCCTGTTGAACTCCCAGCAGGAACGGCGCATCTGGGAAGATATCGTCACCGAGAGTCTCGCCGGGCAGCCCCTGCAACAGGTGCCGGGCGTGGTACGCGGGGTGCAGCAGGCCTGGCAACTGGTCCAGTCCTGGGACCTTTCACTGACCCGGGACGGGTTTCGCTACAACCGCGACAGCTTCGCGTTCTTTCAATGGGCCTCACGATTTGATACGCGCTGTACGCAACAGGGCTGGCTGTCGGGTGCACGCCTTGCCGAGCGATTGCAGCAGTGTGTGCAGCAGGGGGCATTGGCCGTCCCGGACGAGCTTTTCCTGATCGGTTTCGACGAACTGGCTCCGCGCCAGCATCAGCTGTTGTGTGCCCTGGTCGAGGCCGGTTGCGCGGTTCGCTGGGTCCAGCTCACAGACAGGGACGCTCGTGCTGTTAGCACGGTTTTCCCTGATGCACGCCAGGAAGCGGCCGGCATGGCACACTGGGTGCGCGAGCGGCTTGAGGAGGATCCTGCAGCCAGCATCGGGGTCATCGTTCCCGAATTTGTACGACAACGCGAAATCGTGGCGCAGGCACTTGATGATGTGCTGGTCCCGCAGGCCGCATGTCCCGGACATCAGTCCGTCGCGCGGCCTTATAATCTTTCACTCGGCCTGCCATTGAGTGCGTACCCGATTGTGCGCACCGCCCTGACGCTCCTCGGTCTGCTGAACAAGGCCGTGAGCCTGGAGGCGGCAAGCCACCTGCTTCGCTCACCGTTCATCCTCGGGTGGCAGGACGAAGCTGGCCCTCGCGCATTGCTGGACGTGCAGGTCCGGGAGGCGGGGGAGCTGGAAGTTTCCCTGGGGACCCTGCGCTACCGGGCATCACAGGAAGACCGGCCGTGGTCCTGTCCATTGCTCGCAAAGTGCCTGGGCCGCTGGGTCAAGGCCATGTCGGACTTTCGCAACACCGCCCGTCCCGGGCAATGGTCGGAACGGTTTGCCGAGGGACTGGAGGCCATCGGCTGGGCGAAGGGCCGGCCCCTGTCCAGCGAGGAATACCAGAGCGCACAGGCCTGGCGGGAATTGCTGGTCGGCTTTGCCACCCTGGAGCCCGTCACCGGCACGATGCGCCTGTCCACGGCCCTGGCCCAGCTGGGCGCCATGGCCCAGGAACGCCTGTTCCAGCCGCAAACCGAGGTGGCCCCGGTGCAGGTGCTGGAACTGTACCAGGCGAGCTGGTTTCAGTTTGACTACCTGTGGATCATGGGCCTGCACGATGGTGTCTGGCCACCCGCATTGCGCCCGAACCCGTTCATCCCCTTGCCCATGCAGCGTGCGGCCCGACTTCCGCACGCCAGTGAAGCCCATGAACTGCAGGCAGCACGCACCGTGACCCGGCGGCTGCTGGCTTGCGCGGATGAGGTGGTGGTCAGCTGTGCCCAGCAAAGCGGCGATGAAGTCCTGCGCCCAAGCCCCCTGGTGGCTCACCTGCCGGAGAACGAGCCCGGGACACTGGCCAAACCGGATCAACCGCTTTGGCGCGACACGGTCCATGAGAGTGCCGGGCTTGCCTGGCTTGAGAACGACCCGGCCCCTGCGCTCGGCGATGAACAGGCGAGGGGAGGAAGCGCGGTCTTCAAGCTCCAGGCGGCCTGTCCCTTCCGTGCGTTTGCCGAGCTTCGCCTCGGTGCGCGGCCCATTCGCCAGGCACAAATCGGCCCGGATGCCATGCTGCGTGGATCATTGATGCACCGCGTCCTGGAGAAGGTCTGGGGTGTACTGGGCTCCAGTGAACGGCTCGCAACCATTGATACCGAAACGTTGCAGACCCTGGTCAAAGACCAGGCAGTCGAGGCACTCGCCGAGGTGGCCCGCCGGTATCCGCGAACCTTCACGAAGCGATATCAGAAGATGGAAGAGAAACGCCTGCGCGCGCAGGTCCTGGAATGGCTGGAGCGTGAGAAGCACCGCAGGCCTTTCCGGGTGATTGAGCGCGAGGCAAGTTATGAAACGACGGTCGCCCGGCTCAGGGTTCGCCTGCGCATCGACCGCATCGATGAACTAGAGGATGGCCGTCGCGTGGTGATCGACTACAAGACCGGCCAGGTCTCGGCCAGCCAGTGGTTCGGGGACCGGCCCGATGAGCCGCAACTGCCGCTCTACAGCCTGGCCGTCAGCGGCGATGTGGCAGGCCTTTTGTTCGCACAGGTCCGCACCGGCGCGATGGCTTTCAAGGGCGTGGTCGAGGATGAGGACATGATTGAAGGTGTACGTGCCTGGAACCGGCTGCAGCAGACCCGTGATTCAGGATCCTGGTTTGAGATCCTGTATGACTGGCGGGCTTCGATGGAGGCGCTGGGGGAGGCCTTTTGCGAGGGTCAGGCCAGCGTGGATCCGAAACAGTACCCGCACACCTGCCGGTATTGCGAGCTGGGGCCCTTGTGCCGCATCGATGAGTCCAGGGCCGGGCAGGCGGGGGCCGGGGTTGGCTAGCCGGGTCACATCGGCGCTGGGACGTATTGCCGATCACAGGGCGCGTGCACGTGCCCTGGATCCCTGTCAGTCATTCATCGTGCAGGCCCCGGCAGGTTCGGGGAAAACCGAACTGCTCATGCAGCGCTTCCTCGTGCTCCTTGCCGGCGTGGAAGCCCCGGAAGAGATCGTGGCCATCACCTTCACGCGCAAGGCGTCTGCCGAGATGCGCCAGCGCATCCTGCAGGCCCTGCAGTCGGCCCGCACCGATGAGGTGCCCGAGGGTGAGCATGAGCAGCGCATCTGGACCCTGGCCCGCAAGGCACTCGAGCGGGATGCGGAATGCGGCTGGCAGTTGCTGGATCATCCGGCGCGTCTTCGGATACAAACCATCGATTCGCTTTGTGCGGCACTGGCGCGCCAGATGCCCATGTTGTCGCAGTTCGGTGCCGTGCCGGAGATCGCCGAGGATGCACAGCCACTGTATCTCGAAGCCGCCAGAAATACCCTGTCTGACCTGGAATCCGATGCACAGTGGTCGGATTCCATCGCCGTGCTGATACAGCACCTGGACAATCGCCTGGACCGGTTGCAGGACCTGGTCTGCACCATGCTGGGCGGGCGGGACCGCTGGCTGCGCCATATCGCAAGAGCCGAGGACCCGAAGCTGCAGCGCGACAGGCTTGAGGCGGCCATGGCCGGTCGCATCACCCTGGTGCTGGCTGAGCTGGCCCGGCTCTTTCCTGCAGGCTGCGGTACGGAACTGGCCGAGCTGGCCCGCTTTGCCGCCTCGCACCTGCCGGAGGAGGCGGAGTCTGCCATTGCCTGCTGCAAGACCCTGAAATACCTTCCGGGGTCGCGATTGAGGGATCGGGGTTCGTGGGAAGGGATTGCGGAACTGTTGCTGACCCAGGCGGGAGAATGGCGCAAGTCGCTGACCAAGCGCCAGGGATTTCCACCCAAGAGCAGCGGCCGAGGCGCCGAGGAGAAGCAAGAGCTGGAGGACGCCAAGGCGCGTATGGAGTCCCTGCTGCGCTCCCTGGACGAACACGAGGATTTGCGCGAGAAACTGCGCATGCTGCAGGCCCTGCCTTCGCACCGCTATGAAGAGCGCGACTGGGAAGTCCTGCAGGCGCTGGTTCAGGTATTGCGTATCGCCTGTGCACACCTGGAGGTCGTGTTCAGCAGACGCGGACAGGTGGATTTCACGGCGCTGGTGCTGGCTGCGATCCGGGCACTCGGGGAGCCGGAAGCCCCGACGGACCTGGCGCTGGCCCTGGATTACCGGATCCAGCACCTGCTGGTGGATGAGTTCCAGGACACCTCGTACAGCCAGTACGAGTTGCTGGCGCGGCTCACGGCCGGCTGGCAGTCCGATGACGGGCGTACCCTGTTTGTCGTTGGCGACCCCATGCAGTCGATTTACCGGTTCCGGGAGGCCGAGGTCGGACTTTTCCTGGCAGCGGCCCGGCATGGGATCGGCCAGGTGGCCCTGCAGCCCTTGCGCCTGACCGTCAATTTCCGCTCGCAGCAGGGCATCGTGGACTGGATCAACCAGCACTTCCCCAAGGTTCTGCCCGCGCATGACCATATTGATGAGGGGGCGGTGTCCTATGCAAAGTCATCGCCTTTCCATCCGCCAGCCCATGACCCGGCCGTGACCCAGCACCTGCTGGATGAGCGAGATGAAGTGGCGGAGGCCGCCCGGGTGCTGTCTCTCGTGAGACAGGCACGGACAGAGTTCCCGCAGGGCAGCGTGGCCATCCTGGTACGGGCACGCACGCACCTGACGGAGATTGCCATGCAGCTCAAGCAGGCCGGGCTTCGGTTCCAGGCCGTGGAGATCGAGCAGCTGAACCGCCGCACGGTCATCCAGGACCTGCTGGCCCTGACACGGGCCCTGAGTCACCCGGGTGACCGGATTGCCTGGCTGGCCGTGCTTCGCGCCCCGTATTGCGGCTTGACGCTTGCAGACTTGCATGCACTGGTGCGCGATGGTGACGGGGCAACCGTAGTCGATCTGCTGGGCGATGCCCAGTGCCGGGCGCGCCTGAGCGAGGACGGTCAGGTGCGGATCGAGCGGGTGTGGTCGGTACTCGAGACCGCGTTGCACCAGCAGGCCCGGCGTTCACAAAGGGGCAGCGTCGAAGGGGTATGGATTGCATTGGGCGGGCCGGCGTGTGTGCCGGACAGGACAGGACTGGAAGATGCCGAGAGCTTTTTCCGGTTGCTCGAGACCCTGGGGAAAGAGGGCGATTCGCTGGATATTGCGGACCTTGAGCAGCAGGTGGAGAAACTGTTTGCCACACCCGATGTGCTGGCAGACGCTTCCCTGCAATTGATGACCATCCACAAGGCGAAGGGACTGGAATTCGATACGGTGATCCTGCCGGGACTTTCGCGCAGACCGGCCCAGGACGACAGCCAGTTGCTGCACTGGCTGGAGTACGGCGACGAGTCCGGGCAGAAGCTCGTGCTGGCCCCGATCAGTGCGCAGGGAGAGGAGAGTGCTGCTGCCTCGTACCTGAAGCGCCTGGAAAAAATCAAGCGGCGCCTGGAGGACGGACGCCTGCTGTATGTGGCTGCAACCCGGGCGCGGCAGCGGCTGCACCTTCTGGGACACATCAAGAGCGATGATGCAAAGGAGGGCCTGGCCGAGCCGCATCAGGATTCCCTTCTGGCCCACCTGCACCCCCATGCCATCAACCGCGAGGCCGTGCTCGCAGCACCCTCCAGTGCACTTCCTCTCGCCGGGACGGGCGCTTTATCCGGACATCCCCGGGGACTGGCGAGGCAGGGCCAGGTGCGCCCTCGGCTGGTGTCAGGATGGCAGCTGCCGGAACCTCCTCCATCCATCCAGGCCTCCGACGCTGTGCCGATGGCCTCGGATCAGGAGGATGTAATCCCATTCGACTGGGCCGGGGAGACGGTACGATATGTGGGCACGGTCGTGCATCGGCTGCTCCAGCACATCGGGGCCATGGGTCTTGAGCGGCTTGAACAACCCGGTGATGTACGCGAGCTGGAGCGCATCGGCTACAGCCTGCTCAAGCAGATGGTGGTGCCCGAGGACAGGATCGAGCTGGCCTTCTCCAATGTGTGCAAGGCACTGCAGGCCACGCTGGCGGACGAGCGGGGCAGGTGGATCCTGAGCGGGTCGCACAGCGATTCGGGATGCGAGCTGGCGTTGAGTGCCCGGGTCGGGGAGCGGGTCGAGCACATTGTGATTGACAGGACCTTCGTGGATGAAGAAGGTATACGCTGGATCATTGATTACAAGGCCAGTACGCACAAGGGAGGCAGCCTGGACGCATTCCTTGACCAGGAACAGGAACGCTACTGCGAACAGCTCGAGCGGTATGCGAACGCCATGGCCAGGAGGGGGAAGCATCCGATCTGCCTGGGGCTGTACTTTCCCTTGCTGAACGGCTGGCGACAATGGACCTTTGCTCCAGACTGAGGCAGGCAGCAGGCGATATACAGAAATGCGAACGATCGACGACATGAACATCGATCACTGGAGAGCCCCGCAGGGGGTTTCGGTCCCCGGTGATGAGCTTCGCTTCCTGCTCGTGCCCGACCACATCGAGGCGGCGATCTGCTTTGAGCTGGCAAGACAGGTGCATGCCCATCAGGATCGCAGGCGCGGGCAAGCCGACGAAATCACGATGGCGTTGATGATCACCCTGGGGGGACTGCTGCCCGGCATTTTGCTTTGCGACCATCTGGTCGAGGGGCGTCCTGAAGGGACTGCAAAGATCCGGTTCGGCACCCTCGGAATCGAGGGCTACGAGGGTCCGGGACAGCAGCGAGGCCAAACACAGCTACAGCAGGAGAGTTCCGTACAGGTTGAAGGTCAAACGGTGCTGGTCATCGATGACCTCGGGGACAGCGGTGACACGATGAAACTTGCCTCGGAACATGTGCTGGGGAAGGGTGCCAGCAAAATTCTGACGCTGACCCTGTACATGAAGCCCGAGGCGGTACAACACTTTGTCCCGGATTTTTTCTTTGGAGAGGTGGAGCAGGATACCTGGATCATTACCCCACGGGAGCGTATCGAGACACTGATGAAGCGGGTCCCAGTCTGGAAGCAAAGAGGTGCAACGGAAAAGGAATGCCGTCGCAGGCTGTGTGAGCTGATCGGCTACAGTACGTCGGAAGCGAACTACTACCTGCCCATGGCCTACGACTCATGTTGAGCAGGATCAGGTACGGAAACAGAATCAGTTACTCGGGAACGTCGGGTACTCCAGGACGTTTTTTCAAGCAAGACTTATGCGAGTGCTTTGGGCAGGGCAGCCCATGCATCCTCCAGGGGAACCACTGGCAGGCCCGCCTTGATCCATCCTGGCCCGCGGTCTGAACCCAGCATGCCCTCCGAGACATCGATGAAGCCGCCGTAACCAGCCAGCTGCAGGGCGCGCCTGACCGATCCCGATCGAATGCCTGTGGCGCAGATCAGGGCCAGGGGACGATTTTCTGCCAGTTCGCGTGCAGTAAACAGGCGCTCGATAAACCGCCAGTGATGGATGCTGACCGGCCAGGCACCTTGTGCAACGCCTGTCTCACGCCATTCACCATATGATCGGATATCCAGCAGCCGGATCCGGTCTTCCAGCAGCTCTGCATGGGCCTGCTGTACCGTCCAGATATCGCTATTTTCTGCTGGGGCTGCTGTTGCCGCCGGCAGGGCTGGCAGGGAAGCCAGCAGAGCAAGAAACCGTCTGCGCCTGAAGTTCATTCAACCGTCTCCTTGGGCCCTTTTGGCCAGAGTTCATGTCCTCCAGCGTGCTCCGGTCCGGAATGCGGAACGCTCATGATGTGCCATGGCTGGAAGGGTAGCATGCCGAAGCAGTTCAGTGAATCGGACCTCGATTTATGGGCACTCGATCCGTTGAACGCATGCGTGCAGGGAGTACAATACATGCTTGAACCTACAATTTTCTCTCCAGAAGGAGTCGAGCATGGCAACCCCCGGCAATTCACCCGCACCCGTCCCCCGTTATCGCCTTCCGGCGTTGTCCGCATTTGGCTTGCTCGGCCTGACCCTGGCGGTGGCACTGGTTGTTGGCCCGGGAGCCTACGCCGGGAGTGGGCTCTATCTCGGGGTTGGCGGCGGGCTCAGCCTCATGGAAGATGGTGGCGTCAGTGCTTCATATCCGGATGGAGCTTACCCCCCGCTTGATGCAACAACCAGTATCGACACAGGACATGCCCTGCGGGGGGTGGCGGGCTATGCGTTTGCCAGCGGTTTGCGTGCTGAAGTCGACATCAGTTACCAGGAAAACGATGTCACCCGAATGAATGTCAAAAGCCCCGGGTCCCTTGGGCTGGTGGCTTACGGCACCGTCCGCCCCGGCCTTTCTACGGCGGAGCTTGAGGCAGAATATGCTGCGCTTCCCGCACAGCAAAAGAGCAGATTCGAAGAGGCCGCCAGGGGATCCAGTTCCATCAAGGGCGACATCACGATGCTTGCCGTCTGGGCTAATGCCTTTTATGACTTGGATTTGCAGTCGGCATGGCAGCCCTATATCGGCGGCGGACTCGGGTTTGCCAGGGTTTCGATTGATGCCAAGTCCGAAGCTACCAACAGTTCGCTCTCTGATGATGAGGACACGGTGTTTGCGTACCAGATCGGGGCAGGCTTGGGCTATGCGTTTTCCCGATCCCAGGAGCGCTCGCTGAGCGCCACGCTGGATTGGCGCTATTTCAGCTGCGATGATGCGACCTTCAAGGGTGATGTCACGGGAGTGAAGTTCGATTCCGAAATCGACGGGCACTATGTCGGTGCGGGTATCCGATACCGCTTCTAGTCCACCGGTCCCTGTTCCCGCTGATGCCGCAACGCGCCCTGGATGCCGTCCCAGAACTCCAGTCTTGCCGCCAGTGCCTTTTCCGCCATGTCCACTGCAGCGGCCTGCTTTTGCACTGACCCGTCACACAATTCATTGAGCAATTGTATGGCGAGCGGGCCGTGTGTGTCCGCATCCAGCCGGGTGTGGCGCTCCAGGTAGGCATGCAGGCTGGGGGATGATTCCGGGCCAATGTCCAGGTGGCTTTGGATGGACTGGAACAGCCGGGGCACCAGGTCCTCTCTGCCGTAGGCCAGCACGGCCGTCGACAAGTGCACTTCACCGTGCTCGATGACATCGAACGTGAATCGCATGAAGCGCCGGGCCGGTACAGGCAGACCCACAAGTTCAAGTGCTGCCTCGATGCCTTCGGAACCGGCCACGGATACAAACGTCTTGACCGGGAGGATATCGGCCCCGACCTCGGCCATGGCCAGCAGGTAGCCCTCGAAATGACTGGCATGAGTGGTTGTGGCATCCGGGGTCAAAGCGCCGTCCGACTCCTCGTCCAGCACCAGCTGGTTCACGAAATTCGCAAGGCGCGGATTCTTCGGCGGCAGCCACGGCGATCGGGCGGGTGCAATGGCGTTTTGCAGGGATTTGACCAGGGACATGAAATCCCACACCGCATAGACGTGGTGCTCCATGAAGATCCCCAGGTTTTCACGGGTTGTGATGCTGTGGTACAGGTCGTGGCTCAGCAACTTGTGGCGCAGCGTAGTGTACCGCGACGACACAGGCTTTGGCCTGTCAGCCTGTTCAGTCATTGACGACTTCCGGGCCCCGGAAAGTGCCGACTGTATTCAAGACAGGAGCAGGGGTCTTCATCCAGGCCTTGAGGCAGTTGCTCCTGCAGGGTTTCGGACCAGAAGCTTCCGCAGGTCCTCCTGAACAACCATCAGTGCAGGAACGACAGACAGTACAAAGAAGGCGGCAAAGCCCAGTCCGAAGACAATGGTGACCGCCATGGGAATCAGGAACTGCGCCTGCAGGCTTTTTTCGAACAGGAGGGGTGTTGCCTGCAATGGTGGTGGCGGAAGTGAGAGTGATGGCCCGAAGCCTGTCACAGGTGCCATTGATAATCGAATCGATCCATGGCTCCGATTTGGCACGCCGCTCCATCGTAGTCACCAGGATGATGGAGTTGTTCACGACAATACCCGCCAGTCCGATCAGGGCCGTAAGTGAGAGCAGGTTCATGTTGTATCCAAGCAGCAAGTGTCCGAAGACCGCGCCGACAATGCCCATGGGAATAATTGCCATGACCACGACAGGCCAGGTATAGCTTGCATCTGGTGTATTCGACACGTTGAGAAAGGTTCGAGAGGCGTCACTTGGCGGGCTTGTCAACCAAATGTTGCTTTTGCCATTGCCCTGTCATCTTGCGACCATGAGTCGGATACTCGGGCCGGTGTGCAACTCATGGAATTTACTGTTCTATGAGCGAGTAACTCGTACTGCGTCCTCCACCGGGATCCTTCTTGAGGGCACCACACTCAATCAAATCCTTTATATCACGGGACGCTGTGTCTTGTGAGCATTTCGCGATTTTAGCCCATTTTGAACTGGTCAACTTGCCCTCGAAGCCATCGAGTAGCTTGTTCATCACTTTGATTTGCCTCTGGTTAAAGGGCTCTTTCGCGAACCGATTCCAGAACCATGCCTTGAACATGACGGCATCAAGGGTTTTTGCACTTCCTTCGATGGTCCGGTGCAGGCATCCAAGAAACCATTCCTGCCAGCGCGTGACATCCATGTTGCCCTTCTGCGTCCATTCGAGAACGCGGTAGTAATCCTTGCGCTCGACCCTGATCTGTGAAGACATGCTGTAGAAGCGCTGCCGGGTCTTCTCTGAGCGTGCAAGAGCCATATCCGCGATTGCGCGGGCAATGCGGCCATTCCCATCATCAAACGGATGGATCGTGACAAACCACAGGTGCGCCAAGGCAGCGACAAGTAGCGGGTGCTTGTCTCCAGGGTCGGCAAACCATGCCAGGAATCGCACCATCTCATTAGCAATGCGTTCAGCCGGCGGGGCTTCGTAGTGGACTTTTTCGCGGCCTATTGGACCTGATACCACTTGCATCGGTCCGTTATGGTCGTCGCGCCAGGCGCCCGCAATGATTCTGACCATACCGTTGCGACCTGTGGGGAAGAGAGCGGCATGCCAGCTGTACAGCCGTTCCTCAGTCAATGGCTCATCAAATTTCTCGGTTGCATCAAGCATCATCTCAACGACGCCTTCAACGTCCCTGTCAGCCGGCACGAGCCCTGCTATGTCCGTTCCAAGCCGACGAGCGATGGAGGACCGGACCTGGTCCGGATCGAGATGTTCACCTTCGATCTCGCTCGACTTGACGACATCTTCTGTCAGGGTTCGCAGATGAGCTTCATTCCGAAGATCAAAACCCAAGGCTTCCATCTTGCCCTGCAAGCGACCTTGTTCATGGGATACTGTGGCAAGCAGCTTTGAAAGCTGCGCCTCATCCCATCTAAAATTTGGCCATTGATCTTTTTCCCAGAGGTAAGTCATTCATAATCTCCGCTATTTATAAGGAGATTATGAAGGATATTCTCCGTAGAGACAAATAAAATCCGCATATTTTGCAGGAAATAGAAAGGCTAATCTCCGCAAAGCTAATCATCTCTCTTTAGTCCTGCATCTCAGTGACGAGGCATTCACGGTCATACAGTGCCGAGAGGTACCAATCGTTATCCTGGCCGGATATTAGAGATGACTTACTCTGTCTATGATCGAGTCCAGACGTTCTTCCATGTATTCGAAAGACAGCTGCTCATAAACGTCATCCTCATCGTACTTGATTAACCCCAGAACCGTTTCTTTGAGATCTTGTGCTTCCTTGATAGGGTCTTCCGTCTTGGACAGTTCGTTGGTCCACAGCATGTCCAGTAACGTTTCAACTGCGGAGAGCTTGGCTCTAAGGACAATGGAGTGAGGCTCAATCTGCTCATCAGCAACCCCTTGGATTAGCTCTTCGAACGCTTTCATAATGGACATGCCGCAATACCTTTCTTTATGTTTTCACGCGATTATACAGTTGGCAGACAGACGATTTGCGGATAACGTAAAACCCACTATAGTCTGCATACATGATTCGAAGCTTTAAGGACCGTGCCACGATTATCATTGGGAGAATTTGGACATGAATGCAATAAACAGAATGAGATCTGTGCATCCGGGCGAGATTCTGCGAGAGGAACTGGATGAGCTGGGGCTCTCGGCCAATGCGCTTTCCAATGTGCTCGGAGTACCCGTGAATCGTGTGACGATGATTCTCAACGAGCAACGAGGCGTGACCGCAGATACACCATTGTGTTTAGCGCGTTACTTTGGCTCCACGCCACAGGTCTGGCTGAACTTGTAAAAGACCTGGGAACTGCGCTGTGCTGAAATTGAAACGAGCCATGCAATTAACAAACGCGTAAAGCCTAGACAGACCGCAGCATAGTACAGCGAAGGATTGCCAATGCCTGTTCCCAGTTTTGGGTCTCTCATGCTTCCAATTCTTGAAGCACGTACTAAACAAGGTTCAATTCTTCAATGCGAATTGCCATCGCTTCGCTAGACACCTCAAATAGTTCTGAAAGCGATTGAAATTTGCTCAAATGAAATTTTTTAGTGGTTGCAAGTAGTCTCGATAGTTCTCTACGAGAGTTTCGAATCCTACTAATAGTGTCAAAATTCGAAATACCCATTGCAAAAGCAGCCGTCTCATCAAAAATAAATTTTCGTGTTTGAAACCTCTTTTCAAATTCTGTACGTACCTGCTTCTTGGGCATAAGGAAATGTGTTGCCAATTTATCAGCCTCCCATTCCATTTGAGTCCGGATGGTTCTGTCTGGTGCTCGATCAAGGGGACGATCACGATGTTGTACGATAGATTTATGAAGCAATGCATGCCCGAGTTCGTGGGCCATAGTAAAGTTACGAACATTTAATGGATATTCTTTTGATACCCAAACTGTCGATTCTGGCCTATCAATAAGCCCAGCTACCCCTAGTCGTGCGCCTTGAAAAAAGTGATTACCAAGATTCTCTGCATACTTAACTTGAAATCCGATACTCATAAGGGCTGTTTCAGGGTCTCTGATATTCAATGGCACCTTGGAATCTCCATCAGGAAAGCATTCAAGACGCAGGGACCATAGCTGGTTTAGCAAATTGCGGGCGATTCGCTCTATCTGAAAGTCAGTCAGTTCTAGACCGTGTGGAATCCATCCAAATAGCTTGGCTGGATCAATACGGGGACGTGCTGGATATAGAATGATTGCTTCAAGGTTGCCCTCGTGATTTAGGTGCGCGTAAGGGTTCTGAAGGCGCTCACGATCTTTTTGAATGGGAATATAGTGCTTATTCACTTGATTAAAAATTCCTCTAAAGTCACTGAGATAACTAACCTTAATATTAACATAAAAGCATTGGTGCACGTGTGGGGCTAGATCAATGAATAGAATATGAAACTAGTAAAAAATAAATATTATTAATGTCTTATCATATTTATTTAAGGTGAAGACACTTTGTTGTGAACTAGGGACGAATTCCCATTCATAAATCCCTGACTCGCTGTGCAAAGGCACCATGCATCTTGTTTAGATGCTCCACAAGCCACTCGTGTTGCCGGGGCCAGTCCGACTTGTTCCTCGGGTCTGTGTTGTGCAGATAGTACGATATCCGGCGGTCACGCGAGGCCGCTGCTTTTTGATCCCCCCATTCAAGCTCGTAACCCAGTTCCCGCTCGATTTCGTCTTTTTTCTGCATTAGAGAATCAAGGTAATCCTCAGCATCCTCACCTTTGATATACAGTTCCACACGGATGAATTTATCTCGCATGTTTATCACAGCATCGATGAAAAAGCCGCTCCGCCCGACACTGTAAGACATCCATGACCGACGGCCGGGGGTTCGGTTGCCGTGAACCGCCCCGCCTGCAGCATTGAGCCTTTCAAGTAGCCCAGTCCAGTATTCCCTTCGTAAAATTGACCGCTTGGACCATTCAGCAACATCTGTTGTACGAGCGGACTGTGCGACGGACCGTGACCAGTCATTCGGCATGGAGACAATGTTGAACTTCGGCGCTGCCGGCGAGTCACCGATACGCCACAATTCAATTTCCAGTCCGAAAAAACAGGCATCCTCTTGCGTAATTTCATTCAGCCAGTCAAGCGTCGCCCGATGTTCGTCCCTAAATCGGTCCGCCAGCCATACAACAGTGACGGCTTGCAGGCCTGCAGCATACGTCAGCAACTTGCCCAGATGGTCGTGGTCGGTCTGCTCAAGCTGATTCTCAATCAGCACAAGGGCTTCCGTACCGATGTCCCTGCAAACTATGTCGGCGCGGAACGAACCAACCTCTTTTTCCACCGTAACAAGCTCAAGGTCAAGCCCAAGCGTTTCACTTAGGACTGCAAGATTTTCCGGTTTGGCAAGCCATGGCGTAAACCCTGCTGGCTCACTCGCCCAAATGGTTCGAAGGTCGACGGGCTGAAGACGCCCGAGAGATTGATCATTGATGGTAGATACGCTCATGTTCCTTCCTATGTCGTAAAGTTACTGAACATACTGTATGAATGAGAATCTAGACTCCTTGCCAAGAGCCTAGATAACACTAAATACAGCTTATGGGGATCATATATGATCCTACCTTGAATCAGGCCATTCATACAAAAAGGTCCGGTGATCATTTTGGAACTTGTCCTAAGTATTAAAGAAATAATTCAAAGAGATCATCTGGACAATTGGTTTGATGATTATCCCTGGCTTACGGGCCAGCTCGGAAACATCAACAGTCCCGTCTGGTTCATTGGGGAAAACCCCAGTCTTTACGGCGTAAGAAATATTGATCGGAGATCCGTAGACAAAACCGAGAACCTGCAATGGAACTCCAGCAGTGGTGACAAGTTGCTTCGTGAGGCTCTATCCGAATCCGGCCTAAAGCATGGGCTGCCAGGATCAGATGAAGGTTGGGAATGCTATATAACGAATGCAATTAAAGAACCAGAGATTGTTAGTGAAAGGAATAAGAAAAAACGAGATTCAAGCTATTGGAAAGAGCAAGCTGAACGTTGGATGCCTGTACTTCAAGAGCAGATACACACTGGCAACCCTAAAGTACTGGTGGCTCTTGGGGGTCAGGCTGAGAAAATTCTGAAGTACATGGTAAAAATCGGACTTCAAGCGCCGAGGATAGAAAAAATACACCACTATTCATACATCATGAAACGACCCGAGGCAGGTACAAGAAGAGGCCCCGGACATCCTGACAGGATCCTGGAATTTGAAAGCAGCGTAAGGGAAATTGCAGGAAGGTATTCTGCTAACTCAGCGCGAAGTGGTTAAGCGTAGGACAAAACAGCTTACGTCTGAGGGTATTCAAGAGTTTGGTAGCCTTATGTCCAGGCTCTGTTACGTCGTCTGAGTAGATCAAGGGTAACAACATAAATATAGGTAAACATCCATGGATGCATCCATTCCTGATTTTGACATCATGCTGCCTGCCACTCTGTTTTACATATGCCGGCTTGAAAATCAGCGATGGGTCCGGGTCAGGTCGCGGGGCGTAAGAGGCGAAAGCGTGTTGACTGGTGCGTTCGTAGACTGGACCTACTTCCTGTCCTTATTCTTCTCATGGGCATTTCTGATCGCTTTTGGAATTGAGTTTGGGATCGCATCGACTGTTGCCCTGCTTACTTTGGTCGTGGTCCTAGGCTTTGTTTATTCCGGCATCTCAACACTGCTCATGGAGGGAGAGAGTATCGTTGTCTGGATGCTCGGAACCGTTGGGGTTTGGCCTACGGGTATTTGGCTGTCCACGAAATTGTCTTGGTTCTGACAGGCAGAAGGACTCATGCGAGTAGCCTCTGTTTCGGCACTATTGTATATAACTTCCTAAAGGAGCAGCCTGGATGGGTCTCCACAAGAACATCAATTGAACCCGTAAGGTCAAGCGATTTTAGCGAACCGCATCCTAGAGAAGGGTAGGCAAATCAGGAAAGAGTAGGGTATATACTGAATTTCAGCCGACAGGCACTGACGTCAAAGTCGATACTAGTCAGATGGAGTTTAGGGAGTAAGACAATTGGGCACCCCTTTTTGGCAGTGCATTGTGATTGTCTCTCTCAGTTAAGCCTGGCTAGATCTTCGAGGCACCGTACATGACCCATCTTATGTAGGCCGTTCTCAATGAGATTGGCAATAATGATTCCAGCTTCCCGATTGTCTCCAGTAACCTCAGTACGTACTACTAAAAATAGAAGATACAGTTACCTGTTGATTCTCCTTCAAACCAGCGTCTTGGTGCGCAGACACCTAAAGCATAAGATCACATTCTATAACTAAACATGTGCCTGAGGAGGCTTGATCAGTGATTCCGCCGGGATGCCGAGTTCGTGGTGCAGTTTCCGGATCATTTTAAGCGTCAGTGAACGTTTGTGATTAAGGACCTCGTACACGCGATTGCTCTTGCCAATCATCGGCTCAAGGTCCTTTACCGTCAGGCCTTTTCTTTCCATTTCAAATTTGATGGCCTCCACGGGGTCTGGCAAGTCCATTGGGTATCGTTTGGTTTCATAGGCCTCAACCAGTGTGACCAGCACGTCCAGCCTTTCTCCTTCCGGTGAATCAGGGGCAGCCGACATCAGGGCTTCAATTTCCTTGAGTGCCGCACGATAATCGACGTCTGTTTTGATGGGTCTGATGTTCATGCTTTAACCTCCAGCGTCAAACAGTTTGAGCATCGATTTTGTCGTATTGAGCATGTGTGCCGATGAAGCGAATATAAATCACTTGATATGCATAATTGATCCATACGACCAGCCGGTATTTGTTACCGGCGATATTGAATACAACCCTGCCATCTTTGAGGATACTGGCATTCCTGTAGTCTCGTTTCACGTCTGCAGGAGTCTTCCAATCGGCTGCCAGTACATGCCGGTACCAGGCCAATGCAGAATCTGCCGCATCTGAATATTTGGGGTTCTTTCCCCAAAAGGCCTTAAGCGTTGATACAGCAATGACCCTCATGTGCAGATAGTAGTCCCAAAATGGGACTATTGCAAGGGGCTGTAGCCGGACAGGCAGGACTTCAGTATTCCATAAAATACTGAATACTAATATATTATAGGATGATATAGGACGTTATCGGACATCTCAGTGGGGCGGCGGGAATCGAACCCGCAGTCTATCTCACTGATTCAGTACGATATTTATAGTTGTAAAACAATTAAGTATTACTTTCCGTATTACTAAAAATTGACCCCAACCAGTGTTACCAACATATCTAGCATTTCACATTCTGCCGTTAATCTCCAGTGTACAACCAGGCATGAGTTTATTGTTGAACCAGCATCCGATAATCATCCCCGTATATATCTGACATCGCCTCTCCGCTAGTTTGTTCTGGCTAATCAAGGACTCGCCTGATAAAAGAGATGCCGTCAGTATATGCTCAAGTCTTTTCCATACGACCGCACTGTCTAGCTCATCGATACGTTGCCTAATCTCCATTCCAAGCTTCCCCAACTCATCCACTACTTCAAATGGCCCAATTCCCGAGTTTCGATGCGACCAAACTTGCTGAAGGGACCAATGCGGATCATCAGCTGCTAGCGCTTCCGCTAGCGAAGCACCAGCTACATCAAGCATCGCTATCCCCTCAACAACTACAGGATCGTCCACTAGCATTGACAAGGTGTTTGCCCCTAGGTCAGTCACTCTAACGTCCTTGGGCGTTCCATATCGGAAGTCAACAATCCACTCAGGACTACTATTTTCGAATGAATTAGACATCTGAAACCGCACGCCACTGCTGAACCTCAATCCCGGTATTGCAGCACGGAATCGACGCTTGTCTGAAAATTTGGATTTTGGTTTTCTCGGTACAGTTTTCGGCGGGTGTTCTTGAGTAAGTTCAATTTGCTTTCGTTGCCACGGATGCCTCAGTCGAGTAGCCGAAACTCCACGCAACGCACATCCAACATAGTATGAGAAGAGGGGAGGTAGTGCGTTACCTATCATCTGGATTTTGGAAGTATATGAAGGAGCGAAGAAGCCAAATGTTCCAGGAAATCCCTGCAAGGATGCTCGCTCGCGTATAGTGAGCCGACGGAAATTACCAGCACGTCTTTTATCCGCAATTACAATGCTCTCCCGCGACACTTTAGTACATGTCGCTGTCAGAGTTCTTGCTGGGCGATTTGAGTCGTCAGGAAATCTCATCCCGTTATAAACGGGATGGTGAGCTTTGGCCTCTTCGTTCAGGCGAACTTCTTCGTCTGTTAATGGATTCTCAATGATGTGGTCAGTCAGCTCGTCGAGAGGCATACAAGTACCGTACATTAAATCTTTATAATATTTAGTACCAAAGGAAGTAATGATATCCCGCAGAGTGAGCGATGGTGTTCTAGCGCGATAGCTTAACAACAGCTCTTCGGGAAATCGCCCAATAATGCTCCGCTTCCGACGTTGAGGAAGGCCAAACTCTGAGAAGTCAATTACGAGAATGGATTCTATAAGGTGAGCAAATTCCTCTAACTCCCCCCCATTTGATACTTCTGTTTCAACAATCTTCGCGACTCTTGGCACATTCTCCATAACCCAGAATTTTGGCTGAATATGTGCCACCACAGCTAGAAATGCCCGCAAGTCGACCATTCCATCAACAAGGTCGCCTGAACCACCTCTGTTAGAGTATGAAAACTGTGTGCAGGGTGGACTTCCGACAACCACATCTACCTCCGAAGGCAACGATGAAAGTTCTAAAGACCTCATATCGGACCTTCTCACGTTGTCACCTAGATTTTTCATGTACGTTTCGACAGCGGTAGGTGAAATATCGATCCCTTCTACTACACGCAAGCCGGAGAGCTCCAATCCAAGTGACCATCCACCTATGCCGCAGTAAAGATCTATGGCTCTTAGTCGTCTCAAATTTTCACCAACCTAATAATCATCCTAATAGCAGGAACGATGAGCTGTTTGTCGATTACCCATCTGACCTTAGTTCTGTGGGACGACAATTTGATCAAGTACTTCATGCGCTAACAGAAATTCGATACTCATTAGCAACCATATCCCAACCATTAGGCAAATCGGTTCCGAAGAAAAATTCATAAGGTCCCGTGATCACATGCGGCTCGTAGCCTTCAACTTGCATTTGCGTCCGATCAACGAGATAAAGAACGTAGCGCTCGCCTTGCCGTTTCGCACAGTCGACCTCATTGGCCGTCCAGTAGAATCTTGAAATACCAACGTACGATTTCACCTCAATCAACCGGTTATAGGCGATAGACGAACGGTCACGAAATGATAAAACATCAAATCCAGCGTCGGCATGCCTGTCTGAAACACGACGAATCTGTCCTCTAAGTGGATGTCCCTCCAGTCGGTTTTTCTCAAAGCTTACTACCCATTCTTCCGCCTTGAGGCCTGCTTCGAGATTCTTTTCCACCTTTTTTCGCAGGTCATCTGAGCTAAGCGTCCCAAGTGCAATATTGTCATTCGACTTAGCTACAGCCTGGAAAAATTGTTCTGCATAGTGGTTCCCTATTCGCCAGCTTGTCGACGTCAAGCGGTCTCGATGGAAGACTCCGAGCTCCACAAGTAACGCACCAATACCCAAGTGTCTGCCTGGAGCACGTTTTGCATCAACCCAGACTTCGTCCGTCCCTTCCGGGAGCCGCATTGCATTGCCAAAATCAGGCGTAAGATGTTGTTCGACGACATAGTCTACTAGCCGTTCTCCTAAAGCCTTAGGTTCCTCAACCGTTTCCTCAATCGAAACCCACCCATCGCGCATCTTCACGATGCCCAAATTCTCGAGCAACGTGATCGTGTTCATAATTTTTACACGGGACGCCCCAAAAAGAATTGCTACATTCTCCACAAGTGCATCAGTCGCTACCATCCCTCCTTGGTTATGAACGTAGTCAATCAGCCCAAGCGTTGACTTCACGCCAGTGACGCCTTCAGCTTGCCTTCCGATTCTCATATGCGCGAATTATTGCTCGGATATCTTCCATCGATTCGTCATCGGAAAGGGCAATATCAAAGAGTGGAATATCGTCCGTGTCAATCAGTTTGGCCATTCGCTCTTCCTTGATCTCTAAACGTTGGTCAATGACTTCTTCTACGGTGTTCTCCGATATGATGTAGTAGTACATCTTTGGCGATCCCCCATCGGGATCGTATCTATGGATTCGGTCCTTTGATTGTATGAACTTCGCCGCATTGAAATCTCTATCGAAGTAGATCGCAGTGTCCGCTGCTTTGTGAAGTGATATCGATTCTCCCACTGCCTGAGGGTTCGCAATAAGGACAGCAGTTCGGGATGTTGTGTTAAACAGGCGGATAATCTGTTCACGGCTTTGTAATCCACTTGCCTCCTCTACGTCTGAATCAGAAATCGGTGTTGCTCCAGAAATAACTTTGACGATTTCTGCACAACCAGACAGCTCCCTCAACAATAGTGCGAGGTTGCCCAAGAAGTAGGACCAAACTACAACCTTTCCTTCGCTTTGAACGACCTTTGTAACTAGTCTCTGAACTTCCTCAAGCTTCCGTAGGTGTCTCGCTGAGTCAAAGCTCTCTACACGCTGCGCTATAGCAACCTCCGCCCCTGATACAGGATCTCGGTGATCTGACTCAAATACACCATCTGCGTCTAGAGGCCCAAGCAGTAGCGATGGGTTCGTGGCTGCTTGCCGCATACGGATGAGCCGTGCCTTTAGCAACGTCAATCTGCGTGGGTCGAAGCTGTCACGAATTCTTGGGATGATTAATTGCTCGATTTCTCGATAAATTAACTGTTGCTCTGCACCCATTGGAACTACAACGCGTTCCTCAGATGTCGGAGCTAGCCCAAGATCACGTTTCCTAATGCGAGTAAAAAATGGACGGACTCTCTCCTTGAGATTCTCCACCGCTTTTGGCAAGTGTCCTGCTGACATAGTTTTCAGTGTTCCGAGGGGAAAGCCGATGATGTCGCGGTCCGGGTGTATGAAGCGAAATAAATTGTGTAAATCCTCGTAGCCATTTGGTGCCGGGGTGCCAGTCAACACAACTCTAGATGCTGCGAACGGTGCAGTTCTGAGTACTGCAGCTGCCCATTCGCCATCTTCACGTTTCACGTAGTGAGCCTCATCTAGAACCATCATTACCCGACGTTTAGGACTATGAAGGAAACCTCGAAAGTCCTCCTCTGCACCCATAAAAGATTGATAGGAAGTCAGAGTCATTTCGGAATTTCGCTCGTCATATCGGTGGCCTCTCAGGTATGCATGTCTTTCATGCGCCGGTACAATTCCTGAAATTCGCTTCACCTTTGGTTCTCTGCCAAAAAGTGCATGGAACTCCTCCTCCCATGCCCTAAAAGAAGACAGGGGCCCTACAATAAGAAGGTGATCGACATGACGGTGATTATCCACCTGAGCCTTTAGGAACGCATAAGCAGCCAATACGATCGTAGTCTTGCCAGACCCTGGAACAGAAAAGTTGCAGCTGTGTTGAGAGAAAGCGAGGTGATAGGCTGCCAGAAGCTGGAGAGGATAGAGTTTCCGTCCTGGGCACTTTTTAGAGATTGTGAGAGCAAACCCATTTAAGCCTTCCGGCTCAATCTCTCCATGCCAAATTGCCTCTGCTAAGCGTGAATACTCTTCAAAGTATTCTTCATCTTCACGTACTGCTTGCATAGATCTTGATAGATAATCAGCTTCCCCGACAGAGATTTGAATTCTCTCCAAGATTTTCTTGAGCGTACGGTAGATTGACGCAAGGTCTGTATTAGAACATGGAACAATGGCACTTTGCTCTGACTGAAACTCTCCTCTGTGCTTGCGTAGGAACGCTGCAAACAACTGACTTCGACGAAGGCTTTCGAGCTCGCCAGAAATGACTAGACTTTGTAATTGTTCATCGAAGTCGATTACGACATGCATCTCATCGTTCCATCAGCAGATAGTCAATCTATCGCGTTTTCCGTAACGCTACTTTAAACTTCTCTCATGTCGCTCAATCTTCTTCTTCATAGCGAACGTAAGCCTGCTTATCTCTTTTATCATATCGCGGCATGCAGGATCTGCTAGGAGCCCTGGATTTGCTGCATCAATCTTTTTCAACGAATTCAGAGCTCTCCTCAATAGCCGAGGTGGCTCTAGATTCTCGACTATCCCTTCAAGCCCATCTTCAGAAATCCCAAAGTTTTCCTTCACAGCAGGACTAACAGAGTTTTTCCATTGATCGTCCCGGGCTTTAGCGGCATCGATAAGTGTTTTGGAGTCAGGATTTTTGTCTGCATATTCTTTAAGCGACCCCATCTCGCTCGTGACGGGATCAACCTCTTTTCTATGTTTTTCCGCGAAAGGTCGCCAGATGTTTTCGTGTGCGAAAAAACTTTTCTGACCAGATCCCTCATGTGAGATTGCTCTATAAGTTTTGTTTGTGCCGGTAAAATCAGAGCCAAACCGGATGTAATCGAACTGTATAGCCTTTAGTTCCAGAAGATCTATGTCTGGCTCAAATGCCCACTGTATCCGTGCATTACCACCTACAAGACGAGTAAGGTCGCTGTAAAGGTCGACGAACATCCCTTCTTTCGTACCACTGCCTTCTTCCTTGAGCATGTTGTATAGCCCGGGACACCCTATGTGATCGAGATACTCGTCCATCAACGACATGATGCCGACCAATTTCTTGACCTCTCCTTCTGACGACCCCATGAGTTGGGCGATCTCTGGCACATCGATTCCAAGTGCCTCTTTAAGACGTTTCACATGTAGGTACTTTTCGAGGGGGCCATAGTCGAGAATTGCATCCTCACCCATCTGATACTGTGTCTCAAGACGAACAATCTCCTCCTCATTCTCATCGTAAGCGTCGGGAAGGATGACTGCTTCAAAATACTGCTTTTCGTTTTCCTCCTTTTCCAGTCGTTGGAGTAGCATCGCACGGCGGTTGCCATCGATAATTACCCCATCGAGGGTGACGATCCCTGGTCGTTGTTGACCCTTTCTTTCTAAGTCTTGGAGAGTTCGTTTATTCCGGCTCCGATTGGTGTCCCAAAGAAACGAGCCGATTAGATTATGTAATTCATCGTTGTATTCGTGATCAGCTACCGCATGTACATGTTGCCACGTCAGCATCTCGCTCTCTAGGCGTCCGTTATGGCGGTTATAGATCAGCAGGTCTAGATTGATACGGTGTACCGGATGAAATTCTGAGGCACCCTTGTAGTAGAGTTTGTTCTTACTGACTGCCTTATCCTGATTCTTTCTGAGCTTTGTAAGTTCGTGCTTGCGCACGTCGCGTGCTAGTACCATTAGAGTTACCCTCCTATTCATACTCTCGTGGCTTCGAGATGCAGTTTAGCCAGCACTGACGGCCCTCGCAATAAAGTGTGCCTTTTGCCTATAGGTGCTCACACTCTTTTCTAGAATCCATGCGAGGTATTCCTCCTATGTCACACTTGCTGCCTCGACTCGATCCATTGAATCACTGCGTTTTCATGCCAGCCGACCGAGCGAGCTCCGGTCAGCTTGATCTGTTTCGGAAAATCGCCCTTGGCGATCTGGGCGTAAATGGTGGAGCGGGAAAGTCCGGTCATGCGCTGGACATCCTTCAGTCGTACAATTCGGTAGTTCATGGTTGGGTTCCTCATTCTTTTCCTTCTAGTTGCAATCGTCGCAGCTACCTTCCCAGGTACGCTGCAGTAATCTGTTCTCTTTCGTGGCCGAGTTCCTGGCTGATGGTCATCCGGGCCTGGTGGTCCAGCTCGCGCTGTTCCGGGGTCAGTGACTTGCTGTTCGGTCCCCCTGCAGCCGGACACTTGCGGCCCGTAAGCTCCTCGTAACGATCCTGGGCATAGGCATGGCGCAGCCCATGCATGCTGGAAAGGCCAGCTCTTGTGGTATGGCCTTCGTAGACTCTCAGTTGCTGGACGTAGTTTCGATGCGGCGGGATCAGGGACCCGAAGCCGGCAAGACTTCTTGCCCGATCAAGGACCTCTCTCTGGATTTCCGTTCGAACAGGAATCGTTCGTGGCTTGCCGCCCTTGGTCCAACTAGCCTTGAGCTGGATGTGGTTCCCCTGGTCCGCGTAGCTGGGGTTGAACTTCATGGCTTCTTCCCGGCGTAGCCCGAAGGCACGTTGCAGTTCGAGGCTCATGCGCACGTGCTGGTCCCTGACCTTGTTGAGCTGTTCGCTTGTGAGATCCTTGGCCTTGCTTTCGTTGGTGACGAACCTTCGGTCCGGGATGCCGTAATGTTCATTGGATCGGGCAATGACGTTGCGCTTGTCGACCTTGTCTGCCCACCAGCGCAGGGTGGCCATGCGGTTTTTGATCGTTCCAATGGAGAGATGGTTGTCTCGCCATCTTTGGACCAGGCCCTCGATGTGTTTCGGTTTTAATGATCTTGCCTGCATCTGCCGGTAGCCCATCGCATGCAGCTCGTTGGCCATCAGGGTGAGCATGCGCTCTCTATTTCTTTGCGTGGCATAGCTGCCTTCCCTGCACTGTCTGCAGAGCTGTTTCAGGGTGTAGTTCAGGTTTCTCATGGTTCAAGCCTTTCCGTGTGTTCTTTCTCTTCGGTGAGTGTTTCTGAGCCCTGGCCGCCGGGGCGGTTCAGGTTCGCTTGCACGAATACGCTCGTGGGACACAACTCCCTACTAATGACTCGAATGGGCCTCAGTCAGGCCACACAGGTCCTCTTCGGTCGAAGAGTGACTCCGTGCCAGTCCAAGATGGCCCCGAAGGGGCCAAGTGCTCCTACAGGAGCGACAGTTCAAGATGGTGATACCTCCTTTTCAGTGGTGCGGATCGTTCCGCGGGATTTAAAAAATATAGCCCTATGCGCAGCACTCCCTGGCCCGATCCCGAAGATCAGACGGGTGTGCCATACACACGGCCTGGATAAATGTCACGCACAGGAAAACCCGCACGTGCCGATAGGCGAAATGCCTTGCGTTGAAGGTGGAGACGGGCCCGGAGACCTGAATCCGAAGGCCTGCATCAAGGATACAGGCGGGTATTGAAGATGGATCGCAGCCTTGCGGCTGATGCCCCTGTTGCACGATCCGGAGGGGCCTTGGTTGCCGCTGATATACCGTAGCGGCCCGGTACAAAATCAATACGGTCAGTATACCACCCGGTACCTCTCAGTCACGGAAAATCTTCTTACCCCGGAGCTAAAAATTTCGACGCTGTAATTTGCGGGGCATTCGGCTCTCAAAAACGCACAGTACGGAGCTACCAGCGTCGAGGCCCTGCAGGCGGCCGCGTCACTCCTGCGTTTCACTTCGTTCACCGGGGAGTGACACGGCCGGGTACTGAGGCATCCAGTGGGCTGGAGACCTGATAGGGAACTTGCAGTCATGTAGACTGCCGATCGTCGCATTTGGAAACCCTAGCTAAAAGCACGTTGCAGCGTCCTGTGCAGGACACTATATGCCCTGATGAGCATAATGATCACCATGATATAGTTCGGCCATGCTCCGCCCCCTGTTTATTTGCCTGGCATTGCTCACCGGTTCAGCACATGCAGCATGCGAGTTAGATGCCTTGAGAAAGGATGCCGGGCAGGGAGACGCGGGGGCCCAGGCAAACCTTGCAGGCATGTATTACGCAGGGGTTTGCGCTCCCATGGATCATGTCCAGGCTTTTTACTGGTTTCACGAGGCCGCCAAACAGGGGCATGTCGCTTCGCAGGCCATGGTTGGCGCGATGTATCGTGATGGTAAAGGCGTGACTGACGATGATGCTCAAGCTTTTCACTGGTTCCTCAAGGCGGCAGAACAGGGGTTGGCTCGGGCGCAGTACCATGTCGGTGTTATGTACAACACAGGTGAAGGAACACCTGCAGACATCAAACAAGCCATGTACTGGTGGCATAAATCCGGTGGGCAGGGAGATTATTTAGCACAATACATGCTTGGTCTCGAATTTCACCGAGGCGAAGGAGTGCCCAAGGATGATGTGCAGGCAGTGCACTGGTGGCGCAAGGCGGCAGAACAGGGATATGCTCCAGCACAAGCCAAGCTTGGCATTATGTATTCCAACGGCAAAGGTGTACCTAAAGACAATATACAGGCCTATGCCTGGCTAAGCATTTCTGCTGTACAAGGTAATGCATCAGCACGTCAAGGCAAAGTAACCATCGCAAAAAACATGACTCGTGCCGAGATTGCTGAGGCCCAGAAACTGTCACGCGAATACTGGAAAGTCTACGGCCCTGATCACAAATCTGAATAGCAGATCGCAGTTCCTCCTGAAGGCATAGTCTTACCCCGAACACTGTTTGCTTCGATTTTTGGATTCCATCCTAGAGCAGTAATGGGAAATATAGTAGCCAGTTGGGACACTAAGCAATGTGTCTTGTGCCTCGAAAAAGGTGAGGTCTGTGAAGAACATCTGATCCCTCGCTTTCTGGGTGGCAAGCTTACGTGCAAGTTTCTATGCCGTTCCTGTAATTCCCGATTAGGGCACGATGTGGATGCCTCTGCTAAATTCGATCCCGCGATCCTCTTTGCGGTTCAACAACTCAAGAAGGATATTCCGGAATTAGCTCAGCAGATAACTGAAGCATATCCTCATGTGACAGTTGGTGGAGGCCCTAGCGTCTCGGGATACATTCGAAACGGCGAGTTCCGAGTCAATGGAAAGCAACTCGAAGATGGAACACTGGCTTTACCATTGGATAAAACACCTTATGCAATCGCGAAGTGGTTGAAAAAGGATGGGTATGACGAAAAACAGATTCAGGATGCTCTGGAGGCTTTACAAAAACTACCCGAGAATCAGAAAACAACAATTGCCCCAGGGTTGAAAATCATAAATTGGTCTGTACAAGAGATAAAACCCGACCCTAGCAAAGGTGCGCTGCTTGATCCTCTTCTTCCAGCCAAGATCGCTTTTGAGTTTCTCGCACTATGTGCTGGCACAGCGATCTATGCGAATGAACGGCAACTGTCACACCTGCGACATATAGTCATGGGAGAGCAGAAACCAGACAATAAAATCTTGCGTGTCGAAAGATTGACATCAAAAAAATTTCAGACTTTCCATGGCATCGTCATCGAAGATAATTCGAAATACTTCCAGGTACAGATTCGGCTGTTTGGTCTACTCGCATTCCGTGTACATTTCCTAGGGCTACACCTTGACGGACCACGGTTTGCATACACTCATTGCCTAAAGACGGGAGAGGAAGAGATGAGAAAAATTGAAAATAAGCATACATCTACTAATTGATGTCGCTCGCGCTTATTATGCCCTTTATTTATGGGCTATCTGAGGGGGATGGCTAGTTGATGGCCCTCAATTGCCTTGTGCCCGAAAGACTAAGATTACCTTCTGCAGCAGATTCTATGTGGTCAGACCACCAGCGCATCATTATTCTTCTACGTTCCAGATACTCAGCTCGATTGTACGTGCCTCTGACATCGTTTTTATCTGTATGAGCTAACGCAGATTCAATGATGTCAGGGTCAAAGCCTTGCTCATTCAGTGTAGTACTGGCCAGAGCCCTGAGGCCGTGGGCTACCAGCAGACGACTAAAACCCATTCGTTTAAGCGCCATGTTGGCAGTTGCTGGGTGAACATGGGCTCTGGGGTCCCTGTCTGCAGGAAATACATATTCCCTGTTTGCACTAATCGGTTTCATTACTTCTAGCAAGGCCAGCATTTGTGGTGAAAGTGGAACTTTGTGAGGGCGTTTCTTTTTCATGCGCGTGGCAGGAATAGCCCATAAATTTTTTTCCAGGTCTATTTCTTCCCATTTTGTACCAGCAGCTTCGCCTGGTCTTGTCATTGTGTGTAATTGCCACTCAATCAAGCATCGAGTTGTTTTCTTGATACTGGCATTGGCAATAGCTCTCATCAATTCCGGCAATTGCTCCGGGTATAGGGTAGGCATATGGTTTTTTTGCGGTGAAGCGAATGCTTTACTGACTCCTGAGAGACAGTTTGCAGCTACCAAGTCCGTATTTATCGCATAGACCATGATCTCGTTTAGTCTCTGGGTTAAGCGCTTTACAGTTTCCAGAGAGCCTTTTGCTGCTATCGGCTCTAGTACCTCGATAACATTCTTAGCTCTGATCTTGTGGATTGGGAAACTACCGAGTGCAGGGAAAACATGTAGTTCCAGTGATCTGTAGATGTCTTTTGCGTGTGCCTCAGAGACTTGGCTGCTTTTGACCTTGATCCACCGACTGGTTACAGCTTCCAGCGTATTTTTGCTTTTCTCAGCATGAATTCTTTTCTTTTCAAGCTTGTGCTCGATCGGGTCGATATCATCGGCAAGGAGCTTCAGGTATTCATTACGCTTGGAACGTGCCTTGGCGAGAGTAATGACAGGGTATTCGCCGAGGGTGTCTGCGGCACGCTTTTTGGTGAAAGGCCTATAGTAGTTAAAGAGCCATACCTTGTAACCGCTAGGCTTGATCTTGAGGTACAAACCTTTTCCATCTGCCAGGCTATAGGGTTTGTCCTTAGGCTTGGCATGTTTGATCTCAGTTTCACTGAGAGGTTTGGTAATTCTTGGCATTTTAGTAATACGCTCCTCAGGGAATATGCTCCGTATTACTAAGAGTATTACTAAAACTACCAGATTTTACAATATGGCCTCGTACGTCATAGGACGTAAATGATCTATAAGACGCTGAATTTATAGATGTTATAGGACGATATAGGACGTTATTGGATATCTCAGTGGTGGAGGCGGCGGGAATCGAACCCGCGTCCGCAAATTCTACGCCGTTGGTACTACATGCTTAGTATCGCCTTTGTTTTAACACTGGCTGCCCGGCGAACGGGGAAAGCCCATGCGAGCCTGAAAAAAGTTTGATGGATCCGCTTCAGGCAGGCTTCACCACGAGCTTGCTGAGGTTACACCCGGATCCTGTCCCGCAAGCTGAACAGGTCGGATGGCATTACACTGGTATTTAGGCAGCTAATGCGTAGTTGTCATCGTTTGCAACTATAGGTTTGCAGCGTATTTTACGAGGCCAGCTACATCCTCGGCATGCACCTCAGGTTTCGCAACCCACGTCGAAGCCAGGTCGCCCCCTATGAGATATCTGCGAGTATATAATCAACCGCTCCATTTTTGTAGGTATTGCACAGTATCCAAAGCAAGTTTTATTGAGTGATGAGGCCTTGTGTTTCCGCTATGATGCCTGCTTTCAGCTACCCTGTATCAAGGATGTTTTGATCCCATGCAGATCATTGAAGGCGGCAATGCGCTCTCTGGATTCAGGGCCCAGAATCTCAGGAGACGGCTGCAGCAGATCTCGGCAAAAATCGAGAACTTTACCGCCCAGTTCTACCATTTCATCGATATCGACCAGGTCCTCAGCCCAGAGGAAATCAACCGCCTTGCAGCGTTGCTTTCGTATGCCCCTGCATGCCCGACCACGCAAGGGGATTTCCAGGTTCTGGTGATGCCGCGCCAGGGCACGGTTTCCCCCTGGTCCTCCAAGGCGACCGATATTGCCCAGAACTGTCGTCTTGACAAGGTCACGCGCATTGAACGCGGCATCCTGTATAGATTTGCCCTGAACGCGGCCTTGGAAGAAAAAGAACAAGATGAGGTCACCCAGCATTTGCATGACCGTATGACGGAGTCCGTTGGTCTCACCTTGCAGGACGCTGCGCCATTATTCGCCACGCACCAGGAAGGGATGTTGATGCACCTTGAGCTGGGCAAGGATGCAGGGTCCGTTTTGTCTCGCGCCAACCAGGAAATGGGATTGGCCCTGGCCGAGGATGAGATCCGCTACCTGGTCGAGCACTACCTGGGTCTGGGACAGACGCCGACAGATGTCGAACTGATGATGTTTGCCCAGGCTAACTCTGAGCACTGCCGGCACAAGATTTTCAATGCGGCCTGGGTGATCGATGAAGTGCCGAAAGAAGACAGCCTGTTCGGGATGATCCGGGAAACCTCCCGACACGCACCGAGTAACATCCTGTCTGCCTACAGCGACAATGCCGCGGTGATTCAGGGGCATCCAGCCAGCCGTTTCATGGTCGATCCCGGAAGTGGTCAGTACGGCTATGTCGAAGAGGATGCACACATCCTGATGAAAGTGGAAACCCACAATCACCCGACGGCCATCTCACCGTACCCGGGTGCTGCTACGGGATCCGGGGGTGAAATCCGGGACGAGGGAGCGGTGGGCCAGGGAGGTCGTCCAAAAGCAGGGTTGTGCGGTTTTTCGGTATCCAACCTGAGGTTGCCTGGTGCCCCGCAGCCGTGGGAGAAAGCGTATGGAAAACCGGACCGGATTGTCACACCCCTGGAGATCATGATCGAGGGGCCGGTAGGTGCGGCAAGTTTCAACAACGAGTTCGGGCGCCCCAATATTCTTGGCTATTTCCGAACGCTGGAGCTCGATGTGTCCGAAGCAGGCGACGGCACTAACGTGCGCGGCTATCACAAGCCGATCATGCTTGCCGGTGGACTTGGCAATGTGCGGGCCCCGCATGTTGAAAAACGTAAATTCCCGCAAGGCACGCCGATTGTAGTCCTAGGCGGCCCGGCCATGCTGATTGGCCTTGGAGGCGGGGCAGCATCCTCCATGGCCAGTGGCAAAAGTACCGAGGACCTGGACTATGCTTCCGTGCAGCGCAGCAATGCTGAAATGCAGCGCCGCTGCCAGGAAGTCATCGAACACTGCACGGCCTGTGGCCCCGACAACCCGATCTTATCCATCCACGATGTGGGTGCCGGGGGGCTGTCCAATGCGGTCCCGGAATTGCTGGATCAGGCAGGACTCGGGGGGCGCTTTGAGCTTCGCGATATCCCCAGTGCCGATGCCGGAATGTCTCCCAAGGAGATCTGGTGCAACGAAGCCCAGGAACGCTACGTACTTGCGGTTGACAACAACCAGCTTGATGAGTTTGTTGAGATTTGCACGCGTGAGCGTTGCCCATACGCGATTATCGGGCACAGCACGGCCGAGCAGGTTCTGACTCTCACGGACCGGCTGTTCGATGAAACATCCATCCATTTGCCGATGCATGTGCTGCTCGGAAAAACTCCCAGGATGGAGCGCCAGGTTGCTGCCTGCCCAGCCCTCAAGTCGAAACCATCTGACTGGCAGGTATCCGTGGACGAGGCTGCAGCAAGGGTACTGCAACTCCCGGCAGTAGCTGCGAAGAATTTCTTGGTCACGATCGGGGATCGCACCGTCACCGGCATGGTGGCCCGGGATCCCCTAGTCGGGCCATGGCAGGTAAGTGTCTCCGATGCGGCCGTCACCTGCAGCGATTTCAAAGGGTATGCCGGGGAGGCCATGGCCATCGGTGAGCGGCCTTTGGTAGCACTGCTTTCAGCGCCCGCCTCGGGACGCCTGGCCGTGGCAGAGGCCGTGACCAACCTGCTGTGTGCTGACGTGGAGGATCTGGGAGATATCAAGTTGTCGGCTAACTGGATGGCCGCCGCCGGTCATCCCGGGGCCGATGCGGAACTGTATGCCACCGTCAATGCAGTGGCCCGTGAATTGTGTCCGGCACTCAACATTGCCATCCCTGTCGGCAAGGATTCCCTGTCGATGAAAAGTCTCTGGGAAGGAGATAGTGGGGAGCAGTCGGTCACCGCCCCCTTGTCACTCGTCGTCTCGGCTTTCGTCCCTGTAAGTGATGCGCGCAAGACCCTGACCCCAGTCGTCGATTCTGCAATCGAAGACAGTGTTCTGCTGCTCGTGGACCTGGGCAAATCCAAAAACCGCCTGGGAGGATCGGCCTTATGCCAGGTGTACTCCCGCCTGGGTGAGGAGCCCGCAGATCTTGATGATCCGCAGGATCTCGTCAACCTGTTCTATGCGATCACAGAACTTAAAGGGGCAGAGCTGGTTCACGCCTATCATGACCGCTCCGATGGCGGACTGTTTGCCACGCTGTGTGAAATGAGCTTTGCCAGTCACGTGGGCCTGGATGTCACTCTGGATGCACTGGGTCCTGATCCGGTGTCATCCTTGTTCTGCGAAGAGCTCGGTGCCGTAATCCAGGTCCATGAGCAGGACAGGGAGGAAGTGCTTTCCGTCATGGAGAAGCATCATTTGGATCAGCACACGCATCCCATCGCCCGCTTGAACACCAAGGATGCGGTCACCATCTCCCACAATGCTCGCACAATTTACCAGGCCGAGCGCATTGCCCTGCAGAAATTGTGGATGCAGCCCAGTCACGCGATTCAGCGGCTGCGGGACAACCCAGAGTGCGCGGACCAGGAACTGGATTCGATTCTGGATCCGGGCAATCCCGGGCTGTCGGCACGGCTCACTTTTGATCTGCCGGATTCGGCAAATCTGCCGTCCATCAATACCGGAGTCCGCCCGCGCGTTGCGATCCTGCGCGAGCAGGGTGTTAATGGGCACATGGAGATGGCAGCTGCCTTCGAGCGTGCCGGATTTGAATGTTTTGATGTGCATATGACGGACCTGATTGCAGGGCGGCACGACCTGAGTTCATTCCAGTGCCTGGTGGCCTGTGGTGGATTCTCCTACGGGGATGTACTGGGGGCGGGCGGCGGCTGGGCCAAGACCATCCTGTTCAACGATCGCCTGAAAGAGGCTTTTGCCAGATTTTTCGAGCGTAAGGATAGCCTGGCGCTGGGTGTGTGCAATGGCTGCCAGATGCTGGCGCAACTGGCCGGACTGATTCCGGGAGCCCGAAACTGGCCGCGGTTCGTCCACAATACCTCAGGCCAGTTTGAGGCACGGCTGGTGATGGCCGAGATCATGCCATCGCCGTCGCTGTTCCTGCAGGGAATGCAGGGCTCACACCTGCCGGTTGTGGTGGCCCATGCGGAGGGCCGGGCCGAATTTCCCGACGATGCGCTGGATACATTGATCCAGCATGAACTGGTATCCATGCGGTTTGTCGATAATAGCCTGCAACCTGCTGAAAATTATCCGTATAATCCGAACGGTTCGCCCGGAGGCGTGACGGCATTCTGCAACGAGGATGGCCGCATCACCATCATGATGCCGCATCCGGAACGGCTGTTTCGCTCGGTCCAGTATTCCTGGAGACCCAAGGGGTGGGGCGAGGATGGACCGTGGATGCAGATGTTTCACAATGCGCGCAAGGCCCTGGGATGAGGGTTGGCAAGAGTATGAGCAACCTCCAGGAGGCCTGGAACGATGGCAAAAACCTGCGTATTTCTGGGTGAAGCGCTGGCCGCCTACGGGTTTCCGGACGGTCATCCCTTCAGTATCGCGCGCCATGGCACCTACCAGGAGGCATTGCAGGGCCTGAACCTGCCAGATGAATGCTGCATCTGTGAACCTCGTCAGGCTTCGGTCGAGGAACTGAGCCGGTTCCACAGCCTGGACTACATCGAGCGGGTCCGGAATCTCTCTGAATCCGGCACCGGCTACCTGGATGGAGGTGACACACCCGCCTTTCCAGGGGTATTTGAAGCGGCAGCCACGGTAGCCGGTACGACACTGGCCGCGGTCGATGTCCTGATGTGCGGGGAGTGCCGACACGCATTCACTCCTATTGCTGGCCTTCATCATGCCAGGCGCAATGCGGCGAGCGGATTTTGCGTTTTCAACGATATCGGCGTGGCCATCGAACACCTGTTTCACACGCATGCGCTGGAGCAGGTCCTGTACGTGGACATCGACGCCCATCATGGCGACGGGGTCTTCTATTCCTACGTCGAGGATGAGCGGGTTATTTTCCTTGATTTTCATCAGCATAGCGCAACTTTATATCCCGGTACCGGAAAATCCGAGGAGATCGGGGCCGGTCGAGCGCGCGGCAGGAAGCTGAATATCGAACTGTTGCCCCGAAGCGGCGATGAAGCCTTTTTCGGGCAGTGGGTGCGCGCCCGGGAGTTCATCGACCAGTTCAGCCCGCAGTTCGTACTCCTGCAGTGCGGCGTGGACAGCCTGCGCGGGGACCCGATCACGGACCTGCGCCTGAGTGAGGCTGCACACCGGTTCGTGACCGAAGAACTGATCGCGTATGCCAACGAACATTGTGCAGGCCGGCTGCTCGCACTCGGCGGAGGAGGCTACAACCTGGAGAACATCTCGAAGGGCTGGACCGCGGTCACAAAATCCATGGTAAATGCTTGAGCAAGCCGCCCTATCTTGCGGTTTGGGGTCATTTTTTAGGCTATACTTCCTGAAATATCCAAGAAAATTAGCTGTTTCAGAAGAATTTATTTGAGCAGGAGAAACAAGAATGTATACCGCTGACATGACCGTCGCCAGTTTCGACAAGGAGCTTACCGAAGCGATCCAGTCGGAAATTCGCCGACAGGAAGAACATGTGGAACTGATCGCCTCGGAGAACTACACCAGCCCGAGGGTGATGGAAGCGCAGGGCAGTGTACTCACCAACAAGTACGCGGAAGGGTATCCCGCCAAGCGCTACTACGGAGGCTGTGAATACGTGGACATCGCCGAACAGCTCGCCATCGACCGCATCAAGGAGCTGTTTGGAGCGGACTATGCGAACGTGCAGGCGCATTCGGGCTCACAGGCCAATGCCGCCGTCTACCTGGCCCTGCTCCAGCCGCATGACACCATCATGGGTCTGGCGCTTCCCCACGGAGGCCACCTGACGCACGGCAGCCCGGTCAATTTCTCCGGCAAGTTGTTCAACGCGGTCCAGTACGGGCTCAATCCCGATACCGGCGAAGTGGACTATGACGAGGTACAGCGCCTCGCCGGGGAGCACCGGCCCAAAATGATTATTGCCGGCTTTTCGGCCTATTCCAGGGTCTGGGACTGGCAGCGTTTCCGGGACATCTGCGATGAAGTCGATGCACTGATGGTCGTGGACATGGCCCACGTGGCTGGATTGATCGCCGCGGACCTGTATCCCAACCCGGTACCGCTGGCCGATGTCGTGACCTCGACCACGCACAAGACCCTGCGCGGGCCTCGCGGCGGGATCATCCTGGCACGCGAGAACGAGGAAATCACCAAGAAACTGAATTCCATGGTGTTTCCCGGCACACAGGGCGGTCCCCTGATGCACGTCATCGCCGCCAAGGCCGTGGCCTTCCTCGAAGCCCTGCAGCCGGAGTTCAAGATCTACCAGCAGCAGGTCCTGAACAATGCCCGGGCCATGGCTGCCCAGTTCATGGAACGCGGCTACAAGATCGTCTCGGGGGGCACGGATGATCATCTGTTCCTGGTCGACCTGATCGACAAGGAGATCACGGGCAAGGCTGCCGATGCGGCCCTGGGAAGAGCCAACATCACGGTCAACAAGAACACGGTCCCCAATGATCCGAAATCGCCATTTGTCACCAGCGGCCTGCGCATTGGCAGTCCGGCAGCCACCACGCGTGGCTTCAAGGAACAGGAATGCCGGGAACTGGTCAACTGGATGTGCGACATCCTGGATGACATCGAAGACGAACAGACGGTGGAGCGGGTCAAGGGCCAGGTGCTGGCCCTGTGCAAGCGCTTCCCGGTCTATCAGGCCAGCGCGGAGCAACAGGCCGTAGCGTAGCTGTACCGCGCATCCACTGACGCTCCTGCGCCAACCCCATGCACTGCCCCTTTTGCCGGTTCGAGGATACGAGGGTGATTGACTCGCGCCTGGCGAGAGAGGGCGACCAGGTGCGCAGAAGGCGCGAGTGTTTGCGCTGCGGTGAGCGTTTCACGACCTACGAGGCGACTGAACGCACGCTTCCCCGGGTGGTCAAGCGCGACGGGCGCCGTGAACCTTTCGATGAAGAGAAGCTGCGCAAGGGCCTCACACTGGCCTGCGAGAAACGGCCGGTTCCCACGGAGACGATCGACCTGATCATCAACCGTATTTCACGCAAGACGCTTGGCAGCGGGAAGCGTGAAGTGCGCTCCAGTGGCATCGGCGAATGGGCCATGCACGAGTTGCGCCTCGTGGACCAGGTGGCCTATGTCCGTTTTGCCTCGGTCTACCGGAGTTTCGAGGATGTCCGTGCCTTCAAGGACCTGATCGAGCGCGTGGAAAAAGACCTCGCCCCGGAGATGCGCAAGGGCCAGCTCTCACTGATCGCTGACGAGCTGGACTGATTCACCTGTCCGAAGCCGCATGCTACCCGCGTTGAACGACCATGCCTGTATGGCTGAGGCCGTACGTCAGGCCGAAAAGGGACTCTTTACCGTGCGTAAAAACCCGCGGGTCGGGTGCGTCATTGCCCGGGATCACACCATCATTGCCCGCGGCTATCATGCCAGGGCAGGCGGGCCCCATGCGGAAATCCATGCACTGGAGAATGCATCCGAAAGCGTGGATCGCGCCACGGCGTACGTCACCCTTGAACCCTGTGCACACGAGGGCAAGACCCCGCCCTGCACCGAGGCCCTGGTGGCGGCAAAGCTGGCAAGAGTGGTGGTCGCAGTCCGGGACCCGAATCCTCTCGTCAACGGCAGGGGGCTGGCCTACCTGCAGCAAAACGGTATAGAGACCCGTTGTGATGTTCTGCAAAAAGAAGCGCTTGATCTGAACAAGGGATTTTTCAAGAGGATGCGAACGGGCAGTCCATACGTAACCGTGAAGTCCGCCATCAGCCTGGACGGCAAGACTGCGCTGGCCAGCGGTGAAAGCCAATGGATCACGGGGGAGCCGGCACGCCTTGACGTGCAGCGGTTGCGTGCCAGAAGCTGTGCAATCTTGACCGGGGCCGGTACGGTGCAGGCGGATGATCCGCAACTGACCGTGCGACTTTCCAGCGAAGCGCTGGGTTTATCACAAACCCCGGAACAGCCCCTGCGGGTCGTCCTGGACACCGATCTTCGCATCTCCGGGAGCGCCAGGGTATTGCAGGTCCCAGGCAGGACCCTTATCTATACCTGCTCGCAGGATGCAAAAAAAGTGGTGGCCCTGCAGGGTGAACAGCTCGAAGTCATCACCCTGGAACAGCGGCCCCTGGATCTGGCAGCGGTAATGCGTGACCTTGGGTCGCGGGAGGTCAACGAGGTTCTGGTAGAGGCCGGTGCGACGCTGGTGGGCAGCCTGCTGGAGCAGGGCCTGGTGGATGAGATGGTCCTCTACATGGCACCACACCTGATCGGGGCATCCGGTCGCGCCCTGGCAGAACTGCCGCTGGTCTCGAACATGCAGGAGCGACTGGGGATGCAGGTCGAGGAGGTCACGGTCATCGGCGATGACATCAAACTGCGTGCACACCCCGTGCAAGGTTGAACGCCTGGATGTTTACCGGAATTGTAGAAGAGATCGGCACGCTCCAAAGGCTGGAGGGGCTGCAGGGATCCCATCAATACCAGATCAGTACGACGGCTGCCTTTGCCGAGGGCGTCAAAACCGGCGACAGCATCTCCGTCAACGGCGTCTGCCTGACCGCATACGATGTGCAGGCCGATTCTTTCCGGGTGGATGTCTCCGTGGAAACCCGGGAGTGCACGACCTTTGGAACCTCTGCTTCGAAGGGTCAGGTCAACCTGGAGCGTTCGGTGACGCCTACCACGCGCCTGGGAGGCCACATCGTCAGTGGTCACGTGGACGGGATCGGCAGGCTCGAGGCACGTGAGGACCAGGAAAATGAATCGGTCCTGTGGATTTCCATCCCGCAAGGCCTGTCCAGGTACATCGTCCCCAAGGGATCGGTCTGCGTGGACGGCGTCAGCCTTACAGTCAACCGGGTCGAAAAAAACCAGTACTGTGTTACGGTGATTCCCCACACGCTGGAATGCACCACGCTGGGGGGCAGGCGGGTAGGGGATGAGATGAATGTCGAGGTGGACCTGGTCGCACGCTACCTGGCCCATCTGGTCGAGGACAGGGGATAGGCACACATGCAGGGGAGTTACACGCCGGGTGCGGATTATTCGGGACGGGGTCTTCGTATCGGTATCGTATCCGCGCGTTTCAATGGTGAGATCGTCGAGGCCATGAAGGCATCTGCGCAGTGGACCCTGCTCGAGCATCACGTGGCCGAGAGCGATGTCACGTGCATCCATGTGCCGGGAGCTTTCGAGTTGCCCCTGGCATGCAAGACGATGGCTGCAACAGGCGAGTATGACGGTATCATCGCCCTGGGTTGTGTCATCCGCGGGGATACCCCGCACTTCGACTACGTCTGTCAGGGCTGTACCTCGGGCCTGCAGGAGGCAAGCCTGCAATCCGGGGTCCCCATTGCATTCGGGCTGCTGACGACAGATACGCCAGAGCAGGCCGTACAGCGCAGTACGGGGGACAGCAACAAGGGCCGCGATGCGGCGCTGTGCGTGCTGGAGATGGCCAATGTCCTGAAGTCCGTCCAGGCCGGTGGCTGAAGTCCAGCCTCATAAGCGCCACTGGTCTCGGCGATTTGCCCTGCAGTCGCTGTATCAGTGGCAGCTGGCAGGGCATAGCACCGATGAGCTGCTGGCACAGTTTTCAAAAGATGAAAACTGGCCCAAGGTGGACCATGATTATTACGAAGAACTCCTCAGAGAATCCATAAGCCATGAGAAGGAACTTACTGATATTTTTTCAACTTGTGTCGAGGGGTCCGTGGCACGGATCGGACCTATCGAGAAGGCTATCCTGTTATATGCGGCCTATGAAATGTGCTACAAGCAGGAAATCCCAAAGGACGTGGTGATTTCCGAGGCGGTCATCTTGTGCAAGAAATTCGGTTCTGACGGGGGCTATAAGCTGATCAACGCCGTTCTGGACAAGGTTCCAAGGAAGCGTCAGGACGGGTAATTCCGCGCGACGCTGACTGACGGCGCCCACTTCTGGATTTTCCACGTGGGAGTTGTTCTCTGAAAGTCTTGGACTGGAATTCTCATTTAATAAGCTTTATATGGCCTCTTAATGCATAAAAATCGCCTTAAAAGGCATTTTGTTACCTCTTGACATGGATATTATTTATAGGCTATATATGGCCTGTAACATGCAATTTATAACTTAAGAGGCTAGACATTGCCATTTAATGCGATATGAAAACAATTCAACACATCCAAACTGAGATCGGATCCCGCCTGGCACGGTTGCGACTGTCCCGCAATGTGACGCAATCCATGCTGGCAGAAGATGTCGGAATCGGTGTGCGCACCCTACGCCGCCTTGAAGCCGGCGAACCGTCAACCCTCGATACGTTCCTGCGCATCGCACAGGCTCTGGACCTGGGAGATGCCATCCTCAGTGCGCTGCCCACTGGCCAGATCCGCCCAATCGAGCGCATCTCGCGGGCGGGCGCCGAGCGTCGTCGCGCGCGTCCACGGCCACAAACGAGCCAGCAGCTGGACTGGACATGGGGCGACGGTCCGGATGACTGACGCGAGTGTCCTTCTCTGGGGACGACGCATTGGGGCGGTGTCTTGGGACGGGACACGCGACCTCGGGGTCTTCCAGTACGACCCGGCTTTCATCAACACGGGTGTCGAGGTTGCGCCCTTGACCATGCCCGCAAGAGAAGCCCCATTTGAATTTCCGGCGCTCAACAGGGAATCCTTCAGGGGATTGCCTGGAATGCTTGCAGATGCCTTGCCAGATAGGTTCGGTAATCAGCTGATCGATGCATGGCTCGCCCAAACCGGCAGGGACCCGGAGACGTTCAACCCCGTCGACCGTCTCTGCTACATCGGCCGGCGTGGCATCGGTGCCCTCGAGTTCGAACCGGTCCTTCGGCAACGGACAAAAGCAAAGGAACTGGAAGTTGCCCGACTGGTCGATTTGGCCAGCAAGGTGCTGGATGAACGCGCCAACCTTGCTGGTCGGCTGGGCGATGAGAACGGTGCCGAGGCACTTGAAGATATTCTGAGCGTTGGCACATCGGCAGGCGGTGCACGCGCTAAAGCCGTACTTGCCTGGAACCCGGAAACCGGCGAATTTCGGTCCGGGCAGCTCGATGCCGATGAGGGCTTCGAGCACTGGTTGCTGAAGTTCGACGGCGTTTCGAACAATCAGGATAAGGACCTGGGAAATCCCGGGGGCTTCGGGAAAATCGAATACGCCTATGCATGTATGGCACGTGCCGCCGGTATTTCGATGCCGCAGTGCCGACTTCACCACGAGGGTGGGCGCAGCCACTTCATGACGAAACGATTCGATCGGACGGATGCCGGCGGCAAGATCCACATGCAGTCTCTTGGAGCGATGCGCCATTTCGATTTCAACGATCCATCGGCCTATTCCTATGAACAGGCCGTTATGACGATTCGGGAACTGGGACTCGGAATGCCGGCGGCTGAAGAGCAGTTCCGGCGGGCAATTTTCAATGTGATTGCTCGCAATCAGGATGATCACGTAAAGAACATCTCATTCCTGATGGATCGGTCCGGGCAATGGACGCTGTCCCCAGCCTATGATCTCGTTTATGCCTACAATCCAACAGGTGCATGGACACGCGACCATCAGATGAGTTTGGCTGGTCGTCGGAATGGCTTTGACCATGACGACATCCTGCAGTTTGCTGCCTCCATTGGTTTGAAGAAGCGAAGAGCGCTGGAAATCTTGGATCAGGTAAGCGCTGCCGTTCGGGACTGGGGCAAGCATGCTTCAACCGCAGAAATAGTCCCCCGTGACGAAGCTCGAATCAAAAAGGCTTTCAGGTCAAACCTGATACTTGGCCGGTAGAGCATGATGCTTATTTCAGCATTGCACGAAACACCGGCCTGTTTCAGCGGCCTTCAGGCGATGGGTCCAGAATTCGGTTTGCGAATTCAGTTGTAAGGAAGCTCTCGCCATAAGTTACACTCCCGGTATATTGCCCGGTTTTCCTCATCGGGGTTGAACTCACGCATCGAGTGGACAAGATTTCTTTAAGGCGTAATGGATAGTCCCTGTTTGTGCACAATCGAAAAGTCACAGACTTTGCTGGCCCTGAAAGGTCGTGTATCCGTCGCATGCAGCGAGTACATACTTTGCTAGAACAGGAAATCATTGCCCGGTACTTCTCAAAGCATTCGGCGGGTGCGGATGTCGAGGTCGGAGTCGGCGATGATGCCGCCGTGGTCCAGCCTCCGGATGGCTCAAAGCTGGTGATGACGATGGATACCCTCAATGAAGGGGTTCACTTCCGCCCGGACTGTCCACCCGAGGATCTGGGTCACAAGGCGCTGGCCGTGAACCTGAGCGATCTGGCCGCCATGGGGGCAACCCCGCTTTGGGCAACCCTGAGCCTTTCCTTGCCGGAGATTGAAGATTCATGGCTTGAGGGGTTTTCACGGGGACTTTATTCACTGGCTGACCGCTATAGCACAAAAATCATAGGAGGGGACCTTGTGCGCGGAGCGCGGTCGATATCGATGCAGGCGACGGGGTACCCCAAACCCGGACGCGCAATCACCCGCACAGGTGCCCGGCCAGAGGATTTCATCTACGTGACAGGCACACTGGGGGATGCAGCCCTTTACCTGAAGCTGTCACAGAACGCCGAGAATCCGACGGTATCGAAACAGGATCTTGACTGCCTGTCTGCACGCCTGAACCGGCCACAGCCGAGGGTGAATGTCGGTCAGGAAATCGCTGCGTTTGCCAGTGCAGCCATTGACCTATCCGATGGGCTGGTGCTTGATGCGCAGCGGATTTTGCAGGGCAGTGGAGTCGGGGCACGAATTGAACTGGAAAAAATTCCGCGCTCAAAAGCCATGCAAAGGCAGTGGCAGGGCGGCGAGGACTGGAACCTGGTGCTCGCCGGGGGCGATGATTATGAACTGGTCTTTACCGCAGACCAGGAACACAGCGCAGAGGTCGATTTCATCAGCGCGAGAACCGGATGCCCCATTACCTGGATCGGGGAGATTACCCAGGGGGACACCCTGGAACTGTTTCTGGCCGGTCGCAGCTACCCCCTGCCGGACAGGCCGGGATTCGAGCATTTCGCCTGACGGATACCCATGTCCCAGGAGGTCAGACACATTGTATTGAGCAGCCCCGTGCACCTGCTCTCCTTTGGATTCGGGGCCGGGTTTTCACCGGTTGCACCCGGCACAGTAGGGACGCTGCTCGGCATCGTCGTGTACCTGGCGCTGGTTTCATTGGATCCTGCCATCTACGTCATGGCGGTCGTGAGCCTGTTTTTGGCGGGATGCTGGGCCTGTGGACAGACTGCCACGGTGTTGGGCGTTCCCGATCACCCGGGGATCGTGATCGACGAGATCGTAGGCTATCTGATCACCATGCTGTTTGTGCCTTTGGCATGGTACTGGGTGCTGGCAGGTTTTTTCCTGTTCCGGGTTTTCGATATATGGAAACCCTGGCCGGTCTCGCTTGCGGACCGCAAGGTGCCCGGGGGCTTCGGAATCATGCTGGACGACCTATTGGCTGCTCTATATGCACTGCTCTGTATGCACGGCATGGTATGGGTCATGCCACTGGCCTGAGTGGTCCGCAGTCCTTTCAGAATCATTTTCCCATGTGGAATCAGGCTACCGAATATTATTGACGCCTGCATGAATAAGTCCTATTTGAGGAGTAAAGAAAGCGGCAACTGTCCTTGAGCAGTTGCATAGCACGCTCACGACGGCGTTGCAGGGTTTCGGGACGGCAGATCTCCTGCTGGGAAGACAGAGCACTACTTGCACCCACCGATCTCAATAGCTGCAGATACAGCACCCATCGGATAGCATATGACTATATAAAAATGCATGTTAATACCATTTTATGGATCTTTAATGTATTATTCTATAGTACTATATAAATTTACATGATAAAATCTAAAAACGATAATAATTTGTATCTTAACGTAGTCCATGACCGAAACACCTTCTATAAGACAGAAACGCTTGGCGGCAATATCGCGCGGGACATCCGGCACGATCCGGATTGCGGATGCCATGCATATCCTTGGAATAGAACGCCAGCATGCGTCCGGATTACTGGCCAGATGGCATAAACAGGGGGTGATCCGTCGTGTTGCGCATGGTTTGTATGTTCCAGTCCAGCCATCAGCAATGGGGCATACGCAGGTGCTTGAGGACCCTTGGGTGCTTGTGCCAGAGCTGTATGCACCCGGATATGTCGGCGGTTGGAGTGCATTGGAATATTGGGAGCTGACAGAACAGCTTTTCAGATCAGTCTGTGTACTCACCCACAAGCGCGTTACATATGCGAAAACGGTTCACCAGGGTGTTGAATTTTTTATCAGGCAGGTTCCCGAAAAGCGTTTGTTTGGCACAAAAACCATATGGAGAGGAAATACAAAGATACAGATATCAGACCCTTATAAAACGATTCTGGACTGTGTTGATGATTTGTATTTAGGTGCAGGGTTACAACATGTCACTGACTGCCTGGTTGAGTTTACAAAAATATTTGATAAACCAAGCGACCTTGATGCATTGCTGGGCCATGCCATTCAAATCAACAACGGAGCGCTTTTTAAGAAACTAGGTTATCTGGCTGAAAAGCTTGAGTTCAAGCCTTCATTTATTGACCAATGCAGGAGGAGGCTGACTGCGGGTTACGCTACCCTCGACAAGAATGTAAAGAACCGCCGGCTGGTAACACGGTGGAATTTGTGGGTGCCAGAAGCAAAGATTAAATGATCAGTAAAGACGAAATGATAGCCGTTGCTGGCGAAACTGGTTTAACGCCCCATGTCGTAGAAAAAGACTATGTACTCGGCTGGTTGCTTGCTGCCATTAACAGCAACCCAGCCTTGTCCCAGTTGTGGATATTTAAAGGCGGAACCTGTTTGAAGAAATGCTACTTTGAAACCTACCGATTCTCAGAGGATTTGGATTTCACACTTCAGGATGAGACACATATCGATGAAGAATATTTGATAAATCAATTCACTTCAATTGCAAAATGGTTATATGAAGAAACAGGAATTGAAATTCAAACGGACAGACTCAAATTTGATATTTACTCCAACCCAAGAGGCCGCCAATCTTGTCAGGGACATGTTTATTACGGAAGTTATTTTTCCAAAGGTAAGCATAGTCTTCCGAAAATAAAATTCGATCTGACTGCAGACGAGGTATTGGTGATGCCGCCATCACGTAAGGCTGTATTTCATACTTACACAGACGCACCAGAAGATGGGATATTCGTTGAAAGTTATGACTATCCTGAAGTTTTTGGCGAAAAAGTTAGAGCGCTTGGGGAAAGAGGTAGGCCAAGGGACTTGTATGATGTAATCAATCTTTTTCGCAATGATTACCTGCCAGTATCAACTGTCATTCAAGACATTCTGTCACAAAAATGTGCTTATAAAGATGTCGGTGTTCCAGCTTTGGCTGATATGGAGACCTGCAAGGATGATATGCAGAGGAACTGGGATCCCATGCTGGCACACCAACTTCCTGTGTTGCCGGACTTTGAGCCTTACTGGGATAGTTTAGCTGTTTTCTTTGATTGGCTTGAGGGTCGTGATACACGGGGAAGAATACAGCTTGCGACGATCTCAAGAGAAGGGCAGATCTATCAGCGGTCCTACGGAAATCTTGGCTTGAGAACCTTGGAAGGTGGCTCTCTGGAAGTGATTCGATTTGCTGCAGGAAATAGGCTATGTATAGATTTGGATTACACTGATACTCGGGGTCATAGGAGATCCAGAGTAATCGAGCCTTATTCATTTAGACAGGCACAAAACGGAAAAATATTGCTACATGCTGTGTGCGCTGATGACGGTCAGATCGAAGCATACAGGATCGACCAAATCAATGATGTGTCTGTTACCAATAGAGTGTTCATACCGAGATATCTGGTTGAGCTTAGCCCAACCGGTATTTCAGTGCCAATTACGTAAACTGTCTCTTCAACGCGGTTTGAGTTACCGGTAGTTTGAAGGAATGCAGGACTAAGAATGCAGAGTCGTTCTTCAAGGCGACACATCCCTTCACGTCAAGGCAATGGGCCGGAATGTGTATGTCATTGTTCAATGTGCGATAAGACATTCAGGCGCAAAACAAAAATTCAAGGTTAAGTTCTCACAAAGACTAAGGGTACCTGTATGTATGTGTAATAGCGCTCAAGAAATGGTATGTTTGACCTTATGGAATTTCTCATTTTCCTTGCGTTGCCCTACATTATTCATTTGATGCGCAAGCGGCATTAGTTCATCGGCTGGACGCATAGTCCTTTTTTCTTTGCCCTCTTGCATGTCTCCCAGCCAGTTTACAATCGCCTCACTTTCTGCATGACCGTACGTACCCGTTTTGCCCCGAGCCCGACCGGATATCTGCATATCGGTGGTGTTCGAACGGCACTGTTCAACTGGTTGTATGCCAGGAAACATGGCGGGGAATACCTGCTGCGAATTGAGGACACGGACCAACGGCGCTCCTCGAATCAGTTCGTTGAGGACATCCTTTCCGGATTGTCCTGGCTTGGCATCGTATCCGATACGGAACCGGTGCATCAGTCCTCGCGCATGCAGCGCTACGCACAGGTCATCCAGCAGCTGCTCGATACGGACCAGGCCTACTATTGCTATTGTTCCAGGGAGCGTCTTGATTCCCTGCGCCACAAGCAAATACAAAATGGAGAAAAACCCCGTTACGACGGGCACTGTCGCACACGAAAGCATACGGGCAAATCCAGTATCGATCCGGTGGTGCGCCTCAAAAACCCCCTGACCGGCAGCGTGAAAGTCGAAGACCGGGTATACGGTACGGTCGAGGTACAGAACAGCGAACTTGATGACCTGGTGCTGGCCCGTTCGGACGGGACGCCCACCTATCACTTGTGCGTGGTGGCGGACGATATCGATTCAGCCGTCACCCACGTGATCCGGGGAAATGATCATCTGAACAACACTTTCCGGCAAGTCAACATTTTCAAGGCTTTGGGTCATCCCGTTCCTGCCTACGCGCACATTCCATTGATCCACGGGAAAGACGGCAAGCGACTGTCCAAGCGGCATGGGGCCGTGTCGGTCGGCCAGTACCAGAAAGACGGGTTTTTACCTCAGGCGCTGGTTAATTACCTGGTCCGGCTCGGATGGTCCCACGGGGACCAGGAGTTCTTTGCAGCGGATGAGATGATCGAGCTTTTCAGCCTGTCCTCTGTGCAGCCATCACCTGCGATCTTCGATCTGGAAAAGCTGCTCTGGGTCAACCACCAGTACCTGAAAGGTACTTCAGGCGAGACACTCCAGGATGAACTGGATACCTATTTCCGCTCCCAGGGACTGTCTCCCGACGCACCGCCTGAGCTGCCTGCGCTGTTCGATGTACAAAAGGATCGCTGCAAGACACTGCAGGAGATGTGCAGGGCCAGCGAATATTTCTATCGCGATGTCGAGTGCTATGACGAAAAAGCTGCCGACAAGTATTTCACCCGGGAGGGGGCCGCGATCCTGGGAGCCCTGAAAAGCGGATTGCAGTCAATTGGCACCTGGGCTGCGGAGGATATCAAGGCGGTGCTGGGTTCCGTTGCCAAGGAGATGAATTTGAAGTTTGGTCAGATTGCTCCTCCTTTGCGCCTTGCAGTCACGGGACAACTGCAATCCCCGTCCATAGACGTTACGCTGGAACTGCTCGGGGCCGACAAGACATTCAAACGGATCGATCGGGCCATTGAATATATCCGAGGTTTGATATAGGTTTCTGCACTGGACCAATGGGGCTATAGCTCAGCTGGGAGAGCGCTACAATGGCATTGTAGAGGTCGGCGGTTCGATCCCGCCTAGCTCCACCAATTTCAGATTTACGGTTGCCTTTTGAATAGCTCCCGCTATTTCAACAAACCAAGCACTAAACTACGCATGCAAACGTTTTCAAACGGCAGCATCAGGTTCACCAAGTCCGAACTATTATCCTAAGATACAAGTTGGGAGATTCGTGACCATGTACAAATACGAAACCATCATTTACTGGAGCAACGAGGACGAAGCATTCATTGCTGAAGTCCCGGAGTTACCGGGGTGTATGGCTCACGGTGATACCCAGCAGGAGGCCTTGTCCAATGCTTGCGATGCTATTGAATTGTAGCTTGATACGGCCCGGGAGCATGGCGACCCAATTCCTGAGCCTAAAGGCCAGCGATTTATGTATGCATGAAGGATTCTTGTTTTTGCCTGTGCTAACTCCTTTGAATATGCCCGGTTTGTCCTGCTAGAGGTAATTCTGAATCTTGTGCACAAGAAGCTCGGGGTCCGGGCAGCCGGGCTCCAGTTCTTTTGCCATTTTTAAGGCTACCGCGTACTTTTCTGTCCACTCTTTTTCGGGCAGGCGGTCACTTAAATCCGTGTTTTTCACCTCATAGCCGTCCAGCAGTATTTTCCGGGTCAAGGAGATTCGAGCATGCACTGCCAGCGCTTGTGCCGCAATTTCCTCATGGGTCATATTCAGTCTCCTTCGTGCGAATTTGCACATAATATACAGGATGCCAGCCCACCAGGGCATGGTAGTATCCCGGACAAGATCCGGAGGACCTGGAAGGCAGCCATGACCGCGATGCTCAGACTTCTTTACGTATATCCGCAGGTGGCAGGCGAATACGTGCACACGGCATGCATGAGAATCTGCATGGTATTTGCGCTGTGCGCAGGGCTGGTTGCCTGCGGCGGGAGTCCGGCGCCTTCGGCGGAGACTCGGGCGATCAGGGACTACACGCGGATCGCCACAAACGCCGATCACATATTTTTTACGGACTGGATTCAGTGGAGGCCCGGTAGCACAGAGCATGAACGCGTTTCCGTGGATTGCCGGGGCGAGACCTGCATGGTGGGCGATTCACAAACCCTGTTTGCAAACCGGGTCGTCAGTGTGAATCCTGAACAAATTACGATACTTCCGGATACCAACGGAATCAGCACGGGCATCGAGAATTTTGTGGGATTCGGAATTGAAGCGCATAATTTTGTCGGCTGGATGAAGCACAGTTTCTTTGCCTCATCGTCGCGCACGTTCACAGGCGAACCGCACTCTGATGAGGGATCGATCCGTATGTTTGCCACGGCAATCGGGGATGCCCCGCTGACCAATCCCGAGGTGGATGCGACCTGGACCGGCTTTGTATCGGCGAGGGATATTGCAGTCACTGCTCTTGACTCGTATGTGACAGGGGACGCCCGTATCTCCGTCAGGATCGGTGAACAGGTCATGGTGGATGTACATCTGACCGGCATGGTCAATGCCACCACCGGCCAGCAGCACAGTGATCTGGTCTATGAGGACATGTCTGTCGTAGGCGGTCAGTTCAGCCGCTATCATGCTGACGATGATCGGCTGTCGGGCGTGTTCTACGGTCCCAACCACGGGGAAGTTGGGGGGATATTTGAGAGCCCCCAAGGGTTGCTGGGTGCATATGGCGGCAAACGAGATTAAGAAGGCACGATAAAATCCATGCACACTGCACTGTTGGTGTAATCCAGGTTGATACCGTTGAAAAGCACTTCAGTATTACTTTTGGCTTTTTCCCTACTTTACCTCCAGGTGGGCGCAGCTTCCCCCGACACCTCAACCGGGGATTTTTACATCCGGATGGGTGCGGGCGTTCACTGGCTTGACCTGCCGGACTCCAGCCCATTCATCCGAACCAACGGTCGGGAAGAGGTCCTCGGATTTCTGAACCACTATGACGGCAAGGACGAGGATACGTTGGTCACCCTGGCCCTTGGCAAGGCGCACGGCCACCAGTTCACCGAGCTGCGCGGTTTCCTCACCTCCCATACGTCCAGACACGCCCGCGAGTATTATGAAGACCCTGCACCATGGGCGCAGATCCGCACCCGGTTCCAGGATCTGCACTGTCCGCCCGGTGCAGTACTCGGGGAATGCCTCACTTCACAGACCCAGCGACACCTGCTCGATCTGATCCGGGATGACCCGCATGTTCGCACGGTCGGCTGGGTCGGAAGGATCGATGGCGCGGCCATGCCATTCGGCTCGCCCATCTTTGCCTGGGGCGATCCCGTCCGCATTCGTACGAAAAGGGAGGTGGATTTTTACGGTCTGGACTGGGTCACCGGAAAGCGGGCAGAACCGGCAGGCCAGTCCGGTGCCACGCTGTACTTTGGGCCGAGTTACAAGCGACTGCACCAGGACATCCGCACGTTCGCCTATGAGTCCAACCGCCCGGCTGCGGTCAACAACCTCACCCTCAGCGAAGATCTGGATGCCTCCTACTACGGTGGTGTCATTGGCGTCCATCGGGATTTCCCGCTTCGCCCGGACTGGAGTTTCACCCTGGATGGCACACTCGGGATCTACTACCTGGATACGGATTACCACGGTGCCCAACGGACTTTCATCTCATCGGGCATGTTTGCGATCGATGAAATCACAAACCATCGCACCAGTGACAGGCAATGGGCCACGACACTAGACCTGCGGACCTCATTGAATGTCTCGCTTGCCGAGAACGTGATCCTGCGGATGGGTGCAGGCATCGAGTACCTGTCGGATGTCCCGGAAATGCGGTATGCGAAGCTGGGGGAGAGGTTTGGTCCCGGGGAGCCCCATATGCCTGCACGTATCGAATACTCGGATGCAGTGGGCTATTTCAGTTCCATTTCTGTGGAATTCAAAGGAGAGTAGTGCTTCCCGAGCAGACACGCGGACAGCACGGTGAAGCGATCCTGCAACAGACTCAGGGTTCGATCGATTTTAAGAAGTAACAGATGCAGTCCTGTACCGCGATCAACGGGTCGCGTGTATACATTGACATGATCACATCCTGGCGCAATCGGACTTCAGTGTTCTCAATGACAAAATAATCCTCTGTAACATCCCGTTGCTCGACATCGTTGGCACGTATTCCACGTGAGCGGTCTTTCAGGTGACAGACCAGGCTTCCAGCAGGCAGGCATTTGAAGTTGAATGCATCCAGTTCAGGATTCAGTTCCGGGAAGGTGTGATCCTTGTTCGCGATTTCGGGCTCGACGGTTACACGAACAAAGTTATCAAAGATCTCCAGTGATTCCGGGGATCCCTCGAGCAGCTTGCCTTCACTCAGCAGTTGCCTGATCAGTGTACTGGCCCGTTCCGAGCTGTCGGGATCTGCCGGTATGCCGGCCTCAATGGTGATGGAGGTACAAAAGCCCGAGAAGGCCTGGGTCAGGGTCCCTGGGGGCTGCTTCGCCAGGATCGCCAGGGAACTGAACGCGCTTGCGAGCGAGCGGGTTGCCGGGGCAAGGTCGGTGATCACGGAATAATGCGGATTGGGGCCGGAGTTGTTGTGCACATCGATGGCACACCAGGGCTTTTTCGAACCTGCATAGGCAATCACGTCTTCTGCCAGCTTGTGTTCCGGGCTAGACCCTCCGTTCCATACGCGGTTGTAGTCCGGCTGACCGTCCAGTTTGCGGACCCCTTTCTGGGCCGAGAGTACATTGCCTACAAAAATAAGAACCGACGAGGTGTCTGCAAGTTCCGGGTTTCTTGAAAACAGTTTGCGGATAGCGTCCCATCCCGAGGTCTCATTGCCGTGAAGCAGTACCGAGACGAACAGGGGGTCCTTGCCGGGTTTGCAGAGATCGAATAACGTCGGGCCGTCGAGGACGTCGGCCAGCTGGGCCGCCGTGCAGTCAAGCACATCAACCGGGAGTTCATGGCGCAGGTCGAAATGCATCATACGGGCCAGGTGTGCACGGGTTGGTCGGTTTCCTGGAGATCGATGTAGGCCTGCACCAGGGCACTGAAGTCAGCACCATGCCTTTCCACCCAGCTCCGCTGCCAGACGGCTCCGTTTCGGCCTGTTTCCGCCCGCGCCTGCAGGATGTCCAGGTACTCGTTGATTTCAGTGGCGGGAATATCCATCGATTCCAGTGCCTCCCTTGCCATGGGAATCAGCGAATCCAGAATAAGTTTTCGCACGGGGATCTCACCATCCGTCCAGACCACACCGGCATCCAGTCCATGTTTTGCAGCGGTGTAGAAGTTGTCCCGCGCTACCGAAAAAGGGATCCTATCTTCGATCGGGCCCTTGAGGCTGGCCAGTGCACGAACGAATCCGTAAAACGCGACGCAGTTGGCTACACAGTCCAGAATCGTGGGGCCTGCGGGAATGACACGATGCTCGATGCGGATATGCGGCTGGCCGTCGTAATCGAAACCGACCAGCGGACGGTTCCAGCGCCAGATCGTGCCGTTTTGAAAACGCAGGTGGGAAAACTTGTCTCTGGGCTCGTCCTGAACGTACGGCAGGAGAATCGGGTGATTGCTCTGGTTTTCATGAAAGATCTCAAACAGGGAGTCATTCGCATAGTCATTTCCGAAACTGACGCGGGGAGGGTAGTTCTTGCCGACATCGATCGCCTGCTCAAACAAGGGGATGCGGGTTTCGCACCACAGGGACTTGCCGAACAGGAAAGGGGAGTTTGCGCTCAGGGCAACAATCGGCGCAGACGCAGCTATGGCCGCATTGAAGTCACCGACGAAGTTTTCCGGCCTGCACTGCAGGTGTGCCTGAAAGGCCGTCGTGGCCGCTTCCAGCATGACGTCATCGTGATGCATGACAAGTTCATCGGAACCATGAATGGAGATGTGCACCGGGGCACCGTCTCGCAATGCCAGGATCCTGTCGTTCAGCGCGTGGTAGCGGACCATGTCCGACATGTGTCCGGAGTTGAGCAGGCCGGGTTCGATGGTCGGCAGGATGCCTACCGAGACCAGGCGGGAATTGCAAAGCTTGGCGCCTTCATGGCAGGCTTTCCAGGTGGTCAAGAGCTCATCGTGTAGCCGGGAAAAGACCTTGCCCGTCACGGACACGGGGCTCCCGTTGAGCTCGACGTTGAATTCAGCCAGTTCCGGTACGACCAGCGGGTTTTCCAGAACGGTCAGAAGCTCCCGGTTGATCGAGGCAGGTCGCCCCTCGGAATCCACGATGCAGGCTTCCAGCTCAAATCCCAAAATGTCGCCCCGGCCACTGAATCCCTTGTTGGCGAACAGCGTGGCAAGGTGTTCCGTCTCGTTGTCCAGGTTTTGCCGAAATTGGCTGAAATCATCTGCCTCAAAGTGTCGGTGGGAGATTTCATCACCCATATGAACTCCTTTTATCTGACAGTAAATGGGGGTAACTGAGCAGACCGTTAAACTGCAATTCGGGCATTATCATATAATTGTATGAGTCTTCGGTAGTACCCGGTCCATCCAGCCTAGGACTCATGTATGTCAGGAGCAGTGAGTAAGCAAAAAACCGATTTGAGAGACACTGGAAGCCTGTTGTCATGATGCACCCGTTCCGACAGGCTGCGGTACTTGACAGCGAAAGCTTGGTTATCGTACCGTGCGCCGCCTCTAGTGCAAAGAATCACTCATTCCAGGATAAATTTACCAGTCGTCCCCATCGTCTAGAGGCCTAGGACACCGCCCTTTCACGGCGGCAACGGGGGTTCGAATCCCCCTGGGGACGCCATTTCTTCCTGCAACGTGATTTTAACCCGGACCGTCATCGGCTGACTGCCACCCGGTGAAAGGATATAAGAAAGCAAGAACGGAATTTGTCCCCCATGCTTTCCATCAAGTCTTGAGTCGCCTACATACATTCCCTTAAATTTTGCCTTATACTTTACCTTGTTTGGTTCGGCTGAACAGGAAAGACAAGCACACTGCCGGAGGTTGAAATGCCACAGAAAAGTACATCGGAGTCCAAATCTGCAACTCCTGAGCAATTTGATCAGGAAGCCCTGAATCGCTGGTTTGACGAAAGACTGGAGCAAAAGCTGCAGGAACGCGAAGAGGCCAGGACCCCCCAGCTGTCGTTGATCGCGACCAAAGGGACGCTGGACATGGCGTATCCGCCTTTCATACTTGCATCCACCGCCGCAGCCATGGGGTGGGAGGTTTCGTGCTTTTTCACTTTCTATGCGCTTGGACTGCTGAAAAAGGACCTGGACCTGGAAGTCTCTCCACTGGGGAACCCGGCCATGCCGATGAAGATGCCGTTTGGCCCGGACTGGTTCCAAAGCGTGGAATGGAACATCCCGAATGCACTCAGCACAAATATTCCGGGTTTTGAGAGATTCGCAACCATGATGATGAAGCACACCATCAAGGAGAGGGGAGTCGCCAGCATCCAGGAACTACGCAGCCTTTCCCTGGAAGCCGACGTCAAGATGTTTGCCTGCCAGATGACGGTCGACCTGTTCGGTCATGAAAAAGAAGACTTCATTGACGAGGTCGCCGGTTGGGTCGGGGCCGCCTCGTTTTTGCCGCAAGCGCAGAAATCCGATATTTGCCTGTTTATCTGAACGAGTAGAACCCTGCACATCCGCGGGCCCTGCGAGACAGCCAGGCAAGCGCAGATGCCACGGCGCGGTCAGGCCACCTTGATCTGCTGAATGATGGTCTGCTTGTTGTCGGTGATATCGGCAAGCGTGTACTGGTCCAGCGTATCGATGAACGCGTTCAGGGCATCTCCGAGGATGTGCTTCAGCCGGCAGGCCTTGACGATCGCGCACTTTCCCTCGGGATTGAAGCATTCGACGATAAAGAAATCCTTTTCCGTGCTGCGGATCACTTCTCCGATCAGAATCTCATCGGGCCGCTGTGCCAGTTCGATCCCCCCGCCTTTCCCTTGGGTGCTGTTGATGTAGCCGGCTTGCCCAAGCTTGTGTACCACGACACGGACGTGGTGTACGGAGATGGAGTACGCCTCGGCAAGCTGGGAAATGGTTGCCAGCTCTCCACTTGGCTTGCATGCCAGGTAGATCAGAACCCTAAGTGCATAATCAGTAAATTTTGTAACTCGCATGAGTTGGTCCTACCACATTGCTGCACAAGCAGATTCTGTCACAAAAATCATTGTGATTCCGGCAATCCTAAAAGTCTATAAAATATAGATCGTATTGAGTATAATTGATCTGTCAGCAATTGATAGATCGATCGATAAAAGAAGGAGGAGCAAAATGAAAAAGCGCAACTACCTCTTTGCGTTGTTTATTTCTATCAGTACGACGCTGGTTTTGATACACGATGCCATCGCTGAGGATCCGGCGGTGGAGCGTACCCGTCATCAGGTTCACATGCTTGACACCCTTTACAAAACAGCCGTTGTTCTGATTACCGATAAATACGTGACTGACCCTTCCGTATTTTCTGCTGCGAGCGCGGCCGGCGCGCTCTTTCAAACCATGAAAGAGAACGGCTTCCATGAAGTTCGTCTGATCGGGCTCACTGATGTCTTGATCAACCCGGCCGTCAACAATCCACAGGATGCTTTTGAGGAAGAGGTCAAGCACAAACTGCTGGGCGGAGCAGCCACTCATGAAGAAGTGGTTACGGTCGACGGCAAACGTTACTTGCGCATGGCGACAGCAGTCCCTGTCGTGATGGAAAGATGCGTGATGTGCCATGCTAACTTCAAGGGAGTCGAGGGTGCGATTGGTTCACTGGTGTACAAAATGCCAATGATTGAATGAAGCAGTTTCATCTCGCATGAAAAAAGGGGGCCTTGGCCCCCTTTTTTATTTCAACAGATGCTTATCGGAGCTAGCCGAACATCTCGGCGGTCATGTTCTTGAACCAGCTGTACGCATAGTGCACTTCGCGTCGAAGTGCTTTCGGAGTAGCATCCGAGGGCGTCAGGCCGCCTCCGACCTTGTTGATTTTGGACCGGTCTTCCGCCAGTTTGTAGACGGCCACCACGGAGATTCCGTAATCCGGTGCAATGATGCTGTAGCAGGCATTCGCATAGGAATTGATGCCGGGCTCTTTCTCGTGCAGGTGATGAACGACCGCCGATGCACAGACCTTGGCCTCGGTGCTTGCCGCGTATCCGGACTTGGGCAGGCCGCTGATGATGCCGGCATCCCCGATGATGTGGATGCCCTTGTGCCGTTTCGACTCAAACGTACCCAGGTCGACCGGGCACCATCCTGAATCGTCCGTCAGGTCGGCGTCATGTGCAATCTGCGCGGCCTTTTGCGGCGGGATGATATTGGCAACCGAAACCTTGTGGTCGTCGAAGTCGGTGCTGACCTTCATGGCCTTGGCGTCGACGGCCTTCACTCCACCCCCGGTATCGGCCCCGGGGACCCATTCGATCATGTCCCCGTACACCTTCTTCCAGCCTTGCGTGAACAGGCCCTGTTTCGAGAACTTGTCCTTGGCATCCAGGATCAGGATCTTGGACTTCGGCTTGTGATGTTTCAGGTAGTGTGCAATCTGCGCTGCACGCTCATACGGTCCCGGCGGGCAGCGAAACGGGTTTCCAGGCGGGGCCAGCAGCACCAGTCCGCCGTCATCCATGGACTCAATCTGCTTTCTCAGCAATGCGGTCTGTGAGCCGGCAATCCACGCATGTGGCATGGTCTCGGCCGCACCCTCGTCATAGCCTTCGATGGCTTCCCATCTGAGCCCAATGCCGGGAGACATGATAAGCCGGTCGTAACCCAGGGTCGTGCCATTGGCTGTTTTCACCTTGTGGGCCACCGGATCGATCATCACGGCCTTGTCCTGGACTACCTTGATTCCATGCGAGGCCAGCTTGTCGTATCCGAACTTGATCGTGGAGATGTCACGGTCCCCGCCGATCACCTCGTTGCTCATGAAACAGGTGTGATGGTATGGCTTGGCCTCCACGATCGTCACCTCAATGGATGAATCTGCTTTGGCAATGTACTTGGCGGCAATCGTTCCTCCGACCCCAGCGCCGATCACGACAACCTTCTTCTTGGCAGCCCCTGCGATATGGGGGAAACCAAATCCCACGGAGCCCAATGCAAAAGTACTGCCGGTGCCCTTTAGAAAATTTCTTCTGGTAAGTTTTGACATGTTCATTTCTCCTGCAATCTCGAGCGGTGCGTTATTTCTGGCTGGCGTAAAACTGGATGAGGTCTGCGACTGAGCCGTCACCGTAGGCTGCATGCGCATCCTTCATCTGCTTTCTCATTTTTTTCGGCATGGCCCGGTCACCACTGGCGAAGTCCGCCATGGTGTACTCAAGATAGGGGATCCATTGCCCGGCCAGCACACCCGCATCATCCTCTGCGGAGCTGCCGCCATTCTCATGGCATTTCTCGCAGTGATTCTCATGAATCTCTGCGCCTGCTTTTGCCTGCTTCTTATTCACGTCCTGCTCAGCAGCCTGGAAGGGCAGGCTTGCAAAATGCTTGGCGAGGATTTTGATCTCGGCTTCGGAATAGCCTTTTGCGATGCGATCCATGACGGTTGAAGTTCGTGCAAAGAATTCGACATCCTCGAGGTCCGGATCGGCTTCAATGATGGCCTCGACCTTGTCCTCGTCGTTGTCGTATTTATAGGCCAGCATCGCGGCGATGATGTAAATTTCCGACATCCCTGAGATGGTGGGGGTTGCGGGTCCATCACTGATACCACCAGGCCCATGGCAGCCCAGACACGTGTCGGAAAGCATGGACGGGCTTGCAGTTTCTCCGGCTAGAGTTGTACTGAAAGGCAGCAGCACAAGTACACAGAAAAGAAGCGTCTCGCGAACGAGTTTATGCAACATGGTTATCCTCCTATCCCAGGCATCAACATCATCGATATCCGCGCACCGAGAGCTTGAGAACCTTCAGTGCAGCTGGTACCGAAATTATTTTGTGCACATAGTAGCACAGTACATCCCCTGCTTTTAGGTCCATTCAGCCTAGTTCAGGGCGACCTCCTCGGCCGAGTCGGGTTTTTTGGGCATCTTGTGGGCTACGCCCTTGTGGCAGTCGATGCAGGTCTTCCCCCGGGTCTCAGCTTTTTTATGTTTTTTTCGTGCCGAGCGGTCCTGTTCCTTGAGGTCCATGGCCGCAATGGTGTGGCATGACTGGCATTCGCGTGAATCCGTTTTTTCCATGCGCGCCCAGACCTCATTCGCCATCGTCCACCGGTACTGCTCAAACTTCTGCTCATCATCGATGGTGCCGAGAATTTCATGCCACACGTCCTTGGCCGCGCGCAGCTTGGCGTACATCTTGGGACCCAGTGAGTGGGGGACGTGACAATCCGAGCATTCGGCCCGTACCCCGGATACATTTATGTAGTGAGCGCTTTCCATCCACTCTTTCTGGACCCATTGCATCGAGTGACACGAGGTGCAGAATTCGGTGGTGTTGGTGGCTTCGAGTACAACAGAAGAGGAAGTTGCGGCGACTGCACCAAGGATCAGCAGAATTATGGCGGCGGCAAATTTCAAGCAACAATCTCCCTGGTGGTCCAGCTTCGAAATAAGCTAATGACAGGGTAAGTGGTAAGAAAGTATACTGGATTACGGTATCAAATCATACGATCCCACAGGGACTTAGGCACGCTGAAAACCTACTGATATGCACCGAACTATTGCTGTTTTGATGATTGCCTTCATCGCTTGGCCGGTCATGCTCGGTGCGCAGACTCAGGACCCGTCGAGCACTTCAAATCCGTCCCCGCCGGCAGCGGCAGGTTCCGTTGACAGTGCACCGGATGCCGCCTCTGAAATTGTACAGGATGAGGGCACGCCTGCAGCGCAGGCGGACAGTTCGGCAGGCGTCGCCGGCGGTTCAGGATCGCAGGCTGCACCGAAGAGCACTTCCCCTTTGCCACCGAGCAACTGGCTGGCAATGTCGGGAGCGAATTTCAATCCATTTCATCCCATGAACATGATGAACCCTGCCGTGTACATGAACATGATGCACCCCATGGCGGGCATGGCAAGTCCGATGCTCAACTACCCGGTCGATGTCATGACTCAGATGCAGTTCATGGACATGATGATGCGGTCCATGGACCCGCACATGATGTTCGGCATGTTTGGCCAGGTAAGCCCCGCCTACAGGGAAGGACAGGTGCCGGAACATCTGCCCGTGGTCGCCATTCCGGGATTCCCGACGCAGAGTTACCGTCCCTGGCCCGTGAACAAGGTATCCCCGGGGGTCTCGCGGGAAGCGAAAAAAAATGCATTTCAAACTGCGATGGCAGTAAGCCCGCTTTCCATGCGTGACATGATCAGCATCATGGCCGACAAGATCCCGGTGGATGAAAGTGTATCCTGGGATGATGCCGTGGAGGCGATGAAGCTTCGGGCCAATGAAATCAACTTCAAGTTTGTAGGCTCCAGCCCCTTGTGGAAGGAAATTGAAGCGGTCACGGGTCAGCCCTCGGCAAGGGTCGAGATGTTCCGATTCTGCGATGCTGCGACGGCACGCAAGATCCTGGATGTGGTTCCCGAGTTCGTGATATTCCTTCCCTGCATGATCGCATTGATCGAGGATGGAGAAGGGAAGCTGTGGGTCATGACGCTGGACTGGGATGTGGGGTGGCTGGATTTTTCGCAAAACAGGAATTCGCACTTGAGCAAGGATTTGCGCGAAGATGCGGTGAGGATTCGTGAGGCCATCGCGTTCATCATGGAAGGCGCGGCCACGGGAGAGTTTTAACTAAGTAATTTCAACCAGATGAACTGGAAGGTATTTGAAATGTCATTTAAAAACAGGTTGTACCGATCGGCCATATGCGTGGCCTGCCTATTGATTGCAAGTATCACAGGTCTTCATGCCGAAGAAGCCCAGCAGGCGCAGCCCGCTCCAAGTGGCATGGCAGAAATGACTGCGACGATGCAAAAATCCATGGATCCCAATGTCTGGGCACAGATGATGTCCATGATGATGAATCCTCAGCAGTCCTCTCCAATTGCTACCTGTGCCCTGTGTCATGAAGGTGCAGACGTGGCTCGCTTCCAGAAAGACTACGGGCCCATGATGGATGCGATGTGGGAACCCTACAAGGCCATGATGAACCCGCACATGATGAGTTCCATGATGAACCCGGCCATGTACATGAGCATGATGTATCCGATGATGGGCATGATGGGGCCCATGATGAATCCAATGGGAATGATGGGGCCCATGATGAATCCAATGGGAATGATGGGGCCCATGATGAATCCAATGGGAATGATGAACCCCATGGCCATGATGAACCCGATGATGGGCATGATGGGCGGTTTCCCCATGCACGGGAATCCCATGGCCCCACCGATGCCAGGTGCAGGGCAAGCTCCCAGCCCCGAGCAGCAAAAGCAGTGGTTTGATCAGTGGTCGGAGATGATGAAGAACTTCATGCCAGGCCCCGGATCTTCCAGCCCGCAACAATAGTACAAATGTTAACGACTGGCCCGTACTGTCAGGTACGGGAGCGGTGGCGCATTGCCCCACAGCATGTTGCGATGCAGCAGGAATTGGATCTTCGCTCAGTATCTCAGGTCTAGCCCATAAGCTTTTGTTTATTTGACAGTGATTAAAGGGAAAAAATCTTGGAGAAGCCCTGTCCACTTGACCGTGCAGGCCAGAATCTGTACAGAGTCGGCTGCCTGCAGAGTGCAGCTCGAATGCGATTTGCACGGTGCGACAGGCCACCTGGCGTGGTGAATTTGGAGGGCTCTCATTGTATACTTGGAAACTGCCTTAACCGATCTGATTCAGGACCCCATGGAAGAATTTTCTAACCTTCATCTGGTAGCTTTATTAGGTTTTGTCGTAGCCAGCATATTTGGTTTTGTTGGCAACAAGACCCATTTCTGCTCGATGGGGGCGATCAGTGACGTCATCAATATGGGTTCGAAAGGGCGCCTCGGTGCCTGGTTTCTTGCGATCGGCATTGCCATCCTGGGGGCGCAGTTCCTATTCATTCAGGGCTTGGTGGATTTGAATGCCTCGATTTACCTGTCGCCTAACCTGTATATACTCAGCTACGTCCTCGGCGGCATCCTGTTCGGTGTGGGCATGACCCTTGCCGCAGGCTGCGGCCAGCGGAACCTGATCCGGATCGGCGGTGGAAACCTGAAAGCCCTGGTCGTGATCCTCGTGCTGGGCATCACGGCCTACACGACCATGCGTGGGTTATTGGCCCTGGTGCGGTTGAACTGGGTATATGCCGTCAATGCGGACCTGACCAATCAGGGTCTACAGGATCAAGGCCTGATCAGCTACATGGGTGCGCTTCTGAAACTGGAGAGTACGGAGTGGCTGCGCAAGATCATCGGGCTTCTGGTCGCCGCAGGATTCATCACTTATGCCTTCAAGCACAAGGAATTCAGGAACAGCTTTGACAACATCATTGCCGGAGCGGTGATTGGCATGTGCGTGGTTGCCGCGTGGTACATCACTGGTTACCTGGGCCAGGATGATTTTGATCCCGTCACACCCCAGGGGATGGCATTCATTGGCCCGACCGGTAATGCCATCAGCTATCTAATGACCTTTACGGGAGCCCAGATCAATTTCGGTATTGCCGTGGTCCTGGGAATGGTGGTGGGTTCTTTCCTCTATGCCATCCTGTCGAACTCATTCAGGATAGAAACCTTCAGCAACCGGTCTGAAATGATCAGTCATCTGGTCGGTGCCGTGCTCATGGGCTTTGGTGGCGTGCTCTCGTTTGGCTGCACGATAGGGCAGGGCGTTACCGGCATGTCCACATTGGCCATGGGTTCTATCCTGGCGTTTACCTCGATCATTTTCGGAAGCGCCCTCACCATGAAGGTCCAGTACCACATTCTGGATGAGAAGGGATTTATGGATGCGTTGAGCACCTCGCTTTCGGAACTGCTGCTTCCCTGGAGAAAGCAGACGACCTGACCGCAGCCCGGTCGTCAGACACGCTACTTGATTTGGGTCTCTCCGGCTCCCGATTCGCCCTGGTTGTCTACCCAGTTGATCTTGACGGTATCGCCTGGCTTGCCGCCGTCAAATTCAAATGACCAGTACGGGTTCTTGGAAATACCCGTACCCCACTCGGCAGAGATGATGACTTCACCATTGAGCTCCGCTGTGACTTCCTTGATAAAGTGTGCTGGGACCAGCTTTCCTGTATCGGGATCTTTTCTGCTCCCTGATTCCATGACGTGGTACATGATGGCCTTGACCGTGGTTTTGCCATCTTTCACTTTTGCCCTGATCTTCATCGCTTTTTGAGCCATCTTTTTCCTCTGCTCCCTTGGGTCTAGACACAACCGCCGGCCGTGACGCGAACGGCACTTTTTGTGCTGTACAGCTTGCCTTGCGATTTTACAATGGCCACAACATGTGAGCTTTCCCTCAGCTTGATGCGGGTGGAGACAAACGGCCGGGACTTGCCGTGGAAATAGAATCTCGATATCCAGGGCCTCGGGTTCTTGTCACCAAAGATGCTGATCCACTCCACATCCTCCAGGTCCGTGGAAATCTTCACTGGTACGGTCGCCCCGTTTTCAGCAACTTCCGGCGCCTGGATCGTGACGTGGCCATCCAGCAGCGGCTGGTCCCCAATCAGGCCCTTGAGGGCAGGCATGTATTCGGTTTCATCAAACGCAGCTGACGGCCAGGCCGCCTTCGAAATACGGGAGATAAGTCCCGCGCCCAGGATAAAAATACCCGAGTAGATGCCACGTTGAATAAAGCTTCTTCGTGAAATACTCATGAATCCCTCTTCAGTTAATTGATGATGGGGTGGTGTAGTATGTTGTCTGGCATGTTGGCCATTGGTGTTACAACAGGGCCACCTGTGAACATTTTACTACGTACGCCCCGAAATGTACTAACGCATTTCGCGATCAGACGGTGCATCCGATTTCCAGAATACCGGAAGCCATGAGCAGGAAAAGAGAACGGGGCAGGCCAACACTGGACCGCCCACCAGGAGTCAAGATATGAGCAGCTATGGAGTTTTGCTGGTTATTCACGTCAGCACGGTATTCATTTCAATTGCAGGGTTTCTGGTACGTGGTGTCTGGATGATGAGATCGTCATCCTTGCAGCAGCAGCGCTGGGTCAGGGTGGTGCCCCATGTCAACGACACGCTCCTGCTGGTTTCGGCCATCGCACTGGTTGTCATCACATCCCAGTACCCAGGGCCCACAGCATGGCTGAATGCGAAGATTGCTGCCTTGGTAGTCTACATCCTGCTTGGCATCATTGCGCTGAATCGGGGAAAGACGATGCGGGTACGGGTGAGTGCCTGGGTGCTGGCTATCGTTGTCTACACCTATATAGTCCTGGTCGCATTCAGCAGGAGTGCCTTTCCGATCTAGCAGGTCAACAGAAGGCATGGCAGGTGTGCCAGCAGAATTTCGGGTGGAAAAATAAAAGCCCCGATCCATGGACCGGGGCTTTTATCGAGGGGGAGTGAGACTTCTACTCCAGTTCCTGGGAGTCAGTACACTCCACTTGCTTCCTGCAAAAGTTGTGACCGCTTTAATTTATTCCGCGGTTGCGGGGGTAGAGGCATCTGCAACAACAGGAGAATAGAAGGATCGGAACATGTTGCTGTACATGTTGGGATCCATCATCCATGCTGTGGTCTCTTGCTGCCACTTCGGATCAGCGACCTTGTACATGGGCTGATAGAACTGGGGGTTCATGGCAGCAGCCATCCACTGTGAATAAAAGGCCGGGTTCATGTAGGCATACATAAACTGGTAGGTCTGCGGGTTCATGGCAGCGGTCATCCAGTTCGCATAAACCTGCGGGTTCATGAACTGGGCCATGGCGCCCATCATTTTGGCCGGATCGCTGAAGTTAACAGCCCACGAATTCCACTGTTTGGGATCCATGGAGCAATTCATGAGTGCCTGCGCAGTAGCAGGGTTGTTCACTGCAATCATGAATTCATTGAACTTGACAGGATCAGTCATGGTGGCTGCCATTACTGCAGGGTCCGTAAATGCGGCATGTACGGAACATGAAGGAACGGGTTCTTTCACAGCAGGCTGTTCACCTTTGGACAATTCCCCAAAAACGGGTGCGATGCTCAGCATCAAAATGCCTGCCAAAACTGAATAAGCAAGTTTGGAAATTTTCATAATCGGGTCCTCGTAGCCTTGGCGATGTTTAAAATATAAGAATATTCTAATATAATTTTAATGGAATAGAATTAGATATATTTAATACAGTGATAACGCCTCTTTATCTACTTCACCGGGCATGGTGCAACTGATAGTTGGCCGATGAAAATGGCTCAGCCATGGCATAGTCCTCAACATCCCTTGTGTTCTGCGAATACCCGGAGAACAGGGTGGCAGAAACGAGGACACAGGCCAGGACCATCGCAAATGCATACAAGCGAGAGTCTAGGTACTTCATTGGTGCCTCCAAACGTTCAACAATTTTAATATGGTCAGATACACAGATGCCTAAGCAATTTGTGTGCCAGCCGTCGTACTGCATAAAAAGGGGCCGTATTGAACACATTTTGGAGCGTGACTGGCGGATACTGCATCCTGATAGGGCGCCGATGCACCACACGGAGCAGACCAGGGAACCTGTGGTTGTCAGAGGGGAGATCAAGGAGGTGCTCGTAGCCAGCTCAGGTCTCGAACAGTCAAGATCTTGGGGGGTGGGAACTGAAAATTCGTCTAGCTTGTGGCCTGGTTCAATCTATAACTTCGCATAATGTATATTATGTTAAATTAAGCAAAGATCAGGAAAACCAGGCCCCGTCAGGGTGCCCGATACTTCAACCTCCATTGCCGGAGGATCCCAAGAACACTGATCCCTGCCCAGAAGCTTTGGACAATGATTCCTGACAGGTTGAAGTTGTGCAGCAGCGAGATGATGACAAAGAATGCCCCCAGAGCATTCAGGATCGAATAGGTAAAGCCCGCACTGCTCATGCGTTCCATTTGCAGGAGGATGTAGGTCCCGACAATGAAGGACACTCCAAGATTGCCCAGAATGTCATGCCATTCGTAGCTCATGCCTGCTTGCCCCTCGCCTGCAGTTGTCTGGCAATGCCGATCAGGCTTGCCCCGACCCAAAAGACCTCGATAATGAATAGAGAGAGATTGAAGTCATACATCAAGGAGATGATGATAAAGAATGCGCCCAGCGCGTTCAGGATCGAATAGGTAAAGCTCGTGCTTCGCATCCGGTCGAGCTGCAGGAGGAGATATGTCCCAATGATGAAAGACACTCCGAGATTGCCCAGGATGTCATGCCATTCGTAACTCATACCTGCGCGCGTAATGGTGTACTGAAAAATATGAGATATTCATGTTCTGACATGCCCTATTCCTACTATGCCCAAGTTTTTCAGCCAGGGCCGGTAAACCCAGAGCAGCCATGATCTTGAAGGCTCAAGGACCGTCAAGCCGGCTGAATCAAGCATAGTCATTTTATATGTCTGGATTGTCAATCATCATCCCGGTATTGAATGAAGAGCGCTTCCTGACCGGAAATAAGGAAAGGCTTGTTTCTTTGCTGCAGGAGGGTCATGAGATTCTCGTCGTGGATGGGGGCAGTCAGGATGATTCAGTAAGTATCGCCCGTTCGCTTGGCTGCAAAGTCTTTAGCACGAGAGCTTCGCGTGGCCATCAACTTGGCTGTGGCGCCAACCACAGCAAAAACGATACTCTTTTGTTTCTTCATGCAGACACACGCCTGCCGTTCCATGCTGCACAAGTCATTGCCCATGTGCTTATGGGACCCGGACAGCTTTGGGGCCGGTTTGGCGTACGGTTTTCAAATCCGCATCTGGTCTTCAGGGTCATTGCCTGGTTCATGAACAAGCGCAGTTGCCTGACGGGTATTGTAACGGGTGACCATGCCCTGTTCATCAAACGGGAGCTTTATTTCAGTTGCGGCGGGTACAAGGATGTGCCTCTGATGGAAGACGTGGAGTTTTGCAGGCGGCTGAAAAAACATGCATCCCCTGTCTGCCTGTCTGAGGAAGTTGTGACCTCCAGCCGCAGATGGGAGCAGAACGGGGTCTTCAAAACGGTCATCATGATGTGGTGGCTGCGACTGATGTTTTTTTTCGGACAGTCTCCTGAAAAGCTGGCCAGGCTGTATCGATAAAATGCGACCCAAAAAGACTGTAGTGTGTTTTTGCAAGTATCCCGACCCGGGCATGGTCAAGTCGCGATTGGCAAGGGACCTAGGCGAGGAACGGGCTGTCGCTGTCTACAAGGTGATGCTCGAACACACTGTCCGAACGATTTCCCCGGGTGACTATAAGCTCGTGCTCTGCTGTTTTCCACATACTTACCACACTTTCTTTGAGTATTGCAGCAACAAATATCATGTTCCTTTATGCAAGCAGGAAGGAGATGACCTGGGTGAGCGGATGTTTCACGCGATCTGTAGCTACCTGAAAGACCGGCACCCTGTTGTCCTGATCGGTTCCGATTGCCCCGAGCTTGGTCTGGGTCACATCAACGAGGCATTCCGCCTGCTGGAAGCAGGAAATGACATTGTATTGGTGCCAAGCCGAGACAGCGGCTATGCCCTGATCGGGGCAAACCAGATTGACCGCCTGGTTTTTGAGGGCATTTCTTGGGGCTCCGACCGAGTATTGCAGCAGACTCTTCGTAGAATCAAGGAACTGCGATGGAAATCTCACTGCTTGTCGGAAGTTCGGGACGTGGACACTTTAGAGGACTATCAGTATTTCCTTGATCACAAGGACTACCGGCAACTGTTCAAGGCCATCCACCGGAACTTCCTGGAAACAAGCTGATTTCATCATGAACTGATCCGGTCACTGCGCCCTGCCCTGCACAAAGCGCAAGCGGACTGGGGAAACAACTCAGGACGAGCCAGGACCATGCAGCCGTTCGTTACGCCGGCGCAACAGTTCGAGGGCTGTCAACAGCAGGATGGATACACACACGAGCAGTGTCGCCACGGCCAGTATGGTTGGGCGAATTTCCTCCCGGATGCCGGAGAACATCTTCCAGGGAATGGTCCTTTGCTCCACGGACCCTACAAACAGCACGACTACGACTTCGTCAAAGGAAGTGATGAAGGCAAACAAGGCACCTGAAACCACGCCTGGCAGTATCAAGGGTACGGTGACCTTGAAAAATGTCTCGGTCGGGCTTGCCCCCAGACTGGCTGCAGCACGGGTCAGGGAATGGTCAAAATTGGTCAGGGTGGCCGTGACCGTGATGACCACGAAGGGCGTCCCCAGTGCGGCATGGGCCAATATCACCCCCAGATGCGTGGATGCGATTCCGATGCGCGTGTAAAAGAAGTACATGCCGGCTGCGGAGATGATCAGCGGAACGATCATCGGTGATATCAGCAAGGCCATGAAGGCGGCCTTGAACGGCATCTGTGATCGGCTCAGGCCGAGTGCGGCCAGTGTGCCGAGCAAGGTGGAGATCAGTGTTGCAAAGATGGCGATCACGAAACTGTTTCGTACCGCGTGTTGCCAGGACTCCTCGGTGAAAAATTCGCTGTACCACTGTGTGCTGTAGCCTGCCGGGTCCAGGGACAACATCTCCGGTGAGAAGGTGAAGTACGGAAGCGCATTGAAACTCAGCGGCACGATGACGAAGATCGGCACGACCAGAAACACCAGGATTGCGGCACAGATCACCCGGTAGGTGTAGTGCCAGCCCTTCTCAAGCGGTGAATAGTAGATCGGTAAGGCCACGGATCACCTCAGCCCAGTTTCATGTTGCTGACCCCGACGATCTTGTCGTAGAGCAGATAAAGCACCAGTACCAGGGCAAGCAGGATTACGCCCAGTGCGGCAGCCAGCCCCCAGTTCAGCGTCTCGCTGATATGAACGGCGATGAAGTTCGAAATGAACGTGCCGGTCCGACCGCCAACCAGCGCCGGGGTGATGTAATAGCCAATCGACAGTATGAATACCAGGATGGAGCCGGCTCCGATGCCCGGTACGGTGTTGGGCATGTACACGCGAACGAATGCGGTGAACGGGGAAGCGCCCAGCGAACGTGCGGCCTGCATGTACGAGGCCGGGATGGTTTTCATAACCGAATAAAGTGGCAGTATCATGAACGGCAACAGGATATGGGTCATGGCGACGATGGTCCCGATCTTGTTGTAGATCATCTGCAGCCGTGCCTCCTCGGGGATGAGACCGACAAACACCAGCAAGTCATTCAATACGCCCTGCGTCTGCAGCAGGGCGATCCAGGAAGTCGTGCGCACGAGCAGCGAAGTCCAGAACGGCAACAGGACAAGGATCATCAGCAGGTTGCTGGTGCGCGCGGGCAGGCTGGTAAGGAGGTAGGCTACCGGGTAGCCCAGTAGCAGGCAAAGCACGGTGATCAGCAGACTCATCCACAGGGTACGGTAGAACAGGGACACGTAGATCCGGCGTGGCTCAGGCTGGCGCGCGATCTCGCCGCGGTCGTCAAGGCGCAAGTCGGATGAAGCCAGGAAATAGCCACCGGTCAGTGTCCCGGATTCCCGATGGATCAGCCGCCAGACGCTGATATCGTGCCAGCGCTTGTCGACCTTGAGCAGCTGTTCCTTGAAAGGAGCCTCGGTAATGCGCCTCGCCTGGCGGCCTGTTTTCCTGAACAGGCTCGACATGCCCGGCTTTTCGTAGTTCAGGCGCCGCCCTACCCGGCCCAGGGTTTTGTCCGCGTAGGCGGCCTGGACATCCAGGACCAGGGCCTTGAAGACGGACTCATCCGGCAGTTCCGTACTGTTCATATCCCAAGCTTGGATAGCGACCGTGGTCTGCGGGAGCACGGACTCCACGATCCGGTTGTCGACGCTGCGATACAGCATGTCCAGGATCGGCAAGACGAACGTCACCGTCAGAAATGCCAGTAACGGGAGTACCAGCATCAGTGCGCGCAGGCGGCTTCGAAACAGGGTCCGCTGAAGACTGATCCCCAGCGGCATGCCGTCGGCCGTGCGTATGACTTCAGCCGATGCCTGTGTCATTCAGATCAGTACCCAGGCATATCGCGTGCCGGAAGAAGCTCGCCGCGAATTTAATGAGAAACTGTTCCCTATTTCGTTAGATCATCACTTGGCGAGCCAGGCATTGAAGCGCTCGTCCAGCTCCGCCCGGTGATCGGCCCACCAGACGTAATCGAACTTCAGGACCGTATTGCTGTTTTTGCCATCGGTAGGCATATGCGGTTTCATGTCGATGCCGAGCTCAACATGCTTGCCTACCAGTGGAGCAGAAGAGTAGCGTGCCGGTCCATAGGAAATGTACTTGGCCTGGTCGGCCAGTCGCTGCGTATCGGTAGCAAATCTCAGATAAGCTTTGACGGCTTCCAGGTCCTTCACCCCTTTCGGCACCACCCAGCCGCCGAGATCAAAGGCCTGCCAGTCCCACAGCATGGCAATGGGCTGATTCTTCTCTGCAATGGCGGAGAACAGCCGTCCGTTGTACGCGGAAGCCATCACGACTTCTCCATCGGCCAGCAGTTGCGGGGGCTGGGCCCCCTTCGACCACCAGATCACGTGGTCCTTGATGGTATCGAGTTTGGCGAAGGCCCGCTCCACACCCTGCGGGGTGCTCAGCACTTCGTACACCTCATCGCCCGGGACCCCGTCGGCGATCAGGGCCCATTCCAGGTTGTTGATCGGTTTTTTCTGCAGGGCCCGCTTGCCCGGGAAGGTCTTGACATCGAAAACATCCAAAAGGGTGGAGGGTTGCTTGCCCTGGAAAGCGTCTGTACGGTAACCAAAAGTGGTAGAGTAAACGATTTGCGGGATGAAACAGTTCGTTCCACCGGGTGTCAGCGTACCTACAAAAAAATCTTCAGATGCCGGTGTACCATCGGGTGCCGGGGCCAGCCAAGTGTCCGGGTCGACTTCCTCGACCAGGCCCTCGTCACAGGCAACGATGGCATCCGCGGCGACCATGTCGATGAGGTCCCAGGTGACGTTGCCCGACTCGACCTGGGCGCGGACCTTGGCTAGCCCTTCCGCTCCGGAGTCATCGCTGACGATGCGCACCTGCGGGTTTGCCGCAAGGTAGGGATCGTGGTAGGCCTTCTGCTGGCTGGCGGCATAGGCACCACCCCAGGAGACGATCGTCAGGTCGGTGGCCTGGCCGCTGCTGGCGGCCAGCATCAGTAGACCGCCCGCTGCGGCCTGCAGGAACTGTTTCATACGGATACCTCCTTACATAGGACTTCTTGAATGTGGGCAAGGTGTCATTGCTCTGCCAAGCCCCCATTATACACAAGCCCTCGCCGGAAATACGCGCAGGGGAATCCCGCAGCGGAATCCCGCAGCGGCATCCGACAGGGACTCCAGGCGGGCTTTTGCAGGCAGGCCCTTGTTCTGGTTAGAACGGCACCCCGACCCTGAGGTCTCCGGAGTATGCGTGGCTGTCGCTGCCGAGGGCATGGCGTGCACCGAGGCCGGCCTGGAGGATCCACGGCCCGGTCTGCCACTGTGCGCCGAGGGCGAGGTGCAGGTCGTGGTCCGGGGTGCGCGCGCGCAGGCGCTCGCCGGAGACGTCTGCGGTGGTGCCGGTCTCCAGGTGATGCGCCAGATGCACGGCACCGTATAACGCCACTCCGGTGGTGGTGGTATCGGCCCTCACGCCCAGGCGGGCGCTGGAGCGTTCGGTATCCCGGAACGCGGCCCGCGCCCCGGTGGCATCGGTGAAGCGGTCAATGTCCACCTGCGTGTGCGAGACGCCCACCTGCGGGGTCAGGAAGCTGCGGGTGCCCCAGGGCAGGCGGTGCCCGGCCTCGAGCTGCAGGGCAAGACGCTCGGCCCCCACGGAGGACACCAGGCGCCCGACCGCCGCGTCATCGGAGTCGAGGTCCAGTGCATAGTCGGTCCAGGCGATCCTGCCACTCGCATAGGGGCCGCCCCCCGGGCTCCAGCGGGCCTGCAGGGATATTCCCCGGCCCTCGGCCTCGATGTCGCCGCCCTTGACCGCAGACGAGACCTCGGCGCTCCCGGAGACCCGGTGTACTGAAGCCTGCACGTTCCAGTGTTCGTTGTGCACCAGGGTGCCGCCCAGGGTCATGACCCGGTGTCCGGTGTCATACCCGGTGCCCACGGTGGAGTCCTGCGGGTCGTGCTCGCCACTATGGCCGGACACTTCCAGCCACAGCGGCAGTGCGGCAGAAAGCCGATGCGCTGCGGAGTCCGTCTGCGTGCGCAGGCCGAGCAGGAACTCCGGCAGGGCCTCGTACAGGGCGGCACGGGGTGCGTAGTCCTCGATGATCATCGGACCGGAGGGTTCGGAGGAATCCGGGTCTGGATCGGATGGAGAAGGATCGGGCTCGGGCGCCGGTTCAGGTTCGGGGTCCGGCGGAGGTGTGAGTCTTCGGACCTCGGTGAAGTCATCTGCACTGAAGTCGCGGCCAAGAACGATGCCTGTGGCAGGCTCCGTCTTCGTCCAGGTCATCGGATCGCCGGAACTGTAATCGGATACATTGACCCCTTCGGCCCGCATCGTGACGTTCCAGGCGCCGTTGGGTGCCACCGCATTGGCCACGACGCCACTCGCCCCCTCGTGCAGCACCACATTGTTCACCGCAATCGTGGTCTCGCCGCCGTCGTTGAGGATCCAGCCCCCGCCCAGCGCCTGGGCTAGCCAGCCGTCCTCTCCCGTCATGCGCTGCCCGCTGGGGTGGAGGTCGACCCGCAGCCGGGGCTTGATCACAGGAGTGCCAATGTCGCCCGTGGCCAGAATGGCGATCCCCGAGTCCGGGCGGATCGCGCCCGAAGGGCCGATGACCACCCTGCCGCCCCCGGCCAGGTAGATCCCCTCGGCGGCGCTGGTGATCGCATCGTTGACCGTCACCGTCTGCTGCAAGAAGCCATTGGCTCCGCGGGCCGCCACCCGCGCCGGCGCACCGTCAGTGATTGTACCCACGCGTACTCCCTGTGCGCCTGTTCCGCTCGTAGTGACCGGACCGCGTACCATGATGTCGATGCTGCGCCCCGATGGTGCTGTCCCGAGCTGGTAGGCGACGATGCCGTGACCATTAGAGCCTTTTGTAGTGACCCCGCTACCTCCTTGCGTGGCAAGATTGATGTTGCCAGATCTGGTATGTAAGCCATATACACCATAGGAAGAAGGTCCGGCTGTGGTGATCCGGCTGCTGCCTCCCGTGGTCAGATAGATGTTGCCGGTCCCCGTGTGTGCACCACGGACGCCGTGGGAACTGACTCCTGCCGTAGTGATGATGCCCTCTGCACTGACATGGATGTCGCCGGTACCCTGATGGAGTCCGTAGATGCCGTGGGCCGCAGTTATATTAGTCGAGGTCAAGTCCACGCTTTCCGTGGTAATAACGTAATCGCCCTGCACATTGATCCGTGTATCGCCATTGCCGCTATGCCAGCCCAGAATGCCATATCCTTGTGTGCCCTTTGTCGTAACCTTACAAGGGGCCGCAGGAGAGCCTGTACAGACCAGGTTGATCGTCTGGTCCCCCGTGTCGGCCCTTGAGCTAAAGACTGCATAATCAGTTGCCCCGGTCGTGGTGATGGTGGTATCGGTGATCCTTGTCCTGGCATCCCCCGGGCGCACCCCCTCGGTCGAGTTGAAGACGGCCCAGTTTCCTGCGGTGATAGTGTTCCCGCTTACCTCGATGATCCCGTCCATGGGCAAATAGGTAAACCCCGGGTGCTGAACACGGGCAAGTGTGATGCCGTTGCTTCGACTGCCGGGGGCCATGATCCTTGTCCCGTTTATTGATCTGATCCTGGCAGTGCACGACGAGCCGGATGACTCAGGACACTGTCCTAGATGTTGCCCGAGCACTGCATGCGCACTTGTGCCGGTCGTGGCGAGCGTAGAATTACTCAGCAGTACATCGAGCGTGCCCTGTGCGAAATGCTGTGCGAATAGTGTGTGTCTACCATTCCCGAGAGCGGTAACGCTTGACGAGGAGAGGAGGACCGACAGATCGCCGGCCTGGCTGGCAAGGGGGAGCATGGCATGATTGACTCCACGTTTGACAAAAATTCCATGGGGTCCCGCGTCCGTACCCTCAACACCCGTCTCTACCGTTGAGCCACTGACGGTGACGTTGACGCTGCCGCTGCTTCCCGTATGTACACCACTGATTCCATGGGAGACTAAGCCTGTGGTGGTGAGACGGCTTCCCGGGAAAACATCGATGGTGATGTTGCCGATCCCGGCATGCGAGGCAGAAACGGCCGGGGTAGAACCGGCAGTCGTCTCGATATTGACGGCGTTGAGGTTGAGGTCGATGTCCTCGATCGACATGCTTCCCTCTTCACATTCGACATGATCCCCTGCATTGAGCGCCTGATCCGGGGGGCACACGGCAGCTGCATGGATATTTTCAGCATCCCAAAGGCTGCTAAGGATAATAAGCACAGGGACTGTAAGTACTCGATATCCCCTGCCAGTCTCTTTTGAAGGATGGGTATGGCTATACGACGAGGCCGCCAGTAGCCCGCTCATGGGGCGCAGAGCACCGGACGGTGACAACAGGTCTGGCAGGCAGAGCTGCCCCCCAGGATAAGGATCAGGCTTTATTTTCCTAGACTGGCCCATTCGTGTGTTCCTCAGCCAAGTACCCTGTTAAACAATTGATCTGTATGCGAAAACATAGGGATCATAGGATAATGGATCGTGATGCAGGTTACATCAGCAGTGTAGGTTGGTGCAGTTGGTACATAAAATCTGGTACATAAAATCTTGAATTTATGGACATGATTATGGCCTAATAGCCCCATGATGAAACGCCGTCCCCCCGCACTGATCTGTACCCTGGCCCTTTTCCTGCCGGCCGTGCTTGCCGGAGCAGAACCCGGGGACGATCCCGGAGCCCTGAAGCAGCGCATCGAACAGCTGGAGGGCGAGCTCGCCGAGGTCCGCAAGAAGCTGGCCGAGTCCGAGGCTCAAAATGTTGCACAGGCTGTCGTCAGCGAGGAACCCGTGGTGCAGCCTGTACACCGCCCCGTGAAGATCGGCGGCACCTTCGGCATCAATTACGTCTACGGTGACTATAAAGCTGGTACAGGGGTTAATGCTGGTCGCCACCGCAGAAACAATGACGTCGGAGACGTCGATCTGGAGGTCTTCCGCCTGAATGCCGACCTGGACTCCGATGGACTCATCGGTCGAATTGAGTACCGGTGGTATGACAACTACAGCATGATGCACACGGCCTGGCTCGGCTACGAGTCGGACCGTTTGGGCACGGTCAAGGCCGGCATTGTCCGGGTGCCTTTCGGACCCGGGCCGTACGGGGTCTCCACCAGTTGGTACTTCGATCAGCACTACTACGTCGGGCTGGCCGACGACATGGATCTTGGCATTCGCTGGACCCAGTCCTACGGCGATCTTGAAGTTGATCTTGCCTACTATTTTCAGGACGAGGGGGAATGGGATGGTACCAGTCGGAACAGTACCCGGTTCAGCTATGACCTGGTGACCTGGGATGAGCACACCTATGACGAAGGCGAGGTGGATGCAGAGGGTACCGTCCGGTCCGAGGGGGATGTGATCTGGGGTGCCGGTGAAAACGGGTTCGAGGAAGACGGCCAACTCAACTTCCGCATGATCTACGCCACCGAGCGTTTTGGAAAACTCGGAACGTCCCTGCAGTACGGCTGGCTGAAAGGGAAAAATGTCGAGGACAGCGGCGCGGACCACTTCGCGGTCTCCGCACATGCAGAGAACTCGTTTGGAGACTTCACGCTGCTCTCGCAGCTGTCCTACTACGAGTACGACATCACGGATGACACGCCCTGGGGCACCGGGGACCTGATCCCGATGGGCGCATTCGATTTTGCCTGGCTGGTCGCCTCCGAGGGGTGGATTCCCGCCGTATCGCTTCGCTACCACGGCATTGATGCATCGGGCATTCCCTGGATTGACAGTGTCACGCCCTATATCGAGTGGAGCACCATCGTCAAGGACCGAAGCGACTTCAACGACAGTACCCTGTGGAGCATGGGAGCCCTGATGTACTGGGGCCAGTTGTACATCTATGCCGAACTCGGGATTTCCGATGGCAATTTTTTTGTCGGCGACAAGGGAGACAGCTACAGCAATATCTATGACGGTGTTGGCGATTTTGGCGCCAACGGCAACGACCGCTGGAACAAGCGGTTCAACATCAACGCGCGCTACTACTTCAGCCTGTTCTAGTAGCGGCTTTCATTTTCCCCCCCGCGCTAGGCGGCGATCGACGGATCCTGCAGGGTATCGAGTGCGCGACAGTCATCGGCCGACCAGGCCAGCTGAACTTCATCCCCTACGCTGAGAGATGTGCGCTGGTGTGTATTCGACACCTTGACCACGAACTCGTGGTTTCCGGCAACGGTCAGGCGCACGCGGATATGATCCCCCAGGTAGATCAGCTCCTCGACACGCCCGCGGACCTGGTTGTCACCGGGCTTTGCGTTCGCGGTCACGGTGATCCGCTCGGGGCGCAGTGACAGCGTAGTCGGCATGCCCTCGCCTTCCACCTTGACCTTCAGTGCCCGGACCACCTCACCGCTTTCCAGCCCGACCTGACAATAGGCTGCATCCATGGATCGCACTTCGCCCTGCAGGCAATTGTTTTCCCCGATGAAGCGGGCCACAAAGGCATTTTCGGGTTGCTCGTACAGCACGTCCGGGGTGGCCAGTTGCTGGATCACCCCGTCGTTGAACACCGCAATCCGGTCCGACATGGTCAGGGCCTCGGATTGATCGTGGGTGACATAGACCACGGTTACCCCCAGGGTTTCGTGGATGCGCTTGATCTCGAACTGCATCTCCTCGCGCAGGTTCTTGTCCAGCGCCCCGAGCGGCTCGTCCATCAGCACCAGTACCGGTTCAAACACCAGAGCCCTGGCGACTGCCACCCGTTGTCTCTGACCACCTGACAGCTGGGCGGGACGCCGGCTGCCAAAGTCCGGCAGTTTCACCATGTCCAGGGCTCGCTCAACCCGGGTCTCGATCTCCGCTTTCGGGAGTTTGCGCACCTGCAGGGGAAACGCCAGATTCTCGGCGACACTCATGTGGGGGAACAGCGCGTAATTCTGGAACACCATGCCGATACCGCGTCGATGGGGGGCAACCCGGTTGATGGGCTGATTGTTCAGGTAGATTTCGCCATGGGTCGCCGGCTCGAACCCGGCCAGCATCATCAGGCAGGTGGTCTTGCCCGAGCCGGAAGGCCCCAGCATGGTCAGGAACTCGCCGGTCTCTATGTCGAGGTTCAGATCCTTGATGACCAGCGCCTGGCCATCGTAGCTTTTCTGGACATGGTCAAACTTGACGATGGTCTGCCGGCTTTCAACCATGCAGGCCTCCCATGACATACCGTTCCGCCGCACGAATGGTTTCCAGGCTCGCATCCTTCTTGCCGGCGCTTTCATTCAGGACACGCCGCCATGCCCTGGCGCCCGGCCTGCTGTGAAACAGGCCGGACAGGTGACGGCACAGGGTGGCCAGCGGCACGCCGGCAACGAGCTGGCGGCGAATATAACCTTTGTAGGCGTCCAGTACCTCAAAGCGTGAAGGCATCCGCGAGTGAAACAGTGCGGCATCCAGGCGGGCCAGGAAGTAGGGGTTTTCATAGGCTTCCCTGCCAATCATGACGCCGTCCACGTACTCCAGGTGCTCCAGGGTTTTTGCCTCATCGGACAAGCCGCCGTTGAGAATGATCCTCAGGTCCGGAAAGTCCTGTTTCAGGCGATATACGAATTCATAGCGCAACGGGGGGACACTGCGGTTCTGCTTCGGGCTGAAACCTGACAAGAAGGCCTTGCGCGCATGCACGATGAAAATGGAGCACCCTGCCGCGGCCACCGTGTCTACGAAATCATGCAGGTCTTCATAACTGTCGTGATCATCCACGCCGATCCGGGTCTTGATGCTGATTCGCAGTGGCGCCACGGTCTGCATGGCGCGTACACAGTCCGCTACGGTTTGCGGCTCAAGCATCAGGCAGGCCCCGAACCGGCCTGCCTGCACGCGATTGCTGGGGCAGCCAACGTTGATATTAACCTCGTCATAGCCGAGCTCTGCGGCATACTCGGTACAGCGCTGCATGTCCGGAGCATGGCTTCCCCCGACCTGCAGGGCGAGCGGGTGTTCGCTCGAATCAAACTCCAGCAGGCGCTCATGATCGCCGTGCACTAGGGCACCGGCAGCCATCATTTCCGTATACAGCAGGCTGTGCTCGCTCAGCAGGCGCGCGAGGTAGCGGTAGTGGCGGTCCGTACAGTTCATCATGGGAGCCACGCAGAGGCGGTGGGGATGGGTAGTGGCTCGGCGCATGGCAATCTTTGGAAAAGTCATGCGTATCGCCGCTTAAGGAATTCAACCACGGCACGAAGGCCCATCGCCTCCCCGCCCTTGGGCCGCCCTGCCCGATTGCGCGGGTTCCAGGACATGACATCAAAATGCAGCCAGCGGATGGCGTCGGGGACAAATTCAGCCAGGAACAACGCCGCGGTGATCGCGCCCGCATAGCCAGTGCTTGAGCAATTCGAGATATCCGCGATGTCGCTGTTCAGCAGCCGCCGGTAGGGCCGGTACAGCGGAAGCTGCCAGACCGGATCATGGACACACGCGGATGCGGAGACCAGGTCCTCGGCCACGCCTGTGTCGTTCGTGAAAAATGCGGGCACTTCCACGCCCAGGGCCACCCTTGCGGCACCGGTCAGGGTGGCGAAGTCGATGATGAGCTCGGGTTCGTCCTCCGCCGCTTGTGAAATGGCGTCACACAGGATCAGGCGCCCTTCTGCATCTGTATCCTCGACTTCGATGGTCTTGCCGCTTCTTGAGGTCAGGACATCGCCGGGACGGTAGGCATTGCCGGATATGGCATTCTCCACCGCCGGGATCAGCACCTGCAGGCGGACCGGCAGGTCGAGCTTCATGATGGCGCTTGCGACCCCCGCCGCATGTGCTGCCCCGCCCATATCCTTTTTCATCAATCGCATGCCCCGTGCGCTCTTGATGTCCAGGCCACCGCTGTCAAACGATACCCCTTTGCCGATCAGGGTGATACGCGGGTGACTCTTGCGGCCCCAGTGCCAGGCAATGAGTCGTGGCGGATGAACGCTGGCACGACCGACCGCATGGATGGTTGGGTAGTTCTGCTCAATCAGTGCATCGCCCACGCAAGCGCTCGGGTCAACACCGAAGTTCTCGGTGATGGAGCGCATGTGCTTCTCCAGGTGCTGCGGCATCATGTCCGAGGCCGGGGTGTTGACTAGGTCACGTACCAGGATCACGGCCTCGAGCAAGGCTTCGACCTGCTGGCGGTCATTCGCACCATCGATGCACAGCCTGCAGGCAGGGTCGTCGCTTTTTCGGTATCGGGTGTAGCGGTACGCCCCCATCCCCCACCCGAGCAGGTACGGGTCGGGATCCGGTGTGCCCTCGATGTCTGCAAGGTGATAATGACCCGCCGGCAAGCTGCGCGGGCAGTGGCCCAGTGACCAGAGGATGTTTTCACGCTCGGCGATTACCAGTACACTGGCCAGTCGGCCTTGGGTATCCGGGATGCACACGGGGTGGTTCGGCTCAGGCCGGATGCAGGCAGTCTGCAGCCAGTTCTGCACAGCGCGGGACTGGTGCTCTTTCCAGTTCGCATAGTCCGTGCGGAATACGACATGGACTGGGATGCTGTCTGACACTTTTCCTGTGTAAAAGCATTGCGAGCTGTCTGTGGACACCATCTCATTCCTTGATGCAGGGGACTCAAGTACCATGAAAAACCTGCTCATTATAAACCATGAATGAACCTGCCTTATCAATAAAAGGGCTCGGCAAGACCTACCGCAATGATGTGGTCGCACTGGATGGCGTGGAACTTGAGGTCAAAACCGGGGATTTCTTTGCCCTGCTGGGCCCCAACGGCGCGGGCAAGTCGACCTTGATCGGAATCGTCACCTCGCTGGTCAACAAGTCGGCCGGCCAGGTGCGTGTCATGGGTTATGACATCGATTCCCAGTTCTCGCAGGCAAAAAGCAAGCTCGGCGTGGTGCCTCAGGAATTCAATTTCGACAAGTTTGAACCCATTCTCGAGATCCTGACAAACCAGGCGGGCTATTTCGGCATGGGCCGGCGTTTGGCCCGGGCCGCAGCTGAAGAGCGCCTGCACCAGCTGGGCCTGTGGAAGTGGCGCAAGCAGTCGCCCCAGGAATTGTCCGGCGGAATGAACCGCCGGCTCATGATCGCCCGAGCACTCGTGCATGATCCAGAACTGCTGATCCTGGATGAGCCCACGGCCGGCGTGGATATCGAGATCCGACGATCGATCTGGGACCTGATGCGAAGGATCAACGAGGATAACAAGACCATCATTCTTACCACGCATTACCTCGAGGAGGCGGAACGCCTGTGCCGGAACATCGGCATCATCGACCGCGGCAAGATCATCGTGAACACTTCCATGCGCAAGCTGCTTGAAAAACTCAAGGAGGAAAGCTTCATCCTCTACCTGGAAGGCCCGATCAGCCAGCCTCTGGACCTTGAGGACTTCAGCTACAAGCTGATCGACGAGCACACGCTCGAGGTCGTGCTGTCACATGGCAAGACCCTGCACCGGCTGTTCGATCTCCTGGGTCGCCAGGCGGTGACCGTATCGAGCATCCGCAACAAGGCCAACCGCCTGGAGGAACTGTTCCTCACCATGACCGGCCAGCCTGTGGAACCATCATGAGTCCGTCGCACCAACTCATCGCCCTGCTCACCCTGGTGGAAAAGGAAATCCGCAGGTTTGTGAGGATCTGGGGGCAAACCATCCTGCCCTCGGCGGTCACCATGGCCCTGTACTTCCTGATCATGGGGAAGTTCATCGGCTCGAGAATCGGCGAGGTGGACGGCTATTCCTATATCGAATACATCGCTCCGGGGCTGATCATGCTGGGAATCATCTCCAATTCCTATGCGAACACGGTATCGTCCTTCTACATCTCCAAGTTCCAGCGCCACATCGAGGAAATGCTGGTATCGTCCATGCCCAACTACATCATCGTGTTCGGCTTCATGCTGGGCGGGGTTGCGCGCGGTCTCGTGGTGGGCGTGGCGGTGACCCTCACGGCCCTGTTTTTCACACAGTTGCAGGTCCACAGCCTGACCCTGGTGATCGTGACAGCCATCCTGACGTCGGCACTGTTCTCCACCGCGGGCCTGATCAACGGAATCTTTGCAAAGGGCTTCGATGGCACCTCGATCATCCCGACCTTCGTGCTGACGCCCCTGACCTACCTGGGTGGAATCTTTTTCAGCATCGACATGCTGCCGGATTTCTGGAAAGGGGTCTCCCAGATCAACCCGATCCTGTACATGGTGAACGGCTTCAGGCTGGGCATACTGGGAGTATCGGATATCGACCTGTCGGTCGCACTGGCAGTCATGACCGGGCTGCTGGTGGTGCTCTTTGTGCTGGCGCTTTATCTTTTGACCAAAGGGGTGGGAATTCGCAGCTGACCCCGGGATGCGTGGCGCAACCGCTTTCAGGCGGCCAGTCGGCTGATATTCATTTTCATCCCGTACCTGGGTCGCATGGTGGTGGCTGCCTGCGGCTCAACGACATGGCCGGGCACCAGCGACAGATCGTACCGTTGCATGATCAATGCCACCACGAGCTTGCTCTGCATGAGCGCCATGTAGGAGCCGATGCAGTTGCGGTGACCGGCCGCAAAGGGGATGTAGGCGAACCGGGATCGCCCGACCGAATGCACCTTGTCAAAGCGCTCCGGATCGAAGCGGTCCGGGTCTTCCCAGTATTGTGCAAGGCGGTGGGTCACATACGAGGATATGATGACGGTCATGTCCTTGGGGACCCTGTAGCCGCCGATCAGGTGGTCCTGCAGGGCCACCCGCGAAAACGAGTGCACCGATGAGTACAGCCGCAGGGATTCCTTGACGACCTTCTCGGTGTACTCCAGCCGGTTGAGCCGCTCCGGGGTCAGTTCCCCGCCATCGAGCACCGAATCCAGTTCTTCCCGGATGCGCTGCTTGATCTCGGGGTAGTGGTCAATCACGTACAGGGTCCAGCACAGCGAGGTCGCGGTTGTCTCAAAGGCGGTGACGAAAAGCGTCAGGACCTGGTCCCGGAGGCTGCGCCGGTTTCGCCGGATCTGCTTCTCAGGAGCCTCATCCTCTTCAAGCAGGTGTTTCAGAAAACCGATGTCGTCTTGCATGATGGCGGGATATTCGTCCAGCAGGTCGTAGATACAGCGGTTCAGTTCTCGCAGCGCAAGCCTGAAATTGACGGCTTTCCTCAGGTTCTTCGGGCGCAGCAGGCTGGCCTTGAGATCAGTCATTTCCGGCCAGTTCATGCGGATCTGGTTATAGATGCCGGCCACGGTGGATGCCCGCTTCTGGAAACCCCAGCCCATCACCCAGACCCCGGCCAGCAACTGGGTCAGCAGGTTGAACTGGTACTCGAGCTCGATCGGGTCGCCAGTCCGGGCAGGCGCCTGCCAGGTATCGATGAACTCGGCCGCGAGTTTCGAGATCCAGTCCATCTGGGCGTTCAGCGCCTTGGACGTGAATTTCGGCTGGGCCCGGGTGCGCTGCTCCTTCCAGGCCATCCCCTCGCTCAGCAGCATGCCTTCCCCGATGACCATCCTGACCTGCTTGTAGCGGGTGTTCTTCTTGTACTTGTCGTAGTGGTCGACCAGCACCTCCTTGATCAGCTTTGGCTCCGAGACCAGGTAGGAGTAGTACGCCCCCATGTTGATGCGGGCAATGCCGCCGTATTCCTCGGCCACGTCCTGCAGGAAGGCCATGGGGTTCTGGCGCATCTCCGGCAGGCAGCCCAGCTTGCCGTTGCCGGTCGGGCCAGGGGGAAAGACGGAATTTGGCATAAACGGAGAAGTTCGAAACCGTTCTTCCTGGGGTTAGCGTTCGAACTCAGGAAACGAGGGATTCAGGCTGGCTCATTGCGGGCAGTTTTCTCTGCTACATACCCCGTAGATGATCAACGAGTGGTCCGAGATCTTGAAGCCGTTTTCCTCGGCGATCTGTTCCTGCTTGGACTCGATCGACTCATCCATGAATTCGACGATCTTGCCGCACTTCACGCAGATGAGGTGATCATGGTGGTGGCCCCGTTCCAGTTCAAACACGGCCTGGCCGCTTTCGAAGTGATGGCGGATGACCAGACCGGCTGCCTCGAACTGCGTGAGCACCCGGTAGATGGTCGCGAGCCCGATTTCCTTTCCGACATCCAGCAGGGCCTTGTAGATGTCCTCGGCACTCATATGTCTTTTATCTGAATTTTCAAGGAGCTCCAGGATCTTCATCCTGGAAAATGTAACTTTGAGGCCAGCTCGTCTAAGATCTTGGTCTTCCATAAGAGCCCCTTGCTATATCAGAAAGATCATCTTCATGAGGAACAGGTGCCAGGCATTTATCACGCGAGACCCATCCTTGCAGTGTAGCAATAAAAAACAAAACCCGCCACGATGGACGGGTTGATCATTGCCGTTTTTTGCGCGTCCGCTTTGGCTTTTTGTTTTAGTTTATAACCCAACTAGAGGAGAAAGGGCTTGCCAAATACTTCGCACGCCGGCGGGTGGTTCATGTTCAGAAGTGATTTATGTTGTTATTGCTCCTTCTGGGTCTTCTCGTTTGCTTCTCAGTGCTTCAGAGATTTTGAAACCACCGGACAGCACAATACCATATTCCCTAAAAGAGATACATAAAAAAATAAGGTGATTTTGAAAATGGTGCCCAAGTGCGGGCCAGCCGGTCAGACTGGGCACGTCCCTGCTCCGCTTGGTCTGGATACGGAGCAGGTCGGCCCGTCCCAAGAGCCAGGGACGATCAAACGCTTTTTTCAGCAACCCCCGCGACGGTCTTCGATACCGCGCCTGCAGGAGTTTTGCTGTGACGGAGCAACTCCCGAGGTATGCGACCAGTATACAAAATCCTGTGTCAAAAGTGCGTGTGGGTTTTGCGATATATCATTTTATTCTCATAGAAATAGGCGATTCTTCTTTCATGATGGTGCCGGGGCCGGAGTCGAACCGGCACACCCTGTACGGGCGAGGGATTTTAAGTCCTTGCGTCTACCAATCCCGCCACCCGGGCCGACAAGTCGGACAGTTCAATTGGAGGTAGGACCGGAATCGAATAAAAGAGATAAACAATTATTTTAAAATGGATTACCATTTTTGAATTTTCAGGGATACCGACGAAGATACCGACAAAAGTAAAGCTACCCTCTGAACAATATCGAATCCTGATGGTCCTGCTACAAATAGGGTTAAGTTTAAGGGGCAGAGTAACTACAAGCAACGTTCTCTGTACGGATATTTAATTTCCCTGACTCTGTAACCTAGTTAGCACTTCACGAAAGCTGTTGAGACCTGATTCAAGATTTTCGATTATCTCCTCCGCAAGATCATCAGGCTCGGGGAGGTTATCCAAGTCAGTCAGGCTTTTGTCCTTGAGCCAGAAAATGTCAAGGCTGGCTTTTTCACGTGATCTGATCTCCTCGTAGTTGTAGCAACGCCAGCGACCCTCAGGAGCTTCCTTTTCATCCCAGGTTGCCTGACGTCGGTGCCGGTTCCGGGGGTTGTAGCAGTTAATAAAGTCTTTCAGATTCTCCAAACGCATCGGCTTCTTCTTCAACGTGTGGTGAATGTTAGTGCGGTAATCGTAGTACCAGACTTCCTTTGTCCAAGGCGTTGGACTAGCTTCATGATTGTCAAAGAAGATCACATTGGCCTTGACTCCTTGTGCATAAAATACACCTGTTGGAAGGCGCAATATCGTATGCAGATCGGTATTGTCCAATAGCTTCCGGCGGATTGTCTCACCGGCACCCCCTTCAAACAGGACGTTGTCTGGAACGACAACGGCTGCACGTCCAGTTGTTTTGAGCATCGTACGAATGTGTTGCACAAAATTAAGTTGTTTGTTCGAAGTCGTCGCCCAGAAATCCTGCCGGTTGTAAGTCAAGTCATCCTTTTCCTGCTCACCTGCCTCGTTCGTAAAGCTCATGGAACTCTTCTTGCCGAAAGGCGGATTAGCCAACACATAATCGAAGCGTTTCCCAGAGTCGGCCACTAGCGAGTCATTCGATGATATAGGTGCGTCACCCTCAATCTCACCAATATTGTGGAGGAACATGTTCATCAAACACAGACGGCGCGTGTTAGTAACAATTTCATTGCCATGAAAGGCTTGATACTTGAGGAATGCTTTCTTCTCCTTATCGAGATTGAAATTGTCCGGGTTGGTCATGAAGTCGTAGGCACCTAGGAAGAAACCGCCTGTACCGCAGGCCGGGTCTGCAATCAGCTTGCCTGGCTCCGGTCGTACACATTCAATCATGGCGCTGATCAGGGCACGGGGTGTGAAGTACTGCCCTGCACCTGATTTTGTATCCTCGGCATTCTTCTCTAGCAATTCTTCATAGATGTCCCCTTTGATGTCGGCACCCATGGTGACCCATTCGGTGTCATTAATCATATCAATGAGACGAAACAGCTTGGCTGGATCCTGGATTTTGTTCTGGGACTTGGCAAATATCTGTCCCAGAATTCCTGCCCTGGTGGCAAGCGCACGAAGCAGAGCAATGTAATGGCCTTCGAGTTCAGCTCCTCTTTTTGATCGTAGACTTTGCCAGTTATATTTAGCAGGAATACCTACATCACGATCATACGGTGGTTTGGAGTATTCATCAGCCATCTTAATAAAAATCAGATAGGTAAGCTGCTCCAAATAGTCACCATACCCTACGCCATCATCACGTAAAGTTGTACAAAAACTCCAGACTTTAGAAACTATCGGAGCGGTGTTCATATAGAATCTTTGTTACTGTCTGGTCTAAATTTTAAAATTGGTCATGCCTGTGCTCTTATCTTTTCTCTATTTTTGGCTGCACGGATACGAGCAAGAAGCATGGAAGCTGATTCGTCATTCTTCTCCTGAGCAACAAGCTGACCAGAGAAGGCTTGCTTCAAAATCGATTGACGAAGGATAGCTGATTTTTGAATTTCAGAATTGATAACTGTTTCGATATAATCCAATGTTGATAATTGTCTCTCAATTCGCCTTTCAATTTCTTTTGTTTCAGTCATTGAGCAAAGAGGAACAGCGGTATTTTCAATAATTCCTAAATTTAAGTTTGGTTGAACACCACCAGATGATTTGAGCCGCATGACTCCGTAGTTCTTAGTCAAGAACCACTTCAAGAAGCCGCGAAGACTACTTGCACTTCCTTCTTGGACAATTGCTGCAACAGCCTGATTTGTAGCTGCATGAATAAGAAGCTCGGAGCACTTTCCACGAGTTTTACCTTCTCCATATAATGCAACTACCAAGGTATGAGGTGGATACAACCGTAAGTTAGTGTCGTTGAGTGCTTTGTCTGTCACATAATTTGAGCAATGGCGTACATAAGATTCATTAAGCATTCCACTAGTAACCCAAGGCACATCACCCCCAGAATAGTATGTCAAATTGGATTTTAGTGGTGTAACACCAGTACCAACTAAACCTATACTACCAAGACGGACCCATAGCCAGCCTAAAGGTAACGCAGGCAGGTTAGCTAAGCTCGTATGCGAAAGTGGTTCTAGTACCTTAGGTTTGAGAGGACTTTTTGGTTTTTTCCCTTGCTTCCCATCATCCTTCCATTTTCTAACTAGAATCTTCCACTCCTTTAACTGCTGTTCATATCGCGCTTCCCTTTCGCACTTGATACGAGCTAGCAATTTTTCAGGCTCTTCAAGCTTGTCTTTGTTCTCTTCTCGCCATTGTGCTGTCAACTTGCCTTCAAAGGCGTGCTTGAGCACAGCCTGGCGATATACCTTCAGTTGTTCTCGAACTTTTTCCAGGCTTTCTATACCCTTGTTGAGTTCAGAAAACAGTTCCTCAATCTTAGAAACTAGCCTCCTTTGTTCATGCAAAGGAGGCAACGGCAATGGAATAACTTCAACTGTCTTTGAGGAAAGGTGTTTAACCGTTACTGAAGAGGTCTCTGCGTTAATAGCATCCAAATAAGGTTGTAGACAAAGGAATAAAAATCTTTCATTAAATAGATCGCTCCTTAGTGTAATCTTGCACACGCGCTGATTTAGTAGTGCTCTGCTGCCATGCCACCGAGATGCAGTAAAATCGCCATCCATGCCAATAAGGATGTCGCCTGTTTCTACTAAGTACTGACTATCATATTCACCAGTATAACGATGCTCCGTCTTTAATTTAGATATGTCACGTATACGAATGAGAGGTATGCCACTGTCAAGGCTAAAAAAGGAGGACTTAAATGCATTGCCATTCTTCACCTCTGCAACATCAGACAAGGATACGCGTTCCCAGTGGTCTGCTTTAGTAAGCAGAGAATACCCACCTTTCTCCACAATTTCTGATGGTGATAGTCCCAGTGCCATTTATGCCGCTAGCGCCTTATTTAATTCATCAATGACACTGTCCATCTGATCACCAAAAAGCTTGTACATTTGCCCCATACCCCCCTTGCTGTCGAATGGAGCCATCTCAAGATCTTCACGATCCAGATGAAAGGAGCTGATGATGTGATCACGAATCATGTGTAGCCATTCCATCTGTCCCTTGTTGAACTTCTCCCCACTGCCGCTGTGATGTTTCATGATCCAGTCCTGAAAGTTGCGGCGTACGGTGTTTGAATACGGTGAGATGGTTGCGTCAATACCGCAGACGCGGCGGATCAATGCCACAAGTGCAGTCAGTTCGCTGATCGGTTGATTGCCTTTGTAATCATCAAGCAAGGTATAGGCCTGCCAGACTCGCAAAGGGGACAAGCGCGGCTGGTCGTTCTTCAGCTTGTCCAACACCTCCCGGATCATTGCGTAGGTCAACTCGCACCGGCGATGCGGTTGGTCGTAGAAGATCATCAACGCTTCGATCTCGTCACGGTGAGCTTCCAAATATTCCCGAAAATCTCGCACCATAGCTTCCGCATTCTCATGGGCATCGCCCTCCCATTCAGCACGCAAAACAGTATCCAAACCTTCGCGATCAATGATTTGTTCCTTGGTGCGCCGAATGGAGTCGATCAACTCAATCAGTTCACCGTTGAAGACACTGGCAGCATCATCAACCAACTGTTCCCGAGCCTGATCGCAAGCCTCAGGCGACGGTTCTCCATCACCATGAACAGATTCGATCTCACGCGCCTTCTCCTGGATGTAGTCTGAGTCAATGGCTGCCAAGAGGTTACCTATGATTTGGGTCAGTTCGACACCCCCTGCTTGTTCCTTGATCCGTTCCTTCTCAGTACAATCAAGCTGCTGACTCAGTCGAGCTAGTCTTCCGGCGAGGGAACTCACTGTATCTTCATCCCGAACACCCATCATCACACCCGTAGCAAGGTCCTTGAGTGGCACAGTCGGTTTGGTGATCAGCGGCTGACTCGCGGTCTTGAGCGATTTCGTGACACCGACTGCATCCACAATCACATAATGAGTTTTTCCACTGGCAGCTGTAGGCGAAACTTTCTTAAGGTCATCATGATCCAAGGTACGGGTTCCTCGGCCTTTCATCTGCTCGAAATAATTGCGGCTTTTCACGTCTCGCATGAAAAGCAGGCATTCAATCGGTTTGACATCAGTGCCCGTGGCTATCATGTCTACGGTCACAGCAATGCGTGGATAGTAGTCGTTCCGGAACTGGGCCAGGACCGATTTCGGGTCTTCTTCAGCCCTGTAGGTAACCTTCTTGCAGAACACGTTCCCCTCGGCAAATTCCTCACGCACGGTCTGGATGATGTCATCGGCATGGCTGTCGGTTTTGGCAAAAATCAGCGTCTTTGGCACCTCGTCTCGATCAGGAAATATCTCTGGTAGCTTTTTACGGAAGGTGTGAACCACAGTGCGAATCTGGTCAGGGTTGACGACATCGCGGTCTAGTTGCTGGGCTGAATAAACTTCATCCTCGTCCTGTATTTCCCAGCGCTTTTTTCTCGTCATGCGCTCGCGCATCTCAATCTGCTGATTGGCCTTGAGCTGTCCACCATGCTGTGTCTTTTCCGTCTCGATCACATACACTTCGTTGCCGACATTGACCCCGTCGGCTACGGCCTGTTCATGGCTGTATTCGCTGACCACGTTCTTCTTGAAGAATCCATAGGCGCGGTTATCCGGCGTAGCCGTCAAACCTACAAGAAAGGCATCAAAATACTCCAGCACCTGCCGCCAGAGGTTGTAAATCGAGCGGTGACATTCATCAATGATGATAAAGTCGAAAAACTCGGGAGGGATCTGTTTGCTGTAAGCAACCGGCACGGGCTCTTCAGGCCGGACTTTCAGTTCCGCCGGATTGGTCTCTTCAGCTGCACCATTCAGTTCTTGGCCCTTGAGCAGTGAGTACATGCGCTGGATCGTACTGATACAGACCTGACTGTCCTTGGCTACAAAAGAGGATGTGAGGCGCTGCACATTGTAAAGCTCGGTGAACTTGCGGTTGTCATCGCTCGGCACATAGGCCATGAATTCCTGTTCGGCCTGTTCGCCAAGATTCCGGGTATCCACAAGAAAGAGGACCCGCTTGGCATCGGCATGTTTGAGCAACCGATAAATTGAAGTGATTGCAGTGTAGGTCTTGCCCGAGCCGGTAGCCATCTGGATCAATGCACGCGGGCGGCTCTGCTTGAAGGAGGCCTCCAGTTTTTCGATGGCGTTGCCCTGACAAGCCCAAAGATCTGAGGTGTCCAGATACGGCAGTCCCTGAAGCCTTTCACGAAGAGAGTCTGTCTGGTCAAGCCATTCCTGCAGGGTCTCCGGTCGGGGGAAATTGAATACCTCACGTGAGCGGGGTTTGGGGTCACGCCCGTCTGTGAAGCGAATCAATACACCGGTGCTTTCAAAAACAAATGGGAGAGATTTGTTATTCTTGAACCACTTGAGTTCGGCGGCGGCATAACCACCGGACTGCCCTTCAACTGTCGTGATTTTCTGACCCCAATCATCTGGCTTGGCTTCAACTATGCCAACAGGTTCCCTGTCAACAAATAGGACATAATCGGCAGGGCCAATATCTGTTTCATACTCGCGAACCGCAATTCCAATGCCAACTCTGAGGTCAATTCCGTTTTTATTTTGTACTAACCAGCCAGCTCGCAACAGCTTAGTGTCAATGGCATCTCTTGCCACCTGCTCAGGTTTTTGAGTGACAGCTGACATTGATTCAATCTTCCTTCTAATTCAGACCAATGTATGTAGAGCTAGCAACGTCAGATTATCTCTTTAAAACTATCAACGTACTTTCGCATAAACTCGTCAGAGTTGGGGGGGCGCGTAAATGCATGAAGCCATGTCTCTGATAGCAGGTACAGTAAATAAATGAATATTATCTTACGATGAGAGTTTACAGGTTGTTGGTTATTTGTCCTATTCCGATATCTGTTTTGTGCAGAGTCATGACACAATGCTCAATAGAAACGTATGGACTAGCATCACTAGTGGTGATCAGTTGAGCTTGCGCTACAGTTGGTGTAGACGGAACCGCTACCGCATAGGAAGTAAGCAGTAAGTCTATTTTGATGGTTATTCTACGGAACTTGACCACCTACTCCACAGAAAAGTGACTACCTAGTCTACGGTAAACTGACCTTTTTAGACCAAGGCGTTTCATCCTCTGTCGGAGCATAGCAATACAAGTTTTTGTTTGTTAGCCGCTGCTGGATTGCACCAGTTGAGTAAGTGGTTCCGCAATCATTTTGAACCAAACACGTCCTCCCGAAGTTCATCGAACACTATCTGTGTTTTACAGAGTGCCGGAACCAAAAACTGCAACGCGAATTCTTTGCGGCTATTGCCGAGGTTCGGCAACCTAGAAGTATTGCGGATCATGTCGAAAAGATCTCTGGAAACATCCTTGATGTTCACTGGCCCTGGTTGGTTCAGTATGATGTCATTTTTCGCCTTGAGAATATCTGTTATGGTCGTTTCGCTGCACCCTTGCAAGACGAGGAACGTACGTAGAACCTCTGAGTCGTAGAGATACTCCTCCAGTTCCCTCCTTCGCAATACGCGAATACCTTTGGCAATCTTTTGATCTCTTTGACTTTCAGCCATGTCATCCCGATCAATGACCTGAAAGACTTCAGCGCCCTTTGCGATGCCCTCTAGGATCGCCATCAGGTGTCCAGACTGAATTACTTCACCGGCACTTCCTCTTGATATGAACAAGGTCTCGGGAGATTCGTCAGCGAATAGCAGGTTGTAGCATTCAGCATCAAAGCTATTAACGGGTTTATCTACACTCCCTTCACAGATAACGATCCGTTGCGGAGCCACCAACGAAGCCAGATCATCAAGTGCGATCTTGTAAATGTTTGCCCAGAACGCGCGATTTGGATTACTTGGCTCAATCGTGACGGAGGCATCGAAGTTGTGATTAGAAAAATCCAAGAACACAACCTCTCCAGGGTTCTCCTGGTAAATCCGATAGGCTTCTCTAACAATTCCAATTGAGTGCGTAGCGATCCACAATTGGGTCGTTTCCGGTAGCAAACCAAGGATGGCTGCAATCAACCGACCCTGGAGACCTGTAGCCACATGCAATTCAGGTTCATCAATGCAAAAGATGGCATCTGTAGCTTCCTGACGCTTTATAAACACATCAAGAAGGATGTCGAAGGCTGCCTTCTCACCGCCCGATAAGTTCTTGTAATGAAAGTCGCTCACGCTACCTTTCGAAAAACGGAATGAACCGGATCTCATTGCTCCAAAATCTTGCAGCAGCAACTCAGGGCCCGAAAAGAGTTCACGCATCGCTCCTTGCAGGTCTCCGAGAGCGATCTGGCGATATTCCCCAAATGTGCAGTCAGCTGGAGCGGCATGTAGACTATCCTGCATTCCCTTCCATGCCACCCGAGCATAGTTCTCGGAAACTGCAGCATCAACGTCGATAATCCGAGCGAGTTTTGGACCTTCGTCATTTTGTCTTGAGGCCTGCAATTGTTCGATCCGAAAGTCGGCCTCGTTTCGGTACGCCGACCGGATCTGGAATGCTGATTTCAGATCGACAGCTTCATCATGGAATTCGATGGCTACTCGATTGGCGACATCACTGAGATGGCGAGCCTGTGTTACTTTTTCGTAGTACTCCTCCATATTGCCGGAGAGTTGGCGGTTGGCAACTTCGGCCCTGGCTTTCAGAATGAAAGAGTCAAATATCGAAGATTTTCCACAGCCATTCGGGCCGACAAGAACGACAAGTCTGGCGTCTTCGGGTACATCAGTGATCAAGAGTTCAGTAAAGCGCTTGTAGTCACTCAATTGTATACTTTTAATTCGCACTAAAACCTCGCATGCCTCTACTTCTATAGTGGCCAGCCAAGCTATTTTTACTCAGTCGACTGAATCTTATGAATATGTAGTACGCTTGCAAAGAAATCAAGATTCATATCTATTTATGGTAAGTTGCGGTGATGTGGGAAAAATGTCGTCTTTGCGTGCATATTACACGTGAAGGTTGCCACCCATTCCACGGCTAGGCTGTTACCCTAACAGGGGTGCGTAAGCCCGGTTCTGTAGTAATCTGACACGGGATAACTGCGAGGTATGAAGATGAAGAGGAAAACAGAACAACGAAACAGCTAAACTCTCGAGTAATTGGCTTCGCAACTAATCCTGTTGGTGACCTAGAACATACTACTAGGTGCATAAAAGCACAGATATTTTGAAATTCTAGCCCCCCTCTATTGAATCCAATAAATCTCTGATTCGACCCCTATCCTGTTCCTTTTCAAGATAACTTTGATAACTGGCCTCCGCATCTTTTATGAGCTGTTGATAAGTAACCACTCGAATATTTCTTGCTTCCATTGATCTTTCGGATGTTTGTCGCCGCTCAGAATCTTCCCAGTCACTGAGATCTTTACCCACCAAGCAAATTACCTCTACAGATGCACTTTCGTTTGCTGCTCGAAGCTGTTTCTTTAAAGCTTGAACATATTTATCAACTTGATCCATGAGCTGGTTGCTCGAGATTGTTACAGAACTTCGTTTCAGTTCAATAATTACATGTTTACCTGATGTTTTCTTGTATCTAATATCCAAGCGTCCCTTTCTTTCTTCAGAGGTCAATTTACCGGATACCTTTCGAAAACTTTTGGCAACAGTTTGCTCCATTGTCGGCGTTTCCGTAGCTCTGTCCCATGATGGGTCTAGTAACCAAAGGTGGGTATATATATGCTCTTGAATGATCTTTTCTAGAACATCATCAGTCACGTCCTGTGAAAGTTTTCTGATCATATCAAGGCGCCCCCCAGTGATCTCGTGATACCAGGTGGCCTCTATATCATCCAATTCGGAAAAAAGCTTTACTACAGTCTCAAGATTTTCAAGGTCAAGCTGCTCAAGCTGAGTTATCTTTTTTTTGTGCTGAAGATGCTCGAAAGCCAACACACCGTGCTTATAAAGTGTTTTTCTATGAACTTCGTCAGTAGCTATCTGATTGATCTTTCCAAATAACTTCTTTGCTTCATTTCTCGAGTCAGTCCCAAGGCTATTGTACCAATCCTTAAGAGCGGGAATTTCCTGAGCTCTTTCCACTCCTTCTTCATCCTTTATCTTTGCCCGTTCACTGCTCAGAAATTTCAGTTCTTCTTCAACAAACTTTATTAATTGGATAAATCTTTGGTCACTCTGAATAAAGTTCTGTCTACTAGATGTAGCAATGTCTTCATTCTCTGTCGAATCCAGAAAATCGGCTTCTAATTCGCCAATCACATATTTAGTGTAAAGTCCGCCTTCTCGAAATGTATCTAAAATATCTTCTTGTGCAACCTTCCCCCTGGACAATACTGATATCTTATTCAAATTATCGGAACCACTTTGTAATGATCCAGATTCTTTAACCAATCCTATCCAACCATTTACTAAATTATTCCCCTGATCACCTACGGTATTCTTATTCCGTGGAACCAAATGTTTTCTATCATGTTTGAAATTACTCTTATCATAGTTGCCATAAACTAAAGCATACTCCAGCTTTTCAAAATAATTTCTATCTTTCAGAGTTATTTCCTTAGCATTAATAAATACCCTGAATTCCCGGGAATTGATCGAGAATCGACGGGCTACGCGTTGCCGTAGACTCTCATCAAGCGACGAATAAACTCTTTTCTTCAAATCACGAAGAATCAGGCTAGTGCCAGAACTTCCAAGTTTGACTTCCGTAGGTTTAGGTATGATTGGTGGGTGATAGGTTTGCTTGTTATGGATAGCTTTTCGTATTTCTCCTACATCCAATTCTATCGCTAGTGGGTTTTCCCGGTTTTTCTTTGTGACGACTTGAATGTTCCCTGCAATGGAGAAAGCTGAAAGTTTACCTATCCCCTTTCGACCCATGACAAGTCGCTTTTTTGTTGATGTACGATCTCCAGCTTTAGTAGTCCTCCGCTGATAACCGACAGTCAAGAATTTGTTTTGCAAGTCAGTCCTATTCATCCCACATCCATCATCTTGAACCGTGATCTCCTTGTCACTATTTGAATTTTTTATACAAATATCTACCCGTGTTGCATCTGCATCCCAAGCGTTAGCGATCATCTCGGATAAAACAGCAGAAACATTGCTATAAAGATTTAGACCCAAGTGATTAAGCACGTTCAAGTCAATTTCAAGATTGAGTTTTTCCTGCATTTTCACTTGTCTCTTTATTGACATGGCGTGAAATTGTCTTTTCTTGACAGTCCAAGCTTCCAGCTTGTCAGTTTCCTATTTGATGCATTGTAAAATCTTAAAGAATATTAATCGTCCCGTTTCAAGAAAAATAAATGCTTAAATTTTTTGCATATTCAAATCAATCGTCATCCATTATATCTACTGAATCTATTCATCCACGTCCATGAATGCTCCACATATCTTCCTTATCCCCAGTCGATAAGAAAATTTTATTGTGGATACTACAAATGTAGCGGACACGATCTTCTGTCATGTTGTTCCAACTCGCTATAGCCCTCGTGGACCGAAATTTCCTGCTATGCTTATCCTCTGAATTAGCAGAAAGCCATTGATACAATCTCTTTTTATCTATGCATTCCGTACACTTATCGTGGATGTACTGAAATACCCATACCATGATTCCAGCTATGGCTCCACCGGCACCACCAATAATTACGCCATCACATATAGTCATCATTCTTGCCGTACCCGCATGACTAGCTTCCCATCTTACAAGCAATCAACTAAGTTGTATCACTGATTGACGCGATCTCACGACCTGCGCAACCTTCAGCGCTGCCTTTTCAGGGTCTTCATGTTCCCAAATACGGATGACTGACCAGCCTTGAGATTCCAGTCGCTTGTTCGTATCAAGATCACGCTGACGATTTGTCTCGATTTTTTTGCGCCAGAACTGGGCATTGCTTTTTGGCTAAGAACCGTGTGTCGTACATCCATGCCAAAAACAGCCATCAACGAAAATGGCAACCCGAGCTTTGACGAATACTAAATCTGCGCGCCTTCGCGGTTTTTCCAGAACTGGATGATCTACTTTATACCGGAATCCCATTCTATGGAGCCGCCTGCGCAACTCCATTTCTGGCAGAGTATCTCTAGGCCTAATTGAAGCCATACGCTTGCTAGCAGCTTCTGAAGAAGGAAACGATTCGATTCTTCGGCGACTACTTTTTGCTTTGCACACAGCGCTCGGCATAAATTTAGTTTGTATCTGTGCCACCATCAATTACAGAGTTACTAATTTCAAAGCAAGGATTGCTAAAAGCCTTCCTCACCCAGATGAAACATAATGCTCTTTGCAATCGCTTTTCCTAGCTCAACAGGAACTGCATTACCAATTAGCCGGCCAATCACACTGAAATTTATTGGGTCATCTGGAGGGATGAATTTGTAGGAACGGGGAAAGCTTTGCAGAATCGTAGCTTCCCTCAAAGAAATTGCTCTATCCTGTTCTGGATGCCCAAACCTACCGTTTCCAAACCCATAACACTGAGTCGTAATGGTAGGAGCAGGTTTATCCCAGTCCATGCGTCCATAGACACTTTTATACGTTTGTCCAGACTCAATTTTGTGGCAATCAGCTATGAGGCGTTTAGGCCAGTCTTTCCAGGTTCCTCCAGGTTTGGATGCTTTGATACGGGCGAGATTGGTTGATGATAACCCTGATGAGACATGTAGCCTGTCCCGAGGTGCTGACTGGCCTGCCTCAATCGGACGTAGATGGCCAATGGCTTTCCGAACAGTTTTGTATTTTCTTTTATCCTTTATCGGATCAATAAGCTTGATTGTGCCATGTAGCGATGCAAGCAACACCATTCGGTTTCGATATTGGGGTACACGGTAGCCGACGCAGTTAACGACATTAGCCCATACTGAGTATCCCTGTCGCTTTAAGCCGTTGACGAAATCATGAAAAACTTGATGTCGTCTCACGCTAGGTACATTCTCCATAGTAACGATGTCCGGGCGTGTTTCCCTAGCTATTCTCCCAAACTCGTACAACAGCCGCCATTTTTGGTCAGACTTATTGTCGAATCCGTGCCGATAGCTAGAAAAAGGTTGGCAGGGTGCACATCCTGCTAGAACTCGGGCACTACTTTTGTCGAACATGCTTGATATCTCGGATGAACTAATCACCGATACATCACATTCTATGAATTTTGCGCTGTTGTTTATTTCATATGGGTAGAGGCAGGCAGGATCAAGGTCAATTCCTGCTTTGACACGGATGCCTTCGAGACTAAGACCGTGAGTGAGTCCCCCTGCGCCGCAAAACAAGTCAATGCATGAGACAGACATCCGTGTAAGGCTACCCATTGTAGATACACTTGACAAGCCTTAAAGGAAAGATGACCACAGTCAAATGCAGTTGCATGTCAGATACACATCAGACAAGGTAATTCCATTATTTTCCAAAGCGGCCGACAGTTGAGCATCTACCTCAACATCACACTTGCTGCCTGGTCTCAATCCAGCGAATCACAGCCTGTTCATGCCAGCCCACCGAGCGGGCTCCGGTCAGTTGGATCTGTTTGGGAAAATCGCCTTTGGCGATCTGGGCATAAATCGTAGAACGGGACAGTCCGGTCATGCGCTGGACATCCTTCAGTCTTACAATCCTGTAGTTCATGGGTTGTTCCTCATACTTTTTTGTTGCAATTGCCGCGGCTACCTCGACAGGTAGGCTGTGCTTACCTGTTCTCTTTCATGGCCCAGTTCCTGGCTGATGGTCAGCCGGGCCTCGTGGTCCAGTTCTCTTTGTTCTGAGGTCAGTGACTTGCTGTCCGGTCCACCTGCAGCCGGACACTTCCAGCCCGTCAGTTCCTCGTAGCGTTCTTGGGCATACGCATGGCGCAGCCCGTGCATCCTGGAGAGGCCGGCTCTCGTGGTATTGCCCTCGTAGACTCTCAGCTGCTGGACGTAGCTTCGCTGCGGCGGGATTAGGGAGCCGAAGCCGGCCAAGGCCCGTGCCCGGTCGAGGACGTCTCGCTGGTGTTCTGTTCGAACAGGAATAACTCTCGGCTTGCCGCCCTTGGTCCAGCTGGCCTTGAGCCGGAGCTGGTTGCCTTTATCAGCGTAGCTCGGCTGGAACTTCATGGCCTCCTCGCGGCGCAGGCCAAAGGCCCGCTGCAGTTCGAGACTCATGCGCACGTGCTGGTCCCTGATCTTGCCGAGCTGGTCCTGGGTGATGTCTTTGGCTTTGCTCTCGTTGGTGACGAACCTTCGATCCGGGATGCCGTAATGCTCGTTGGACCGGGCGATGACGTTCTGCTTGTCGACCTTGTGAGCCCACCACCGAAGTGCAGCCATCCGGTTCTTTATAGTTCCGATCGAGAGGTGGTTGTCCTGCCATTTCTGGACCAGGGCCTCGATGTGCTTGGACTTCAGGGATTTTGACTGCATCTTCCGGTAGCCCATCGCATGCAGCTCGTTGGCGATCAGGGTGAGCATACGCTCTCTGTTGTTCTGCGTGGCATAGCTGCCTTCCCGGCAGTGCCGGCAGAGCTGTTTCAACTGGTAGTTCAAGCTTCTCATCGTGTGTTCTCCTTATCCGGTGAGTGTTTCCGAACCATCCGGCTGCCTTGGCAGACAGATTCACTGTTCAGTGATACGGCTCAATGGGACACGACTCCCTCAATGACTTGAATGAGCCTCAGTCAAGGCCGTACAGATTCTCTTCGGTGGAAGAGTGACCCTGTACCGGTCAAGGTGCCCTTACAGGGCGAGATTTGAAGATAGGGATACCCTCCTTTTAAGTTGTGTGGATACGCTCCACGGGATTGAAAACAACGGCCCTGTGCACAGTACGGAACCGTTCCGATCCTGAAGATCAGAGCAGTGTGCCATTCACATGGCTTGGATAAATGTCACGCACAGGCGAACCCGCACGTGCCAATAGGCGAAATGCCTTGCGTTGAAGATGGAGACGGGCCCGAAGACCTGAATCCGGAGACCTGCATACCGATGTACACAGACCGTATATTGGAAGATGGATCGGCGGCTTTGCCGCTGTGCCCCTGTTGCACGATCCGAAGAGGCCTCTTCGCCACTGATATACCGCAGTGGCTCCGGTACAAAACTGTTACGGGTCAGTATACCATCCGGTGCCTCTCAGTCACGGAAAATCTTCTTACCCTGGAGCTAAAATTTCGACGCCGTAATTCGCGGGGCATTCGGCTCTCAAAAACGCACAGTACGGGGCTACCGGCATCTTGGCTCCATAGACGGCCGCGTCACTCCTGCGTTTCACTGCGTTCACCGGGGAGTGACGCGGCCGGGTACCGGGGTGGACGGCACGGGAGAACAGTCGAAGGGGTGCTTGTTGTTACGGTGGATTCGGGCACGCTGTATCCTGTGGCGTAGCCCTTCCAGAACTGGTTTGTGCGGTCGGCGAACATGCAAGCGCAGGGATCCGCTGGATCGGGTCCCGCCAACAGGAAGCATGCCTACGGCTTTGCTGTCTAGCCGTTGGCCGCTCTGGAGAAGATCGGGATCACCTTACCGGATACTCGCATCTCATCCAAATAGTCAGCCCACCATTGCATCATAGTTCGTCGTTCGTCTAGATACCGGGCATGGTAAGTATAGGCGGCCCGGACACTATTTCTCTCTAGGTGGGCTAGTTGGCGCTCAATCGCATCCGGGTTGAAGCCAGTCTCATTTAGAAGCGAGGAAGCGGTGGCCCTAAAGCCATGCGGCACCGCTTTGCTCTTGCCCTCTATCGTTCCGTCATAGCCCAGCTTAAAAATCGCTCGTCGCATCGTGTTGTCCGACATCTCGCGAGAACGATCACGTTCTGAAGGGAACAGCAGTTCGTATTTGCCGGTCATGCCACGCAAGAGTTCAAGTAACTCCAAAGCCTGCCTAGATAACGGTACGAGATGCTCATTACGCATCTTCATGCGGTCCGCCGAGATGCGCCAGACCTTGTCCTCCAGATCAAACTCTTCCCATCGAGCGCCACGCAGTTCCCCGGACCGCACAAAGGTCAGCAACAGCAACTTGATGGCCTGCTGGGTCAGCTTGCGGCCCCGGTCGCTGTAGTCCTCCAGATCTCTCAGAAACTCCGGCAGCTCCTCTCGAGGTAGGGAGGCATGATGCTGGACCTTTCTTGGTTTAATAATGCCAATGAGATCTCCTGCAGGGTTATGGGTGGCAATTCCCCGCTGCACAGCAAAACGACAAATAGCACTGATTGTCTGGTTGGTCCGGCTGGCCATATCCAGTGCACCCCGCGCCTCAATCTTGCGTATCGCGGCAATGACTCGCTTGGGAGTAATCTCATCAACGTGTAAATGACCCAGGTCGCTGAAAATATTGTTTTCCATACGCTTGAATACACGAGTGGCATGAATTGGCGTCCAGGTATCTTTGTAATGTTCCCACCACTGACGAGCGATAGCCTCAAAATTATTCACCTGCAAAGCCTGTTTTTCTTCCCTGCGTACCTCACCAGGGTCCAGACCATTTTCGAGTTGAATCCGGGCTTTCCTGCGCTTCTCGCGTGCATCTTTGAGACTGACTTCCGGGTAAACGCCAAAAGCAAGGGTTTTACGCTTACCTCGAAATCGGTAGTCCAGTCGCCAGTACTTGTGGCCGTTATTTTTGACTAGCAGGTACATGCCGCCACCGTCTGCCATCTTGTAAGTGGAAGAACGGGCTTTTGCTGCTTTAATATGTGTGTTGGTCAGCTTCATTTTTGACGGTACTTTTTTTGAATCGAACCGAGATACCGTCAAAAGTACCGTCATTTTTTCAAGATGTCAACAAATCATATCGGACATAGTAAGATGAGATAACACCTATAAGTCATTATTTTATATGTTTATCTCGTACATTATCGGATTTCTTCGGAAATCCTCGGACAGTTCAAATGGAGGCTAGGACCGGAATCGAACCGGTATAGACGGCTTTGCAGGCCGCTGCATCACCACTCTGCCACCTAGCCTTGTACAACAACAAAATAACAATACTCTCTTTGCTGCCCGGATTCAGTCCGAAAAAATGATTCTTCGTGACCAGCACTAAGAATAAGCACCCCAGACACAGCACCCGTTACCCGTCAATATAGGACATTTCTATTTTTTGAGTATAGGTATTTCTGATGCGCGAATTTCCGAATAGTGACCGGGTCTCTTTTCCCAGACCATTTTCATGCCACCGAAATATACTTGTCTCCATCGCACTGACGCAACAGGCACCGCAAGTCCTGACCCTGTGACACAAACAGGCAATTGTACATCTTTCCCCTCGGCTGAAGGTCGGGCACGGATACATTGATGCCAAAACGGTTGCGATACAGAAGCAATAATACCAATTTCACCCCCTCCATCTGCATCGCGCTGACGCTTGGCTGCCTCTCCTCTGTAATTAGTTGCAGCTGGCTCAATGCCGCACTACCTACGGATCTTGCATACAATCTCTGTCGCAGTGTAAACCCATCTAGGGTATCCAAGCTGATTGTGATCCGTTGCAGGCCAGCATCCCTGGGCTGATTGGCCGGGTTTCTCGTGAGCAGCAGATCGTTGGTTGTCAGACTGAAATCGGTGACGGAATCAGTGGCAGTCAGATGTCCAACCAGTCTCGCATATTCTTCACGCTTTCTGCTGCCATCAGGGATTGTACGTCCACAATCTTCCAAAACTCGGCCCACCTCTAAACTTGGTGTTGGTTAAGTGCTAATATCAGGTTCAATGACGTGATGCCAACTGGAAGCTGTACAACCCTATTGGCTGTACTATTTACTGTTCCCAAGCCACAGAAGAAGCATGATGAGTATAAGATCAGGCCTGTTTTGTTGCGCTGACTGCAATTGTAACGACAACCTGAAGTAAAGATGGGTCTGCATGATCTGATGCAAGGGAAATGGCAACTGCGCAGCAGCGAGTGGCGGTGAATCACTTGACCAACTGGTGTTGAAAGAGAGTAGCTTGGAGCAGATGTTCAGGGTCAGTTCGTTTTTTGTCTGCCTCTGGACAATGGCTTTCTTGTTTGCCTCAGTGTCCGTGTTGGCAAGCCCGCCCTCTGTCCTGCCTTCCAGCACACTCAAGCTGACACTGAAAGACGCAGTCAAGCATGCGCTGGAGTACAATCGACCGCTCATCAACCAGCGCTCTGACCGGGAGGTGCAGAAATTTGCCCTTGATGTCGCCGGCGACCGGTGGGTTCCCCAGTTCACCGTGCAGCCTTTTGCCAGCACAGATCGACAGGACCACAGGGCGGGAGTAGGTGCCGAGACAAACTTGCGCGTCCATACTGGCGGCCAATTTGTTTTGCGGTGGGAGGAAACCCTCTCTGACAAGTTCGAGGACTCCGGGTCGCAGACCCTGAGCTTCTCCCAGCCACTGCTGAAGGGGGCCTGGACAGGTATCGAGACAGCATCATTCCGTCAAGACCAGATCCAGGACCAGATTCATATCCTCTCCCTGCACAAGGCAGTGGAAGATCTGATCGTCCAGGTGTCCGGATCATACCGGGCACTGATTGCAGCGGCCCAGCAGGTAGAGATCGGAGAGGCATCGCTGCGCCGTGCACGGGAACAGTTGAAAGCAACCCAGGCTCTGATTTACGCAGGGCGCGTGGCACAAAGGGAAGCTGTGCGCTCCGAAGCAACTGTCGCCAACCGCGAGCTGGCACTAACCCAGGCACGCAATCGCCTGGACATTGCGAACTTCAATCTGATCGGCATCCTGGAACTGGACAGTACAATCCAGATTCAGCCCCTGGATGAGCTAGAAGTGGAATATCGACAAGGGGACCAGAACCCCGCACTTGAAGAAGTGTTGCGGCGGCGCCCTGACTTCCTCCAAGCCCAGCTGCAAATCGATCTTGCACAGATCGCCGTGGAGGTGGCACAAAATGACTTGCTGCCGGATCTGTCACTGGGAGTTTCCTGGAACCGTGATGACAGTGGGGACACAGACACCCGGGTACAGATGGACGCCACCTTCCCCCTGACCGACCGGACAGATAACCTCAACCGCCTGTCAGTTGGCAACAGGTTGCGCCAGGCCCGAAGAGGCTTGGCCGAGCTGCGCGAGTCGATCGGCATTGAGGTCCGCCGGGCTGTCAACGATGTCGAAGTTGGGCTTCGCCTGATCGAACTGGCCCGCGATGCACGCGAACTGGCTGCAGAAAACCTGGTGATTGAAAAGAAGAAGTTTGGCCAGGGTCTGGCCTCTTCTTTCGAGGTATCAGCTGCTGAGAATGCGCTGGTCGATGCAGAGCAGTCTGAGGTCGATACGATCATCAATTACCTGGAGGCACGGACACGGCTTGACCAGAGCTCGGGTCGAACACTTGATCTCTGGGGCATCCGGGTCGAGGAAAAATTCCAGTGAAACGAGATCACAACCCGGACCTTTACCGGACTCTTCTCGAGAGCTTGTCTGATGGCGTGCTAGTCATTGATTTTGATGGGTCTGTCCGGATCGCCAACACCGCTTTTTGCCAAATGTTTGATCTCGCTCCCGAGGAGGTAACAGGCCATCTTTTCGGAGAACTCTTCATTGCATTCGAAGAGTTCGACGAGTTTGTCCAGATTGTTCTCGATGTGATCATGGAGCAGGGAGACGGCAAACGACAGATTGCCCGCGTCCGCATTGCAGAAGAACTCCGCTCCCTGTCGGTAGTGACTTCATATCTGACTACGGCCCACGGTGGGGAAAAAAGTCGGGATGCCGTGATTGCTGTCGTGTCCGACATCACTGAAATCCGGGACCTGCACGAAGCCGAGCTGCGCATGAAAAAGGTCATTGAGAAGCAACTGGGCGAGCTTCAAGCCGCATACCGTGACCTTGAGGCACGTAACGAGGCGCTCTCCCAGATGACAAAGAAGATCCAGACGGCACGCAGTCTCGCAGTAGTCTTTGTCCTGAGCCTGTTTCTTGCCTTCGGAACCTGGTACATTCAACCACTGGATTTTCTTGATCCGGAGCCTCCTTCGGAATTGACTCCCGGCTTCATCGTTGGGGACCCAGGGGTCCCGGGATTCCCGGGATTCCCAGATTCCCCGGGGGCCATGCAAACGATGACTCTGGAGGCCGGAGCCTTTGATTCCACAATTTCGTTGCGCGGACATCTGGTCCCGGGGCGTGTCGTAGAGGTTGTCAGCCCAATCGAAAGTCATGTAAGTGCGGTACATACGGCTCTCGGGCAACAGGTCACAAAGGATGATTTGCTCGTGGACCTTGATACCGGTCGGCTCACTGCGGAACACCGGCAGGCCAGAATTGAGTACATCAAGGCCCGCGACCGGCTGACCCAGATTGAAGACTGGGGAAACAGTACGGAAATGGCGCGTGCACGGCGGGCCCTGCGCCGGGCAAAAATGGGGCTTGATGATGCCGACCGGAACTTCAAGCGAATCGTCTTTCTGCTGGAGCAGGGAATTATCCCTGCTTCAGAGCATGAAGAGGCACAGCGCCAGCGTGAGAGTCGGCAACTGGATTTTGAGGAGGCTGAGCGGGAATTGGTAACCGTCCAGGCGCAGGGCAGCCCGGAGGAGAAGCAAATCGCAAAACTGGAAGCGCAGAATGCACAAGACCGGCTGCACACATACGCGGCGAAGCTCGATCAGACCCGGATTCGGGCACCGATTTCTGGAGTTGTTCTGGCGACTGCGGGTGAGTCCGGGCAAAAACCTCTGGCACGGGGTCGGTCGCTCTCACAGGGAGAACTGCTGTTGCAAATTGCTGATTTCAGCAGTGTCTCGGTTGCCACCCAGATTGATGAGGCAGATGTAAGAAAAGTCCGGGTTGGCCAGCGGGCCTGGATTACGGGACCCGGATTTCCTGATCTGAGGCTCGAGGGATCGGTTACTCGTGTTTCCTCGCGGGCCAATGCAAGTGCGGGGATACGCAGTGCCCCACAATTCGAGATCGTCGTGACCCTGGACAAGCTGTCGGCAGAAGCCCTGGACCGGCTAAGGGTTGGAATGTCTGCACATGTTACGATCGTCGTGTACAGCCAGTCAGAGGCGGTACTGGTTCCGATCCATGCAGTGGAACAATCGGCAGACCAAGCCTGGATTCACGTCATTGACCCGGAGACCGAGGCAATAGAGCGTCGCGCTGTCGAGCTTGGCCTCACTACGCTGGAGTCTGTCGAGGTGGTGACGGGGCTCTCCTTCGGTGAAACTATCGTTCTTCCATGAAGCGCTGTCAGCATCATGCAAGCCAGCCCCGTAAGGGACTGTCGCTGTGGGCAGTGGGGATCCCGGCATGACGGTCCAGCCGTGCGTGCTGCGCCTGGCAAGCCTCCAGAAGTCCTATGCGATTGGGCCGGTCACCACAGAGGTCCTGCAAGAAATTGACCTGGAGGTCAAGGCAGGTGACCTGCTGTCAGTCATGGGGCCCTCGGGAAGCGGCAAGTCCACGCTCATGCACATCATTGGTCTGCTGGACCGCCCGACTTCGGGCAGCTGCTGTCTCAACGGGCGCGATGTTTCCAAGCTCGATGACAGCGTCCTGTCAGCCTTGCGGAACCAGCACATCGGGTTCGTATTTCAGTCTTTCAACCTGCTGGCAAACCTGACTGCCCTTGAGAACGTCTGTCTACCGCTGGTCTACCGGGGTATCAGAAGCCCGGAGATGAAGCGCCGGGCAGGCGCACTTCTGGAACAGGTCGGCATGAGCGACCGTATGAATCATCGCCCGAGCCAGCTCTCTGGTGGGCAGAAACAAAGGGTCGCTATTGCCCGGGCACTGGTAGGAGAACCCGAACTCTTGCTGGCCGATGAACCGACCGGTGCGCTGGATTCCGAGATGGCCGGGGAAGTGATGAACCTGCTCCTGCAGCTGAATGCAGAACAGGGGATCACGGTCCTGATCATCACGCATGACCCGCTGGTTGCACGCCAATGTACCCGACAGTTGCACCTTCGGGATGGAAAACTCCTCGAGGTGAAGGAACAGAGCCCCGGTGCAACTTTACCGGAAGATGCTCCAGAGGGAATCCTGCCAAGATGACAGATTTCATAGCCAGATCTAGGCTTCTCCCGGTGCTGGCCGCCAATGCCCGGGAGGCAGTCAGCAGCCTGCGCAGGGCACGATTGCGCACAATTCTTGGCCTGATCGGCATCATGATTGGTATTTCCTCAGTCATCGCCATGGTTTCGCTTGGAGAAATCGCCAGGGAGCAGGCCCGCAAGGAATTCGAAGCCCTGGGTACAGATGTCATGCTGATCCGGACAGCGGCCCAGTTCATGAATCCGGATGCCACTGAGATCAGTCTGAAAGATGCGACAGAACTGGCAGCAGCAGTGCCGTCGATTGCCGAGGCAGCACCCAGGATCCAGGGCCATGGAGAGTCCTGGCATGCTGGAAAACAGGTCGGACGGGGGAACATTCAGGGTGTCACTGAATCGTTCGCTGCTGTAAACCGGCTATCCCTTCGGGAAGGGCGATTCATTTCCGATCTCGATGTCGATCGCCCTTTCTGTGTCATCGGTGCCAGCATCGCAGACAAGATGCGCCAAAATGGAGAGACCCAGCCGATAGGCCAGATCATTGAAGTGAACGGGCTGTTGTTCACTGTCGTGGGCGTGCTCAATCACACGACTGAAAACTACGCACTGCCGATCCAGGTGGAGGCAAATAATGCCGTTTTCGTACCCATCACCACCGCGAGACGGGCCATCGTTCCTGCAAACATTGACATCGTCATTGCCCGGTCACGCGCTGGCATCCATTACACGGCTGCGGTTGCTGATGTCCAGTCATTCTTTCAGGACCGCTCTCCCCAGGTGAGTCTCGACATTCTCACTGCCAAGGAACTGATTGCACAGATGGAGGCGCAGATGGGTATTTTCACCCTGCTGCTGGGAGCAGTAGGCAGTATCTCGCTGATTGTCGGCGGGATCGGCATCATGAATATCATGCTCGTTTCCGTAGCAGAACGTCGCCGGGAAATTGCCATCCGCCGGGCTCTTGGCGCCCAGCGCGAGGATATTCAGAGCCAGTTCTTGATTGAATCCCTGATCCTGACGATGGCAGGTGGCGTACTCGGAATTCTGCTGGGCTTGGTGGTAACCTGGGGAATCTGCCAATTCACTGGCTGGAACTTCCTCATTTCGGGGGTATCCGTGACCAGCGGCCTTGGCACCGCTGTCGCAGTCGGGCTGTTTTTCGGGTTCCAGCCTGCGCGCCAAGCCTCACGGCTTGATCCGATTGCGGGTCTTCAGGGCGAATAGGGCAGTACACCCGGCGGGCGACTACACCCTGCAAAAATCAACCTGAGCCAAGCTACACGCCTGAGAGTAGGTTCACCCTCCCTCCAGCCAGAGAGGATGATGTGCGAGCTACATCCGGGTGAGTCAGCCTAGTCGTTATCCACGATGATAATCTGTACCCTTATAGTTGCCGGTACATGATGGCTCCCGCTGTGGCTTTCCCATGTACTGCTGCCGGCCCGCTTCACCTCGGGATTTGAGAAATGGAACCAATAATATTCATCACCTTCCTTTTCCGCGTCATCGAGGGGAGTCGTATAAAATTCAAACCACTTGGAGAACCTGCCTCGGCTCTTTGCCGTATAGACAAACCCGCATCCGCTTACGTAGTCCTTGCCCTCCAAGCGGGAGTAGTCTCTAATGTTTGATCCTACGACTGACCAGTCGACCCCTGTTGCAGTCCCGTCCGACAAGCATACGCTGTATCTCACACCATCAAAGCCCGCATTTTTAAATCGTCTTGCCTCATGCGGATAGCTTGGCAGGTTGAACGATACCTTCTTCCACTCATTTTCCCCTACACGGAACTGCTCATACGCGAAAGCCTCATTAGAAATAAAGAGGAATATGGCAAGGACTGCGGCCCACAGTATCCCGGTAATCCTTCGGACACAATGATTTTCAGTATCAGCAAATCTTTCAACTGCCTGACAATGTAGGTCTTCTGCTGAACACAGGGACATCCTTGAAATAATTTGTTTGCTCATGGCGGAACCCTCTCTAGATGCAGTTATTCCTTGTAACCAAGTTTACACCTCCCCCCCCCCCCCTTCAAGGTGGTGGAAAGTTGTCCACTGTAGAGAGTTGTCCACAATTCCCTTATTATGTGTACGTTTTCGGATGTCATCGGATGGTTCAAATAATGGTGCCCGGGGCCGGAGTCGAACCGGCATACCCTGTATGGGCGAGGGATTTTAAGTCCCTTGCGTCTACCAATTCCGCCACCCGGGCTGGCAAGCTGCAGGACCGGAATCGAACCGGTATAGACGGCTTTGCAGGCCGCTGTATCACCACTCTGCCACCTGGCCTTGTTTGCATCGGCGGGAAATCCACGGTGGTCCCGCCGTCAAGCCAGGTCCTGAGCTTTGCAACCAAAAACAAAGTCCAGTCCCCAAGCGTCCAGTCGACCCGTATGCAAGGGCCACTACCCGCCAATATACGACATTTCTATTTTGGGAAGTAAGGGGGATTCCGATGTACGGGTTTCCGAATAGCGATCGTTACGCGTTGACCAGATCCTCCTGACTGCTTCTGCAATATACTGGTCACCAGCGCCTTCGCGCAACAGATGCCGCAAATCCCGGCCCTGGGTCGCAAACAGGCAGGTATACAGCTTGCCTTCGGCAGACAGCCTCGCCCGCGTGCAGTCCTGGCAAAAGGGCTGCGTCACGGAGGCGATGAGACCGATCTCCCCGCCGCCATCCATGTAGCGCCAGCGCTTGGCCACTTCTCCCCGGTAGTTGGGTTCCGCCGGCTCGATGTCGAACTCCTCACGCAGAACACTGACAATTTCTGTTGCGGTATACACCTCGTCGAGGTTCCACTGGTTCGTATGTCCGACATCCATGTACTCGATGAAGCGGAGGATCTTGCCGCTGCCGTGGAAGTGCCGTGCCATGGGTACAATGGAGTCTTCGTTGGCGCCCTTCTTCACCACCATGTTGACCTTGACCGGCACCAGCTCCGCCGCCTCCGCGTAATCGATGGCCCGAAGCACGAGGTCCGGACCGAAATCCACATCGCTGATCGACCGGAAGGTGGCGTCGTCCAGGGTGTCCAGGCTGATCGTGATACGGCTCAAGCCGGCATTCTTGAGCCGCCTGGCCCGGTCCTGGGTGAGCAGCACACCGTTGGTCGTCAGGCTGATATCCTGGATGGAACCGATGGCCGCGAGATGTTCGATCAGTACTGCCAGGTTCTTGCGCAACAGCGGCTCGCCTCCGGTCAGCCGGATTTTTCGTACTCCCAGCGAGGCAAAGATCCTTGCCACCCGGGTGATTTCCTCGAAACTCAGAAGCTGTTCCCTGTGCAAAAATTCATAATTGCTGCTGAACACTTCCTTGGGCATGCAGTAGCTGCAACGGAAATTGCAGCGGTCAGTCACCGAGATCCTGAGATCCCGGACCGGTCGTGATAGGGTATCGAGTGTCTGTACGGTATTTTCTGTCATGGGGAGAGGTCTGCCCGCCCCGGCACGTTATTTCCGGCAGGCCAGTAAAATAATAGCAAACTGCAGACCATGGAGATATGACCAGCGCCCGCCGCAAGCTCATCTACCTCATCGCCGGACCCGTGGGCGCACTGCTCGTCTATCTGCTGCTCCTGGACCAGTTCGTCTCGGGCACAGGTGATCTGGCGCACCTGGATCATCCGGCCAAGGCCACCCTAGCCATGCTGGTGTGGATGGCGATCTGGTGGCTGACGGAAGCGGTTGATATCCGCGTGACAGCCCTGCTGCCCATCGCGCTTTTCCCGGTGTTCGGAGTCGCCTCAATCCGTGATGCAACCGCCCCCTACGCCTCGCATATCATCTTCTTGCTGCTCGGCGGATTTCTGATCGCGACCGCCATCCAGCGGTGGGGACTGGACAAGCGGATTGCACTGGGCATCCTGAGCCGGGTCGGGAACTCCCCGGCCCGCATCGTTGGCGGATTCATGCTGGCTACCGCATTTCTGAGCGCATTCATCTCCAACACGGCCACCACCGCCATGATGTTGCCGATCGGGCTGAGTGTCATCGGCCTGGTGCTGTTCAATGGAGATTCCGGCGAAGAGGTTCACCGGGAACATGCGTTTGCGACCTGTATCATGCTGAGCATTGCCTATGCCGCCTCCATCGGCGGAATCTCGACGGTGATCGGCACCATCCCCAATTCGTTTGCAGTCTCTTTCATACGCGATGCCATCGATGCGCCCTACCAGCAGGACATCAGTTTCTTCGAATGGTCAAAGATCGGTGTGCCCATCGTGCTGGTATTGCTGCCCCTGAGTTGGTGGCTTCTGACCAAGGTCGTCTACAAGGTCGATACCATCCGGCTGTCTGGTTCAGCAGCGGTCCTGCGGGAGAAAAGGCGAGCACTCGGGGCCATGGACTACGAGGAAAAGGCCGTACTGGGCGTGTTCGCGTTCACCGTCCTGTTGTGGCTCGGGCGCACCTCCCTGCAGCAGGTCGAACTCTCCTGGTCCGGCCAGGTGTTCGTGCCGCTGGCTGGGCTCACGGATTCGGGCATTGCGATTTTCGCCGCGATACTGCTGTTCATCCTTCCTGCCAAGAACCACTCCGGGCAATTCATCCTGCAGTGGGTGGACCTCAAGAACCTGCCCTGGGGAATCCTGTTGCTTCTGGGCGGAGGACTGAGCTTGGCCGCGGCCGTGAAGGCCAACGGGGTCACGGAATTTATCGGGGCGCAGGCCCTGGGGCTGTCGTTCCTGCCCGTGTTCCTGATTCTGCTGGTGGTCATCAGTGCCGTGGTATTCCTGACCGAACTGACCTCGAATACCGCGACCACGGCAACCCTGGTGCCGATCCTGGCCGCGATTGCCCCGGCGCTCGGCATCCATCCCTATACCCTGATCATCCCGGCCTCGATCGCGGCAAGCTGCGCGTTCATGCTGCCCATCGCCACTCCGCCCAATGCCATCGTCTTCGGCTCGGGCCATATCAGCTCGCAGCAGATGCGAAGAACCGGCATCTGGCTGAACCTCATTTGCCTGACGGTGATCACGCTGGCAGCCGCGACACTCAGCGACTTCATGATCCGGCTGGTGGCCGGATAGATCCCCGGCTACTCACCGTACTTCTCGGAGAACCGGTATTTCTCCTCGACCCCGATCAGGTCGTTGAACTCGGAGAAGCTGAGCAGCTCGTTTTCCATGCCCAGGGTGGTGCCGGTCTCGTGCAGGTGCGCATACAGGCTGCGAAGCACGTGCCCAGCCGCGAACAGGCCGGTTAGCGGGTAGAGGATGAGCTGGAACCCCAGGGATTCCAGCTGCGCTTTCGCCAATACCGGGGTCTTGCCGCCCTCGATCATGTTGGCCACGATTGGCCTGGGGGCCCGCTCCCCGATTCGTTCAAGCTGCTCAATTGAGCCCGGCGCTTCCACGAAACTTGCATCGGCTCCTGCCTCACGGGCTTCTGTGACACGCGCGATGGCCTCGTCCAGGCCGTGCACGGCTTCGGCATCGGTGCGCGCCACGATAAAGAAGTCATGGTTGGCGCGGGCATCCACCGCCGCGCGGATTTTCTGCAGGTAGTTTTCGCGCGCGATGACTTTCTTGTTGCGCATGTGGCCACAGCGCTTCGGCCACACCTGGTCTTCCAGGAAACAGCCGGCAGCCCCGGCGCTTATCAGAAGCTCGATCGTGCGGTGCACGTTCAGCGGGTTGCCGTAACCGGTGTCGGCATCGACGATTACGGGGATGGACACGCTCGAGCAGATGGCACGTGCGCGCTCCACGACCTCGGTTTGGGTCAACAGGCCAAAATCCGGCTCGCCGATGGTTGCCGCGGCCAGCGAATAGCCGGACACGAATCCCATCGGGAAACCTACTTGTTCTGCAATTTTCGCAGACAGGGTGTCGTAGATGCCCGGAAAAGCCAGGGCACCGACCTGATCCAAAACCAGCTGTACGCGGTTTGCTGCCATGAAAATACTCCCTCAAAATACAAAAATACCACAATGCCTGAAAACTCATCACTATCGCTTAGGTCAGGACGGGGATGCAGATCATCCCTTCTGCATCATTTTGATTCGTTTGCGCACACCTTCAAAGATTGGTTCTGTCGTTGATTCCGGTACACCGGCACCCACAGCCAAGGCAGCCGTCTGTGCAATGGCATCATCAATCTGCAGGACAAGGCTGGAAAAGATGCTGTCCATATCCTGCTCACGCAACCCTGTTTTTTGACCGGTTTGATAGAAATGCCGGAGCTGGATTTGATTCAGACGGTAATGGTTTTTATCCCCGAAGGCCATGGCCAGTCGAATCTTTTGATCCGGAAATTCCGGCCAGGGCGAGGCTGAAATCACATCATACAAAGGCGTGAGCCGGTAGCCATCGGGCGAGATGGATATCGAGAAGTTTTTTGCATGACCATCAATGGCCGCCAGCAGCCAGAACACGATTTGCGCTTTCATGAAGGTCATGCGGTCTTCATACGGGTCGATGGCGCCGTTCAGGAATTCCAGAACGCTGTCAACGCCTGGACCGCCATCACTTTGGTATTTCAGTACAGGCGAAACCCCCAGCGCCTGACACATATCCTCCTGAGGCAGTCTGTAGATTATCCCATCCCGCCAGACCCGGTCGAAGCGCTCGATGACAATGACGGGTGCATCATTGATGATCAGTACCTCGGCCTTGGCTGACTCAAGACCCAAGGTGCGGCACAGTTCAAGACAGGTCCACTCATTCCAGGGGGTGTCAGAAAAATCAGCACCGGCTGCACTTTCCTTCATGGCAGGCTTGAAGATGTGCGAGGTCGGTGTCGGCCCCAGGGGCAACTGCCATTGACCTTTGATCCGGAGAAAGGCCGTTTTTTCCTGCATTCCCGCAATGGAGATTCGAAAGTCATCGTGACCAACCCGAACGCCAAGGGGCGTGGTTCCGAGTTCAGCGATCCGGGCAGCGATCTCATCATCGCTGACCGGCCTGTACTCCATGCTCGCCGGGTCACCGGGACCCAGTCCCTCGGGAACGAAGCGCAGTGCTCCCACGCAATCTCGCCCGAGCACAGCCAGAAGATCAAAAACTCCGGCGCTGTCTGCCTGCTCACGAGCCGCGATTTTTTCTCTTACCGTGCGATCATCCGGCAACAACCCGTCGAAGTAGCTGGCCACACCTTCTCCAGAGAGGATCTGGTCGGTCAGTGTCATGGATGCGGAAATGGGAAATGCCTGATCCAGCGACAACCAGCCTGGATCATAACGAAACGAGGTAGCACCACCAGGTTCGCGGGTATACATGCCAACCTTACTTGAGCCGACATACACGTCGAGTATGCGTCTTTGGCGTTTACGTCCCACTCAATACTCCGTGGGATCAAACCCGCCTTTTCGGCGCGAGACGACCGACAGGTCCATGTCCAGGGCCGCCAGCACCTTGATTACGGTATCGTGTCTTGCCGCAGTCACACCGTTCTCAAGATCGGATATCAGCGCCTGGCGGACGGAGGCTTTCCGAGCTACATCCACTTGTCGTAAGCCCTTGTTCTTGCGTGCACGGCGGATGGCTTCACCGAGTTCCTTGTTGTTGCGTATGATCTTTCCCATCTTGACTATTCCTCTTTAAATACGATCTATCGTATATTGCCTGTATATACTATCCTCCGTATAATATCAATATATACGTATAAGCGGATATCATGGAATCTAATGTCCCAGCGCATGGTGAGGAAAGCAGCTTACTGCCATGAATAACGCAGATGACACGGTGTCAGGGTGGCACCAATCTCGGCAGATTGTGCAAGCAATTCCGAGTGACCCAACCGAAGATGCCGATCATACCGATGATCAGCGCTCAGGCGGTGTGGTCACCTGTTGCCTGTAGCCTGGCAACGGCCTGCCCCGCCCTGCGATAGCCATGCCGCCCAGGATGACGACCAGTGCAAGGAACGCCTGCAGGCTGAAAGGCTCGTTCATCAACGCGATGCCCATCAACAGTGCCCAGACCGGGATCAGGTAATTGATCTGTGAGAGAAACGAAGGCCCTGCCCGGGCAATCACCGCAAAATAGATCAGGGTGGCCAATGCCGTGGGGAACAGCCCCAGCAGCACCACCGCCAGGAACTCTGTGCTCACCAGCCGGATGGATGCCTGACCCCCGGCTGCCCACCAGGCGGGCAGCATGATCAGGGCCGACACGGCGATCACGGCTGCGGATACGGCCAGCAGGCTTTCCTTGGGCAACTGCTTGGCGAGGATGGTATTGAGTGCATAACACAGGGCCCCGCCCAGGACGCTCAGCATGGGCAAGAGCGTATGGGTTTCATTGCCGAATTCTGTGACGGCTGCGGGTCCGAGCAGGATCAGGATCCCGCTAAACCCGGACGTGAAACCCAGCACCTGAAACGTGCTCAGCCTTTCTCCGGGCACGAAGAAATGCGCCATCACGATTGTTGCCAGCGGCATGACGGCCATCAGGATCCCCGCTATGCCGCTGTCGATGGTCTGCTGTCCCCAGCTTATCAGGTAAAACGGCAGGCAGTTGCCGAAGATGGCCAGCGCGAGGATCAAGGGCCAGAGGGTGCGCACGAAGCCAAAAGATTCCTTCCGGATCAGGGCCAGCGACAGCAGCAGTACGGCAGCAATGGCAATTCGCCCGGCCGTCACGGTGACGGGCATCAGCTCGGCCACGGCCAGCTTGGTCAGCATGAAGGCGCTGCCATACATGGCTGTCAGGGCAAGGAGGCCCAGCCAGTCTAGCGGTTTCGCGTGCTGCACGATGGATTACCTGCCCGGGCGCATGCCATCCGGTGTTCTTCCATGTTCCCTGGTGCCTTCCATGCCCGCCAGTATAGGGACACAGGCCAGAGGCTGCCATCCGCACCCGGTGGTATGCCCGCAGTCCGCGAGGCGGAACAGCCGAGCGGCAAGGATTCGGGTACACTGATGCGACTTTTATTCACAACCATTCCGGGAGTCGCAGGCGCACGCGCGCAAGCCGTGGCAAAGGGATCATCTCATGATACGTGAAGTCGGCCTGATCGCCCTGATCGTCGGGCTCTGGTTCGGGATTCGCTGGCTGGTCAGGCAGCCCAGGCAGGTGCAGTGGAAGTGGATGGCCGGGCTGGCCGTGATCGTTCTGCTGGGCCTTGCGGTCACCGGCAGGCTGCACTGGATCTTTGCGCTGGTGGCGGCCATCGTGCCGTTCATCCGCCGCATGCTCGGCCTGATCAGCTACCTGCCGATGCTGAAAGGCCTGTTGCACCGTTTTCGCGACCCGCCCCCCGATTTCTCCTTCAACCGGCAGGCCAGCATGGAAACGCGCTTTTTGAAAGTCGAGCTGGACCCGGCTACCGGACAGCTCTGTGGCGAGATCAAGCAGGGAGCGCACCAGGGAAGAAAACTGCAGGACCTGTCGCAGGCCGAGCTCACTGCCCTGCTCCAGGAATATTCCCGCCAGGACCCGCAATCGGCGCAGTTGCTGGCGGCCTACCTGCAGCGTTCCGGGCAGACCGGCTGGCAGGACCATTACAGCCAGGGTGATGGGGGGCAAAAGCGAAGGGCGGATCGTGGCAGCCTGTCCCGCCAGGAAGCCTATGCGATACTTGGCCTGGATGAAGGTGCCTCCGAGGATGAGGTCATCGAGGCGCATCGGCGATTGATACAGAAACTACACCCGGACCGGGGAGGCAATGACTACCTGTCCGCCAAGATCAACCAGGCCAAGGCCACGCTGCTGGGCTAGGCCGCCGAGGGTATTGTCATGTGGCAACATCTGATGTTCTGGAAGAAGAAGACCCGGGCACCCGGGTCCGCTCCGGTGCCGGAAAAGCCCCAGGAACGGCTCAGCACCCCGACCAACAGCTCCATCTACGGCGGCATGGGCGTGCTGGAGCTGAAGCTGCGCATGGAGCTGATCGCCGACCATAAGGTCACCTCCGCGAAGGACATGCTGATCCCCGCCAAGCAGCTCTCCGAACACGCCAAGGCCGACCAGGACCGCTTCCTGGAGTCCGCCGAGAGGCTCAGCGCCACGAGCATCGATCTGGCCTACGACTTCTGCCGTTTTGCACCGCCGAGCCTGCAGCTGGTCGACGAGGCGCAATGGGACGGCTGGCTCGCCCGCCTGCAGGAACTGCACAGCACGGATGGTGCCCAGGCTGCGACCGAGGCGATGAAGAACGTGGACCAGTTCGTGCAGTCCATCACCGAAGCGCCGAGCAGTGCCTCCCTCGACAGGATCTCGCGCATCCTGGAGAGCTTCGCCACCGGACTCAACGGCAGGAAACTCACCATCGAGTCAGGCAGCACCTTCTACACCGATACCGAGGTGATCCGCCTGCCCGAAGTGCTCAGCGAATTCGACTGCTACGAGGACAATTTCGCGCTGTACAAGGCCATGACCGTGCATCAGTGGGCGCAGACCTGGTTCGGCACGTGGACACTCAATATCGGCGCTTTCCTGGCGACCTACCCGGACCCGCAACGCGCCCAGTCACTGTTTCACAAGCTGGAGACCCTGCGCCTGGACGCCTGCATCGAGCGTGAGCTGCCCGGCACTTTCCGGGCCATGCAGAATTTCAGCCCGAAGGTATCGGTGGATGCCCTGTCGAAGCACTGGAAAAACGCCATTCGCAGGCTGCGCGATGCCGACATGACCGTACAGGACACGATCTTTTTCCTTGAGGCTGTGTACAAGGACGAGGCGGCCCCCGAGGACAAGGTCTACCAGGGCAGCCTGAACCCCAAGGAGGCCTGGGCGGTGCGCGAGGCCCGGGTGCAGCGGGATCGGCGCGCACTCGAGAAACGCCTGATCGAGCTGCAGCACGAGCTCGAGAAATACGGCATGAGGACTCCGGAGGAGGAGCAAAAGGCCGGCAGGGCCGGCTTTACCGTCGAGGAGCTGGAAGGCGAGGCCCTTGCGGACGGGCGCAAGGTCGAGCTGCAGTTTGGCGGGGACCCGATCGAGCCGCCCGAGAACATCCAGCAACTGCTGGATTCCATCGTGCAGGACCTGGGCCGGGTCCCGGACGATTACCTGGACGTAGTAGCGACAGAGTCGGCATCGGACGAGGGTGCGCCGGTGAGCGCGCCGCAGGCGGCATCCTCGCAGGATGATGATGCCACCTGGCTGTATGACGAGTGGGATCACTCGCGCCAGAAATACCGCAAGGAATGGTGTCGCCTGAAGGAGCTTGAGGTCTCGCCGGTGCAGGATGACTTCGTGCCCAGAACCCTGGACAAGCACCGCGGCCTGCTGAAACACCTGCACCGCACCTTCGAGGCCCTGCGCGAGGACGACCGGCGTGTCAAGCGCCAGCCGTACGGCGACGATGTCGACCTGGATGCGGTGATCGAGGCCTTTTCGGATACCCGGATCGGCCTGGAAGCCTCGCAGAACCTGTTCACGCGCTCGCGCAAGACGGACCGCAATATCGCGGTCATGTTCATGATCGACATGAGCGGTTCCACGGCCGGCTGGGTCAACGAGATGGAAAGGGAGGCCCTGGTCCTGCTCTGCGAGTCGCTGGAAATCCTCGGCGACCGCTATTCCATCTACGGGTTTTCGGGCTTCACCCACGAGCGCTGCGAACTCTACCGGATCAAGGAATTCGACGAGCCCTATGACAGTGAGGTCAAGGCGCGCATCAGCGGCATCCAGGCACAGGGCTATACCCGGATGGGTGCGGCCGTACGCCACCTCACGAAACGCCTGCATCAGGTGGAAGCCCGTACCAAGCTCCTGATCGCACTGTCCGATGGCCGACCGGACGACCAGGACGGCTACCGGGGCCCCTATGGCATCGAGGACACGCGCCGTGCATTGATCGAGGCCAAGTACCTGGGCATCCACCCCTTCTGTATCACGATCGATGACGAGGCCATGGATTACCTGCAGCACATGTACGGCCCCGCGAACTTCACGGTGGTGGACAATGTCGACAAGCTCCCCTACCGGGTCTCGGACATCTACCGGCGGATTGCCTTCTGATCCCGGCCGGGATGCCCGATCAGGAACGGATACCATGAACAGCAGCCAACGCATGCGGGCAGTGCAAAGCCCGGTGATCCCCCTGGTGGGTGCGCTCGCACGGAAACACCGGGGTACGATTTCGTTCGGGCAGGGAGTTGCATTCTACGAGCCTCCGACCGAGTCATTTGACCGGGTCCGCCAGTGTCTGACAGACCCTGCCATCAACCGCTACGGCCCGGTCGAGGGGATCCCGGAACTGCAGCGCACGCTGGCGCAGAAACTGGAAGCCCGAAACCGCATCCGCACTGGCGAGGGCAATGCCGTCGTGGTCACGGCCGGCTCCAACATGGCATTCAACACGGCCATCCTGGCCCTGTGCGACCCGGGGGATGAAGTCATCCTTCCCCTGCCCTACTACTTCAATCACGAAATGTCGCTGGTGATGGAGCGCTGCAAGCCGGTCACCGTTTCAACCGACGACCACTACCATGTGAGACTCGAAGCGATCGAGGCGGCGATCACGGACAGGAGCCGGGCCATCGCCACCATCAGCCCGAACAACCCCAGCGGGGCCGTGTACACGCGTGAGGAACTGACTGCCGTGAACGAGCTGTGCCGAAAGCACGGCCTTTACCATATCAGTGATGAAGCCTACGAGGATTTCTGTTACGGCCATCACAGGCACTATTCCCCGGCCTCAAATCCCGGCAGCTGCGCCCACACGATCTCCCTGTTCTCGTTTTCCAAGGGCTACGGACTGGCTGGCTGGCGGGTCGGCTACATGGTCATTCCGGAGCACCTGCTGGACGCCGTGAAGAAGATTCAGGACACCATCCTGATCTCCCCGCCCATGGTCTCCCAGCACGCAGCGCTTGGTGCGCTGGAGGCCGGCGAGGCGTTTGTCGAGTCAAAAAGCGAGCACATGTCGCGCAAACGCGACAGGGTGCTGGTCGGGCTTGAGGAAATCGCCTGTCTGAAAAGTGCGCCGGTCTCGGAAGGCGCTTTTTATGTGATGCTTGACCTTGACAGTTCGGCTGAGGACCTGGCGCTGGTGCAGTCACTGATCACGGAGCACGGGGTTGCAACCCTGCCGGGCTCGGCCTTCGGGATGCGCGAAGGCTGTCATATCAGGCTTTCGTTCGGCGCCCTCTCGGATGATGATATCCAGACTGGCCTCGAACGGCTCAGGAAAGGCCTGAACACAATTTCGGGCTAGGTTTCAGGATCGCCCGGAATCAATGAAGAGTGGTGCGTCAGTATCTTGAGACCGGCACCCTCGTCACGCCCGATGGCAAACGTGAAACGCGCGGGTACGGTGACCGGCTTGTGTTCCACATAGGAGAATTCGTAGGTCCCGGAGCACAGATGAAAGCCGTCGCAGGACCGGAAGCAAACCGTGCCCCACTCCACCCGCAAGCCATCTCTCTCGAACAGTTGTTTAAAGTATTCCTCTATCTGCCTCGGACTGTCCCGGAGAGTGTCCGAGAATGTGCCCCACAACACCGCCTCATCCGCATAGAGGCGGACGATATTTTCCAGGTCGCCGGAGTTGAGAAACCGTTGCCATTCGTCCAGGATCTGATTCGCTTCCATTGACTCTACTTCTCGTGAAAACTGAATTGATGTTGTCCAGGCAGGTGATATGAACTGCCCGGTGTGGTTTCGGCTGCGGGCAGGATACCTGCTTACAGTGCAAATTTCACAGGCATCGGAGTATCCGTGGAAATCTTGTGTTTCTCCATCCGGTACAATTTAGCTATATACTTGGCCTGTGCATAAAAGCCAGGCTTCCCGGGGACAGGCTCGAAAGCCGTGAATAAGTACAAGGACATTCCACCACCCTGACCAGACCCATGTACGTATCCCGTCAACTACCCCTTGCCCTTGCCCTTGCCCTTGCGCTGGTTGCCGTGCTGGCCAGTGCACCCTGTTCGGGCACCAGTTCGCAACTGGTCCCGCAGGATCGGCATGAACGGGCCACCCGGCTGATCACGCATTTTCTGGACAAGTACCACTACAAGGACTTCAGCATCGACGACTTTCTTTCGGAGAAAATCCTGGAGGCCTATGTCGGTGCACTTGATCCGAACCGAAGCTATTTCCACCAGGCGGATATCGAGAATTTCGAGACGCACCGATTCGGCCTGGACGAGGCATTGAACCAGCGCAGACTCGATGCGCCGTTCGCCATGTTTCGCCTGTACCAGAAGCGGGTCGATGAGCGCGTGACCCATGCGCTGGACCTGGTTGAGCAGGAGTTTGATTTCAGTGTGGAAGAGGAATTTCTTGTTGATCGTTCGGATTCGGACTGGGCCCGGGATGTCGATGGCCTGAACGAGGTCTGGAGAAAGCGTGTGAAAAATGACGTGCTCAGCCTGCAGCTTGCAGGCGAGACCCCGGAGAGTATCCGGGAAACTCTCGCCAAGCGCTATCGCAGTATCATCCGGCGCACCCAGCTGGATGCCGAGGATGTCTACCAGCTGTTCATCAATGCGTTTGCAAGCACACTCGAGCCGCACACCAAGTACCTGTCTCCCAGGACCTCCGAGAACTTCGCGATCCGGATGAGCCTTTCCCTGCAGGGCATCGGTGCCCTGCTTCGAGCCGAAGGCGACTACACGCTGGTGGAGAGCATCATTCCCGGTGGGCCCGCGGACCTGAGCAACCTGCTGCATGCCTCGGACCGCATTGTCGGCATTGCCCAGCAGGACGAAACCAAATTCAAGGATGTCGTGGGATGGCGTCTCGAGGAAGTGGTCGAGCTGATCCGTGGCGCCAAGGATACGGTAGTCAAGCTGCAGATCCTGTCAGGCGCGGACGGCCCTTCTGCCAAGATCAAGGAGATCCAGATCACTCGCGACGAGATCACCCTGGAGGAACAGGCAGCGAAAAGCGAGATCATTGACGTCCAGGACGGAACCCGGCATATCCGGGTCGGTGTCGTAGACGTGCCGGCATTCTATATCGATTTTGCGGCCTACCAGCGAGGAGAATCCGATTACCGGAGTACCACTCGCGATGTGGACCAGCTGATTTCCGAACTCAGGCAGGAAGAGGTCGATGCCCTTGTACTGGACCTGAGGGGCAATGGCGGCGGGTCGTTGACCGAAGCCACGCAGCTTGCTGGCCTGTTCATCGATGAGGGGCCGGTCGTGCAGGTCCAGGATTCAAGCGGGAGCGTGAGGATCCATCGTGATCGCGACCCGAAGATTTCCTACCAGGGCCCCCTCGTGGTGCTGGTGGACCGGTTCAGCGCTTCGGCATCCGAGATCGTGGCCAGTGCAATCCAGGACTACCAGTACGGCATGGTCGTGGGCGAGACCACGTTTGGCAAAGGGACCGTCCAGCAGCTGATTGACCTGAACAGCTTTGACCCGGTGACCAAGGCCCGGCTCGGGCAGTTGAAAACCACGATTGCCCAGTACTTCCGGATCAACGGCAACAGCACGCAGCACAAGGGCGTCGAGCCGGATATCAACTTCCAGACCAACTATGCCAATGAGGAGTTTGGCGAGCGTGCGCTGGAAAATGCCTTGCCGTGGAGTTCCATTTCAGCGATTCGACACCCCTACGGCGCGGTGGACCAGCCAGTCATCGATGCAGCGGTGGACCTGCACGAGTCCCGAATCCGGGAGGATGAAAAATACCACCTGCTGATGGAGATGATCCAGCTTGACCATGAACTGAGAAACAAGCGCACCATCTCGTTGCTTGAATCCATCCGCAAAGAAGAGCATAAACAGGCCGAGGCAGTGCGTGCCAACCGTGACCGCCTGCTGAAGACTGCACATGCCCCGTCCGTTGAGGGTGAAGAAGAGGAAGAGGAGTTTGTGGACGTCCTGCTGGAGGAAACCGCGCACATTGCAGCGGACCTGGCAAGATTGCTGGAAGCTCAGCAGGCCAGCGCCTTCGGTGAGCACAGTTTCTAGCGATCAGAGCAGCTGTCCGAAAATCCTGAACCCCGCCACATACGTTCCGATCGCTGAACCCAGGGTACTCAGCACGAATACCAGCAGCGTCTTGGCGACCGCATTCTTGCGCCAGCCCGGAAATGTCGCGGTGTCCTTGCGCAGTTCCCTGAAATCCCGAACCGTGGGCTTGCGAACGAGCAGTTCGACCGCAGCGGTGACCATGCCCGCGCCGATCGTGGGATTCAGGGAGGTAATCGGTGCGGCCACAAAGGCCGTGCCCACCGTCACCGGGTGCGCACCGGCAATGGCAGCACCTAGCGCGGACAGACTGCCATTAATGAGGACCCACTGCCAGACGAGCTTCCAGCCCAGCTCCGGGCTTTCCCGGAAACCCAAGTAAAACCCAAGCCCGATCAGGACAACGATGATCCACGGGATGAACTTGGGCCACGATTTCTTGGGGGGGACCGCATTCAGCTCTTCGATCAGCGCAGTCGCATCCAGGCCCTCGTCCTTCAGGTAGTCCGTCATGCCTTTTAGGTGGCCGGCTCCCACCACCGTGAGAACACGTTTACCCGGATGCGCCTCCAGAGTTTGATGGATTCGTGCCGCCATGTACCGGTCGCGCTCGTCGATCAGCGGTACGGACAGTTCCCGGCTCTGTTCCGAGAATTGCGTGAACGCGACTTCAAGGACGTCCCCGGCCTTCATCTGCTCGATTTCCTCTTCGGATATTTTGTGGCGCGTCAGTGCGCCCGCGAACAACCCGGCCACCAGATACGCGCGTTTCCAGAACGACATGTTCCTGTAGACCCGGTTGAGTGTGATCCCGACTTCCCGGTCAACCAGCACGACCGGCAGTTCGAGCGTGGCAGCTTCCGTGATCGCGGTCTTCATCTCTAGACCCAGCTCCACCCCCAGTTGCTCCGCCATTCTCTGCTGGTAGGCGCCAAGGGCCAGATGAGCCGTCACCAGGCTGGCCCGGCCCTGGCGGATCACCGCGAACAGGTCCATCTCGGCCAGATGCTCCGGGTGCATCAGCGAGTTGTGCCGACTCTGGCACAGCTCGATGCAGATGACATCAAATTCCTTCGAGCGAATCATGTCCCGGACCGCTTCGGCACTGGCGCGGGAGACGTGCGCCGTACCCAGCAGTGTGACCCTGCTGTCACCGATCTGCAGGGATTGCAGCGGCTCGCTCACGGCGCCCGGGTATCCAGGGTCATAAGAGCCGGAATGATAAAATGATAGAAAATTACAATGTTACTATTTGTATTCATTGTATTTCTTTGAGCTCCCCTTCACTTTGTCTTTTGGGTAGCGCTCATGGTTCAAGGCGATCTTGTGCCGGGTGGCTTCCATCAGGTTCACCTCCAGGCGGTCGGCCAGGCGAAGCAGGAAGATGAAGATATCGGCCATCTCCGAAGCTACCGCCGCATGTTTTTCCGTATCCAGGGACGCACTTTGCTCCTCGGTCATCCACTGGAATTGCTCCACCAGTTCGCCGGCCTCGACCGACAGCGCCATGCTGAGGTTCTTGGGGCTGTGGAACTGCTCCCAGTCCCGTGCCCTTGCAAATTCCCGCAGCTCCCGTTTCAGGTCATCCAGGGCTTGCTCACTCATTTTGCTGATTCCTCCTACTTTTTTGCTTCAGCCAGTGCGGTCCGGATTGGCACAGGTCGGACACTGGGGATCCTTGTTGATGGTCACGCAATGCCATTCCATATTCAGCGCGTCCACCAGCAGCATCCGGTTGGCAAGCGTCTGGCCCGTATCCAGCAGCAGCTTGATTGCTTCGGTCGCCTGCAGGCACCCGATCAGCCCGGCCACCGAGCCGAGGATGCCGGTCTGTGTGCAGCTTTCCTCGAGGTCCCCCAGGTCCGGGTACAGACACCGGTAGCAGGCGCTGCGCTCGTGCATGGGAAACACTATCACCTGGCCCTCAAAGCGGATGGCCGCACCGACTACCAGGGGCGTGCCGGTCTTCACGCAGGCCTCGTTGATGGCGAAGCGTGCCGTGAAATTGTCCGTCGCATCCAGCACCAGGTCGGCCTTCGCGACCTCCTGTCTGAGTCCCGCCCCGGACAGTGCCGCATGGATCGTATGCACTGAAGTCTGCGCATTCAATGACGCCAGGGTCCGGTTTGCCGCCGTGACCTTTTCCTCGCCAACGTCGTCACTGCGAAAAATGATCTGTCTTTGCAGGTTGGATGCATCGACGCTGTCGGGGTCGACCAGCGTCAGCTTGCCTACGCCGCTGCTGGCAAGGTACATGGCCGCCGGTGAACCGATGCCGCCGACTCCGAACTGCAGCACGTGCGAGGCCAGCAGTTTCTGTTGGCCGGCAATGTCAATCTGGGGCAGCAGAATCTGGCGGCTGTAACGCAGCAGTTCCCGGTCGCTCAGTTCCGGGCTGTTGGCCTTCTGGTTCACTCTGGGCCTAGCATCCGGGCACGGGATCAACTCTCCCCGCGCCGCGCCTGGCCCTCGGCAAACGCCCTTTTCTGCTCCGCGCTCGCCTCTTTCTGGTAGCGGGATTTCCACTGGCCATAGGGCATTCCATAGACCGTTTCCCGGGCCTGATCGTAGTCGATCTCGATGCCTTTCTCGCGGGCGGCCGCCACGTACCATTTCGAGAGGCAATTGCGGCAGAAATCCGCTAGGTTCATCAGGTCGATATTCTGCACTTCGGTTTTTTCACGCAGGTGCTCGACCAGCCTGCGATATACGGCAGCTTCGATTTCCAGGCGGTCCTGATGGCTGACCGGATCACTCATTCTGTTCTCCCTGATTGTATGGATATTGCAGGGCGCGGATGGCACCCTTTGCTATTATATTTGGATTTCACAAAAGGTTTCATGGGATTCTTCAGGGTTCAGGTTTTCGATGGTGGACAAGCATAGTATTACAGGCCTCATCCTCGCAGGGGGTCGTGCAAGGCGCATGGGAGGCCAGGACAAGGGACTTGTCGAACTCAATCATCAGGCCATGATCGAGCATGTCCTGCGTGCCATTCGCCCCCAGGTCTCGGACATCATGATCAATGCGAACCGCAACCACGACAAATACCGGAAATACGGATACCCGCTCATCTCCGACGAACTGGCCGGCTTCCAGGGCCCGCTCGCCGGCATGGCCGCGGCCATGAACCGGGTGTCCACCGACTACCTGTTCACCTGCCCCTGTGACGGTCCCCTGCTGCCGGACGATGTCGTCGAGCGCCTGTATACGGCCCTGGGCGAACAGGATGCAGAGATCTGCGTGGTGCATGACGGGGACCGGCTGCAGCCGGTCTGTGCCCTCATCGACTGCAGACTCAAGCACAGCCTGTTGGCGCATCTGAATGGTCAGGACCGCAAGATCGAACACTGGTATCGCAATCACAGGCTCATCCAGGTCGACTTCAGTGACAAGAAGCACTGTTTTCAAAACGCCAACACGCCACAGGACCTGGGCACGCTATCGCGATACCTGAAGGACCGTGTGCCGTGACGGACCGCATCGAATGCGCGAAACCGGTCCTCGGGCTGTGTGCCTACAGCGGGTCCGGCAAGACCACGCTGCTGGAGAAGCTCCTGCCGGTACTGCGCGCTCGCAGGCTGGATGTCGCCGTCATCAAGCACGCGCACCATTCCTTCGATGTCGACCACCCGGACAAGGACAGTTTCAAGATCCGCAAGGCTGGCGCACGGCAGGTACTGATCTCTTCACAAAAGCGCTGGGCACTGATGCACGAGATGGCTCGGGATGAGACGGAGCTGTCGCTTCAGGAGGCTCTGGCACGCATCGATCCGGACTGCATCGATCTCGTCATCGTGGAAGGCTTCAAGTCTGCTCCTGTCAGCAAGATCGAGATTCACCGCCCTGTGCTCGGCAAACCCCTGATAGCCGCGACCGACCGCCACGTCATCGCCATCGCGACCGATGAGCCGGGGCACGTGCAGACTTCCCTGCCGTTGCTGGCCCTGAACGACCCCGCGCAGGTTGCAGACTTCATCGAGCAGTTTGTCGCCCGCCGGCCAGATAAGGCCGAAATCTGATTCTCAACTCATTCGTTATAAATGCTATAATTAGCATTTATAAGAACAGAACGTTGCTTGCTGTAACAGCAAAGCGCCATAACGACATCTTGTTTGGCAAAAGGCGTTCAGACGATTGAAGCCAGTCTGTTCGTAAAGTGCCGGGCCCACGCTGAATTTTCTTCCAGGAAGACAGAGGCCGACCCTGTCGCTTGTGAATAGCCTGTACACGGACACTTTTCGTATAACCACAAGGAATTGACCTCTCATGGCAGAGCATACCGTAACGGTAACCGACAACACGACCGGAAAGACGGTTGAATTGCCTGTGCTGGAGGGCACCAACGGCCCCCGCACCATCGACATTGGAAAGCTGCACAAGAGCCTGGGCTATTTCACCTATGACCCGGGCTTTGTCTCCACGGCCAGTTGTGACAGCGAGATCACGTACATCGACGGCGAACAGGGTCTGCTGCGTTACCGGGGCTACCCGATCGAGCAGCTGGCCGAGCACAGCACCTTCCTGGAAGTCTGCTACCTGCTCCTGCACGGCGAGCTTCCGAACAAGGATGCCTTCGAGGCCTTCGAGGAACGGCTCAAGATGCATACCCTGCTCGATGAGAAGATGCGCCGCTTCTACCTGGGTTTTCACAACAACTCGCACCCAATGGCGATGATGGTGGCTACGGTGGGCGCGATGTCCGCCTTTTACCACGATCAGATCGATGTGCATGATGCCGCCTCCAGGGAAACGGCTGCCTACCGCCTGATCGCCAAGGTTCCGACCATGGCCGCCTGGGTCTACAAATACACCGTAGGTCAGCCCTTCATCTACCCGGACAACCGTTTCGACTATGTCACGAACTTCCTGTACATGATGTTCGGGCTCCCTCCCGTGAACTACCGTCCGAGCCCTTCTTTTGTCCGGGCCATGGACCTGATCCTGATCCTGCATGCCGACCACGAGCAAAATGCCTCCACCTCCACCGTGCGGCTGGCTGGCAGCTCCGGAGCCAATCCCTATGCCGCGTTATCGGCCGGCATCAGTTCGCTGTGGGGACCGGCGCATGGCGGGGCCAACGAGGCGGTCATCAACATGCTCGAGGACATCGTGCAGTCCGACAAGGATGTCAACTACTACATCGAACGGGCCAAGGACAAGCAGTCCCAGTTCCGGCTGATGGGATTTGGCCACCGGGTCTACAAGAACTACGACCCGCGCGCCAAGATCATCCGGGAAGTATGTCACCAGCTGCTCGGCGAACTCGGCGAGGACAACCCCAACCGGCCCCTGTTCGATACCGCCATGGAACTCGAGCGTATTGCCCTGGAAGACGACTACTTCATTGAGCGCAAGCTGTACCCTAACGTGGACTTCTACTCCGGGATCATTTTACGTGCCATGGGCATCCCCCTGAACATGTTCACGGTGATCTTCGCCCTGGCCCGCACGGTCGGCTGGGTCTCCCACTGGAAGGAACACATGAGCGACCCGCAGGCCCGCATCGGGCGTCCCCGTCAGCTGTACACGGGCGAAGACCAGCGCGACTACGTGCACATCGACGAGCGCGACTAGTCGATCCCGGCAAAGAACTCCTTCAGCACAGGCGCGAAGTTCGCTTCGTCGATCAAAAATGAGTCGTGTCCCTGGATGGAGGGCAGACGCACGAACCGGACGTCGCAGCCGGCCTTGTTGATGCCGTTGTAGATCTCTTCTTGCTGCTTGATCGGGAAAAGGATGTCCGTCTCCACACCCACCACCAGAGTCCGGATGGAGTGGACCTTGGCCAGTCCCGCATTGACGGACCCACCGTGCTCGGCGACATCGAACCAGTCCATGGCCCTCGACAGGTACAGGTAGCTGTTGGCGTCGAAGGCATCCACAAACTTGTGGGCGTTGTAGTCAAGGTAGGATTCGACCTCGAACTCGATGCCGAAGCGGTTTTCATCCTTGCGCGCGGGTTCCACGCGCGCACGATTGAAACGCTGGTTCCATTCCTCGCCCGCCCGGTAGGAAACCAGGCCAATCTTTCGGGCCAGGACCATGCCGTCCTTGGGTTCCTTGTCCGGCTCGTAATGCCCGCCCTGCCAGGCGGGATCACAGCGCACGATTTCGCGCTGGATGGAGCGCATGGCGATGGCGAGCGGCAGGGACCGGCAGGCCGAGGAGATGGTGACGAGGTTGCCCACTTCATCGGGGTACAGCAGCGCATAGGCCAGTGAGGACATGCCTCCCATGGACGATCCCACGACAGCGCACAGATGATCGACCCCCAGTTCCTGGAGGGCATGGTGGCCGGCTTTGGCAATGTCCTCCATCGTGAGATCAGGAAAATCCAGGCCGTACTGCCGGCCTGTTGCAGGGTTGATCGAACCTGGTCCAGTCGTACCGAAGCAGCCTCCCAGCGAGTTGACGCATACCACGAAAAAATGGTTCGTATCGATCGGCTTGCCCGGCCCGATCATGTACTCCCACCAGCCCGGTGACGGATCCTCGGCAGACGAGCAGGCATGCGCCGTCGGCGACAGGCCGGTAAAGACCAGTACCGCATTGTCGCGCATCTCCGAGAGCTGACCCCAGGCCTCATAGGCCACCACCACCTTGGGCAGGGTTCCACCGCGGCGCATGTGGAAGTCTGTCGTGCCGTAATCGCCGTGCAACTCCACGAAGCGGGTTGCCGGTGGCGCCCAGCGGGATGCAGGCTCCAGTGTCTTCGCTGTACTCATGGCCTTAAATGTACCTTGTTCCATTTCCGGATGGAACATCACCAAGGGGACGGTTGCCGTCAAGCCGCCGGACGCGGCCTGAGTGCCAGGGACAATGAGAGTGCCAGCAGCCCGGCGAACAGGACCAGCGTCTGCTGCGGGATGCTCAGCCCGGCAAAGGTCCATTGCACCTCCGCGCACGAACCCGAAGTGCTTAACACCTGCCTGACAACCTCAAGGGTTGGCAGGGTCTCCAGCATGAAATACAGGTCCGGTCCGCATTCCGGCACCTGATCCGTCGGCAGGCCCTGTAGCCAGGCATGCCTGCCGGCAAGCCCGACACCGGTGAGGCTCAGCACGCTCGCCAGTCCCCCGTAGATTCTTGATCCCCAGGCATCTGGGTTGTGGACCAGGGCGAGGAGAAACACGACCCCGAGAGCGCCTAGCACGACCCGGTCCAGGATGCACAAGGGGCACGGGTCCAGGCCCAGTACCCCTTCCAGGTAGATGACGGCAAACAAAAGCGAGGCGATACAGGCCAGCAATCCGAGAAAATTCAGTGCGCGATCGCCCGGCATGCGTCAAGGTCAGGCCGGGTCCGTGCCACGGAGGACGGCAGCCAGTTCCCGGTACCAGCCGGTGATGTCCTGCAGCGAGAACGCGGCGTTCGCAGGACTCGGGTTGGGGCTGACGAACACCGCAGAAGGCCCGATGGCAGCGGATTGCATGCCCCAGTCCACCGGCACATCCGCACGCCCGGTGTGCCGGAAGAAATTCTTCGCAGCCATCTTGCCGTGAAACCAGCAAATGCACGGCGTGTACTCGAGGATTTTTTCCTCCAGCACAGGCGCCCACTCCCAGTAGTCCGCCACCCTCAGGGCCTTCGCAGAGGCCGAGGGGCGCTTGACCACATCCGTGAATCCGATCCGGTGGCGCCTGAAAAGCCGGATTTGGAATTGCGGGCCGGGGACCACCTTCTCCGGCACCAAGCCGCTGGCATCCAGTGCGCGCCAGAAGCGGTTTCTTGGGTTGGCAAAGTAAAAGCCCTTCTCGACCGAAATCGTGGAAGGATTAAGTCCGATGGACAGGGCTTTCAGCCCATGATCAAGATAATCAGGGAGTGTGTCCATACGGTGTACGAAAGAGTGTCGTTTGAGGTATCGTAGTGCATCCAATACCCTATACCCTGATTCGTGTGTAAAAGTAAGGGGAATTATATACTTAAGTCCGCAATGAAAACGCACCGCACCATCCGTTACCGTCTGCACCCCGGTTCTCATGTCAAGGCGCAAAAGCTGCATGGCACGACCGAGGCCTGCCGGTTCACATGGAACCACTTCGTTGGCAAGCTCAGGGATGACTATCAATGGTGCGGGCGATGCGACCCGCGCTGGTACAGCAACGCTACATTGTTCACGGTCTGGAGAAAGTATCAGCAACCGTGGCTGCAGGACTACTCATTTGGCATTGTACGCCTGTCCCTGAAGCCCATCGCGACGGCCTACAAGAAATTCTACGCAGGCAAAGGCGGCCTTCCTCGGTTCAAGGCGCACTACGACCATGCACCCTCGTTCCCGCTAGGCTCAGGCATGTTCAGACTGCAAGGCCAGTACCTTCACATTCAAAGGATTGGTCAGGTCAAGCTGTCCGGCTGCAATCCTTATCCAGATGCAACGCCTGTGTCTGGCACGGTCAAGCGCGAAGCCCGAGGCTGGTATGCCTACATCGTGTACGAAGTCGAGGTCATGAAGAAGCCTGAAAGCGTCAAGGCAGTGGGCATCGACCGCAACGTCGGCCAGGTGGCCCGCTCCGATGGTATCGTGCACTACACGCCAGACCTGGAGAAGCTTGAAGCCCGGAAACGAAGGTACCAGCGCATGATGGCAAGGCGGCAGCGCGGCAATAGAAAACAAGGCATCAGGCCATCCAACCGGTACCTGAAAGCCAGAAATCTCCATGCCCGCACGCAACAGAAGATCACACAGGCGCGCACCGACTGGTGCCACCAGGTCTCAAGAGAGATTGCCGATCAGTACAATGTTGCTTACCTCGAAGACCTGGATACGAAAGGCATGACGGCGAGCGCCAAGGGTACGAAAGAGAACCCCGGCAAGGCTGTGAAACAGAAAGCCGGGCTGAACCGGGCGATTCTCAACTCGGGGTGGTACAAGCTGGAGCAGTGCCTTGGTTACAAGGCGAGCGTAGAGAAGGTTAATCCTGCGTACACCAGCCAGACCTGCCATGCGTGCGGACACACCGACAGGAAGAACAGAAAGACCCGGGCCTGGCATGAGTGTGTGGCCTGTGGCTATCGGGATCATGCGGATCACAATGCCGCATTGAATATACTGGCCTTCGGGAATGGGGCCACTGGACGTGGAGGTGGCAGCATCAGCTGGCCTGCGAAGCGTCAAATGGATACTTTGGGTCCCTTGCGGACTTAAGTATATAATTTCCAAAATGCCATCCTGACCATGCCTGCTGACCCGACCCCTTATTCCATCACCACCCTGGAGCTCGGGCCGATGGAAAACTTCGTCTACCTGCTCACGGATCATGCCACACAAAGTGCTGCCGTCGTCGACCCGGCATGGGACGTTCCCGCGATCCTGGACCGTGCCGGTGAGCTTGGCGTTACGATCACTGATATCCTGCTGACCCACAGCCACCATGACCACATCAATGGCATCGACCAGCTGCTGGACCGGTATGATGCCGAAATCCACCTGCTGAAGCCCGAGGCCGCCTTCTGGGGCGCTGACCTCGTTCGCCCAAGCCTGCACCATGGAGGCGACCGTATCCGGATCGGCAAAACCGAAATCGAGATCCTGCACACGCCCGGGCACACGCCGGGTTCGGCCTGCTACCGGATCAGCGACGATCTGATCACCGGCGATACGCTTTTCGTCTTCGGATGCGGGCGCTGCGACTTGCACGGAGGCGACCCGGAACAGATGCACACCACGCTGAAACAGTTTCGCGATGAACTTCCCGAATCGATCGTGATCTACCCGGGCCACCACTATGCGGAACAGGCGACCTCTACCCTGGCGGACGAACTGGAAGGCAATCCCTTCATGCATTTTACCGAGGTAGACCAGTTCGTCCGCTACCGGATGAAGGTCCACGACCGGACCCGGAGCTCGCCCTACACGGCGGTGACCAAAGAAGAGGTCGAGGCGCTTTCCCGCCAGAAGCCGGCCTAGGCCCTGCCCGTCCCCAGACCTTCGATCATCCGGTCTCCCGACTAAGGCGGACCAAAAGATCCGGAATCTCCCGGGCTGCACCGAGATAGGGGGTGGCCGTGATCTGTACCTGCGGGTGGTCCCGCCTGGCTTTCTCGAGTTCTGCAGGAATATCCTCGCTGACATGCCGGCCCGCGGCCAGGAAATAGGGCAACACGGTAATGTGCTTTGCCCCTTTTCGCACGCAGCCGAGCACGCCTTCGGAAATGGAGGGTTCGGTAATCTCCAGGAATGCACAGTCGACCCAGTCGAAGCGGTGCCCCGGAGTTTGTGCAAGGTTTTCGGCCAGGACCCGGATTTCTTCATTCGAACCGGGTTTCCGGCTGCCATGGGCAACAAGCAACAGCGCATTCATGCGCAGATACTAGCATGAACACCGGCTCGCAAAGATGCTCTGGCCCGGCCCAAATTCCACTCAGTTGGGAGAGCCCAGACAAGGTGGCTGCTTCGGTTTACTAATGTGGCAATCCTCTGTATAACGCACCCAGACAGAGGCCTTCATGACCGAGATCACGCTAGAACTTGCCAACACAATCATTGATGCTGCCCTGCTTGAAGGCCGCAAGCGAAAGCTGGCGCCGCTGGCGGTAGCCGTGCTGGATGCCGGAGGCCACCTCAAAGCCCTGTCGCGCGCCGATGGCGCGAGCTTCATGCGCCCGATGATGGCGGTCGCCAAGGCATGGGGCGCGATCGGTGTCGGCGTCTCGTCACGCACCCTGGGCCAGATGGGTGAGCAGCGACCCGTGTTCATGAATGCGCTTGCCCAGGTCGCCGACCAGCGGTTGCTGCCGGTGCCGGGAGGCGTGCTCGTGCGCGATGCCAATGATGCGATCATCGGTGCCGTCGGCATCTCCGGCGATGTGTCCGACGAGGACGAGCATTGTGCTGTTGCGGGGATTCGCGAAGCCGGTTTTCAGGCAGATGCGGGAAAGCCTTAAGAATGAGTACCTGACCCAGGCCGGCGAATTGCAGGCCCGGGGCCTTTGGCACTGAATCAAGCGATCACCTGACGCATGGCCGGATGCACCGACGCTACTTTTATTTCATCGAGAATGTTTGGGAGTGACTATGATTAAACCGCATGGGTCCGATGCCTTGAAACCCTTGTATGTCAGCGACGAAGCACAGCGCAAGAACCTGAAGCAGGAAGCGGAGCACCTGCCCTGCGTGATGCTGAGTTCGGCGGCTTCCTGTAATGTCGTGATGCTCGGCGCCGGCTACTTCACACCGCTTACCGGATTCATGAACCTCCAGGATTCGATCTCGGTGGCCAATACCATGCATACCTGTGACGGGCTGTTCTGGCCGGTGCCGATCATGAACCTCGTGCAGGATGCATCTTCCGTAAGGCCAGGCATTCGCATTGCACTGAAAGACCCCAATGTGGACGGTTCCCCGGTGATCGCGATCCAGCAGGTGGAAGCCGTAGAAGAGCTCAGCGAAGCGCAGCTGGCCACCATCGTGGAGAAGACGTATCGCACCACCGATGGGGATCATCCCGGCGTGGCCACCCTCATGGCACAGGGAAAAGCGGTGATCTCGGGTCCCATACAGGTACTCAGCTACAGCTATTTCCGGGACGAGTTCCCGGACACGTTTCGCACCGCGGTTGAAATCCGCAATGAGATCAGCGAGCGGGGCTGGCAGACCGTGGTGGGCTTCCAGACCCGAAATCCCATGCACCGTGCCCATGAAGAGCTCTGCAAGATGGCCCAGGCGGCCACGGGTGCGGACGGCATACTGGTACACATGCTGCTGGGGAAACTGAAACCGGGTGACATTCCGGCCCCGGTGCGCGATGCCGCCATTCGCAAGATGGTGGAACTCTATTTCCCGCCCAACAGTGTCATGATCACGGGCTATGGATTCGACATGCTGTATGCCGGCCCGCGCGAGGCGGTATTGCATGCGGTCTTCCGTCAGAACTGCGGCTGCACGCATTTCATCATCGGCCGCGACCATGCCGGAGTGGGCGACTACTACGGGGCGTTCGATGCGCAGGAGATCTTCGATGAAGAAGTTCCCCCGGGAACGCTGGGGATCGAGATCTTTCGTGCAGACCACACGGCCTATTCCAAAAAGCTGAACCAGGTCGTCATGATGCGCGATGCGCCGGACCATGAAAAAGAGGACTTCGTACTGCTTTCAGGAACCAAGGTCCGTGCCATGCTGGCGGCCGGCGAATCCCTGCCGAAAGAATTTGCAAGACCGGAAGTCGCCGAGATCCTGATGGATTACTACCAGAACGCCTAGACCGCAACAGAGACACTGCGAGGCCGGGTGGCGATCTGCTAACCGCCTAGTTCCCGGGCGGTATCCCGTCCATGAGCAAACCGGGGTCCAGCCGCTGCTGATGCCAGTTCATCCGCCAGTCCAGGTGAGGACCCGTGACCCGGCCCGTGGCGCCCACCAGGCCAATCGGCTGTCCCTGCTCCACGTGTTCCCCGACCGCTACCAGGATTTCGTGCAGATGCAGGAAGGAGGATGACAGGTTCTGGCCATGGTCGATGACTAGCGTGCCCCCTGAAAAATACATGTTCTCGGCATAGGTCACCCGGCCGGGGGCAGGTGCGAGGACCTGTGTACCGGTGGGGGCTGCGATATCAATGCCGTAATGGGGCTGGCGCGGCTGGCCGTTGAGTATCCGCTGACTGCCGTAAATTCCCGAGATCCGCCCTTGCACGGGCCATATGAATCCCGATTTGAAATCCATGCGGTCGTCATCGAGACTTCGTGCCGCTGCTATTTCCGCGCTTTCCCTGCGAATCCGCCGCAGGGTCTGTGGTCCCGGGTTCACCTGGGCATCAGGCAGGCCGTCGATGCGCTGGGTGTCATACTCGCGCACGGCAATCTCGAACGTGTGCGAGCGCACCGTCTCGTCTTTCGCCCGTACGATGACGGTGGCCCGGGGAGGGTAGTCCCGGCCAAACCCGAGGATGAATTCACCGGAGGGGGAAACGCGCACCGCGTGCCCATTGGCCCATACTTTCGAGTCCGGGCTCACCTGTCCGAAAGCCAGCCCGCCCTGAATCAGGTTACCGGTCAGCGAGAGATCGCCTGCCCCTGCACTTGCAAGCAGGGACACCACCAGCCCGCTCCACGCGAGTGTGGCCTTGATCCAGGTAGGTATCATCCGGTGATCGAGCGCCTGTTGTCAGCAAATCGCCGACAGAGATGGCTGCCCGGTCTGTTGACCGGGCAGGATGCTGGCCGTGGCCAGAAAATCAGATCGCGAGCGTGCGCTCAGGCAGGTCCGTACTGGAATGCAGAGGACAGCCCGGCCTTGCCAGACTCATACCAGTCGATGCCGTTATCGTGGTAGCGCGCCCGCTTGGACATGTGCAGCGTGATCGGGTTGTGAGGCGCAACGGCCAGCGGAGTATGGGCCAGGACGATGTCCTTGCCATCTTCTCCCTTGATGGGGGAAATATCGTTTTCACCCACGCCTTGCACCACCAGGTGTTTCCTCTCTGGCGTATCCATAATGGTGATATGGGCCTTCTTAACACTGATGAGATCGCTGATCAGACTGGCAATTATGCCCAGGTGACCACCGCCTTCGCCGCTCCATAATGCCTTCAGGGCATGAAACTGGGCATCGTTCGCCTGGTCATCAATATACAGGGCTGCGCGCCAGTTGCCATTGAGAAGGTTTCCCGGGGCATGCAGCCACACGGACACTTTCGTGCCGTCCAGGCTGACATCACCATAATGACCCTTGTCAATGCGCCAGCCAACGAGGGCCGTGCATGAACCCACGGTCGGATCATTCAGCAAAAGACACGGGCAGACGTTGTCACAGGTGCAAGACTCGAAGTAATTGCCCGTTACTTTCCAGTCCACTCCCTGTTCGGTCGAAGCCTGCGAGATCCCGAGTCCCGCAGAACCCAAAGCCATCGTGCATCCGGTAGCTTTTAGAAATTTTCTTCTGTTAAAAATTGACATGTTAGTTCTCCTGCCATCTCGTCTGAAAACGCTCCGGTTTGCATGAATCAAACCAGCCATCTCGAAAAATTTTCTACCGTGTACTATAGCCCAAAATGGCTATTCATTAAACAGGCAAGCCGATTACCGGGGCGGCAGGACATTCCATCCTGGGCGAGGTCATTGAGCACCTATTCAGATCAATGGGTTAGACAGTTTTCCTGTCCGTCTTTGGATGGACGAATCCGCTGCCTTGCTAAAACGGGTTACGGGAGGATTCGGCAGGACCCCTGGCTGGGAGCGCGCACGAACCCAAGCCAAGAAAAGCCTGGGTTCAATACATGTGGAATCCGCCGCAGCGCGGGTTCGGTTTAGCCCGGCCCGTACTGAAACGGTGATGCCAGGGCAGCCTTGCCGGATTCGTACCAGTCAATGCCGTTGTCGCGGTACTGCGCGGTCGTGGACGTGTGCAGTGTGATCGGATTTCCCGGAGCCACGGCGAGTGGGGTGCTCGAGACGATGACAGGCTTGCCTTCTTCTCCTTCAATCGGGACGATCTCGTTTTCCCCGACCCCTTCAATCACCAGGTGCTTCCTTTCCGGCGTGCTCTCAAAGCTGATGTTCGCTTTCTTTGCACTCAGAACATTGCTGACCAGGCCCGCGATCACCGCCAGGTGACCACCGCCCTCGCCGCTCCACAAGGCACAGATGGCTTCAAATTGTGCATCATCCGCAGCCTCGTCAACATATAGTGCGAGACGCCAGTTACCAGCCGTCAGGTTGCCCGGGGCATGCAGCCAAACCGCAACCTTGATTCCGTCCAGACTGACATCGCCAAAGTGCCCCTTTTCAATGCTCCAACCGACAAGGGCCGTACACGAACCCACGGTCGGGTCTTTCAGCAAAAGACACGGGCATAAATTGTCACAGGTGCAAGACTCGAAATAGTTGCCCTCTACACTCCAGTCTGTCGTCGCCATAGCAAACCTCCCGGCCTATTTAGGATAAACACGAAACCTGCCAAAACACAGGCAGGACTGCGTTTCAGTATAGCCTAAATAAATCAAGCTTGAAATACTGTGCGCCGATCTGCAGCGCCTGTACTGCAAGGTCAGTGGACCCGGGGCCGGGCTTTCCTGCACACGGGCAATCGAGTATCATTGCTGGCAATGGTTCAGGCGCTTTGTATGGCTCTTCGCAGCGCGACTCACGTACCCACAATCCGATCGTTCAACATACTCAGGAAGATGCTTCCATGAATGCTCCCACCCCACCCGTTGCGGGACTTTCTCCACAGGACAAAAAGATTGTCATATCCGGTCTGATCCTGGTATCAGGCGTATGCTGGCTGTACATCCTCTACATGGCCTGGGCCATGGAGAACATGCACCTGGTGGATATGTGGATGCCGCCGATGGGCGGCATGCGTGCCTGGACGGCCTGGGACTTCCTGATGCTGTTCCTCATGTGGTTCATCATGATGATCGCCATGATGACCCCGAGTGTGTCGCCAATGGTCATGATGTTTACCACCGTGAGCCGCCAAAAGAAGCTCAGGCAACAGCCGTATGCCCCGACCTTCATTTTCCTGGCGGGTTACCTCGTCGCCTGGGCCCTGTACAGCGTCTTTGCGAGTGCCATCCAGTGGCCGCTGCATGAAAGCAGTGTGCTTGACCCGATGATGTACAACAACAGCTACCTGCTCAGCGGGGCAATCATCCTGCTGGCTGGTATTTACCAGATGACGCCGATGAAGGATGCCTGCCTGAACCAGTGCAGGACACCGCTCGGTTTTTTGATGGCCGCCTGGAAGGACGGCAAAAGCGGTGCCTTCCAGATGGGCCTGTATCATGGAATGTTCTGTGTGGGCTGCTGCTGGGCGCTGATGGCCGTGCTGCTGGCCGTGGGCGTGATGAACATGCTCTGGGTCCTGCTGATCGCAGTCTTCGTCCTGCTCGAGAAACTCCTTCCGTTCTCTCCCACCGCGACCCGTATGATCACGGGTGCGGGGCTGATCGTCTGGGGCGGCTACTGGTTGAGCCTGCACCCCTGGTAACGGCTTACCGGGTTGCACACGCCTGCCCAAAACCTGGGCAGCAAACTGCGCTGACATACGTGCCGAAATCTGCATGTCGGTGGATAAAATCGATGGCAGCCATCGCTATTACTCGATGTTCCGGCCCGGTTCTTTACCTACAACGGGTTCACTGTAACGAAACGGATATCAACCCAGGAGAGGACTATGGCACAGGCAACCCCGTTACCGATCGACATCGGCATCCCCGAGCCTCAGCGCAAGGAAATCGCCACCGGTCTGAGCCAGCTGCTGGCGGACACCTACACCTTGTACCTGAAAACCCACAACTACCACTGGAACGTGACCGGACCCATGTTCACGACCCTGCACACCATGTTCGAGGCGCAGTACCAGGAGCTTGCCCTGGCCGTTGACGAAATCGCAGAGCGGATTAGGGCCCTGGGGATTTTCGCGCCCGGTTCCTACAGCCGCTTCCAGGAACTCGCCCGGATCGACGAAAAGACCCGCGTGCCGAGTGCGCAGGAGATGATCCAGCAACTGGTCCTGGGGCAGGAAACCGTGGTGCGCACGGCCCGGGAGATCTTTCCGGTCATCGAGGAAGCCCAGGACGAGCCTACTGCCGATTTGCTCACAAATCGCATGCAGACCCATGAAAAAACTGCCTGGATGCTGCGAAGTTTGTTGCAATGAGCAAGGCATCGGTTGATGATGGCGTGCAGACCCACGCCGTGACGCGCTATAGTGGGCGCTGGTTCCATGTGGCAGGGAATGCATTTGCTTGCAGAGCAACCCCTACACGCGACGAGTAAGGAGGAGACATGTTTGGGTTCGGCAAAAAAAACAAGGACTTCAAGGCGACGATTTTGAACACGGGCCAGACCTTTGATGTCAAAGGCGGCATTAACCTGCTGCAGGCAGCCAAGAATGCCGGGATTGACTGGCCATGCGATTGCAAGGTCGGTTCGTGCGGGACCTGCCGTGCCAAACTGGTCACTGGCAAGGTCAAGGAGTTGACGGACTTCACCTACACCCTGGACGGAGACATGCTCAAGGCAAACTACATCCTGGCGTGCCAGGCGCGGCTGAAGACGGACGTCGAGGTGGAGGTGGATTTCGACCAGACGGCGGTCAACCCGGAATACATCTGACCATGAGCACCTGCGGGTGTGACCCTGCCAGTCGTGCGGTGTACAGGCCGCCGAACCCTTGGTCCTGGCGCTGCCCGGCGGGAGCGCGCCTGTCCTTCGGATACTGAATCATCTTGTCCGAGGCCAGCCAACCGGGCTCGAAGAGCCAGTTGCAGCTGCTGAAACAGAAACGTTTTGCCCCCTTTTTCCTGACCCAGTTCTTCGGTGCCTTCAACGATAACGTATTCAAGAATTCGCTGATCATCCTGATCGCCTTCCAGAGCAGCTACTCCGGAAGCGACATTTCGAACTACATCATCAATCTCGCCGCGCTGCTCTTCATCCTGCCGTTTTTTCTTTTCTCTGCGACCGCCGGACAGATCGCGGACCGTTTTGGCAAGGCGGAACTGATTCGCAAGATCAAGCTGGGCGAGATTGCCATCATGCTGTTTGCCGGGGCCGGATTCTATCTCGACAGCATTCCCCTTTTGCTGTTTTGCCTGTTTCTCATGGGTACCCAGTCCTCCTTTTTCGGTCCGATCAAGTATTCCATCATCCCCGAGCATCTCCGGCAAAGGGAACTCATCGGCGGCAATGCACTGGTCGAATCGGGGACCTTCATGGCCATCCTGCTGGGCACGATGCTGGGCGGGGTGCTGGTCGGGATGGCAGAAGATGCCAGGGCGATGGTGTCCGCGACCGTGATTGTCCTGGCCGGATTCGGCTACCTGAGCGCCCTGAAAATTCCCTCCACCGCGGCGGTGGCTCCCTCGCTCAGGGTGCGCTGGAACCCGGCCGTGGAGACCGTGCGAAACGTCGCGGCACTGAGAAAATACAGACCGGTGTTTTTTTCCATCCTGGGCATTTCGTGGTTCTGGTTCCTGGGGGCGACCTACCTCACTCAGATGCCAAACTTTATCCGGCTGACCCTCGGCGCCAATGCGCAGGTGGTCACGTTTTTTCTGGCCCTGCTGTGCGTGGGCATCGGCGTGGGATCGTTGCTGTGCGAGCGCCTCTCCAACCGGTCGATCGAGCTTGGGCTGGTGCCGGTCGGCTCGATCGGGCTGACACTCTTCGGCATCGATATATTCTTTGCCACTTCCATGCAGGTCACTGGTGAGCTCCTCGGCCTGCAGGAATTCATTCGCAACCCCTCCAACTGGCGCCTGTGTACGGACATTTTCCTGGTAGGACTGTTCGGCGGCATCTACATCGTGCCGCTGTATGCCATGGTGCAGGCCCGCACCCGCGCACAGGAGCGCGCACGGGTGATTGCCGGAAACAATATCCTCAATGCCATTGCCATGATCGGCTCCGCCGTGTATGCAATCGCGCTCCTCGGCTCCGGCCTGAGCATCCCCATGCTTTTCCTGACGGCGGCCTTGCTGAATGCCGCCGTGGCCCTTTTCATTTTCACGCGCGTGCCCGAGTTTCTGGTTCGCCTGATCGTCTGGACTTCGAGGACGGTGGTATACCGCATCGAGACCGCCGGCCTGCAAAACCTGCCCCAGCAGGGACCCCTGATCATGCTTTGCCGCCCTGCACGCCTCCTGGATGTGCTGATTCTGAGCAGTTGCCTGCGGCGCCCGATGCGTCTGTTCGTATCGCCTGAACACCTGGAGTCTTCTCTGTCGGCCTTCCTGCTCAGGGCGGTCGACCGCCTGGCCGACGCCTCCAATCCGCGGGCATCTTCCTCCGCGGTCCCCGTGCATCAGCAGATCATCCGGGACCTGGCCCGGGGGGATGCGATCGGGATCTTTGCAGATGGAAGCTTCGACCCGGAAGACCTGCAGGGACCCGAACCGGCTGATGAGGGGCAGATACGGACACAGGTCGCGGTGAACGTCGTGGCCATTACCTTGAGGAGAAGATGGCCGGGAATCGATCTGGTTGCAGAGGAGCCAGTCCGTCTGGAGTCCTGCGATACGAAGGGATTGCAAAAGGCGGTCCTGGGCGTGCTCGTTGCACCCGGTGCCTGAACCTTGCAGGGGACATCAGCCTGATAGCGGAATGGAGCGGGAAACGAGGCTCGAACTCGCGACCTCAACCTTGGCAAGGTTGCGCTCTACCAACTGAGCTATTCCCGCAGGGGACCACTGCCCGCCAGCCGACCAGGAGATCAGGGCATGGGGTTGTCCCTAACCCTGGTAGGACCGGATCGCACGGCTAATATAGATCATCATGGACCAAAGTGTAAGTACTACGGCCACGTACAGCAACCCTACCCCGATTTCGAATACCGGGATGCCGAGCACCGGGTAGTAGTAGAGCAGAAAAAACAATGCCGTCATCTGCGCGGCGGTTTTGAGCTTGCCCAGCATCGAAACGGCCACGGAGTCGCGTTTGCCGAGTTCCGACATCCACTCCCGCAAGCCCGAAACCACGAGCTCCCGGGCAATAATGATCAGCGCCGGAATCAGGATATACAGTTGCCCGTGGCGATCGACGATCACCACCAGCACCGTGCCGATGATCAGCTTGTCGGCAATCGGGTCCAGAAAGGCCCCGAGCTTCGAGACCTGGTCCAGTTTGCGTGCCAGATATCCGTCCAGCCAGTCCGTGACGGAAGCCACTGCGAACAGCACGGCCGCCAGCGGCATGCCCCAGTGCTCGGGCAGGAAATAGTAGACGCCGACCAGCAGCGGTGTGATCAGGATCCTGATCATTGTCAGGATGTTGGCAATGCCGTATGCCATGCAACTTACATTCAGTGACTGTGGATTTCCTGGTAAATGGCCTGGGCAAGGTGGCGGCTTACGCCGGGCACTTTGGCGAGCTCCTCCACGCCGGCACGCGAGATCCCGCGCATCCCCCCGAAGTGCTTCAGCAGGTTCTGCCTGCGTTTCGGACCCAGCCCCGCAATGCTCTCCAGTGGCGATGAAACGCGTGCATGTGCACGTCGCTTGCGGTGTCCGCTGATGGCAAAGCGGTGCGCTTCATCACGAATCTGCTGGATCAGACGCAGGGCCAGCGAATGCGGGGCCGGTCGCACCGGGCGCCCGGTATCGCCCATGATGAGCGTTTCCTGTCCGGCTTTTCTATGCGGCCCTTTTGCAACTCCGACGATACAGATCCCCTCGACCTGCAGTTCGAGCAGTGCGTCCCTAGCCTGGGTCACCTGGCCCTTGCCTCCGTCAATCAACAGCATGTCGGGTAATTTGCCCTCCCCTTTCTTGAGCCGCAGGTAGCGGCGTGTCAGCGCCTGATGCAGGGCCGCGTAGTCATCACCGGCCTGGACCCCCTCGATATTGAAGCGGCGGTACTCCGTTTTCAGTGGCCCCTCCTGCTCGAACACCACGCACGAGGCCACCGTGGCCTCGCCCCGGGTGTGACTGACATCGAAACACTCGATGCGCTGGGGCATAAATTCCAGTCCGAGCTCATCCTGAACGGCCTCGAAGCGCTGCATGAGGCTTGCTTTTGAGGCCAGTTTGCCCTGTAGCGCCCCCGTTGCGTTTTTCCTTGCCATGTCGAGCCAGCGGGCACGCTGGGCGCGCGGTGCGCAAACGATTGACACCTTCCTGCCTGCCTGGCTGCTCAGCATCTCCTGCAGGAGTCCGAGTTCCTCAGGACGATGACTGAGTATAATCTCCTCGGGGATCGCGTGGCCAAGGTAGTACTGGCCCAGAAAGGCGCCGATGATTTTTTCCTCGCTTGCGACATCCGGAATCTTGGGAAAATAGCTCTTGTTGCCGAGATTCATTCCTGCACGGATGTTGAATACCTGCACGCAGGCGACCTCGCCTTCCGATTCGACGGCCGCGATATCGACATCGCCGGACTGGGCACTGACGTACTGCTGCTCGGAGACCTTGCGCAACATCTCGATCTTGTTGCGACAGCGTGCGGCCGCCTCGTAATTCAGGTCTGTAGAAGCCTGGTCCATTTCATTCACGTAGCGGGCAATCAGTGCATGGCTGTTGCCTTCCAGGAATTCGATGGCTGCCTCGATTTCATTGCGGTAGCTGTCTTCGTCGATCAGTCCTACACAGGGCCCGCTACAGCGGTCAATCTGGTACTGCAGGCAGGGCCGGCTGCGATGGCTGAAAAAATAATCGTCACACGGGCGTACCTTGAAAACCTTCTGCAGCAGGTTCAGTGCGCTGCGCGCTGCACCCGGGCTGGCGTAGGGGCCGAAGTAGCGCCCTTTGCGCTCGCGCCTGCCCCGATAGAAGGTGATCTGCGGGTAGTCGTGCTCGGACGAGATGAAGATGTAGGGATAGCTCTTGTCGTCGCGCAGCAGGATGTTGTAGCGCGGGCGGTGGCGCTTGATGAGGTTGTTCTCGAGCAACAGGGCTTCGGCCTCCGTATTGGTGACCGCGGTTTCAACCGCCGCCGTTTGCGAGATCATCTTGGTCAGGCGCGGACTTCGCTGGCTACGGTTGAAGTAGGCGGCAACCCTTTTTCTCAGGTTTTTGGCCTTGCCGACATACAGTGGCTTTCCCTGCGCATCGAGCATGCGGTACACGCCCGGGTGCGGGCTCAGGGTCTGAATGAACTGTTTGGGATCAAATTCGCTCATGCTGGGTCAAGGTCACTCACTGGAGGTCATTCATCGCCGTGACCGCTTTTGAAAAAACGGCCTCGAACTGCTTTCGGGTCAGCCGGCCCGTTTGCGTGTTGTAGCGGCTGCAGTGGTACGAGTCCAGCAGGCTCCACCTGCCCTCGATGCGATACAGCGTGCCATGGGCAAATGCGTAGTGGCTCAGCTTCACACCCAGCGCGCGCAAGACCGCATCGTGGGCGATCCTGCCCAGGGCCAGCACCACGCTGTCCGGACGCAGCATAGCCAGTTCGTTGTGCAGGTAGGTGTTGCAGTTTTTGATTTCCTCGACCGTGGGCTTGTTTGCAGGCGGCAGGCATTTCACGGCGTTGGTGATCCGGCAGTTCCTCAGTTCAAGCCGGTCACCGGCATTTTCCGAGACCGGGCGCGTCGAGAACCCGAACTTGTACAGCGTGCGATACAGCAGGAGACCTGCATGATCCCCGGTGAAAGGCCGGCCGGTGGCATTGGCACCGTGCAGTCCAGGAGCCAGCCCGACGATCAGCAGCTGCGCACCCGGATCACCGAAGGCTGCAACCGGCTTGCAGTGGTATTCCGGGTGCAGGGTTTTCTTGAGCGCCAGGTTCTTGGCAATGCGGGGGCATCGCCTGCAGTCTTCCCGGTAAGTCGATGCGTGTACTGTAGACACCAGACCAGCTGCGTCGGGTCAGAACTGCAGCAGCGCTGAACCCCACGTAAACCCGCTCCCGAAAGCCTCGAGCATCAAGGTCTCCCCTTTCTTGATCCGGCCGTCGCGCACGGCCGTATCCAGTGCCAGGGGGATGGATGCCGCAGAAGTGTTGCCATGTTCTGCCACCGTCAGTACAACGTGCTCCATCGGCATCTTCAGCTTTCGCGCCGTGGCTTCGATGATCCTGCGGTTTGCCTGGTGTGGCACCAGCCAGTCCAGATCGCCCTTGCTGATCTGATTGGCCTCCAGGGCCTCGTCCACGATCTCGCCCAGCTTGTTCACCGCCATCTTGAACACGGCATTGCCTTCCATGTAGACATACGCCTCCCCGGCCTTGAGCTGCTCGTAGCCACTGGAGATACCGTGCGGCACGTGCAGCAGGTGTTCATAGCTGCCATCGGCATGCAGGTGCGTGGACAAAATCCCGGGTTCGTCAGAGGCCTCGAGCACGACCGCACCGGCCCCGTCCCCGAACAGCACGCAGGTGCTGCGGTCATTCCAGTCCAGAATGCGGGACAGGGTCTCCGAACCTACGATCAGCGCACACCTGGCCTCGCCTGCACGGATGAACTTGTCCGCAATTCCCAGGGCATACACAAAGCCCGTGCACACCGCTTGTACATCGAATGCCGGACAACCGTGCACGTCGAGCCGCTTTTGCAGCAGACAGGCCGTGCCCGGAAAGATCTTGTCGGCGGTGGTGGTCGCAAGGATGATCAGGTCGATGTCGGCGTGGGACTTGCCCGCCATGTCGATCGCGCGCAGGGCGGCACTGGCGGCAAGGTCGCAGGTGGTCTCGCCCTCGGCCGCGATATGGCGCTGCCGGATGCCCGTGCGTTCCTGTATCCACTCATCCGTGGTGTCAACAAGCTCCTCCATGTCCTTGTTTGTAAGTACTTTCTCTGGCAAATAGCTTCCGGTGCCTGTGATTTTCGAATACGTCATGGTCAGTTGTTGTATTTCAGATATTCGGCGATGTGGGTGTCGATCATTTGAGGCACCTGCTTGACTGCTTCCAGGCGTGCGATGTCGATTGCGTGCTGGAACGAATAGGCATCCGCCCCGCCGTGGCTTTTGACGACCACGCCCCGCAGTCCCAGAAGACTGGCGCCATTATAGCACCGCGGATCGATTCGCCGCCGGAATGATTTCAGCACCGGCAGGGCCAGGAGTCCGCAGAGCTGGGTGAACAGGTTCTGTTTGAATTCCTGCTGAATAAAGTGGGAGATTGTTTTCGCCACACCCTCGCTGGACTTCAGCGAGACGTTGCCGGCAAAGCCGTCGCACACCACCACGTTGACATCCCCGCAATAGACGTCATCGCCCTCGACATAGCCGATGTAGTTCAGCCCGCTCCTTTGCAGCATTTCATGGGCATGCTTCACCTGGTCGTTGCCCTTGATTTCCTCTTCACCTATATTGAGCAGTCCGACCTTCGGGTTCTCGATCTCGTCAATGGCGGAGGCCAGCACCGCACCCATGACGGCAAACTGCAACAGGTGTTCGCTGCTGCAGCCTACATTGGCCCCCAGGTCCAGCATGTAGGTCTGGCCCTGGATGGAGGGGATCGCGCTGGTGATGGCCGGGCGATCAATGCCCGACAGCATCTTGAGCACGTAACGGGCAGTGGCGACCAGTGCCCCGGTGTTCCCGGCACTCACGCAGGCATCCGCAGTACCATCCTTGACCAGGTCCACGGCCACCCGCATGGACGAGTCTTTTTTGCTGCGCAGTGCCCGTGAAGGCGATTCATCCATTTCGATGCGCTGACTTGCGTGATGCACGCGCAGCCGGTCTGAAAGTGAAGAATTGATGCGGGCGAGTTCGTCGGTGATCTCGCGTTCGTCGCCGACCAGGATCAGCGAGGTGTCCGGGTGATCCTTCAGGTAGGCGACGGCGGCCTCGGCGACCACGGCGACCCCGAAGTCACCGCCCATGGCATCCAGGGAGACTGTGTAGCGGGTCACGATAAGTCAGGCTGATCCCTGAACGCCGTATGCGAGGCGGGCATCCAGGCCATCAGTGTTCGTCGGGGGATGGTTTTGAGAAACCGGTACGGAAGCGGTTATTCCTCTTCGTCCTCGTACTCATCGGGTTTCACGATCACCTGCCGGCCCCGGTAGTAGCCATCCTCCGTCACGTGATGGCGCCGGTGCCGCTCGCCGGTGGTCGAATCCGTGGACAGGGTGGCAGCGGTGAGCGCATCATGCGCTCGACGCATGTCTCTTTTTGAGCGTGTCTTCCTGTTCTTTTGTACCGCCATGGGATTCTCCTCGCTTCACGAGCGTTTCAAAATGGCGAACGGATTCCTGGCTGGGCCGCTCGCCCTCTCCTTCGAACTAAGCCACGCTACCATACCTTGATCACAGTGTGAAATATCCACATGTCTAGGGACCAGAGGCAGTGCGAGCAGCAGTTCGTCCTCGACCAGCTGCGCAAGCTCCAGGCTGGAACCTTCGTATTCGTAGAGATCGTACCCCTCGGGCACCTTGGCGGAACCTCCCGGGATGGACCCCACCATGAGCCTGACGTCCGGGTCGACCCGTACTTGGACCTCGCCCAGGCAACGCACACAGCGCAAGCCCAGCGTGCAGGCAATCTTTCCCTCCATCCGGCACCCGGACCCTGTGTGTGCCAGGTGCAAGTCAACGGTGACGGGCGAACCGATCGAGATCACCGCCTCGCGCAGGCGGGTCATGGAGTCCGCCGGCAACTCCCCGGCAAAGGCCAGAGGATGTTCCGTCACGGCCTGCGGGTTGAAGCATTTGGGCAGGAGGGTGTGCGCTGGCTCGGGCATGGCCTGGTGGAGCGTCGAGGGCTCAGCGAAGCGCCGGGTTCACGAGGAGTTCGCGTACCGGTCGGGTCAGGGCACTCCCCAGTTGCCTGGCAAAGCGCTGCAAGACATCCTCACGCTGGGTGTAATCCTGAATACCCGCAACGCCCACCACTTCGCGTGCCACGAAACCCGGGCTGCCGAAACCATCCACAAGCCCGATCTCGAGCGCCTGCTCGCCGGTCCAGAACAGGCCGCTGAATACCTCGTCCTCGTCGATGAGCCGGTCGCCCCTGCCCTGTCGCACCGCCTCGATGAACTGCTGGTGGATTTCATCAAGCAGTTTCTGCACATGCGCCTTCTCGAGCGGTTCTTCAGGAGAAAACGGATCCAGCAGTCCCTTGTGCTTGCCCGCGATCATGAGCCGGCGTTCAATGCCGAGCTTTTCCATCGCCTTGACAAAACCGAAGCCGTCCATCATCACCCCGATGGAGCCGACGATACTGGCCTTGTCCGCATAAATCTCATCGGCGGCCACGGCGGCGAAAACGCCGCCCGAGGCACAGACATCGGTGACCACCGCGTACAGGGGTTTTTCAGGATGGAGATCACGCAGCCGCGTGATCTCGCGATTGATGTAGCCGGCCTGCACGGGACTTCCTCCCGGGCTGTTGATCTTCAGGATCACGGCCACGGAGCGGGGATTCTCGAAAGCAGCACGCAGTCCTGAATTCACGTTGTGTGCGCTGGCCGTCTCGCCATCGGCAATGATGCCGGTCATCTCCACCATCGCCGTATGCTGTGTGCTGTCCGGAAGTGCAGAAAGGTTCCAGTCCATCATGCCAATGAGGAACAGGCCGAGATAGGCAAAGCCCAGTGACTTGAAGAATATTCCCCAGCGCCTGGCTCTGCGCTGTTCCCTGAGGCCGGCGGAGGCCAGCTGCACGATGGCATCCTGTTCCCAGGAGGACACGGTTCGCGCAGGACGCAAGTGCTCGCGCTCGCCTTCCAGGTTGATCTCAGGTTCCATATTCTGTATCCGGCTTGGAACTTCCGGTCGGTTTTCCATGCATGTACGCATGCGCGGAGAGGCTTTCCAGGAAGTCGTTCAGTTCGGGACTCAACGGTGCTTTTATAGCATATTTCACGTCGTTGCTTCGACACTGGAAGGTGAGCTTCGAGGCATGCAGGAACATGCGCTTGAGCCCGTCCTTGCGCAAGGTGCGGTTAAAGGAGAAATCCCCGTACTTCGGGTCCCCTGCCACCGGATGGCCGGCCTGCGCGGCATGGATGCGGATCTGGTGGGTGCGCCCGGTGCGGATCCTGATTTTCATCAGGGAAAGCCCGGCAAAGACCCGCAGCGGATGAAAGTGGGTGATGGCCTCCCGATAGCGCCCGTTTGCCCCTTCAGGGTCGGGTCGCTCCGTCTTCTTTTTCAATGGCACGCGGATCTTCTTCACTCCCTGGTGCCAGGTCCCCTTGACCAGGGCCAGATACTCCTTTTCGATTTCACGATCCCTGAGTAATGCATGCAGCTCACCCAGCATGGCCTTGTCCTTGGCGATGAGCAGGCAGCCGCTGGTGTGGCGGTCCAGCCGGTGGACAAGTTCCAGGAAAGGGGCTTTCGGGCGAATCGCGCGCAGCACCTCGATCACGCCAAACGGTGCCAGGTGACCTGGATGCACGGCGATGCCTGCCGGTTTGTTGATGGCGAGAACCGATGCATCCTCGTACAGGATGCAGGACTGGATCACAGCGCGGATGTTCTGTGGGATCACTGGCATGCGGGTCGGTGCGGTACGCAACGGAGGAACCGTCACCGTGTCATTCGCGACCAGCCGGTGGGTTTGCCGGATGCGCTTGCCGTTGATCCGGATTTTGCCGGTGCGCAGCAAACGGTAGATGAGGCCCTTGGGGACCCCCTTGAGGTTCGCGAACAGGAAGTTATCGACCCGCTGGCCTTCCCGGGTGGCATCGATGACATAGCTGGTCGGCTTCATGATGGATTCACAGCGTGCTGTCGGCAGCTCAATTGCCCCGGGGATCGGGAGCAGCGTGTACCACAACAGTATAACTTGTTAATTCTGGAATAGTTACGTACCATTGCTGTCACGGTGCCAACGATGAAATGCATGTTTGATGCGGTACCGTCTTAGTGTTGGATTTTCTGTTTCCACAGCCCCGGGCGTTTCTGCCGTGGCTATGGAACCAAGCTTGAGCCGTACCGGACGATGGGTTCACAAGGAGCCACGCGAATCGGTTCAGAGTAACAAATGATTGGTTTATTAAGTTTCACAGTCCACTTGTTCCACGGACCCCTCTCCACTGAACCTGCAGGCCAGGCACATCAAGGCCCTGGGGGAACCCGTATGGAGCGGCATCCATTACATGCATCGCGTGGAAAGCGGACACTACACAGAGTTAGCAATGAAAAGAATTTTAGTCAACGCCACGCAACAGGAAGAGTTGCGGGTCGGGATGGTCGATGGACAGCGACTGTACGATCTCGACATCGAATTACCTTCACGAAACCAGAGAAAAGATAATATATACAAAGGCACCATCACCCGGATTCAACCGAGTCTGGAGGCTGCCTTTGTCAATTACGGCGCCGAGCGCCACGGGTTTCTCCCCTTCAAGGAGATCTCGCGCGACTTCCTGAGCGGTTCTCCCAGCAACAACGGCGAGCGGGTACCGATCCGCAACCTCATCTCCGAAGGCCAGGAAATCATCGTGCAGGTCGAGCGCGAAGAGCGCGGCAACAAGGGCGCGGCCCTGACCACGTACATCAGTCTGGCCGGGCGCTACCTCGTCCTGATGCCGAACAACCCGCGCGCGAACGGCGTGTCCCGACGCATCGAAGGTGACGACCGCGAAGAGATTCGAAGCGTGCTGTCCAAGCTCGAGGTACCCAAGGGCATGGGAGTCATCGCGCGAACGGCAGGGGTGGGACATTCACCGGAAGAACTCCAGTGGGACCTCGACTACCTGCAAAAGGTCTATGCCGCCATCAAGGAGGCGGCCGACTCCAAAAACAAGCCGTTCCTGATCTACCAGGAAAGCAACGTCATCATCCGTGCGCTGCGCGACCACCTGAGGGACGACATCAGCGAGATCATCATCGACGACCCGGATGTGTTTCGTGATGCGCAGAAGTTCGTCGAGCAGGTCATGCCGCACAACCTGAAAAAGCTCAAGCACTACGAGGACCATGTCCCCCTGTTCAACCGCTACCAGATTGAATCGCAGATCGAATCCGCGTTCGAGCGTGAAGTCTCCCTGCCCTCCGGCGGATCCATGGTCATCGACCACACCGAGGCCATGATCTGCATCGATATCAACTCGGCCAAGGCGACCAAGGGCAGCGATATCGAGGAAACCGCGCTCAACACCAATCTCGAGGCAGCGGACGAGACCGCGAGACAGCTGCGACTGCGCGACCTTGGCGGACTGATCATCATCGACTTCATCGACATGACGCCCGAGAAAAACCGCCGCGAAGTGGAAAGGCGACTGCGCGAGGCGCTCAAGATCGACCGCGCCCGTGTGCAGATCGGGCACATCTCCCAGTTCGGGCTGCTGGAGATGTCACGCCAGCGGCTGCGGCCCTCGCTGGAAGAATCGAGCCAGATCGTGTGCCCGCGGTGCTCCGGTCACGGAACGATTCGTAGCATCGAGTCGCTTGCGCTTGCGGTGCTTCGCCTGATCGAGGAAGAGGCCATGAAGGAAAGTACGGGCAAGGTGATTGCCAAGCTTCCCGTGGAGGTCACGAGCTTTCTGCTGAATGAAAAGCGCTTGGGAATCAGCGAAATCGAGGCGCGCCATGCCGTGCAACTCATGATCGTACCGGATCCGAATCTGGAAACCCCGCACTTTACCGTCGAAAGAGTACGCAGCCAGGATGCCAAACCCGACCAGAAACCGAGCTACGAACATATCCCCCAGGAAGAGACCGGGCTCGCACCTTATCGGCAAGCCCCGGCGGCAGTGGAACAACCTGCCGTGAAATCCATCCACGCGACCACCCCGGCCCCTTCTGCGAAGGCACAATCCGGCTCCAAGGGGCGAGCATCCCGTCCATTGAAAGCTCTCTTCAGGTGGCTTTCCGGCGGTAATAAAACTTCGGAAGAAGCCACACCGGCCAAGGTGAAGGAGCCCTCTGGCGAGAACCGCTCCACGACACGTACACGCAGTGACCAAAGAAGGCGAGGGTCACGAGATCATTCGCGTAGTGGCCAAAGACGCAGGGACGGTTCCAGAAGAGCAGATGGGCAGCGCAGGGACGGTTCCAGGAGAACGGACGGCCAGCGCAGGGATGGTTCCAGAAGAGCGGATGGCCAGCGCAGGTCAGGCTCTGAACGAAAAAGCCATGGCAGCCGGGACCGGACCAGCGCCAAGCCAGCCAAGTCTCCACCAACAGACTCAAGCAAGTCTGCGCCTACGGACTCCGGCCAATCACCACCGGCAGACCCGGACAAGTCCCCGCCAACGGGCTCGGACCCGCCACCTGCGGACCCTGACAAGTCTTCCTTGTAGAAGCCTCACAAGGTACCAGCATCCCCTTTTTCGGCGTGTCTGTCAGACCCGGTCTATGCGGGGCTTTCCAGCGCGTGCTGGACCTGAATGTGCTCCAGTAGAGCGCTACATGCATCCTCGATCATGTCCAGGACAGTTTCAAACCCGTCGAGTCCTCCGTAGTACGGATCGGGAACTTCCTCGCAATTGACATGACGGGCAAATTCCAGCATCAGGCACACCTTGTGCCGGTGCGCCTGATGACAGTGATTCAGTAAATGCCTTTGATTCTGATGGTCCATGGCAAGGATGAGATCGAACGTCGTGAAATCAGAGGCCCTCACCTTGCGGGCTCGCAGATGCTCCAGAGAATAACCTCGACGGGCTGCCACTGCCACGGCCCGCGGGTCCGGCGGCTCGCCGGTGTGGTAAGCATACGTGCCTGCAGAATCTACAGCGATTATCTCCTGTAGCTTGCGTTCTCGGACCAGGTCTTGAAAAACGCCATGAGCCATGGGAGAGCGGCATATGTTTCCCATGCACACGAACAGGATATTGATGTCTTTGCGCGTTGCCGGGCTGTCAGGGAGTTTCATCTCGATCTGCATCCTGTTCATCCATCCAGATGGTTTGCGGCGCGCACTTGCAGGAGGATCACCTGCCTGGCGTCAGCGGTCAAACGTCAGCCGTTCACCCAGAAAAGGTTGCTCCAAGACCCGGCCCTGCTCGTACACCACCTGGCCGTTCAGGATGGTGGTGTCGATCGTTGAGCGAAAGGTGTAGCCGGCAAACGGTGACCAGCCGCATTTGTACAGGACATTGTCATCGGTCACGGTACAAGGTCTGGAGGCATCGATCAGCACCAGGTCGGCCCGGTAACCTTCCTCGATAAACCCCCGCTCGACGACCGAGAACCGCCGGGCCACGTTGTGGCTGGTCTTCTCCACGATTTTCTCCAGGCTCAGTACGCCGTCATGGTAATGCTCCACGAGGCTCAGCAGGGCATGCTGCACCAGCGGCAGCCCGGCCGGCGACTCCAGATAGTTGCCTCCCTTCTCCTCAAGCGTGTGCGGGGCGTGATCCGTGGCAATGATGTCGATACGGTCTTCCATGACCGCTTTGAGCAGCCCTTCCCGGTCACGGGCCGTCTTGATCGCCGGATTGCACTTGATCCGCGCACCCTGGGCAGCGTAGTCCGCCGCGCTGAAGAACAGGTGGTGTACGCAGACCTCCGCGGTGATGGGCTTGCCCTGGATCTCGCCTTTCGAGAACAGTTCCAGCTCCCGGGCCGTTGAGAGATGCAGGACGTGCAGTTGGGTGCCGTGTCTCGTTGCCAGGTCAACGGCCTTCACCGAAGACTTGTAGCAGGCCTCTTCCGAGCGGATCACCGGATGGTACTCCACGGGAATGTCATCCCCGTATTCGCGCTGGAACTTGCGAAGATTCTCGCTGATCATCGGCGAGTCCTCGCAATGCGTGATGACCGGTACGGGCGCGAATTCAAAGATTCCCTCCAAGGCCTCGTCGCGATCGACCAGCAGATTCCCGGTCGAGGCTCCCATGAAGATCTTGATGCCACAAGCGAGATCCTTGGGCAGGCCCTTGATCTCTTCCAGGTTGTCATTGCTGGTGCCCATGTAGAAGGCGTAGTTCGCATGCGCGCGCTTGGCTGCGATCCGGTACTTGTCCCGCAACCTGTCCACCGTCAGGGTCGGGGGCGAGACATTGGGCATGTCCATGAAGCTCGTGATGCCGCCAGCAATCGCTGCCCGTGACTCGGTAGCGATATCGGCCTTATGGGTCAGGCCGGGCTCACGAAAATGGACCTGGTCATCAATCATCCCGGGGATCAGGAACTTTCCATTGGCATCGATGATGCGTTTCGCCGGTTTGTGCTGCAGATCTGAAGCAACCTGCAGGATTCTTTTGTCTGCGACCAGGACGTCTTGCTCGGAGATGGTGCGATTGTTGACTAGTCTTGAATTGGTGATCAGAAGATCATGCATGCGATTACTTTCCCTTGATACATTAAAACCATGCAGGCCGTACCCAGTGGTTTACTGCAGCCTGTTCACCAGCCGGTACACAGCAATCAATATCCCAAAGCCGACGTAGATTCCTACCAGGCAGATCAGCATCAACAGTCCTACGGCAGGTTCGATGATGCCCGATCTGACCAGAAAGAACACAATGACTCCTATACCAATGAATGTAAATATGACACCTGCCGAGATGAGTGCCTTTTTCATGAAATTCCGTACGAATCCTTCCAGTCCATGTATTTGTGACACACTACACGAAAATTTTCCGGAATTCATAAGCTGCAGATTCGCTATCGCAGACCTGCAACTTATTTCGGAATAATGCCACCACTGACGGGCCGGTGACCTTTTCTCCCGATCCGTAAAACGTATTAACCCGCATCGAGCGCTGCCAGTCGTTCGGCAGCGAGGCCATGGACGATCCGATCGAGGGCGTTTCGTACCGGCGCGTCGACGGCCTTGACCAGCAGATCGCGGGCACGTTGCGAGAATCCCAGTTGCAGGAGAGCAATCCCCGCCTCGTAGTTGACGACCTTGTATTCTGGTGCCAGCGCGATGGCACGCTCAAGGTGCTCAAGCGCCTTCTTTTTCGTGGCACCGAACATAGCCCGTCCCAACAGACCGCCGGCCTGATGGACAACGTTCGCGTGCCATGCACCCAGGCTCAAGTGCGCCTCGGCCATGTCGGGATCAAGTTCAATCGCTCGTTCTATGGCATCGCGCACCCTGCCACCGTAACCATCCCGTAAAGACTCCATGGTGCCGACAGACTGTGCATAGCGCCCTGTGGCATGGGCGAACTGCAGATGACCATCGGGGTAGCTTGGGTCAATCTCGATAGCGCGCTCGCCATGCACCATCGCCTGACGAAAAAACGTCGCCTGGTCCGTCTCCCGCGCGAGATAGAAGCCGTATATGGCAAGCGCTTGGGCGGCCCGTGCATGGCCCGCTGCTGTGCCTAGGGCAGCACCGAGCTGCGCCGCTTCAAGGAAGCGGCCCTCCGCCTCAGCCGCCAGTACTTCATTGGATGAGTCCGCCTGTGCAGCGCCAGCCAACATGATAGCAAGGCAGACAAGGATCAGTCTGATCCTGATCCGATGCCGTCCAGGCAACGGTTCCGGCAGGAGCAGATCTGCGCTCCCGCCGATACAATCGCCAAGGCGCTTGCGGCTCGTCAATAACCCCCGGTTTTTCGCAGACAGCAAGGCCTGCATCACCCATCCCAATTGCAGATTTAAACTAGGAGCAAGGAGATGCTGCGCAGTCCATACATGCCCTTGTGCGCCTGTGCATTCGTTGGACTTGTCATCAAGCAACTCCCGCTTCACTGGGTCGCCGGGGCCGGGATATATGATGTTCCATTCGTCGCCCACAGCCTGCGCTGACTCTGTGGATGGCGTCGTCTTCATCGGTTTGCTGGCATTGTAAAGCGGTATTGGCGGAGAGGGAGGGATTCGAACCCCCGGACCCTTTCGAGTCAACGGTTTTCAAGACCGCCGCATTCGACCACTCTGCCACCTCTCCGGTCTGGTCAGGAAGAATACCTGAATGGGGCAAGGAACTACCAGCGCCGATGTTGTCTAAAAAGTAGCAAAGATGACTTGAATTCGCTTGGAAAACCATTATGTTAGTAACATCAAGCATTTATTTTATTCTGGAGAACAAGCAGATATGAATGATCCAAGATTGCAAATGAGTAGTGTGAGCCAGACTAGTGTCCTAGCTACCAACAAGGTGCTGCGCAATACCTATGCACTTCTTTCGGCTACCCTGATTTTCAGTGCCCTGATGGCTGCCTTGTCAACTGTGCTGCACGTCGGTCACGGCACCAGTCTTATCTGCTCCTTTGCCGCCCTGGCACTGATCTGGTTTGTACTGCCCCGTACCGCTGAATCTGCGGCCGGTATTGCTGTCGTATTTGCCTTTACGGGCTTGCTGGGCTTCGGGCTTGGACCGGTACTGAACTTCTACCTGAACATGACGCATGGTGCTCAGGCCATTGCGACGTCCCTGGGGGGCACTGCTGTCGTGTTTATCGGACTTTCAGGATATGCCCTGACCACGCAGCGCGATTTCAGCTTCCTGGGAGGCTTCCTGTTTGCCGGTCTGATGGTGGTGCTGCTGGCGGCGCTAGCGGGCATTTTTCTTAACATGCCCGGTCTGTGGCTGGCCATCAATGCTGCGGTCATCCTGATCTTCAGTGGCTTCATCCTGTTTGATACGAGCCGTATCATCCACGGCGGGGTCACCAACTACATCATTGCCACGACCTCGATCTACCTCAGCATATACAACATCTTCATTTCCCTGTTGCATCTGGTGGGGTTTGCAGGCAACGACTGAGCCGGATCGCCGATGGATTGGATGAAGTTTGCCTATGCGGCGTTGATCGTCGCTCTGCTGGTCTTCATCTTTCCCGCGGCAAAATACTGGCTGAAGAACAGCCCGAAGGCCGAGGGAGGCGACTGGCAGGCATTTCTGCTGCCGATCAGCCTAGTGGTACTGTTTGTTGTCGGCCTGATGTGGATCGTAGGCCAGTAGGACTCAGAACCCGGACACTCGGGCTTGCCGTTGCTAGGCAGGCCTGTCTCAATCCCGGAAATTCTCAAACTGCACAGGGATGCCAAGCTTGGCGTCCTTGAACAGGCTCATGACTTTCTGCAGATCATCCCGCTTTTTCCCGGAAACGCGGATCTTGTCTCCCTGGATGGCGGTCTGGACCTTGACCTTGGAATCCTTGATGACCTTGACCATCTTTTTTGCGATGGCCTGGTCGATCCCCTGTCGCACCGCCACGACCTGCCTCGCACGCAGGTTGGCTTCCTCCACCTGGCCTCTTTCCAAGCAGCCCACGTCGATTTGGCGCTTGGCCATTTTCTGGGTGAGAATGTCGTAAATCTGGTCGATCTGGAATTCGGATTGTGCCTCGATGCGCAAGGCAGAATCTTCCTGGACAACCTTGGCATCCGACCCCCTGAAGTCATACCGGTTGGAGATTTCCCGGTTAGCCTGATCCAGTGCATTGGTCAGCTCGTGAGTATCCACTTCTGATACGGCATCAAATGAAGGCATGATTCGTTGTTCTCCTGTCTGGGCGGGTTCAAAGCAGGTAAGATTATACTATGTCCAGGCTGGCCATCCTCCTCGGTTCAGGCAATGCCGCACTTGCAATTGCACTGAGCGCCTTTGCTACCCACGCACTGCGCCCCGCCTGGCCAGAGCACAGGTATTCGATTTTCCAGATTGCAGTGGATTACCACCTGTACCATGCACTGGGCCTGGTGGTGGTTGGAATCCTGCTTGCCCAGCACGCCGACCGAGGGCTGCTCAAGGCCGCCGCGGCTGTCATGCTGGCCGGAATGGTTCTCTTTTGCGGCAGTCTCTATGTTCTGAGCCTGACAGAACTTGTCTGGTCAGGCAGGATCACCCCGTTTGGCGGGATCGCGCTCATCGCCTCATGGGGTCTGGTGATGATCGCCTACTTCAGAAGAAACTGATCACGAGTGGCACCGCAGGCCAGAGCTAGGCCGGTCCGGTGTCAGCGGCCTGCCTCTGCATTACCCTGATCTCATTGCCGACCGTGATCACTCCCCCTGCCAGCACCGATGCCGTGACCCCTCCATGGTTCCACATGGCGTTGAATCCGCCGTATCCCAGGGCCTTTTCCATTTTGGCGCAGGGCACGCAATCTCCGGTCACCTGCAGCACCGCATCGTTGATCCCGATCTCAAGGTCCTTGCAGAGTCCAAGGTTAATGCCCGACACCACGATGTTGCGCCTGAACACGTCGGGGGAAATAGCCTCTTTACCCAGCAAGGCGGCAATCACCGGAAGGTATTCGGCCTGGATCAGGGTCACCTGCCTGTGACTTCCCGCGCGCTGGCCCGCCTTGTCCCCCTCAAGTCCGTGACCTTGCAGCAGCGTGGCAGACTCCACGACACGCATGGCCTCGCCTGCTGCCCTTCTGAGTCCGATCCACTCGACCCTGCCGCCTTGCGGGAAGTGGTCCTTGAGTTCGGTAGTCATGGGTAAACAGGCCTTCGGGATCCTTACCGGGAAGTGATGATCTCAAGTCCGCCCATGTAGGGCTGGAGGACTTTGGGGACACGGACCCGGGCCTTGCTGTCCTGGCAGTTTTCCAGGATCGCCACCAGCGTTCGGCCCGCAGCCAGGCCGGAACCGTTCAGGGTGTGCAGGAATTTGGTTTTGCCGGTTGCAGGGTTCTTCCAGCGGGCCTTGAGCCTTCGGGCCTGGAAGTCCGCGAAATTGCTGCAGGAGGAAATCTCCCGGTAACGGTTTTCGCCAGGCAACCAGACCTCGATATCGTAGGTCTTGGCCGCGGCAAACCCCAGGTCACCCGTGCACAGGGTCACCACCCGGTACGGCAATTCAAGTTTTTGCAGGATGATTTCCGCATGCTGCGTGAGTTCCTCGAGCGCACGCCAGGAGGCTTCGGGCTTGACGAGTTGCACGAGCTCGACCTTTTCGAACTGGTGCTGGCGAATCATCCCCCGCGTGTCCTTGCCGTACGAGCCGGCTTCCGAGCGAAAACAAGGCGTGTGACAAACGTACTTGGCAGGCAGTTCTTCCTCTTTCGCGATGGTATCGCGCCACAGGTTGGTCACCGGCACTTCCGCGGTCGGAATCAGGTAGTACGGGCTGTCCGTGGCCAGCTTGAACAGGTCCGCTTCAAATTTGGGCAACTGACCGGTACCGGTCAAGCTTTTGTCGTTGACAATGTACGGGACGTAGACTTCCCGGTAGCCGTGTTCCGAAACATGCACGTCCAGCATGAACTGGACCAGCGCGCGATGAAGCCTGGCCACCTGGCCCTGCATGGTGACAAACCGGCTGCCGGCAATCTTGGCAGATTTTCCGAAATCAAGACCCTCGGTGCGCTTTCCTATTTCCACGTGACCCAGTGCCGGAAAATCAAATTCCGGGGGCTCGCCCCAGGTTCGTACGACGACGTTGTCCGCCTCCGTGTTTCCGTCCGGGACGCTCTTGTGGGGAAGGTTGGGCAGGGTCAGCATCCATGCGTGAATTTCCGATTGCAGGTGCTCGAGTTCGGTCTCGCCCGCTTTGAGCTTCGCATTGATTGCCCCCATCTCGTCCATGATGCCCGAGACATCCTGTCCCGAGGACTTGCCTTGTGCGATCAGTCTGGAATTCGTGTTGCGCTGGTTTCGCAATTGCTCCGCATCCGTTTGCAGTTGCTTGCGCTTTTGCTCCCGAGCGGTGAACCAGTCCCGGTCAATGGTCAGTGCGCGGCGCCCGAGTTGCCTGGCCACTTCATCCAGCTCGGTCCGCAGTATCTTGGGATTCAGCATGAATGAAGCTCCACGATCAAAATGCACGCGCCAGGACCACGCCAAGGTAGCAGGCCCCCAGGCACAAGACGATACTGAGTGCGACATTGGCTGCCGCGCTCATCACACTGCCCTGCTGGAGCAGATGCAGGGTTTCCAGCGAAAATGCTGAAAAGGTGGTAAACCCGCCCAGCAGTCCTGCCAGCAGCGCCAGCCGGATTTCATCCATGACCATCCAGCGCTCCAGCAGCACGATCGAAAGCACACCAATCAGCATGGACCCCGTGATGTTGACGAGCAGCGTACCCAGGGGGAATTTGCTGCCCCACCAATGTGCGCACTGCATCTGGATCAGGTATCTCAGCACCGAGCCCAGCGCTCCCCCTACGGCAATGCTTGCTAGCGTCAAATCAGGTCTCCTTTTCTGTGTGCGGGCCGTCGATTACAAGCTGCTTTGATCAGTGGTATATTGGCTTGTCGCAAGCCATGGTACCGCAAGTTGGCGCATCGATGATGAAACTCTTGGCGACGGCACCCTGGCACGGGACAGGAATGGCCAGTGGTCGGTAAACGTGAAATACCAGTGGTATGAAAATGCAAGCCAGTCTATCAGAACTGACAAAGCGATTTCACCAGGTCCTGCCCGAGGATGCGGTGCTGGTCAAGCACGAGCAGCTGGCCCCGTATGAATGCGATGGCCTGACGGCGTACCGCCAGCTTCCCCGTATCGCCCTGCTGCCGGCTACCCGTGGGCAGGTCCGGGCCGCAGTGGCAGTCTGCAGGGAGCTGGAACTTCCCATCGTGGCCCGGGGTGCCGGCACCAGCCTGTCCGGGGGCGCACTGCCTCACCCGGAAGGGGTCTTGCTCAACTTCGCAAGGCTGAACAGGGTACTGGAAATTGACCCGGAGAACCGTACTGCAACCGTAGAACCCGGTGTGCGAAATCTCGCGATCTCGGAAGCCGCTAGACCGTACGGCCTGTATTACGCACCGGATCCTTCCTCGCAGATCGCCTGTACCATCGGCGGCAATATTGCAGAAAATTCAGGGGGAGTCCATTGCCTGAAGTACGGACTGACCGTGCACAACATCATGGCCCTGGAAGTCCTGACGTCCGACGGCGAGATCCTCGAACTGGGAGGCAAACACCCGGAGTCCTCCGGCTTTGACCTGCTGGCGCTGATGAACGGTTCAGAAGGCATGCTGGGGGTGGTGCTGCAGGCGACGGTGAAGTTGCTGCCCACACCGCATGAGCGCAAAGTGCTGCTGGCCGCCTTCTCGCACGTGCGCGATGCCGGAAATGCCGTGGCTGCCATCATCTCCCATGGGATCCTTCCAGCCGGTCTCGAAATGATGGATCACTTCACTATCCAGGCCACAGAACAGTACTGCAGCCCCGGCTACCCGAAAGAAGCCGCGGCTATCCTGATCTGCGAGCTCGACGGCTACGAGGAGGAGTTGGCGGACCAGATGGGACGTGCCAGACAGTTGCTCGAGCAGAACCAGGCGACAGAAGTGCGCCTGGCCAACGACGAACAGGAGGCGGAGCTGTTGTGGCAGGGCCGCAAGGCGGCCTTCCCTGCACTAGGCAACCTGTCTCCCGACTACTATTGCATGGACGGCACGATCCCACGCAAGCACCTGGCGGAAGTCCTTGAGGAAATCTATGCGCTCTCCGGAAAATTCGGACTTCGCGTTGCCAATGTATTCCATGCGGGAGACGGGAACCTGCATCCGCTCATTCTCTACGATGCCAACGAGGAAGGTCAGCTGGAGAAGGCGGAAGAGTTCGGCAGTGAAATCCTGCAGCTTTGCGTCAGGATGGGAGGCACCATCACCGGAGAACATGGCGTGGGCGTTGAGAAACTGGACGAGATGTGCGTGCAGTTCAACCCGGAGGAACTGAAGACCTTCTATGCCATCAAGTCTGCCTTCGACGAGCACGGGCTGCTCAACCCCGGCAAGGCCATCCCGACCCTGCACCGTTGTGCAGAGTTCGGCGCCATGCATGTGCACGAGGGCAGGCTGCCCCATGCCCACCTGCCCCGCTTTTGACGGCCGGCCCCGGATGTGACGGATACCAGGGAAATCATCGCAGCCCGGATCCGGGACGCGGCAGAGCACAAGACTGCCCTGCAGCTTCTGGGTGGAAACACCAAGACCTGGTACGGTCGAAGCATTGAGGCTACTCCACTTTGCCTTGCCGGGCACTCGGGAGTCGTCGAGTACGAACCTTCCGAGCTTTATATCACCGCGCGCTGCGGCACCCCTTTGAGCACGATTGAGCAAGTCATCGCAGAAGAAAACCAGATGCTCCCGTTTGAACCGCCCCACTTCGGAGCGACAGCCACCCTGGGTGGCACCGTCGCCGCAGGCCTGGCCGGCCCCCGGCGCATCAGCGGCGGCGCCGTGCGTGACTGCATGCTGGGTGCGGAAATCATCAACGGGAAGGGGGAATACCTGTGTTTCGGTGGCAAGGTCATGAAAAATGTCGCCGGCTACGACGCATCGCGCCTGATGTGCGGGGCACTGGGGACCCTGGGAGCTTTGATGTCGGTCACCCTGCGCCTGCTGCCCCTGCCGCAGTGCGAGCAAACCACGGTCATGGCCGAAATACCCGCCAATGCAATCCGTAAAATGAGCGCCTGGGCGCGCACACCCATGCCGATCACTGCAACCTTTTACGATGGAGAGAACCTCCATGTCCGCCTGACCGGCTCTTCGTCAGCAATTGAAAAATGCCAGAATGAAATCGGCGGGGACCGCATCGAACAAGGCGAACAGCTCTGGGACGGTGTCCGCGAGCAGACCCATGAAGTGTTTGCGCCCGGTGTACCCTTGTGGAGGATCCGGGTGCCACCCTCGACTGCCCCGCTCGATCTCCCGGAACCCTGTGCAATGGAATGGAACGGTGCGCTTCGCTGGTACAGCACTCAAGCCGAGGCCTCCACGGTCCGCACGATCGCCCGCGAGGCGGGCGGGCAGGCCTGCCGGTTTCGAGGACCGGCCATCAAGCAGGTGTTCCATCCTTTGCCACCCGCACTGCTCAAGATCCATGCAAGGCTCAAGCACGCTTTTGACCCTGCGGGAATTCTCAATCCCGGCAAGATGTACCCGCAATTCTGAATCCCATGCAGACTTCACTGCCGAAAGAATTCCTGCAAACGACAGAGGGCCTCAAGGCGAACGAGATCCTGCGCAGTTGCGTGCATTGCGGACTTTGCAATGCGACCTGCCCGACCTACCAGCTGACAGGCAATGAACTGGACGGACCCCGTGGCCGGATTTACCTGATCAAGAACCACCTGGAAGACCAGAATGACGCCAGCGTGGGCCTCAGGCATCTGGACCGGTGCCTGACGTGCCTGTCTTGCGAAACCACCTGTCCCTCCAACGTCCGGTTTGGCCATTTGCTGGACATCGGGCGAAAACGCATGAACCAGGCCATCAGGCGCACGCTGGCAAGCCGAATCAAGCGGCATCTGATTGCCCGCGTATTTGCCAGGCCATACCTAGTCCGGGCCTTGCTGGCCCTGGCCAGACTCGCCAGGCCCTTCCTGCCCCGAAGCCTTGCGGTGAAAGTGCCCCGCGCCCTTGCATCCAGACCTCTGGCGACGAAGGCCCAATCGTACAAACTGCTCACGATCCGGGGCTGCGTGCAGTCGGTCATCGCCCCGCAGATCAACCAGGCGGCCGCCAAGGTCCTGGAGCGCTCGGGCATCGGTCTTGAGGAGGCGATAGGCGACTGCTGCGGGGCCTTGTCCTATCACCTTGCAGACACTGCGCAGGCCGAGAAAACCATTCGCCGCAACATCGATAGCTGGTATCCGGGACTGGCCGGTGAATACCAGTATTTAACTGTTACATCAAGTGGATGCAGCAGCTTCATTAAGCAATATGGAGAAATCATGCAAGCAGACCCCCGGTATGCGGAGCGCGCAGCCTTCATCAGCGAGCATTGCAAGGACCTCTCCGAACTCGATTTCGCACAGGCTGCGAAGCCTGCAAAGGAAGCGCGCTCGGTGGCCTTTCACAATCCCTGCACACTTCAGCATGCCCAGGGCGTGCGGGGCAACATCGAGGGCTGGCTGGAGGGTGCCGGCTACCGGCTGATCCCCACGACGGACCCGCATTTATGCTGTGGTTCTGCGGGCAGCTATTCCCTGCTGGAACCTGAACTTTCCACCCAGCTGCTGGAAAACAAGCTGGACAGCCTGGAGAAAGGCGAGCCGGATATCATCTGCACGGCCAACATCGGATGCCTGATGCATCTGCAGTCTGGAACCCGGCGACCGGTCAAACACTGGATCGAACTGCTTGTTTAGCCGGTACGGAGCTACCGGCATGTAGGATGGGCGTGGCTGGCAGCCGTCATCCGCTGGATCAGGATCAGGGGTCGCCGGGCTTCCAGATCCCGAATGCCTCGCCCTTGGGGCGCATCTGGGCTTGTCTTTGCCGGGTGATATCTTCGTAGACATACTTCGCAAAGGCGACAATCTCATTCATGATTTCATTTTTCTCGCCAACAGGCAGGTCATGATTCCCGACCATGAAGCCCGTGATCGCCGCCAGATACTGACCTGCCAGAATCGGATTTTCGGCACGCTCATCTTCTTCCATGAGGGCTTTCTGGATCTTCTCGATGAGTTCCCTTGACAGTTTTAGCTGGTCCATGTTGGATGACTCCGTGGGTTGTTCAGTCCCGCTTTCCGGTTTGATTGCGGAGCTTGTCCATACGCTCCCTGATTTTGATTTCGAGTCCCCTGGCTTCGGGCTCATAGTACCGTGTTCCCCGCAGTATTTCAGGAAAGTAGCACTCTCCCTGTGCATAGGCGTCCGGTTCATCATGCGCATAGCGATACCCTTGCCCATAACCGAGATCCTTCATCAGTTTTGTGGGCGCGTTTCTCAGATGCATCGGCACTTCCTGGCTGCCGTGGGTTTTGGCATCCTTCATCGCCAGACCGTATGCCCGATACACGGCATTGCTTTTTGGCATGCATGCCAGGTATACGATCGCCTGCGCAATGGCCAGTTCACCCTCAGGTGAGCCCAGCCGTTCATAGGTTTGCCAGGCACTCATGGCAATCTGCAACCCACGGGGATCGGCGTTGCCGATATCCTCGACCGCCATGCGCAGGACGCGGCGCGCAATGTAATGGGGATCGCAGCCGCCGTCGACCATCCTGCAAAACCAGTACAGGGACGCGTCGGGGTCAGAGCCGCGCACGGACTTGTGCAAGGCGGAGATCTGGTCGTAAAAGTACTCACCCCGCTTGTCGAAGCGCCTCGCGCCCTGTGCCGTGACCTCCTTGACGATTTTACAGCTGATCACTTTCTCCATCTCGTTCTCGTCGATCCAGTCAGAAGCAATCTCCAGGAAATTCAGCGCACGCCGGGCATCCCCGTCGGCGGCTGCAGCAAGCAACTCCCTTGCCTCGTTATCAATGCGCAGCTGCCTGTGGCCCAGGCCGCGTTTTTCGTCCTGCAGTGCAGCGCCGATGCACTGGCCCACCTCGGTTTCCGTCAGCCGCTTGAGCACGTAAGTGCGCGCCCTCGATAGCAGCGCATTGTTAAGCTCGAAGGACGGGTTTTCCGTCGTGGCACCGACAAAATAAAATGTGCCGTCTTCAATGTACGGCAGGAATGCGTCCTGCTGGGCCTTGTTGAATCGATGCACTTCATCGATGAAAAGCACGGTACTGGAGGCCTTCTCCTGGCTGTGCAGCCTGGCCTGCTCGATCACCCGGCGAATCTCCTTGACTCCGGCCAGTACGGCCGACAGGGAAAGAAACTGTGCATGCGAACTGCTGGAAATGATACGGGCCAGCGTGGTCTTGCCCGTCCCTGGCGGTCCCCAGAAGACCATGGAATGCAGCCTGCCCTGTTCGATTGCAAGACGCAGGGGCTTGTCAGGAGACAGCAAGTGCGCCTGGCCCACAAATTCAGCCAGGGTGGCAGGACGCATGCGGTCCGCTAGCGGACGATACCCATCGGCCCGATCAAACAGGTCAGTGGTCGATTGGGCGGATGAGTCCGAAATGGCGACCTCCTCAGCTGGACCGCTGCGCGCACTCCGAGCTTGTCCGGAACCGGTCGGCGGATTGTGGATGTAGACAGCCGGCCTGCATGCTTGTCTCAATCACCGCGAAGGGGCGCCCACGACATCCACGCCCCGGGGGGCCTTGAACGTGAAATACCGGGCGGGAAAGCCCACATTCAGTTCAAGGTGCCTGAATTCTATAACCGTCTTTTGCGAGAACTGGTCGAACAACTCCATTTTCCGGATTCCCTGTTCATCAAGGCCGATCTGCACACTGCGAAACTCGGTGTCCTGCACATGGGGAACCAGCCTCACCCAGCTGAGATCGTCCCGAGCCGGACCTGCGGAAATTTCGAAATCATCCTGCAGCACGCTGGCATTCATCAGCAGCATGATCGGTGCAGTGCCCAGTGCCTCCATGATGGGTCTGGTTACCGCCTGCTGCAGCTCTTCATCATAGACCCAGAGGTACTTGCCGTCGGCGAGGATCAGCTGCCTGTGGGGGCGTGCATACTGAAAGCGAAACTTGCCCGGACGGCTCAAGGCGACAGATCCTTCGGCGGTCTGGATCAGCCTGCCGTTCTCGTCCCAGACGGTTTGCAGAAAATTTCCCTTGAAAGAGTCCACTTTTGAAAAGAATGCATTCAGCAGGCCAACCGCCTCGCTGCCCGGGCAGGCCAATGCCAATGACAGCAACGCAGCCCCCAAAAATAACTTCCAGATCCGTATCATACGTAGTCCTGTCTGAACTCCCGGATAAGATAATACCGGTGGTACCCGGCGAAGGTCAGTGCCGCATCGCATCGGTTCCGGTACGACTCGAAGTATTATACCGGCGGCGGTGCAATGACTTCCCGGCTGCCATTGGACAGGACAGCGCTGACAACACCACTGTTTTCCATCTCTTCTATGATTCTTGCCGCACGGTTGTAGCCGATTTTCAGTCTTCGCTGCAGATAGGAAATCGAGGCCTTGCGCGTTTCCGTGACGATGGCGATCGCCTCATCGTAAAGCGGGTCCAGTTCACCCTCCTGGCTGTCTAGCGGTTCCAGCCCGGGTATCGCATCCCTGCCATCCTCGGGGTCCCGGGTGACTTCATTCAGGTATGCAGGAGTCCCTTTCTGTTTCAGGAAGGCAACGACCTTATGGACCTCCTCATCGGAGACAAATGCGCCGTGGATGCGGTCCGGCAGGGAGGTTCCCGGAGGCAAGTACAGCATGTCGCCATGGCCGAGCAGCTGCTCGGCACCCATCTGGTCGAGGATGGTTCGCGAATCCACCTTCGAAGAGACCTGAAAGGCGACCCTTGAGGGAATGTTTGCCTTGATCAGGCCGGTAATGACATCCACCGAGGGACGCTGTGTAGCCAGAATGAGATGAATGCCGGCGGCCCTGGCTTTTTGTGCAATTCGCGCAATCAGCTCTTCGACTTTCTTGCCCACCACCATCATCATGTCCGCCAGCTCATCAACGATGATGACGATGCTCGGCAATGGATTCAGCGTCTCGACCGGGTCGTCCTGCGGCACACCATCCTCGGGGTGACCGGTAAATGGATCGGAAATCGGTTCGCCCTTGTCGATGGCCTGCTTCACCTTCGTGTTGAAACTCTGGATGCTGCGGACCCCGAGTGCCGACATCAATTGGTAGCGTCTTTCCATCTCGGCCACGCACCAGCGCAATGCATTGGCGGCCTCCCTCAAATCGGTGACGACGGGTGAAAGCAGGTGCGGGATACCTTCGTATACGGCAAATTCCAGAATTTTGGGATCGATCAGGATGATCCGTACCTGCTGTGGCGTGGCTTTGTACAGTATGCTCAGCAGCATGGCGTTCAAGGCCACCGATTTACCGGATCCGGTCGTGCCTGCGACCAGCAGATGAGGCATTTTCGCAAGGTCCACGACGATCGGGCGGCCGCTGATGTCCTTGCCCAGGGCCAGGGTCAGGATGGATGACGATTCATCGTAGGTTTCGGAGCGCAAGATGTCGCTGAGTACCACCAGCTCCCGGTATTCATTGGGGATCTCAAGTCCAACGTGAGATTTACCCGGAATGACCTCGACGATGCGCACGCTCACCACCGAGAGTGCGCGGGCAAGATCCTTGGCCAGGTTCGAGACCTTGCTCACCTTGATGCCCGCGGCAAGCTGCAGTTCAAAGCGGGTAATGACGGGGCCCGGATGGACCTCGACCACGGCCGCATCAATACCGAAGTCCAGCAGTTTCAGTTCGACCTGGCGCGACATGGCCTCCAGTGCATCGTCTGAATAGCCCCTCACATCATCGGCAACGTTGTCCAGCATGGAGGTCGGGGGCAAAGCCGTCTCCACCGAATCAAACAACGGGATCTGGCGCTCCCGTTCGGCCCGCACGCTGGGCGTGATTTCTTCCACGGTAGGCTCGATTCGGGGTGGTGATTTCTGGATCTTCACCTTCTTGGCCTTGACGACCTTTTCGCGAGCCGTTCTTGCCTGCTTGCCCAGGTGCCTCTCTTTCAGCAGGCTGATTAGCCTCCAAAGCCACGAGCTGATCTTCAGGATGCATTTGCCGGTCATATCCAGCAGCCACAGCAAGGAGAAATGCGAGAACACGGTGATGCCGGCGAAGAACAAGGCCAGGAGCAGCAAGGTGGCGCCGACATAGTTGAAAACCGCCAGAAATCCCGTGCCTACCATATCGCCCAGGACACCCCCCGCGGTGCCCGGAAGGAAAACCGGCTGAAAATGGAGTGTCGCCAGTCCGCACCCGGCCGCCAGCGTCAGCAAGAAGCCGGCCCAGCGCCATCCCAATGTACGGTAATCGATCACCTGTGTTTCGGTTCCCCCCCGGTACAGCAGCCACCCGCTGTAGGCCACCATGACGGGTGCCAGGTAGGCCAGGTATCCGAACAGGAAGAAAAACAGGTCTGCGAACCAGGCGCCGGCTTTACCGCCAAGGTTGTTTGCGACCAGATCGAGACTGGCCTGGGTCCAGCGGGGGTCGGACGGGTGATACGTGAGCAGCGCCAGCATCAGGTAGGCGCCCAGCGCAACCAGTATCAGTAAAACGCTTTCGCGCAGTCCCCTAGGCAAAGAAGCCCGATCACCGGATTTCGATGGCTTTTTCAATGCAGCTCACACCGAGTTGATCATCTATCCTTAAATTATCCGTTTAAGATATTGAATTAACTAAAACTATAATTCAATATTTTTGTATCATGAGATTTGCCCAAACCCCGCCACAGGGCTTTTATTGTACAGCAATAGCGCCTCAACTCATGTAAAATTCGCCCCCATGGGCACAAGGGCGATGCCGCCGGTTCAACGTCCAGAGTATAGTAAATTCACCGGGTGGTTTCTTAGCCATCCGTCCAGTCAGCGCGTCACATAAAGGAACGGCGAATGACCGAATCTCGACATTTCAGACTACTGATCCTGGGGTCCGGACCGGCGGGATACACCGCAGGTGTCTATGCCGCGCGGGCCAACCTGAATCCTGCGATCATCACCGGCCTGGAGCAAGGCGGCCAGCTGACCACGACGACCGATGTGGACAATTGGCCGGGAGATGTGGAGGGTTTGCAGGGGCCCGACCTGATGGACCGCATGCTGAGGCATGTCGAGCGCTACGGCACGGATGTCATCTTCGATCACATTCGTACCACGGACCTGTCGTCGCACCCTTTCACGTTGACCGGCGATATGGGGGCCTACACCTGTGATGCCCTGATCATTGCCACCGGTGCATCGGCAAAATATTTGGGGCTGCCTTCGGAAGATACCTATAAGGGAAAGGGAGTTTCGGCCTGTGCAACCTGCGACGGCTTCTTCTACAAGGCGAAAAAAGTCGCAGTCATTGGTGGTGGCAATACGGCTGCCGAGGAAGCCCTCTATCTGTCCAACATCGCAAGCGAGGTGATCCTGGTACACCGGCGAGATGCCCTGCGCAGTGAAAAAATCCTGCAGGACCAGCTGTTTGAAAGAGAGAACAGCGGCAATGTCTCGATCAAATGGAATTACACGCTGGATGAAATCCTGGGGGACGATACCGGGGTGACCGGGATGCGGATCAAAAGCACCATGGATGCCTCGACACAGGACATCGACCTGAGCGGTGTATTTATCGCTGTCGGGCACACTCCAAACACGGCCATCTTCGAAGGCCAGCTTGAAATGCAGGGTGGCTACATCAAGGTCAACAGCGGGCTGCATGGAAATGCAACTGCAACGAGCGTCCCGGGCGTATTTGCCGCCGGAGACGTGATGGATCATGTATACCGTCAGGCGGTCACTTCTGCAGGAACAGGCTGCATGGCAGCCCTGGATGCCGAAAAATACCTGGACAATCTGGCAAACGACTGAAGCCGCCCTTTCACTGCCCCTTGACTGTCCAGAATCCGATTTCCGCAAAGACCCGCTCGGCGTACACCTGCAGTTTCCTGAGCTCACTTGGAGCCATCCAGGATGCAGACTGGAACCGCTTGCTGGTCGATAACGGCCCCTTTTTGAAACACGAGTTTCTGCATGCCCTGGAGCGCAACGGCTGCCTCGGGGAAAGATTCGGCTGGTATCCGCATCATCTGGTCGTGCGCGATGAGAACAAGCAGGTCATTGCCGCCAGCCCGCTGTACGTCAAAACCAACTCCTATGGAGAGTTCGTGTTTGACTGGTCATGGGCATCCGCCTATGAACAGGTCGGGCTGGCCTACTATCCCAAATTCGTAGCCTCGGTACCCTACACGCCTGTGACGGGCCCTCGGCTGCTGATCCTGCCGGAAATGGCCGCGCAGCAAAAAAACAAAATTGCAGCGGCCATGATCGATGCCACCATTAGGGAAGCGCAGAGGCTCGACATGTCGAGCATGCACTGGCTGTTCAACCTGGCCGAGGAGTGCAAATTCTACAAGCAGAACAACCTGGTGTTGCGCCTCGGGTGCCAGTACCACTGGCACAATCGGAATTACAGGTGCTTTGACGATTTCCTGCAAGACCTGGTATCCCGGAAAAGGAAAAAGATCCGGCGTGAAAGGCGTTTCGTACAAGATCAGCAAATCCGCATCCGGCGCCTTCACGGCTCGGAACTGGACGATGCATTATGGCAGCAGGTGCACGACTTTTACGCAAGCACCTTTCACCGGAAACACAGCCTGCCCACGCTCAGCCTCGGATTTTTCAAGGAACTCGGAACCAGGATGGGGGCACAGGTCCTGCTGGTGCTGGCCTTCCACAACGAAAAGCTGATTGCATGTGCGATCAATTTTCTCGATGATGACACGCTATACGGGAGATTCTGGGGATGTCTGAAACAATTTCATGGGCTGCATTTTGAGACTTGCTACTACCAGGGCATCGAATACGCCATCGAACGCCAGCTCTCCTCTTTTGAGCCGGGCGCCCAGGGCGAATACAAAATCAGTCGAGGCTTTTTGCCGACCCGGACCTGGTCCGCACACTGGATCTCGGATTCACGCCTGAGAGCTGCAATCGGGGATTTTTGCCGGCGTGAAGAGCGTTTCATGCAGCAGGAATGCAAAGAACTGATGGCATCATCTCCCTACAGGATTAACTAAAACGATTTTCATTGTGATGAAGTGGACATACACTGGCTAGACCCCTCGAACGACCTCGCTCCATTTCCTGACGTAGAAAAAGCCCTGCAAAACCCCGACGGACTACTCGCAGCGGGAGGAGACCTGAGCGCTACGCGGCTGCTGAATGCGTATCGCAAAGGGATTTTTCCCTGGTACGAAGAAGGCCAGCCGATCCTGTGGTGGTCACCCAATCCGAGAGGCGTCCTCTACACGCGGCAGTTCAGGATTTCCTCCAGTCTGAGAAAAACCCTGCGCAAGCACGAGTGGACAGTAACCTTCGACGGTGATTTCAAAAAGACGGTTGCTGCCTGCGCCGCACCCCGGAGTTATGCAAGGGGCACGTGGATTACCGGCGAGATGACGGAAGCCTATACCGCCCTGTACCAGCTTGGCTACGCGCATTCCGTTGAACTGTGGGATTACCAGGAGCGGTTAATCGGTGGCGTGTACGGGGTCATAATTGGGAAAATGTTTTTTGGCGAGTCCATGTTCAGTTTCCAGACCAACGCCTCCAAAGTTGCCCTGGCCTACATGGTCAGTCACCTATATCGCTGGGGCTGCCCGTTACTGGATTGCCAGCTGCCCTCGACCCACCTGCTGAGTCTTGGGGCAAAAGCCATGCCAAGAAGGGAGTACATCCGCATCATGACACCCTTATGCGAGAAAGAGCAGGCCAATATCGCATGGGAACTGGACACCCGCATCGATGTTGCGAACTGGAAGGTCTAGCAGGGAATCATTTCAGAGGGCACAGCCCTCATTGAGTAACCTTCATGGGTTCACGGTACCTTCGGCTCGTGTGCGGATGAGTATCTGACAACAGAAACACGCGCTGCTAAAATCCCCCGAAACATGACTCGATGACTTGGGAGCGCACGAGACGAGCCACTGGATGCAGCTCAGGATGAATTGACCCGGGAATTTTTGCAATGAAAATGAAACCCTCGCCCAGCGCCTATACCGAACATTACGTCTCGGCCCGGCTGCATGACCTCGAAACGGCGGACAACTACATTGAGCATACCCACACGGGTGACCCCATGCTGGACCCGGTCATGGAAGAAATCTCCACGCTTCCCCCCGAAGACCTGCACAGGTTTATCGGCGCCGGAATAGAACAGCAAACCGAGATTTTGCGCACTGCACCCCAGGCATTTCGCGACGCTTTTGACCACATTGACGAGCCTCCTTCCTGGCTCGACTACGAAGCCTTCAACCCGGCCATTCAGGCATTCTATACAAAGGCCACCGACATATTGCTTGCAATGGTCACCGGAGTGCTGACCGAAGGCTTTTCGACGTTAATGAGCAAGCCATTCGGTATTACCGGCCGCATGCTGCAGGAAACCGATACGAGCATCCGGCAGCTGAAGCAGGTCAACCGCCACTTGCTGGAAATATTTTTTCCGGGTGGCCTGCTTAGAAAAGGCGACGGATGGAAGCTGTCCGTGCGCATCCGGTTTATCCATGCCCGGGTAAGACAGCTGATGAAGTCTGCTGAAGAGTGGAACACGCAGGCCTGGGGCGTGCCCATCAGCGCGGCACACATGGGGTTTTCAACGGCCTTGTTCTCGCACAGGCTGCTGGAGCACTCGACCGCAGTGGGAGCAAATTACAGCCAGGAGGAGAAAGACAGCATCTCCGAATTATGGCGCTACGTGGGTCACCTCATGGGTGTGCCTGAAACGATCCTGTACACCACCCCGCAAGAAGCACGCAAGCTGTTCAAGATAGGCTTCAAGTGCGAGCCGCCCCCGGACGCCGATGCAGCGACCATTTCAAACACCCTGATACAGTCCATACCTCTGGTCGCCGGGCTGACCGACCCGGATGAGCAGGAATCCATGAGGGACCTGGCATACCGTATTGCAAGAGCATTGATCGGCAACCATCTTGCCGATCAGCTGCATTTCCCGAAAAGCGCCAGTACGGGAGTGCTGTACATGTACCGGGCCAAGCAACTCAGCCTTCGACTCACAAAGGATGTGCAGTTGATCAAGTCAGAGAATTTTCTCCAGCTGCTGAACGCTTCCCAGTACGATGAGATCGGGATGAGCTACAAGATGCCCGATCATGTACTTGCATCTAAATCAAGCGAGTGGTGATGCGCCGCCGACCGCGAAAAGCGGGATCACCCTGATTGCGATGTTTCACGCCGTTATGCTACGGTCAGTACCTTGTTCATGCCTCCCTGCGCTTCGCATGGTCGAAAACGACCGCCTTGCGCACAATGCAGCGCTGATCGTATTCCACTGGAGAAACCCATGACCGGCATCCACCCTTCCCTGCGATCGGTTTTGTGGCTAGCCGTTCTGTCCTTGCTGGCCTTTTCCGATGTGCCCGTGCATTCAGAGGCCCTGACACCCGAGGAAATGGGCTTGAAGATCGCGCGTGATACCCAGGCACGTGATCAGGGTTTTGGCAATCTCACGGCACAACAAACCATGATTCTGCGCAACAAGAAAGGACAAGAGAGCCTGCGCCAGCTTCGGGTGAAAGTGCTGGAGGTGCCTGAGGACGGTGACAAAAGCCTGTTTGTTTTTGACAATCCCCGCGACGTGCAAGGAACTGCGCTGCTGATCCACGGTCACAAGGTTGCCCCGGACGATCAATGGCTCTACTTGCCTGCCTTGAAGCGTGTAAAACGCATCAGCTCCTCAAATCAGTCGGGTTCGTTCATGGGCAGCGAGTTTGCCTATGAAGACATGAGCAGCCCGGAACTGGAAAAATTCACGTATCGGTATCTGCGCGATGAGCCATGCGAAGATTTGACTTGCACGGTCATGGAGCGGTTTCCGGTCAATAAGAAGTCGAGCTACAGCCGTCAAGTGATTTGGCAAGACAGGGAAGCTCTGCGTACATGGAAAATCGAGTACTACGACCGTAAAGACGCGCACCTGAAAACACTTACCCTGAGCGATCACAAGCTATACCTGGATCGTTACTGGCGCGCCGGCCAGATGACAATGGTCAATCACCTGACCGGGAAAAGTACCATAATCAACTGGGCGGATTACCAGTTCCAAACCGACCTTGATGATCGTGACTTCACGAAAACAGGATTGAGACGAGCACGTTAAGGTCGTGGCAGATCCCTGCACCATGATCCGGGCAGTCTGGCTTTTGACCATGGCCTTGACTGCACAGGTATGTGCAGGCAGTGAGGTGGACCCGGAGATTTTCGGGCAGATCAGGATCGAAAACCGCTGGTACCCCGAGAATCCTGCCTACTCAAGCCAGTCGGAACTTGCCAGCGGGATCGTTTTTGAACCAGAACTCTACCTTGAAAGCGTTCATGGCTGGAGCTTCACCATGGTGCCGTTCCTGCGCTATGACAACGCTGATCCCCACCGCAGCCATGCGGACTTGCGTGAGGCGTACTTCCTGCTGCTCGGTGAAATTGGAGACGGCGAGTGGGAACTGCGCCTTGGCTTGGATCGGGTGTTCTGGGGCGTAGTCGAGTCCAATCACCTGGTCGATATCATCAACCAGACAGACCTGATCGAGCATCCGGATGAAGAAGTCGAGCTGGGCCAGCTCATGGCACACGCCACCTGGTCCGGGGATCTGGGGGTCGCCGAGGTATTCATCCTCCCGCACCACCGGGAACGCACCTATCCGGGCCGCAATGGTCGCCTGCGCTCATCTCTCGTCGTCGATAACGACCACCCCTCCTACGAACATGGAGCCGAGGAATGGCATCTGGATTTTGCCGTCCGGTACAGCCAGAACTTCGGACCTTTCGATGTGGGAGTAAGCTATTTTGACGGCACCAGCCGGGACCCTCTCCTGCAGCCTCAGGCCAGCCGAAAGCGCGAGGGGGAGCTGGTGCTTGTCCCATACTATGAGCAGATACGCCAGTTCGGGATTGACGCACAGCTGACCACCGACGAGTGGCTGTTCAAGCTCGAAGCCATTCATCGCTCCGACTCTCAAAACCTGCGTTTTGCAGCAGAGGATTATGTCGCATTCGTGATTGGTGCCGAGTACACGTTCTATTCCGTATTCGAGTCAGCCGCCGACTTTGGAATCCTAGGTGAGTGGTGTTACGACGAACGGGGCAAGGATGCAACGAATATTTTTGACGACGACTTCCTCGTCGGCATACGGGTAGCCTTCAATGATGTCCAGAATACGGAGATATTCTCCAGCTTTCTGAAAGATTGGCACTATTCCACCAGCGCTTTCGTGATCGAGTTCAGCCGCCGTATCACCGATCAATGGTCAGCAGATCTCGAGCTTTTTTCACTGGTTAACGTAGAGCGAAAGGATGTCCAGCTGGACCCTGTTCGGCGGGACAGCTTTCTGGAATTTCGCCTGAACTACAACTTTTAGACGGTTTGGCAGTTGACCTGGGCGTGCCAGGAATGCCCGCCCGACCGGCTTACCCGGCCTGAACCACCCCGCGCAAGGAGGCCGGAAGACCAAAAGACACATTCTCGACGATGCCATCCATATTCGAGATTTCCAAGTCAGCAAACTCCTCCAGCTTGGCGATCAGCTCCTGCACCAGTTCCTCCGGTGTTGATGCGCCCGCCGTAATTCCTATGGCCTCGATCCCTTGCAATAGCCGGGGATCTATTTTTGCCGGATCCTCAACCAGGTGACTGGGTGTACCGCTGTCATTGCTGACTTCGCACAGGCGATTCGAGTTGGAGCTGTTTTGGGCTCCTACCACCAGCACCAGGTCAACCTGGGCTGCAAGGGTGCGGACAGCAGCCTGACGATTCTGGGTCGCATAGCAGATATCCTTGATGTTCGGGCCCGCAATATTTGGAAACCTCCGCTTCAACGCCTTGATCACATCCCGTGTATCATCGACCGACAAGGTGGTCTGGGTTACGTAAGCCACCTTGTCCGGGTCACGCACTTCCAGTGCCTCCACGTCCTGCACATTACTGACCAGATAAACCGGCCCGGGGATTTGACCCAAGGTGCCCTCGACCTCGGGATGGTTCTCATGACCGATCAAAATTACATCGTAGCCCTTGGCGGCATAACGCTGGCCTTCCTTGTGCACCTTGGAAACCAGCGGGCATGTCGCATCGAGTGATTCAAGGCCACGCTCCGCTGCATCCTGCTGGACCTTTTTGGAGACACCATGGGCACTGAACACGGCGATAGCATTGTCGGGAATCTGGTGGATTTCTTCCACGAACTGCACACCCTTCGCTTTCAGGTTTTCAACCACTCTCCTGTTATGGACAATTTCATGCCGGACATACACAGGAGGCTCATAAAGTTTCAGCGCTCCTTCTGCAATGGCGATAGCGCGGTCCACACCCGCGCAAAAGCCGCGCGGCTGGGCCAGAATCACGCGGATTCTCTGTTTCTCCCCATTCGCAGGATCGGGGGAACTCACTTGCAGTAATCCATCCATATGTATGCTCTCACTGGGTCTCGCCTGCCGTTATGACCTTGCTTGCTCAAGGTACCTGCCTTCGACGCGTGGAAGACTGTAGGTCAGCATCCCGAACAATAGTTTCAAAGCCAGATTCGACCGTACCATGGCACTGGTGACAATGGTAACCATCCACACACTGCGACGTGAAATCTTCACCTCTTGCCCGCTCCTGAATGCCGGGGTCGCATAGATACGACGCAGGGTCAGTACGGCCATCCCCAGCGCCCATAGGCAATGCAGCCGGATGCCCGTTTCACGGGAGGGAATAATCATGATAAACCGCAATGCATTTGACAAGTGGTGGCGGGCGATCGCCACCAGATCAAACAGTCCCTTGGTAAAGCCGGGGTCGTTCTGTGCGGAAGACAAGGCACTCAACTCGAAACCTGCCGCACGAAAGATGTCCTGCGGCAGCCAGCAGGCTCCACGGCGCTGATCGTCCCATATATCCTTCAGAATGTTTGTCATCTGCAGACCCTGGCCGAAGGAAACTGAGAGCGCAAGCAATTCCCCGCGCCGTTCACCGATTTTCTCGGAATAATCGCAGAACAGCTCGGTAAGCATCTCGCCCACGACTCCGGCGACGTAGTAACAATACTGGTCAAGGTGAGGCAGGTCGTTCAGACCCTGGATCGTTGCCTTTTGCTGAAATTCCGCCATTCCCCGCGACATGATTTTGACACAGCGCTCTAGTGCCTTGCGCTGAGTATCACTGAATCCCCTCGTGATGCGAACGACCCGGGCAGTATTCGCGATCAGGTCATGCTCACTTTCAGTCGTTGACGAAGACAGCAGCTTGCCGAGATCATGCGCAAAGGGATCCGGCTCCTGTCTGCCTGCAACAACCTCGGCAAAGCGCTCGGAGAACTCACGTTTTTGTTCTGCAGAGAGTGCGGGTTCATCTTCGATGGTGTCTGTAATTCGGCACAGAAGGTAGGCATTGCCGACCACATCACATAATCGATCCGGAAGCTGTGGAATCGTCAAGGCAAATGTGCGAGACACCCCTTGCAAGGCCTTTTCCTGGTAGGCAAAGTCATTGCTCGTCAACGCACTTAGGGCGGACACCATTGCATAATCTATATTTCGCTTCACAGTTGAATGATATTGTACACTCGTGCTGGATAATAGGAAATTGGCAGCAAGCTTTAACTGCCGGATTTGATTGAATCTCCTGTCTATCCGGGGTGGTTGAAGTGGCCCCGTAAAGGGCTTTCAGCCTGTACATAGCCGCATTCCGTCGCTACGAGAGTCTGTGCACCCCGAACCGTGGGGGGGGGGGGGAGGGCTGTTTCAGTGCCAGAAGGGGATCCGCAATAGTAAAAATTTGATAGATTAGGCAAAAATTTTTTTGTATAGTCTGTGCGAACGCATAATCTTCGGAGAAGTACCATTCAAAATCATCAAGTAGAATTGCAGGTCGACCAGATTGAGGGGACTGCACTGATTATCAGCGTGACGGGCCGTATTGACGGTGTGAACGCTCAGGAATTTTACAATAACCTCAACAAGAAAATTGATGGCTCTGACAATCCAGTAGTACTAGATCTGGAGAATCTGTCCTACATCAGTAGTGCAGGATTACGTTCAATCCTGCTTATTGCAAAAACGCTCAAGGGCAAAAATACAAAGTTCATGCTTTGCTCCCTGCCTGAGCCCATAAAAGAAATCGTTGAGATTGCAGGTTTTGACAAGATCATTGATGTACTTCAATCTCGAACCGCAGCAGTAGAAGCGATCAAGAGTTAGGATCACCACAGAAAAATCCGAGTGACAGTCCCGCTGTTAACCCCTGCGTGTGTGGAAGTGTCAAATTGCTGCTGGCACTCAGGGCTGAGAACATTCGTGAAGGATCTGCAGCACATACCAACTTTGCTAAACCACCGTAAGGCTGAACCGGCATTACGGAATTAAACTTCCAACCCCTGGAGAAACTGCTACTGTGACCCGGGAACTGCACCTGGTAGACGAGATGATCGATGGCATCCTGGTTATCCATGTGGGGGGCCGCGTTGATGGCATAAGCGCCCAGAAATTCCAGAGCGGTGTTGAGCGCAGGATTCAGGATTTAGACGGCCCGGTTATTCTGGATTTTGAAAAGCTGACCTACATCAGCAGTGCGGGCCTGCGTTCAATCTTGCTGATCGCAAAAATTTCCAGGGACAGGAACAAGAAGTTCATATTGTGTTCTCTGCCGGAGTTGGCCTTGCAGGTCATACGGACTTCCGGCTTTGACAAGATTATTGAAATACAAGAATCACTTTCTGAGGCAGTTCCCGCAGCAAGCAACTGACACGTCAAGAAGGTGCAACCGCGACATCTTCTCCATCTGCAGGCTCCCCAGTAGCCTCCTTTGCCTCATGGCCAACCTGTTCCACTGGTAGCACAACGATCATATCGGTGTATTCGCCCTCCTTGGTATCGACACGGATTTCACCACCATGCTCGCGCATGATGTCACTGGACAGCGACAGTCCCAGGCCAGTCCCCTTGTCCGGTGGCTTGGTGGTATAGAATGGATTGAAGATACGCTCCAATGCCGATTCGGGAATGCCGTTACCATTGTCCCGGACATGTATCTCTACAAAATCCCCAACCTGCAGGGTGCTCAGCTTGAGTATCGGTTGATATTCCTTCGCGGCATCACCGTCTTCCTCCAGCAGACCTTTTCTTTTTTCGTCCGTGGCGTAGCAGGCATTGGTCACCAAATTCAGGAATACCCGGCCAAGATCCTGCGGACGCACCATGATCTCCCTTAAACCTTCCTCATAATCTTCCTGAATCTCCAGTTGAAATTCCGTGTCAGCGGCACGGGCGCTGTGGAATGCAAGCAGTGCATGGTCATTCAACAATACGTTCAGATCGGTTTCCTGCCAGTCCCCACCACCGCGACCCATTTTCAGCATATCCATTACGATCCGGTTCGCGCGCTTGCCGTGCTCATGGATGCGTTGCAGATTTCCCGTAAGGTCCCCGGCCACCTCCTCGACCAACTCCTGGTCGTATTCATCTTCCCCGTTCCCTTGCCCAGCTTTGCTTTTAGCCACTTCTTCCAGCAGTTCTTCCAGCAGTTCTTGCGAAACCTCTGAAAAGTTCATGATGAAATTCATCGGATTTTTTATTTCATGTGCAACCCCTGCCGTCAACTGGCCCAGTGCAGCAAGCTTTTCACGCATTACAATCTGGTCCTGTGCACGTTCCAATTCCTCGTTGGCATTAGCCAGCTCCTCATTCTTTCCTTTCAGTTCCTCGGCGAGTGTCTCCACCAGATTGAGACGCTGCACCTCCAGTGCATTGTTCCTGAACACATCCAGCGCCTTGGCCAGCTGCGCTATCTCATCATGACCGTCGACATCAATCGCAACTTCCAGGTCACCGCCGGCCATCCGCTGCATCTGGCTAGATATTCTGTCCAGTCGCCTGATCAGGCGACGCTGTACAAGCAGCCAGACAAACATGGATGCACCAACAATGCTGACGAGATTGACAATGAGCAATATCGTTGTGCTGGTATCCGTTGCCGTGGTCGCCATGTCAGCCATTTCTCCTGCAGCCATGCTGGAGTCATCCACAAAGCTCTCAACCTGTGCAACAACATCAATTCCCAAGATTTGGCTGTCACTGAGCAAGTCGGCCAACTCCTCATTGACGGTGAGTTCCCTGTAACGCAGATCAAACCCGTTGCCCTCCTTTCTGCCAACGGACAACAGGTCGATAAAAGCCGAGGATAACCGGCCATGGACCGGCGTGTCCTTGAGTGCGTCAAGCGAGCGCTCTGCACTGCCGACCGTGGCTTCAAACCGCTCCCGCAAAGGCTCCAGCAAGGCTTCTTCCGTTATGGTGAACGCGGTGGCTAGCAACTGCGTGGCAATAGCCGCGGCTTCACGCAGTTCCACCAGGCGGCGGTAGGTCAGAAATTCCTGTTCCGAGAAATGAACAGAAACGGGGGACCGTTCCTCGCCGAGAGATCGGTAGCCCGTCATCGTGTAGAACATCTGATCATCAATTTCCTTGATCAGAATTGTTGTCAACTCGCCCTGGACCACCTGCAATTCATCCCTGAGGTCAATAATCTTCTGACGAACATCAAAGCGTTCCCTGACCAGCAGTTTTACCTTTTCAATGTTCTGTACAATCCCCTCCCCACCGGACTCAATCTGTTCCGCTCTTGCATCTCTCCCCTGGTTTTCCAGCATGATCGAAAGCTGTGCCTTGAATTCATCTGCCTTCCAGCTGGTGGTTGCAGCGATGGTTTCAAACTGTTCTGGAGTAGCTGTTGTCAGGCGTGGTACTGCTGCAACCAGCGATGCCGTTTGCTGCGCGATAGCAAACGCAGAAGTCATTTCCGGGACATTCTTTTCACTGACGTTCTGCTGGATTTTCCCGATGTAATCCAGGAAGAAGAGTGCCAACAAGCTGATCATGATGATCAGCGCTACCGCACCGCCAAAACCGACATATAGCTGTGTGGAAATGCGGCTCCAGAGTTTCGAAGGCATACTTCTCGGCTCTAATTCATTGCAGATGCGTGGCCCCTGCCGCAGTGGTAACAGAGGTTAGCGAGGTTACGGGTGAATACTGGCCATCGGGGCCGATCACTGTCAGAAAAACATCATCCGAGCCCTGGTTGTCGCTCTTGCCATAACGCAATCTGAATCCATCCAGATCGAAACCTTCATCCGTCCTCAGTACTGAATCGATACAGCTGCGCTCTATCTGCTTCCCACAACGCAGGATAACATGGGCCGCCAGGCGCCCTGCCAGATAGCCTTCGAATGATATGAATCCCGGTTCAATCGACGGATCATAGGCGCTGAGTGCTGCACGGTAGGCAGCTGATGCACCGATTGCATTCCCCATCGGAAAGGGTACGACCTGCGTTACCAGAACTCCGGATCCGTAGGTTCCCAATTCCTTCGCCAGGGCATTACTGCCGACGAAAGACAGCGTCATGAAAATGGGGTCCATGCCAAGGCGTCTGGCCCACCTGATAAAGGTTGCGGTCGGCTTGTAAGGACCAATGATGACCACCGCCTGTGGGTTTGTAGCGCGCAGGTCAAGAAGCGCCGTCTTCACTGCGATCGTGTTTCGGGGAAACACGCCCGTGCCGACAGCAGAAAGCTCACGGCGCTCAAGAGCAAGAAGAACACCCCGCAGTCCGGCGCGCCCAAAAGAGTCATCCTGGTAGAGGATTGCAATCCGGTCATAGCCCATGTCCGCGGTGAGCCGCTCCACCATCTCCTCGGTTTCCTGGTAATACGAAGCCCGGAGGTTGATCACCGTGTGACGGGAACTATCGCGCAGGTACTCAGCCCCTGTCATTGGTGCCAGGTAGGGCACCTCGCTGGCCTCGGTGACAGGAACGGCAGATTGGGAGGTAGGTGTGCCGACTGCGCCTATCAGCGCAAAGACTCCCTCTTCTATCAACTGCTGCGTGTTGGTGACTGCAGCCTCCGGCTCATAGGCATCATCCAGCGAGCGCAACTCCAGACGGCGCCCATTCACACCTCCTTGGTCATTGATCTCTTTAAATGCAGCAAGAATTCCTGACTTCATGCTTTTGCCAAGTTCGCCGGCTGGACCACTGAATGCCGCCGACTGACCGAACAGGATACGTTCACTGTTCACGCCGGGAGTCGTGATGATGCTTTCCTTGACTTCTCCGCCTGCAGCACTTGCAAACAGTACAGCAAAAATTGTGGCAGAGACTTTTCTGAGAGAGAGTCTGCGCAGAATCCGCACCTTACCTATATCTTCTTTACCAGGGTTAAGTGGTTGTGCCCACTGTTGCGCTGGTAGCGCAACTCCGTCATTAGCTGCTTGGCCAGACGGATACCGGCGCCACCGATACTGCGTTCCTCAAGGGAACTTTCAATATCCAGCTCGGGCGCATCATGCAACGGATCAAAGGGGCACCCATCATCCATGATCTCGACGGTGATGGTCTCGCTCTCTCTGGAAAACTTGATCTCGACTTCATGTTCCAGATCATCGTCATGCGCATAGCTGACCACGTTGGTGAAAAGTTCCTCCAGTGCTAGCTGAATCTGGAGCAGCGCATCCATGGGGAACCCATGCTGCTCGCCAAACTCCTCCAGTGCTGCCTCGATCATGCGAATCTCCTCCATTCGATTGGCAACGACTAGCGTACGTGAAGCTTGCATCACTCTATTCTGAATTTTTATGTGACTCGTAGGACCAGGCAGGTAATGTCATCCGACTGGGGGGTTTCCCCTGCAAACTTCCTGACCGACTGAAACACCGTATCGGTAACGTCCTTGGCGTTCTCAAACGTACTGTTTCGGAAAACCTCGAAAAACCGGTCCATCTCAAACAGTTCGCCATCGTCCTTTTCGGCTTCCGAAACCCCATCTGTATAAAAAACAATCATGGATCCAGATTCCAGAACAATCGATTTTTCTTGATATTCCAGATCCGGCATGACTCCAAGTGCAATCCCATCGGTAGACTCCAGCAACTCGATAGTCTTGTCCGGCTTGATGACCACAGGCAAATTGTGACCGCCGTTCGAGTACACAAGCTCTTTGCTCTGGGGATCGTAAATTCCGTACAGCAGGGTCACGAACGTCATGTCAGCATTACTTTCTGCAAGCATTCTGTTGACTTGATTCAGTACCTTAGCCGGAGAGCTGGAAGTTGCAGCACAGGCCTTCAGCAACGTACGGCTGGCCATCATGAACATGGCAGCCGGTACTCCTTTGTCGGACACGTCGGCGATTACCACCCCGATCCTGCCATCCAAGAATTCATAGATATCGAAAAAGTCGCCACCCACCGAGCGTGCCGGCACCATACTCGCGTAGAGATTGAATTCTTCAGAAGTGGGGAACGACATCGGCAGAATGCTCTGCTGCATCTTCCTGGCTACATTGAGCTCGTTTTGGAGTGCGACCAGCTTGTCGCGTGTGCTTAGTGCCTGACGCCAAAGTGTAAGATTTTCGACTGTACGTTCAATGGTAACCTTCAGGTCTGTGAAGTCGATCGGCTTGGTGACAAAATCGAAGGCGCCCCGATTCATTGCCGTCCTGATATTTTCCATGTCTCCATATGCTGAAACCATGACAGCGCGTATGTCAGGGTCGACGTCCGGTATCTGCGCCAACAGGGTTAATCCATCCATGACCGGCATGTTGATATCGGACAGTACGATGTCGTACTTGCCATTCTCCCGCAGTCGTTCCAAGGCCTCCGCACCATTGTGTGCGAATTCAAAAGTGTACTGGCCGCTGCGAACCTCGCGTCTCATTTTCTGCAGCATCAGCTGCTCTAAGTCCACCTCGTCATCAACCACGAGTATCCGGACTTGACTTTCGCTCACATCACCCCTCGTCTCAGTAAGTTAGTAGTGTAACTCCCGATAAACCACGCGAATTATATCAGCAAAACTTGTCATGGGGAGACAACACTACTGTCCGGTTAATATTTGAACAGATTCAGTTGGTTAGGATGCACGTCCCTTTCAGAAGTGTGGTGGGCTTGGAAAAGTTCCTGATTTAACGGCATTTTCTCGAACAGGGTCACCGAAAATACCTGCAACAAAGTGTAGAGTGAGGCCTCCAGGCTGAGGCGTTTCTTGAGGATGGCGATGAGCACGTAGACACTCACTGCCACCCAGATCTGCGACTTGACTGCGTTGACCGAGGTGCCGTAGAACGACTTGATACGCAGGTGCTGCTTGATCCACTTGAAGAACAGTTCCACCTGCCATCTGGCCTTGTACAGTTCACAGATCGTCTTTGCCGGGGGACCGAACAGGTTGGTCAGGAAGATGAGGGTTTGTTGCGTGTCCGGGTCCTTGAAGCGGATGCGGCGCAGATGGTGCGGGTAGTGCTTGCGGCTGTAGAAGCCTGACAAGGCCACCGTCTGGTCACAGAGGATACCCTGAGTGCGCTCACTCGGGGCTGAATAGACCCGGCGCAGGTCCGTGTTTGACTTGCTGCGGGTGACGAAGAATGCGCCGGCCTGGTGCAGTCTGAACAGTCGCGTGTAATCGAGGTAGGCCCGGTCCATGACGTAGATCGCTGCCGGTTCCGGGATCAGCTCATCGAGTACGTTGACATCGTGCAGTTTGCCGTCAGAGACATGAATAAAGCCCGGGATATTGCCCCGCAGGTCCAGCAGCGTGTGCATCTTGATGGCGGCGCGGGTCTTTCGAAACGGTGCCCAGGGAAACAGGGACAGGCACAGGTCGATGGTGGTCGAGTCCAGGGCGTAGACCGTGTTCGACAGTTCCAGGCCCAGGTCCTCCTCGGCATAGAGCGTGCGTGCCTGGGCAATCAGGCGCTGTGCGAACTCGGCATAGATGCGCCAGTCCCGGCGTTCGTTGGCATCGGCCAGCGTCGCGCGCTTCACGGGCGAGCGAATGCCCATGTGGTACAGCCGGGCCGACTGTGCCGACAGGCAGGCCTCGATGTCACGCAGGCTTTCCCGGTAGGTCAGCTGTACAAAGGCCAGGATCCTGAAGTGTTCGGTACAGGGCAGTGTGCGTACCCGGTAGTCCCCTTCGTAGCGGGCCACCAGCCGGTGGAATGTCTTCCACGGCAGGTACTCCATGAGCTGTGAAAACAGTGTCTTTCCGGTATACATGCAACCCTCTTTGCGACAAGCGTCTCAAAAGGGTTCATTGTGTCGCATCCGCGTTCAAGTCGGGGACACCCTGTTCTCGTTGTAACTTACTGTAATAAAACAGATAATCCGGATCTTGTGACTTCTTAACCGGACAGCAGTGGGGAGACAAAACTGTCAATACCGGGGCTCGGTCCCGGTTTGACCTGAGATCCGTTTTTGCATGGGGCGCATTTTTTCAGCTGACACCGGTCATGCAGGCTTTGCGTATCCGTACTCCCCTTCCTTATCTAACCCCTCTTGCGTTTACCGCTTTCTGCGGGTAATCATTACCCTACGGAAAGTCATTCCCGGTATTGTGTGGGTTTCGTACAGGGCATGGGGAATTCATATCGATTGGAGAGGAATTATGGAGAACCGGACTCGGTTTTATATTCATGGCGAGTGGGTCACACCCTCGACGGGCAAGACCTCGGATGTCGTCAATCCTGCAACGGAAGAAGTCATTGGCTGCGTCGCCATGGGCGATCAAGATGATGTAGACCGGGCCGTAGCTGCTGCAAGATCGGCCTTTGTCTCCTACTCAAAAACGACGCAAAAGGAAAGGATCGAGCTGCTGGAAGAAGTTGTCCATCACTATCGAGCCCGCATGGATGAGATGGCGGAGGTGATCAGCGAGGAAATGGGGGCTCCTATGAAACTCGCGAATTCAGATCAGGCTCCCATGGGACTGGATCACCTGGTGATCACGCTAGAGGTCTTGCGGGCATTCAAATTCGAGGAAGAGATCGGCTCTTCTCGTGTCATCCGCGAACCCATGGGAGTTTGTGGACTGATCACCCCCTGGAACTGGCCGATCAACCAGATCTCTTGCAAAGTCGCGCCTGCCCTTGCGGCAGGTTGCACTATGGTCTTGAAACCTTCCGAAATCGCACCGTTCAACGCGGTTCTGTTCACTGAAATTCTGGATGTTGCAGGTGTGCCGGCCGGTGTCTTCAATCTTGTAAACGGGAATGGGCCGACCGTTGGTGCGGCACTTTCTTCGCACCCGGATATTGACATGGTTTCATTTACGGGCTCGACACGGGCCGGAATCCAGGTGGCCCGAAATGCGGCGCCCACAGTGAAACGGGTGGCACAGGAACTGGGGGGGAAATCTGCCAATATCCTGCTGGACGACACCGACTTTGAGCGAACGGTTGCACGCGATGTCTCACGGCTATGCACAAACTCAGGCCAATCCTGCATTGCTCCATCGCGGATGCTGGTCCCTCAACAACGGATGAATGAAGCGGCATCTATCGCTGGAAAGGCCGCTGAAAAAATCAAGGTCGGCGATCCGTCCAATAAGGGCACACGGATGGGTCCTGTGGTCTCCAGGCAGCAGTTTGAACGAATCCAAAGCTTGATCCGCTCGGGCATTGATGAAGGTGCAAACCTGGTGGCGGGCGGTCTCGGGCGCCCGGATGGCCTGGCTGCAGGCTTTTACGTAAAACCTACCGTGTTTTCCCATGTCAGCAACGACATGCAGATTGCACAGCAGGAAATTTTCGGGCCCGTACTTTCCATGATCGGCTATACGGACGAAGATGATGCTGTGCGCATCGCCAATGACACAGTATACGGGCTGTCCGGGTATGTCTCCTCGGGTAATCCAGAACGTGCGCAAGCGGTTGCCCGTCGAATCCGCGCAGGGAACATTTACATCAATGGAGCCTTACCCGACAGCAGGACGCCTTTCGGCGGATACAAGCGATCCGGCAATGGTCGTGAATGGGGGCGCTACGGCCTTGAGGAATTTCTCGAGACAAAAGCTGTCGTGGGCTACGGCAGATAAAGCAAGGTATTCGCAGCGGCGGCCTTGTTCCGCTCGCCAGGGCGGATAGCCGACCCACTGCAAATCATCCCGGGCCTCACCGGTAAACCGCCAACTCGGCGCGGTATCCATACAGCCTTACAAATTTTCCAATATCGCCCGCCTGACCGAATCCAGTTCTGCATCAATGTTCATGAGCTCGGTACTGCTTTGCCGAATGGCGATATCCGGATCTTTCAAGCCGTGCCCGGTCAAGGTACAGACCACGGTGCTGCCCTCTGCAATATTGCCGTGCTCGATATCATGCAGGACACCGGTGACAGAGGTTGCAGATGCCGGCTCACAAAAAATACCCTCGCGGGTCGTCAGCAGCTTTTGCGTGGCCAGAATTTCTTCATCGGAGAACGCATTGAACCAGCCGCTTGACTCCTTGACCGCGACCTGCGCAAGATTCCAGCTTTGGGGATGCCCGATGCGGATGGCCGTGGCAACCGTTTCGGGTTTTTCAACAGGCTTGCCTGCAATAAAAGGCGCCGCCCCCGCTGCCTGATAGCCCAGCATCCTCGGCCTTGATGTCCGTCCGGATGCGGTGACCGCCTGTTTACCCTGGTTGTGAACGTCTGCAGCAAGTTCGCTGTAGCCCATCCAGTAGGCTGAAATATTGCCGGCATTGCCGACCGGGATGCAGTGGAAATCCGGTGCACAGCCCAGCGCCTCGACAATTTCATAAGCGGCTGTCTTCTGGCCCTGCAAGCGGTACGGGTTGATCGAATTGACAATATTGACCGGCGCGGTTTCAGCGACTTCCTTCACCAGGCGCATGCCGTCATCGAAATTGCCACGGATCTGCAAGATGATGGCTCCATGCATCATCGCCTGTGCAAGTTTGCCCATGGCGATGTTGCCTTCCGGTATCAGCACAAATGCCTTGATCCCCGCCCTTGCAGCATAGGCTGCCGCCGATGCCGAGGTATTTCCGGTGGAGGCACAAAGAATGGCCTGGCTGCCCTCGTGAACCGCCTGGCTGACCGCCACCGTCATGCCCCGGTCCTTGAATGAACCGGTGGGATTCAGTCCCTCATACTTGAGATACAGCTTGATCCCCTTGCGGTTGGCCTGCTCGAGGTTGTGACACAGGATCAGCGGGGTATCTCCTTCGCAAAGACTGACCGCTCGACTGTCCTCGGCAAGGGGCAATATGGAACGGTATCGGTCAATCAGCCCAGTGTAGTGTTTCTTGTCCATATTGCACCCGAAATTCAGGAGAGCGTTTCCAGGCGAATACGCATGACGCTACCGGTCACCGTTTCAAGCTCTTCGATCTCGGAGATTGCACACTTCATGTTTTGCTCGTTCACCTGGTGCGTGAGAATCACGACGGGCACACTGGCAAGATCGGACTGGGGCTCCTTCTGGATGATGGCTTCGATGCTGATCGTGTGCACTGCGAATATGCGGGTGACATCGGCCAGCACGCCGGGGCGGTCCAGCACGTGAATGCGCAGGTAATAGGCCGTGGAAACCTCGTCCATGGAAAGTACCGGGATATCGGACAAGGCATCCGGCTGGAATGCCAGGTGCGGCACGCGGTTCTCGGGATCCGAGGTGAGTGCCCGAACCACATCCACCAGATCCGCCACGACGGCGGACCCGGTCGGCTCGGCGCCTGCGCCTGGACCATAGTACAGACTGGCCCCCAGGGCATCTGCCTTGACCACCACGGCATTCATCACACCGTCCACGTTGGCGATCAGGCGCCGCTGCGGGATCAGGGCCGGATGCACACGCAGTTCAAGACCCCGGGCCGTGCGCCTTGCGATGCCCAGGTGCTTGATCCGGTAGCCGAGTTCGGCAGCATAGGAAACATCCTTGCTGGTGATCTCGGCGATCCCTTCGGTGTAGACCTTTTCCAATTGCAGTGGCACACCGAATGCGACCGAGGCCAGGATCGTGAGCTTGTGCGCGGCATCGGTGCCCTGGATGTCGAAAGTCGGGTCGGCCTCGGCATACCCCAGCCGCTGTGCATCTTTGAGCGCGGCATCGAAATCCCTGCCCCGGTCTCCCATTTCGGTCAGTATGAAATTGCCGGTGCCGTTGATGATCCCGGCCAGCCATTCGATGGAATTGGCGGCGAGCCCCTCACGCAGTGCCTTGATGATGGGGATTCCGCCGGCCACGGCTGCTTCGAATGTGACGGACACTCCTTTCTCCTGTGCACGCTGAAAAATTTCATTTCCATGGTATGCAATCAGCGCCTTGTTTGCCGTCACCACATGCTTGCCATGCTCAATGGCCTTGAGCACCAACTCCCGGGCCTTCTCCGTACCGCCCATCAACTCCAGCACGATGTCTATATCCGGATTGCAGACCACCTGGTTTGCATCCTGGGTCAGGGTTACAGCGGCGATGTCACAGGCACGCGGCCTTTCCACATCACGTACACATGCCACGGAAATCTGGATACCACGGCCTGCCCGGCGTGCAATTTCATCGGCATTGCGCGACAGGATACTTGCAGCCCCGCTGCCTACCGTACCCAGGCCCAGTACACCAACTTTTACAGCTTCCAGCACGTTCTCATTTCCACTTCAAGTAATTTTCAGCATCTTGCGAATGCTTCGTACAGCTTGCCGGGTCCGATGCTCGTTTTCAATCAGGCTAAAGCGTACGTGAGCATCGCCGTACTGACCGAACCCGATCCCCGGTGATACGGCCACATGAGCCTCCTCCAGCATTCTTTTGGAGAACTCCAGTGAGCCTTCCTCGCGATAAGGTTCGGGAATCTCCGCCCAGACAAACATGGTCGCCTGCGGCTTCCTGACGGCCCACCCTGCACTTTCCAGACCTTCGCACAATACGTCACGCCGGCTCCTGTACGTCGAACGAACCTGCTCGATCACTTCCGGAGGGCTGTCCAGCGCAGCGATCGACGCCACCTGTATCGGCGTGAATATGCCGTAATCGACATAGGACTTCAGCCTCGACAAAGCAGCGACCAGGGCCGGATTGCCGCACATGAAACCGACCCGCCAGCCTGGCATGTTATACGTCTTGGACAAGGAATAAAATTCGACGGCGATTTCCTTCGCACCCGGCACCTGCAGTATGGAAGGTGCCTCGTAACCATCGAACGTGATTTCCGCATAGGCGATGTCGTTCACCACCCACATGGCGTGCTCCCTTGCCACGGCCACGACCTTTTCGAGAAACGGCAAGTTCACGCATTGTGTCGTGGGGTTGCACGGAAAATTGAGAATCAGCATTTTCGGACGCGGCCACGAGTCCCGGATGGCTTTTTCCAGTTCGCCAAAAAAATCCTCGTCCTCGGCCAGCCGTACGTAGATGATATCCGCGCCCGCGATCACACAGCCATACGGGTGAATCGGATAGGCGGGGTTGGGCACCAGCACGGCATCCCCCGGGCCCAGCGTGGCCAGGGCCAGATGAGCCAGACCTTCCTTTGAACCGATGGTGACGATCGTTTCGGTCTCGGGATCGATTTCGACATCGAATTTGCGCCGGTACCAGTTCGCCACCGCCAGGCGCAATTTGGGGATTCCTCGGGACAGCGAATACCGGTGCGTGTCTTCCCTGAGTGCGACTTCGGCAAGCTTTTCCGGGATGTGCCGGGGCGGGGGCTGGTCCGGGTTGCCCATGCCGAAATCCACGATGTCCACGCCGCGGGACCGGGCATCGGATTTCAGCTCGTTTACGATCGTGAATACGTAAGGGGGGAGACGGGAAATTCTTGCAAAGTCTTCCATAGACAGATCATCCTAACCTGAACCGCGTATAATACGTGATTCAATATTTGCTGCCTATGCCCGACCCCTTGCTGCGCTGATGGACCTGACTCAGGATTTCGCTGACTCAAGCTTTGTGATCACCGGCTATCAAGCAGGGCGCGTGCTGATCAACAACGAACCCTACTCCGAAAGTCTCATTGTCTCCCCGGAACGATTGATCACGGCGTGGGAGGTCACCAGTATCCGGCAACTGGACAAGGATCGCTGCTCGGCCATCCTTGAACTGCAACCGGAAATCGTTCTGCTGGGCTCAGATGAACCGGGAAGGTTCCCCGACGGGGAAATGATTGCGTGGTTCTCGCAGCAGAAAATCGGCCTGGAGTGCATGAACCTGACTGCGGCCTGCAGGACCTACGGAATCCTGGTCTCGGAAGGTCGCAGGGTCGTCGCAGCCCTTATTCTCCCCCGACTGAAATACTCATAATTTGGGCAGGTAACGAAGCGGGTCGACCGGCTTGCCATGCCGGCGAATTTCAAAATGCAGCCGGGGAGAGCGTGCCCCCGTACCGCCCAGCTCGGCAATTTTTTGTCCGCGGGTCACCGAGCGTCCTTCCTGTACCAACAGCCTGCGATTGTGCGCGTAAGCACTCAGGTACTGGTCGCTGTGCTTGACAATGATAAGGTTGCCGTACCCCGGCAGTCCATCGCCGCTGTACACCACTTTTCCCGAGGATGCGGCCAGGATCGGCTGCCCGGGCTTGCCTGCAATGTCAATTCCCTTGTTACCCCCGCCCTTGGCAGAATATTTCTGGATGAGCTTTCCGCGCACCGGCCAGACCCAGGTATGCCTCACCGTCCGGGTCGCCTTGGGCTGCTTGGCGGTTGCCGTCTTTTTCCTGGTCGCAGGAGGCGGCTGTTTCGTGCTCACCCTCTTCTTGGCAGCCGTTGCAGTCTGCGTTCGGGTACCCAGGGGGATCTTGGGGCCTTTCAGTTGCAGGCGCTGGCCCGGGTAGATCGTGTAGGGCTTGGCGATGCGGTTCCATGCCGCGAGCTCGCGGTAGTCCAGGCCGTGCTGGTAGGCGATCGAGTACAGGGTCTCGCCCTTCAGCACCTTGTGGTCATCCTGGACGTACTTGTAGTAGATCGGCATTTCCGGATACGGGGCACAGCCTGCCAGCAGGGAGAAAAAAATTCCTGCGACGACCAGTCGTAGGCAAGCAGCCATCAGAAGTATCCGAAATAAACGAGAGCGATCGCCAGCGCGATAACGGTAGCCCAGCCGATCCTCTCCACGTATTTCCGGACCCAGGGTTCAAGTCTGGGACCCGCGTACCTGAGCAGTCCTGCGACCAGGAAAAAACGCGCGCCCCTGCCGATGAACGAGGCCAGCACGAACGGAAGTATGGCCAGGGAAAGCAGGCCTGCGGTGACGGTGAAAAGCTTGTAGGGGATGGGAGAGAACCCGGTGACCACGATGACCCATACCCCCCATTCCCCGAACCAGGCCCGCGTCGTTTCAAATTCCGGCCAGTAGGAGGAGGCCCGCAGCCAGGGTTCAATGTACTCGAAGGCAAACGCCCCGATGAAATAGCCCAGCACCCCGCCCGCAACGGAAGTGACCGTGGTGAGGGATGCAAACCACCAGGCTCGGGCGGGTCTTGCCGCGGTCATCGGGATCAGCAGCACATCCGGCGGTACCGGGAAAAAAAAGGACTCCGCAAAACTCAGTCCCCCCAGGTAGTATCCGGCACGGGGATGGCCGGCCCAGGTCATGATGCTTGCGTAGAACCGGGTGAACAATTTCATTGCAGACCGCTATGTATACACGTTTCCCTGCACGAGTGGTACGAAACTGACACTGCCCAGGCTTTCCTGCTCCACACGGTTTCCCGTCTTGCGCAACAGCAGGAGATTCTGTGCTCCCGAGGGCTCGCCCACCGGTATGACCAGGCGACCGTTGTCCGCCAGCTGATCCACCAGGGCCGCCGGGATCTCGTCCGGGGCCGCAGTCACCACCACGGCATCATAGGGTGCATAGCTCTCCCAGCCCCACGAGCCGTCGGACAGCTTGAACCGTATATTGCGCAAGTCAAGCTGCATCGCGCGCTTGCGTGCCTGCTGGTAAAGCGCCTCGATGCGCTCAACGGTATACACCTGTTCCGCCAGTCCAGACAGTACGGCGGCCTGGTACCCGGACCCGGTGCCAACCTCCAGCACCTTTTCCAGTGCACCCCCCTGCAAGACGGCTTCGGTCATGCAGGCCACGACATACGGTTGCGAGATGGTCTGCCGGTGGCCGATCGGCAAGGCCGTGTCCTCATAGGCGCGCGACGCCAGGGCCTCATCGACAAACAGGTGCCTGGGGGTCGCGCGCAGGGCATGAAGGACCTGCCGGTTGCGGATACCGCGGTCTCGCAGACGTGAAATCAGGCGGTCTCTGGTGCGCTGCGAAGTCATGCCGATACCTTCGTGCGGGTTCGATTTCAGGGTCACTGCAAAATTTTTCCGGTCAGGTGAACTTGCACGCAGAGACCCACTGCGCAATCGGCTGCATGGCCTTGTAGTGGGTGAGGTCAAGATGCAGAGGGGTTACCGAGACGTAGCCGTTGCGGATGGCATGAAAGTCCGTGCCGGGGCCTGCATCCTGTTCGGGACCGGCGGCACCGACCCAGTAGATCGTATCGCCGCGCGGGTCGGCAGACTCGATGACCGGTTCCGCCTTGTGCCGGCTGCCCAGCCGGGTGGTGTCCATGCCCTTGATGGCCTGCATCGGCAGGTCAGGGATGTTGACATTGATGATCAGGTCCTGAGGCAACTGCTGTACGGTCAGCTTGGAGATGATTTCATGGCTGACCCGGGCACAGGCCTGCAGGTCGTTCGGGCGGTGGGAATTCACGGAAATGGCCACGGCCGGCAGCCCGAGGAACCGGCCTTCCATGGCGGCAGCCACCGTACCCGAGTAGATCACGTCGTCGCCGAGGTTGGCTCCCAGGTTGATGCCTGCAATCACGATGTCCGGCTCATCCCTGATCAGGCCGGTGATTGCGAGGTGTACGCAGTCGGTCGGCGTGCCGTCCACGCTGTACCAGTTCTCGGCAATGCAATGAGCACGAATCGGTGCGTCCAGCGTCAGGGAATTGCTGGAGGCGCTGTGGTCCCGGCTGGGTGCGACCACGGTAATTTTTCCCAAGGGAGAAAGCGCTTCGGCCAGCGCCTTGAGTCCCTCGGACCGAATTCCGTCGTCATTGCTGAGTAATAGATGCATTTCTGCTACTGAAATCTGCTGCTGCGGGAAGTAGAATTGAGCAAGCGCCCGGTCAGGAATCGTAGCAAAATAATACACCGAAATGGAATGCAAACATGTCAGAGCAAGGAAGTGGTTCAGGTAGGAAAGCACGCTTTGCAGACCTGGTAAAGGGCGTCAGGCCCCTGCACTCGGACCACTCAAACCGCACCGAAGACACTCCGCCCAAGCCAAGTACCCTGCCCCAGGAAACCATGAAGGACCAGGGCCGTGTCCTGGAAGAGTCCCTGGACGCCAGCCTGGAGTTCGAAGACATGCAGCCCGGAGACAGCCTGGCCTTTCGCGACGACAGGATCCGGAAAAATACCTTCAGAAAGCTCAAGAAGGGGCAATACAGTATCGGTGCGGAACTCGACCTGCATGGCTTGACCATTGCCGAAGCCCAACTTGCACTGGTGGATTTCATCAAGATATCACGCGAAAAAAACATTCGCTGCGTCCAGATCATCCATGGCAAGGGCCACGGCTCGAGCAACCAGGGGCCCAAACTGAAACCCATGGTCAACCGGTGGCTGCAAAAAAGGGAGGAGATACTGGCCTTTTGCTCGGCACGACCGGTCGATGGAGGTACCGGAGCCGTGTACGTGTTGCTCAAGTCCCTGAGCTGACACCCGCTCGCTTGCCGCAGGGTCACTGACCTACTACGGCATATTGCCGGGTGCCTGACTGGCCTGCGCTTGATCAGTGGCGCAGCCTGCCCCTTCCCCTGCATCGGTCCCCGGTGGGAAATCATCCACTGCGATGGCCGCGTGTGCCGCAGTCCGTGCCCGTTCCACAAGTTCCGCTTCCGGTTGCGTGATGATGCCTTGTGCGACGGCCTCGCCCAGCCAGTCCTGTGACCTGCCCCTGCCCGGAGGGGAGACACCGGCTTTCGCAAGCTTGCGGTCCGCCTCCTCTGCGGCGATGACGGCAGCCAGGGCGTGTTGCACCCGCCCTGCGACATCTTCAGCGTCGATGCTCTTGAAAATTCCCCCGGTGAGCCGGTCCCGGGTTGCAGACGGCTCCATGAGGATTTCAGCGACACGCTGCCCCAGCACATCATTCGGGTAGTGCAGACTCCTTCCCGTCGGAAACACCACCGCGCGCAAAAGCTGCCCGACGATTCGCGAGGGAAAATTCCGCATGATTTCATCCAGGGCATGCTGGGCGTGGTAGAGGCAGTACTTCGCGCTCCACTCGACCAGCGGTAAATCCGTTGCCGGCCTGCCCGTCTCCTGGTAGTGCTTCAGAATGGCTGAACACAGATACATGTACCCCAGGACATCTGCAAAACGGCCGGAGAGCCTTTCCCTGCGCTTGAGGTTGCCGCCCAGAAACAACAGCGCAAAATCCGAAACAAACGCATAGCTTGCGCTGATCCTGGCCAGCCGCCTGAAGTAACCCTGGGTAGGCCCCGCCACCGGGCTGGGTGCCAGCCGGCTGCGGGTCACACCATACAGGAAGGACCTCGCACCATTGCGAACGGTATAGCCCATGTGCCGGAACAGGACCTGGTCGAATTCTCTCAGCCCGGCTTCCTCTTCCGGGTCTGTCGCGGCATTGATTTCAGCCATAAGATAAGGATGGCATCGCATGGCGCCCTGGCCGAAGATAATCAGGCTGCGGACCAGGATGTTTGCACCCTCAACGGTGACGCTCATCGGCATGGACTGGTAAATCTGCGCCAGGTAGTTGCTCGGCCCCAGACAGATTCCGCGGCCCCCGTGCACGTCCATGGCATCATTGATGACCTTGCGCATGCTTTCCGTGTTGTGATACTTGAGCACCGCGGTCGCCACGGACGGCTTCTCCCCGTGGTCGATGGCTGAGGCGGTCAGCGTTCGCCCGGCTTCCATCATGTAGGTCAGGCCACCGATCCTGGCCAGGGCTTCCTGCACACCTTCGAACTTGCCAATCGGGGTCCCGAACTGTTTGCGGACCCGGGTATAGGCACCGGTCATGTAGCTGATGAATTTTCCTGCCCCTGCGCTCAGGGCAGGCAAGGAAATGCCGCGCCCGACCGACAGACACTCGACGAGCATGCGCCAGCCTTTGCCGATCTGATCCTGCCCGCCGATCACCCAGTCGATGGGAATGAATACGTCCTCTCCCCAGTTCGGGCCATTCTGGATGCAGGCATTGAGCGGGTTATGCCGCGTGCCGATGCGCACTCCCGGGGTATCGGTGGGAACCAGGGCGCAAGTGATGCCGAGGTTCTCCTGTGTGCCGAGCAGGCCGTCCGGATCGTAGGCCTTGAAGGCAAGCCCCAGTACGGTGGCGACCGGCCCCAGCGTGATATAGCGTTTTGCCCAGTTCAGGCGCAGACCCAGAACCTCCTTTCCCTCGAACTCGCCTCGACAGACCACGCCGGTATCCGGCATGGCGCCCGCATCGGACCCGGCATCCGGTCCTGTCAGCGCAAAACAGGGAATCTCTTCCCCTGCGGCAAGCCTTGGCAGGTAATGGTTTTTTTGCTCCTCCGTGCCGTAGTGCAGCAGCAGTTCAGCAGGTCCCAGCGAATTCGGGACCATGACCGTGACGGCCGCACTGGCGCTGCGGCTCACAATTTTCATGACCACGGACGAATGTGCGATGGCGGAGAATTCAAGGCCTCCGTATTTCTTCGGTATGATCATTCCGAAAAACCTGTTTTTCTTGAGGAACTCCCAGGCTTCGGGGGGAAGATCATTCAACTCGCTTGTCATTTTCCAGTCATCGAGCATCCGGCAAAGCTCGTCCACCGGCCCGTCCAGGAAGGCCTGCTCTTCCGCGGAAAGCGCCGAAGTCCTGTGCCCGATCAGTTTTTGCCAATCGGGATTGCCCTGAAACAGTTCAGCTTCCCACCACGAAGTCCCTGCCTCGACCGCCTCGCGCTCCGTATCCGACAAGGGGGGCAGCACCTTGCGTATGTAGGCAAACATCGGCCTGCTCAAAAGCGCGATGCGCAGCTCGGGCGAGTTGAGCAGCGCCAGAAAAACGAACAGCCCCCACAGGACAATACCGCCGATGACGGACAGCATGCCGAACAGGGTCAGCAATAGCAGGCCAACGCCCAATGCCCCGGTCCAGGTCTGAAAGGACCACCTGGCCCGGCTCAGGCCCAGTACCAGTCCACCCAGCACCAGCAACCAAATAATGAATGTCACCAAAACTCCTCCGACTCAGCCATATCCGAAGGCCAAGCACCACGTACCTGTATTGTACTCCAACAGGGGATGTGCCCTGCTTTCCAAGGCGGGCGGGGCAGAATCCAGCACCCGGCTTCATTCCGCAAAGCTGGCCCGATTATAATAGGGCTTCACAACCCCAGGGTATGCCGATGACTTCTACTGACCAGCACCATGACCCCAGTTGCATGGATGACTTCGATCCGGCCTCCCTGGATGCCGAGCAGGCGTTGGCGCAAATTGTCGAAACGGTGAGCCGGTCGCGTGAGGTCGAGACCGTGGCACTCCAGGATGCGCTGGGGCGCGTGATCGCCAGCGAGTCGCGTTCACAGGTCAACGTGCCCGGGCACACAAACTCTGCCATGGACGGGTATGCGATTCGCAGCGAAGACATTCCTGCCCGCAACCGGGCCACCCTGTCCGTACTCGGAACGTCCTGGGCGGGACGGCCCTTTGCGGGGCCCGTGCGGCGCGGAGAATGCGTGCGCATCATGACCGGCGCCGCCATGCCGGATGGCGCCGATACCGTGGTCATGCAGGAGCGTGTCGAGAAAAAGGACGGTACGATCGGCATCGACAGCGATAACCGGCCCGGGCAAAACGTTCGCCAGGCCGGTGAGGACATCCGGCTTGGCGAGATCGTTCTGGAAAGGGGCAAGCTCATCCGCCCGGCAGAACTGGGTTTGCTGGCCTCAGCAGGCATCGGCGAGGTCACCGTGTACAAGAAGCTGCGGGTCGCTTTCTTCTCTACGGGCGATGAATTGCGCCCGGTTGGCTCCGAGCTGCAAAAAGGCCAGATCTACGACAGCAACCGCTACACCCTGTACGGCATGCTGTCTCGCCTGGGGGTCGAAATTACCGACCTGGGGGTAATCGGGGATGAAAGAGATGCGATTGCGCAGGTCTTTTCGGATGCCGCAGCCCGCGCAGACGTCGTCATCACGTCCGGGGGCGTATCCGTCGGCGAAGCCGATTTCGTGAAGGAAATTCTCGAGCAGCAAGGTACCGTCCATTTCTGGAAAGTCGCCATGAAACCGGGGCGCCCACTCGCGTTCGGGAAGATCGGCGATGCCTGGTTTTTTGGCCTGCCAGGCAATCCAGTCTCCGTCATGGTGACCTTCTACATGTTTGTACTGCCGGCCCTCGAGAAAATGATGGGAGTCCCCTACCGCGAACCCCTGACCGTGACGGCTACCTGCTCTTCCAGGCTGCGCAAGCGCGCGGGGCGCATCGAGTATCAGCGCGGCATTCTGAGCCTGGGAAAAAACGGTGACCTGCAGGGGCGCAGCTACCGGGTATCGAAAACCGGGCCGCAGGGCTCGGGCGTGCTGCGTTCCATGTCGGATGCCAACTGCTTCATCATCTTGCCCATGGAGTCCTCAGGGGTCGAAGCCGGCGACACGGTCCGGGTGTTGCCCTTTGAAGCCATCGTCTAGGTCCTGATCTTTTCAGGCAGAGGTCATGGACAGGGTTTTCCCTCATTGCCTGTCAGCCAGCGTTGCCGATCCGGCAAATGCTCCTTTTTCCAGATCGGGGACTTGGATTTCAAGTCTTCCATGATGAAACGGTTGGCCGCATAGGCGGCTGCCCGGTGTGTCGACCAGGTGGCCACGCACACGATCGGGTCATTTGGAAACACCTGGCCTGTACGATGCAACAGCAACACGCCGAGCAGTTCCCAGCGCCGCGCCGCCTCCTGCGCAATCTGCTGCAGATGCTTCTGAGTCATTTCCGGATAATGCTCCAGATGCATCGTATCGACCGCCTCCCCTGCGTTGAAATCCCGCATGCTGCCTACGAATACTGCCGTCGCCCCGAATTTTCCCGGCTTTTTCAGGCACTGTTCCTGATAATCCCGGACTTCCTGCCAGGGATCAAAGGCAGTATCGCGAACCTCGATCTTCATACCTGCCGGATTTTCCCGAAAACCGTGTGTTTGACTGTATTCACCGTAAAATACTACTGTACAGGATCGTGATTGCCATTGGCAGGATGCAAAAGCATGAGTGATGACAAAAAACGTGACTTCATTTTTCTGGATATTGCCGTACTGACCATTTCCGATACGCGCACGGAAGAAGACGACAAGTCCGGAAAAATCCTGTGTGACCGGCTGTGTTCAGCCGGCCACAAGGTGCATGGGAAAGTCATCGTCCCGGACGACAAATACAGGATCCGGGCAGCCGTATCCCCCTGGATCGCTAAACCCAAACCCGACGTCATACTCACGACCGGGGGCACCGGCGTTACCGGAAGAGACGGCACACCCGAGGCGATCAAACCACTGCTTGACAAGGAGATTACAGGTTTTGGCGAGATGTTCCGGGTCCTGTCATTTGAAACGATCAAGACCTCCACCCTGCAATCCCGGGCCTTTGCAGGCGTGGCTAACCGGACCTACGTTTTCTGCCTGCCCGGTTCAAGCGGAGCCTGTGCCGAAGCGTGGGACAAGCTGATCTCGCATCAGCTCGATTACCGGACCCGTCCATGCAACCTAGTGGAACTGATGCCAAGACTGTAACCAGGGACCCGTTCGATCCTCTGCCCGTGAATCCCCAAATCGCCAGAATGGCCGGGCCCCTTGGACAATACCCTGAATCACCCGTTGTGAGCGCAAGCAGATTAGCCCCCGAATGGGAGCCTCAGGATGCTACCGTTCTCACCTGGCCTCACCGACACTCTGACTGGGCGCCAACGCTGGGACAGATCGAACCCGTCTACCTGGAACTGTGCAAATACATCGGCAAACGCCAGGCCCTCATCCTGATCGCCTACGACCATGCCCACGTGCTGGAGATCCGGGACAAGCTGGACACGGCCGACATCGACTGCGAGCACATGAGGTTTGCCACGATTCCCACCAATGACACATGGATACGTGATTACGGGCCGGTCTGCACCGCATCCGGACACGGGAGACAGCTGCTCGATTTCCAGTTTGACGGATGGGGACAAAAATACGACTGGCAGCTGGACAATGCGGTGAATACACGGCTGGCCGAGGGTGTAGAGTTCAGGGCCTCCCACCAGTGCATCGACCAGGTTCTGGAAGCCGGCAACATCGAAATCAACGGGCAAGGCGAGTTGCTGTGTTCCAGGACCTGCTTCAGGCGCACCCGTGCGCTGCCGGATTCACAGTTTGCCATGCTCGAGAAACAGCTCGAACAATGGCTGGGATGCCGCAAAGTCCACTGGCTGGATGACGTACAACTCGCAGGCGATGACACCTGCGGACACATCGATACACTGGCTCGATTTTGCGCCGATGACATCATCGCCTACTCCGCTTCCTCTGCCCCGAAAGACAGCAATCACGAAACACTAAAGCGGCTCTCGGTGCAGCTCAAAAAAATCAACCGACAAGTCGGCAACCGGTTTGAACTGGTCCCTTTGCCACTGCCTGATTTGATCACCCGGTGCGGGCAGCCGCTACCTGCCACCTATACCAACTTTCTGGTGACCAATGACTTGGTCCTGGTGCCGGTCTTCAACGACGGTCAGGATGATGATGCGCTCAGGCGAGTCGACGAGCTGTTTCCAGACAGGGAGATCGTGGATATTGAATGTAATGCCTTGATACGCCAGCGCGGTGGCCTGCATTGTGCCGCCATGCAAATACCCGAGGGCTTCATCAGGTGAATACCATCCACGTCGCACTGGTGCAACAGCGCATGCTGGATGACTGCCAGGCCAATCTTGAAGCCAGCCTGACCCAGGTACACGAAGCTGCACGCAGGGGCGCCCAGCTGATTGTACTTTGCGAACTGCATACCGGCCTGTACTTCTGCCAGGAGAAGTCTGCCCGGCATTTCAGACATGCCCAGGAGGTTCCCGGCCCCCTTACCCGCCAGCTGAGCCAGGCCGCCCGAAAAAACCAGGTTGTGATCGTGGGCTCAGTCTTTGAGAAGCGGGCCCGGCGGCTTTATCACAACACGGCCGTAGTCCTGGACCAAGACGGCAGTCTGGCGGGCAGCTATCGAAAAATGCACATCCCGGACGGTCCCGGTTACTACGAGAAATATTATTTTGCGCCCGGGGATACCGGCTTCCTTCCGATTCAGACGAGCCTGGGAAAACTCGGAGTCATGGTCTGCTGGGACCAGTGGTTTCCGGAAGCTTCCCGCATGATGGCGCTTTGCGGTGCAGAAGCCCTGATATTCCCGACTGCAATCGGCTGGGAACCGGATGACGATGACGAGGAAAAACAGCGCCAGGTGCAGGTCTGGCAAGTCATCCAGCAAAGCCACGCCATTGCAAACAACCTTCCGGTCATCTGTACAAACCGTGTCGGACACGAAAAGGACCTCTCCGGTACCACCAGGGGGATCGATTTCTGGGGACAGTCATTTGTTACTGATGCGTTCGGCAAGATCGTCACCCAGGGACCGGCAGATGTTGCAGAAACGCTGCATGCCGAGATTGACCTTGGCGAAACGCAACGACGCCGGCAGGTCTGGCCGTATCTGCAGGATAGGCGCATCGATGCCTACGGCGATATCAATAAAAGGTTTGCAGAGGGACCGCGGGATCCTAGGTCAGCGCCAGCATCACCAGATACGGGATCACGTAAAACGCGACGATGATCAGCTTGTAGACGCCCATCATCACGTAGTGGGACCTGTCAAATGCCTCTTGCGACAGTGAGAACCATCGGCTATGCAGCTTGTACACCGCATCATGGGCCAGTGTGAAAATCAAAAACCAGGCGAGGAGCAGGCCGATGTTGACCAAAGCGCACCAGCCCAGCACCGTGCGCGTCAACTCAGCATCCACGACAATGCCCCTGCAAGACTTGCACTCCCGGGACCTGGCACCAGCACTCGGGCAAACGGCCCCTGGGTCCAGGACAGGCGGTACGGTTTTGCCGCATCCGGCAGGAGGGCCACTGGGAAGTCAGGGCGCCACCTCGCTGATCACGATGTCGACCGGGGAAGAACCGCTGGTCTTGACGGGCTGTACGCTCCCGTAGAGATCACCTGCCTGCATCCTGGCCTGCCCGGACTTGGAAATCCTTGCAATGACCTCCACCTCTTTCATGCTGGACAAGGTCATCTCCGGAATCATCGCGACGCTGTCATCCAGAGTGACCCGGACCGGAAGTGCGCCCGCATTCATCCGTACCAGGGCCAGCGGCATGGGCGGCCCCTGCAAGGCACGTGCATAAACAAACAGCGTCTCGGTGCCTGCAACGTTTTCCCGCAATGCTGCACTGAGCGAAACCTGCACGTCGATGGAAGCCGTGACATCCGACTCTTGATCCGAAGAAACCGCCTTGCCAGCCTCCGGCGTAGCGGCCGCAATACCGGGCTGCACTTTTTGCCGGGCATCATCCAGGTAAACCTGCAGGGTCGAGCGCACTTCCGCCTGGTCGTCCGGCACCTGGCGCATCAGCCTCTCCCAGTACTCCACTGAGCTCGGGTAATCCTGGAGGAGGTAGGAAGCAAAACCGGCATACCACAGGGCGCGTTCATGGTAGGGGTCAATCTGCAGGGCCCGCACAAAGAATGCCAACGTACCCTCGTCGAATTGCTGTCCCGCAGCCAGCGCCTGCGCCTCGGCATAGTCGACAAGGATGTCGGCGTCCGCACCCTTGGACAGCGCATACGCCCGTTCATAGGCCTCAACGGCCCGGCTGAAATTAGCCAGCGCCAGGTACGACCGCCCCAGCATGGACCAGCCCGCCAGATCATCCGGATCCTCCCCCAGTTTCAGTTCAAGTCTTTGGATCGCCTGCTCTACGGTAAGCATCCGGTCCTGATCCTGGACCCTGGCCTGAAAATCATCAGACAGCGAAGCCAGACCATTATCGGTCTTCAGGTACATGAACACGGAAATCACGGGAACCATCAGCAAGACGGCCACCGCCATCGTCTTGCCGTTTTTCTTCAGGACAGGCGGCCGGTAATCGGCAAGATCATCGATCAGCGTGCGTTTCAGATCGTCCCGGGCGACTTCAAACTGCTCTTTACCGATCAGGTCTCTTCGGAGGTCTTCATCGAGCTCCTTGAGTTTTCTGTCGAACACTGCCCGGTTCGTGGCCTGGCGGCTGTGATCCGCCCGTGGATCTTTAGCGGCCAGTGGCGGCAATACAAGGACGAGCGCCACCACGATCAGGAATGCACTGATGACCCAGAACGTAAGCACCGGACTATTCCTCGGGACGGCTCAGGATCGAGTCTACTTTTGCCTGTTCAGCCTCGCTCAGCGCTGTGCTGCCGGCACTTTTCTGCTTCCTAACCACCTGCGCCAGCGTCGCCAGTGCGATCAAGAGAAAGACAAGGGGACCAAACCACAGCAGCCAGGTTCTTGGCTTGACCGGCGGCCTGTACAGCACGAAATCGCCATAACGGTTGACCATGAATTCCGTGATCTCGGAATCCGTGGCACCGGCCTGCAGCATTTTCTTCACTTCGTCCCGCAAGTCCTTGGCGAGGTCTGCATCGGACTCAGCAATGGTCTGGTTCTGGCAAACCAGGCAGCGCAACTCGTCCAGTAGCGAGTAGTAGCGCGCCTCATGTTCCGGAGCCAGGGCACCGGGCTGTGCCAGCACACCAGCACAAAGCAAAAATATGGCAATCAAGCAGCAGGCCTTTCGCATCTACAAGGTCTCGTTTTGCAACTGGCCGATTAACGGCAACAGCTTTTCCTCGGCATCACGCCATGTAATCACACCGATATGCTTGTAACGAATAATGCCGTTTTTATCGACCACGAAGGTTTCCGGGACGCCGTACACCCCCCACTCGATCCCGACCCTGCCGGATGCATCCACTGCACTTGCCCGATACGGGTCTCCGTGCTCGATCAGATACTGCCGCGCATCGGCTGTATCGTCCTTGTAGTTCAGTCCGTACAGGATGACCTCATGGCGGTGTGCCAGTTCCGTCAGCACGGGGTGCTCCTCCCTGCAGGCCACGCACCAGCTCGCCCAGACATTGAGCAGGCTCACCTTGCCGAGAAATTCACTCTCTGAAAATACGGCCTCGCTGTCTGCAAGTCGCGGCAGTGAAAACTGGGGTACCGGCTTGCCAAGCAGTGGCGAGGAGACCTCGGTGGGATCCCTGTACAAGCCCACGAACAGGAAGCTCGTGAGTATGAAAAACAGGATGACGGGCAGAAGATACTTGGACATACCCAGATTACGAGACAGCAGCCACCTGGCGCTCGCGCGCATCCGCTGCAACCGTCTTTTTCCCCCGTTTCAGTCTCAGCCGATAGCGCCGGTCCAGGGCTGCCAGAATCCCACCGAGCGCCATCAGCGTGGCGCCCAGCCAGATCCACTGTACGAAGGGCTTGTAATAGAGCCGCATGCCCCAGGTCTGATCACCGACCTGCTCACCGAGCGCCACATACACATCACGCAGGAATCCCGAATCAATCCCGGCTTCTGTCATGGGGTCTTGCTGGACCAGGTAGGTGCGCTTTTCCGGCAACAGCAGAGCGACCGGTTCACCGTTTTTGAACACACGCACGGAGGCCTGCTTGGACAGATAATTCGGACCCTGTACGTCCTGGACTCCATCCAGCTGGAACACATAGCCGGACAGTTCCGCTTTTTGGCCCACCTGCATGGGTAGCTCGCGCACCTGTTCAAATGCGCTGACGAAGGTCACCCCAAGCACGAACACCCCGACGCCCAGATGAGCCACTGACATGCCCCAGGTGGCGTGCGGGATCTTGCCGAGGCGATGCAAGAGGTGCGCCCCGCGCCCCGTCTGGCGAACGTTCTTGAACAGGTAATACCCGGCAGACGCGATGGACCAGGCTCCCAGTGTGGCACCCAGCGTGACGAGGATGGAGCTTCTTCCTGCGACCATCACCGGCAAGGCCAGCCCGACGACCAGTCCGATCGCGGCGATCTTGAACAACCTCCTGAAGACTTGCCTGACCGGCGTGCTTTTCCAGCGCATGAAGGGCCCGATACCGACGACAAGCACCAGCGGCAGGGTCAGGGCGGAAAACACCAGATCAAAATAGGGTTTGCCGACAGACAGCGACGGCAGATTCAGGGCGCTGACAAACAAGGGGTACAGGGTACCCACCAGGATGGTCAGCATGGCCACCAGCAGCAGTACGTTGTTGATCAGCAGTGCGGTCTCCCTGGAGAAAATTTCAAATTGTCCCGAGGACTTGATGGACGGTGCACGCAAGGCGTACAGGCTCAACGAGCCGCCGATGACCACTGCCAGGAATATGAGGATGTACAGGCCACGCGCAGGATCCGTGGCAAACGCGTGCACCGAGACCAGTACACCTGATCGCACGAGGAAGGTTCCCAGAAGGCTCAGGGAAAAGGCGAGTATCGCAAGCAGCACGGTCCAGTTTTTCAGGTTCGATCGCTTGTCGGTTACCGCTAGGGAGTGGACCAGTGCCGTACCCACCAGCCAGGGCATGAACGAGGCATTCTCGACAGGATCCCAGAACCACCATCCGCCCCAGCCCAGTTCATGGTAGGCCCACCAGCTGCCCAGCGTGATGCCGATGGTCAGGGACACCCAGGCGTAGATCACCCAGGGCCGCGACCATCTCGCCCATACTGAGTCCAGCTTGCCGCCCAGCAAGGCCGCAATGGCAAAGGCAAAAGCTACCGAGAATCCCACATACCCCATGTACAACATGGGAGGATGCATCACCAGACCGGGATCCTGTAACAGGGGATTGAGGTCCCTGCCCTCGACCGGAGAAGGAAAGATTCTCTCGAAGGGGTTTGAAGTCAGCAATGTGAACAACAGGAATCCGACGCTGACAAAGCCCATCACGCCCAAGACACGGGCCACCATGTCACGGGGCAGGCTGGAACTGAAAATCGTCACCGCCACCGTCCAGAACCCCAGCATCAGGACCCAGAGCAGCAAGGAGCCCTCGTGTGCACCCCAGACCGCGGAAATCTTGTAATGAAGCGGCAGGGCCGTATTGGAATTGTTCGCCACATACAGCACGGAGAAGTCATTGCTGACGAAGCTGTAGGTCAGGCAGGCGTAAGCCAGGGCGATGAACAGAAGCTGTCCGCGTGCCGCAGGTTTCGCTACGGCCATCCACTGGGCCGTGTTCGTCTGCGCGCCGAGGATAGGGACCAGCGTCTGCACGAACGCCAGGCAAAGGGCCAGGATCAGGGCAAAATGACCAATTTCAGGAATCATGGGGTTTTGCGGCCGTACTCCGCCATGCTACTTGGAAGGGAGTCGCGGTACTCTTTCAGGCTGGCCGCCACTTCGGGGGGCATGTAGTTTTCATCATGCTTGGCCAGCACTTCCTGCGCCACGAACACCCCTTCCTCATTCAGAATCCCCTGGGCGACGATGCCCTGGCCTTCCCGGAACAGGTCGGGCAACAACCCCGTATAGCGCACCGTGATGGACTGGCTCAGATCCGTAACGCCAAAATCCGTCGTCAGCCCGTCGTCCGCCGTGATCACGCTGCCGGCCACCACGAGCCCGCCGATCCTGAACAGCCGGTTTCCGGGCACCTCGCCGGCTGCGACTTCGGACGGTGTGTGAAACAGCATGATGTTCTGGCGCATTCCGTACAGGGCCAGCGCCACGGCGCAACCGAGCCCCGCCACGAGGATGACGGTAAAGATCATGCGTTGTTTTCTCTTTGCGCGCATACGGTCCGAAACTATGGTTCCAGGCTCTCCTTGATTTCTTTGAGAATCCTTTTCTTGCGAAGGCGTGCAAGTGCCAGGCCCGCCAGCAGCGCCACCAGGGTCACGCCATAGGAACCCCAGACGTAGAGTGCCTTGCCGTCCATGTAGAAAAACTCTTGCATAATCAGTCTTTTGTCAAACTATTTTTAACCCAGTTAGTAAGGCGTTCCCGGTACAAGATTGCATTTCGCATGCGAATGAGCAACAGGCTCACGAAATAGAACTGGAAGGCGGTGGCCATGACCAGCAGCGGGTACAGCATGCTCGGGTGCACAGACGGCGTCTTGGAAATCAGTTGCATATTGGGCTGGTGTAATGAACTCCACCATGTTACCGAATAGTGGATGATGGGTATATTGATGACTCCGATGATGGCCAGGATGCTGGCCACACGGGCTGCAGTACGAGGCTCTTCGATGACGGAATGGACCGCGATGATGCCGAAATACAAAAACAGCAGGATCAGCTCCGAGGTCATCCTGGCATCCCACTGCCAATAGGTTCCCCAGGTCGGCTTGCCCCACAGCATGCCGGTCACCAGTGCCAGCGCCGTGAACATCGCACCAATGACCGCGCACTCCGACACCACGATCTCCGACAGCTTGGTGCGCCAGACAATGGCGATAAAACCGGCGCCTGCCATGACGACATACACGAACATCGACATCCATGCCGACGGGACGTGAACATAGATGATCCGGTAAGACTCTCCTTGCTGGTAATCCGCCGGGGCCACCAGCAATCCCCAGTAGAGCCCCACCAGCATCAAAACCGCAGTCAGGCCCAGCAGCCAGGGCACCCATTTCCCGGACCACTCGTAGTAATACTTCAGCGAAGACAGCCTATGCAGGAATTTCCACATTGCTCAGCTCATACTTATTTTCAACGAGGCACTGATCGCGAGCGGCGCCAGCAGCAGTGCCAGAATCAGGCCCGCGCCCAGCATCGCCAGCTGTCCCGAAACCGCAAGCCCGTCGGCGGCAGCACTGACTGCCAAGGACGCAAATATCAACACCGGGACATAGAGCGGCAGCACGAGAAGGCCCAGCAAAACTCCGCCGCCACGAAAACCCGCGGTCAGGGCGGCACCGATGGCACCGATCAGGCTCAGGATCGGTGTACCCAGCAGGATCGTGGCCCACAGGACCGGGACGGCCTGCACGGGCATGTGCAGCAGCATCGCCATCAGCGGCACAATCACAAGCATGGGGCCCGCCGTAATCAACCAGTGTGCGACCACCTTGCCCAAGATCAGCAACGAGAAGGGATGGGGGCTCAAAAACAACTGCTCGATACTGCCATCCTCGAAATCCTGCCTGAAAATGCTCTCCATGGAAATCAGAGCTGCCAGCAGCGTCGTGACCCAGACGAGTCCCGGGGCCAGCCTGCCCAGGAATTCGGCATCCGGGCTGATCCCCAGCGGAAAGAGGGTCGCCACAATGACGTAGAACAGGATCGGATTCATCAGGTCCGCGCGCCTGCGGTAGGCCAGCAACAGGTCGCGTTGGATCACAGTGATAAATACGTCCCGCATGACTAGGATAGGTTGATCCGCTTGACCCGGTGTTCAGGAATCTTCAGTTCGCGATGCGTTGTAACCACCAGGATTCCCCCGTTTTCGAGATGAGCCTTCAACACCTGTTCGAAGCTGGCGATAAACTCCTTGTCCAGTGCCGTAAGGGGCTCATCAAGCACCCAGACGACTTTCTGCTGCAACTGCAGCTTGGCCAGCGCCAGGCGCCGTTTTTGCCCGGCGGAGAGCTTGCCGGTCATCATGTTTCTTTGCCCGAACAGGCCCGCAGTGCGTACCACGTCCCTGATTTCAGGCTCCAGGCTGTTTTCACCCGTCAGGCGCTGCATGTATACAAGGTTCTCCATCACGGTCAGGTCCGGCTTGACCCCGGACTGGTGACCCACGTAGGACACCTGCTGGCGGTAATGCTCGTGTCCGTAGATGGATTCGCTGCACCAAGTGATCCGGCCGGCGGCAGGCTGGTGAAAGCCGCAGATGATTCTGAGCAGGCTTGTCTTGCCACTGCCATTGCTGCCTTTTACCACCAGGGTTTCCCCTGAAACTATTGAGAACCCCAGACCGGAAAACAGTTCCTTGCTGCCTCGTACACACTTCAGGTCATGGGCTTCGAGAACCCTGGGTGCTTGAGTAGGCATCGCATCGAACTTGATCAGGTAAACTATGGAACTGGCACAGCTAACGTACTAACCAGCAAGGAATCTTAACATGCAGGGCCTTAAAAAAAATGAGCGAATTGGGCGCGCACAGCCCACCGGACGGGCGGTGCGGGTCCCCTCCCTAAAGGCGCCCGACACAAAAGACGGGACCTGCCACGATCTACAGGATATGGCCCTGTTTCCCGCCTAATTCCGACACTGCCTGGTCCATGGACATCTTTCACCCGCCTCAGCCCGATAACACCAGCCCCCGGGTCACCTGGGGACAGACCTATGGCTGCAGCAAGAGCCTGGCGCTCGCAAAAACCATCGAGAGGTTTGCGGGCATGACCCTGGTGATCACGCCGGACATCCAGAGTGCTCTCACCTTGAAAAGCGAACTGACTTTTTTCTGTGGTGCTTCTGCCGAGATTTTCCTGTTTCCGGATTACGAGACTCTCCCCTACGACGCCCTGCCCCCCCACGAGGACATCATTTCGGACCGGCTGCTCATTTTGCGTTCGCTGCTGGATACCCGTTGCCGCGTTTTGATTGTCCCGGTCGCCACCTTCATGGGCCGGCTCGCACCCGAATCGTTCATCAGGGACCGCATACAGGATCTTGCGACAGGCGATCAACTGGACCCGGAAGAATTCAGGAACACCCTGGTCCACGCAGGCTACCAGTACGTACCCCAGGTCATGCTGCACGGGGAGTTTGCCATTCGCGGCTCCATTATCGACCTGTATCCCATGGGATGCCCGCAACCCTACCGTATCGACCTGTTCAATGACGAGATCGACACGATCCGCACGTTCAACCCTGAAAGCCAGATCTCGGCACACCAGGTCGACCGGTTCCAAATCCTTCCAGCGCGTGAATTCCCCACCGGCGAACATGCCGTCAGGCGATTCAGGAAAAACTACAGGATCCAGGTCGAGGGGGATCCGAACAACAGTGTGATCTACCGGGAAGTCAGCAACCACAACCTGCCGCGCGGAATTGAATACTACTTCCCGCTGTTTTTCGAGCAGACCCGTACATTCTTTGACTACCTCCCCGAGGACTGCCAGCTGGTCCTGTTTGAAGACAGCACCCGGATTGCAGAGGATTTCGAGAGCGAGGTATTTTCAAGGTACGAACAGCGAAAACACGACCCGGAACGCCCGCCGCTGCATCCCGGTCAACTGTGGATTTCCGCCAAGGAACTCGAGTGTGGCCTGCAGGAATTCAATACCATCCGGGTCCAGCAGTTCAAGCTGGAACGCCCCCGACCCGGCGAGTACAACCTCCCCACCCGAGTGCTGCCTGCCCTTGCCATCAATTCGCGGGTCAGCCGACCGGCCACGGAACTCGATCAGTTCATCCAGGCCAGCCACTGCAGAATCCTGTTCCTGGCCGAATCACCTGGCAGACGGGAGTACCTGCTGGATGTACTGAAGGGATTCAGCATATCCCCCGGGGTCGTCGAGAACTGGCAGGAATTCATCGATGCTGAACTCTCCCTGGCCATCACCATCGGCCCCCTGGAGGAAGGCCTGCTTCTGCCGGAAGACAACATTGCGATCGTCACGGAAAGCAACCTGTTCGGGGCCCGTGTCAAGCAGAAAAGGAAACACCGACGGCATATACGCGATGCCGAGGCGCTGATCCGGGATCTTTCAGAAGTGGGCCAGGGAGCACCCATGGTACATGAAGACCATGGTGTCGGCCGGTACCGGGGGCTGAAAACCCTGAGCCTCAGCGGAGCGGAAACGGAATTCCTGGTGCTGGAGTATGCCAACCAGGACCTCCTGTACGTACCGGTATCCTCACTTCATCTGGTCAGTCGGTACACGGGAGCCGCAGACGAAAATGCACCGCTTCATCGCCTCGGGGGCGAGGCCTGGAAAAACATCAAGCGCCGCGCCGTAGCGCGCACACGCGATGTCGCCGCTGAACTGCTCGACATCTACTCGCAGCGCGAGGCCAAGAAAGGCTACCAGTACGCCATCGACCACCAGGAGCTGAACCTGTTCGGGTCCACGTTCTCCTATGAAGAGACTCCGGACCAGCAAAAGGCGATTGACGACGTCATCAGCGACATGAAATCGCAAAAGCCCATGGACCGCATCGTGTGCGGGGACGTCGGCTTCGGCAAGACCGAAGTGGCCATGCGGGCCGCCTTCGTGGCTGCCTTGGCAGGAAAGCAGGTCGCCGTGCTGGTACCCACGACCCTGCTTGCCATGCAGCATTTCCAAAGCTTCAGTGACCGGTTTGCCGACTGGCCAGTGAGGATCGAGCACATCTCGCGATTCGTATCGGGCAAAAAACAAGGTGCCACCAAGGCCAGTCTTTCTGACGGGAGCATCGACATTGTGATCGGCACGCACAAGCTGTTGAGCGCAGACATCCAGTTCAAGAATCTCGGTCTGATCGTCGTAGACGAGGAGCAACGATTCGGGGTACGCCAGAAGGAGATTCTCAAGAAAATGCGCACCGAAGTGGATGTCCTGACCCTGACAGCCACCCCGATCCCAAGAACGTTGAACATGTCACTGAGCGGATTGCGCGACCTGTCCATCATTGCAACGCCACCCAGTCACCGCCATGCCATCAAGACCTTCGTCGGCACCTGGGACACGCATACCATACGTGAAGCCTGCCTTCGTGAGCTCAAGCGCGGCGGGCAGATCTTTCTGCTCCACAATGAGGTTCGAAGCATCGAGAAAACCGCCAGGGAAATTCGCCAACTACTGCCGAATACCATGGTCGGGGTCGCACACGGCCAGATGCCCGAACAGGACCTGGAGCAGGTCATGGTCGATTTCTATCACCAGCGTTTCAACGTCCTAGTGTGCACGACCATCATAGAAAACGGTATCGACATTCCATCAGCCAACACGATCATTGTCAATCGTGCGGACAAACTAGGATTGTCCCAGCTTCACCAGATCCGCGGAAGAGTGGGCCGGTCCAGTCACCGGGCCTATGCCTACCTGATCGCCCCGCCCAAATCCGTAATGACAGCCGATGCCGTAAAACGGTTGGAAGCCATAGAAGCCCTGGAAGAGCTGGGGGCCGGGTTCACGGTAGCCACACATGACCTGGAAATCCGGGGCGCCGGTGAATTGCTGGGCGCAGAACAAAGTGGCCAGATTCACGAAATCGGGTTCAGCCTGTACAACCAGCTTCTAGCCCGTACCGTGGCTGCGCTCCAAGCGGGCGAGATGCCCTCGGCGGACCTGCCTTCCGATCACGGCACCGAAGTGGACTTAGGGGTGCCTGCCCTGCTGCCAGAAGATTACGTGCCCGACGTGCACACCCGGCTGATGCTGTACAAGCGAATCGCGAGCGCAAAAGGCATGGATGACCTGCATGACCTCAAGGTGGAACTGATCGACCGCTTCGGCCTGCTGCCGGAATATGCAAAAAACCTGTTCGATGTCACGCAGCTCAAGCTGCTTGCTGAACAGTATGACGTGACCCGGATACGGGCGGGTGACAAATCCGCGCACCTGAGTTTTGCAAAATCACATAAGATAGACGTGAGCAAGCTGCTGGTACTTGTCCAGGAAAACCCTTCCATGTATAAGCTGAGCAGCGCCGAGAAACTTACGATCTACGCCGAAATGGAGGACGTGCAGCAGCGTCTTGAAACGATTGAAGGGTTGTTGAACGGCCTTCAACTCAAGCAAGCCGCCTGAATCCCGAGCCTTGAGACGATGAAAATTAGCACGCGGATCAATTTCATCCTGTTCCTTTCCCTGCTGTGGGCCTGCCCGCCCGGCTTCGCGAAAGACTACATCGTTGAGATGATTTTCTTTGCCAACGTCTCTGATCCCGAACAAACCCTGGTGCAGACAGACGAACCCCCGGCACCTCCCGATCTGCAGGATGCCATCTTGCTGGATGACAGTGCTCTCCTGCATGATTTTCTGCCCCTGCCCCCGCCGGCACTGAAACTGGCCCGCCAGGCTTTCGTGCTGGCAGCCTCCGGCAAGTACCGCATCCTGGAGCATGCCGTCTGGCTACAGCCCGGCCTTGCAAAAAAGCAGGCCATTCCCGTGCGTATCCAGGCGGGTATCGACTACAGCGATGAATTTGGCGAACCCGCACCGCTGTACCTGGTCATCGAGGACCAAGACATGCAGGAAGAACATGCGATCCACGAGCTGGACGGGACGGTCAAGGTGGTCCTCGGGCGCTACCTGCACGTATTCACAGACCTCATCTATCGCAGGCCCCTGGACAAGCACACCAACACGAAATCCTCGACACCGGACAGCTCGGGGCATGCTCGTGTGCTGGCCGATTTCCCCCTGAAGATGCATCGAAAAATGCGCAGCAAGGAACTGCATTACATCGACCATCCCCTGTTCGGCATCCTGATGGAAATTCGCCCTGCCGAGAGCGGGGACGAGACGTCCTGACCCCGGACTTTCCGGGGATGGATGGATGGCGGCCCGGCCGGCCAAAAGGAATGGCTGGCCCGTAAATGCCCGCTCAGGAGCCCAGCTGTCCAGGACAGGCACTCAGCAACTGCCGAACAATGAGAATTTGCTGTTGCACGGTTTTCTGGATCTCCGCCATATCGATTTTTTCGCTGCTGTCTTCGCAACCTGCGGCCCAATTTACACAAAATGCACAGGTCGCATAACAAAGGCCCAGCTCGCGTGCCAGAGAGGCCTCGGGCATCGACGTCATCCCGACGATGTCGCAGCCATCGCCAGCCATGCGCCTGACTTCAGCGGCTGTTTCCAGCCGCGGGCCCTGCGTGACTCCATAGGTGGCGCCATCCAGTACCTCAAGACCGATTTTTTCAGAAGCCCGAAGCAGAATATTGCGAAGTTCGTGACAGAATGGCTCGGTGAAATCGATATGCGTCACCTGCTCGAGATTCTGTTCGAAAAAAGTGTGTTTGCGGTCATAGGTGTAGTCCACGAGCTGGTCGGGGAGGATGATTTTTTCCGGGCAAGCCGCCTTGCTGATGCCGCCTACCGCAGCAACACCAATGATGTGCGTTGCACCCATCTCATGCAGTGCCCAGATATTGGCGCAATAATTTACCCGGTGCGGCGGGATCGTGTGCCGGGGGCCGTGGCGCAGCAATAGGGTCACCTCCGCACCGCCCAGCTCCACGGTTTTCAGCACGCTGCTGCATTTGCCAAAGGGAGTGTCCATCCGCTGTTCCCTGACCGTCTCCAGGTCACCGAATGAATCAAATCCCGTGCCCCCGATGATTGCAAGGTGCTTTACGGCCATGGCACGCCTATGGTCTCGGGCATCGGGCGACGACCGGATGCTGGGGCAAACGCACGGGACAACCGGCTAGGGTCGAGGCGGCGGGGCTTCATCTTCGCTGGGATCGAGGTGCAGGACCTGGGTCGGATAGGCGATGCTCGCATGGTGCTTTTCGATGATCTCGGAAATCTTCAGCAAGACATCCTGCTTGACCTCGTGAAAGCGGATCCAGTTTGTGGTTTTCGTGAACGTATATACGAAGAAGTCCACCGATGAATCACTGAACTGGTTGAAGTTCACGATCATCGTCTGCTTTTGATCGATCTCCTCGTGCTGTTTCAGCATGTCCTTGACTTCATGGACGATCGCGTCCATGGAGTGAATGTCATCGTAGCGGATCCCAATGGTCTCATAGATCCTTCGGTGCGACATGCGCGAGGGGTTTTCCACAATGATGCTCGCGAACACCGAGTTCGGGATATAGAGGGGTCTCTTGTCAAATGTCCGGATACGGGTCTGGCGCCAGCCAATTTCCTCGACCGTGCCCTCGATCTCCTTGTCCGGGGAACAGATCCAGTCACCCACCTTGAAGGGGCGGTCCAGGTAGATCATCAGACCGCCGAAGAAATTGGACAACAGGTCCTTGGCAGCGAAACCCACCGCGATCCCGCCGATGCCCCCAAAAGCGAGAATTCCGGAAATACTGAAACCCAGGGTTTGCAGCATCACCAGGGCGGCAGTGATGAAAACAGACGCATTCACCAGCTTGACCAGCGCATGGGTCGTGGTCACGTCGACACTGCTCCCCTGCTGGGAGCGCTTGCGGATGTAGGCCTTCTCGAACTCCCGGACAAAGCGGACCAAAAACCAAGTCAGTATCGCGACGACCAGAATATCACGTAGCGGATCGATCGCCTTGAAAATTTCCGCCTCGGTCCTGCTGGCGACGATATCGGCGGCAAACAGGATCCCGACCACCCAGATCAGCACCTGCAGGGGTTTGCGAACGGCATAGACGAATGCATCGTCCCAGGGATTTGCCGAGCGCTGGACATTTTTTTCCAGCCTCCGCAAGAACAGGCTTACGAACGAGTTGAACAGAAGGACGGCAAATACGACGACAAACACCTGGACCACCCAGGTGGGCGTGCCATGCGACCACAGGCCTGCAAAAATTTCAGAAAAGTACGCGCTGTCCATGCTGTTTTTTTTACCGTCGGATGTGTGCCATTAGATCAGCAGGTCACTGCTGGATGAATCCAGATAGGATTCTACTTGTAATACCGCAGATTGCCATGCCTTCCTGGCACGCAGACCCTTGTAGGGAATGGAGTGCTTCCCGCCATGCATCCGGGCCAGACGGATCTGGGAAGCCGGATTGTCCTGATTCGTCAACTGCTCCGCAACCTGGACCGCCTGCTCGTTCTCATTGCAGATCAGCACCATGTCGCAACCCGCTTGCAACGCTTGGTGGGTGCGCACGAGATACTCATCACTGCAGGCTGCGGCCTTCATGCTGAGATCATCGCTGAACACCGCACCCTTGAAATCCAGCTGCTCACGCAATACCGCGTGCAGCCACTTCCTTGAATAGGTGGCCACGGGCCTGTCTATCCTTTCGTAGACAACGTGTGCGCTCATGATCCCCGCGATGCCCTGGTTGATCAGGCGTTGAAACGGCAGAAGGTCCTGCATGAGGAGATCCTGGTAGCTGCGGGTATCCACCGGCATATCGATGTGCGAGTCTGCTGCAACACCGCCATGGCCCGGGAAGTGCTTGCCGACGGCCTGCATGCCTGCACTGCGCATCCCGCGGACATAGTGCATCGCCAGCTCCGCGACAATGTCCGGATCCTTGTGGAAAGCGCGCTCGCCAATCACGCGACTGACCCCGAGGTTCAGGTCCAGGACCGGGGCAAAGCTGAAGTCGACCCCGACCGATCGGAGTTCTGTGGCCATCAGCCATCCGGTGACCTCCGCCAGTTCACAAGCCCTTCGCGGGTCCGTGTCATGGATTTTGCCCAGCTCCTGGATCGCGGGTAACTGGGTAAATCCCTCGCGAAACCGCTGCACCGGCCCTCCTTCCTGATCCACGGCAACCAGCAATCTTGGGTGGCGCAGGGCGTGAATTTCACTGACCAGGCTTGTCAGGCTGTCCACTGAGGTAAAATTCCGGCTGAACAGGATCACGCCTCCAACCTGGGGCGACAGTAACAGCCCTTTTTCTTGTACAGACAATGAATCTGTACGAAGATCGACCATAAGTGGACCTAGCGACATGGCAGGAATGATTCGCCGGCCCAACCGGGACTTGAAGGCCTGAATCCTGCAAAGGATGCGCTCTCACCCTTTGTGACCTGTATCCGGGAAGACATCATCATTTCACTATCCATCCCATGCATCATCCAAAAAACCGAACCGCTGCGGGTCCGAGCAGAACATTCTCGCCGGGGCGCTGCATGGCCAGGCAGATTGCCTGCGGTATATAGTATGCACCCTGAAAAGCAATACCTGCCAGATTTGTACAAGCGGGTTTTGAGTCCCCGACACCAGCCAGAATGATTGAATCAGCTTACCAGGAACTGCTGGAAACCCAGCAGATCGTACAGGATTCGGATCAGAAGAAAACCGTCCTGGCGCTGCAGGCCCTGCATCACAGGCTTGATCATCATAATTCAAAACCGGGACTGCTTGACCGCATTACAGGCCTTCTGCCCGGCAGGCCGGGCCCTGCAGATAGCCGGGGGCTGTACATATGGGGAGGAATCGGACGCGGCAAGACGTTTCTGATGGATCTGTTTTTCTCCAATTTGCACATCCAGCAAAAATTGCGCCTGCACTACCACCAGTTCATGGACGAGGCCCATGGCCTGCTGAAACACTGCCGGGATGAGGCCGACCCGCTCAAACGGGTCGCCCGTCAATTTGCCGACAAGGCCAAAGTGCTGTGCCTCGATGAATTTCTTGTGAATGACATCGGAGACGCCATGATCATCTCCGGATTACTGCAGGGTCTCTTTGATCACAAGACCATCCTGGTCGCAACCTCGAACACGAGACCGGATCAACTGTATGCGAACGGGCTGCAGCGTGAACGCTTCTTGCCCGCGATCGAATTGCTGCAGACACATACCAAGGTGGTACAGCTCGACGGCGAGACGGACTACCGCTTCGAACTGATGCAGACCGAAGGAATCTACAACACCCCCATCAACGACGCCTCGCAAGACTGGCTTGAACACCACTTCCTGGACCTGTGTGCCGAGAAAAATGACGGCTCCTGGGGGAAAATCCAGGTCAGGAGCCGAAGCCTGCAGAGCATCCGCCACTCTGAAAGCATTGCCTGGTTCGATTTTCGGGAACTGTGTGCCGAGCCGCGCAGCACCTCGGACTACATCGAGCTGTCCAGGCGCTTCAACACCATCCTGATTTCGCACGTGCCCGTCTTCAGGAACAGCGATGACCAGGCCCGGCGATTCATCAACCTTGTGGACGAGTTTTATGATCGTAATGTAAAGTTGATCCTCTCTGCCGAGGCCTGGCCGGATTCGCTGTATCAAGGCTCACGGCTCAGCGAGGAGTTCAGACGCACGGTCAGCCGGCTGAACGAAATGCAGTCGCTTGAATATTTGGAAAGACAACATCACCCGGAACGATAATTCTACAAGGAACACTACATGAAACCCGCAGTACGAATCGCTATCACAGGGGCCGCAGGAAACATCGGATATGCCGCCGCATTCCGGATTGCCGCCGGAGACATGCTGGGCGCGGACCAGCCGGTCATTCTGCAACTGATCGAAATCGAACCGGCCTTGCAGGCCTTGCAAGGGGTCGAGATGGAATTGCTGGATTGTGCCTTTCCGCTGCTTGAAAAAGTGATCGTTACCACGGATATCGATGTCGGCTTCAGGGATGCGGACTATGCCCTGCTGATCGGCTCGAAACCGCGCACCAAGGGCATGGAGCGCAGTGACCTGTTAGGGGACAACGGGAAGATATTCGCACCGCAGGGCCGCGCCATCAACGACCATGCCTCCCGTGATGTGAAAGTCCTCATCGTCGGAAACCCGGCAAACACCAATGCCCTGATTGCCGTGAACAATGCACCAGACCTGTCGCCTACGCAGTTCACTTCCATGATGAGGCTGGACCATAATCGTGCACTCAACCAGCTCTCGCTCAAAACACAAACGCCGGTCGCCGCAATCAACTGCCTGACCGTGTGGGGCAATCACTCACTGACGCAGTATCCTGACATCACCCACTGCAGCATCGGCGGTCAGCAGGCCAGCTCGTTAATTGACCTGTCCTGGTACAAGGAAACCTTTCTCCCCAAGGTGCAAAAACGTGGCGCAGAAATCATCAATGCTCGCGGAGCTTCTTCTGCGGCCTCGGCCGCTTCGGCAGCGATCGACCACATGCGAGACTGGGTTTTCGGAACCTCCGATGACAATTGGGCGAGCATGAGCATCGTATCCAATGGAGAGTACGGCATTACGGAAGGACTCATGTATTCATTCCCTGTACGCTGCAAAGATGGCAGTTACGAGCTGGTGCAGGGCCTTGAAATTGACGATTTCAGCCAGGAGATGATGCGGGCCACGGAAAATGAGTTGCTGGAAGAACGCGACGCGGTAAAAGACCTGCTTTGACCGCCTGCCCTAGCCTTTGGGCGCGCAACCGGCCCGTGGCATTGGCATCATTCTTTTCGAGAGATTAAGCCTTTTTATTCAGTAGCTTAAAGAATAGAAATAATTAGATTTATCAGAAATTTTTCCAGACAGATGGAAGGCTCGGTCAGGGAGTCAGCATATCTTCGGTGATCAATCGGTTTTGCCACAACGGATGGCTGTTGACGAAGGAATGTCCCTGCCTGTCGCAATACGATAGCCACTTGAACAGGAAACGGTTCAGGCGCCACCTACTTGGCAAGGAAGGGCTGCCTGCCCGGTGCCTGCCAATGCGATTGCCTGTGCCCTTATTGCGAAAGGACTGGCTGAGTACTTCGGCCTGACGTGCATCGTAGTACATTCTCAGCTTGAGATTCGGGTAGGCCTGAACGCCACTCTTCGCATCCGTGAAGTAGTAGGTCAGCGCAATGGTTGATGTATACCGGGTCTGTTCCAGAACCTGAAGATACAAATCCATGCCCGAGGGAATCCGAGAGACCGCAATAGCGGGCATGGTGTCCTTGTTTCCGCACAGTTTGCGCAGACGAATGTAATTTGCCTCGTACATCTCCATCAGCCCGGCAAACGTATTGGGTGACGGATCCGCCAAAAGCCGTTTTTGTAGGGATGGATCTCTCATCGTCAAACATGCATCGCGACGCCAGATTATACTGGCATACAACCCGAAAACGCTGCAACCATCTCAATAAGTGCGGACTGGGCGAACCCGCCCGAAACGATTTCAGGCATGAATGAACTCGATCACCTTGTTGATGTGGCGATCCTGCGATTTCCTGTTTCCGGTCACCAGGGCATACAACTCGGGATCCTGCATATCCAGCATGGCTTCAAACGCATGCTTCAATTCAGGTTCAACATTCCGGTAATGGTTTTCCAGAAAGGCCATCATCAGGATATCCAGCTCCTTGGTACCCCTGCGGCAGCGCCATAGCAGTTTTTGCACCTTCTCTTCCACCGGCTTCAACTCTCGGCCACCGCGGTAAGTTTCTTGATTTCCGCAATGGCCTTTGCAGGATTCAGGCCCTTGGGACAGGTATTCGTACAATTCATGATGGTATGGCAGCGATAGAGCTTGAAGGCATCCTTTAACTCCTCCAGGCGCTCGACCGTGGCTTCATCCCGGCTGTCGGCGATCCACCGGTACGCTTGCAGCAACACGGCAGGACCGAGATACCGGTCGCTGTTCCACCAGTAACTGGGACAACTGGTCGAGCAACAGGCGCACAGGATACATTCCTCCAAGCCTTCCAGGCGTTCGCGGTCATCTTTGGACTGGAGCCGTTCGCGCCCCGACGGCGCTGGCGCCTGGGTCTTGATCCATGGCTTGACGGATGCGTACTGCTCATAGAACCGGCTCAGGTCCACGACCAAATCCTTGACGACTGGCATGTGAGGCAAGGGATAAACCTTGAGGTCACCCCGGATCTCCTCAATGGCCTTGATGCATGCCAGTGTGTTCGAACCGTTGATATTCATGGAGCACGAACCACAGATGCCTTCCCGGCACGAACGGCGAAACGTCAGGGTGGAGTCGATTTCATTCTTGATCTTGATCAGTGCATCCAGCACCATCGGACCGCAGGTGTCCAGGTCGATTTCGTAGGTATCCGTGCGCGGGTTTTCCGGGCGGTCCGGATCATAGCGATAGACCACCACTTTTTTTGCCCTGCCACTGCCCGCTGCGGCAGGATACGTCTTTCCTGGCTTGACTACAGAATTGGCAGGAAGATTGAATTGCGCCATCCGTCAATCCTTCTCAATAAACCCGCGCCTTGGGGGGGATAACCTCCACCTGGTCGGTCTGGGTATACATGTGCACCGGCCGGTAGTCGATCTGCACGTCTCCATGTTCACTAATCGTTGCCAGGGTGTGTTTCATCCAGTTCTCGTCATCGCGTTCCGGATAGTCATCACGTGCCTGTGCGCCACGGCTTTCCGTGCGGTTCAGCGCAGACTGTGCGGTAACAATGGCCTGGGGCATCAGATTGATCAGCTCAATGGCCTCGACCAGGTCTGTGTTCCAGACCATGGAACGATCGCTGAGCCTCAAGTTGTCCATCTGGGAAAACAGCTCCCGGAGCCGGGTCAACCCTTGCTCGATCAACTCACCGGTTCTGAAAACGGCGGCATGGCTTTGCATCGTCTTTTGCATCTCGATACGCAGCTCGGCCACAGGAATGTCGCCATCGGCATGTCTCAGTCTATCAAAACGATCAAGCACGGACTCCACTGCGCCTGCATGCAGTTTTTCGTGCGCCTGGCCCGGCCTGACCAGTTCCACGGCACGAAGTGCGGCCGCCCTGCCGAATACGATCAGGTCCAGCAGGGAATTGGACCCCAGGCGGTTGGCGCCGTGCACCGACACGCATGCGGCCTCGCCGATGGCCATCAGCCCGGGAATCACGTGATCCGGATCACCGTCTTTCAGGGTCACGACCTCTCCCTGGTAGTTCGTAGGGATGCCGCCCATGTTGTAGTGCACGGTCGGCAAGACGGGGATGGGCTCGCGGGTGACATCGATGCCCGCAAAGATTCTGGCGGACTCGGCAATGCCCGGAAGCTTGGAGTTGATCAGGTCAGCACCCAGGTGTTCCAGGTGCAACTGTATGTGGTCCTTTTCTTCCCCCACACCGCGTCCTTCATTGATTTCAATGGTCATGGAACGGCTGACGACATCGCGGGATGCCAGATCCTTTGCATTCGGGGCATAACGCTCCATGAAACGCTCCCCCTCGGCATTGGTCAGGTAGCCGCCTTCACCGCGCACGCCTTCGGTGATCAGGCAGCCGGAGCCGTAGATTCCTGTGGGATGAAACTGTACGAATTCCATGTCCTGCAATGGCAGGCCCGCGCGCAGTACCATCGCATTGCCGTCGCCCGTACAGGTATGCGCCGAAGTGCAGGAGAAATAGGTGCGTCCGTAGCCGCCGGTGGCCAGCAGCACCATGTGTGCCCGGAAAACATGCAGTTCACCCGTGGCCAGGTCCCAAGCCAGCACGCCCTGGCATCTCCCCTCCTCGTTCATCAGTAAATCGACGGCAAAGTATTCGATGAAAAACTCCGCGTTGTGCTTCAGGGACTGCTGGTAAAGGGTGTGCAGGATGGCATGGCCGGTCCGGTCGGCCGCGGCACAGGTCCGTTGTGCAATTCCCTCGCCATAGCGGGTGGTCATGCCACCGAAGGGTCTCTGGTAGATACGCCCGTCATCCGTGCGCGAGAAAGGAACTCCGTAATGCTCAAGCTCCACGACCGCCGGGATCGCCTCACGACACATGTACTCGATCGCATCCTGGTCGCCCAGCCAGTCCGAGCCCTTGACCGTGTCATACATGTGCCAGCGCCAGTCATCCTCGCCCATGTTCGCGAGTGCCGCGCTCATGCCACCCTGGGCAGCAACGGTATGGCTTCGGGTCGGAAATACCTTGGTGATGCATGCCGTGGACAGCCCGCTGGCCGTCATGCCCAGCGTGGCGCGCAGTCCAGCACCCCCTGCACCCACCACTACCACATCATAGGCATGCTCAGTCAGTTGGTACGCCTTGCCCATTTCGATCTTCTACAAGGTGATTTTCAGAAGCGCGACAATCCCGGCGACTGCCGACACGATACATGTCACATTTAACAGGATTAACGAGGCCGTTTTCAGCCATCCGCCTACGTAGTCTTCGATGATGACCTGCACCCCCAGCTTCGTATGATAGAAGGTCACGGCGATAAAGATCGCCAGAAAACCCGTAACGGCAGGGGTCTTCAACCAGCTGACCACCGCCTCATGACTTGTATTCCCCAGCATGGCCAGGGAAAAGGTAAGCCAGACTACCAAGGGGACCAATACGGCGGCAGTCAGGCGCTGCATCCACCAGTGCACCACAGCCTCCCGGCCCACGCCCGGTAGCACCGAAAGCCATGTGCGCAACGCCATCACCTAGGCCTGTATTCCGTAATTGAGCCAGGCGATGAGCCAAACGCCTGCCGTGAAGGCCACGGTGGCCAGTATGACCACGATACCCGAGATCCGTGTGGCGTCAATTCCGAAGCCGAATCCCGCATCAAACACCAGGTGGCGTACTCCATTGAACAGATGCAGGAACAACGCCAAGGTCCACAAGATCAAAAACACCTGACCCCATACCGTCGAGATATAGGCTCTCAGTACCTCATAAGCACCCGGACCTGCGGCGATCGAAAGCAGTACCCCAACCAGCAGCAGGGCTCCCACGCCAAGTGCGGCTCCCGTGATCCGGTGAAGGATGGAGATGACCATCGCAAGGGGCCAGCGATAGATCTGCAAATGCGGGGATAATGGCCTATCCGGGTCCACCAGAGACTCCCTTGAAGAACTGTGAATACATGAATATGAAATAACCCCTGTACGACCTGCCGACAATGTACAGAGGTCATCCAAATGATTTATAGGAAATTATATACTCAAGCCTACAATGGACCCGAAGTATCCATTTGACGCTTCGCAGGCCAGCTGATGCTGCCACCTCCACGTCCAGTGGCCCCATTCCCGAAGGCCAGTATATTCAATGCGGCATTGTGATCCGCATGATCCCGATAGCCACAGGCCACACACTCATGCCAGGCCCGGGTCTTTCTGTTCTTCCTGTCGGTGTGTCCGCACGCATGGCAGGTCTGGCTGGTGTACGCAGGATTAACCTTCTCTACGCTCGCCTTGTAACCAAGGCACTGCTCCAGCTTGTACCACCCCGAGTTGAGAATCGCCCGGTTCAGCCCGGCTTTCTGTTTCACAGCCTTGCCGGGGTTCTCTTTCGTACCCTTGGCGCTCGCCGTCATGCCTTTCGTATCCAGGTCTTCGAGGTAAGCAACATTGTACTGATCGGCAATCTCTCTTGAGACCTGGTGGCACCAGTCGGTGCGCGCCTGTGTGATCTTCTGTTGCGTGCGGGCATGGAGATTTCTGGCTTTCAGGTACCGGTTGGATGGCCTGATGCCTTGTTTTCTATTGCCGCGCTGCCGCCTTGCCATCATGCGCTGGTACCTTCGTTTCCGGGCTTCAAGCTTCTCCAGGTCTGGCGTGTAGTGCACGATACCATCGGAGCGGGCCACCTGGCCGACGTTGCGGTCGATGCCCACTGCCTTGACGCTTTCAGGCTTCTTCATGACCTCGACTTCGTACACGATGTAGGCATACCAGCCTCGGGCTTCGCGCTTGACCGTGCCAGACACAGGCGTTGCATCTGGATAAGGATTGCAGCCGGACAGCTTGACCTGACCAATCCTTTGAATGTGAAGGTACTGGCCTTGCAGTCTGAACATGCCTGAGCCTAGCGGGAACGAGGGTGCATGGTCGTAGTGCGCCTTGAACCGAGGAAGGCCGCCTTTGCCTGCGTAGAATTTCTTGTAGGCCGTCTCGATCGGCTTTAGAGATAGCTTCACAATATTGGCTGAATATTCTTGCAGCCATAGTTCTTGATATCTGCGCCAAGTCGTGAACAACATACCATTGCTGTACCAGCGCGGGTCACATCGACCGCTAAAGCTGTAATCGTCTTTCAGCTTGCCGACGAAGCGGTTCCACGTGAACCGGCAGGCCTCGGCAGTGCCATGTAGCTTCTTGGCCTTGGCTGCCGAGCCGGGGTGCAGGCGGTAACGGATGGTGCGGTGCGCGTTCATTGCAGACTTAGGTATATAATTCCTTTTAATTCTTGGCATCGGATACTACCTGATTAGCGGGCCATATTGAATATCCCTTGAAATAATGTCAATAATTACAATCAGTTAAGGGTTTCATGCCGGCCCGCCAGCCTCCCTGCGGGCAGGAACCCATGGAAATTACAAAAGACCAATGGCCAATCCATCTCCAGACAAGCCTGAAATGAGCGGCGCCTGGCAAGAGTTCCTGAAGGCACACGATGCCGTAATGGAGAATGGCCGGGCAGTCTCCTTCGGCCCTTCGGCACCGCCCTACCCCGGTATACAGGATACCTGCGTGTGCGAGCTTACTCCCTTGGGCCTGATTCGGGTCACGGGCGAGGAAGCCCGAACTTTCCTGCACAGCCAGTTCACCAATGACCTGGAGCTCGTCACGGCACAGACCGGTCAGTTGAGCAGCTACTGCAATCCCAAGGGCAGGCTATTGTCCATCTTCCAGATTTACCAGCGTGACGGGGACTATTTCCTGGTCCTGCCCAAAGACGTCATCGAGGTCACCCTTGGCAAACTTGCGATGTACAAGCTTCGTGCCAAGGCCGAGCTGTCCGATGTCTCCGATCAATTTGTCTTATTTGGCGCAGCCGGACCCGAGGTGAAACCAGCCTTCGAAAACCTGGGGATTGCGCTGCCACAAAAAACCTATGGCTGTACCTGGGAAAACGGGATGACCCTAGTTCGCCTGCCAAGCGAGAACAGCAGAATCTTAATTGTGACAGAGGCGGAAACAGCGGTTTCCCTGGGCGAGCAGTTGACTGAAAAAATGCCACTGGCGACATCCCGCCTTTGGGACCTGCACGACATCTCGTGCGGAATTCCCCGGGTGACTGCACTGACAAATGAAGCCTTTACCCCGCAAATGACTAACCTGGAACTGGTCGATGGTGTAAGTTTCAGCAAGGGGTGCTACCCGGGTCAGGAAGTGGTAGCGCGGACGCATTACCTGGGCAAGCCCAACCGGCGCATGTACCAGGCCTGCATTGCCACCGAGCGCTTGCCCGAGCCGGGCACCAATATCTTCTCTGCAGAAGAAGGTGATCAGCCCCTGGGGAAAGTGGTGGTCTCGCAAATGGTTTCCGCGAAACAAGCCAGCGCACTCATCGTTTTACGCACCCAAAAAGAGGGCGATCCAGATTTGCGGATTGAATCGGCAGATGGGCCTGCCGTTTCCCTGCAGAAACTGCCCTACTCGTTGCAACCCAGCCCGGACTGATACAGGCCTCAGGTGTCAGTATCCTGGCTGCCTGATTCCGGTCTCATCTGCGGGAACAGGATGACATCGCGGATGCTGCGCGAGTCGGTCAGCAGCATTACCAGGCGATCGACCCCGATGCCCTCCCCTGCAGTAGGAGGCAAGCCGTATTCCAGTGCACGGATGTAGTCTTCATCGTAACTCATGGCCTCTGCATCGCCGGATTCCTTCTCCGCAGTCTGCAGCCTGAAACGCTCAGCCTGATCCTCCGGGTCGTTCAGCTCGGAAAACCCGTTGGCAATTTCCCTGCCGGCGACAAAAAATTCAAAGCGATCGGTCACGGACGGGTCATCGTCATTTCTTCTAGCCAGTGGAGAGACCTCGGTCGGAAACGCCGTGATGAACGTGGGGTCCCTGAGCTTTCCCTCGACCGTTTTCTCAAAGATCTCGATCTGTACCTTGCCAAGCTTGTCATCGGGCTTGACCGGCACATCTAGTTGAGCCGCTGCGCTTTTGGCCTTCGCCAGCGTATCGACCCCGTCAGGCTCCAGTGCTGGATTGAAATGCAGTATCGACTCCTTCACGGTCATGCGCCGGAAAGGCTTGGAGAAATCAATGGCCTCCCCGCCATAGGGTACGGACGTGGTACCCAGCACCTCGTGGCAGACCCCGCGCATCATCTCCTCGGTCAGTTCCATCAGGTCATGAAAATCGGAATACGCCTGGTAGAATTCCAGCATGGTGAACTCCGGGTTGTGCTGCGTGGACAAGCCTTCGTTGCGAAAATTGCGGTTGATCTCAAATACCCGCTCCACGCCGCCAATGACAAGGCGCTTCAGGTACAGCTCAGGCGCAACACGCATGTACAGCGGCCTTCCCAGTGCATTGTGATAGGTCTCGAACGGGCGGGCAGTCGCACCACCGGCGATGGCCTGCATCATGGGAGTTTCAACTTCGACGAAATCCCGCGCGGTCAGGAACTTTCGCAGGCTGCGGATGATGGCGGTACGCTTCTGCAGGACCCTGCGCGAGTCCTCGTTCATGATCAGGTCCACGTAGCGACGCCGGTAGCGCTGTTCCTGGTCGGTGAGTCCGTGAAATTTTTCAGGCAGCGGGCGCAGGGACTTGGTCAGCAGGACGGCGGACTGGATCTTGATATACAGGTCCCCCTTGCCGGACTTGTGAACCGGGCCTGTGACCCCCACGATATCCCCGGTATCCCATGCATCGACCTCCCCAGCAAGCGATTCGAGGGAGTTCTTGCGATCCAGGTAGGCCTGTATGCGACCGCTTGTGTCCTGCAGCACCAGAAAGGAACTTCGCTTCGCCATGATGCGGGCACCAACGGACACACACCGGTTCAACTCAACGAGCTCATCCTTGGACTTGCCGGAAAGCGCATCCTGCAGTTCCTGGGCCAGTGCATCCCTTCGAAAATCGTTCGGGAAGGCTGGACCCTTTTTCCTGATCGCATCCAGCTTGGCCCGGCGTTGCGCAATCAGCCGGTTTTCATCGGACATCGGGTCTTTTTCGGACATGCGTCTAGAACCCGCCCTTGAGGCTCGCCTCGATGAAGGCATCGAGATTGCCGTCCAGCACGGCCTGGGTGTTGCCAGTTTCGACGGAGGTGCGCAGGTCCTTGATGCGTGACTGGTCGAGCACGTAGGAACGAATCTGGCTGCCCCACCCGATATCGGCCTTGCTGTCTTCCAGGGCCTGCTTTTCGCTGTCGCGCTTCTTCACTTCCATCTCAAACAGCTTGGCGCGCAGCTGCTTCATGGCGGTGTCCTTGTTACGGTGCTTGGAACGGTCATTTTGACACTGCGTGACCACCCCGGTGGGCAGGTGCGTGATGCGTACGGCGGACTCGGTCTTGTTGACGTGCTGGCCCCCCGCACCACTGGCACGATACACATCGATTCGCAGGTCGGCAGGATTGATTTCAATATCGATATCCTCGTTCACTTCGGGAGAAACAAATACGGCGGCAAAGGAGGTGTGTCTTCGGTTACCTGAGTCAAACGGCGACTTGCGCACCAGACGGTGTACACCGGTTTCCGTGCGCAGCCACCCGAAGGCATACTCACCCCCGAACCGGACGGTTGCACTCTTGATGCCTGCTACCTCGCCAGGCGAAACCTCAATCAGTTCGGTTGCAAACTCCTTGCGCTCTCCCCAGCGAAGGTACATCCGCAACAGCATCTCGGCCCAGTCCTGGGCTTCCGTACCCCCGGAGCCGGACTGTATGTCGAGAAATGCGTCGCTGGCGTCCATTTCACCCGAGAACATCCGGCTGAACTCAAGCTTGGCGATACTGGATTCCAGCTCCGACAGATCCTCCTCGACGGCCTGGATGGCGTCCTGGTCCCCCTCGTCGATTGCCAGCTCCAGTAGACTTCCTGCATCCGCGATGCCCGTTTCCACGCGCTCAATGGTTTGCACGACGGTCTCGAGTTCTGCCCGTTGCTTGCCGAGTTTTTGCACCACCTCGGGCTGGTTCCAGACGTCCGGGCTCTCTAGCTCTCGGTTGAGTTCATGCAGGCGTTCGCTTTTGCCCTCGTAGTCAAAGATACCCCCTGAGATGAACAGCGCGTGCCCGCAGGTCCCCGATCAGGTTTTGTAGTGCATTGGTTTCCATCGTGGTTACCCGGGTGAATTCAGGGAACGTATGATAGCGTATTCGGGTATCCAGAAGTAGGCACAGCATCGGCTCAGTACCTATGGCGCGGCGGCAAGCCAATGCCCTGTGCAAGTCTCACCTTCACCCAGACCGGTGCCCCGGCGTAGATCGTCCAAGTCAATCGTTGCAGGTGATATATACTTGACTGCGGCAATCCCCAAGGATTGCCTGATGCGTACACCACGGGCATGAGCGAGCACATCCTATTCCTGACCGGCAAACTTGCAGAAAAAAGTTTGCGACGTGTGCTGGAATCCGTGCAACCGACCGACTTCACCTATGAAATACGTCAACTCGGAGTAAGTGTTGCCGCGCTGATGACTACCGGGCTGATCGAAAAACGCCTTACGGATACGGGTGGGGCTGACCGGATCATCATCCCCGGACGCTGCCGCGGCGAGATTGAGGCTCTTTCCAGGTCCCTGAAAACCGCAGTCGAACGTGGCCCCTCCGAACTCAAGGATTTACCTGCATACCTTGGACAATCCACAAAAAAAACAGACCTACGCGCTTACAGCGTGCAGATTTTTGCGGAAATTGTGGACGCTCCGAACATGTCCGTCGAGGAGATTGTAGGGCGGGCACAAACCTATCAACGGGATGGCGCCAACGTCATCGACGTCGGCTGCCTGCCCGGCACCTCTTTCCCGCACCTTGGCGAGTCCGTACAGGCACTCAAGGCCGAAAATTTCAGGGTCAGTGTTGATTCACTGGAACCCCGGGACCTGGTTACCGGGGCCAACGCAGGTGCGGATTACCTGCTGAGCCTGAATGAAAAAACCCTGTGGGTGGCAGAAGAAGTGGACGCGATGCCCATCGTCATCGGCCACCCGCCGAACAACGCCCGGTCCCTGTACCGGGCGATGCGCACCCTGTCGAGGCAGGGCAAGTCCTTCATCGTAGACTCGATCCTGGATCCGATCCATTTCGGTTTTACGGAATCCATCGTTCGATACCGCAACCTGCGCAAGCATTTTCCGGATGCTGAGATCATCATGGGCACCGGGAACCTGACCGAGCTCACGCATGCGGATTCGGCCGGCACCAGCGCCCTACTGGCCGGCATCATGTCGGAACTCGGAATCCAGCACCTGCTGGTCACGGAAGTCAGCGAACACTGTCGGCATGCCGTTCGCGAAGCGGACCTCGCCCGGCGCATCATGCATGCCGCGAAAACGGACAATACCCTGCCCAAGGGCTACGACGATGGCCTGATGGGCCTGCACGAACGCGAGCCGTTTCCCTACACGGCCGAGGAAATCAGGGAATTCGCCGGACAGATCCGGGACCCGAACTACCGGATCCAGCTCAGCGACCAGGGCATTCACACCTACAACCGCGACGGCATGCACACCACCACGGATCCCTATGAAGTCTACCCGCACCTGGATGTGGAAGATGACAGCGGCCATGCCTTCTATCTTGGCGTCGAGCATGCCCGCGCCCAGATTGCCTGGCAGCTTGGCAAAAGATATGAGCAGGATGAAGAGCTGAACTGGGGAGTGGCGACACGAAAAGAAGCCGACGACCTCAGCCGCTACAAGGCCGCGGGCTCAACCATGCACACCCGCAAGGCCCGCAAGGCCAAACGCAAGAACAGGGGGAAGCGCTAGCATGCCGTTCATCAGAGAATGCATCGTCACCACGGTCAAAGAAAACGGCGGTGTGCATATCGCTCCCATGGGAATCCATGAAGACGGGGAGGACCTGGTCATCCTGCCCTTCAAGCCGTCCACCACGCTGGACAACCTGGAAAGACAGGGCACCGCCACACTCAACTACACGGACGATGTGCGGATCTACGCAGGCTGCCTGACCGGGCGCAGCGACTGGCCCACCTGCCGTACGGAAGTCATCCCGGGGATGCGCCTTGAGGACAGTCTGGCCCATACGGAGCTGGAAGTGACCACCAAGGCGGACGACCCCGTGCGACCAAGATACACCTGCAAGATCCTGTTTGAAGCGACCCATGCACCCTTTCACGGCTATAATCGTGCACAGTCGGCCGTCATCGAACTTGCGATCCTCGCCAGCCGGCTGCACATGCTGCCCCAGGCCAGGGTCCGCCAGGAAATCAGCTACCTGAGAACCTGCGTGGACAAGACTGCGGGTCCACGCGAACTCGAGGCGTGGGACTGGCTGATGACGAAGGTGGACGATTTTCAGACATCGAAAAAGGAGAACCGGCAATGACAGGGATGCTTGCAAGCGTACGTGACCTCGAAGAGGCCAATCTGGCCTGCCGGGGAGGCGCCGATATCGTCGACCTGAAGGAGCCGCGCGACGGTGCACTCGGGGCCGTTCCCCTGGACACCATGTACCGCATCGTCGACGAGCTGTGGGAAAAATGCCGGATCAGTGCCACCACTGGCGACCTGCCCGCCAACCCTGGCGCGATCGAGGACCAGGTCATGAAAACCGCAGAAACCGGGGTCGATTACGTCAAGGTAGGCATGTTCAGCCAACGCCACATTGAAGACTGCCTGCCGACCCTGGCCTCCTGCTCGCGCATCGGTATCGCGGTCATTGCCGTCTTGTTTGCGGATACCGAATTCGACATCAACCAGGCCATTCGCAGCGTGAAACAGGCCGGCCTGAAAGGCATCATGCTGGATACCGCAGGCAAGGGCTCGGGCAGCCTGCTTCGCCACCGAAACATCTTCGCGCTCGAGTATTTCGTGAACCGCTCACGCCAGTCCGGCCTGCTCACGGGGCTGGCGGGCTCTCTGACGATCGGGGATATCCCGACACTGATCAGAGTCACTCCCGATTACATCGGGTTTCGCACGGCATTGTGCTCGAAGCGGGAAAGAGCCAGCTGCGTAGACGAGAAAGCCCTGCGGGAAGTTAGAAGAGCAATTCCGGCGGTCCCGGACACCCTCTACTGGCGGACCAGCTCCTCGTGAGAGCCCACAGGAGCCGTGGTCTCCAGTAACAAGGGAATCACGCTGAAGGTTGCGAACAGGGAGATCAGCATGGCAATGCTGGTCAGCAGGCCGAAATAGATCGAAGGGAAAAAGCTCGACAGCACCAGGATCACGAATCCCAGCGAGATGGTGATCGAGGTGAAGTAAAGTGCCTTGCCGGCCGTGGTCTGCGCGGTGCGAATGGCCTCGAGGTTACCGCTATTGCGCGCACGCTCACGCTTGTAGCGATGAATGTAGTGAATGGCGTAGTCCACACCGACCCCGACGGTGATGGCGGCAGTGGTGATCGTCATGATATCGAGCGGGATTCCCGACATGCCGATCAGTCCAAGGACAAAGAGCACGGTGAACATGTTCGGCAGGGCACCGATCAGGGCCAGCTTCAGGCTGCGGAACAGGAAGGTCAGTACGACCAGGATGCAGGCAAACACCGTACCCAGAGTCAGGATCTGCGAATGGAACAGGCTTTGCAAAACATTGTTGTACAGCACGCTGATCCCGGTCAGCCTGAAGTCCTCATTGTCCTTGACCAAATCACCCGCGATGTCGGCACGTATCTTGTTCAGCAGGTCGTTCCTGACCAAGGAAGGATCCGAGTCCCGGATACGTGCAAGAATCCTGGCCTGGTTTCCATCCGCGGAGACGTAGGGGGCGATCATGGCCTGTTTCACGTTCTCCGGCACTTTCGAGTAGACCACCGACAAGTGAAAGTCTTCAAGCTCCTGCCCATCGTTCACCAGCCGCATCACCTCTTCCGTGCTGGAAAGTGACAGCACCTTGCCGATCTCGGGCAAGCCCTCGAGATACTTGTGGATTTTGTCGATCTTCCTGATCCCCAGCCGGTTGTACCAGTAGCTCGTCGCGGTGAAATCGTCCTGGGTGTCCTCGAGATCTGCAAGGTAGTCGTCGAACTCGTCGAATTCGTCGAATTCGTCATCCTCCCCGCCAATGTCCATCTCCGGTGCGGTTTCCCGCGTGGCATCCAGGATCACCTCCAGCGGGGAAATGCCGCCCAGTTCCTTGTCGATCACGGCCAGTCCCTGGTAGATGTCCGTGGACTTCTTGAAGTAATCGATAAACCGGTTTTCCACGGTAAGCTGACCGATCCCCACCAGGCTGACCAGGAACATCCCCGTCAGCACCACGGCGGCGGTCGTCTTGTTTCCCAGCACCAGGTTGAGCACCCGTTCAAGAAGTACGGAGGACGTATCCCTGCTGACCTGCCGGGGCCGGGGCTTGAACAGGGTGATCAATGCTGGCAGCACCGTGAATGTCAGTAGGAACGCGCAGAAAAGGCCGAGGATCATGATGTGACCAAACGTGATGATCGGGCGTATGTCGCTGACCGTCAGCGAGAAAAAGGCAATGGCGGTCGTCAGGACCATGTACAGGCAAGGCGTCACGATCTGCGAAACCGCCGTCTGGGTATTCTCCCGGGTGCTCGCATCCGGGTTGAGGGACTGGATTTCCTGGTAGCGAATGATCACGTGTATGGACAAGGCGATCGAGAAGATGAGCAGCAGGGCCACGTAGTTCGACGAGATCACGGTCAGCTGATAATCCATCAGCCCGATCAGCCCGGAAACCAGCAGGACGCTCAGCACGGCGCACACCAGGGCCAGGAACACCCAGGCCAGGCTCCTGAAAAAGATCAGCAGCACGATCACCATGATCACCGCAATGGCTGCGCCGAAGGTGGTCAGGTCCTGGCGAACGAAATCCTTCATGTCGTTGTTCACCAGCGGCGCACCCGCCAGGTAGAACTGGCCGGTATCCGCAAGGTCCGAGAGTTCGGCGCGCATGGAAATCAGAACTTGCCGGTAGTGCTCGTTGCTCAGCTTCCTTTGCTCGCGGATATCGGCACGGATCGACTCCAGCTCGTCTTCCTCCGCCTCGGTAATGGACCCGTCGTCCTGCTTTTGCAAAAGCGCGTATCGCTGCTCCTGCAAGTCCCACAGCACCTGGTTCTTGTAAAAGCCCACATGGATGGCGGTCAGGCCCAGGTTCCGGTTCACCAGATTGTCCAGGTAGATGGAACTCGTGGTGAATTCCTCCCTGGCCATGTCGATGTCGACCTCGGGCGACAGCAAGTTGGGATACTCGATACTGCCGGTCTTTTCATCCTTGATCTGCTGCATCAGCAGCGGCACGTTGGTGATCGAGGTCACCGCCTCGACACGGTCAAGATTTTCGAACTTGCGGACCAGTCCATCGATCCGCAGGATCGTTTCCTGGCTCAGCATTTCGCCATTGGGCTTGTAACCGACAATCAGGAATTCATCCGTGCTGTAGTGGCGATGCACCTCCCGGTAATACTTGAGATCGGGATCGCTTTCCAGCATGAGGGAATCCGCGGAGGAGTCGATATCCAGCCTTGTGACATATGGACTGGTGGCCGCGATCAGTGCAAGCACGCAAAGGATCACGGGATAGGGATAGTTCGTGACGACGCGAAAGAAAGCGCTTGCCGAGGACTGCAACATCAGCTTATTTCATCCATTCGTCATTTTTATACACGGGTACGTAAACTGATGCAAAAAGTTCCAGATCAGGGAGCATCCCTGCCCAGCCACTGCTCAAACTCGCCTGCTTTGGACTTGTGCAGGAAATGGGCATTTACTGGAGAGCCAGCCAGCAATCCCGGCAAAACCGTATCCACACAGCCGAGCGCCTGCAACTGGCTCACCGTCATCCCGGAAAGTGTCTGGGGGGCGGATTTTACGAACAGCAGCTGCGTCACGGACAGGTGCCCGGCCAGCCAGGCGGCAAGGCTGTCCGAGGTGACCTCCCAGGTCTTCGGCAGTTCGCACTGCCGACTGACCAGGGGGTACGGCTCCCAGATGGCCGTTTCGCCCTCCTCCCAGCAGGCATGGATCTCCTCCCTGCTGCTGGCCAGCTGAAGTCCCGGGCAAAGGGACACCATCAGGTAGGCAAACTGCTGCATGGCCAGCACCGCCATGTGGTGGGCCAGCGCAGGCTCCAGGCCGAACTGTTTATCGGCGTCGCGGACCCGGTCCGCAAAGGGGCCACCGCCCGGCACGATCACCAGCTGGTGGGAGCCCAGGGCCTGCAGCGTATCCAGCCATTCCTGCAACCGCCTGCTAGCGTACAGGCTGCCGCCGATTTTAATAACCCAGGGCATCGGCCCGGTTTCCTTCCAGCAAACGCATCATGGCCGTCGCCTTGTCCAGGGTCTCCTGGTACTCGGCCTCCGCGCTGGAATCCTGGACGATCCCGCCGCCTGCAGAAAAATACATGTGCTCTCGCCGGTGCAGGATCGTGCGGATCGCGATATTCATGTCCATGTTTCCGTCGAAGCCCAGGTAGCCGATGGAGCCGCAGTAAATTCCCCGGCGATGCGGTTCCAGCTCCTCGATGATTTCCATCGAGCGGATTTTGGGCGCGCCGGTGATGGAACCTCCCGGAAAACAGCCGCGCAGCAGATCCAGTGCCGAACGCCGCTTGGGCAGTTCCCCCGTGACGGTGCTCACCATGTGGTGCACGTTCGGGAAGCTTTCAATATCAAACAGGCTGGGCACCTGCACGGATCCGAGTGCGCAGTTCTTGCTGATGTCGTTGCGCATCAGGTCGACGATCATCAGGTTCTCGGCCTGATCCTTTAAACTGTCGGCAAGTTCGTGTGCCAGCGCGCGATCCTTGCGCGGGTCAGGGGAGCGTGGGCGCGTGCCCTTGATGGGCCGGGTCCTGACGGCCTTTCCCCGGACCGACAGAAACTGTTCCGGCGAATTGCTCAGTACCTGCAACTGCGGGTAGTTCATGTAGGCACTGCAGGGAGAGGGATTGATTTTTCTCAACATCCGGTAGGCGGACCAGGGACTGCCCTCCACTCCTGCAGCAAACCGTTGCGCCAGATTCACCTGATAGCAGTCTCCCTGCAGAATGTACTTTTTCACCTGGTCAAAAGCCTGCCTGTAATACTCCCGTGTCATGTTGGAAGTCACCGGGGTGGTTACCCGGAACTGCGGCGGCTTCCCACGCGTGCCCGGGCTGGTGAAAAGCTGGATGAGTTCGTTCCAGTCCCGCTTGACCCTCGTGCGGGAACGATCGCCGATCAGCACGGACCTTTTTTTCTTGTGATCGACCACCACGGCCCAGGAATAAATCCCCATGACCATGTCCGGCACGCCGACATCGTCTTTCGCAATGGCAGGGATCTTTTCCATGTAGCGGCACAGGTCATAGCTGAGGAATCCGATCGCGCCTCCGGTGAAGGGCAGATCCGATACGTTTTCCCAGGGTTTGGAAAGCAGTTCGCCCAGCACGGCAAAGGGACCCTCAAGCACCGTGTAGGACTGGGAATAGGTCTGTATTTTCGTCTTGCGGTTTCGTGTCGTGATGCATACCTCGGGTCTCGATGCCAGGATGTCGTAGCGGCCGTGCGTGCCCGCAGCCGGACTGCTGTCAATGAAAACAGCCCAGGGTTCCTCTGCAATCCTGTCGAACAGCGGTGCACTGTCCCCGAGGTAGGGAAGATCGGCAAACGAGAGTCCGCTCACAGGCAGTACCTCTGGTAGGCCAGGCAGGCCAGCGAGGCGGCCGGCAAACAATCCCCGGCATCCGGCCCGTCCTTCGCGCCTTCCTGTTCAAACAGGCCGGCACAATCGACGTAGGGTCGGTTCAGACGCCCGGCGATTTCGCGCACGAGAAACCGCCCTGTTCCGGCTCCGGCAACCGGGGCATCCAGGCCCAGTCCGGTCCTCAGCATCTGCTTGCGGCAGGCATCCAGGATGGCCTGGAGCTGCTGTTCACGTACGTAGACGGCCACGGCCCTCCACGTGTCCTGCGGTTTTGTTGCTGCATCGTAGCCGAACATTCTCGCCAGCCGGATTGCACTCGAATTCCGGTCCCTGCCCCGTCCATCCGGTGTGGAACCGGTGTCCGCGTGGGAAGGAAGTTCCCCCGTGAGCCGGTACACATCCGCAGCGTTTGCAAAATATTCATTCATGAGTGGAATCAGGCGGCCCTCTACCGGGGCCGCGCTGCAAAGCGCAAATACCGGGGTCCGTGCCACCCCGCAATACACGAGCTCACGTGCATGGAGTCTTTCCGGATCCGTGTAACCCTCATTCACCACGCGGTGCTCGCGAATGCCGATGACATCCGTCGTGGTGCTGCCGATATCGATGAGCAGTGCATCCTTCAGCTGCGTGGCAATGAAGCTCCCGCTGGCCAGCCAGTTTGCAGAGGCGACCTGTGCAAACTGGCCGCCAAGCTTGCGCCTGTGCACCCACCCTTCGGTTCCGGCAAAGTAGACGATTTCGCTATCCTCGAACCGGTGCCGGAGGGTCTCGGCAATCCGGTCGATGCCCTCCTTGCGGTCCCCGAAGTGATCGACCAGTTCCCCGGTCATCGTGACCGCCAGCATGCAGTGTGAGCAGTCGAACTGTTCCCGGACCCGGTCGATCGCGGCATGTAACTGCTCCAGCCCCTTCCACAACGGGCATGGCACCTGCGCGATTCGCGATACCTGTCCGGACCCGGTTGCCAGAACCGCCTTCAGATGGGCACCCCCGACATCCAGGCCCATCACGCTCTCAGGCGACACGTCTGCCCTCGAGGTCCACTTCGACAGGGGCCCTGCAGGATGGCACGACCGCAGGCAATGCCTGCTCGGTAAAGCACTGCAGGATCCATTGTGCGGGGTTCGCGCCAAGGGCGGAGCCAAGACCCACATAGGAAGTGGTCAGTCTCGGGTTGATCTCCACCAGCAAAATCTCCTTCTCCGTGACGATGGCATCCACGCCCGCATAACCGCGCAATCCCGGCAACGCGCGGGCGATCCGGTCTGCCAAGCCTGCAAATTTCCGCGTCTCGAATGCGCCTACCCGGCATCCCGCCAGCTGCAAAGACCCGCCCTCTTCGTGAACCTGTTGGCTGTTGCAGCTCAAAACGTGGCACGCGCCATCCCAGCACAACAGGCTCAGGCTGGCATGGACACCCTCGACATAGGGCTGGAATATGGAGCGTTCATGGTCGGGGCCTGCGGCTGCAGCCTGCAATTCAGACCGGCTCCCCAGCAGGGAGATGCCGGTGCAGCCCACCCCATCCTCCGGCTTCATCACGAATCGATCGCCTGGCAGGGACCCGACGTCCGCCGCTCTGCAGGTCGGAACTTGTGAAATCCCATGGTCCAGCAGATGCCGGTAGGTCGCAAACTTGTGGCTAGCCAGACGGATGGTCTGCGGTTCGGCATTCAACAATTGACACGATTGTTCCGAGTACCTCTTGCACAGCGAAAACAAAATCTCATCGTTTTCCGGTGCAATGAGCAGCATGGAATGCGCGGTATCCGCCAATGCATCCAGCCTGGTTTCACAGGACTCTCCCGGCCCGACCGCGACCGTACGCGCCCCCGGTACATCCTCGCCGAGACGGCGATCCCTGAGTACCAGAACATCGCAGCCGGGCAATGCCCGGAAATCGTTGACGGCGGCGGACAGCATCATGTCGCCTTCCCTAGCCAGCGAGGAAGGCAGCGGCTGGCCGATCAGGCCTCCGCCGGTGATATACTCGAAAATCAGGATATTCATCGATACGTGATGCAGATCATTCCGGTACTGGACCTCTCCAAGGGACAGGTTGTCCATGCAAAAAAAGGAAGCCGCAAGCATTATAGGCCAATACAATCCTCCCTATGCCCCTCTTCGCACCCGCTGGAAATTGTCCGCAGCTACCTCAGGCTGCATCCCTTCCGCACACTTTACGTAGCGGACCTCGACGCCATCGAGCAGCAAGGGGATAACAGGGAGATCATCCGGTCACTGGGCCTCGAGCACCCGAACCTTGAAATCTGGCTGGACAGCGGACTCTCGCTGCTCGACCACTACCTGCAGAACCCGGACACGCTATCGCTGCGCATCATCCTGTCTACCGAATCCGTGCATTCGGCATCCACGGCTGCATCCCTGATGAAAGACCATGACAGGCATCCCTTCATACTCTCTTTGGATTACAGGTCGGGAAGGTTCCTGGGTTCACCAGACATCCTGCACACCCGGGACTGGTGGCCGTCCGATGTCATTATTCTCAACCTCGACCAGGTGGGCACATACAGCGGCCTGTCCCTCCCCGGCGGGCTGGGCTTCGAACAGTTGTTTGATCAGTGCAACATTTATTACGGCGGTGGAATCAGTTCCCTGGCCGAGCTGGTGTATCTGAAAGACCGGGGTGCTGCCGGTGCACTGCTTGCCACCGCACTGCATGGTGAAACGATCGGCAAGGAGGACCTGCGGCGTTTCGAGCAATGACTTTCGGTGCGGCAAAAGGGAAGAAGCCGCAAAAAAAATGCCCCGCGGGTGCGGGGCATTTTTACAGCTGGGCTGAAGAGCGGATCAGAATCCCCTGAACGGGTGTTCTGCGCTGTCTTTCTGGGCTACTACCTCGGCAGCTTTCGGCTCATCCTTGATCGCACGTACCAGGGCCTCTTTCGTAGCCTTGTAGTTGTTTTCGTAAATGGCTTCATCACTCTTGGCTTCCCAGTGGATGAAGACACCCACGCAGATGAAGAGATCATCTGCCTCGTCAGCAGGCACGGTGCCATCGGCAACGCTGTCCGCAACGGCCTTCGCCACTGCCGCCTGCGCGGGACCAAACATCTGAACTGCCTGGCCTGCACCCTTGATGGTCACTTTGTTGAACATCATGGTGTTGGGCTTACAAGGTAAATTTGGAGCAACCACGGCCAACAGGGTAGTAAAACCGTCCTTGTTGTTTACCAGGCCATTGCAAAAGGCAGATTCCACAGCCGACCCGCGCGGACCTACCAGCAAGTCAATATGTGCAATCTCTGCCATGGTGCCGGAGGGATCGTTATCATTAACAAGTGATTCCCCGACCATTACTCTGTTAATTATTGCCATTATATTTTTCTCCTGTTCTATTTTTAGTTGTCGACAAGCTGCAGACTAATCTGTCCGCCCGTATCCTTTAGGAATTTGGAATTGTGTCAGCACGCCACTATAACACGCTTTACAGCATTTCCAGTCCCTCTGCAAAGATGCTCGCTACCGTAAGGTCCGCAGTAGTTCCCGGGTTGATTCGGTCACGCTTGAGACAGCCGTCAATTTCCAGCAACTGGGGCTTATACCTGACCGGCGAATCCGAACGGCAGAATTCCTTTTCAAACGGAGTGATCATATCACTTATTTCTTGCGCTTTTAACATGCCGTGTTTTCGCCCGATCAGACTGTCTGGAAAGCGGGCCAGAAATGCCAGGTACAGCCCGCACGCGGCCCAGCATTCGTCACCCCAGCGCATCATCAGGGATCGGTACCGCAGACGGCCAAAATGAAAAATGTCATGAAAATTGCTTGAATACTGCAAGGCGACCCGATCTATTGAAGAAGATAATTCCATTGTTTTTAAAAGGGTTATCGTAGGCTCTTCATATATATCCTGAGAATCGGCATGTCCCAACCCCCCCGGCTGCGCCAGGCGTATGGCCTGATACACATCCCTGGCGTCCCGTACCGTCGAGCGGTGCAGGGTTTCCTGCAGTGCCGCCTCAAGTTTCCTGCCGGACCGGCCCAGCCAGGCCTGGATCAGGGGGGCCGTGAGCAAGATGATTCCGAGGTTGGTGTTGGTATCCACCGCACGGCGGGTGGCTTGCACGGCCTGCAGGACCCGTTCGCCCAGGGTCAGCCCCGGGCTGGCCAAAGGGGATGCGCTTGCCTCGGCACTGTCCAGGAACTCCTGAACTCCCGGCGTGGATGCATCTGAATGGATACTGGTGTTGCCGGGCTTGAGAGCCTGTATGTCCAGCCAGCACGCATGCCGGTACAGGCCGATCAGATTTGAATGGCTGCCGTTTTCCCGCATTGTACCTCGCAAGGCGGCGGATACCCCCTAGACCTCATATGGCCTGCTCTACCCCGGAACGATGCTGCAAACGATGCAGAAAATGCTCGACCAGCCGCTCTGCCACCACGACTCCGCTGACGCCCTGCAGACCCCGCCATGCAGGAATGCTGTTCACTTCCGTGACCCACAGCTTGCCGTCGCGATCCCGTATGATGTCAACCCCGCCATACTGCATGCGCACGGCCTGCACGGCGGCCCTCGCCATGGCCGCAAACTGTTCATCGAGCACAGCCGGGTAGCATTTGCCGCCGGCCGCCACATTGGTGATCCAGCTGCTGGACTGCCTTCTCATGGCCGCCACGACCTGCCCGCCGATCACGAACAGACGCCAGTCATGCGCATCTGCCGTACCGCTATCGATGTATTTCTGCAGGTAGTAGATCCTGTTGTACACCGTGAAGTCTGTCAGGTCGCCGGGTTCGGCGATCAACTGCAGGTCCTTGCCCTGGGAGCCGAACAGGGGCTTGATCACGACCTTGCAACCCTGTTCGAGCTGCTTTCGTATAAAGGAATAGGCGCGGTGCACCTGGTTCCCTACCCAGGTCGGCGGGGTCGCAAGACCCGAGCGCTCCAGCAGAAAGCTGGTCATCCCCTTGTCCACACTGCGCTCGATGGCACGGGCATCATTGTAGACAAGGACATTCAGTTCGCGTAATGCATGCAGGATATCGAGGTAGAAGACCACCTCTTCCAAAGTCCCGCCCGGTACACCACGCACGAATACACCGGTCGGCAGGGTTCCCTCAAAACCGGGGATCACCAGGCTGTCCGCCTCCGATCCCGTCTTGAGGTAACAGTCGGTCAGGGAAACATTCGTACAGTGATAGCCCCTGGCATTGAAAGCCTGATGGAGCTCTTTGCCATGCCAGCCCGGGTCATCGGTGATGATTGCAATGTGTCCTGACATGGTTCAGGAAAAGGATGCTGCCAGCAGCTCGGGTGCCAGGCTCCCGGCCCTGAAGGTCTTGCCGCTCTCCACTGCTGTCACGGCTACCGAGGCAGGACTGAACAGCATGGGATCGATCTTGAAAAAATCGTTGTCGCAGTCCTCCATTATCTGGGCAAACGGCTTGCCGTACGCCGGGGATGCGCTCGAGGGAAGTTCCTGGGACAGCTGTTCTGCACTGGCATCGTCGCCTTGTACGAAAAGATGGACCCTGCCGGCGAACAGGATCGCCGTGTTGGTGCGCTCCATGGCAGTCACGAAATCCGCTCCCGGCGGGGACAGCGGAGCACTCGCCGAACCATCCAGAATGTCATCCAGGGGAAACTTCAATGTATGCACCTTGTGCATGGCCACTTCCAGCACCCGGGAGACGATCTGCACCATGCCGGCAATGGAACGGGTCGGAGTCAGTATGAACGTCAGGGCATTCGCCGGCAGGCTGCAGATCTCGGCCACCCGGTCGATCAGGGCCACCGGTGGAATCTGGTCCACTTCCAGTACAAACGTCGCCTGATCACAACTGTCGCGATATCCCAGCTCTTCAAACAAGGCTTCCCGCAAGGCAATGGCCCGACCCGGCCCTGACCCCAGGGCATGGAACTTTTCGTGCGACAGGCTCCAGCCCGCATACTGGCTTGCCAGGCATGCAAGCACCGGATTGGAAGTATGCACATGCAGGGACAGCGGCCAGTCACGGATTGCAGCCGCATGATAAAGCGTCACCCTGCCCAGGCCTCCCATGCAGATCTCGCCGATCAGCCGACCAGCCTCCAGGCCGCCCCTGCAATCGATGCCGGCGTCGATGTATCTTGCGCCGTTGGTGAACTCTCCCGGACCCACCCGCAGTGCGGCATGCTTGTCGATGAGTTCCTGAACCAGTGGTTTGGCCAGTTGGTTAACGCTTACATCCTGCATCATTAATTCCCTTGTCCAAAAATTAGACACTCGCTTGCCGGACCGCCTGTCCAAGGTCCTGCAGTATCTTTTGCATGCGCGTTCGGATCATCGCGCGCGCCTGTGCCCTGTTCTTGCCGCCCGCAAACACACTGCATACGGGTTCATGTTGCTGAATTTCCTCTTCAGGATGTGGCCGGTCTGCCGTCCACAGGGGCCAGTCAAAGCGGGCAGGCACCTGCATGGGCTCCGGAGCGTAGACCAGTGCATGGGCACGAAGCGGACGCTCGCCGGACATCGGGGCGAGTTTAGCATGTATGCAGGCATCCATATGCGCACCGATCAGATGGCCCTGGCGAGTCTCGTACAGCTCGTAGGTCGCCGGGATGCGCGGGTTGATTTCAAGCACATGCACGCAATCATTCGAAAGGATGAAATCGACGCTGTTCAGGCCTACCAGGCAAAATTCCCGTGTCAGGCGCACCGCGTAGTGAAGTGCCATGCTTTGCTGTTCGCGGGTGAGTTCGGCCCGGTTCACCGCGCCCTCGTACACATAAGGCCTGTCGGGTCCGCACGGCCTGTGCCACAGCGTGTTGAGCCCCAGCACCTCAATGTTGGCGCCATCGGCCAGGAAGGTCAGGGAGAAACTCAGGCCCTCCATTTTTCTTTGCAGGTAGGCGGACGGATCATGGCCGGATGCCCGCGTGCAGGGAGTAATCCCCCGGCCCCCTACACTCTTCGAATTTTTCTGCAGCCACAGACTGGGGTCCCCCAGGGCCTGCGAGAAGCATACTTGCGGATAACTGATCGAGTTTTTTTCCAGTGCCGAAAAAAATGTTTCCGGGTCCTTGCAGCGGCGAAGAACCGTGCTCGAGTTGCCGATGATCCTGGGCGCCTCGATGTCATCCAGCAAGCCGGGGGCGAACTCCAGCGCCGAGTCGTAGAGCAGGCCCTCCAGGGAATATTCATCCTGAAGTTCGCGTACAACTTCCGCGACCTCCTTCTCCCGAAGACCCAGTGTAGTGCGCGAGACTTTTCGGTTGACCGACGATGCCGCACAGGTGTCCATATCGGCAAACCCGTCCACCACTGCGACAAGACAGCCCCTCGCCTTCAGGGCCTCTGCGATTGCCCGACCTGATGTGGCTACAACCAGGTAAATGTGCCTATCCCCGTTTGATCTCCTTGGCAATACCAAATGCATGCTCGAAGTGCAGGAAAACCGGCTTGTCAGCAGCACGCATTTCCCGCAAGAGCCTGTGCTGGGTCTGGTATTTCACGTTACCGATGACAAGCGCCCCGATTCCGACCGCACCACTGCCAGAGCCCTCGACCGCCTTGCAGTCATCCATGGCATCCAGTCCGGCAATTCCCGAAGGCGGCACTGCATTGACATCCGCAACAACCTTCAGTGCCGATGCACTTTTGATGTGCTCCTCGGATATGACCTGCACACCGGCCGCAACTGCCGCCAGAATGACGTCGGCACTTTTTGCGACCTCGCCGATCATGCTGTTGGCCTCACCCCGTATGCCCGTTGCACCGTCGCCGTACTCGCGGTTGCACAGCTCGGCCACTTGCTCCGACTTTTCCTTTTTGCGTCCCATGATCTGCACATCCGCGCCTGCCTTGGCGGCAAGTACGGCTGCCGCAGAACCGACCGGCCCGGTTCCTCCCATGATGACGACATGCTTGCCTTCAAGATCGGTATCGAATTTTTCTTTCAGTCCCTGCTCCACGCAGGCCATCATCCCGGCTGCCGTTGTGAAAGCACCACTCGGGTCAGCAAAACAGGAAGTCTCAAAGGGGGGCACCATCGATGATTCGCATATTTTCAACATGCCCATCACAAGATGCATGTCGCGTCCACCCAGGAACACTCCCGTGCGCTTGGCACCCGCAGGACCCCGGGAGAATATGGCGTCCTGGATCAGGGCCTCCACTTCGTCTGTCTCAACGTTGGTATAGCCAACGGTATTGTCCCAGCCGGCGTCCAGAGCCATGTTGACATCGAACGGGCTCAGATTCTTTGCCGGTGTGATCATGTGTAGGATATAAGGTTTTTCCATTGTTTCCCTCTTGAGATGGAGATGTTCTGATGATCGGGCTCGCCGTCCGGCAGCCTGCCAGGATGGAGAGTCTGTCCCTTGGACTTCAGGACTCGGCAGCTTCGGAAATGAATGCTATGTCCTGCTGCAGGATAACGGCTCCAGAATTTTTCCCCGACACTATTCTAAATTGCAGGTCTTCATTTCCTGCAAACCGTGTTTGCAGATCGCGCATCAGTGTATGGCCTTGAATTTCACTGCCAACAAAGGCAAATCCCAGCGGCCCCCATGAACTCTGCCCGACCCCTTCGATACCCAGAGACTCGATGTATTCAATGGCCTCACCGACGGAGCGACTAGTATAACGCCCCCCCTGGGCCGATGCGAAGTAATCACCAATGCACCTCTGCAGTCTGCTGATCCCTTGGCTGAACATTTCCAGATTCTGCTCGGAAACTGCAGGCAGGATCTGCATCAGCACCAGATGGCACAAATGCGCGGCAGACTCCGATGGAAAGGCTGGCAAGCTTGAAAACATCTCATTTTCATCATTGCCGTGCATCCCCTTCCGGGTCGAGTCAATGATGAAAACCATGCGCCAGGCGGGTGGAAATACCAGGCGTGATACCACGGGTGGAGCCAGGTCGTGGGCACTCTTTCCGGCATCCAGCAAAAATCCTCCTTGCTGGAACGCGCCGATACCGACACCGGACCTTGCACCGCGCCCGAGAGTTTCAGCGATTTCCGAAGGTGTGCAGTCAAGCGAATACAGCCTGGAAATTGCAGTGCCTACGGCCAGTGCCAGCTGTGTCCCCGAACCCAGCCCGCAATGCGCAGGGATTTGTTCCAGTACTTCAATTTGGCAACCTCCTCCCAGTTGCCTGGCGGCTAAAAATCTCTTCGCAATATCCTGCACACGGCCCGTCGGGTCACCCAGCACATCGATAGAGTCCTGGCGCCGGGCGATGATCCGCGTGGCAATTCCATCGAGCGTCAATCCCAGACTCCCGAACCGCCTGCCCAGGCTGCCTTCAAGGTCCAGGAATCCGAGGTGCATGCGGGCCGGGGCTTCTACGTAGACGGGCAAGCTGTCCATATCCGCAATTCTAGTAAATTCCTTAAGCCCAGGTCTTGAATTTTTACAGCCATTTCAGCAAGTAATAGATCAGCTGCCCTTCCGATGACTTGGATGGCCCTACCACCTTGGCTGCAAATTTTTTCTTGCCAGGATCGGCTGCTGTCTGCGCCTGCTCGATATCACTCTTGATTTCCACACAATTCGCAGCGAATCTTTTCCGGCTGCGCTTGGGCACATACACGACAGCGTACTGAATCTTAGATACGCCTCCTTCAGGATCCGGTGGCACCAAGCCTCTCAAGGAATCACCTCAATATGCCTTCGGATTGAATCCGATCGATCTCGCCACTGGTAATACTGTCTGCCGGCACGGGTTACACCTTCCTCCAGCTCGATGTTCCGTCCGGGCGATCCTGGATCTGGATACCCATTGCAGTAAGTTGCTCCCGGATCTCATCGGCCTGCTTGAAATTCCTCTCTTTTTTCGCGCTTGATCTCAACTCCACCAGCCTGAGAATTTCCGCTTCATCGATCTCGGGCGTCCCCCGAAACCATACCGCCGGATCCTGCTGCAGGATCCCCAGCATCCTGCCTGCTGCCAGCAACTGTCCTTTCAGCGTCTCCCTTGCTTTTTGATCCGAGGCCGTCTTGGCCTGCTTCGCTAGCCTGTGCAACTCGGAAATTGCCGCAGGAGTATTCAGATCGTCCTCCAGGGCATCCGTGAACGCGTCAGGTACATCAAGGACGGATGTGCCGATTTCAACATCCTGAAGATGACCCAAAACCTCGTAGAGCCGGTCCAGATTCCTGCGTGACCGGTTCAGGATTTCATCGCTCCAGTCCAGTGGACTGCGGTAATGCGTGCCCAGAAGTGCAAACCGGATGGCTTCACCTGGCGCCTCCTCAAGCAGGTCTTGCACCAGCAGGACATTGCCCAGGGATTTGGACATTTTTTCGCGATCGACATTGATAAAACCGTTGTGCATCCAGTACCGGCTGAAAAGCGTACCATCATGCACACAGGTGCTTTGTGCCCTTTCGTTCTCATGATGCGGGAAAACCAGGTCTTGTCCGCCGCCATGAATGTCGATGGTTTCTCCAAGGTGGTGCTCGATCATCGTCGAGCACTCGATATGCCAGCCCGGACGCCCCGCACCCCACGGACTGTCCCAGGCCGGCTGACCTGCATTGGACGGCTTCCACAGGACGAAATCCGTGTCATCCCTTTTGAAAGGCGCGACGTCCACACGTGCACCGGCAATCAATTCTCTCAGGTTGCGCCCGGAAAGTGCCCCGTACCCAGGATAAGAAGGTACGTGGAACAACACATGGCCTTCGGCTTCATAGGCGTTTCCGGCAGCCACCAGGCGTTCGATCATGTCTATGATATGTTCCATGTGGTCGGTGACCCTGGGTTCCACGACAGGTGCCAGCACCCCAAGGTCTGTCATGTTCTGGTGGTAGGCCCGGGTATAGCGAGCGCTGATTTCCCCGATGGGGACCTTCTCCTTTGCGGCCGCTGCATTGATCTTGTCATCGACGTCCGTGATATTCCGTACATAGATGACCCCCTCGAACTTCTGCATGAGCAGGCGGTAGAACACATCGAACACCACGGCGGGTCGGGCATTGCCGATATGAGGAAAACTGTAGACCGTAGGGCCACAGACATACAGGGTTACGCGCTTGGGGTCTGCTGGAACAAATTCCTCTTTTTTGCGCGAGGCTGTATTGAAAATATGGAGGGTCATGATGGTTACTGAAGGATCTGCTGTACACCGGTAACCAGTGACCGGCACCTCACTCCGGGCCGCCCTGCCACATCATCTGGTACCCGATTTCATAGGTTTCCGTGGCATAACCGCCCAGGGCCTCGAACTTTTCCCTGAAGACATCATCCGCATGTGATTCCTCGTGCTGCTCGAAGGATTCCCAGTAGGTGACAATGGCAACATGCTCACTGGTCTGTTCCTTCGAGGCAATGGAGCCTTCATCGGAGACAAATCCTGCGAACTTGAATACCTGCCCGCCGAGAAAACCTCCCTTGTCGTCACCGTAGGTATTCTTGACCGTATTGCACATCTCTCCTACTGCAAGCTCTATGTCCTCTTCGGACACCCCTTTTTTCAGCTTGACAACGTTGTACATCATCACGCAGCCGTACGGGACGCTCAGTGCATCAAACATCGCAACTCCCCGGACTTACAAGCCCTTTGTTGACACTGTGGATACATACTCTATTCGATTTCACGGACATTGGAAAACAGGTGCAGGGACCTCGCCTGCTAGACCCGTGCAGGCCCTGCAGGCAGGCAAAAGGCCGTAGTCAGCCGGGCAATTCAGCCGTTCGCGACCGACAGCATCTCGGCCTGTCGGGTGAATTTCTCGCGTGGCTTGTCCTTGGGTTCTCCAGCGGCAACCTCGGCGGCATCAATTTTCTCCCACTGGGTGAAGTTGACATGGCGCACGCCGTTGCGATCCAGGATTTGATACAGGCCCTCACGGCCCGGCCTGTCTGCATCGAGTTGGCCGACATCTTCCAGTAAGGCCTCAACCGATTCCACCGCGCAGGCGCGGTTGGTGCCGATAATCCCGGAAGGTCCACGCTTGATCCAGCCTGCCGTGTACAAGCCGGGCACCACGGAACCGCCCTGTTCCGAGGTGATGCGCCCCGCTTCGTTGGGAATGGTCCCCCAGCGTTCATAAAAAGGAACACCGGGAATGGGCACGCCGTTGTATCCGATACTGCGAAACAGGACCCCGCATGCAATCTCCGTGGTCTGTCCTGTACCTTGTGCCGACTGTCCAAAGGGCTCTCCGGACAGTTCATTGGTCTCAAATATGACCTTCTCCAGCCGTTCCCTGCCCTCCAGGCGCAACGGGCTTTTTAAAAATGTTGCGATGCAGATTCGTCGTTTGCCCGTATCCTCGGAAGCTGCGAACTGGTGAAAAATCTCGACATTCTTCTTGTTCCCGCGGCCCGCCTTGGAGTTGATTTCCTCCTCGCTCGCCGGGTTCAGTTCCAGTTCCTCGGGGTCGATATAGGGACGGCAATTTCCAATCTCCAGGAACTCCTTGAGTTCCTTGGATGCAAACTTTGCCTGTGCAGGACCTCGCCTACCCACCACGTAAATTGTTCGCACCCTGCTCTTTGCGAGTTCATCCAGCGCATGCTGCGCGATATCGGTATGTTTCAGTTCATCGACCGACTTGGCGAGTATCCGGGCGACATCGGCAGCTACATTGCCCTGTCCGATCACGACCGCAGTCTCATGGGACAAGTCGAAAGTCCGGTCCCGGTAATCGGGATGTCCGTTGTACCAGCCGACAAATTCCGTGGCGGTGTGGCTTCCTGCCAGGTCTTCTCCGGGTATGCCGAGCCGGCGGTCCGTTTCCGCACCACAGGTATACATCACCGCATGGTGCGTATGCTGCAGTTCCTCCGCCTTGACATCGACTCCGACCGTGACATTGCCGACAAAGTTGAACTCAGGATTCTGGGCGACTTTCTTGTAAACCTCGATGGCCTGCTTGAGCTTGGGGTGGTCAGGGGCAACGCCGTTACGCACCAAGCCATAGGGAGCGGGAAGCCTCTCAATCAGGTCGATCTCTACATTCAGGCCGGACTTGATCAGTGCTTCGGTGGCATAAAACCCGCTCGGACCACTTCCTACGATGGCCACGCGAAGCGGATTTGATTCACCGCCGAGACTGCTCATGGGGTTTTCCCGAACAATGTATCAGTTTGGTTGCAATCTTGTACAGCAAGAACGTGCAGAGCAGTGCTGCCAGGATCATGGCTGACTGAGTCAGAACCTAGAACCCCAGGTCTGACTTGCGTTCCTCGGCTTCAGGCAAGGGTTCCATCGGTTCTTCGATTAACGGCAACTCCGGTGCTTTCTCGGCATTGATCTCGACCCACTGCTCCTGTCCTTCGGGTATATCGTCTTCCTCGAAGATCGCCTCTACGGGACATTCCGGGATGCAGGCACTGCAGTCGATGCAGACGTCCGGATCGATATAAAGCATCTCGTCGTCATAATGAAAGCAGGCCACCGGACACACGGCAACGCAGTCTGTAAAGCGACATCCTTTACAATTTTCTGTTACGACTGTAGTCATGAAATCATCTCCTCTACTGCAAACTGTACCAGACTATGCAAACTGAAGGGCTGCGGTGACCGTAAACTGGCTCTCACTGGCCTGAAAAAAGCAGTATTTCTCCCCGGTTCAGCTCCACCGCGTCACCACTGTACCGGTCATACTTTCCGTTGATATGCTTGTCTGTAATTTTTTCTTCAAATCCATGTTCCTGCAACCTGATCAGATAGAGACGCAGGAATAATGGCTGATATCTACACGAATACTCGAAACTAGGCAATATCTGGGACTCTCCGAAACAGACAACGGTGCCGCGCACCATGCCCGCACCCGTGCGCACACCCGTGCTGCCCATCACGATAATGGTGCCTGCGCGCATGCTTACCGCCGTAAAATCTCCGGCATCCCCGCCGATTGCAATGAATCCACGGCGCATGGAGTTACCGACTTCATTCTTGACATTGCCATGGATGAAGATTTCTCCACCTGTAATGCCCGTCGACTGTCCCCTGAAGGCGCTGCCAACCATATGACCGGCATCGCCAGACACGGTAATTCTTCCCCCTGACATCTCCGGCCCTACCCAGTCCGTGGCATCCCCCTTGACCAGGATCTCACCGCCGGACATCCCGATGCCTACATGCATGCCGACATTTCCCTCGATGATCACACGACCTTCGGACATGCCGGCGCCGATCATTTTCACCCTGGAAAGATCACCTTCGATGTGAATATCCGGAGTTCCCTTTCCCGTGACCTTGAAAAAATCACCCACCTTAGCCTTGACGTTCCCGTGCATCACCTGCAAGTGCTCGATCCCCAGTTCCGACAGTCCCGCAATCGAAGCGGGACTCAGCGTCTCCGCCTCCAGCGGGACCTGCGGTTCCGTGTGCATGTGTATCAGCGTAGCACTCATAACTAAGTACTTGTACTCTTATCCATAACTATATATTTCATTTAAGAATATCATGAAGGTAAAACTTGTATTTTCCAAGTTCTCCACCGTAATTGCCTGCCGTGATGGTCAGGGTTCCCCTTGCCGCTGCCGCATGGATGCCACGGCGCATGGCCTGCTTGACTACCTCCTCGTTCAAGCCGTCCACGACGATCTCGTACCCGGCCGCCACGTTTCCCGGGAGCGTTTCCTGACCTGAAATCGAACGCAAGGTGGGACAGTACCTGTCATTGGTCGAGGCGATCATGGACTTGTAGCGCGAACCGATCTTGCTGCCAGACCCCACGACTCCCTGGGGAAACGGCAGGAATACCCCGGCCACCTCGCGCATGGCATTGCTGGCCGCAGTCGCTGCCCGCAGTGCAATCCGCTGGCTTGTCCCTAGGATAATCAGGTTTCCACCGCCCACGGCAGGTTGGATTCCAAAGGATTCCTCGACGATAAACTCACCTTCCATGACCGGGATTCTCCACAACCGGCGGCCATCGATGAGTTTGCTGATCTGGTATCCGTCTCCAAAAAATCGCAGCTTTCCGCCCACGGAAACCATCTTCTCGGATTCCAGCCCATTGTATGCAGCCGTCGTGGGACAGGTCATGACGCACTGGCCGATCCGGTCAATCAACTGGCCTGCGATTGCCTTGCTGCTCATGGTAAACAGCAACACGCTGACTCCCGGACGCCGGTCCGGAGTAGCCTCCGGGGGAACTTCACACTCGACCGCCGCCTCGAGCTTGCAGCGGATTACCGAGGTCGCGAACCCGGTCATGGATGCCGCTGCGGCACGCGCCCACTGCTTGGTATCCGCAGTGATGACGACACGCGCACCCCACATCCCGAAAGCCTCCGCAAAGGTGTCCGTGATCTCCGTTTTCTTGATGCGCATGACTTTCATGATTTCGGATGGGTTGGAACCTCCTCATGCTCATGGAGATAATCTTCGCTGATCGCATAGTTGCTGAACCTGACCGAGTAGTAGTCTTCAAAGAAAGGTTCGATTTCATCTGCAATGTCTTCGTTGTATCCCGGTTTGGAATGCAGAATTTTCCCCTTGTGGTCGGTTGCAAATTCGTGATCCTTGATGACCATGGTGCCGTCTTTGATTACATACCGAGGGGCATTGAACATCTGCTCCCGATCCTCTTCTTCCGTATAGATCGTGATATCCGCATCAGCGCCTACACCCAGGTGCCCCTTGTTTTCCAGGCCCAGGGCCTTCGCCGGACCCGCCCTGGTAATGATCGCTATCTCGTTCAGCGTGTACTCACGGTCAAGTTCCGGAAGTACTGTCTTGGCAACTGCCTTCTGGTTTATATGCTGCAACGCCTCTTTCCTGTAGGCGCTGTCCATCAGCAGCTTGATCAATTTGGGGTAATTCATGAAGGAGCCACCGTTGGGGTGGTCGGTAGACAGCAGCACGCGCCACGGATCTTTCGACAACAGAAACAGCTCCAGGCCCATGGCCCACTGCAAGGTGTGGGTGTAGATGCTTTCCTGGTAACTGAAAGGAAGGATGCCGCAGCCGCTTTCACACTCCGTGTCCGCGTTCACCCACTTGTCAACCTTGACGTTGCGCAGCATCCAGGCAAGGGGAGCGTCGGCTGTCATTGCCGCAGCCTTGCCGAACATGACCTGACCCACGTCCGCCGTGATATTTTCATGGTCGTTGATGTAATTAATGATTTCCTGGGCACCGGATACCGGATTCTTGTTCAGCTCCCCGCCAAAACTGTGAAACTGGACGTGCGCGATGTGCGCACGTCGGCCCTGTGCCGCCTTCATGGTATCCAGGGTCGTGCTGATATTGCCGCTGTGTCCCAGGTTGTTGCAATGTATATGGGGTGGATGAGGCAACCCCAGCTCATGCGCAGCTTCGATGAAACTTTCCGTTACGAACTGCGGCGTGATGTCGTAATGGTCAATCTGCTCGTTTACATCGGTGATGTTGGCGTTCTTCCGGCCTTTCCAGAGTTCATCGCTACCCGTGTTCACCAGCTTGACCGTGTAGGCATGCACTGCATTCACCCACCACGCTATGGCTTCCTTGAATTCCTTTTTCCGCCCTTCTTTCAGCAGTTTGTACAAAAATGCGTTATTGCCCAGCAGTACATAGAAACCCTTATCAACTACCGGGGTGTCATCGAGCTCCTCAAGCACATGGCGTGCGGTAATGGGCGGAACCGCCGCTTCCATTGCGGTGGTATAGCCCATGGTGGCATAGCGATAGCCTGTGGCAAAGGTCGAGGGCACGATACCGCCGGTCCCGGAACGAGTCACCGCGGTTTTCGGGTGAACATCCAGGCGATGGTCTTCCGGCATCAGCTTGCGGGCGAGGTTGACCTTGGGTCCGGCGATGTGGCAGTGGATGTCGATGGCGCCGGGCATCACGACCATGCCACGCGCATCGACCCTGGAAGCGGATTTGGAAACGGATTCTACGACCTTTCCATCTCTCACGCACACGTCCTGGATGTTTCCATCCACATTGTTGGCAGGATCGTATACACGACCATTTGAGATTTTTAATTCAGATGGCATGTTCTGATTGTCCTTTGAACAAAACTATTGCTATCCGGGAAGACGGCTGTTGGCAGATGTTTCGCTAAGCCGCAACCCTGGCCTTGCTGCCTGAAAGCATTTTTTTCACGCGCTTGCATATTCCCTCCAGGATTTCCTGGTCCGTCGGGAATGGTGAATCAAACGCAGGGCGCAGGGAGATCGGAACATCATCCATCCTGTACACCGTTCCGCCGGTATTGATCCCATAGGTCGCTACAGCAAAACGCACCCTGGAAAGCCGGGTGGTATGGGTCTCCTTCACGTCCATGGAAATGACGGGTATTTTTTCCAGGTGCTTGATGGCTTTCTTGGGAAAGTTGGATGCCGGGTCCGAGGCAACAATCATCGCAGCGTCTGCTTCGCCCCTGGCAAGCACATCGCTGGTCGTGAATTCGCCCGGATTGAACCTCGGGTATCCGCGGTTGAAATTGACGCCGAAGGGATATCCCGTCTGCCATGCAACGACGTTGTCTGCACCGGTTACGTTGCCATGACCTCGAACGGGTTTAGCCACGAAGTGGGTAAATTCATTGAGATCGGACGCCAGGGAATAGATTGCACCGGAATTGAAATGCCGTCCGCGGGTCATGGTCAGGCCCATGCCCATGAACAGCACCCCGAACTGGCAGTTCTTCATGCGGTCCACCAGGTCATCCAGCGTTTCCCGGGGCACACCGGTCTGTTCTTCAATATCCTCGCTGATTTTCTTGCCCTTGACGAGGGCACGCAACGCCCACAGCAGTTCAAAGTCCTTGCCAGGTTTGACCTGCACAAAAATATCCGCCACGGGAGTACTGGGTGTCTTACGCACATCGATCAGAACTACGGTGCGATCCTTTTTGCCGTTCGGAATGAACATGCCTTTCGGCGTCACGGCATAGCGCGTGAAGTGACGGGGGTGGGATTCCGCCGGGTTGCCGCCCCAGTAAATCACCAGGTCGGCGCGGTTTTTGATCTCACCCAATGTGGCCGTGCTTTCACCCACGCCCTGAAAAGCCATGCCTGACGGGCCGTGGCACACCGAAGTCGTAGTATCGATATTGCCATTGATGGTGTCCATGATATCGACCGCCACACGCTGGGCTTCACACGGACAGTCGCTGAGTCCGTAGGTGATGGGAAACTTTGCATCCACCAGAATCCGGGCAGCCTCATCCAGGCCCTCATCCAGACTGGCTTCCTTGCCATCAATCAGCACAACCGGGCGCTCTTCCAGCGTGTGCTCGTAAAACCAGGCCCGTCCAAGTACACAGGCCCTCTTGGCCTTGGTGATCCGGTGCTCATCCAGGTCGACGGTAAGCTCCATGTCATCACAGACACAACCACAAAACGTACAGGTCGCATCTTTTACAATCCTGATGTTCTTGCTTTCCTTGGGTTTGGGTTTGGCAGTCGCTTCTGGCATAGGATATCCTCAACTACGTAAATCGGTGGCCCCGGATCAGCTTTTCACCTTAGTCACTTCGACCTGCATATGCTTTGACATCGGCATTCCAGAGGCTGCGGTATCTGATCCCATCAGCTGGCTTGAAGAAGGTCCATAGGGGATAAAAATCATTCCCGAGGGCAGGTCTTCTTCTTTTTTACCTGTACAGGTGACAACGGCCTGTCCCACGTCTGATTTTAGCCGAATCTTGTCGCCGTTACTAAGCTTCAGCCGGCGCATGTCCTGCTCGTTCAGTTCCGCTGTGGTCGTCACGGTCAGATACTCATCCTTGAGCTTGCCCTTGTTCAGCGATGTGCCCTGTTTTTGTGAGCGCCCGGGTACTAGTATCATCGTTTCCACTGTGCATGTATCCTCGAATACTGAGTGAAGACTGATTCCAGGTGAAGAGAAAATGGAGAAGCAGTTCGACCTATCGAGCCTGAACCCGCCAGTAGCCCACCAGGTATGCAATCCGGTGGTTGTGTGCTAACTCTGCAACTGTTGACTACCTTCATATTCTACTGTATTTCCCGGCAAGATACCCTCTAAAAGTTGCTGCCTGAACCTTCGATGGCCTTCCCGGGGAGAACGGGATTGGCCAGGTCAGCGCCTTTGCGCGCCCTGCCTCAGATCGATACCCAGTGAAATTGTACCGAAATAGCCAAAAGCATCCGAGTACGCGATACGTGCCGCAGAGTGAGGCTGTCCGCTGGCCAGGCTTTCACCGTGTCTTGCATAGCGCATTACCGGGGCCCGGGACAGGTATTCGCCACCGACAGCCAGCCGCAGAACCAGGTTCTCAAACAAGTTCACGCTCAGGGAGGTTTCCACGCCCAGCGTTACAGCCACGTTTGAATCATCATCGTCCCATTGCGTCAGCTCATCCAGGGCAGGATCTGCAGAAGTCAGCAGTGTTCTTTGCGAACCCTCGTACTCGGAATCGAGGTAAAAGAGTCCCAGTTTGCCGTCGACCATCAGTTGCCAATGCTGCCTGAACGGAACCTCAATGCGACCACCGAGGTCCGCACCGTAATATGAAGCCTTCAAGTCTTCTTCCAGGGTCAGGCTGTTGACCTCCGGGTCCCGGTTGGACTCATAGGCAAAGGTTTCGGATTCCTGCTCCAGTCTTCTGAAGCCGGGTCCGGCATATAGCCTGAACCGGGCCTGCCCTGTTTGTGAGAACAGTGTTCCGGTTACAAGGCCGAGGCCATGGTAATCAACCTTGCGTTCAGTCCTGATCCGGATCGGATCACCCCAGGCGAAATTCGGGGTTCCGAAAGGGATTTCGCCACCGTCGATCCTGCCGATCCAGCCGACGGAACGGACATGCGGGTCGTTCTTGATAAGCGAAACGAGATGCTGCTCGGTCTCGGCCGTAATGCATGCTCCGAGTTCAGTCCCCTGGGGGCAGTACTGATTCTCGAACTGGGTCCGCACCTCAGTCCAGGGTGCGGCATCCTCACTGTAATGATTGGTGTGCGTCGAGCTGTACGAGCTGAGAAAACCGCTGAACTCGGTGAACAGATCTTTCCCGAGGGCATGATAGTTGCGCCCGACTGTCAGTTGAGCCCGTGACCCGGACCGGAACTCAGCATCATAGTGCTCAAGGAAACCGACAACCTCTTCGCGCCCGTTTGTCCTGACAAAAGGGCTGGATTCAGGCAGGTCAAGGAAATGCACGCCCCCATCTGCTCGCAGGTAGAAAGCATCTCCAGTCCAGTCACTGGGCGCTACGGCATGGACCTGCAGACAAGGCAGGACAAGAAGAACAACAGCCACACACCGGAGGCCGGAGAACGACAGTGTTTTTCTCAGGTACAGCATCATCATGACAATCTTCGGCAATCCCACGGGGTTGACACAAATTCATGACCGGACAGAATCCAGCGCATGGCAGCGACTTACAGGCAGTTTCATCGCCACGCCGACAGCCACTGAATATGCCACATACCGTCTACAGATACACTATTGCGCCGATAAGCTGGTATAATCCAACGCACAAATAACAGGCTTATGCTACAAGCAGACCACTGCTGAAAATAACACTAATCAGGAGAAGCGAATCATGCCAAGATACTTGATCGAACGTGAAATTCCTGGGGCCGGCGATCTGAACGGTGACGACCTCAAGGGTATTTCTCAAAAATCGTGCAGCATTCTAAAGGAAATGGGCCCGCAGATTCAGTGGGTAGAAAGCTATGTGACCGATGACAAGGTCTATTGCACCTACATTGCACCCAACGAGGATGAAATACGCAAGCACGCCGAAGAAGGCGGATTTCCGGCAAACAAGATTGCTGAAATCAAGAATGTAATCAGTCCAACGACTGCGGAATAGCGCGTTTCCGGAATTCAATCACAAGTGACCGCTCTGTCCACCGGGTTCCCGCGTGGGCAGAGTCGCGTGCCTTTGCAGTCAGTCTGAACGCAGCTCGTGTTCCTTGTCCCTGCGGGAATCCAGACCCAGGGAGGCTTTCAGGTATTCCAGAAAAGACGAAGCCCCGGAGTGCGGCCCGTCGCCCTCCACCAGGTGCGGGTTGCCGGACATCACCTTGGTGATGAACCTGACCACTTCCGCTGAATCCCACTCACGCTCCCCTACTGCCCTGTAGACAATTCTGCCCTCCGGGCTGACGAGGAAGGTCGTAGGCAGGCCCAGGACCCCCCAGTTCGAAAGTTCCATATTCAGGTCAACGAGAATGGTGAATTCCACCGGCACCTGGTTCAGGAATTTTTTTATACTGTCCAGGCTCGGACCGACATGCACGCCAACGACCTCAAGGCCGGCGGGGTTCAGTTCCTTGTGCAGATTGTCCAGGGCCGGCATCTCTTTGCGGCAAGGCGCGCACCACGTGGCCCAGAAGTTCAGCAACACGAACTTGTCCCGGTAGTCGCCCAGACCCACGCTCGTCCCATCGAGGGCCTGCAGCGTGAAATCCTCTGCGAACGGTTGACCCGAGACAGGCGCCATGGGCGCCCTGGCATGCGCTGTACACAAACAAAAATACAGCACTCCACACAGACACCATCCGATCGTTCTCATCATTGTCGCAAAGGGTCCTTTTATACAGTTTTGAAATGCGGGATACGCCATCCCGTTGGATAAATCAGTATTTCAACTTGTTTTTGTGTGTCCAGTCGGGATCATCCTTGCCGACATCGCCGATCGGCGCCGCAAAGGCATCGACAACCAGTGTAGGGACGTTGCCGCCCGTCAGCGACTGCAGAAAAGCAAGCAAATCCTCAATCTCGGAATCCGTCAGGTTCAGTGGCCGAATCAGGGGGCTGAGCAACTCGTTGGGGATTCCGCCCCGATTGTAGAAATCCAGGACCTCACGCAGCGTATGAAATGAACCATTGTGCATGTACGGAGCCGTCAGGGCGACATTTCTCAAAGATGGAGTGCGAAACTTCCAGCGATCATTCGGATCCTCGGTCACCTCGTACAGGCCAAGGTCGTTCTTCTCGAATCTGGAAACCGAATCGAGCACGCTGTTTTCAAGTTCAGTGAAAATCCCGGGCGCCAGTTGCACCTTCGTGGTTCCGGTACTGCGGCCCATGGACACCTCGTACCCCAAACCGGTATTGTGCAACCGGTCATCCGTGAACAGGGCAGACTCTTCCTGGATCAAATGGCAGCTACTGCATGCCCCCTTGCCGGTAAACAACCTGAAACCACGTTTGACCTGATCACTGACTGCATTTTTTTCCTTGCCGTAGTACCAGCGATCGAACGGTGAGTCGGCTGCATTGAGTGTCCGTTGATAACTAGCCAGGGCCATACCGATCGTTTCCATGGTCGGTCCGCGGCCATGAAATGCTTCTTCAAACAGACCATCATATTCATCGATGGCCCTGATTTTATTGATCACGTAGCCGATCGACGGGTTGGCCATTTCGTTGCGTGCCAGAAATGGAGCCCACACCTGCTGCTCCAGAGTGGATTCGCGCCCATCATGGAAGATCTTGCCGAAGTAGGCCACATTGTAAATCGTCGGTGTGTTGCGCTTGCCGGAACGGCCTTCGACACCGACAGCTGTCTCAAGCTCATTGTTGGTAAATCCCTGCTCCGGGATATGGCACATGGCGCAGGAGAACGTGTTGTTGATCGAAAGACGACGGTCAAAAAACAACTTTCTTCCCAGCAGGATTTTTTTCGCCGTGAGCGGGTTATCTGCAGGTACAGGCACCTGTGGAAGTCCCAGCGGCGGCTGCTCGGCGAATTTGATGAGTTCGGCCTCCTTGCCAATGCGGTTCAGCAAATCCAGCGTGCTGGTGGTGTAATCGGCAGATTCATAGCCGTGTTTGACATCCCCCGGTCCGAATACCGCCCGGTTCTGCAACTCGGGCGCGTCTGCAGAGCCTCGTGTCGCAGTAACTGAAAAAAGCGTAAGTGCAGCGGCGAAAACGACCAGGACGTTGATGACCAGTACGGCCTTGTTCATGCGATTCATCACGAACCTGCTTGTGCAGTCAACACCCCGTCTTCCAAAAGAAGCGTTTTTATATCAATTGAAATCAATTGATCGTGCAAGAATGAAACGCTGTATTCCTGTCGAATGTTGCGGGATTTGTCGATCAGAAAAGCGCGCAAGACATGCGCCATGGTCCCGGTAAAATTCCCGTCCTCATCGAATTCCTGAATGACCATCTGTCCGTAGCTACGGAGAATCGGTTCCAGCACCTCTTCGGAGGGAGTCGTCAAAAACAGCCACTCCGGGTCGCCTTCACTGAATGCCCCGCCATACAGTTTCATCGCCGCAGGAGTATCCTGCCTGGGATCAAAACTAACACTGATCAGGCGGATTTTATCGGCCAGTTCGGGCTCACCCTTGAACCGCTCCTTGAGTTTGTAGAACACGGCCGTTGCCAAAGGACAACCGTTGATTTCCGAACAGTTGGTATAAATAAAGGTGAGGAGAACCAGCTTGTCACCCAGCAGGTCGCTCAGTTCCCACTGCTTCCCATCCGTATCCAGAACGATACCGCCACCGGCTGCACCGACAACCGGCAAGGTGTAGGAGCCCGGTTCCGGGGGGTCGTAAGGAAGTTCCGGTTTCCACCCGTCTGCGATCACCTGCACATCGACCTGGGCCGCATGTGACCAGGGCATCGGGGCATCCTCATCGGCCGAAGGGTCACAGCCCGCCAATGAAACAAGCAGGATCAGGCAGACCGCAAGATACTCAAAACCTTTACCCATGCGCAAAATCCTAGTCCAAAAACAGCAAGGCCGCCTGTAAGGCGGCCTTGCTCCAGATAAAATCTGGCTATTGATTACAGCATTGTAACAAAGCCGCGTTTTACTCTACCCTTTGAGACAGCATTGTGCCTTTTGAGTTCGGCTTTTGTCCATACAGTGAATAGGCACCAAATCGCATCTGATGCGGTCGGCCCAGATTCTCTGCATAGAAATCAATCGCGAACTTTTGCACAAGCTCTTTACCGTTCCACTCGAACAACTTGAAGAATTGCTCGTCCTGGTCACCGGTCTTGTCCCAGTTCCCCAGCAGGGATGATGTGAAATACATGCGCTTTCCATCCCAGCTTTGCGAAGTCATGTTCACTTGGGAACCGACCACATGCTCATAGGTCTGCACGGGATTGAACGGATCAGAGATATCGAAGTGTCGGGTCTTGCCGTCCATGAAGGTCTGCACCCAAAGGCCCTTGTCATCAGCAGTGATGGAAATGTCAACAGGTAACGGGACCTGAGAAGGATCACCGATAGCGCCAACAGATTGGGCATGCCACTCACCGGCATCGTCTTCGTGAATCAGCCAGATCTGCGAAGTCAGTGCGGTTGTCGTGAAGCAGTAGTTATTCTGGGAACCCCATGCACAGCGGATTTCCAAAGGTGAACCCGGTACTTCAAACACTTTTTTGGGCTTGCGTGTATGCAGGTCCCAAACAACGACGGTGTTACCGAATCGCTTCATGGCCTCTGCATCTCCAAGCATCTTGCCGAAGTCCATCATGTAGTTGGACCAGCCTGTGAAGGAGGAGGTAACCATGACGTTGCGGCGTGGCAATACGCGGACATCATAACCGTATCCGTCTGCGATATTCCCGACTTTTACAGCACCACGCAGGTCTTCATCCGTCGGCATCCAGTGCGCCGCTACAAACTCACCTTCGTTGGTGAACTCTGCAAGGCCGGTTCTGCCGCCATGATCCTTGTTGTTGGACAGTGCGCTGACCATGATTCTGCCTGGAAGCGCATACATGGTGTGCGGGCCAACCATACCACCGGTTTTCTCGACGAAATCGGTGATCACTTTATGCAGGGAAGGCTTGCTTGGATTGGAATGGACGTCAAAGATAAAGATCTTGTTGGTGTCCAAGCCACCCGCAAACAGATAACGGCGGTCATCTGTTAAACCGGAATGATGCGCCTCGTTTCGACCACCTACAGAAAGTGAATTGACGACTTTCCCGTAGTGTGGAGACGCTGGATTCACCGAAACGGTGACCAGCTTGTCTTGACCATCACCAACACCTTCCTTACCTAGCGTCCAGATATACACATAATCTTCCTGACCAACAATCTTAGCCATATAGGGAGACATACAAGTCTCATCCGCGATGGCAGCAGACTGAAAGCCAACTACAGATGCCAGCAGGACACACAAGGAAGCAAGGCTGCCTTGGATCCATCTAGCGTGTAATTTTGACATTTTTTTCATATCTACAGGACTCCGTATCGTTTTTATTGATTGGAACTTGAACGTATTAAATTCTTCTTTGAAGTGTTCAATTTAAAATTATGCCACATCTGATAGCCTATTCAAAGCTGTATCCTGTCGGGCGCTTTGCCTCCCCAATCCACTAAATACAGGCACCGCCAAGCGCCGTACAGGAGGGAGTCAGGCTTCCAGGAAAATCTGTCTCGCCGGTGTCAGGCAATTGCAGGGCACCTCATCAAACAGCTGGCAAACACAGCTTCTTGACTACCAGAAAAAGGGGCTACTTGTATTGAATATAGGCGAAGCGCGGGTCACTAGGCGTGCCCTCAAGGTCACCGTCTTCCTGGCCCGGCTGCCACATCAGCACGTCTTCAATTTTTGCGGCCAGTTCGAAGTCCTTGTTCGTGACTCCCTTGGCTGCATGATTCATCAGCTTGCAGATGACAAAGGCATACGACACGGTCAGGTCGGGATGATGAAACGCAGCTTCGGACAGATGGCCGATGGTGTTCACAACCATGAGCGTGGCTTTCCAGCCATGGGTCCGGTACTTTCTTCGAATCCAGCCGTTCTCGTAATACCAGGTGGGCAGTTCTTCGGAAAGCCGTTCCTTGATTTGCTCCTCTGTGTAGGTTTGTTCAGATTTGATATCGCGCCACTTGGACATAAGACTCCTACCCCGCAAAAACTTTCCGACAACTCGGCGTCATTCTAGCAAGCCCCTTCGATTGACCACAATACGGTTTTCAGGAACCTGACAGTTCTGCAGCCTTGGCAACATTTTGCATCAGCATGGCTACTGTCATGGGGCCGACCCCGCCCGGTACCGGAGTGATTCTCGAAGCCACTTCTCTGACTTCTTCAAAGTCGACGTCGCCTACCAGACAGGCCTTGCCCTGCTCTTCAATGCGGTTGATTCCCACATCAATGACCACAGCCCCAGGCTTGACCATGTCAGCCGTGACAAAGCGGGCCTGCCCGATGGCTGCAATCAGGATATCCGCCTGCAGGGTATGGGCCTTGATGTCTGCGGTCTTCGAGTGACAAAGCGTGACGGTTGCATTGGCTGTATCAGTTTTCTGGGCCAACAGGTTCATCAGCGGTTTGCCGACGATGTTGCTGCGCCCGACGATGACCGCGTGCCTGCCGGCGATTTCAATGCCACTCTTATCCAGTATCTGCAAAACCCCGTAAGGCGTACAGGGAATGAAGGTATCCAGTCCGGCGACCAGTCTGCCGACATTGTAGGGGTGAAAACCGTCCACATCCTTTTGCGGCGAGATCGCCGAAACGATTTTGTATTCATCGATATGGGGCGGCAGCGGCAACTGCACGAGGATGCCGTGCACATCGGCGTCATGGTTCAGTTCGCTGATCAAATCCACCAGCGCGGACTCGGCGGTCTCCTTCGCGAGCCGGTGCCTGATCGAGCGGATTCCGACTTCCTGACTTGCTTTTCGCTTTGCCTCGACATAGGTGTGCGAGGCAGGATCGTCCCCCACCAGCACGACAGCCAGGCAAGGCTCGATGTCCTTGTCCCTGAGCGCACCGACCTGCGCCGCAACTTCTTCCCTGATCTGGGCTGCAATCAGTTTGCCGTCAATCAATGATGCAGCCATATGAATTCAACCAAAATCATGCGGTATCAAAAAGGACCTGTGAGCCTGCGGGTATTTTATCAGCAAAATTCTTGTCGGGTTCCTGACACCTGGCGAACTGCCGGGTTGTTTCGGCACAAAACAGGCTTTCTGCCAGCAGCTTCACTTTTTCAGAAACTCAAGACATATCCTGCGGACATTTCAGCGCATGCCTGAAATGCTCGGTATCAACATCGGCTGCATGATCCCCGGGCCGGAATATTGTCCGCCATGATGCAACTGACAGTGGACACCGGAGGAGATTCATCCCATGGATTCCGGCGAACCCAAGTCCACCGGAATCCATATATTATATATCGGCAATCAGCATCAACGGCCTAGCTACCCCCGCATTTGCCTTCGCCGCATTTTCCCTCTTCAGTCTTGCCTTCTCCGGAAGCATCTGCATCTGCCTCTTCGCCTCCGCATTTTCCTTCACCGCACTTGCCTTCGCCGCATTTTCCCTCTTTGTCCTTGTCCTCTTCTGCAGCACCTTCTTCGGCACCGCCATGGTTATCAGCCACCATGTACCCGGAAGACAATTCCGTCATCTGGAACGGATTTTCATCCGCATTCGCCGTGGATATCGCGAATGCGCCTGTGGCCAGGGCTGCACTTACAGCCACGACCAGCGGTTTCAATTCGGATTTGGTTTTCATAAGACTCTCCTGTGGTTCTGTGTCTGACTGTTCTTCAAGACAGGATGTCTCGAAGAGACGCTCTGTGCCATCTGTATATCCCTAACCCAAGAAGCTAGCATATTGAATCCGGCCGGACCAACCGTGATACTATCCGCACGATTGCAACGCCAGCAAGCGGTTAGGGCAGTGCGGGTCCTGGCCCGCTTTCGATATATCCAGCTGACGACCGTTTCAGATTGCTATACCTGCAACGTCATGCATGTTGGACTTCGTCACACCGGGAAAGTTCTTCGAAAGCAAAAGCGCAGGGCACAGGATACGACCACCTGTTCACGGAAAAATGAATGAACACCTTATGAGCGTCAAGGGCATTATTGCGGCGACATGGAGCATGCTCGGACTGCTTTTGCTGCTGGGCTATGCCATCTGGAGATTGTCCCTGTACACCTACGAATCCCTGCAGATGCCGCTGAGTTGGATCCACTGGGTGGTATTCATCGGCTTCACCCTATTCATGGCACACAGTGAAGGCTACAAGGGATTCCAGAAAAGTTTTTCGCCCCGCTACGCGGCCCGCACGAAATACCTGTCAACCCACAGTACCTGGACCCAGTGCATCCTGGCCCCCTTCTTCAGCATGGGTTTTTTTCATGCACCGAAAAGACGGGTGCTGACCACCGTTGCCCTGACCGTCATGATTGTTCTCTTTATCCTGACATTCCGCTACGTCCCGCAGCCATGGAAAGGCCTGCTGGATGCAGGGGTTGTCATCGGGCTCATCTGGGGCGCCATCTCCACGGTCCTGTTCTGCATCAAGGCATTTTCAGATGCGCAACACGCCTGGGATGCCGAGATCGAAACCCCGCACTGATCCGAAGACCCTCTAGAGACCGGTGCTAGCTTGCTGTAGTGGCGGCAGCTGGGTTCACTCCGGTGGAAATGGCCCAGGCGACGTCGATGGCCTGGCGGTTTTGCCAGACGTCATGAACCCGGAAGACCCTGACCCCGGCCAGCACACCCAGTGCCGAGGTCGCGCAGGTCGCCGGCATCCTGGCCTGCGGATTTTCCTGCTTCGAGACTGCACCGATGAAGCGTTTGCGGCTGGTGCCCAGCAAGACCGGGTAACCCAGTCCCGTCAATGTTCCCAGATCTCTCAGTAGCTCTAGGTTGTGCTGAGTTCTTTTTCCAAAGCCGATCCCCGGATCAAGAATGATGTTCTCCTGCTTGACCCCCATGGTGTTCGCCTGCTCGGCCCGCTCAAGCAGGAAATCGGAAACTTCCCTCGTGACATCCTGATACCGGGGATTCTCCTGCATGGTGGCAGGCTCTCCAAGCATGTGCATCAGGCAAATCGGCACGTCGGCATCCGCCGCGAGTCCCAGCAAGTCCGGGTCGTCCCGGCCTGCGCTCACATCGTTCAGCATGGTAGCCCCGCAATTCAGGGCCGCCCCGGCAACTTCGGACAAGGTCGTATCGATACTGATGTGGATGGCTTCGGGCAGTTCTGCGCGAAGTCCGGCGATCACATCGATCACCCGGCGCTTTTGCTCGGCTGCATCCACGCGCTTGGATCCTGGCCGCGTGGATTCCCCACCCACATCGATGATGTCGGCCCCCTGTGCGACCATTTCGATTCCGCATGCAATCGCCTCCCGGGAGGACGGGTACGCCCCGCCGTCTGAAAAACTGTCCGGGGTCACGTTGAGGATGCCCATCAGAAGCGGTTTGGAGTAGTCAAGCGGCATGGGTAGGTCCTTGGGGCGTGAGGATCTGCGCAAGCTTAACGGCGGGTGGGCTCATGCCACAGCACCCTGACCTGGTTTCCGATTTCAAACTGCATCAGGTCTTCTCCCATATGCACCTCGCCCTCATAGGTTTCGCGCAAGCCGCGCATGACCTCATCCCGGCTCAGACCGGCCAGGATCACGTGCGTCAGTGCCGTTACTTTCGGCCGGGTTTCATGCAGGACACGCGTCATCTGCTCGGGATTGGTATGGTATGCCTCGACTCTTCGCAAACGGGGGTTTCTTGCAAGCAGGTCGGGGTGCGCCGCAAAAAACTCGTGGATCAGCACATCCGTACCGCGCGCCTGGTCCACCAGGGTTTCCGAGTAGGTGGTATCCCCGGAAATCACCACGGAGCGGTCGCCGAAATCGATCCGGTATCCGTAGGCGGGCTCCACCGCCCCGTGATCCACTAAAAACGCGGTGACCTTGACCCGGTCCTGCGAATACACCACCCCCGGCTCGATTTCATGGGCCAGCAGCTGGCTGGCGTTTTCATCCAGTCCCGAGTACTGGTTGCGTATGGAGATATCGTAGCTGAAGGCCTGTTCCAGTGCCGCAGCAAGATTAGAGGTACCGGTGGGTCCATGCACGGTGAGCGGTTGCGGGCGCTGGTATACCCAGCCCGTGATCCACAGGTCATCCAGGCCAAAGATATGATCCGAATGCAGGTGCGTTAAAAATACCGTATCGATTTCTGAAATCGGCATCCCGGCCTGGGCCAGGCGCTGCACGATGTTGCGCCCGGCATCAAACAACAGCATCTTGCCGCCCGCTTCGACCAGGACTGCCGGGCCCGCCCGGTCAGCCTCGACGCGCGGGCTGCCGGTGCCCAGCAGGGTCACCCGCATGAAGTCCGCCTGGGCCGTGAGGGGAACCGCCAACAGCGCAGCGCAGAAAAGCAGGCAGGCAAAAACTCTGGACACGGATATCCGCATGCTATTTTTCCAGATGCAGTGCAGCCAGAAAGGCTTCCTGGGGAATTTCAACCTTGCCGATCTGCTTCATGCGTTTCTTTCCCGCCTTTTGTTTTTCCAGCAGCTTCTTCTTGCGCGTGACGTCGCCACCATAACACTTTGCAGTCACATTTTTTCGCAGCGCCTTGGCCGTCGTCCTGGCAATGATCTTCGAACCGATCGCCGCCTGTATGGCGACATCGTACATCTGTCGCGGAATGATCTCTCTCATCTTTTCAGCGAGTTCCCTGCCATAGGTTTCAGCCTGGCTCCTGTGCACGACGGCAGACAGCGCGTCCACCCGCTCGCCGTTGATCAGGATGTCGAGCTTGACCAGGGGCGCCGCCTCAAAATGAGACGACTCGTAGTCAAAGGAGGCGTAGCCGCGGCTGACCGACTTCAGCTTGTCGAAAAAATCCAGGGCTACTTCGCTGAGCGGCAGTTCGAACACCAAAGAGACCTGGTTGCCATGATAGTGCAGGCTTTTCTGGGTGCCTCGCCTGTCCATGCACAGGGTGATCACATTGCCGACGTAGTTGTGCGGAACCAGGATGGATGCCCGGATCACCGGTTCCCGGACCTCCTGGATCTTGTTGGCTGCCGGCAGTGCGGAAGGATTATGGATATAGCGGGCTTCACCATCCGTTGTATGGACTTCATATACCACCGTAGGGGCCGTGGTAATCAGGTCAAGCGTATATTCGCGCTCCAGGCGCTCCTGGACGATTTCCATGTGCAGCATGCCGAGAAAACCGCATCGAAAGCCAAAACCGAGGGCATCCGATGTTTCCGGCTCATAGGTGAACGCCGAGTCGTTGAGACGAAGTTTCTCAAGGGCCGTGCGAAACGGTTCGTAGTCGTTGGAATTGATCGGAAAGACTCCGGCAAAGACATTGGGCTGGACTTCCTTGAACCCCTCGAGAGGACGGTCTGCAGGATTTGGGGAAGAGGTGAAAGTGTCCCCTATCTTCGCTGCGGAAACATCCTTGATCCCGCAGATCACGAAACCCACCTGTCCCGATTGCAGGCCCTGCGTGTCGGTGCGTTTGGGTGTGAATATTCCCAGCTTCTCGACCTGGTAACGCTGTCCTGATGACATGGCCGTGATTTTCTGCTTCGGCTTGATGGTGCCCTGCATCACACGCACCAGGGAGATCACCCCCACGTAACTGTCAAACCATGAATCGATGACCAGCGCTTTCAGCGGGGCCGACTCCGCCCCCGTGGGCGCTGGGAACCGGTGCACGATTGCCTCCAGCACCTCTTCCACTCCCTGCCCGGTCTTGGCGCTCACCAGCAGCGGCTGCGATGCATCGATGCCGATCACGTCCTCGATCTCGGACACTACGCGGTCGGGGTCCGCCGATGGCAGGTCGATCTTGTTCAGTACCGGGATGATTTCCAGACCGAGGGCCACCGCGGTATGGCAATTGGCGACACTCTGGGCCTCGACGCCCTGGCAGGCGTCCACGATCAGCAGTGCGCCTTCACAGGCTGCCAGGGAGCGCGACACCTCGTAGGAAAAATCAACGTGCCCGGGAGTATCGATGAAATTCAGTTCGTATTCCAGGCCGTCCCCGGCCCTGTATCGCAAGGATACGCTCTGCGCCTTGATCGTGATGCCCCGCTCACGCTCGAGATCCATGGAGTCCAGCACCTGTTCGCTCATCTCGCGCTCGGACAGGCCGCCGCAGTGCTGGATAAAGCGGTCCGCTAACGTGGATTTGCCATGATCAATGTGTGCGATGATGGAAAAGTTGCGGATTCGCTCCATGTCATGAACCACCTGGACACGCAGGCCCCTTCTTGTACCTGTACTTGTGAGTCACCGGGTCGGTGCATGATACCTCATCGGCATCCGGTCACGGCTCTTCGGGGATACGCATGGCCAGAAATTCCGGGCCATGCGGGCGCTGCACGAGCAAGGAGGCGTATTTGCCGGCCGGCAGGCCCTCGACGAGCGCCTTGAAATCACTGACCGTATCCACAGGCTTGCCGTTGACCATCTGGATCACATCGCCTTTTCGGATGCCGGCAAGTTTTGCCGGGTCGCCCTCTACATCCAGTACCACGAGACCGCCCTTGTCCAGCTTCATGGTCTCGATTTCCTGTTCGGAGAGCGCACGCAGGGAAAGGCCCAGCACGGTGTCGCTCAGCTCTTCCTCGGGATCGGGCTGACCGGCCAGGATCTGATCCTTGTCCGGCAGCTGACCGACCTTCAGCTTGACGGTCCGGGTCTTGCCGTCACGCATGACCTTCAGCCGGACGGTTTCACCCACCTTGGTCTGCCCGACCATCACCGGCAAGGCGGCGGAACTTTCGATTTCTTCGCCGTTATAGCCCAAGATGATGTCCCCTACCTCGAGATCCGTGTCCTCTGCCGGGCTTCCCGGCAGGATTTTGGCCACCAGTGCGCCGGCCGGCTTGTCCATGCCGAAGGACTGTGCGAGTTCCATGGTCACTTCCTGTATGTATACTCCCAGCCACCCCCGGGACACGACGCCGTGGGTCTTGAGCTGGTCCACGACATCCACCGCCACTTCGATCGGGATGGCAAATGACAGCCCCATGAAACCTCCCGAGCGGGTGTAGATCTGGGAATTGATGCCGATGACATTGCCGTCGAGGTCAAACAGCGGGCTGCCTGAATTTCCCGGATTGATCGCCACATCGGTCTGGATGAACGGGACATAGTTCTCGCTCGGCAGGCTGCGTCCCTTGGCGCTCACGATGCCAGCGGTCACCGAGGCATCGAACCCGAACGGCGAACCAATGGCCAGGACCCACTGCCCGACCTTCACGCTTTGGGAGGTACCCAGCCTGGCCGTGGGCAAATCCGCGGCATCCAGTTTCAGCAATGCAATGTCGCTGCGGGGATCGCTGCCGACGAGTTCGGCGACAAGCATCCTGCGGTCGCTCAGCTTGACGATGATCTCTTCTGCATCCTTCACCACATGGTGATTGGTGATGACATAACCGTCATCCGAGATGATAAAGCCGGAGCCCAGCGAACGGGAATTGAAGGCGCCCCCGCCGCCCTCGCCCGGCTCGCCGAAAAACCGCTGGAAGAAATCTCCGAACGGGCCGTCTTTGGGGAAACCGGGAATGTCCATCCCGGGTGGCAGGCCGCGCTGCACCTTGGCGGGTTTGCTGGTGCTGATATTCACCACGACATCGGCCGTGTCTTCGACAAGTTCAGTGAAATCCGGAAGGCCGGAGCGAGCCTGGACTTGGCCAGCCATCGCCAGCAGGAAACCGAACCCGATCAAGTAACTTACGAAAGTATTCCCAATTTTCATGCTCTACACTCCGCGTTAACGTACTGGCCCGTCTTGCACAATACTCCGTTACAAGCCTTGTGATCCAAGTAAAAAGTTGAATGGGTCTATGCAGGTAGGCGACCGCTCAGGGACTCGAATAGAAAACCGACTCGCCGATACTTTTCACGGTTCCCTCGGGAACCTCGCCGATGACCGTGATCTGGTGCCGGTTCAGATCACGTGCATACGCACTGATCACACCCTTGTTATGGGCGCCTTCGTAAAAATGCCGCGGGTCTTCCACCTTGCTGATGAATATCGAAACCGATGCCAGGCCGTCCGTCAGCACAATGTGCTGCACCGGGCTTTTGCTTACGCTGGTCTGGCGCCGCGTTACACTGCTCAGGGAAAACCCGGGAGGCAAATTGCGTATTTGCCATGCACGGTCCGGCTGCATCCCCCCGGCCGGCCCAACCCCGGCAATTTTCCAGGTGTAGTTTTCCAGCGAGGCGCTTTGCTTGAACATCGAGTCCGGTACGGATTCAAGCATGCTGAAGCTGGTAAACATCATGCTTTCTATGCTTTCACCTTCGGTATCGAACGTTCTTGATTTGAGCAGCATGCCGGAGTCGGTATCGATACACAGCTCGTGCCCATAGCGATAGGCATCCAGGGGATCAAAGCGCACGATCTTGCAGTTGAACCCGGCAATCCGGGAAGAACCCGCTTCCACCAGCCGGTAGCGCAGTGCGAGATCGTCGAGATTTTCCGGCAGGAAGGACGGCAGGCCGTACTTGGACGGTGCCGTTTCGATCACGACCAGCTTGTCTTTCGGCCATATGCAGGTCAGCAAGTCCCGGTCCCGGATCACTTCCCGCGCATCGCCTGTCAGGGATACCAGCTTTTCGCGCACGCCATAGTCCGAGTGGCCATGCACAATCTTCATGGTCTCCACCTTGCCGTCATGCATGAACACGAAAGTGCCCTGGTAGTTGCCGGTCTCCAGGGTATGGTTCATCTGGTTCAGCAGCTTCCAGATCTTGTCTTCTGCCAGAACGGCAGAAATATTGCCGGCCAACAGGGCCGCGAGCAGCAATCGAATCAGAACCATGGTTTACTGACTGCCATTATCGCTGTAGGGGCGGTTGTAGCTTACGATTCTCACACGGGGCATGGACACCCGGGGTGATGCGTATTCGGCATGGTTGACGATATAGCTGTTGAAGTCCTCGGCCGCCTTGGGACTGGATACGAAATCCTGAACATCGTCTTCACCCGCGTGCTCGGCAATCTCCACCGGGGCGACATTGGCTGATGGGGTCAACGGGATAATGTCCTGCAACACCATGAAGGAAAACAGGGCGAGCACAGCCGCGATCCCCATTGCGACCGGCATTTTCATGTTTACAGACCTGTGTGGTGGGTTGGCGGTACCCGGCTCCGCCCCGGGTGACGATTTGTCCATCACCTCCTTGCTGAAGTCGGGATTCAGCCGGTTGGGCAACTGCTTGCGCATGGCATAACCGATGAGGTTGTAACGCTGGTAGGTGGAATACAGCTCCGGGTCTTGCTGTAGTTTCTTTAAGATACGCCGAGCTTCAAACTCGGAGATACCTTCATCCAGTATCCTGGATACAAGTTCCTGGTCCGTTTCCTTCATGGCGCAATCACTTTGTTTGGTCAGTATAACAGCGGTTTGAGGTATTTATCGATGGCCGCACGCGCGCGAAATATCCTCGACCGGACCGTGCCGACCGGGCACTGCATCACGCTGGCAATTTCGTCGTAGCTCATGCCTTCGATTTCCCGAAGCGTGATGGCGGTTCTCAGGTCATCATGCAGTCCCTGTATCACCTGCCACACGGTGTTTTCAATCTCACGGGTAAGCAAGTTCCCTTCCGGAGTATCCTGCTCTTTCATCCAGGTGGCAGATTCCATGTATTCAGCGTCCTCGATATCCACGGTATAGGCAGGCGTCTTGCGACGCTTTGACACGATATGATTCTTGGCGGAATTGACCGCAATCTGATACAGCCACGTATAAAATGCGCTGTCACCCCGAAAATTTGCTAGCCCCCGATAGGCCTTGATAAATGCTTCCTGTGCAACATCCTGGGCCTCGTCTTCATCCTTCACAAAGCGGCCCACGAGATTAATCACTTTGTACTGGTACTTGGTCACCAATGCATCAAATGCTGCCTTGTCCCCTTTCTGAGCTCTTTTTACCAGCTCCCTATCGTGATTGTCTGCGCCCATTTGGGCTTGGCTCCTTTATCATCGGCCGTCCTTAGCTGACTTGCCATATCAATTATGACAATTTCAAATTGAAAGAGTTCTTATCAACCCCTGTGATCTTCCATATTACTGTTTGACGCCCCGGTTTTGCTAAACTGGTACACCTGATCTACAACACAGTCTGTCAGAACTATGGCTGCCTCATCCACCCATGCATGATTTCGACGTACTGATCATTGGCAGCGGTGCCGCCGGCTTGAGCCTGGCGTTGCGCATTGACCCTGGTATGCGGGTAGCCGTGCTCTCCAAGGGCAGCCTCGATGCAGGCAGTACCGCCTGGGCCCAGGGCGGTATTTCCGCAGTCATCGATGAAGCCGACTCCATAGACCAGCACATGGCGGATACCATCGATGCCGGTGTAGGACTTTGCGACGAGCAGGCGGTCTACCGCACCGTCATGCAGGGAAAGGAAATGATTTCCTGGCTGACGGACCTGGGGATCAAGTTCACGCGCGAGAAAGGTGCAGACGGCAAGTCCTATTTGCATCTGACGCGCGAGGGCGGTCACACGCAACGCAGGGTGGTCCACGCGGCGGATGCTACCGGCTGGGCCATACAGAATGCCCTCATCAGGACGGCCGGCGAGAAGGAGCATATCCGGGTATTCGAACAGCACATCACGATTGATCTGATCACTACGCACAAGCTGTCCGGTGCGCCGAGTGCCGAGACCAGGAACCGCTGTGTAGGAGCCTATGTGCTGGATACCAGCAACCAGCGCGTGGAAACATTCAGGGCACGGCACGTCGTGCTGGCCACCGGGGGGGCAAACAAGGTCTACCTGTACACGAGCAACCCGGATGGATCATCCGGAGACGGTATTGCCATGGCCTGGCGCGCAGGCTGTCGCGTGGCCAACATGGAGTTCATGCAATTTCATCCCACCTGCCTGTACCATCCGAGCGCAAAGTCCTATCTGATCACGGAGAGCGTACGGGGAGAGGGAGGCAAACTGTTGCTTCCCGATGGCTCGGAATTCATGCATGAATTTGATTCGCGTGGTGTACTTGCGCCCCGCGACATCGTCGCGCGCGCAATCGATCACAAGATGAAAAGGCTTGGTATCGATTGTGTGTATCTGGACATCAGTCATAAGCCCAAGGCATTTATCCAGCAGCACTTTCCGAATGTCTATGCCCGCTGCCTGAAACTGGGTTACGACATGAGCAAGGAGCCCGTTCCGGTGGTTCCTGCCGCCCACTATACCTGCGGCGGAGTGATGACGGACCTGAAGGGCCAAACGGATGTCAGAAATTTGTACGCCATTGGCGAGACCACGCATACTGGATTGCATGGCGCAAACCGCATGGCAAGCAATTCCCTGCTCGAATGCCTGGTCTTTGCCCATGCGACGAGCCAGGAAATCAATGCCGGCGACCCCCCGGACACCCTGGATTGGGACATTCCCCCCTGGGATGAGAGCCGCGTAACTGAACCCGACGAAGAGATTGTGGTCGCCCACAACTGGGACGAACTGAGAAGGTTCATGTGGGACTACGTCGGCATCGTACGCACCACAAAACGGCTGCAGCGCGCAAAACGGCGTGTAGACTTGCTCATTTCGGAAATTGACGAGTACTACAGCAACTTTCGGGTGAACAGCGACCTGATCGAGTTGAGAAACATCACGCTGGTTGCGGATATCATCATCAAGAGTGCGCTGTCCCGCAAAGAAAGTCGCGGCCTGCATTATACGCTCGACTACCCGGCCACGAACCCCGAGCTGAAACACACCGATACCATCCTGGACCCGAGTGCCGAATCCTCCGCACAGAAGCAGGCAGCCTGGCTTCCCGAGACCCGCCCTCAGCCCATGCTTTTCAAGAGGTGACTCCGATAGAACTTGAGTTCCTCGATTGAGCCCCGGATATCGTCCAGGGCCAGGTGCCTGGATTCTTTTTCAAAGCCCTTCTCTTCCGGGTACCAGCGCTGTGCCAGTTCCTTCAGTGTGCTGACATCAAGATTGCGATAGTGGAAGTAGCGTTCAAGCTCGGGCATGAACCGTGCTAGGAAACGCCGGTCCTGGCATATGCTGTTGCCGCACATCGGGGATTCATTGCTGGAGACATGCTGGCGAATGAAATTCAGGACCGCCTGTTCCGCCTGCGCCTCGCTGACCTCACTGTTTGTGACCCGCTCGGTCAGTCCGGACTTGGCATGCTGCTTGGTATTCCAGTCATCCATGGCATGGAGTACGGAGGGTTCCTGGTGAATTGCAAGTACCGGCCCGACCGCCAACTCTTCCAGATCCTTGTTGGTGACCACCGCTGCGATTTCAATAATGCGGTCCTCGAACGGGTTGAGTCCCGTCATTTCCAAATCGATCCAGACAAGGTTGCCAGAGCGCATAGATACCTGCCTTCTTGAACTTGTTACAGGGGTTACTCTGGAAAAATCTACCACATAACCGCGTTCGGCCCGGTAAAATTTTCAGACCGGCGCACGAATCCATGCAGCCATGACCTGACACCGCACCGGCTGCTAGTAGGTTTTTCGACCTGCAAAAGCCTGCGCGATCGTGTTCTGGTCGACGAACTCCAGTTCACCGCCAACCGGTACACCCTGTGCCAGACGGGTGGTCTTGATCCCCTGCCTGACTGCCATCTCGCTCAATACGTGTGCGGTCACTTCACCTTCGACGGTCGAGTTGGTTGCCAGTATCAGTTCCTCCACGGCTTCTTCGGCGAGACGCTTCTCCAAAATCGGCAATCCAAGCTCCTGGGGCCCGATACCGTCCAGCGGGGAAAGACTGCCCATCAACACAAAGTACAGACCCTTGTAATCCGTGCTCTTCTCGAGCATGAAAACATCGGCGGGGTTCTCCACGACACAGATGGTGGTACGGATCCTTGAGGCATCCTGACAGATCGGACAGGACTCGTGCTCGGTAAAAATACGGCAATTTTTACAGTGTCCGATTTCATCGACGGCCCGGCCCAGGATATCCGACAGACTCTTCGCACCCCCCCGGTTGCGCTGCAACAGGTGAAATGCCATGCGTTGCGCAGATTTCGGCCCGACACCGGGAAGGCATTGCAGGGATTCGATCAACTGGTTCAGCAACGATGACGTAGCCAATTCACCGTCGCCCAGGTCATTCACAGACATACCGGGTCAGAAAGGCAGCTTCATCCCGGCCGGCAGGTCCAGGCCACTGGCCAGACTGGAGAACCGGTCCTTGGTGGTCTGGTCCACCTTGTTGGATGCATCATTGAGTGCTGCCGCAATCAGGTCTTCAAGCATGTCCTTATCCTCCTTGAGCAGGCTCTCATCGACCTGCACCTTGCGCACCTCATGCTTCCCGGTCATCACGATCTTCACCAGGCCGCCACCGGACTGGCCTTCGACTTCCAGGGTTTTCAGCTCCTCCTGCGCCTTTTTCATGTCTTCCTGCATTTGCTGCGCCTTTTTCATCAAGCTTCCGAGTCCACCTTGCATAACAGTCATTCTCCAATGGGTTTAACCGAACCTGCGACAACCTCTGCGCCAAAACTCGACCGAAACGCCTTGACCACCTCGTCCTCTTCGACCTGTTTTTCCACCAAAGACTGCCTTTCTTCCATCGCACGGGTTTTCTTTTTAGCCGGGGTGTCAATGTCTCGACTGGTGAGCTTGATTTCAAGTCTCACATCCTGGTTGAAATACGCTTGCAGGGCCTCCTGCAATTTCCGGCGGGCGTTCGGGATCGCAATCCCCTCATGCCGCTTCGCAAGATTCAGGACCACCCCGTCCCTGGTAGCGGATTGTACGCTGCAGCTCGAAGCCAGCGAATGGGCAGCGCCGTGTATGTCCAGTTGATCGATCAACTCGGGCCAGCGCCCGTTTTTGACAAGGTCACCAATCTTGCCTGAAGGTACCGACTCCCTGCGGCCCTGAACATCCCCGGGCGCCGACTCCCTGCGGCCTTGGGCCTCCCTGGACACCGCTGTATTGCGGGCCACCGACCCTTCCTGTCCCGTTTGCTCCCGACCGGCGGGCCGAAACGTGAGCATGCGCAACAACGTCATTTCCAGTGCACTTTGCTGCGAGGTGTACAGGTGCAGGTCCCGGCGGCCGAGCAGTGCGATCTGGTAAAACAGATGCACATCCTCGGCACTGAGCTGTTCGCCTACCCTGTCTGCAAGATCGGCCTCCGGTCCCGCACGCTTCTCGGCATCCGGCACCGCCTGGGAAATTGCAGCCTGGTGAAGTATATCGATCAGGTCGTCGAGCAGGCTGGCGAAATCGGCGGAAAGCTGCGCGAGTTCACGTGAGCACCGCATGATTTCCGCGGCGTTCTCATTGATCAGCGCCTGCACCAGTTTTTGCATGTATTCTCTCGGTACCGTACCCAGCATTTCATGCATGGCACTGTCCGTGACGTTTTCCTTGCTGTACGCAATGGCCTGGTCCAGCAGACTCAATGCATCGCGCATGCTGCCATCAGCAACTCGGGCAATGGAGTACAGGGCCGGTCTTTCAAACGGCACATCCTCTGCCTGCGTGATCGATTCCAGTTGCTGTACGACTGCATCCTCCGGGAGTTTTTTCAGATTGAACTGCAGACAGCGTGACAGCACGGTCATCGGCAGTTTCTGTGGATCCGTAGTCGCCAGCAGGAATTTCACGTGCGGCGGCGGCTCTTCCAGGGTCTTCAGCAACGCATTGAAACTGTGTCCCGACAGCATGTGGACCTCATCGATCAGGTAGACCTTGAAATGGCCGCGTGTCGGGCTGTACTGGACGTTGTCGAGCAGTTCGCGGGTGTCCTCGACCTTGGTGCGCGAGGCCGCATCCACTTCGATCAGATCGATGTACCTGCCTTCGTCAATTTCCTGACAGGCACTGCAAACTCCGCAGGGCTTGGCGCTTGCCCCTTTCTCGCAGTTCAGGCACTTGGCAAATATGCGCGCCAGGGTCGTCTTGCCGACTCCCCGCGTGCCCGTGAACAGGTAGGCATGGTGCAGCCTCTGCTGGTCAAGGGCGTTGGAAAGCGCCTTCACGACATGCATCTGCCCCACGACCTCGGCGAAGTTTTTTGGCCGCCACTTGCGCGCTAATGCTTGATAACTCATTGCCGGGATTCGTGCAGGATTTTCGGTCTCAACTGCGGGGCGACCTGCATCAGCCGTCCCAAAGCACCCAAAATAACCGCTACCGTTGCTCCCTTCCGGGCCTGGCGGGGTTCACAGCCTTTTGCCACCTAGAGATACTGATACAGACCGCATCTTGACTATAACCTAACCGTCTGAATTTTGAAAACAAAGAGACGACGCTGCACATGCTGTGACGGTGCAGGCTCAGTGTTCTCCGCGCGCCTCCAGGATCATGAGGTCCAGAACCTCCTGGCTGGTGATCATGCCCAGAAATTCTTCTGATTTCGCGTCCAGTACAGGCATCACGGTCAGCGAATGCTCTGTCATTTTCTGCAAGGCATCCTCAACAGGTTCATTGGGGTAGACACAGGGCGGGTCCTGACGCGCAAATTTTCCCACATGGGTGCTCGACCACAGTTTTTTGGGCAGGTAACGCAGCATACTCAGCGATACGATGCCCAAAAGCCGGCCTTGCTCGACGATCAGGTAGTCCTGCTGGTGCGGCATGACCCACCGGTCGACAAACGCCCGTACGGATTGCGAGGCATCAGGATAGGTGCGCGAGTGGTCCAGGATATCACCGACCGTGATATCGTCCAGCGCGAAGTCCAGATGGGCGAGAGACGGAAGCTGTGGCATGGATGAGGCGGCCTGTTGCGATGGCTCGGCCCTGCGGATGGCGGCATTGATGCCGGGCGGCACAAGCAGGATGTACGCCACCATGATCAGCACGAGCAGGGAAAATACACTGGGGTCAATGGCGCCCGTCTCGAAAAGGACCAGCAAAAGCGCAATCTCGGCAACTCCCTTGGCCATCAGTCCCGTCGCCAGGGTAAACGGCATGTCCTGGCGGGTGACATATGCACCGAGCAGGGCGCCTGCGAACTTGCCGACGAAAGGAACAATCACGAGGGCCGCAATGGTCAGTATTGGCAATTCGATGAACGAAAGGCTCAGGTGCAGCCCTGCCGCAGCGAAGAAAATCGGGATAAAGAATCCTTCCGCAATGCTGCGCATCCCGGGCACGATATCCCGGCGCACCTGAAAGGGCAGTCCGGACAGGGCTGAACCAAACAGCAAGGCACCAAGCGAGCCGTGCAAACCCATTTTCTCGGCACCGGAGACGGTCAGAAACAACCCGCCCAGGATAAGTCCAAAGGAGAGTTGCGGCACGTTCAGAAACCGTTTCAGCAGCATGATCAGCGCCGGCATCACCCGGCTCGCCAATAGCCATGTCACCATCGTGAAGGCGACGATCTGGCCCAAGAGCACCAGCACACCGCTCCAGCTCAATTCGTGGGTGTGTTCCCCGATCGTGAATCCCACCAGTAACAGGGCCAGCATCTCGGCCATCAGCGCGGTGGTGAAAATCCTGATTCCGATGGGTTCGCGAAGATGACCTCCATCAACGAGTACCTTGGCCGCAAGCCCCAGGCTGGTCAGGGACAAAATCCCTGCAAGACAAATCGACTCGGTAAAGTCCAGACCCAGCCCGAAATCATAGACGACGTCACTGGTGACGGCCATGATGGCAAGCATGGGTACGAGAACCGATATGACCGCGGCAACGATGAAACGTCCGCGAAAGGAAGCAGCAAAGCTGGGGAAGTCCAGTTCATCCAGACCGATCAGGAAAAACAGAAGAAAGATGCCGATGCCCAGCAAAATCTGCATCTCGCTGGTGGGCTCAACGATTCCCGTGACCGGGCCCAGCAGTATTCCTACCACCGTATAGGCGACAATGGAATTTACTTGGAAACGTTTGAAGACCGCCTCCGCCAGCTTGGTGGCCAAAATCAGCAAGCCGATGGATAGCAGTGCCTCTTCAATCATGTCCGGATAAATGTCTCTACAGGGGCCTGCCGAATCCAAGGCCAGACCCAAAGTAAGTTCCTATTACTTGCTTCTTCCCCATTGCGTTGGCCTGTGTGGCGATTCCCGTGAAAGTACTAGCATCCCTTGTGCACAGAGAGGTAGAGTCGCAAAACCGGAACGATCGAGCTCCCGCATATGACCTTACTCAAGTGCAGTATCTTACAGAAACTGTACATATCAGACACATGCAAACTTGTGATGGCTGGAATCCGGAAAGGGCCTGACCTTTATCAATTTCACAGCACCTGCGCCAACTGCTGCGTTCTCCCGGTCTTGCGTGCAATGTGGCGGAGAGAGAGGGATTCGAACCCTCGGTGCCCCGTTGAGGACACACTCACTTTCCAGGCGAGCCCGTTCGACCACTCCGGCATCTCTCCGAGATGGGCCCAAAAGAGGACCCATTGAATCAACAACCTACCCGCGCATCATGAACAGGAGAGCATCCTGCCTCCACCAAGAACCCAGAAATCCGGTCAGGATTTCTTGCCCTGGTCGTTGCTCCCGGGGCTATACACGGATGAGGGGAAATGCGCAATGTTCTCGCCTGCATCGGAAATTTTAGCCGTCCCCTGCTTGTCCACTTCATCGATGCGAATGACGGAATGCATAGGTACAAAAAACCGTTTCACCTGCTCAAACTCCGATTTGAGCTTTTCTTCACCGGGGTCCACCACCACCGTGGACCGCTCGTTGAAAGTCAGTCCTTCGATCGTAATAAATCCATACAAGTCAGATTGATACACCTGATTTGCATAAACCTCATAAACTTTATTCAGGTGCAGGAAGCTGATTTTATAAAGCTGCTTTTTTGGCATTTCCTGAAAACCGACCTCTGTTCAAACCATTTCCGCCTTGCCTGGCAGGGCCACTGCGGCACGCGCGATGCCACCTCTGTCCGCCTGCTCCGGGGGCTGGCTACTCATGCATGTTCTTGATGATTGCATCTCCAAAGCCGGAAGTGCTGACCAGGGTGGCGCCCGGCATCAGCCGTTCCAGATCTTCCTGGACTTCCTTGGAAGTTCCCGGCCGTCTTGCCCGGGTCTGGATCCCTGCCCGTGCCCGTGCCAGGTCATACGTCACCGTCCTGGATGCTATCGCACCGGAAATTCCGGCAATCACCAGGTCTGCGGCCTCCCTCCATCCCAGATGACGCAGCATCATTTCCGCAGACAAGATGATGGACCCGGGATTCACCCGGTCCTTGCCGGCATGGGTGGGAGCGGTACCGTGTGTTGCTTCAAAGCAGGCCACATCGTCCGAGACATTCGCACCCGGTGCAATTCCAATACCTCCGACCTGAGCGGCCAGGGCATCTGAAATATAGTCTCCGTTCAGATTCAAGGTGGCGATCACCTCATAGCTTTCCGGTTTCAGCAGGATTTGCTGCAGGAAATTGTCTGCAATGATGTCCTTGACGGTGATGTCGCTGCCATTGTTCGGGTTTTTTATCTTGCACCAGGGACCCTCACCGATCACTTCAGCATCAAATTCATTCAGTGCCAGTTCGTAGCCCCAGTTTCGAAATGCCCCTTCCGTGAATTTCATGATGTTTCCCTTGTGCACAAGGGAGACCGACTTGCGATTGTTGTCGATCGCATACTGGATGGCCTTGCGGATCAAGCGAACGGAACCTTCCTTGGACACCGGCTTGATTCCAATCCCGGAAGTTTTCGGGAAGCGGATTTTTGTGACATTCATCTCCTCTCGCAAGAACTCAATGATTTTTTTCACTTCATCACTTTGCGCTTCCCATTCGATCCCCGCATAGATATCTTCAGTATTTTCCCTGAAGATCACCATGTCGGTCGTGCCCGAATCCTTTAACGGCGTCGGCGTACCGGGGAAATAGCGAATCGGACGTACGCAGGCAAACAAGTCCAGCTTCTGCCGGATGGCTACATTCAGAGAGCGCATCCCCTCTCCTACAGGTGTGGCCAGAGGTCCCTTGATCGAAACCACATATTTCTTCATCACTTCAAGGGTCTCATCAGGCAGGTAATGGTGCTTGCCATACAGGCGAGCGGCCTTTTCACCTGCATAGATTTCCATCCAACTGATACGGCGCTTGCCGCCATAGGCCTGGTGGACGGCTGCGGCGACTACACGCCGCATGACCGGTGTGACATCCAGACCGATTCCGTCACCTTCGATGAATGGGATGATCGGTTGGTCCGGGACATCCAGGCTCTTGTCCGGATTGAGTGTGATCGCCTCGCCTTCGGCGGGAATCTGGACGTGTTCGTAGGGCTTGTGCTGCTGCATCATGCGCACTCAGGGAAATACCAACTGGTTCCTGATTATAGCAAGACCCGGAAACTCGACTGGCCCGACAACGGCAAACAGGCTCATGGCCCGTTGCAAATAACGGCCGTCATTCCGCTTTGGAGTCAAACTGGCCCTCTTCCGTGGAACCGGTCAGGGCCGTCACAGAAGACTGGCCGCCCTGGATAGTCGTAGTTACATCATCGAAGTAGCCTGCACCCACTTCCTGCTGGTGACTAACGAAGGTGTAGCCGCGATCACGTGCATCAAACTCCGGTTGCTGCATCATGTTCACATAGGCCGTCATGCCTTCCTTCGCATACCCGGCTGCAAGGTCAAACATGTGGTACCACATGTTGTGAATGCCGGCCAGGGTAATGAACTGGTACTTGTAACCCATGGCGCCGAGCTCGCGCTGGAATTTTGCAATCGTGGCATCATCCAGGTTCTTCTTCCAGTTAAAGGAAGGCGAACAGTTGTACGCAAGCAACTGTTCAGGATGTACCTTGTGCACCCCGTCCGCAAAAGCCTTGGCAAACTCAAGGTCGGGTGTACCGGTTTCGCACCAGACCAGGTCCGCATACTCGGCATATGCCACTCCCCGAGCAACCGCCTGTTCCAGGCCATTGTTCACGCGCATGAAGCCTTCCGATGTTCGCTCTCCAGTCAGAAATGGCTTGTCCCGTTCGTCAAAATCCGAAGTCAGCAGATTGGCCGCCTCGGCATCGGTGCGCCCGAGTATCACCGTGGGCACACCCATCACATCTGCAGCCAGCCTGGCTGCGTTGAGTTTCTGGCAGGCTTCCTGGGTAGGCACCAGCACCTTGCCGCCCATGTGGCCACATTTTTTGACCGCAGCCAACTGGTCTTCAAAGTGCACACCGGCAGCCCCCGCTGAAATCATGTTCTTCATCAGTTCAAATGCATTTAGCACGCCACCGAAACCCGCCTCGGCATCGGCCACGATCGGAATAAAATAATCGATGTCGTTTTCTCCGCGTGACCATTGAATTTCATCGGCACGCTTGAAGGCATTGTTGATACGCCGCACCACGGTGGGAACCGAGTCATACGCATAGAGCGACTGGTCCGGATACATGGTTTCACTGGTATTGGCATCGGCCGCTACCTGCCAACCGGACAAGTAAATGGCCTTGATTCCAGCCTTGACCTGCTGGACCGCCTGACCGCCCGTCAATGCACCCAGGCAATTGATGTAGTCTTCCTCATTGACCAGTTTCCAAAGCTTCTCCGCACCATTTTTTGCAAGTGTGTGCTCTATCCGCAATGAACCTCGCAACCGGACAACATCTTCAGCCGTATAGTCACGCCTGACATTTTTCCATCGAGGATTCGTGGCCCAGTCCTTTTCCAGTTCCTTGACCTGCTCAGCTCTACTATCACTCACAACAGCGCCTCCTTATGAAGCTCTCAGAAATCATCCAAATACAACTATTGACCCAAGAATTAAAGTCAATACTCAAGCGGGAAGTGTATACTATCAGATACCAATTTGAAGTCACTATTAAATTCGCCCTGTACTCAAATGGTGCTCCCCCATGACGATCCACACCGCTGACCTCTGCGACGCACATGAATCCAGCATCGCCGTAGCCGAGCCCCTGTTTCGGGACTTCGGAGGAATAGAATCCTTTCACGGGAAAATCTCTACCGTACGATGCTTCGAAGACAACTCGCTTGTCGGTGAAGCCCTCAGAAGCCCTGGCGGGAAACAGGTACTCGTCGTCGACGGAGCAGGCTCGATGCGAAGGGCGCTAGTCGGCGATTTGCTGGCCCAGGCCGGTGCGGAAAATCAGTGGGCAGGGATCGTGGTATTTGGCTGCATCAGGGATTCGCACGTCATCTCAACCATTCCGATCGGCTGCAAGGCGCTTGCTACCGTGCCTCTCAAGACTGAGAAAAAAGGCGCGGGAGAAAAGAATGTTCCGGTTCGTTTTGCGAATGTGGATTTTGTCCCCGACCACTTCCTGTACGCGGACAAGGACGGGATCATCGTAAGCGAGAAAAACCTGATCCCTTCTCCCTGACCGGATTTCAGCATGGAACCCGTCCTGCGCGAGTACGAAGCCGGCATCACCTGCATTGACACGATGCTGCTGCAGCCGGGCCGTGCGGCCTGCTACCTGCTGGTCGAGGATGGATGCGCGGCCTTCATCGACACCGGCACCAGCCACACGGTACCGTTCCTGCTCAAGACGCTGGAGCTGAAAAACATATCCCGAGAAGCCGTCGAATACGTCATCCCCACCCATGTGCATCTGGACCATGCAGGGGGTGCAGGCATGCTCATGGAGCAGCTGCCAAATGCATCCCTGGTAATACACCCGCGCGGCGCACCGCACATGATCGATCCGTCCAGGCTGGTCAGGGGCGCGACCGAAGTGTATGGAGAGCGCAGGTTCCGGGAACACTTTGGCGAAGTCCGGGCCATTGATGAAGCGCGCGTGATGGCGGCAGAAGACCATGCCAGCCTGAGCCTTGCTGCCCGGACCCTGGTTTTCCTGCATACACCGGGGCATGCCAATCACCATTTCTGTATCCATGACGAGACCAGTGACGGAATTTTTGCCGGAGACACCTTCGGGCTTTCATACCGGGAACTCGACGACGAGAACGGAGCTTTCATCATGCCGACCACCACTCCGGTGCAGTTCGATCCACAAGCCTGGCAGGATTCCCTGACCCGCATGCTCGACTATCGCCCTGGAAACATGTACCTCACCCACTTCGGGCGCGTGAGCGAAGTCAGCCGCCTGGCGCAGGAACTGCGTCTGGATATCGAAAGCTACGCACGTATCTCCCGCCAGCACACGCACGCACCCGATCGCAAGGCGAAAATCCATGCATCACTGACCGACTACCTGCGAGAACGGCTAAGCGAACGAAAAACGCCTGAAGAGGTGGATCGACTGACCGAGTTCCTGCAGTACGACCTGCAACTGAACACGGCAGGACTCGACGTCTGGCTGCAACGACTGGAAAGGCACTCAAGCTGATCTGCGGGCATTTTCTGCTGGTCCCCTTCCAACGCATCTACCTGCCACGACGATCCTTGAAGAAATTTCTCAGCAACTGGCTGCATTCAGATTCCAAAACACCGCCCGTTACCGCGACAGCATGGTTGTGCCTGGAGTCGGCCAGCAGGTCAAATACCGAACCCGCTGCCCCGGTCTTGGGGTCATACGCACCGAACACAAGGCGCTTGATCCTGGCATGCAGCATGGCACCGACACACATCACGCAGGGCTCCAGCGTTACGAACAAGGTGGCATCAAGCAGGCGGTAGTTGCTGAAATGTTTTGCAGCAGCGCGCATGGCGACAACTTCGGCATGTGCACTGGGGTCGATGTCCGTAATTGACCGGTTACAACCTTGACCGACGATCTTGCCTTGATGGACGACAACTGCGCCAACCGGCACTTCCTTGCCCACCTCGGCATGGTGCGCCTGCCGGAGTGCCTCATGCATCCAGTGTTCGTCGCGGGTCAAGGAGGAGGCTACCGGTTCCAACGCACGCCCGATGTGTCTATTCCCACTCGATGGTCGCCGGCGGTTTCCCTGAAATATCGTAGGTGACCCTGGAGATTCCATGGACTTCGTTGATGATGCGCCTGGAGACATGATCGAGGAATTCGTACGGCAGATGAGCCCAATGCGCGGTCATGAAATCCGTTGTTTCAACGGCACGCAGGGCCACCACGTAGTCGTACTTCCTGCCATCTCCCATCACGCCCACGGACCTGACCGGCAAGAATACCGCGAAGGCCTGTGAGACCTGATCATACAAATCGTGTTTCCGAAGCTCCTGGATAAAGATGTCGTCCACCTGTTGCAGCATTTGCACATAGTCCGGCTTGACCTCACCCAGGATGCGAACGCCCAGGCCCGGGCCCGGGAAAGGATGGCGGAAAACAATCCCGCGAGGCAGCCCGAGTTCCAGACCAATCTTGCGAACTTCATCCTTGAACAACTCCTTCAGGGGTTCGATGAGTTTCAGGTCCATCTGTGCCGGCAAACCCGCGACATTGTGGTGGGACTTGATCAGGTCTGCCTTCCCGGTCGCAGCCCCCGCCGACTCGATGACATCCGGATAGATCGTTCCCTGTGCGAGCCATTTCACATTACTGATCTTTTTTGCTTCGGCCTCGAAGATCCTGATAAAAAGGTTGCCGATAATGACCCGCTTCTGCTCGGGGTCGGCAATGCCTTCAAGCGCATCGAAATACTGCTGCCCGGCATTGATACGAATGACCTGTACACCGGAATGTCCGGCAAACGCCTGCATGACCTGGTCACCTTCATCGAGTCGCAAGAGGCCCGTGTCAACAAAAATACAGGTCAGTTGATCAGGAATAGCCTGACTTAGCAAAGCCGCTACCACGGACGAATCCACGCCGCCGGACAAGGCAAGCAACACCTGGTCGGAACCTACCTGGCTGCGAATCTGGTCCACGGACTCGTGGATGACGTTTGCAGCAGTCCAGCTGGTACCGCAACCACAAATCCGGTTTACAAACCGTTCCAGAATCTGTTTGCCCTGGCTGGTATGAGTGACCTCCGGATGAAACTGCAGACCGAACAGCTTTTCCTGTTCATTGGCGATGGCGGCAATCGGCGAGCCTGTGCTGCTGCCAATCACTTCAAACCCATCTGGCAGCTTTACGACACGATCCCCATGCGACATCCAGACATCAAGGATACTGATGCCGTTTTGCATCTCACTATCACTGATGCCCTCCAGCAATTCAGACTTGGCTTCCACCGTCACCTGGGCATAACCGAATTCCCGCTGGCCGGAAATCTCGACCTCGCCACCCATCTGCTTGGCCATGGCCTGCATGCCGTAACAGATACCCAATACAGGGACTCCCTGTTCCAAGACCGGCGTGATCGCACCGCTGGCATGATCCGTTGTAACGGATTCCGGTCCACCTGACAGCACGATGCCCTTGGCATGGAAATCCGCGATTTTCTCTCTGGGTGCATCCCACGGGAAAATCTCGCAGTAAGTGCCAATCTCACGGACTCGCCTGGCGATGAGTTGTGTGTATTGAGACCCGAAATCGAGTATCAAAACCCTGTCTGCCCGGATATCAGTCATTGCTTGTCATCAACAAAACCGGGATGCGTATGTCCCGCTCAGCCGATGTGTCACTCAAGGTGATAATTGGGAGCTTCCTTGGTAATGGTCACATCATGTACATGGCTCTCGCGTATCCCGGCCGTCGAGATTCTCACGAACTCCGGCCGGCTTCGCATCTCCTCGATATTGCTGCATCCGACATAGCCCATGCTGGAACGCAGACCCCCCAGGAGTTGCTGGATAATGGTGACTACGGTGCCCTTGTACGGCACGCGTCCCTCGATTCCCTCGGGCACATATTTCCCCTTGGTGAAATCCTCACCCTGGAAGTAGCGATCCCCAGACCCCTGCTGCATCGCTGACAACGAGCCCATGCCACGATAGGTCTTGTACGAACGTCCCTGATAGAGTTCAACTTCGCCAGGTGCCTCTTTTGTGCCCGCAAACAAGCCACCCACCATCACCGTATCGGCACCTGCCGCAATAGCCTTGGCAACATCTCCTGAATAGCGAATGCCGCCATCGGCTATGATCGGAACCTCGGACTGGATGGCCTGGTGAACATTGTTCACTGCACTGATCTGCGGAACACCTACCCCGGCCACGATCCTGGTCGTACAGATGGAGCCTGGCCCGATCCCCACCTTGACTGCATCCGCACCCGCATCGATCAGGCCTTTTGCCGCTTCACCGGTCGCAATGTTCCCGCCGATCACCTGGATCTCCGGGTAATTTTCCTTGATCCACCGGACGCGATCGAATACCGCCTGGGAATGCCCGTGGGCGGTGTCCACCACGATGACATCGGCTCCCGCCTGCACCAGCTTGTCCACGCGCAGATCGGTATCAGGTCCCACACCCACGGCGGCACCGACCAGCAAGCGTCCCTCACCGTCCTTGCAGGCATGGGGAAAGTCCGTCGACTTTTGAATATCCTTTACAGTGATCAGTCCGCGCAACTCGAACTCATCATTGACGACCAGAACCTTCTCGATGCGGTGTTCGTGCAACAGGCTCTGGATTTCTTCTGTTCCGGCACCTTCCTTGACGGTGACCAGACGCTCCCGCTGGGTCATGATTTTCGAAACGGGCTCATCCCTTCGGGTTTCAAATCGCAAATCACGGCTGGTGACTATGCCTACGAGCGACTCACCTACGACCACCGGGACCCCTGAAATGCTTTTCTCCCGGGTAAGTTCGAGTACCTCCCCGATGCTGCTGTCGGGGTCTACGCAGATCGGATCCTTGATGACACCGCTTTCATACTTCTTGACCATGCGAACCTCATCCGCCTGACCCGCGATCGGCAGGTTCTTGTGGATCACGCCAAGGCCGCCTTCCTGCGCCAACGAGATGGCCAGGCTGCCTTCGGTCACCGTGTCCATGGCAGAAGAAAGCAAGGGGATGTTGAGGGAAAGGTCGCGGGTCAGTCGCGTGCCAAGATCGACATCGCGCGGTAACACGCTGGAGTGGGCCGGTATTAGGGAGACGTCATCAAATGTCAACGCGTTGTATTTGATTTGCATGAGTAGTCCTGCGCCTTGAGGGGCGGTTTATTATAGGGACTGCATATTTAGCGGTAAACTGATTAATATTACCCCAATACAAGACTGCCCAGACAACACAGCCCATCCGCCCGACATGGATCACCCGCGCTCAGTTTCCGACACCACAGAAAGACAGGTGTACTCCGTCAGCCAACTGAATCGGGAGGTCAAGCAGTTGCTGCTGCAGAGCCTGCCGCAGATTTGGCTGGAAGGAGAGCTCTCCAATGTTGCCCGGCCCGCATCCGGGCATTTGTATTTCTTGCTGAAGGATGAGCATGCGCAGGTGCGCGGCGTGATGTTCAGCCGGGCCAACCGGGCGCTGCCCTTCCAGCCCAGCGACGGAATACACGTTCTGGTCAGGGCCAGTGTCTCGCTGTACGAGCCTCGCGGACAATACCAGTTGACCGTTGAACACATGGAAGAGGCCGGTGTGGGGATTTTGCAGCGCAGGTATGAAGCGCTGAAACACAAGCTCAGCGAAGAGGGGTTGTTTAACACTGAACACAAGCAGGCCTTGCCCAGGTTTCCCAGGGTGCTCTGCGTGGTCACCTCGGCAACCGGAGCTGCAATACGGGACATCCTCAGCGTACTGGCCCGCAGGTTTCCTCCGCTCACCATACGGATTTATGCCATTCCGGTGCAGGGCGAGGCTTCAGCAGGCGCCGTGGTTAATGCCATACAGACAATCAACCGGCACAGGCATGGTGATGTGATTATTCTGGCACGGGGAGGCGGCTCGATAGAGGATCTCTGGTCTTTCAACGAAGAGTCCGTAGCCCGAGCCATTTTCACTTCCGAATTACCGGTCGTGACCGGCATCGGGCATGAAGTCGATTTTACGATCGCCGATTTTGTCGCGGACTTGCGTGCCCCGACCCCTTCGGCGGCAGCCGAACTTGTCGTACCCCATGCCGGCGAAATCCTTGAAACCCTGGATCAGCTTCGGGAATCCATGACCTACCTGGTCCACACGGCTGCGGCTAACCTGCATCAGACGCTCGACTGGATGAAACAACGGCTTGAGCACATGCACCCCAAACAGACGGTACAAAGGAATGTGCAGCTTCTCGTTGAGCTCGCAAGACGTGCGGAGAATGCAACAAAGCTTAAACATTCCTATCGGGACAATGGATTGATCAGTCTGCAGGCCCGGCTTGGGAGGCTGTCGCCTGAACTCCAGATCAACAGATCCCGTGTTCTGCTCACCCGTTTGCATACGCAGCTGAACCACCTGCTGTGTATCAAGAAGGAGCAGGCCGAGCACGAGCTGGAAGCACTTGCCCGCGCCCTGGATACGGCAAGTCCACACGCCACCCTGAATCGCGGCTACTCCATTGTGACGCTGGAGAAAAGCGGCCAGGTCCTGCACGATGCCGCCGAGGCAGCCCCGGATGAAAGGATTCAGGTCCAGTTGTCGAAGGGACGTCTCTTGGCCCGCGTAGAGTAATTTCCACACGATCTGCCCCGTCATGCTGGCAATCATTCACCACGACGGATTTCAACACCAAGAGTTCTTGCCAGACAGCTTATTATCTGGTATCTAGGCGCTTGGTTTTAACCGAGAGTCCCATGGTCGCTAAAAAAACAGCCAGCCGAAAAAAAGCCGCGAGCAGGAAAAAGTCGACTGCCGGAAAACGAACAGTTTCCAGAAAGGCAGCCACTCGCAGGGCAACGGCTAAAAGGAAGACAGCTGTCAAGCGCGCCAGCTCATCGAAGAAAAGAGCCGCACCCAAGCGAAAAACGGTCGCCAAGAAAAAATCGGCAACAGCCAAAAAGGCACCTGCGAAAAAGCGCGCCTCTGCCAAGAAATCTGTAACCCGGAAATCCACGGTCAAGAAGAAAGCCCCGGCCAGAAAAACGACTGCCGCAGCCAAAAAACGGCCTGTCGCCAAAAAGAAAACCGCGCCCAAGCGAAAAACGGCTGCCAAGAGAAAATCGGCAACAGCCAAAAAAGTGCCTGCGAAAAAGCGCGCCTCTGCCAAGAAGTCTGTAACCCGGGAATCCACGGTCAAGAAGAAAGCCCCGGCCAGAAAAACGACCACCACAGCCAAAAACCAGCCTGTCGCCAAAAAGAAAACCGTGCCCAAGCGAAAAACGGCTGCCAAGAGAAAAGCCCCTGCTAAACGCAAGGCTGTCGCCAGGAAACTGGCTTCAGCAAAAACCGGTGTGGAGAAAACTCAGCTCGTCAAGGAAGCGAAGAAGAAAAAACGCATCGAGCTGCTAAAGAAAAAACGTGCCGCCGTCGATTTGCCTGTGGAAGGCGTTCCGGTATACACCATGCATCGGGGTGAAAGTTACATGAGCCCCAACCAACTGGAACATTTCCGCTCAAAATTGCTGCGATGGAAGCAGGATCTTCTCGATGAGGTCAGCCGAACCGTCGATCACATGAAAAAGGATGCAAGCCAGTTTGCCGACCCTGCAGACCGGGCAACGCAAGAAGAAGAATTCAGTCTGGAATTGCGAACACGTGACCGTGAAGGAAAACTGGTTCGGAAAATCAACCAGACCCTGGCCTCGATCGATGCAGATGAATACGGTTACTGCGAATCCTGCGGTGTAGAGATCGGGATAGAAAGGCTGGAAGCCCGCCCCACGGCGACCCTGTGCATAGACTGCAAGACACTACAGGAAATCAAGGAAAAACAGAGCTTTACATAGCCTACTTTTATCTTTTGTAAAACCCTGTGGAAGTGGAAGGCATGGCTTGTGTGCCCGAAGGCAGGAGCCGAGCAGCCTCTCCCAGCCAACCATGCAAGACTAGTTTGTGCCACGCCCTCCAGGCATCGTGCTTGCATCCAGAAACTTGTCGAAGAAGATGTTCTCATCTTTCATTCCCTGCGCAACCATCACTTCGATTGCCGCATCGATCATGGGTGGCGGCCCGCACAAATAGCCTTGAGCCTCGCTCAAGGCCAGTTTCCCGGTATCTACATAAGCCGCCTTGAGGTAGTCCGTCACCAGCCCTCTCGCACCTTGCCAGTCACTGTCTTCCGGTTCCATGTTCAGGACAGGGACAAACTCAAATGAATTGCTCGGATTCCATTTCGAGCCAATCTCTCCCATTTCTGCAAGACAATACAGGTCCTTCTGGGTTCTGGCACCAAACAGGAACAAGCAGTCCCGTGGTATTTGCTCATTCACCGCAGATTCCAGAATCGCCTTGATTGAACTAATGCCACTGCCCCCTGCAATACAAACGATCGGAGCAGGGTCAGGGCGTAACCAGAAATGACCGTATGGCCCGGCTACAGTAACCTTTGCATCGGTGCGGTCTTCCTTGAACAGCCATTCTGTAAACTCACCTCCCGGGACAAGGCGAACAAAAAAAGTCATTTCGTTGTCTGCCTCATTTTCCGGTGCCTTGGCAAAGGAATAGGACCGTGGACTGCTGAGGCCTGGCACACTGATCTCTGCATACTGACCCGCAATCCCGCTGCGTTGTGGCAACGGATACAGGGACTGCACAACAATCTCCTTGATGTCATGGGTCAAGTCCGTAATACGGGCAAGCTGTCCCTCAAAACTGACAACCTGGTGAGCATGTGATGCATCCTCCAGTTCAACCTCGACTTCGATATCGCTTTTCAATCGGGTCTGGCAGGCAAGAATCCAGCCTTCTTTCAGCTGATCGGGATCAAGGACATAGGTAAAATCAGTCAGTGACTTGGTCTTACCGCTTTTCAGAATGCACTTACAGGAAGTACAACTTCCGACGCGGCAATCATGTGGCCAGGGAATTCCAAGTTCGAGGGCCGCATTGAGTAGATTGTCCCCCGCCTTGACTGTAAACCGGTGCTCTCCGGAATTGATATCCGCTTGCCGGTCTTTATTGCTGCCAAAAAATTTAAACATGATCCCTGAACTGAGGCGGGTGTTTGATTGGGTGCTGCAAAAACCAGCTGTGTGAACTCGAAGGGTGCACTTTAAATGTGAATCGAAGTGTTTTTACCTTCCCTGATTTAACATCATCTGCCTGTAGCAGACAAGGTGAAGGGAATTCCCTTCAGCACTTGATCACAGCTATCCCCTGCCTGCGAACACCCTCGCACCACAGGGCGGCTTCATGCCTGGGAGGAGGAACCTGCCGGTATAGACCGATTGATCTATCAGACGATCACTGCGGACCTGCCGACCTGCACGCTGCCAGCAAACACACCCCAGTACCTAACGACCCGGACTTTCAATGGAAGGCAGGACCAGCCAACCTGGCTTCAAGCTGCCCCTTTGCAAGGAACTCCAGCAAGCCACACGCATCAACCGGATGCAACTTGCGACGGCCCTCCCAGACTTCGGAGGATCAGTTGGATGCTTTCAGTACCGGGTACTGCAACTAAGGCGGCTATTCCTCGATCTGCAATGCCCCAGATGGACACTTAGAGACGGTTTCACGAATCTCTGCCTCAGGCGCTGCGCTCGTGTCAATTACAAATTGTCCGTCTTCCACCTTGAACACCGTAGGGGAACCTTTCACACATTCTCCGGCGTGAATACAGGTATTTCCGTCATATGTTACTTTCATCGTAAGTTTCCTCCATCTTACTTTTTGGGAATTATATACTCTAGTGTCGCCATGCCCCATGAAATTGGAGTAGTACAAAATCCTGTCAGGTACATTGATAATTACCGTTGCTATCCGCCCAATACGCTTGCGCGATCTCCCCCGTGAACTCATAAGATCGCTTGAATGTTGTGCTCCTGTAAAAGTTATTATTAGGCGTAATGTAAACCGGCACGCCATTTCTCCAAACCCGGACTTTCAGGTTGGATAATTTCAATTTGAACTTCTCGAATATCTCACACACGTTATCCTGAATGGTCTCTACACTTACTCTCTCTGTGCGGTCATCTTTAGTAAACCTGACCTCGCCGCTGTATGCTGTAAAATCACCTGGACTTTGCGCTTCTCCGCTTACTGTGACTACTTTGTACAAGAATGCATAACTGCTGCTGCATCCGCTTTTGATCTCGAAAACTGCATCGTTTCCTTCGATCACCTGGAATTCATCAGAGCTCAGACAGGCATTTGCAAACGGGACAAACGAAACAGCCAGAACGACAGCAATGAACGTTTTGAATAACATCATTTTCTATCTCCTGTATCTGTTACGTGTTTATATGGTTGAAGTATATCACCCTTGCACATTCAAAGATAATGTCGCCCCGATGAGAATTTTGATGTCCTGTCTCGATATCCACATCAAGTGATCGCACTGTTTCGTGTCGGGACAACAGGCTTGTTGGACAGGCCGAGGATAAAGACAGATCCGCTAATTCTGTTTGGGATCAAATTCTAAAGAGACAGAATTAATACAGTACCTGAGGTGTGTCGGGGGAGGTCCATCGTTGAACACATGCCCCAGGTGGGATTTACAACTGCTGCATATCACTTCCGTGGCCCGGCTAAAGAGCCCAAGGTCTGGGCGCGTGGCTACACTTTGCTGGTCCAAAGGCTGCCAGAAGCTGGGCCAGCCAGTGCCTGAATCATATTTGGTTTGAGAGTCGAACAATGGTGCCTTGCAGCATACACATCGATAAATACCGGTATCCTTATGATTCCAGTATTCTCCGCTGAAAGGAGGTTCTGTTCCTTTTTGTCTGCACACCCAGAATTGTTCCGGGGTCAGCTGCTGACACCATTCTTCTTTTGATTTTTTGACCTTTGTCAATGTCTCGAAAACCGAGCCGGCCCATGGAACACGGGGTTACGAATATTCATTCTCAATGGCTTTCATGCTCAACCTGACGCGGCCCTGCTTGTCGATTTCAAGCACTTTTACCTTAATGATATCCCCTTCTGAGAGTTCATCCGCCACGCTTTCGACTCGCTCATGCGAGATTTGTGAAATATGAACCAGCCCGTCCTTGCCTGGCAACACGCTGACGAAAGCTCCGAAATCCATGATCTTCACGACTTTCCCCTCATAGATTTTTCCGACTTCCACATCGGCCGTGATCTCTTCGATTCGTCGCTTGGCATCATCTCCTGCAGCCTTGTCCACTGATGCAATTCGAACGACTCCGTCGTCGTCGATATCTATGGTAGTCCCTGTCTCTTCCGTCAGGGCACGTATGGTCGCACCCCCCTTACCGATAACGTCACGTATCTTGTCGGGGTTGATTTTGAGGACCGTGAACCGGGGTGCATGCTCGGACATCTCCTGCCGCGGGGCTGGAATGACCGCATTCATTTCTCCGAGGATATGCGACAATCCTTCACACGCTTGCTTGAGTGCTATCTCCATAATCTCCCGGGTAATGCCTTCAATTTTGATGTCCATCTGCAGTGCAGTAATGCCCTGCTCGGTTCCTGCCACTTTGAAATCCATGTCGCCCAAGTGATCCTCATCACCCAGGATATCCGTAAGGACTGCAAAACTTTCACCTTCCTTGATCAGGCCCATGGCAATTCCTGCAACAGGTGCCTTGATAGGGACTCCCGAATCCATCAGGGAAAGGCTGGTGCCGCAAACACTTGCCATGGAGCTTGAACCGTTTGACTCCGTAATTTCAGACACCACCCTGATCACGTAGGGAAAGTCATCTTCGCCTGGAACCACGGCCCGTATGCCACGTTTGGCCAGTTTTCCATGTCCAATCTCGCGGCGCTTTGGCGATCCGACCATACCCGTTTCACCCACGCAGTAAGGCGGGAAGTTATAGTGCAGCATGAAGTTGTCCTTGAACTCACCCTCGATGGCATCCACCACCTGTGCGTCCCGGCTTGTACCCAGGGTCGTGGCGACCAGGGCCTGGGTCTCCCCACGCGTAAAGAGTGCGCTGCCATGGACTCGGGGCAAAAGTCCCACCCGGACGCCGATCGGGCGAACCGTGCTCTTGTCCCGTCCATCGATGCGTGGCTGACCCTCCAGGATCCGGCTTCGCACGATATCCTTCTCAAGCTTGCTGAAGGCCCCAAGAATCTCCGCCTCCCCTGGACCCTCCGCTTCGCTTGTCAGGGATTCCAGCAGTTGGCTGCGTATCTCGCCAACCTTGTTCTGGCGTTCAACCTTTTCGGCAATCTGGTAGGCCTCACCAAGGCTCTCGCGGCACTGGCTGTTGACCTTGTCGACCACGGATTCCTCAGTGCGCGGGGCTTGCCAGCCCCATGCCGGCTTGCCGGCTTCCTGTGCAAACTCCTTGATCGCCTGGATGGCCGTCTGGAGCTGCTCATGGCCAAACATCACTGCACCGAGCATCGTGTCCTGTGGAAGGATGTCCGCTTCGGACTCCACCATCAGGACTGCACTCTCTGTACCGGCTACAACCAGGTCTAGCCTGGAATTTTTCAACTGGTAGTTGTCCGGGTTCAGCACGTAGTTGCCATCCACGTAGCCCACCCTGGCTGCACCTATCGTCCCGTTGAAGGGTATTCCGGATACTGCCAATGCAGCCGAGGCGCCAAGCAGGGCCGGGACATCCGGATCGATAGCCGTGTTCATCGACACCACCGTGGCTATGATCTGGACCTCGTTGAGGAAGCCTTTGGGGAACATTGGTCGAAGCGGGCGGTCGATAAGTCGCGAGGTCAGCGTCTCCTTTTCAGACGGGCGGCCTTCCCGCTTGAAGAAACCGCCAGGTATCTTGCCTGCCGCGTAGGTCTTTTCCTGATAATTGATGGTCAGCGGGAAAAAATCCCGGTTGGGATCAGGTTCCTTCCTGGCTACCGCTGTGACCAGAACCGATGTCTCGCCCATGTCGACAAGCACGGCACCGTCTGTCTGGCGTGCAATTTCACCAGTCTCCAACGTGACAAGGTGATCCCCATATGAAAACGACTTCGTAATTTTACTCACTGTTTAATTCCATTTATTGAATAGCTGATTGAAAACACATGTTCATGATGGCAGCAGCCCAAACTGGGCCGTGAAATAGATGCATGCTGAAATTCTTGCACACCCCTCATTACTTACTTGCCAACTTCCCCCTGCCAACATGGGGGGCTACCAGTTAGCGCCTTAGTCCAAGAGAACTGATCAGTTCCTGGTATTTTTTCTGATTTTTTTTGCGCAAGTAATCAAGAAGTTTGCGACGTCGATTAACCATCTTCAGTAAGCCATGGCGGGAATGATGGTCTTTCTTGTGTGTCTCGAGATGTCCGCTTAAATGTGAGATGCGCGCAGACAAAAGTGCAACCTGCACTTCAGGGGAACCGGTGTCGGTTTTGTCGCGCTGATACTCCTCAACAATCTTAGATTTTTCTGCTGCAACAAATGCCATGTTTCTGTATTGCCTGTTTCACCACTTGCTTGTCGGTACGTTTAACCTGCGTATGGGCGGCGATTCTACCATGTAAGCCCTTACAAACAAGGATAAATATGCAGGGCCTGATTGGCTGCATGATCACCACACCAGGGTCATGCTCCACGATTTCAGCTCAGGCGTTTGGAAACGATTCGCCCATCCTCCAGAACGGTGCCCACTCCATAAAACCGGTTATTCACGTCATAAATCCTGACAGTTTCCCCTGCCGGAGACTCCTGCATCCTGACGGCCCGGCCATGGCGGGCCGCTTCCATCATGGATTCATCAAACGCCAGTGCAGGCCAGGACTGCAGGGCAGCATCAACGGGCAACAGCATTGCGTCCAGTGCCGAAAAATCCGTGTCGGCAGATTCCTCCAGCTGTTTCAACGTGTACATTGCAGGGTCCACAAACGGACCAAGACCTGTACGCCTCAACTCGACAACATGAGCCCCGCAGCCCAGGTCCTTGCCCAGGTCCTCGGCCAGGGTCCGGACATAGGTCCCCTTTGAGCAGTGCACGTCTACAGATACGAGAGCGTCTTCCCTTTGAGTGACTTCAAGCCGGTGTACCTTGATCGCCCTCGAAGGACGCGCAACCTCAACCCCTTGTCTGGCCAGCCGGTATAACCGGGTTCCCTGGTGCTTTACGGCAGAATACATGGGCGGAACCTGCTCGATATCACCGGTCAGACGCCTGATGGCATGCTGAATCTGCGCATCAGTCACCGCGCAGGCATCCTGTTGACTGGTAATGCGACCGTCCGCATCGCCCGTGTCCGTCGCTATACCCAGCCTCAGCAGTACCCGGTAATGCTTGTCCGAAGTTAATAAGAAGTCAGAAATTTTTGTGGCTCGCCCGAAACAAACGATCAGCAAGCCTGTGGCAAGTGGATCCAGACTTCCGGTATGGCCGGCCTTGTCCGCATTGAAAATCCTTTTGGCCTTCTGCAAGGCCAGATTGGAGGTCATGCCGGGCGGCTTGTCCAGGAGCAGCAAGCCGTTGAGTGTGCGCCCCTTGCGCCTGCGCCTGGGCATGGCTTAGTGGTTGACGCTGCTTTTGATCAGCTTTTCGATGCGCTCGCTCTTGGCTTCGGTATCGTCAATGATAAAGCGCAACCGCGGGATTTTACGCAGATTCAGCAGATTGCTTAATCTGGTGCGCAAAAAGCCGCTGGCACTTTGCAGGCCTTTCAGGCTTTCGGTTGCATCCTGCGTGATATCCAGATGGCTGTAATACACTTTGGCCAGACTCAGGTCCTTGCTGACCACGATGTCGTAAATGACGATTTCAGGAATCCTGGGATCTTTGACTTCGGCACGCAACAATGCAGCCAGCTCGCGGCTCAACTGTTCCCCGATGCGCAGCGTCCTGAAAGATTCCTGTTGCATTGGACCAATGGACTATCCGGAATACTAGACGGTACGGGCAACTTCCGTACGTTCGTAGACCTCGATCTGGTCTCCTACCTGAACGTCGTTGTAGTTTTTTACCGCGATTCCACATTCCGTGCCCGCACGCACCTCGTTCACGTCGTCCTTGTGGCGGCGCAATGACTCGAGTTCACCTTCATAGATCACGATGTTGTCGCGCAAAACGCGGATGGGATTGCCGCGCTTGATGGATCCTTCCACCACCTGGGTGCCCGCAACCGCTCCCATCTTGGAGGATTTGAAGACCTCCTTGACCTGGGCAAGCCCGATAATCTCCTCACGCAACTCCGGTGTGAGCAGCCCGCTGATGGCCAATTTCACGTCGTCGATCGTCTCGTAAATGATGCTGTAGTAACGGATATCGATGCCGAGCTCGGCGGCTGCACGTTTTGCGGCATTGTCTGCGCGCACGTTGAACCCGATCACAATGGCTTGCGAAGCACCTGCCAGGTTGATGTCCGATTCGTTGATGCCCCCGACACTGGCCATCACGATCTTGACTTCAACCTCATCGGTGGAAAGCTTTTCCAGCGAATCGCGCAACGCCTCAGCACTGCCCTGTACATCGGCCTTGATCAGGACATTGATGGAGGCTGCAGCATCCTTACCCACCCGGGTGAAGATGTTTTCCAGTTTGGATGCCTGCTGTACGGCAAATCGGCTGTCCCTTGATTTGCTTTTGCGCAAACCGACGATCTCGCGCACCTTGCGCTCATCCGTGACCACGATCGCTTCATCTCCTGCATTGGCCACGCCGGACAGACCCAGCACCGCAACGGGTGTCGAGGGACCCGCAGTCTCCACTTCCTGGCCATGCTCGTCGAATATAGCCCGCACGCGTCCGAATTCCTCTCCGGTCAGCAGCATATTGCCCCTGGACAGACGGCCCTGCTGAACCAGGATGGTGGTTACCGGCCCGCGCCCCTTGTCCAGGGCAGACTCGACCACTACACCCGTTGCTGGCCCGTGATCCACCGCCTTGAGCTCAAGCAGTTCTGCCTGCAGGGAAATGGCTTCAAGCAGGTCATCGACGCCTTGCCCGGTGAGGGCCGAGACATCGACGAAAATCGTATCGCCTCCCCACTGCTCCGGAATGACTCCCTGGACTCCAAGGTCGTTGCGGGTCCGTTCCGAATCTGCATCTTCCTTGTCAATTTTGTTCACGGCAATAATGACCGGTACATTGGCTGCCCTGGAATGCTCAATAGCTTCTACGGTCTGCGGCATGACACCATCATCTGCAGCGACCACAATCACCACGATATCCGTGACTTGTGCGCCACGGGCACGCATGGCAGTAAATGCGGCATGACCGGGCGTATCCAGGAATGTGATCGTGCCCTTGTCCGTGGGCACGCTGTAGGCCCCGATGTGCTGGGTAATCCCGCCCGCTTCCCCCTCGGCAATCTTGGTGCGCCTTATGTAGTCAAGCAGGGAGGTCTTGCCATGATCGACATGGCCCATCACCGTCACGACCGGGTCGCGTGGAAGGGCTTCCATCTCGCTGTAATCCACTTTCAGGATATCCGCTTCAATATCCACCGGCTGGGTCGGCTTCGCATCGTGACCCAGTTCTTCGGCGACAAGGATTGCAGTGTCCTGGTCAATCACCTGGTTGATCGTAGCCATCACTCCCATTTTCATCATGACGGCGATGACCTCAGCCGCCTTGATACTCATCTTCTGGGCAAGATCCAGAACCGAGATATTGTCCGGCACCTGAATCTCCCTGCGGATGGGACCAGTGGGCTTTTCGAATTTGTGCTTGCTGCTTGGCTCGACCTTGCCGGGTCTGCGCGGCTTGACCCTGGTTTTGCGTTTGCCACCCTTGCCGGTAGCAACATGCAGTTCTTTTCGCTTGACCTTGGTGTCCTGCTTGGCCTTCTCGGGTGCTGCCGGTGGCGGCTCCGGTGCCAACTCCGGGACCGGTACGGTATCACCCTGTGGAGCAGGCTCTTCAGTCGCCTGCGGAGGAACTGCCGGCGCGGCTTCCTGCTCTGGTGTCGGTGCAGCCTCCTCAGCCGGCTTCTGTTTTTCTTGTTCTGCTGCCTTCGCCTTGGCGGCAGCTTCCTCTGCAGCTTTTTCCAGTTGCGCAGCCGCCTCCTTTTCCCTGGCAGCTTCCTGTTCTGCACGCTCCTGCCGGGCCTTGGCTTCCTCTTCAAGCACCGTGCTGCGCTTGACGTAGGTGCGCTTTCGACGCACCTCCACATTCACGGTCGTACTGCTGATACTGCCGCGACCCTGCGCCGTGTTGACCTTGAGTTGCGAAGTACTTTTGCGACGCAGCACGATTTTCCTGCCATCCTCTGCAGGCAGGGATGCCACCTTGCTGCGGTTGTTGCGCAGATAGTTCAGCAGTTGCACCTTCTGCTTGTCGCTGACAGTCTGATCCGGCGTGCTGAAATTGAGACCCGCCTCCGTCAGCTGGACCAGCAGCTTGTTGACAGGAATCTTGACGACTTCAGCAAGTTGTTTGACAGTGACTTCAGACATGGCGATCGTTACCGGATTAGTTTAAACCTTCCCCTACCTCGTAGCGCTTTCATTGGCAAACCAGGGTGCACGTGCCAGCATGATCAGCGCACCTGCACGTTCCGAATCCAGCCCTTCAATATCCAGCAGATCGTCGACGGACTGCTCAGCCAGTTCCTCCATGGTCGAGATTCCCCTGCAGGCAAGCTCAAATGCCAGGTCCTTGTCCATGCCTTCCATGTTCAGCAGGTCCGCTGACGGTTCGACATCTGCAAATTTCTCTTCCGTGGCAATGGCCGTGGTCAGCAGGACATCCCGTGCACGGTTACGCAGTTCCTCGACGATCTCTTCATCGAACTCCTCAACCTCGACCAGCTCTTTCGGAGGCACGTAGGCAATCTCCTCCACGCTGGAGAAACCTTCCTGCACCAGGATCACGGCCACTTCCTCGTCTACATCCAGCTGCGACATGAACATGTCCACCAGCTGGCGCGTCTCAGCCTCGCTTTTCTCTTCGGCCTGGCCTTCGGTCATCACGTTCAGCTCCCAGCCCGTCAGCTGACTGGCAAGCTTTACATTCTGCCCGCCCCGTCCGATCGCCTGGGAAAGTTTTTCATCATCGACCGCAATGTCCATGCTGCGCTTGTCCTCATCCACCACGATGGAAGTCACCACGGCAGGAGACATGGCATTGATGACGAACTGGGCCGGATTCTCGTCCCAGAGAATGATGTCGATCCGTTCGCCGGCCAGTTCATTGGAAATGGACTGCACGCGTGAACCACGCATGCCGACACAGGCGCCCACCGGGTCCAGGTGCATGTCGTTCGACTTGACCGAGATTTTCGCCCGCAGCCCGGGATCGCGTGCTGCCGACAGCACGTCGATCAGCCCCTGGCCGACCTCGGGCACTTCCAGCTTGACCAGTTCGATCAGGAACTCGGGCGCGGTGCGTGTCAGAAACAGCTGGGGACCTCGCATCTCTTCACAAACCTCACGCAAATAAGCCCTGACCCGATCCCCGGGGCGCACGGCTTCTCTCGGCACCATCTGTTCGCGCGGGATGAATCCCTCCGCATTGCCGCCGAGGTCCACGTAGGTCCCGGAATGATCCACACGCTTGACCACCCCCATGATCAACTCGCCGATCCGGTCCCTGAACGCTTCGACCACCTGGGAGCGTTCCGCTTCGCGCACTTTCTGCACGATGACCTGTTTCGCCGTGTGTGCAGAAATTCGTCCGAAGGCTACCGACTCGATCGGTATCTCGATGTACTGGCCAATTTCGATTTCCGGGTGCTCACCGATCGCATAGCTGTAAAGCGTCTGTCTTTCTGGCGACTCGAATTCCGGGTCCTCATCGTCCACGACCAGCCAACGCCGGAAAGCTTCGTAATCTCCGGATTCCCGGTCAATGGCGACACGCACATCCATTTCAAGACCATGTTTTTTCCGTGTTGCCGTGGCAAGCGCAGCCTCGATCGCTTCGAAAATGATCTCCTTGTCAACGCCTTTCTCATTCGAAACCGTATCGACCACCAGCAAGATCTCTTTGTTCATAGACGGTTCACTCATGATTGATCACCAAATTCTATATCCACGTCCAGCTTCACATTCCTGACCGCATTCAGCGGTACCTCAAACGATACATTGCCATGCATTTTAATCCTCACGTGTTCTTGCTCAACACCTTCCAGAAAACCGCTGAAATTCTTCCGGCCTTCGATCGGCCATGAAGTCTTGATTCTCACTTTGCTGCCCACCGCATCCTGCATCTGATCAACACTGAACAGTAGCCGGTTGATGCCTGGCGAGGATATCTCCAGGGTATAGGGCATGCGAATCGGATCCTCCACATCCAGCACAGCACTCAGCTGTTCACTCACCTGCGAGCAGTCGTCCAGCGTCACGCCCTTGTCACGGTCGATATATACCCGCACCTGCGCCGTGCGACGACCGGTCTGGCAATCCAGTCCCCAGAACTGGTAGCCCATGCCGGAAACCACCGGCTCAATGATGGGCACAATACCGAACGGATCTCTGTACAAATTCATTCGTCCAATAAAAAAGGCCCACCCAGGGCCCCTCCAAATTCTTGACCAAACAATGACTTATCTGTCATCCAGACGAAAGAGTATAGGTAAGAATGCCGTAAACATCAAGAGCATTGCAGGACTCCTCGGCAGGTCGGCCACCCGCAATGAAATCCGGTCATTCGTCCCGAAACTGGGCACGAAAGTCCTTGCCTGACCTGCGCTCACCCCCGGACCCTGAAGCAAGCCCGGCAGGCTCAGTCATCGTACAGATTGGTGTAGGTGTCCAGCCCGATACCGCCGTGGTACTTGGGGAAGGCCGCCACGATGTCGGTGACATGCTTGCTTGGCAGGCTGTCGTACACCCTTTCCGCTTCTTCGGTCTCCAGCAGCTCAATGCTCTCGTCGCTGTCATTCTGTACGAAGTAGTTGGAGTTCAATGCACGAAACAGGAATTTTCCAGCCTCTTCATCATAGGCCAACAGGGTAGATGTGTCCGTCCGATACCTTTCTGAATCAATCACCTGCTGCAATTTCTTATACTTGGGATCAGCTTTAGAGGGCATATTGGAGGCCTATCGCAACGAGGAGGGTAATTAGGCAGACTTCTTCTTGTCGGCTGACTTGCCCTTGCGAAGGTCTTCCTCTTTTTCGCGCACCAGTGGAATGACCTTTTCACCAAATTGCCGCAGTTCCCAGTCATAATGCAGGTACCCGGTGAGGATGACTTTGATGCCCAGCTGCTTGAGCTCTATGATCCGGTCCGCCACGGATTCCGGTGTGCCAATCAGTCCAGTCTTGAAGCCGTCGTTGTACTGAATCAGGTCTTCGAAGGTGGAGTTCGTCCACATGCCCTCGCCTTCCTTGGATGAGCGACCTGCCTGCTTGACGGCCTCCCCGTAACTTTTCACGGCCTGGACATCCGCGTTCATGATAATGTCCCGCAGCGTGTCAGCCGCCTCTTCCATGGTGTCACGGACGATGCAAAACCCGCTGCATCCGAACTTGACCTCGGCCGGGTCACGGCCGGATTCCACGGCTGCGGCCTTCGAATCCTCGATAATTTCCCGGAAGCCCTTGTTGGTGTTGCCATTCATGAACAGCACGTCGGCTACATGACCTGCCATTCTCCTCGCATCCTTGGAGTTGCCGCCCTGAAAGACCACGATGCGGTGCAGCGGCTTGGGCAGCATGGGCACGCCGTTGATCTGGTAGAAGTCGCCGTAGAAGGTGAACGTGTCCTGCGTCCACATGCCCTTCAGCACGCGGATAAACTCTTCGGACCGGCGGTAGCGTTCGGTATGCTCAAGCCAGGGCAGTCCGTAGCCCGTGTATTCTTCCTTGAACCATCCGCTGGCAATGTTGATCGACGTCCTGCCCTGGGCGCAGCAGTCCAGCGAGGCCTGCATCTTTGCGACGATGGCAGGGTGCCACAGGCCCGGATGGCAGGCCGTGATGACTTCCAGGGTCTGGGTATGCTGCAAGACGGCATTGGCCACCGTGAATGCTTCCAGCTGATGATCGGCACCGTAGCCTGCCAACCACCGGGTTTGTGCAAGCCCCATGGCGAACCCGGAAGCCTCTGCATCCTGGGCATAGCGGATATTCGCTTGCGGCGACCAGTCCGTCTCCATGGGCAGATTGGTAATGAGCTGGCCTCCTGAGACGTTCGGCAGCCAGTAGGCGAACTCGACCCGGTCCGACTCCACCCACGCCGAGGGCTTCAGTGGATTCTCGGCATTTGCCAGCAGTTCTGGGTATTTCGCCATATCTCAACGCGTGTCCGAATAAATGCGCCCGTGCAATGGATCGTAGCGGGTGGGCAATGGGGACAGTGTTTCTGGAATCGAAACCGGCGGTCGAAAGGGGCCTGCATCTGTTGCAGCCTGCTCCAGGATACCTCAGCAATCTCCCGTTTCGCTGCCAGCCTATTCCTTTGTGTCCATGGTCATGATGTGGCCCAGTTTCTCCTGTTTGGCCTTCAGGTATTTTTTGCGAAACTGGTTGTTGGTGTACGTCAGAATCGGGATTCGCCGCACCAGCTTGATGCCGAAATTCTCAATCCAGCTGCACTTGTTCGGGTTGTTGGTCAGCAACTGGACGCGCTTGATGTGCAGTGCATGCAGGATGTGCGCGGCCACGGAATGATCCCTCTCGTCGGCATCGAAACCCAGGGCCCGGTTCGCCTGCACCGTATCGAAACCGCACTCTTGCAGTGAATACGCTTTCAGCTTGTTGACCAGGCCGATCCCCCGGCCCTCTTCACGCATGTACAGTACCACCCCGGCATCATGCTCCTGGACCACTTTCATGGCCGTTTGGATCTGGTCACCGCAGTCACACCGTGCTGATCCGAAGACATCGCCGGTCAGGCACTCGGAGTGAATCCTCACCAGCACATCGTCCTCCTCATCCCAGGAGCCCTTGACCAGGGCCAGGTGTTCCCTGCCCGTCAGGTTGTCACGAAATGCGATCAGTTCAAACTCGCCCCAGCGGGTGGGAAGCTGAACGGTGACCACGCGCTCGACCCGCGACTCGAAACGAAGCTTGTAACGGATCAGGTCCTTGATCGCGATGATCTTCAGGGAGAACCGCTCGGCGATCTCCAGCAGGTCAGGCAGCCGGGCCATCGAACCGTCTTCCTTCAGGATTTCGCACAGCACGCCGGCCTTGCGCAGGCCAGCCAGCCCCATCAGGTCAACGGCAGCTTCGGTATGCCCTTCGCGCTGGAACACCCCACCATCGACTGCACGAAGCGGAAAGACATGCCCCGGGCGCGAGAAGTCTTCCTGGGTGATGTTCGAGTCGGCCAGCGCCTTCACGGTCTTTGCACGATCGGCGGTCGATATGCCCGTGGTCGTACCGTGCTTGAAATCCACGGAAACCGTGAACGAGGTCGTGTGCAGCGAGTCGTTCTCGCCCTGGGGGACCATCAGATTCAGGCCGATCTCTTCTGCGCGCTGCTCCGTGACCGCAGCACAGATCAAGCCGCGCCCCTCGGTGGCCATGAAATTGATCATATCCGGGGTACACTTGTCCGCCGCTCCGACGAAATCGCCCTCGTTCTCGCGGTTATCGTCATCCACCACGATCACGACATTGCCGCGGCGCAACTCGACCAGTGCTTCCGGTATGGTGCTGAACTTGATGGGCTCGCTAGTTGACATGATCGGTATCCCTCATTCTCTCCCCCTTGTACTGTGCATCCGGCATCCGCATCTTAATCAAATCCCCTTCCCCTCGGCCATATCCACAATTTCCCGATACAGGCTTCCTGTTCGGGTACAGCATGCCTGCAGACTGCGCTGCCTGCACATCCAGGGGGCGATTATAGCCGTACACCTTGCAACATTGTATCAAAAGACTGCCTGCCTCATGGCGCATCGGTCAAACGGTGCCCGGTCCTGTAAAGCAGACGCATAGCTGCAGCCGACACGGCAAAACATAATACGAGAAAGGGACCGGCAGGAAGATCGGCGACGGCCGATATCAGGATGGCAGCAACCACAGAAACCACACCACTCGTGTAGGCACGCCCAAGGGCATACCCCTTGCCCTTGCGCGCGGCAAGTGCCGGAAGGATGAGACTTGCGAACACCACGTAGACGCCGACGAGCTGAACCGAGGAGGTAATGACAAGCGCGAACAGGACAAAGAAGCCAGTACCGGTGCGAAGGCGTGGGGAGACAGACCATGCGATGGCAAAAAAGAGGTAGACCGGCAGGAAGGTAGCCAAGTCAGCCCAGGAGATAAACAGGATCTGGCCGGAGAGCACTTCACTCAGTGCTTTTCCGCCATGCGGGTCGTTGGCAAGAACAAGCAGACCGGCCGAGGCCGCGACGATAAAACTGCTCCCGATCACCGCTTCCTGCTCATCAGGTGACACACGCTCGATCCAGCGGAAAAACAGCGCGACCGCAATACCGGCACCGAAAATTACCCCCTGGTGCACGAGAGAAACCGGCTCCTCAAGCCAAAGGCCGAGCAGGATAATGGCAAGTCCGACAACTTGCGCAGTGGCCAGGTCGATAAATACGATACCCCGCTTCAGGACTTCAATCCCGAGCGGTGCGTGGGCTGCCGTGACGATGATCCCGGCGACCAGCCCGGGCGCCAGGATGTCCAGCAAACTAGGGTCGATCGTGGACTCCCTCAAGCAGGGTCAATGTGACATCGAACAGGGAGAAAAGGTCATGCGCCTCCGGGTGCCCGCCGACGGTAAACGGCAACTCCACCACGGGGATTGCAGCTTTCTTGGAAAGCCAGTTCGAGGCATCCACAGGCTCGAAGGGTGCGCGGATGATGATCTTCGCTTCGCTGTTTCGCGCCGACTCTAAAACCTGTGCAAGGTGCGGTGCAGCCGGCGGAATACCAGAGATCTGCTCCAGCACTGCCACCCGTTCCAGCCCCGACCAGTTCAGCAGGTAAGGCCATGCCTTGTGGTAAACGATCACTTTCATGCCATCCAGACGTTCCGTGCGCTCACGCCACCCGGCCATGGCATCGCTCCAGCGGGCCTGGAAGGAAGCAAGGCGGTCATGGTAGGCGTCGGCATTCGAGGGATCCATGTGCACCAGACGTTGGGTCAGCACTTCCGCGAGGATCATGATATTCCGGGGGTCGAGATGGACATGCGGATTCCCGCCCGGGTGAATATCCCCCAGGCTTCGGTCGATGACTTCGGGCCTTTCCAGCACCTCCACATGGTCGGCGGCCATGATATGCCCCGGCTGACCCGGCTGGACGTTATTCCTGGCACCCCTTTGCAACAGGATCGGCAACCAGCCCACTTCAAGTTCTGCACCGGAACAGAACAAAATGTCAGCACGGCGCACCTTCGCGAGCAGGCTGGGGCGGGCACGTATGTAATGTGCATCCTGTCGCCCATGGGTAGCCGAGTGAACGATGACATCGCTGCCGCCGATTTCCCTGGCGAGCGCTGCCCACTCGGGCTCGCAGGCCAGTACCTGGATCGGCGCCTGTGCTGCCGCTGGCAGGGGCATGCTTGCCCCGAACACCACGACCAGCAGTGCAATATACAAGGCTTTCATGGCCTAGAAGCTGTGGGCGCCGTGGGCGCCGAGGCTCATGATGTATTGCAGTATGAACTGGTCGTCGTCCTCCCGGGTGAGGGATTCCCGGTTGTACTGCAAGCGTATTCGGCTGAACTCGCTGTTGGTCCAGTCGATCATGGCGCTTATCGCCTCGGGATCGTGACTCAGTTCCGCGTCATCCGGTGTTGAAAGGTGCGAGTAGCGTGCACCCACCCTCCAGCGCGGCGAGAGTTTGTATACGGCCTGGGCATACCAGCCGTGGCTGTCGCCATTGAGCGATTCGGTGACGTCTTCCATGTGAGTCTCGCAAGTGGAGTGGTCCATCGGATCCGTGCACTCTTCATGTTCCTCCCGCAGCGTGTAGTCGCCCGATTCCTCGCGCCAGAAATACTCGCCCTGGAGGATCAGTTCACGGTCTCGCGCATTGCCGGTTGGCGCCCAGGTATGGCGAAAGTCGATGCCGTAGAGACGCGTGTCACCGGTGAACATGCCATCGGACAGGAACTCGGCGAAATCCATGTGTTCGTGTTCTTCCCCGGCATGGTCATCGTCATGCCCCTCTTCGTCGTCGTGTCCCTCTTCATCATGCCCCTCTTCGTCATGTCCATGCCCGTGCGCGTCGTCCTCTCCATGGGCGTGGAGGTGCCCTCCGGCGCGGTTGCGGGCTTCGCCATCAAGAAAGTAACCTCCGATACGCCAGGCCGCGTTCGGGCCAATGTCGCCACCCAGCCGGGCAAAGGCGGACCATACCTCGCGACCGGACCGGGAGCCCCCGAAAGGCGTGTCATCGCCCCGGAAGATTCCCCCGCCGATCTCTTTATACAGATCACCTGGAAGTACGAGGGAAACCTCCAGACCATCGTCATTGTATGCACCGTCCAGGAATGCACGGTAAGGAAGGGGGCGGTCAGTGAAATCGTCTGCGTGCGCATGCAACTCGTTCAAGTAACCCAATGTCCAGAGTGCCCGACCGGCCTTGACCCGAAGACCATCCGGCAACCCTGCACCGGGCAGGGTCTGGATATTAGGCTTCTTCCAACTCAAGCTCAAGCGGCTCACCCGGATGCACGCCGAGACCGAGCGTGAGGTTGCCGAAGAACTTGTCATCGATGTTGCTGGAAACCGTGATCTCGCTGTGACCGAGTCCGAGACCCTCGACCGGTCGCTCGGATTCGTGGCCAAACCTGAAACCCTGGATTTCAGAATGTTCCTCGGAAAACTCAGTGTACATGGCATTCAGAACGACCCCGATGGCCGGGTTGAAGCTGTTGTCACGAGCCTGTCCCGACATCGCCGCAGTCATGGGAGCTTTGCGGTCCGGACTTTGTGCTTCGGCCTTGATCGCAGCAAGCTGGGCTTCAAGCGCTGCGATGCGCTTTTCGTACTCCTGTTTCAAGGTGCTGATCTGTGCCGCCAGCTCTTCTGTGGTCAGCGGCTCCTGTTGTGCGTGGACTGTTGAGGCCACTATCCAAACTGACAAACCCATCACCGCCGCGCAAACTAATCTCACTATTCCATGCATGCTAGTCCTCCCGCATCTCCCGGTACTCATGAAACACCGTTCAGTGTAATATTATGTTATATAATCACATTTAATACGAGATAGTACCACACAACGTGTCCAGTCAAAGACGGTATTGTCCTGCCCCGCGCCCGATCAAATCAAGGGGGCAGGCGGCTCTGTAATTTCGTAGAATACGGGTCCGAAATCATGCGTGGCCTGAACACCGGATACTTTTCAAGACCGTGGATTCGATGCGTCATTGAGTCCGATGATGACAGACCACAGCCATGAGCAAGATGAACCGTACACGCCGACAACTCCTACTTTTCCTAGCCCTTTCCCCTGCCCTGCCGGCATCCACCGTATCGCAGGCTCAAGACCGAAATGTCTGGTCCGTCAGACAGACCTACACAGCCCTCCAGGAAGACCGGATCAGGCTGCTTGACATCCGAACCCCTAAAGAATGGCGCGAGACCGGCGTCGCACAGGGTGCCTGGCCGGTCAGCATGCATGACATGAAATTCACAGCGCGTTTGGGTGTCGTCCGTGAACTGGCCGAAAGCCGCCCCATCGCCCTGATCTGTGCAACGGGGAACCGGTCCGGGCTGGTCACACGTGCATTGCGCATGGCCGGACACGATGATCTCATCGATGTTTCAGAGGGGATGCTTGGCTCCAGGGCCGGCGAGGGATGGATTCGCTCGGGCCTGCCGGTCGTTTCCATTGATGATGCACTCGCAGTCATGCCCGGCGTGCTTTTGTGAAGCTATTTTTGAGACCAGCCAAGCTGAAACAGAAAAGCCGTCTTCCGACGGCTTTGGGTTTGACTTGGTAGCGGGGGCAGGATTTGAACCTGCGACCTTCGGGTTATGAGCCCGACGAGCTGCCAGACTGCTCCACCCCGCATCAGGATGAGGAAGTGTACTGATTCGGACAGTGCATCTCAAGTGTAAGCAACGGATGCTGACCTGCAAGAACCTCGGCTGTCAAACACGGTTGCAGGCTGGGTCCGGCCTGTCAGGACAGTCAATTTTAGCCCAGCACCTGCACGCAATAGTTGAGCAACGCATTCGGGAAAACGAACAGTGCGACCACCAACAGGCCGTTGACTGACAGCACGGCCTGGGCGAGCCCCGAGGGCTGAACCTGAAATACATCGTCCGCCTCATCGAAGTACATGTACTTCACCACGCGCAGGTAATAAAACGCTCCGACCACGGACATCACGACGGCGAGTACAGCCACCCACAGCCAGCCATCGTACACGAGGCTTTGCAGGATATACAGCTTGGCATAAAAACCCACCGTCAGGGGCACGCCCGCCATGGAAAACATCAGCACCAGCATGATCAGGGCGAACCACGGGCTGGTTTTTGCCAGACCCTTCAGGTCCACAAGCTGGTCCATTTCCCGCTCACGGTCACCAAGCAGTATCAGCACACCGAAAGTCCCCGCAGCCATCAGCACGTAGATCACCGTGTAGAACAGGGCCGCCGCATAGCCGAAGTCGGTGCCCGGCAGGATCCCCAGCAGGATGAAGCCAATATGGGAGATGGCCGAATACGCCAGCATGCGTTTGATGTTGGTTTGCGCAATGGCAATCACGTTACCGAAGACCACGGACAACACCGTCAGTACCATCAGCATTTGCTGCCAGTCTGCGAGCAGCTCCTGCAGGCCATAGTTCAGCAGGCGGATGGCCATGACGAACGCGGCCAGTTTCGGCATGGTCGCAATAAAAAGGGTGATGGCCGTGGGAGCCCCCTGGTAGACGTCCGGGACCCACATGTGGAAGGGGACCGCGCCGAACTTGAAGGCCAGGCCCACTACGATAAAGGCCAGTGCAAATACCAGCGCAGCGCGATTGGCATCCGACTGCGCAAGGTAGGTATTGATCTCGGCGAGGTCCAGGCTGCCCGTCAGGCCGTACATGATGGACATGCCGTAGAGCAGCATGCCCGAGGCGATCGCACCGAGGACAAAATACTTGATGGCGGCTTCGGAGGCATCCCTGGAATCCCTCACGAATGCCACCAGGGCGTACAGGCACAGGGACAACAGTTCCAGTCCCAGGTAGATCAAGACAAAATTGTGTGCCGAGGCCATCACCAGGGTCCCCAGGGTGGCGAACAGTCCCAGGGCATAAAACTCCGCGCTGAGACGGGCGCGCTGCTGCAGGTAGGGACGTGCATACATCATCACGGCGGCCACCGTCACACAGGCAAACAGCTTGATCGCCTGGGCCAGCGGATCGTTCAGGTACATCCCCCCGAAGGCAAACGACTCGCTGGATGCAGACATGGAGTATGCCAGCACCGCAGTCGTGATCAGTGCCACCAGACTCAGCACGTAGGCCAGTGTCTCGCCTGCCCTGCCGGAGTAGAGACCGATGAGCAACACCACCGAGGCGGCGGCCAGCATGAAGACTTCGGGCAGGGCCAGGAGCACGTCAACATTCAGGCTTTCCATGATCAGTACCTGAGGTTGGGCAGTTGTGCCTGCTGCAGCAAATGGGCCACCGAGGCGTCCATGACTTCAATCAGCGGTGCAGGCCACAGGCCGATCCAGAGCACCAGCAGCGTCAGGGTCAGCAGGCAGAAAAATTCCCTGCGATTCAGGTCGCTCAGGGCCGCCACCTGATCGTTTCCGGGCGCACCGAAGACCACGCGCTTGAGCATCCAGAGGGTATAGGCAGCGCCGAGCACCAGGGTCGATGCCGCCAGCAGGGCATACCAGACGTTGGCATCGAAGCTGGCCAGGATCACCATGAACTCGCCTACGAACCCCGATGTTCCGGGCAACCCCACATTGGCCAGTGCAAAGATGACGAAAAACGACGCAAATTTCGGCATGCTGTTCACGACGCCCCCGTAATCGGCGATCTGCCTGCTGTGTATGCGGTCATACAGCACCCCGACACACAGGAACAGGGCCCCGGAGATGAACCCGTGGGAGATCATCTGCACCATGCCGCCGTGCATGGCCAGCTCCGCCGAGGAGCCGGTCTTTGCAAGCAGCGCGAACACCACGAAAAATCCCAGCGTGACAAAACCCATGTGGGCAATGGAGGAGTAGGCGATCAGCTTTTTCATGTCCTGCTGCACCAGTGCCACCAGTCCGATATAGACGATGGCCACCAGAGAGACTGCGATAATGACCACGGCCAGCTGATCACTGGCATACGACGTGATGGGGATGGTGAAGCGCAAAAACCCGTAACCGCCCATCTTCAGCATGATGGCCGCCAGCACCACCGAGCCCCCTGTAGGCGCCTCCACGTGCGCATCCGGCAACCAGGTGTGCACCGGCCACATGGGAATCTTCACCGCAAACGCGACCAGGAATGCGAGGAAAATCAGGTACTGTTCGCGAGCGCTCAGAGGCGTCTGCTGCAGCTGCGCGATCTCGAAGGTGCCAGCCTGCAGGTACAGGAACACCAGAGCCACCAGCAGGAATACCGACCCCAGGAAGGTGTACAGGAAGAACTTGATCGTCGCGTACACCCTGCGCGGGCCGCCCCATATGCCGATGATCAGAAACATCGGGATCAGCATGCCTTCAAAGAATATGTAGAACAGGATGGCGTCCAGCGCGCAGAACACCCCGATCATCAGGCCTTCCAGGACCAGGAACGAGGCGAAGTATTCCGCGATGCTCCCCGATTCGATTTCCCATCCGGCAATGATCACCAGCAGGGTGATCACCGTCGTCAGCAGGATCAGCGGCAGCGAAATCCCGTCCACGCCCAGCGAGTAGTACACATTGAAAGCCTCGATCCAAGGCAGGTGCTCCCTGAACTGCATGGCGTACTGCCCGGCATCGAAGGCATTCAGCAGCACGATGCTGGCTGCAAACGTGACCAGTGTGACCCCCAGGGCCAGCCAGCGTACCGCATGCACGGAAACCTTGCTGGCAAGGATCACCACGAGACCCCCGATGATGGGAAGCCAGATCAGCAGACTCAGTATGGGAAACGCAGCGGACATGGCAGACTACAGGTACCGGACCCCGAGCAGGACCAGCAGGCCCAGGATCATCGTGAAGGCATAGTGATACAGGTAGCCGGACTGCACGTTTCGGATCCTCAGCGAACACCAGTTGACGGCCTGGGCAAAGCCGTTCACCACCAGCCCGTCGATCAGCATCCGGTCCCCGAACGAGCTGCATACGGTGCCGACCCGGCGCGTGCCCGTGGCAAACAGTCCCTGGTAAAGTTCATCGAAGCCGTACTTGTAAAACAGCACGTTATACAGCAGGCGCAATTTGCGCTTGCCCAGTTCCGCCAGGCCCGGCTGGCGCCGGTAGACCCACCAGGCACTGAGGATTCCTGCAAACATCAGCCACACCGCAGGACCCTGGAAGCCGTGCACGACGAAGGAGCCCAGGCCATGGTAATGGGATTGGAGCTCGGCCACCGCACCATGGTGATCCAGCACCCGCAGGCTGTCGCCGAAATAATCCCCGAACACGAGCGGGCCGATGAACAGCCCGGCGAACACCGAGGGGATGGCCAGCAGGACCAGGGGCACGGTGATCACTGCGGGAGACTCGGTGATGCGGCCCACGACCTTTCCGCGGTCCGGACTTTCCCCGTGAAAGGTCAGAAACAGCAGCCGAAACGAGTAAAACGCCGTGATGAACACGCCTGCGGTGACCAGGATATACGCCAGTCCCGCCCCCGGAAGATCGGAATAATGCACGGCCTCGATGATGGCGTCCTTGGAGAAAAACCCGGAAAAGCCCGGGAACCCGACCAGGGCCAGGGTACCGATCAGGGCGGTCCAGTACGTCACCGGCATGCGCTCTCGCAGCCCGCCCATCTTGCGCATGTCCTGCTCGTGATGAAGGGCCACGATTACCGAACCTGCCGCCAGGAACAGCAGGGCCTTGAAGAAGGCATGCGTGAACAGGTGAAAGATGGCAATCGAGTAGGCCGAGGCGCCCAGTGCCACGGTCATGTAACCCAGCTGTGACAGGGTCGAGTAGGCCACCACCCGCTTGATGTCGTTTTGCACGATCCCCACCAGGCCCATGAAAAACGCGGTCAGCGCACCGATGACCAGGATCACCGACAGCGCCACATCGCTGAACTCGAACAGCGGCGACATGCGCGCCACCATGAAGATTCCGGCCGTGACCATGGTCGCGGCGTGGATGAGTGCGGAGATCGGCGTGGGTCCCTCCATGGAGTCCGGCAGCCACACATGCAGGGGGACCTGTGCGGACTTGGCCATGGCACCCACGAACAGCAGCAGGCAGATGACGGTCATGGCCGGCCATTCGATTCCGGCTGCGATGGCAATCGTCTGTCCGGAAGCGCCAGGGGCCTGGGCGAACACCGCCAGGTAATCCAGGCTGCCGAACACGGCCAGTATGGCGGCGATGCCCAGCAGGAACCCGAAATCCCCGACCCGGTTGACCAGGAAGGCCTTCAGGTTGGCGTGGATCGCGGACTCCCGGGTGTACCAGAAGCCGATCAGCAGGTAGGAAACGAGGCCCACGGCTTCCCAGCCGAAGAACAGCTGCAGGAAGTTGTTCGCCATGACCAGCATCAGCATCGCGAACGTGAACAGGGAGATGTAGGCGAAAAACCGCTGGTAACCGGGATCGTCATGCATGTAACCGATGGTGTAGATGTGCACCATCAGGGAGACGAAGATCACCACCAGCATCATGGTCACGGTCAGCGGATCGATCAGGAAGCCGACCTTGAGGTTCAGTCCTCCCAACACCGCCCACCGGTATACATCGATCGACATCGATGCTGCCGGGTCCAGAATAACCTGCCTGAATACGACCAGGCTCAGAAGAAACGACAGCGCCACCCCGGCAATCGTCACCCAGTGCGCCCCGGCACGCCCGATACTGCGACCGGGCAAGCCTGCGATCAGGGCGCCGGCCAGGGGAGCTAATACGATGATCAGGCAGAGTGTCTTCACGGCTCTCTCGCGAGTCTAGCCCCTCAGGGTCTCGAGGTCCTGCACGTTGATGGTCCGGCGGTTGCGGTACAGCACCACCAGGATGGCCAGGCCGATGGCGGCCTCGGCCGCCGATACCGTGAGAATGAAAAACACGAAAACCTGGCCCGCCAGGTCATCCAGATAGTGCGAGAAGGCCACGAAGTTCATGTTCACGGCCAGCAACATCAACTCAATGCCCATCAGCAAAAGAATCACGTTTTTCCGGTTCAGGAAAATCCCGGCCACGCCGATGGAAAAAAGAATGGCGCCAAGGACCAGGAAATGGGTCAGGGTAATCATCGTGGTCTCGCTTTTGTCGGTCCCGCCAGCCTAGTCCTTGTCCATCGAGACCAGGCGCACGCGCTCTGCCCGGTCCGCGCTGACCTGCCGCGCAGGACTCTGTCGCTTGGCACGGGTACGCTTGTGCATGGTCAGTGTGATCGCTGCAATGATCGCGACCAGCAGGATGACCCCTGCGATCTCGAACGGGTAGATGTACTCGGTGAACAGTAGCTCACCCAGCTCCTGCGTATTGCTGTAGTCCGCAGGCTTGGCCGGAGGCTTTTGCAGGTCAAAGGCCGGGCGGCTCAGGATCACGGCCATTTCGACTGCCATGGTGATCCCCACCAGCAGCCCCACCGGCAGGTATCGGGCAAACCCGGCACGCATCTTGGCAAGGTTGATATCCAGCATCATCACCACGAACAAGAACAGCACCATGACCGCACCCACGTAGACCAGCACCAGGGTGATGGCCAGGAATTCCGCTTCCAGCAGCAGCCAGATGGCCGCACTGGTGAAGAACACCAGCACCAGGAACAGCACGGCATGCACGGGATTGCGAACCGAGATCATGGCCAGGGCCGAAGCCACCAGGATTGCTGAAAAAAAGTAAAAGACCGTACTCTGTATCAACATGGGTTCACGAGCTCACTGGTCTAAAATCGAGACTTCCCGGTCGGAAGCGATCTGGTCTTCATGCTTTGCGCCCACCTCGAGCAGCATCTCCTTGTTCATCACCTGCTGGCCTCTTTCGAAGAACGAATACTCGAAAACGCGGGTCTCGACGATGGCATCCACCGGGCAGGCTTCCTCGCAGAATCCGCAATAGACACACTTGAACAGGTCGATGTCGTAGCGCGTGGTCCGCCGGCTTCCATCCTCGCGCTCCTCAGTGTCAATGGTGATGGCCAGTGCGGGACAGACCGCCTCGCACAGCTTGCAGCCGATACAGCGCTCCTCTCCACTCGGGTACCTGCGCAGCGCATGCAGCCCCCGGAACCTTGGAGACTGCGGGGTCTTCTCCTCCGGGTAGCGGACCGTGAGCTTTTTGGAGGCAAAACGCCGGCCGGTCAGGCGCATGCCCCTCAACAGTTCTGACAGGGTAAAACTGCGCACGAGGTTCCTGATCTTCTTCATCATGGCCACTCAGTCAAACCAGGGGGGCAGTTGCAGGTACAGAAAGACGCCCTCGACCACGATCCAGACCAGTGTTATGGGCAGCAGCACTTTCCAGCCCAGGCGCATGATCTGGTCGTATCGATAGCGGGGAAACGTGGCGCGAAACCACAGGAAGCAAAAAATAAAAAAACTGGTCTTGGCAATAAACCAGTGGGCCCCGGACCCCAGCAACGCGCCGATGACCGGCAGGTGAAAAACGGATGCCGGGACGATGCCTTCCAGAGGGCTGAGCCAGCCACCCAGAAACAGCAGCGCCGTGAGTGCGGAGATCAGTATGATGTTGGCATATTCGGCCAGGAAAAACATCGCGAACCCCATGCCCGAATACTCGACGTGAAATCCTGCGACGATTTCCGACTCACCCTCGACCACGTCAAAGGGAGCACGATTGGTCTCGGCGATGCCGGCGATCAGGTAGGTCAGAAAAAGTGGAAACAGGGGCAACCAGTACCAGTTCAAAATACTGCCCTGCTGTTCCATGACAATGTCACCAAGATTCAGGCTGCCGCTCGCCATGAGCACGCCGACCAGTGCAAACCCCATGGCGATCTCGTAGGCCACGATCTGCGCGGCAGAGCGCAGGGAGCCCAGCAGCGCGTACTTGGAGTTCGATGCCCAGCCGGCCACGATCACGCCGTAAACACCCAGTGAGGTCATGGCCAGTATGTACAGCAGCCCGGCATTGATATCGGCAAAGTTCAGGTGCTCCGAGAACGGGATCACGGCCCACGCCGCGATGGCCGGGGCCATGGACAGCAGCGGTGCGGTGCGGAACAGGAAGCGATCGGCATCACGGGGCAGGATCATTTCCTTGAACATCAGCTTCAGGGCATCGGCGATCGGTTGACCCAGGCCCCGGGGCCCTACCCGGTTCGGACCCAGACGCACCTGCATGAAACCAAGGACCCTGCGCTCGGCCAAAGTGGCATACGCCACGCAGGCAAACAGCACCAGGATGAATACCAGCATGTAGGCCACGGTCAGCAACACTGGCGGGAACGGTGCGACCAGACTTTGCCACCAGTCAATCATGGTCCAGTCCCTGAATCTCTACAGGCGCAATGGCATCGCCGAGTTCGTCGACGTGGCGTGCACTCTTTTGCACCCACACGCAGTTCATGGGCAGGGCCGGATCCAGCTCCAGCTTCAGCACCTTTGCACGCCCGTCCTGCACGATGCGGACCTCCTCTTCATCCAGGACCCCCAGTTCGCGGGCCTGTTGTTCACACATGGCAACGCTGGGTGGGCGCTCGTACGGGGTTTGCTGCAGGGAGTCTGCCCTCCGAACGATATTGTCGACCGCGTATATCGGGGTCGCGGACACACGATATATCCCTTCCGGGGTTGCCCGCGCATGGACCGCCTTGGATTCATGCAGGCGGCCTTCGAACCCGGCGGTCTCCCCGGTCCGGGCCTTGATTTCATCAAGCACCTGCTGACAGGACTCATGCGTGAAGCCCTCAAGACTAAAATGACCCGCCAGAACGCGCAGGATGCGCCAGGCCGGTCTCGCCTGACCGGGAGGGCTGATCACCTTGTCTGCGGTTTGCCAGCGTCCTTCGGCGTTCACGTACGTGCCGCGCGTCTCCGCAAACGTGGCGATCGGCAGGATCGCATCGGCATAGCTGCGCATGGATTCGCTCACGTAGGGGGTGAATATCACGACGAACTCAGCCTCCTGCATCGCCTTGAGAGCCCTCGGTGCACTGGCAAAATCAAATTCGGGCTCGAGATTGAAAAGGACCAGGGCCTTGCAGGACCCGGCCAGCATGCCGGCAGCGTCCAGCCCCGCCTGCGGGTTGGGGGCACCCCCTGCAAGGCGATGCGGCAACATGCCGCACAGCCAGGCCCCGGCCGAGTTGCCGGCCTGCGGAAGAATCCCGAAATTGGCACGGGTATACCGGGCCAGAACCGCAGTCAGTGCCCGCAAAGCAGAAGCTTGGGGATGGGCGTCCGCCATGGCTCCCATAAAAACGGAGCCCCTGCCCGCCTGGTTCAGCAACTCGAAAATATGCCGGGCATACAGGGAGGGCGAAGCCTGCGCCACGATCTCTTTCAAATCATGAGGAAGATCTCTCAACTCATTGTCAGGTATGCACTTTACAATTTCAGCCAAGGCCTGCAGCCAGGTCTGGGGGGCCTGATTCCAGGTCACCTGCGCTGCAAAAAGAAAATCAAAGTCCCGGGAGTTGAGGGCGATCACCTGGCACCCCCTCGCCGAGGCCTTGCGAATCCGGTGAGCAAGCATGGGCTGCTCCAGGCGGATGTCGCAGCCAATGAGGAACACTGCATCATTGTGCTCCAGGGATTCAATGGACTGTCCCAAGTTCGGGAACAGGGGCATGTATTCCTGGTCGGTAAAATCGGCCTGTCGGACCCGGTGGTCGATATTCTGGACCCCCAGGCCGCGAAACAGCTTTTGCAGCAAATACAACTCCTCCAAGGTAGAGTGCGGTGCTGCCACCACCCCGACTTCCCTTGGGCTGAACTGCTTGATCTTCCTGGCCAGCAGTTCCAGGCTGGCCGACCAGCTGGTGGATTCCCACCCGTGCGCGCCCCTGACCAGGGGTTCTGTGGCCCGGTCGGGGGTATGCAGCCCTTCGTAGCTGAACCGGTCGCGGTCCGCGATCCAGGTTTCGTTCAACGCGTCATTTTCCCTGGGCACCACCCGCACCACGGTATTGCGCAGCACGTGCATGTAGATATTCGAACCCACCCCGTCGTGCGGGGACAGACCTGCACACTGCAGCATTTCCCAGGAGCGCGCACGCATGCGCGAAGGCTTGGCATTCAGTGCTCCCACCGGACATACATCGATGACATTCCCGGACAACTCGGAAGTCAGCGAGCGCTCCACATAGGTGCCGATTTCCATGAATTCCCCGCGCCCGGTCGCACCCAGTTCACGGATACCTGCGACCTCACTGCCAAACCGCACGCAGCGCGTACAGTGTATGCAGCGGGTCATGTCGGTCGAGACCAGTGGGCCGAGTTCCTTGTCCGCAACCACTCGCTTTCGTTCCGTGTAGCGCGAGACATCTTCCCCGTATCCCATCGCGGTGTCCTGCAGCTCGCATTCCCCGCCCTGGTCGCATACCGGGCAGTCCAGTGGATGGTTGATGAGCAGGAACTCCATCGTGCTCTTTTGAGCATCGAGGGCTGCCGGGGAATGGGTATAGACCCGCATGCCCTCGGCAACCGGGGTCGCGCAGGCCGGCAGGGCCTTGGGGGCCTTTTCGACCTCCACCATGCACATGCGGCAATTGGCGGCCACGGACAGCTTTTTGTGGTAGCAAAAGCGCGGGATCCTGATGTCATGCTGATCGGCCACTTCGATCAGCATGGCACCCTTTGAGGCATGGACCTCCCGGTCATTGATAAACAGCTGGATCTGATCTTCAGGCATGGCGCTCGGCTCTGCTCATGCCTTGGCCCGGTGCGGGACCGGTCCGGCCAGCTGGCTGCGTCCGTGTTCGATATAGTGCACGAACTCCTCGCGATAATGCCGGATAAAGCTGTGCACCGGCATGGCGGCCGCATCGCCCAGCGCGCAGATGGTCCTGCCTTCAATCTTGCGGGCTACATCATCCAGCTTCTCGATATCCTCCAACTGGCCCTTACCCTCGACGATTCGGCAGAGCATGCGGTACAGCCAGCCGGTGCCTTCCCGGCAAGGCGTGCACTGGCCACAGGATTCCGAAAAATAAAACCGCGAGATCCGCTGCAGGACCTTGACCATGTCCGTGGTGTCATCCATGACCACCACCGCCCCGGAGCCCAGCAGGGATCCGGCCTGGGCGATGGACTCGTAGTCCATGCTCACGCCCATCATGACCTCACCCGGGACCACCGGCACCGAAGAGCCTCCCGGGATCACGGCCTTCAGCGTGTGCCCGGTGCGGATTCCGCCGGCGAGTTCGAGGAGCTCGGAGAAGGGCATGCCCAGCGGCACTTCGAAGTTGCCCGGGCGGTTCACATGTCCGGATACCGAAAAGCACTTGGTGCCGCCGCTTTTCTCCACTCCCAGGGCCGAGAACCATTCGGCTCCCTTGCGCATGATGGTCGGTACCGAGGCAAAGGTTTCCGTATTGTTGATGGTGGTAGGCTGTCCGTACAGGCCGTAGCTGGCCGGGAACGGCGGCTTGAACCGCGGCAGGCCCTTCTTGCCCTCGAGTGATTCCAGCAGTGCGGTTTCCTCGCCGCAGATATACGCACCGGCCCCCAGGGTGTCGTGCAGGTAGAAGGTAAAGTCCGAACCCAGCACATTGTCTCCTAGGTAGCCTGCCGAGTAGGCCTCGTTCAGGGCCTCTACAAAACGCAGGTGCGGTTCACCGGAAAATTCCCCACGGATGTAGTTGTAACCCACCGAAGCCTGCATGGCATAGCCGGCAATCGCCATTCCCTCGATCACGGCATGCGGGTTGTAGCGCAGGATGTCGCGGTCCTTGCAGGTGCCGGGTTCGGATTCATCCGAGTTGCACACGACATAACGCTGGATATCGCTACCCTGCGGCATGAAACTCCATTTCAGCCCGGTAGGAAATCCTGCACCTCCCCGCCCGCGCAGGCCGGACGCCTTGACCTGTTCGATCACCTCGCCCGGCGGGATGTTCTCCTGCAGGGTTTTTTCCCAGGCCGAGTACCCGCCGATGCGGATGTAGTTCTCCAGCGTCCATGGCTGGTCGAATTGAAGGGTCTCGTAGCAAACGTTGTTCAACTGCTGCATCGATTCAGTCCAGTCCTTCCAGGATCCTGTCCACTTTTTCGATCGTCAGGTTTTCCTCATAGTCATGATTGACCTGCATCATGGGTGCGCCACAGCACCCTGCGAGGCATTCCTCCTCCTTTTTCAGGAAAAATTTTCCGTCCGGGGTACTTTCCCCCAGCCCGATGCCAAGCTTGTGCTCCAGGTGCTCGACAATCTTGTCGGCACCGCACAGCATGCAGGAAAGGTTCGTGCAGATGGCCAGGGTGTGCCTGCCCACCGGTTCGAGTTCAAACATGGAATAAAACGATGCGACCTCGTACACGGCGATGGCTGGCATTTCCAGGTAGGCCGCCACCGCATCCATCTTCTCGGTCTTCAGGTAGCCGTCCTCATGCTGCAGGGCGCGCAGGGCACCGAGCACGGCGGATTGCTTCTGGTCAACCGGGTAGCGGGACAACCAGTCGTCCATCTCGCCCCGCACATAGTCGGACAACGTCGCTGTTGAGTCCATCTGTGTCATCGGTCAATCTCCCCGAAGACGATGTCCTGGGTGCCGATGATGGCAACGACATCGGCCAGCATGTGGCCCCTGGACATCTCATCCAGCGCGGCCAGGTGGGCGAACCCGGGAGCGCGGATTTTCAGACGATACGGCTTGTTGGCACCGTCCGACACCAAGTAGATCCCCATCTCGCCTTTCGGGTGCTCGATGGCACAGTAGACCTCGCCCTGCGGCAGGCAGTACCCCTCGGTGAACAGCTTGAAATGGTGGATGAGCTCCTCCATCCCCATCTTCATCTGGGTTCGTGCAGGCGGGGAGATCTTGTGGTTGTCTACCATGACGGGTCCCGGATGGGCACGCAGCCAGTCGACGCACTGGCGGATGATCTCATTGGACTGGCGCATCTCCTCGATGCGCACCAGGTAACGATCGTAGCAATCCCCGTTGACGCCCACTGGGACCTGGAAATCCAGATGCTCGTACACTTCATAGGGTTGCTTGCGCCGCAAATCCCATTCGACTCCGGAACCACGCAGCATGGGGCCGGTAAAGCCCAGCTGAAGTGCGCGCTCCGGGCTGACGATACCGATATCGACGGTGCGCTGTTTCCAGATTCTGTTCTCGGTCAGCAGGGTTTCATATTCATCCACACAGCCGGGAAAGCGCTGCGTGAAGTCCTCGATAAAGTCCAGCAGAGACCCCGTGCGTGCGCGGTTGAGTCGTGCTACCTCTTTCTTGTCATGCCAGCGTGACTCGGCATACTTCGGCATTTGCGCAGGCAGGTCACGGTGCACCCCGCCCGGGCGGTAGTAGGTGGCGTGCATGCGAGCACCGGATACCGCCTCGTAGCAATCCATCAGGTCCTCGCGCTCGCGGAACGCATACAGAAACACCGTCATGGCGCCGATGTCCAGCGCGTGGGCACCCAGCCACAACAGATGGTTGAGAATCCGCGTAATCTCATCGAACATGACCCGGATGTACTGGGCACGGACCGGCACCTCGAGACCCACGAGCTTCTCAATGGCCAGTACGTAGACATGCTCATTGCACATCATGGAGACGTAGTCGAGGCGATCCATGTAGCCGATGCTGTGGTTGTAGGGCTTGCTCTCGGCAAGCTTCTCCGTCGCGCGGTGCAGCAGACCGATATGCGGGTCCGCCCGCTGTACGACCTCGCCCTCCATTTCCAGCACCAGTCGCAAGACCCCGTGAGCTGCCGGGTGCTGGGGCCCGAAATTCATGGTGTAGTTGCGAAGCTCAGGCATCGTTGTCCCGGGATTCGCCCGATTCGAAGCGGTAGTCGTCGCGGATCACCTTGGGTACGGTAATTCGGGGTTCAATGGATACCGGCTGGTAGATGACGCGTTTTTGCTCAGGGTCGTAACGCACTTCGACATGGCCCACCAGCGGGAAGTCCTTGCGAAACGGGTGTCCGGTAAAACCGTAATCGGTGAGGATGCGACGAAGGTCCGGATGGCCTTCAAAAATGATTCCATACAGGTCAAAGGCCTCGCGTTCGTACCAGTCTGCGGAGGCCCAGATGTGGTGTACGGAGGGCACCATGGGCAGTTCATCGTCATCGCAGAATACCCGCACGCGCAGGCGCTGGTTGCAGGCGATGGAGAGCAGGTGATAGACCACCGCAAAACGGGGACTCTCCAGGATCCGGGCCTGCGGCGGATCGTCAAAGGTAAAGCGCCCGAAGGAAGCCTTTTCCGCACCACGGCTGAAACCGGCCGAGGTCGCACCATGGGTGCTCCACTCACCGACTCCGTATTCCAGGTAGTCGATCCCGGACAGGTCCACCAGTTGCTCGAACCTGAGCTGCGGCGTATCCCGAAGCTGTCGCATGACCTCGTCGAGATTCCCGGGTTTTACGGTCAGTGTAATCTCATCGTGCTCGACATCGAGGCCCTGCAGTACGGACCCCAGCACGCGCTGCAGGTCTGAACCGAGTTGATGAATGCGTTTCCCCATGATGACCCGGCCTAGCGCGCAATGGTGCTGGTTCGGCGAATCTTGTTTTGCAGTTGGAGAATTCCGTACAGCAGGGCTTCGGCGGTAGGCGGACAGCCAGGCACGTAGACATCCACGGGAACGATCCGGTCACAACCTCTGACCACGGCGTACGAGTAATGGTAGTACCCTCCCCCGTTTGCACACGAACCCATGGATATCACCCACTTGGGCTCGGCCATCTGGTCGTAGACCTTGCGCAGTGCCGGGGCCATCTTGTTGACCAGCGTGCCGGCCACGATCATGACATCCGACTGGCGCGGACTAGGACGGAACATGACTCCGAAACGATCCAGGTCATAGCGCGATGCGCCCGCATGCATCATCTCCACGGCACAACAGGCGAGCCCGAAAGTCATGGGCCACATGGACCCGGTTCGCGCCCAGTTAATCAGTTCATCCAGGCGGGTCGTGACAAAGCCCTCTTTCAGATATCCTTCGATGCCCATGTCAATCCTGCACCGGGTGCCTGTCTGTTGTATCGTTCATGTCTCAACCCCCTTGAGCCCCTCGAGCCCGCTGTCTAATCCCAGTCCAGTGCGCCCTTGCCCCATTCGTAGATGAAGCCGACCGTGAGAATCGCCAAAAACAGTGCCATGGACAGGAATCCTGCCAGCCCGAGTTCGCGAATGGCTACCGCCCAGGGAAACAGGAAGGCAATCTCCAGATCAAATATGATGAACAGGATGGCCACCAGGTAATACCGTACGTCGAACTGCATGCGCGAATCCTCGAAGGCCTCAAAACCGCACTCGTAGGGTGAATCCTTGGCCTCGTCGCGGTGCCGGGGCCCGAGTGCCAGACCCAGGGCCATCGGGATCAGGCTCATGACCAGGGCAAGGCCGGTGAAGACAAGAACCGGAAGGTAGTTTTCGAGCATTGCCGTTCCTCGGTGGCAGTGGTTTCAGTGTTCGGCCGAAGTGTCAGGTCCTGGCAGGCCCATCCACGGATGGCGCAGTGTGCCAGTCCTATTGTATCCGAATTTAGTGGCTTACAAATTTCAGATGCCTGCAGGCCCTACCCCGCCATTTATATCATGTGAATAGGTACCTATCGATTCTATGCTAATGTTTTATTTCATTTAAACAGCTCGAAATTCGGGCACCTTATCTCGGCATCAGAAAATCGAATCCCAGCAGAAGGATGTCCTGCAGGGATTTTCGCACCCGGGGGCGCTCGTCCCGGATTGCGTACTCCTCATCGGCATCGCCCGCTTTTCCCGGATAGCCGATGGCAATGCCCGTCACCGGTTCGATGGAATCCGGCAGATCGAACACCTCGCGTGCCTTGTCGGGATCGATCCCCACCATCTGGTGAACGCATAGGCCTCTTGCCGTGGCCTCCAGCGTCAACTGGGCAGATGCTGCTCCCAAATCGTGGACCGCAGCCTTGTTCGGTTTACCGTTGTGCTCAAAGTTATGCTCGGCCAGGCCAAGCGCCAACACGGGGGCCTGCTTCGCCCAGGCCTGGTTGCCTTCGAGCAGTACACTGAAGATCTGATCTCGCAAGGGATCGCTGTGGCCTCGTATCCCGAGGATGTAACGCCAGGGCTGTGCATTGTAGGAAGACATCGTCCAGCGTGCAGCTTCAAACAGGGAGCACAGGTCATCGTTGGAGATGGCCCGGTCCGAAAATACGTAGGGGCTCCATCGTTTTGATATCAATGCATGGACCGGGTAGTCGGTTTCGGCGTTCTTCATGAGTCAATCTCCTGACATATTAAAAAGTTTTTCGGGCTGGGAGAATGGTGGGCCCTTGCGGGCCTCCTGTATTAAAACAACACAATCAGATTTGGCTTGAGGAGAATGAGAACTACAGGTAACCCAGCACTGTGTAGTCACCATCGATAATCAAACGAATGGATACATACAGCCCCAGTAGGCCAGACAATACCCACACAGCGGTTGCCCCCCAGATGTAAATATACATATCCACCTTGCTGATCAACTCTTGTCTTCTGGAAACAAAAAAGCTTACCCAGTAGACCGAGCTTACATAAATCCATTGCCAAAACAGGATGACACCCAAAATCCCCGCGTACAGGGCTGGCATGAAGGCGGTTGCGAACGCCGCGTACAGGACCAGCGACGGGAGCGGAGTAAAAAATCCATTGGCGATGTCGATGCTGAACCCGTAGGTACGCCGGTCTGCATACGAATCATCGTACATTGAATATGTCGCCCAGGCATCTGCCCAAAGCGTCGGAGACAGGAGCTTGCCAAGTGGAGCCGTGGTCGTCAGAAATTCAACAGCCGGCGTCCGACCTGTTTGCATCCACCGCTCACGCCAATATTTCACGCGTTCCTCGATGTAGTCTCTGCGCCAATACAGACAGGCTTCCCAATAGCAGATCAGCAGATTAACGGAGAAGAACAGACTTAACAGGCCATAGAAGGCGTTCAGATTTCCATTCAGCCAAAGCCTGGCGCCAATGCCGGCTGCGGTGAACACTGCAATAAAAAGCACAGCGAACAAGCCAACCCACATTTCAGGCCAGCCCCGTGTGTCTATGAAGTCTTGACTGCCTTACGGATGTAGTGTGCATTTGTGTTGACTGTTTTTGATTGGTCGCCAGAAAATATCACGTGCGAAAAAATCTACAAGTATCTCGATTTCGACAACCGTACACTGGAAATAATCGTAGCAAAGTAGGAGATAAACTACTTTCATCCCTCAACAAGGGCTGCTCTTTTCGTATCATAGAAATACCGGGCAATAGTTCCTTCCTGAATCTTCTTGACAGCCTCATCAATGACATCTAAAGGCACCAAAAACCATTCTCGTGGCACGACAGGATTTCCAAAGCGATCCTTGATTTCAATTTCCAGTCGAGCTGAAGCAAAAATGCGGTGAATAAGGGCCTCCAGTTTGCTGCGGTTGATGTTGTAAAGCTGGTAGGTAGCAACCACTTCTACATCTGCCATCAGGAATGTTGGGTCGAGTTGCGCGTTGGCAATACGGATCTCCACTTTATTGCTCGTGACACCAATTTTATGAATCAGGTTTCGATTTTTCTGAATATAAGGATCATCAGATTTGCTCCTCAGTACATAGATTGTACCGCTCGCCTCATCGCCAGCTTCCATCTGGTCGGCAAACAAGGGGGCATCAGTTAAATCTATAATCCGTCGCCCTGCTTCATCCTTATTGAGCGCCCGTTGAAGGGACCGCATTAGGAGGTCACTTTCAGTTCCGTTATCGAAGATAACACGGGTACGGGCATCTCGCCGGACATCCCTTCCACCGTACCGTTTGACAAACGAGGCTCCCATCTCAGCCACATAGACTTTTTGCCCTCCGAGGATGAAAAACTGACCAGCCTCAATTTCTGCATTGTGTCGGAATGGTTGCGTTTTGCGCAGGCCCTTATCAAGTTCTCGTTGAACCTGCTCAAAAAGTGGCTGGAAATCCCCGAAGTCCTCGCATTTCTGACGGCTGGCAATCTCCTCTGCTGCCTGCTTTTCCGCCACCGAGCGCACATGATCAAGCTTGGTGATAGGCAAATCCTCGGCTCCAAGCTCAGCCAGGAGCGCATCGTCATCCAGCTCATCAGGTTCATGGCACTTCGTCTCATCATCGCTGGCCAGAAGGCCCTGGTGATCCATCGGGGCCAGTAGCGCATGGTATTCCTCCTGCTTGCGGATACACTGCAGTCGGACCGCGTACATCTGCTCGAAGATATCGCTGTCTTCATCACGATGCGGGGTGTGACCATGCGTTTCAACAAAGCGCTGGATTTCCTCGAACCCGGCGATGACCCGTTCTTCCCGCGCCGTGTAAGAAGTGGTTTTGCTGGTTTTTTCCTCGACACCCAGCTCGGCGAGCAAGGCACGATCCTCCTCGGTCACAACTTCCCTAACCATCGGCGCTCTCGTCTCTCTTGCGTTTCAGGTAGGCGACACCCTCGGCCATACGCTTTTCCCAGGGGTCCTGGGCGGTGCTCGAAGGTGCTCGGCCACGCTCCCGTAAGAATCTCAGGGCACGTCTTGCAAGATCGCGCGCATCATCGAGTGTCAGCTGTGTTTTTTTCGCAGTGATAATTGCAGCGACCTGCGCCAGGCTCTCCTTGTTCATGGTCTTGGCAAGAATGGCATAGGCATTGCTGAAAGGGTTGATCCTGTCGATCAGGTCGATGTCGAGATCACGCACGTCCATTGCGAATCTACGCACACCGTCGACCAGAGCCGTGTTCGCAGTTTCGGTCTCCGTTTCCTCCGTTACAACCTGCTTCGTCTGCTGGGTCAGATTCAGTGCAGCCACGGCATGCTGGCGTACAGCCTCCTGGTCCTCCTCTTTGAGTTCGGGGTACCTGTCCTTGACGATCTTGCCCATGCGAACCTGGGTGAGTTCCTCGGGAACAAGCTCCTCATCGAAATGCCCACGTTCAATAGCAGTCTTGTCCTGTACAAAGGTCGTGATCACCTCGTTCAGGTCTTCCCGGCAGATGCGTTTGGCCTCCTTGCTACTGGGCATCGCAAGCCCCTTGATTTCGACCTGAAGCTGACCTGTATCCTTGTTGAGTCCTACGTTGCACTGGTCCGGGTTGTAACCCTCTTCTCCATAGTCAAAACCCTCGACCGGTTTGCTGTTGTCACTTTTCGGAGTGAAGATGAAGCGCGGTGCCAAAACCTGCTCCATCAACAGACTGGCGGCGATGGCCTTCAGGGTGTCGTTCACAGCTTCGGTCACGGCCTCTTCCGAGGCATCCGGCTCTGCAATCAGGTTGGTGAATCGGGCACGGGTCTTGTCAGGCGCATCACGGGTGGTGCGACCGATGATCTGGACAATCTCGGTCAGGCTTGACCGGTACCCGACCGTCAACGTGTGTTCGCACCAGATCCAGTCAAAGCCCTCTTTCGCCATGCCAAGGGCGATGATGATATCGACATGATCGCGATTCATTTTCTGGTCCGGGTTTCGAAGTGCCGCTGTGACCCGATCACGCGTGGTCGGTGTGTCATCGACCAGATCGGCAATCCGCAATATATGGCCTTCGGGGGTCCTGACCTGCTGGAAGCCGGTTTCAGGATCGAGGCCCTGCCACTCGCCCAGTTCCTCAATGATGTGCTCGACCTCCTTGATCTTGTCCTTCGTACTCTCGCGGGCGTTGACGTTCGGGATGTGCACGATGGTCTTCTGTCCCGGGTCCAGCACCCGCAGGATATCTTCGACATAGCTTCCCGTATAAAAGAAATAGCCGATGTCGAGCTGCTTCAGGTATTCATAGCCGTTGAGCTGCTCGTAGTAGGTATAGGTGACGGTCTCAAACCTGGCCTCGTCATCAGGCATCAGCACAGGCTCGGCATCCCCCCGGAAATACGACCCTGTCATCGCAACAACATGCGTCTTGTCACGCCCCATGATCTGACCAAGATGCTCGCCCAGCCGGTTGTCCGGATTGGCCGAGACATGGTGGAACTCATCGATGGCGATCAGCCGGTCATCAAAAGCTTCCACCCCGGACCGCTCCATCGCAAAGCGGAAGGTGGCATGGGTGCACACCAGTATGCGATCTTCGCTGTCGAGGAATGCCCGGACGGCGTTGACCTTGCCACCCTCAGTGCCCGGTGAGTTGCACAGATTCCATTTCGGTGGAACGGCCCAGTCCGCCCAGAAACCAAACTGGCTCAGTGGCTCGTCATTGAAACTCGCTCCGATGGTGCGCTCGGGCACGACGATGATCGCCTGGCGAAGATCCTGATTGTGCAGCTTGTCCAATGCGATAAACATCAGCGCCCGGCTCTTGCCTGAGGCAGGAGGTGACTTGATCAGTAGATATTGTTCTCCCCGTTTCTCGTAGGCGCGCTCCTGCATGGGACGCATGCCCAACTCGTTGGAACGGGTGGAACTGCCATTTCGTGTATAGGTGACAGAAACAGACGGGACAGACTGAATCACGTTATCCTCCACTGTACCTTCGCATGGTGCATACCTACCCTCAGAATCAAAACACGATCAAAAAATATTCGACCAGAAAATGATATATTTTCCAATATCTTACGCATTATATCTGATATAAATTTCTCTTTTTTTGCCCTCAGAATCAAAAAATAGCCAGGAAATCTCTCTGCTCATGCCCAGAACGGGACATACCCTGACCGTGGATATGCAGGGTCTGCGCGCTTGATCAAGCCCGCTTTCATCGCGCTGCGAATCACCGCGGATGCCTGTGCCGCATTCTTTGGGTCAATTCCAAAACGGGTACGCAGGGTCAGGTTTTTCATACGTTTGCCAACAACATACCTCAGCGCTGCATGCTGGTAACAGGCCCGAATGCGTTCCTCCGAGGTCATATCGGCAAACTGGCGCAGGGCAAAAAGCCGGACACGCACCGCATCACCCTCTGCACGAAAATCCGGAGGTGGCATCTGGTGTGACTCAACAGCAAGAATCACCTTGTCAATCCCTGTCCCCTGCTCCTCGCAAAACCCCATGCGGCGCATCAGGGATGTGAGTGCTTCGTTACGTGAACATGGTGGGAAGTCGATAAACCGGTCCGGGCTGACCAAGGGCTGTCCAGGATTGGTGATTTCCAGGCGACCCCTGAACAGTTCAACCAGTGGACCGGCACCCCGGATCATCATGTCCTGGTGGGTCAGGGCGTTGGCAATGAGTTCCCGGATGGCCTCCAGAGGATAGGCCGGCTGCTCTTTGCGAAAAGCCCCGACAATCTGTTCATTGTGTGGCAACAAAGGATCAATATAATTCACCAAGGCATCCAGGCTGACAGCATAGCCACCTAGCATGTCTTTGCGGTGTGATACGGTGTCGGTGCGGCCTGCACCGTCATAGGCCACAAACCGAATGGCCTTGCGTGCGATCGCAGAAGGGAACTCCTCAAGGCGCTTTGCAAACAGAATTGCGCCAAGGTTGGTGATACTCCAGCGACCCCCGACATCCTGCTGCACCAGCTGATCGGCTTTGAGCCTGTCAAGAATTCCTTGTCGATTTTCCGGCAGTGGCTGTCCTGTCAGGTCGAAGTAGCGGGGATAGTCCAGCAATTTCAGAACTGTATCGCTGTCCAAGAACTGCAGCGCCAGTCCGGTTTCCCAAGCATATGGAGTGAGTTTCGACCATAATGACTTCATGCGCTCCGGATGATCGGACAACCGCAGCGTAGCACTGCCAACACGGATATAGGCTGTCCGGTCAAACTCCACAGGGATATTCGTTGTCGCCGGTATCCTGAGCAGGACGAGCCTTGCTTCCTGGTAATCAACTGATTCAAAAGAGAAGTCTATTGCCGGGCGCAAATGCTGTGTAAGCCACAGCTCCAGGGGCTGACCTTTCTGTTTCTGGGCGGAAGGCTCAAAAGTCGTACCAACCGCCGCATGGTCTTCATTTTGCACTCCCCAGACCATATAGGCAGAATGCTTGTCAGCAAGTCGTGCACTATTGGACAATGCAGAAATCAATTTCCCGATCCGGTACGGATCACTGTTGTCTTTCTTGAACTCCACCCAAGACGTTTCTGCAGGCAGCTTAAGCAGATCGTCAATCAGGGCCAAGGTACGTGGATCACTCATTGAAATATACCCATCATGCTGCGCCTGTTGCCTCGCGACCGGGGGAAGCAGCCATCTTCGCATACATCTCAAAGAGCTTCTCCAGGCGCTCCGTGTCATTCTTGAAACGGCGACCGATATAGATGCGCTCAAGCACCTCGTCGTTTTGGTCATGTGCTTCACGGAGGTTTTCCGGCATTTTTTCAGGATCGTAGAGATCTGCAATAGTTGCCGGGAAATGTGCCTCACGAGCTAACAGGATGTTTTCAGCTGTATGAGTTAAATCTATCCTGTTCTTTTTCGTCAGTGTTGGCACAGGGAACGTGTTCCAACCTAGGGTGTTGGAATATGAAAAATCGGTACGAAGCCGAACGCAGACTGTGCCGATCCAGACCCAGTGCAGCCGTGATGCAATCAGTGCCATGTTCCAAAGTGAAGCATCGTAGAGAGCGAAGTTACGATCGCCGATGATGGTGTCGGCTCCCACCAGGCCAACAGGCAGGTAATCACGGTTTTTCGAGGATACCCTTGGAACCACTAGTGAATACCTTTCAGCAACAGATTGAATTTGCCTAAACCTATGTGGGAAGGAAGCTGCTGGACGAGTTTCAGCCGCCTTACTCTTAGACCGCATTTTGGCAACGGCTTCAACCCGCATTTGTACTTCAGGAATTTCTTCAGCAGTTGAACGATCGACATCTTCTATCCAGAGGCAATATCGTTCTTTTCCCCTAATAAATTCCTGCGCACCTACAAATCGCTTAATGAAGTTCTTGGTCTTAGGTTGCTCGGCGAGTAGCACTCGGCACTCATTTACAGTAAGCAAAAGATGTCCGCCATCAGTAGGCTTGTTACCCCATTCCATTAATCCCCTGTTATCCTTCGCTTTCGGAACAGGTGTAACAATTAAGTCTCTCTCTGCCACCAAGTAAGCATTGATGTTGTCTGAAGTTTTCTGAACCGTTCTTCCACCTTCATCCAATGAAAACAGCTTTCTCACCGGACTGGGCTGACTTGAAATTCCCACAATAACCACCGTGACCCCAGCATTGTGACTGGCCAAGTTTGCCCACTTGAAGCTGGTGTGTGCGAACACAATCTCGTGTCCAGTAGAGTAAATTTCGGGCCACAGAGTCGGCACCTGCTGACCCTGACAAATCGAGTTCGTGGAAACGAAGGCGGCTACCGACTTGGTTTTCGTTCCATAGTCCGCTGCTTTCAGGAACCACCCTGCAACATAGTCGAGCGACTTCCACTTCCTCACCCGGTCCTCGAAAATCTGCTTGAGATCTGCCTTCTGCTCAGCAGACTGCCATGTACTGCCCCGATACGGTGGATTCCCACAGATATAGGTTTCTCCTCCTTCATTTTTAAAATCAATTTCCGGCTGCTCGAGCGGGATGTTGAACAAGTCGTCAGCCCGCATCTTCACACCGGTGCCGGTCGGCGGGCAGATATCCAGCCATTCGAGCCTCAGTGCGTTACCGCAGGTAATCCAGTTCATGGCATCAAGTGGCAGAAAGTCCTTCAGAGCATCTTTCTGCCCCCGGTAAAGTACGTCGCACTGGAACTCGGCAATAATCAGGGCCAAGCGGGCAACTTCAGCAGAGAAGTGACGAAGCTCGATACCCCGGAAATTGGTTAGTGGAATTTCCGATTTACGCCCTTTTTCACCTCGCTGCTCATTGAGTTCTGCCTCAATCACACGCATTTCCTTGTAGGCGATTACCAAGAAATTCCCGGAGCCACAGGCCGGATCAAAGACTCTGATTCTCTTCATGCGATTGCGCAAATTCAAGAGCTTGCGGCTGTTGTTCCCGGCCTCATCCAGTTTCGTGCGAAGATCGTCCAAGAACAGTGGGTCAAGCACCTTCAGGATATTTGGCACGCTGGTATAGTGCATTCCCAAGGCACCACGCTCTTCATCATCGGCCACTGCCTGGATCATGGACCCAAATATGTCGGGGTTGATCCTTTGCCAGTCAAGCTTCCCGATATGCATCAGATAGGATCGTGCAATCCGGGTGAAACACGGCACATCCACTGTTCCTGCAAAAAGGCCTCCATTGACATAGGGGAACTTATCTGCCCACCGGGGGATACTTGCTGCCTTACGAGTCTTGGCATCCAGCTTGATACTCATGGCACGAAAGATCTCACTGATCACCTTATGAGTGTTCGAGCTGTCTCGTTCGCTCATCTGCTCGACCGTGTTGGTGAACAGGTCCGGGCCATTAAAAATTTGGGTGTCCTCGGCAAAGAAGCAGAAGATGAGCTTCGCCATAAAATGGTTCATCTCCTGGCGACGCTCATCGGTACCCCAATCAGGATTGCTCTTTAGTAATTCGACATAGAGCCGGTTCAGGCGCCCTGTTGCCTTGATATCCAGGGCACTTTCGCGGATTTGCTTGACGGTCGTAATCCCGGCGAGCGGCAGAAAAAGACCGAAATGATCGTGGAAATTTTGGTAGTTGCAAACAACAATTTCGCCACTGTTGAGGTCTTCGGCATGAAATTCCTTGCCGTCAGTGGAAAGCACGTATTTTGCCTTTGCGCAGGCTGTGGCAGGACTTCCCTTGAGTGCTATCAGGGTTTCTGCTGCTTCGCCTTCAAGGCATACCTTGATATGGATATTGTTGCGCTGGAGCACCCCGCCAAGATCGGACTGGTTTGATGTGCCTGAACGCAGACGCTTGATCGTCGTGACTTTATTGCCAAAGGCCTGCAGGAATGCAAAAGGGAACTCCTCGGCATCAAAAGGCCTTTCCGCCAGCTTGGAAATTGCTTCCTCAATCTCAACTGCATTCATTATTCATTCTACATCAGTAATTCTAAATTAATCAGTCGCAAGGCATGAATGCTGTTGGACGCCGTAAAACAAAATTTTTGAAGTAAGATTCTGTTATTTAAATACTTTATGGACCTTTCTGGATTTCCTTGGACGTTCTCGGATGGTTCAATTGGTGCGATGGCCGGACTCAAATTTTTAAACTAAAAAACTGTTATTTATACATATTTTTATTTTCAATTTTCGCGGATACTGTCAAAAGTACTGTCAAGAATAAATCCACTCTCCAAACAGCTATTTTTCGGTTCAAAAGCTAGAAGGCTCTGGCTTCTTCAGCAAGAACCTCACCCCTATCCTAGTTGATCAAAAGGAAATATAACTCCCACCTATCTGTTTTATGACTTCAATCAAAATGTAATCATCCGGGAAGAGTGTAAACTGCTTTTAATTGAGGTTTCGGCAATCAATATATAGCCATTATTGATTTTTTGCATGGCGGATCTCAGGAAGTGGATCGTTCTCTGCACTTTCGATCCAGCGGGCAACGGCAGGCTTTGAGTCAAAACCGTATTCAGCCATTGCAATAGCCAATTGAACACACCTCAAACGCAGCAATGGGACATCAGAATCCTCTTCATTGCTGACATTGTAGCGAAGCTCCTCCTCAAGGTAGTCAAGTCCCTGTACAGCTAGACTTCCAATAGCATTGCGGTGCTCGGAGCTGCCTTCCTTATACGCCCATCTCGCGACATTGAGCGCCTGAATCAGGGCCGTTCTTCTTCGGTTTGCAATGATGACACCAATTTCCTTTACAAGATCAATGGGGGGAGGATTCAATCCAACTTCCGTATCCTTTTCGAAATGCAGCCAAAATTCCAATGCCGCCGCCGCGTTCTTTGCTGTTTTCTCATCGTCTGCAGCCAATCCCATCCGAATTGATTGTACGATGTCTTCAAATCGTTCAGGCAACGCTTTACTTAATCCGACCAAAACAGCACGAGCTTGGAATTCCGATTTATTCAATCTCTGCACCTTATCGTGCAGGCTATTGGCGACAGCCTCAGAAACTTCTATTTCCAAAAGAACATGAGAGAGACCGGTAATCGCATTTCGAATCACGTCATCCTCCCCTCCCAAAAACACTGGAGCTGGGTTCTCGTCAAACCTGAGTGGAGCTGGTGGTGAAATCTGCGCCCACTGCCCAACTACACTCTCAAGATAGGTTTGTTCTGCTTCTGAAAACGATAGTGACTTTCCGTGAACCTTGAGATTGCCGATAGCAGAACCAACATTCCACAGTATCTCGTCAGGACTTGGATGTGCTGATTCATCATCAGGGTCTGGACTTAGCCACTTTGCACAAAATCTGCGTTCCGCGAGACCCGGCTCCGGTTCCGGTAATATGATAAGCACCCAGTCGGGGAGGTCTATGCCAGTCGGCAACCCTTCGCTGCTGGAATAAGCTTGCCCCCAAAGTGTCAAGGCAATCTCAGAGTACTCATTCTCGCTCACAGAATGTAGGTCCAATAACTGACCCACCCTGAACGCTGCCCGTCTTCTTGCTTCCCCGTTGCTTCGCAGTCCGCGCACAAGATACCTGATGACCTCTTTCCATTTGGCTTCATCAAATGAATCCGTCGCTAGTTCTATGGCTGTACTTCTGTCCAGCACTTCACAAGGATCAGGATATTGTTTTTCGAAATGGCGTACTCCGTCGTCTCCAACGATGCCGACCCTGAACCCGTCCATGCCGACAACAGGAGCATTCAGCAAATCAAGTACGCGCATTGATTTTCGTTGTACTGGCAAGGCTTCCCAAGATCTCAAAAGTATATTCATAATGGGATTCCGTATGCCTGCTATCGATGCAACCGACTTGTGCTCATACCAGTGCAAGGCATGACTAAAAATTGATTCGGCACGGTTAGCGTCGAGACGGAGCACAAATCGAGACAAACCCTCAACAACGACGGGCAACCTTTTTTCCCAGTGACGATCAGCATCGAACTCCGAAATCTGGGACAGCATGAATTCAATCGCATTTACACAGTCTTGTGCAAGGCGGTCCACCGACTCTTGCGGCATTGTGGCAATGAAATTGCGCGAGAGCACAAAATTCAGTATCCCCGTCGTTTTATATTGAGCGGCCCGAAGGACGATCCGTGCCGCCAATTCAGGTTCATGCAAGCGCAGTTGCTTTGCGGCAAGTTTCAGGTTTTGTGAAGCAATTGACATATTGGGGCCAGATGGAGGCAGGCCAAGAACTTCCGCAGCGCGGATAAACCTGTGTGAAGCCTGCCATTGATTAAACCCAGTCCTTGAAAAACTGAATCCTGGTATCCAGACCTTCCCCAGATCGAAATGAGCCCCTTTTTCAGAGTCGCTCTTGCCTTTTATCTCTTCGGCATAGCGTTGCATTTCAAGCCGCGCGTTACACTTGCGCGGTGTCAGTTCGTCCCAGCGCCGCCCCCACTCAACCCACGCCTGTCTGAAACCCACCGACTTCAGTGCTGCGCCTGCACCATAGAGCGCCCACGCCTCACGCGAATCAAAAGCAACGCTGTCGTCATCTGGAGGGGTGCCACGGATCGTGTTGAGTGCTGCTGAATTTAGTTCTTGCGCTTTTTCATTGTGTCCGGTTTCAAAAAGAAGGGCCACCTTTCTCATCATCCAGACGGGATCGCAATCTTCCGTATTCCAATCTCCTATCAGCTCCTCTACTGAACTGTAATCCAGCGAATAGATCGCCCAAAGGCATTGTTCATGGTGAATGCGATGTTCAATATCCTGGCTCATATTTCGAAAAGGCAAAAGCATTGAGAGTCGCCTGCTGAATTCTTCTTTATCAAACCGGAACCGTGCGGCTTGCACCAGGGCAAATGCGATCGCAACCCACGCTTCAGAGACAGCTGGCCAGTCTGTATCAATACCTGGCTCACCGTCTATCTTTCGATTCTGGCAATCAATGAGAGTTAAGACATTCAGCGCAGTCTCCTCAAAACTTGACGATGTCGGCTCCAAATCAGATACCGGATTTAATTGAATTTCCCAAAGCCACCACAACAACTCCCGAAGCGCATTCAGGCGTTCCACTGCAGGCAAGCTCGGAATCACCTTCAAAATGTGAAGAGCCTCTTCTCTGATAAGCGACATATTTGCCCGTATGTCTGCAGGTGCAGTCAGCCACCCAGGGTAAGTTTTGCTTCTGTTGTGGCTCCACACGCCTAGGAGGACCCGGACAGACTCCGCCTTCTCGCTCGGAGTCTGATTATCCAACGTTAGCTCTGGCTCCGCTTGTGGCTTCTCGATAGTTTTGCGATCTACAGGTTCAAGGTATCCCGGAATGGAATCCTTGGAAAGGCTGGGAGCAGAAGGCCACTCTGCCGGGTCATATGGACGTCCATATTCCAGTGTGTGCAAGATCCAGTCCATTGATCGCTCATGACGAAGTTCCTCTGGCCACTGACCAGCTTTCGGGTGGCATGCAAGATCAATCGGGATGACATTGCGATCCTCCAGCATGCGACGGCGATATGTTGATAAACCCAACCACCCCGCCAGATAGATTTTAGGGGCCGATGCGCCAAGATTGTCACGAACCCAGCCTGACCAATGCAGAAAATTCGGATCATCTCCTGAAAATCCTATCAGACAAAATACGGTTTCCATCATGGCCTGCTGCACTGTATTTACAAGTGGCGCGAATTGCACTGGATAGGTCCGATAATCTTCTTCTGTGACAATAAGTGGAAAACGTCCATCTGCAGATCCATGCAGTTTGACGATCCGTGGCCTCGCAGCCAATGGAATTTCATCTGTGGCACGCAAAAGACCATAAGGCCGCTCTAGCACAGAGGAACATGCTCTCTCCAACAATGTATCCCAGTTGGTGGTAAATACATCCTGCCAAGGTAATCGGAGAAGGCGCCTGTGCATTCGTCCTGGCTGGAACGCGTCATTGCGAATCAGGTCAAGTAGCAGGTTATGAAGATCCGCCTGTCCAAAAGTGGCCTTATACTCCTGTGCCAATCTCAGCATATCTCTTGTTTCAAAAGATGTACCACCTTGTTTATTGCCTGGATACAGGCGGATGCATATCTCTTTTGTGATGCCATCCCAAGTAGGCATTCCCGGCATGGCCGGGTGCATACCCTCTGCATTTCTGCTGAAGCCTGAACCTACCATGACGGATGCCCCAACCGATGGTCGCCAAAGAGCGTCTCGGACACGATTGATGTGGCTTTGGTCAGGAAATTCCATATTCAACAAATCTAGAAATCGCTTTGAGTATTGTCCTGCACAGGCAAGCGGTATAATCCCTCATGTCACCTCCAAGCTCAAAGGAAAATCACTCTGTGCAGACTAGCTTCGGTATATGGTACACCGCTTGGTCGTGGTGCCTACGCCCACTTCTAGCGGCGGCTGAAGCACAGTTAGTGAATAGCGAGTGCCATATCAGCATTTTCTATTAATCGCCTTGATAAAAACCACCGCTTAAAGATCGCCGACTTTCAGTCAGGTGTAGCACATGCTTGATCTGGGTCCCGCAAAACGGCACTCTATGTCAAAGGTGCCGCACTTAGGAAATATCGACAACAGCACAAAGGAATTACCGTGAAGGCAGGCCCCGTAACCATTCGACAGCTACTAGAAAACCGACAACGGTTTTGCGTTCCTATTTATCAACGACACTATGTTTGGACGCGGGATAAACAATGGAGACCATTCTGGGATGATGTTCGAACAAAAGCTATCGAACGTCTGAATAGACGTGATCGCCGCTTTTCCCATTTCATGGGGGCAGTTGTCCTTGAAGCACGTGTTGCTGCATCATCACGACAGGTAACTTCGTATCAGGTGGTAGATGGCCAGCAGCGGCTGACGACTTTTCAGCTTTACCTTGCAGCTGCAAGGGATTATGCAAGACAGGCGGGCTTTCAAGACATTGTCGGCTTGATTGAAGGTTACCTTCTGAATGAAAAGCAGCATCTCATGGAGGAACCAGATATTGAAAAATTTAAGGTTTGGCCGACGAAATATGACCGTGAGTTATTTCAGGACATTGTGATAGCGGGACGGCCAGAGCTGCGGAAGAAATACCAGCAACACTTCTACAAAGGGCGCGACAAAATATACGAATATAGAACGGTCCCTAAGTTGCTTGGTGCCTATGGCTACTTTTTCGATTGCATCAAACATGCTGTCGAAAGTGACGATCTTGAAGACGATTTTGCGGAGACCATCGCAACTAAGGAAGAAGAAACCACAGGAGAAGATTCAAGTTCTGAAAAGGCGGATCGCATGATAAAAGAATATCGCCTGGACGCCTTGTATGAAGCCCTGACTGAAGAATTCAAGATTGTCGAGATCAGATTGGAAGAAGGTGATGACGCGCAGGTAATATTCGAGACGCTGAACGAGAGAGGTGAGCCTTTGCTCGCCGCCGATCTCGTACGGAACAATATCTTCCATCGCGCCGATGCCAGAAAGGAACGCGCTGAGAAGCTTTTCGACAAGTATTGGAAGGATTTCGAAGATCCGTTTTGGAGCATCATGGAAAAGCAGGGCCGCTACAAAAAGGTGCGTATAGAATTCTTCTTAGTGAATTTCATTGCTGGCAAGGTGGCAGGTGAAGTCACGCTGTCGAAGCTGTTTAGCGAGTACAAAGCATTCGTGAAGCTACAAGCTTCCAAACCACATGGTGGTTATCCGTCCGTCGAAGCAGAGCTCCAAGACCTTGTGGCTTTCGGGAATCTTTATAGACGTCTTCTGGAACGTGACAACTCTGATCCTCTAGGGCACTTCGCTAGGCTTCTTCACCCTTGGGACGTAACAACGGTATATCCTCTCGTTCTTCGCCTTTGGATGGAAGACGAGTTGGATGAAGATGAGAAGAAAGCGTGCCTTTCGATCCTGTTGACGTTCATCGTGAGGCGGGCAATCTGTGGCCTCACAACAAAGAACTACAATAAGTTTTTCCTGTCTGTTCTTCGTCATCTCGAGGCAAAGGGCTTTTCATACGATAGCCTTGCAACGTTCCTAACCGGACAAAACTCCGAAAGCGCACGATTTCCAATGGATAAAGAGTTTGAGAATTCATGGGCTTCAGTACCAATGTATGGCAGGAGGCTAACGCCACTGCGTGTCAGGGCAGTACTAGAAGCCATAGAGCGCAAGAAGCGACAGAAGTTTCACGAAACAGACCAACTCAACACGGAACTGTCAGTCGAGCACATTTTACCTTCTAATTGGGTAGATCACTGGCCTCTTCCAAACGGTGAACGGCCTACCAGCGACGAAACTTTGAAGGCACTTTTCGCTACTGAAGAAAATAACACATGCGTCGGCCAGATCGTTCGACGGGAGCGGCTGCTGAATACATTCGGTAATCTGACAATTCTGACAAAGCCGCTCAACAGTAGTGTGAGCAACGCACCGTTCAGTGCGAAGAGAAAGGCGTTGAACGACCATTCACTGCTAGTGATGAATCGGGAAATCACTAGGGAAGAGGATTGGGGCGAGGACCAAATTGATGTGCGTGACAGAAAGCTTTTTGAAGTCGCAAGAGACTTGTGGCCCTATCCGGAGACAAGCGCATCGTGACCTCCGTATCCGTTCAGTTCAGTTGAAGAACAATAGCTCGTGCAACACCGTGAATAGCCCAACGGTCTGCTACGAATCCTACCCAAGCTCCTAGTTTAGAACCTGTAATGTAAGCCCGTAAATAAATATATAAGTCGAATACTAGTCCAGGTAATCCACCCCATCCACATACGTTTCAACAAACGCCTTGATCTTTTCAATGACACGCTCTATGACGGTGTGACGATCCCTGAGTCCTGGGCGTGCATGGACATGGATGATTTTGTACACGTCATCGCGCAAGGGGGTTTTCTCCGTAAACAGGTATTCCTCGATCACCTTCTGCAGACCCTCGGCCTCCAGCCCCTCCTCCTCGCTCAAAACCTGGATCGCCCTGTTCTTTTCTTCCGTCCAGTACTGCCCGAAGGCAACGCCCACATCCTCTGCCCCAAGAAAATGCTCGGCAATAAAGCGCTCAATCAGTTCCTTCTTGCTGCGCAACTGGATTTCGGTCTCCAGGATCCGGGCGATGGTTTCCCTTTTCCTCTTCTGCTCTGCAGGACCGGCAGACTGCATGTCGCGTAACAAGTTGATGATATAGTTGACATTGATCTCATCACGGCGAATCAGTTCCAGCTCAAAATCGATGTCGTCCAGAATCGAGACCTTTTCCTTCTGACGGTTGGTCTTGACCTTGTCGTACAGGTCCAGGTACTTGCTCTTGTAGTCTTCAAAAGACTGTTCGTCCAGGGCAAGATCCTCAAAGCGGAACCCGGAGAAACTGCCCAATACGTTCCTGATGCGGATCAGCTCCCGAAAGGCCTGAATGAATCGCATCTCGTCCTCTTCGGTGAGCAGTTCATTGACACTGTCCACGGTCGGTGTAATCTCCAGCAACTCAGCCACCGCCTCGGCAAACTTCTCCACGTACGTCTCGTAGGGCTGCAGGATGACTTCCTCAATGGCCTCCTTGTTGGCAAAGAGTTCGATGGCCTCATCCGTGGCCGACTTGAGGTTGCGAAAGCACACCACGTTGCCCTGCGACTTCTTCTGGCCCAGAATGCGGTTGGTGCGCGAAAAGGCCTGCACCAAGCCGTGGTACCTGAGCTTCTTGTCGACATAGATGGTATTCAGGTGTGTGCTGTCAAAGCCGGTCAAAAACATGTTCACCACCAACAGGAGATCCAGTTCACGGGCCTTGACGCGCTTGCCAATGTCCTTGTAGTAGCCATAGAACTTGTCCGTGGAGTAGTTGGTGCCAAAGATCTCGTTGTAATCCCGGATACAGGCCTCCAGCCGGTCCCGGCTGTGCCGATTGACCGGGCCGTTGGCCCCTTCGGTGATATCCGTCTCTAGGTTCCCGCAGGTATCCTGGTCGTCTTCGTTGACCTGGTAGGAGAAGATCGTGCCGACCTTCAAGTTGTGTTCCCCGGCCTCCTTCTTTTTCCGGAACAGTTCGTAGTACTTGAGCAGGGTCGGGATATTGGCAACGCACAGGATCGCATTGAAGGTTTTGGCATGTGTTTTGCGCCCATGGTGGGCCAAGATGTAGTCCACGATCGACTCCAGGCGCTCCCCGGCTTCCATGACTTCGGCCTTGTCGATGGCCTCGACCTCGATGTCGCGGACCTCGTCTTTCTGCCGGAAGGTCCGGATGTACTCCACCGAGAACTTGAGCACGTTCTCATCCCGGATCGCATCCGTGATGACGTATTTGTGCAGGCATTCGCTGAACAGGTCTCTCGTGGTGCGCTTTCCGTGAACATTGGCCAGGGCGTTCTCGGCGAAGATCGGCGTGCCGGTAAAGCCGAACAGCTGCACCCTGGGGAAGTACTCTCTGACTCGCTTGTGCGTGTCCCCGAACTGGCTACGATGACATTCATCGAAGATGAAGACCATGCGCTGATCTTGCAGGGCAGCCATGGTCTTTGAATATTTCCCCTTGCTGATAGCCGTGTTCAGCTTCTGCAAGGTGGTGACGATCAGAGGGGTATCATTCCCGAACTGCTGCACCAGTTTTTTTGTATTGTTGGTCGCATCCACGCTACCTTCGCTGAAACTGTTGAACTCCTTGATGGTCTGGTAGTCGAGGTCTTTCCGGTCGACCACGAACACCACCTTGTACACCTGTGGCATGTGCATGAGGATCTGTGCGGTCTTGAACGAGGTCAGGGTCTTGCCGGAGCCCGTGGTATGCCAGACATAGCCGAACTTCTCGCTGTTCTTCACCCGCTCCACGATCGCTTCCACCGTGTGATACTGATAGGGGCGCAACACCATCAGTTTTTTCTCGCTTTCGTTCAGCACCACGTACTTGGTAATCAACTTGGAAAGTTGGCATTTCTCCAGGAAGACTTCGGCGAACTCACTGAGCTGGGTGATTTTTTTGTTGTTCGGGTCTGCCCAGAAAAACGTTTGCTTGAAATCACGCTGGCTGACAGAATTGTTGGCGTAGTACTTGGTGTTCACCCCGTTGCTGATCACGAACACCTGGATGTACATGAACAGGCCAAGACCTGCAGCAAAGGAATGACGGTGATAGCGGTTGGTCTGGTTAAACGCTTCCTTCAGTTCCAGGCCCCGGCGTTTCAGTTCGATCTGGACCAGCGGCAGGCCATTGATGAGCAGGGTCACATCATAGCGGTTGGTATAGGTGCCCTGCATGGTGACCTGATGGGTCACCTGGTATTCGTTCTTGCACCAGTGGATCAGGTCGATCAGTTCGATGTAGCCAGTCGTGCCATCATCTTTGGTGTAGTCCACCTTGTCCCGCAGTATCTTCGCCCTCTCGAAGATATTGCCCCGGGCCAGCTTGTTTAGTACTTGCTTGAATTCATTATCGGACAGCTCGGTCTTGTTGTGTATCTCCAGCTGATTCTTGAGATTGGCGATCAGGTCCTTCTCGTCCTTGACCTGTACGTAGTCAAAGCCCAGGGTCTGCAGTTGGGCAATCAGCTTGTTTTCGAGGGCTTGTTCCGATTCAGTGGTCATGCAGTCCGTTGCCTGGAAGCTAGATGAACATTTGCTGGAGCAAGCCTTTCTTGAAGGTTTGGGTCTGTTTGATTTGCTCTGTGACGAATTCTATTTTTTTGTCAATGGCAGATAGGAAGTTGGCAATTTTCTGTTGTTCAATTAAATTTGGAAAACATATTTTTATTTCTCCAACCTGTTGAAGATTTAAGTTGGGCTGTGCTCCTGTTGACAAAGATTTTCTAATATATTTTTTTATCAACGATAAATTTAAGACATAATTTACGAATTCGATACTTACATAAGTTTCTAACCGTATTATCGATAATGCTTGATTTATATTTGCCGGCAAATCTTTTTCTTTGATTATTGCTGTTCTTCCAAGAGTGCCGGCAATAGAAAATAATATATCTCCACTTCTAAGTTTGGAACGTCTTAATAATTTGTCACATTTTTCAGAAATTTTAGGAGTTTCGTCAGTTTTTATAGCACCACTTTTGGTGATATTCTCAGCTTTAATAAAATTAATTCCTACATCAACAAACTGATGCCCCACACTAGTTGGTGTTGTACCTTTTGTGATTATCTCTGAAATATCATTAAGAGTCTTTTCTTCCCAATCCGGATACTCCTTACCCCGCTCATCCTTAAACCGGATTTCCTGGCCGAACAGCTTTTGCATCAGGCCTTTCTTATATTGCTCCAGTAAGGATTTCTTTTTGTTTAATTGCTCGATCTTGGTGTCGACTGAATAGAGGAAAGATGCAATCTTTTGTTGTTCTTGTATGTCACTCGGATAATAAAAGTTAACCTTGCTTAATAATCGACCACTTGTTAATGAACGTGTGGTGTATGAGCTTTTAGTTACTATCTCTTTCCTAACTGGTTCAATGGCAAAACAGTAAGACTTGTATAGGGTCTCCAGTTTTTTATTGACTGGCCGTGCTCGTAAAACAAAACCGCTGAATACACAGTTTTCTATGTTCTCAGTAAGTGTTGCAGACATGCCAATGTCACTAATTGTTTCGGATGTTCGGGTAAAAAATACATCGCCCTTTTTAGCAGAGAAGTTTGCTATCTCTTTATCTGACAACTCCACAAAACCATTGATATGTTTTTTCTGTATAACACTTAGATGATATACATCCATAAAATTGATGATCGGTGTACCACGGCCAAAAAACTCTTTTTCTTTATTTAAACCGTTCTTGAACTCAAAGTTCTCTCCAATCGTAGTTCTGCACCAATCCCCAACAAACTCGGGGAACCGCAGAGCAGGTACATTTTGTTGTGGCGCTGTCATTACAGATTTCCCCAATCAAAACGGGCTCTCAATCCCCAGTTCCTTGCAATACCCTGCAATGGCCTTGTCCGTCTCCTGCATATCCGCCTCCAGAGCCCTCAGGTCCTTGACGACTGCATCCAAGTCCACAGGCGCTTCCTCTTCGAAAGTGTCTACATACCGGGGAATATTCAGGTTGTAATCGTTCTCCCTGATTTCATCCAGGCTGGCGACATAGGCATACTTGTCGATCGCTTCCCGTTCTCTGTAGGTAGCTACGATCTTCTCCACATGTGCATCTTCCAAGATGTTCTGGTTGCCGGACTTCTCAAACTGCTTGGACGCATCAATGAACAGGATGTTGTCATCGTGTACACGGCACTTCTTCAAGACCAGGATACAGGCAGGAATACTGGTGCCGTAAAACAGGTTGGCCGGCAGTCCTATCACGGCATCCAGGTAGTTCTGCTCCTGAATGATGTACTTGCGGATCTCCTCTTCTGCTGCACCTCGAAACAGTACGCCATGCGGTAATACCACGGCCATCGTGGCATTCTCTGCCATCTGGTAGATCATGTGCTGCACAAAGGCAAAGTCTGCCTTGGTTTTGGGGGCCAGTCTTCCGTACTGGCTGAACCGGTCATCGGTCTCGTTCAGGGGATTATCCTTGCCTTTCCAGTGCGCTGAGAACGGCGGATTGGCGACCACCGCCTCAAAGTGCCTGTCCGTGTGCTGGGGATGTTCAAGGGTGTCTTCCTGGCGGATATCGAACTGCCGGTAATGCACGTCATGCAGGATCATGTTCATGCGGCACAGGTTGTAGGTGGTACGGTTGAGTTCCTGTCCGAAGAACTCGCTGACCTGCGCCTCCTTGCCAATCCTCAGCAGCAGGGAGCCTGAGCCGCAGGTCGGGTCATAGGCACTCTTGATGCGTGGCTTGTCCAGCGTGACGATCTTGGCCAAGATCCTGGATACCTGCTGCGGGGTATAGAACTCCCCGGCTTTCTTGCCCGCACCCGAGGCAAACTGGCCGATCAGGTACTCATAGGCATCCCCCAGTACATCGGAATCAGACTCGGCCAGTCCGAAGTCGATCTTGTCCAGATGAGCCAATACTTTAGCGATTAAGGTATTGCGGGCATCCGGTGTCCTGCCCAGCTTGGTGCTGGCCAGATCTAGGTCCTCAAACAGCTTGTTGAAGTCATCCTCACTCTCCGTGCCCATCGTGCTGGACTCGATGTTGTTGAGGATGGTCTGCAGATCTTCGAGGATAAAGTTGCTCTCCTCTTCCAGGTTGGCATTGCCCTTGGCCGTGATGGCGGAGAACAGCTCTTCCGGGCGCAGAAAGTAGCCGAGCTTCTGCAGTGACTCATTACGAATGGCATCGATGTCTTCCTCATCCGTGACATCACAGTAATCCTTGATCGCTTCGGTCTCGAGCAGGCTATTGGCATAGAGGTACTGCTTCTCGGACAGGTACTTGTAGAACACGAACCCAAGGATGTAATCACGAAACTCATCGGCATCCATCTTGCCACGCAACTCGTTGGCGATGCTCCAGAGCTGTCTTTCCAGCGTCTGTTTTTGATCTTCTATCAATATGTTAGCTCCACATGTTTATACTGGTCCAGTCTGGATTTTTATTCGTAAAGTAGTCAGGCTCTTCAACCACCCAAACTTCAAAACAGTACCTCTTTATGCTACTCGTCACTCCCCCAGCTTCACTTCCCTCTTTATTGCCGATTCCAAGTTAGATAAGGATTCCATAACAATTTTGATCTGGTGATAGAGCAATACATACCCATCCAAAATGTTTCCAGTGCCTTGAGGTTGGGAATCTCCGTCATACTTCTCCAGCATCTCACTTGCAAATTTAGCCAAACTTTTCTCACCAGCTCTTGTATCGAGTGCCGATAAAATTGCGCCAGAATAGTCAAAATTACTGATGACACTGACAACTTGTAAACTCTGTTGCTCGATCTCGGGAAAACATCTCAAATCAACACCCTTTATTAAGTCAGATATTTCCTTATACAAAATCTCCACAACTTCAAAGTACTCCTTAATCGCAGGCTTCAAATAAGAAGCTCGCAGCAGGCGAGTGGGCTTGTACATATCCTTCATGTCATTTAATGTAAAGTCCGGGTTGTATAGTTCAGGTTGTCTGTCCGTAGGACAAGTTATCTCGGCAGCCGATAGCTTATATCTGTCTATAATTGGTCGTATCAAGTTGAAGTGTCCATTCAATCGGGCCCGTTGTGACTCCAGGAAAGTCTCAGCTTCTTTCTTCGCTTGCTCTGCACGAACTGTATTGTCCCTGGCGCTTGCAATTGCGCTCAAAAATAGGCCTATGAATACGACCCCCAAGAGCGACTCTGACGCAGTAACCAATTGACCAACCTGTCCAAGAGGAGTGATATCCCCGTAACCTAGAGTAGTAATGGTGACCGTACTAAAGTACAAACATTCAATAAAGGAGCGTTGATCTCCAATTATCCCTGGAAAGAAGAAATAAGCCGTCGCATAGATCGGGATCAAGGCGAGGTAAACTATCCCGTAGAAACGAGGTTTTCTGTGGAACACTCTAGATAGGGCAACCAACAGGCTACATCCTTGCTGAGAATATATTTTTGGAGCTATACATTGACAGCAAACCTGTTGGCCCGTGCTTCAATAGCTGCGCATCGCCTCATCAATTCATCGAACGATTCGTTCTCGCCAAGAAGCATGCCATCATCCTGCATCCTTGCGTAATCATCGGCAAGCGCTGCATGTGCGTCCCCGGCAGGAACAAGTTGCAGATTGCCTGAGACTGCTGCTTCGTAGCTGATCCGCTCACCGCTTGCGTCGTTTTCTGCAAAGAACACGGCCTTGTGACGAGCAACCGAAAGGGCAAGCTCACGATCAGCCAAGGCATCCGAAGCGATTCCCGCCTCGTCAAGGCGGACAAGATCATGCCAATGCCTTGACAGCCGCTCGCCCCGTCGTCGCTGCTGGCGGCAAAAGACATGGACTGCAGTAGCCTTCTCCCAAAATGTCCGTTCTGCCAGCATGACTGCAGGGCAGGCTTCGGGAAATGCCAAATCAGGAAGCAAGGCTGCAGCATCGCACACAATCGGAACATCCTTGTGCGGTTCACCCGTGGAACGCGCACCAAATTCGATCATAACCTCGGGGCGTACAAAACCTGCCGCTTTGAACAGCGGTTCGTAACTGATATGAAGACGATCTGTGTCAACGCGAACTGCTGCAACAAAACCAGCGCGTGCAAGTCCCTGTTCAACGATTGGCCCTGCCTCATCCTGCACCCATTCGCTCAGGCGGGTACGGATAGCTCGCGTCCAGCGCTTCTGCTGGCTGCGCGTGGGCGGCAACGCCTCGTCACCTGCATCAGCCACAAGATCCGGCGCGAAGGCGCGAATGTCATAGGTGATGTCAACATCTTCAGAAAAACGACGGATTGCATGCCATGCCTTCGACAGTGATGTGCCTCCCTTGAAGGTCAGGTGCCCGGCGAAGGGTGCATCGAACAGTACGTCGAGAGCCGCAACAACCCAGATGTCCTTTTCAAGCAAGTGGGCCTTGTGGTCGCTGTTGCGACCCGCCACCTCCAAGGCATCCTGGCGATCGTCGGCAGATATGTCCTGATATCGCGTCTCAGCCATACGAAAGCCGGGCACTTACCGGCTCAGCCATCCAGTTCGGCATTACCGCCCGCGCAACAGCGAGTTCATCCAGGTCATCCGAAGAAAGCTCAGGCAGAATGGCTTCCAGGCTATCCTCGACCTCCCTGGGACCCAGCCATGCCAGTGCCCGGATTACATCACCCGCCTTTCGATGGGGTGCAGCGAGTTGCCAGCGCGGGGCATGGCGTAATTCGACGGGATGCCCGCCGAAATGCAGCCAGCGACCGGGGCCAGACGTGAGATACACCATGCGTACCGGATTCTGAGTGGTCAAGCCAAGACGGTTGGCCGCTGAACCGCCGCAGGGCACAATCGTCTCACCCCATAGTGCCGAAAGTGCAGCGATTGCCTTGCCCAGGCCAGGCGCGCGAATGCCGAAACGAGTCTCGATCGGGCGCATGTAGACCCCCTGACAGATACGCAGCAGCTTGCCGGATCGTGCAAGCCGGGATAATGCCTGATCGACTGCAGCCCGGTTGCCAAGATGAAGCAACGCACCCGGGCAAAGTGGCGTGGCCTCCGGGCAGGCTTCCGCATGCTCCATGATGTGCTTGGGAAGACCCCACATGGGCTGGTCCCTCCAGATAATTTGTCAGAAAATCAAATGAAATACTATCAAATTGTAGTGTCTAAGACAAAATTAGTGCTCTTGATCCATCAAAGATGCATTACGCTTGTTTTATTATCGACTCAAGCTACAACCACCTGCTCCGTTTATGGCTTTGCTCTTAGCTGATCGTGGGCCGGGGGATGAAGCTATCACGTTTTTCCTATTCCGACAGCAAGGGCGAGTCCTCGCTGTGGCCGCGCTTGAAACCGTTTTTGATCCCTTGCGTCAGTACACCTAGAATAAACTCATCCATACACATCAATTCCGGCGCGATGCTTTGTCTTTTCGTGGGTTGCCACCCTCGTCACTACCTGTAATACGGGTAGTGACGAGGGTGTCAGCAAGGCCTCGATGCCGGTAGCCCCGTACTGTGCGTTTTTGGGAACCGGATGCCCCGCAAATTACGGCGTCGAAAATTTTAGCTCCCGGGTAAGAAGATTTTCCGTGACTGGGAAGCACCGGATGGTATACTGACCCGTAACAGTTTTGTACCGCGCCACTGCGGGTTAACAGTGGCAAAGAGGCCCCTCCGGATCGTGCAACAGGGGCACAGCGGCCAAGCCGCCGATCCATCTTCAATACCAGCCTGTGTACAGCGGTATCCAGGCATCAGGATTCAGGTCTTCGGGCCCGTCTCCATCTTCAACGTCCTTCAAGGACTCAGGGCATGTCTGTAACAGGGCCTGTCCATCTTCAACGCAAGGCATTCAGCCTACGGCACGTGCGGGTTCGCCTGCGCGTGACATTTATCCACGCCCGTGAACGGCACACCGGTCTGATCTTCGGGATCAGGCAGGAATGCTGCGCACAGGGCCGTTTATTTCAATCCCGTGGAGCGTATCCACACAATTCAAAAGGAGGGTATTCCCATCTTCAGAAACGCCCTGAACGGGCACCTTGACCGGTACAGAGTCACTCTTCCACCGAAGAGAATCTGTACGGCCTTGACTGAGGCCCATTCAAGTCATTACGGGAGTTGTGTCCCATGGGCGTACTCGTGAAAGCGAATCCTCGTAGCCAAGGCTACCAGGAGCCTAGAAACACTCACCGAAGAGAGAGAACACGGAAAGGCTTGAACCATGAGAAATCTTAATCACCAGTTGAAACAGCTCTGCCGGCACTGCCGGGAGGGCAGCTATGCCACGCAGAGGAACCGGGAACGCATGCTGACACTGATCGCCAACGAACTGCACGACATGGGCTATCGAAAGATGCAGGCCAGATCCCTGAAGCCCAAGCACATCGAGGCCCTGGTACAGAAATGGCAGGACAACAACCTGTCCATCGGGACCATCAAAAACCGGATGGCGGTACTACGTTGGTGGGCCAACAAGGTCAACAAGCAAAACGTCATCGCCCGATCCAATGAATTCTATGGCATCCCGGACCGAAGGTTCGTCACGAATGAAAGCAAGGCCAGGGACATTACCCGGGAACAGTTGGGCAAGGTCAAGGACATCCATGTGCGCATGAGTCTTGAACTGCAGCGGGCCTTTGGACTGAGAAGGGAAGAAGCCATGAAGTTCAACCCCAGTTACGCGGATCAAGGCGACAATATCAAATTGAAGGCCAGCTGGACCAAGGGCGGCAAACCACGAACCATTCCCGTTCGAACAGAACATCAAAGAGAGGTCCTTGATCGTGCCCGGGCCCTTGCCGGCTTCGGCTCCCTGATCCCGCCGCAGCGAAGTTATGTACAGCAGCTGAGAGTCTGCGAGGGCCATACCACGAGAGCCGGGCTCTCCAGGATGCACGGGCTGCGCCATGCCTATGCCCAGGAGCGTTACGAGGAACTGACCGGCTGGAAGTGTCCGGCTGCAGGGGGACCGGACAGCAAGTCACTGGCCCCGGAACAAAGAGAGGTGGACCACGAGGCCCGGCTGACGATCAGCCAGGAACTCGGACATGAGAGAGAACAGATCAGCACAGCCTACCTGTCGAGGTAGCTGCGGCAATTGCAACGAAAAAAGTATGAGGAACCCAACCATGAACTACAGGATTGTAAGACTGAAGGATGTCCAGCGCATGACCGGACTCTCCCGTTCTACCATTTACGCTCAGATCGCCAAGGGCAATTTCCCGAAACAGATCCAACTGACCGGAGCCCGCTCGGTCGGCTGGCATGAGCATGCCGTAGTGCAGTGGATCGAATCGAGGCAGCAGATGTGATGTTGGAAAGGCTGATACTCAGCTGTTGGCCGCTTTGGAGAATAGCGGAATCACCTTGCCGGATACCCGCATCTCGTCCAGGTAATCCGCCCACCATTGCATCATGGTTCGGCGCTCGTTCAAATAGCGAGCATGGTAGGTATAGGCAGCCCGCACACTGTTTCGCTCCATATGGGCCAGCTGGCGTTCGATTGCATCCGGGTTGAAGCCGGACTCGTTCAGAATCGAGGAGGCGGTGGCCCGAAACCCATGCGGCACAGCCTTGCTCTTGCCCTCGACGGTCCCGTCGTAGCCCAGCTTGAAGATCGCCTGGCGCATGGTATTGTCCGACATCTCACGGGAGCGGTTCCGCTCCGAAGGAAACACCAGATCGTATTTACCGGTCATGCCATGCAACAGCTCGATGAGTTCCAGGGCCTGCCGGGATAACGGCACCAGGTGTTCATTGCTCATCTTCATACGATCCGCAGAGATGCGCCAGACCTTATCCTCAAGATCAAACTCCTCCCAGCGCGCTTTCCGCAACTCCCCGGAACGCACAAAGGTCAGCAGCAGCAACTTGATGGCCCGCTGGGTCAGCTTGCGTCCCCGATCACTGTAGTTTTCCAGTTCTTTCAAAAACTGCGGCAACTCCTCTCTGGGCAGTGAAGCCCGGTGCTGGACCTTTCTCTGCTTGACGATACCATCCAGGTCCGAGGCCGGGTTACTGGTCGCAATGCCTCGCTGGATGGCAAAGCGGCAGATGGCCCGGATGGCCTGGTTGACCCGGCTGGCCACATCCAGCGCTCCGCGGGCCTCGATCTTTCGAATCGTAGCAATGATCCTCTGGGGGGTGATCTCATCGATGGGCAAGCGTCCCAGATCCCTGAACGTATTGTCTTCCAGGCGTTTCAGGACACGGGCGGCATGAGAGGGACTCCAGGTGCCCCTGCAGTGCTCCCACCACTGGCGGGCAACGGCTTCAAACTCATCGGCCTGTTGGACCTGCTTTGCCTCCTTGCGGACCTCGCTTGGGTCCTGGCCGTTCTCGAGTTGAGTCCGGGCCTTTCTTCGCCTTTCCCGAGCTTCCTTGAGACTGACTGTGGGATAGACCCCCAAGGCCAGGGTGTTCCTCTTACCGCAGAATCGATAATCCAGGCGCCAATACTTGCTACCATTTGTCTTAACGAGCAGATACATGCCGACGCCATCCGCAATCCGGTAGTCACTGGCACGGGGTTTTGCCGCCTTGAGGCGTGTGTTGGTGAGGGGCATAAATGACAGTACTTTTTAAATTGAATCGAAAAGTACTGTCAAATGTACTGTCATTTTTCCCGGATGTCAATGAACGTCGCTGGACGCTGGAAAACGACAGAAACAATTTAAGATACTGTTATTATAGTATTTTATGGACGTTTCTGGATTTCCTCGGACGTTTTCGGATAGTTCAATTGGTGCCGATGGCCGGACTCGAACCGGCACGAGGTTTCCCTCACTAGCCCCTCAAGCTAGCGCGTCTACCAATTCCGCCACATCGGCTGTGCTGGCTATTCTAACGCAAGAGACCGAACCCAAACCCCGCCCCTTTCAGAACCGGTTGCAGGTAATCGCATGATCCGGCTTACGGATTCTGGGAATCAGTTGGTGTCCGCACCCGCTGCAGGGGTATTTTCCTGGGGTATTTCCGGCAGGTCGGATACAGCGGATTCCGGTGCGGGCTGCACCTGTGGCAGGCTTTCCTCCACCGGCACCTCGACCACCTCCTCGATGACCTGCACTGACTGATCAATGACACTTTCTGCCACCGGGCGGTGAGTGGCCAGATAGGCCAGCAACAGGCTGTTGGCAAAGAACAAGGTCGCAAGAATAGCCGTTGCCCGCGTCAGGAAAGTTGCCGATCCCCGTGCTCCAAAAACTGTCCCTGATGCGCCGCTGCCAAAGGCTGCACCGACATCAGCACCCTTGCCGTGCTGAATCAGCACCAGACCGATAATGCCGATGGCCAACAGCACATCGACCGCCACCAGTATGCTATATAACATCATGTGCCTGTCTTCCTGTTCCTGTCCTGATGAGACGTCCCTATGCACCGGAGGCCGCAATCGCGACAAAGTCTTCTGCCTTGAGTGATGCACCCCCGATCAGACCCCCGTCAATATCATTTTCCTGCAGCAGTGCACCGGCGTTTTCAGATTTCATGCTGCCTCCATACAGGATGCGGATACCGCCTGCAATCCCTTCATCCTGCCTACCCAGCCTGTCACGAACGAATGCATGCACCTGCTGGGCCTGCTCTGGAGTGGCAGTCTTGCCGGTGCCGATGGCCCAGACGGGCTCATACGCAATGACCGCATTGCCGAAGCCTTCGATTCCCGAGCGCGCCAGGACAGCATCCAGCTGACGTGCAATGACCGACTCGGTTTGCCCGCCTTCTCGCTCCTCCAGGGTCTCGCCTACACAGAGAATTGGAATCAGGCTGTGCTCCTGGGCTCGCTCAAACTTTGCCGCTACCAGTGCATCGCTCTCCCCGTAGATATGGCGCCTTTCCGAGTGCCCGATGATCACATACGTGCAGCCAAGCTCGCGGATCATGGCCGCTGAAACTTCTCCCGTATAGGCACCTTGTGCCTGGTCCGAACAGTCCTGTGCACCGAGCGCAATTCCGGTGCCCTGTAACAGCTGACCTGCATGCTGCAGGTAGACAAACGGCGGACACACGGCCACCTCTATGGCCCCGACCGTTGAAATTTTCCCGGTAATCCCTGCGAGGAGTTCCGAAACCGACTCCAGTGAGCCGTTCAGTTTCCAGTTTCCGGCGACCAGAGTCTGGCGCATCAGGTGATTCGTCCGTTAAAAATTAAAAGTGCGCAGCTTACCCACCACGGCATGATTTCGCAAACTCCGGAGAATGTGCAGGTGCACCAGTAACGGGTGCCTGCTCTCAGCAGGAGGCGGAGACCTGTTCTGCGATATGCTGGGCCAGTTTCTCTACCTTGATCGCATCCACACCCTCGACCATAACCCGCACCAGGGGTTCGGTGCCAGATGGTCGCAACAGCACACGTCCGGACTCTCCAAGGTCGGACTCGGCATCCCGGATGACCTGCTGAATTTCTGGTGTACTGTCGATGTCGATCTTGGACCGCACCGGGATATTGATCAGGGTCTGGGGATACTTGTACATGCCGGACTTGGCCTCGTACAGGCTCTTCTGTGCGGTGACCAGAATCTGCAGCACCTGCAGTGCGGAAATGATGGCATCACAGGTGGTCATGCGGTCCAGGCTGATGATATGACCGGAAGGCTCCCCGCCGAGGATCCAGGAGTGCTCCTGCAGCATCTCAACGACGTGGCGGTCTCCCACCGAGGCGCGCTTGAAGCCGATTCCGGCATCTCGCAGGGCATGTTCCAGTCCGAGGTTGCTCATCTGGGTCCCGACGACACCTCCCTGCAGGGTGTTTTCCGACTTCCTCGCCTGTGCGATCAAGAACAGCAACTCGTCCCCGTCCACGGTGGCACCGGTATGGTCCGCCATGATCAGGCGGTCGCCGTCGCCGTCAATTGCAATCCCGAGGTCGGCCTGATGTTCCAGTACCGCTGCACCCAGCAACTTGGGATCATTGGCGCCGCAGTCCTCGTTGATGTTGAAGCCGTTGGGCTGCGATGCCGTGCTGATCACTTCCGCGCCCAGTTCCGTGAACACACTGGGGGCGATCTGGTAGGTGGCCCCATGGGCACAATCGACCACGATCCTCAATCCGTGCAAGCGGATGTGGGTCGGTACGGTACTTTTGCAAAACTCGATGTAGCGCCCAGCAGCATCGTTGACCCGTTCCGCCTTGCCCAGTTTGTCGGCACTGACGACCGCCAAGGCGCGCTCCATCCGGTTTTCAATTTCGACCTCTGCCTCATCGGACAGCTTCCTGCCTTCCGAGGAAAAAAACTTCACGCCATTGTCGGTGTAACAGTTGTGGGATGCGCTGATGACGATACCGGCTGCCGCCCGAAGCGTGCGGGTCAGGTAAGCTACGGCCGGAGTCGGCATGGGTCCCAGCAAGCGGCTGTTGGCCCCGGCAGCAGACAGTCCCGCTTCCAGTCCGGATTCAAACATGTAGCCTGAAATACGCGTGTCCTTGCCGATCAGCACCAGGCTCCTGTCATCGGTGCACAGCGTGGAACCGGCCGCCCAGCCGAGTTTCAGCACGAAATCCGGCGTCATCACGCCATCGCCTACGCGACCACGTATACCGTCAGTGCCAAAAAACTTTCGCCCCATACGCGTCTCCGATCAGTCCCCGAAACCGGATGTCAAAAGAGCCTCGACATGCAAGTGTTTAAAGCGCGTGGTTTGCCCGCCTGACAGACCCCGGCCCCCGAATGCCTTCTCACCGGAGGCTCCGGGCAATACGGTCCGCAGTCAGTGTTCGCTGGCCGGGCCACCAATCGGGTCCGAGTCCTTGGAAGAACCCTCTTTCGGCGATTTGGCCGTCTTTCCCGATGTTGGTTCATCATCCATGTCCACCCAGTCCTGTGGCGGCCGCGGTTCTTCCCCAGCCATGATGTCGTCAATTTGTTCGGTGTCCAGCGTTTCATACTTCACCAGGGCTTTCGCCATCATGTGAAGCTTGTCCATGTTCTCCTTGATCAGCTTCACCGTACGCTCATAGTTGACATCGATGATGCGTCGCACTTCCTGGTCAATCGAATTGGCCGTGTCATCCGATACCGTTTTGTGCTGGGTGACGGAATGGCCCAGGAACACCTCGCCATCCTCATCCCCGTAGGACAGCGGGCCCATCTTTTCTGACAATCCCCACTTGGTGACCATCGCACGTGCAATTTCGGTCGCCCGCTCGATGTCATTGGAGGCACCGGTGGTCACCGCCTCGTCACCAAATATGAGTTCTTCGGCGACCCGCCCGCCAAACAGGCTTGAAATCTGGCTCTCCAGGCGCTGCCGGCTGTGACTGTAGCGGTCCTCTTCCGGCAAGAACATGGTCACTCCCAGGGCACGACCTCGAGGGATAATCGTGACCTTGTAGACCGGGTCATGCTCGGGTACCAGACGGCCCACGATCGCGTGGCCCGACTCGTGGTAGGCGGTCAACTCTTTCTCCTCGTCGCTCATCACCATGGATTTGCGCTCCGCACCCATGAGGATCTTGTCCTTGGCGCGTTCAAACTCCTCCATGTCCACGGTACGCTTGTTGGCGCGCGCCGCAAACAGTGCAGCCTCGTTCACCAGATTCGCCAGATCGGCGCCTGAAAATCCCGGCGTTCCCCGGGCAATGAAATCGGCGCGCACATCCTTGCCGACCGGCACCTTGCGCATGTGCACTTTCAGGATCAGCTCGCGCCCGCGGATATCCGGCAGGGGCACGGTCACCTGGCGGTCAAACCGACCGGGACGCAGCAGGGCCGGATCAAGTACATCGGGGCGGTTGGTGGCTGCGATCACGATCACGCCCGCGTTGCCGTCAAAACCGTCCATCTCCACCAGCAACTGATTCAGGGTCTGCTCACGTTCGTCATGGCCGCCACCCAGTCCGGCACCTCGATGGCGCCCGACGGCATCGATCTCGTCGATGAAAATGATACAGGGAGAATGCTTCTTGGCCTGGTTGAACATGTCGCGTACGCGGGATGCCCCGACCCCGACAAACATCTCCACGAAATCCGAGCCCGAGATGGTAAAGAACGGCACCTTGGCTTCCCCGGCGATCGCCTTGGCCAGCAGGGTCTTACCTGTCCCTGGCGGGCCGATCATGAGGACACCGCGAGGAATCTTGCCTCCCAGTTTCTGGAACTTGGCCGGGTCGCGCAGGAACTCCACCAGTTCGGAGACCTCATCCTTGGCCTCTTCCACGCCGGCAACGTCATTGAAGGTAACCTTGATCTGGTCCTCACCCATCAGCCGGGCCTTGCTTTTGCCAAACGACATGGCACCTCGGCCGGTGCCGCCACCCTGCATCTGCCGCATGAAGAATATCCACACGCCGATCAGCAACAGCATGGGGAACCAGCTGATCAGGATGTCGAGCAGCAGTGAGCGCGGCTTGGTCTCGCCGGCCTCGATCTCCACATCATGATCCAGCAGATCCTTGACTAGGCCCGGGTCTCCGGGACTGAAGGTTTCGAAGGATTCACCATTTTCATAGGTGCCCTCGATCCGGCGCCCGTCCGGGCTGATCAGCACGGACCGTACATTATTGGAATACACCTGCTCGATGAACTTCGAATACGAAAGCTCAGTCGGGGATTCCGGACGGGGTGCGAAGTTGTTGAACACGGTCATCAGGACCACTGCAATCACCGCCCAGAGCAACAAATTTTTAACCATGTCGTTCAAGAACTACCTCGTAGTCTGGATTCAAATCCCTTTAATGCCTAACTATACCGTGATTCTGCCACCCATACACCTGTTGTGTGCATCCCATCGCAAAACCACTTGTATGAAAATCAATGTCTTACAGAGTCAGTTTCCCCTTTTCGCTGCACCCTGAACCCCTGGTCAGCCCCGTTTTTCACGGCCGACATCCGGTGCGCCTGTACCAGGGATGCCCGAACACCACGCAAGTACCCTGAAATTCAGCCGAATCCTGCCCTGAATACTACTATACTTGGGGCGAATCCACATAAAACAAGGCGGATCCCAAGGACCAGACCCCGGCCGGCCCAAAATCTGCTATTCAGCGCCCCCGTAGTGCACTTCAACCACCTCGTAGTCCTTGCTTCCTGCCGGGGCATCCACCGTGATGACGTCCCCTTCTTCCTTGCCGATCATGGCCCGTGCGATCGGCGAGGAGATGGATACCATGCGCTGTTTGATGTCAGCCTCGTCCTCACCCACGATGGTGTAGGTGGACTCTTCGCCCGTGGATTCGTCGGCAAGTACGACGGTGGCACCGAACGTGACCCGTCCGCCTGCCCGAAGCTTACTGACATCGATGATTTCCGCACTGGAAAGCTTGCTCTCGATATCCTTGATCCGTCCCTCCACGAACGCCTGCTGTTCGCGGGCGGCATGGTATTCCGCATTTTCCCTGAGGTCACCGTGCGCGCGCGCGGTGGCGATCGCCTCAATGATTTGAGGCCGTTTCACCGATTTAAGTTCCTGTAATTCCCTGCGCAGCAGTTCTGCGCCACGCACTGTGAGTGGAATCCTGTCCATACCGAAACTCCGAGATGCAACTGTGAGCGTGCTAAACCCTGAATGTACCGCCTTGATGCAGTCTACCCGCATGCAAATCCTGCAAGCAATACACATTATAATGTCCACGACTCTGGATGGCCTCCTTCAGGGCCCACGCACCTTCCGTCGTCGTGGTGTAGCACACCTTGTGCTGCAGAGCTTCCCTGCGGATGGTGAAGGAATCCGCAATCGCCTGTTTTCCTTCCGTGGTGTTGACGATCAGGTCCACCTGGCCGGCGGTGATCATGTCCACGATGTGCGGATGTCCCTGCCTGACCTTGTTCACCGCCTGGCACTGCAGGCCGTGTTCATTGAGGTAGCGTGCCGTACCCCGTGTCGCAACCAGAGTGAATCCAAGGGCCTGCAGGTCGCGTGCGATCCGCACGGTCTGCTGCTTGTCTTCATCGCGCACGCTGAGCAATGCGCAACCCCGCTCCGGTAACAGCGTGCCTGCGGCCAGCTGCGATTTTCCGAAGGCTTCCGCAAATGTCTCACCGATCCCCATGACCTCGCCCGTGGACTTCATCTCGGGTCCCAGAATCGGGTCGACCCCACCGAACTTGATAAATGGAAACACCGCTTCCTTGACCGAGGAATACTCCGGGATTCCGCCCTGCAGGGCGTCCTGCTGTTCCAGGGTCCTGCCCACCATGCAGCGCGCCGCGATCTTGGCAAGCGGCATGCCGATCGCCTTGGAGACAAACGGCACGGTGCGCGAGGCCCGCGGGTTGACCTCGATGAGGTATACCTTCTCGTCGCGGACTGCAAACTGCACGTTCATCAGCCCAACCACGTTCAGGCCAAGCGCAAGCTGGCGCGCCTGCGCACGCATCATGTCCTGCACGTGCTCGCTCAGGTTATAGGGCGGCAGCGAGCAGGCGCTGTCCCCCGAGTGGATGCCGGCCTGCTCGATATGCTGCATGATGCCGCCGATCAGTACATCCTTGCCGTCACAGAGGGCGTCCAGATCGACCTCGACGGCATCCGCCAGGAAATGATCGATCAGCACGGGGGCATCGTTGGAGACCCTGACGGCCTCCTGCATGTAACGCTCCAGGTCATCCTGCTGGTGCACGATTTCCATGGCCCGCCCGCCAAGCACATAGGAGGGGCGCACGACCACCGGGTAGCCGATTTCCTCTGCCGCATCGATGGCAGCCTTTGCACTGGTCACGGTGGCGTTCGGTGGCTGCAGCAAGCCCAGGCGGCGAATCAGCTGCACAAAACGCTCACGGTCCTCGGCAAGATCGATCGAGTCCGGAGTCGTGCCGATGATCGGGACCCCCTCGGCCTCCAGGGCCCGTGCCAGCTTCAGCGGGGTCTGCCCCCCGAACTGGACGATGACGCCCTGCGGCTTCTCCAGGCGCACGATTTCAAGCACGTCCTCCAGGGTCAGCGGCTCGAAATACAGGCGGTCCGAGGTGTCATAGTCGGTCGATACGGTTTCCGGGTTGCAGTTCACCATGATGGTCTCATAGCCATCCTCGCGCAGCGCCATGGCTGCATGCACGCAGCAGTAGTCGAACTCGATTCCCTGCCCGATCCGGTTGGGGCCGCCACCGAGCACAATGATTTTCCTGCGGTCCGTGGGACAGGCCTCACACTCCTCGTCATAGCTGGAGTACATGTAGGCTGTGCTGGTGGCAAACTCCGCCGCGCAGGTATCCACACGCTTGTACACCGGGTGAATCTCCAGGGAGTAACGGGCCTTTCGCACCTGCTGTTCGCTGCACTGCAGCAGCCCCGCAAGCCGCTGGTCCGAAAATCCGCGACGCTTGAGTTCATGAAACGAATTCCGGTCCAGGTCCCCGGGTCCCTTGCCGGCAAGGCCGGCCTCGAGGTCCACCAGCTGGCTGATCTGGGCCAGAAACCAGGGATCGATCCCGGACAGGGCCCGGACCTCGGCCACGCTGTAGCCGATGCGAAAGGCATCGGCAATGAACCAGACACGGTGCGGGCCGGGTTCGCGCAACTCGAGTTCCAGTGACTCGCGCTGCTCCTTGTCGTACTGCTCCCGCATCGGGTTGAGCCCGTCCGTGCCCGTCTCCAGGCCACGCAGGGCCTTCTGGAAAGACTCCTGAAAGGTCCTCCCGATCGCCATCACCTCGCCGACCGACTTCATCTGGGTGGTGAGTTTCGCCTGGGTATGTGGGAACTTCTCGAAGGTAAAACGCGGGATTTTTGTCACTACATAGTCGATGGTGGGTTCGAAGGAGGCCGGGGTCGCACCTCCCGTAATCTCGTTTCGCAGTTCATCCAGGGTGTAGCCGACTGCAAGTTTGGCGGCGACCTTGGCTATCGGAAAACCGGTCGCCTTGGAGGCCAGCGCCGATGAGCGGGAAACCCGCGGGTTCATCTCAATGATCACCAGGCGGCCATCCTCCGGGTGCACGGCAAACTGCACGTTGGAACCCCCGGTGTCGACGCCGATCTTGCGCAGCACCTCGATGGAGGCATTGCGCATGATCTGGTACTCCTTGTCGGTGAGTGTTTGTGCCGGTGCGACCGTGATGGAATCCCCGGTATGCACCCCCATGGGATCCAGGTTCTCAATGGAGCACACGATGATGCAGTTGTCGTTTTGATCTCGCACTACCTCCATCTCGAACTCCTTCCAGCCCAGCAGGGACTCTTCGAGCAGCACCTCCGTGGTCGGGGACAGGTCCAGGCCATGCTCGACGATGGATCTGAATTCCTGCAGATCGCGGGCAATCCCCCCGCCGCTGCCGCCAAGCGTGAATGACGGGCGCACGATCGTCGGGAAGCCGAGTTCCGGCTGGTGCCGCAGGGCCTCTTCCAGACTGTGTGCGAGAAAGGATCGCGCCGACTTCAGGCCAATCTTGTCCATGGCCTCGCGAAACAGTTCGCGGTCCTCGGCCATGTCAATTGCCTTGGTGTCCGCGCCGATCATGGCGACCGAAAACTTGTCCAGCACCCCTTCACGTTTCAAGTCCAGGGCACAATTCAGTGCGGTCTGCCCGCCCATGGTAGGCAGCAGCGCATCCGGGCGCTCTTTTTCGATAATCGCCGCAATGGTCTGCCAGAGGATCGGCTCGACATAGATGGCATCGGCCATCTCCGGGTCGGTCATGATGGTTGCAGGATTGGAGTTGACCAGGACGACACGGTAGCCCTCTTCCTTGAGTGCCTTGCAGGCCTGAACTCCGGAATAATCAAACTCGCATGCCTGGCCGATCACGATCGGTCCCGCACCGATGATCAGTACGCTCTGGATGTCCGTTCGCCTGGGCATGGGTTCACCGGGAGGCCTGGTAGTTTTTCATCATGGAGACGAACAGCGCGAACAGGGGACGCACATCCTGGGGGCCGGGGCTTGCTTCCGGGTGCCCCTGAAACCCGTAGGCGGGCTTTTGCACGTGTTGAAGGCCCTGCAGGGACTGGTCGAACAACGAGCGGTGGGTCGCCTGCAGGCAGTCCGGCAGGGTCTCCTCATCGACCGCGAATCCATGGTTCTGACTGCTGATCATCACCTGGCGGGTGTGCAGGTCCTGCACCGGATGATTGGCCCCGTGATGGCCGAACTTCATCTTGACCGTGCTTGCACCGCAGGCCAGGCCGAGCAGCTGGTGTCCTAGGCAGATCCCGAAGATGGGCACCTCCCGGTCGAGGATTTCCCGGATGGCCCGGATGGCGTACTCGCAGGGCTCCGGATCTCCGGGCCCGTTGGACAGGAAGACGCCGTCCGGCTTTCGCTCGAGCACTTCACCGGCACCCATGGTCGCAGGCACCACCTCGATGGAGCAGCCGTGTTCGTGCAGGATGCGCAGGATGTTGCGCTTCACTCCGAAATCGTAGGCAATCACAAAATACCGCGGCTTCACGGTAGTCGCCGGCTTGCTTCCGGGGCCGGACCAGCAGCCTTCATTCCATCGGTAAGGTTCTTCCGTGGTGACCTCGCGTGCCAGGTCCATGCCTTTGAGGCCGGGAAAACTTCGTGCTGCTTTCAGGGTCTTGTCCGCGTCGACTTTGCCTGCCGCGATCGCGCCATTCTGTGCACCTTTTTCACGCAGCACCCGGGTCAGGCGGCGGGTATCGATGTCCGCAATTCCCGCAATGTTGTTGCGAATGAGGTATTCGGACAGTCCGGTGTCAGCGCGCCAGTTGCTGGCCTGTTCCGGAAGATCCCGGATCACCAGCCCACTGGCAAAAATTCTGCCGGACTCCTCGTCCTCGGGGTTGGTGCCGACATTGCCGATGTGCGGGTAGGTCAGCGTGATGATTTGCCGCGCGTAGGAGGGGTCCGTGAGGATTTCCTGGTAACCGGTGATGGAGGTATTGAAAACCACCTCCCCGGTGGAGAGGCCCGCAGCGCCAATGGATTTTCCCCAAAAAAGAGTCCCGTCTTCCAGGGCAAGCAAGGCGGGCTGCAAACTCAAACAGTTTCCTCCAGGTACACATAAAAACGGGACGCGCGTCCAGGCCGTCCCGTCGGGAAATCTTCAGTGCTTTGGGTTGACCGGCCTGATTGTACTGAACTCGGGCAGGTTTCGGAACCGGAAATTTAGGGGTATTGCTGCAACGGTCTGCAACCTACGTCAGGTGTTCGTGGCCGGAAATCCTGGCCAAGACAGCCGGTCCGGGAACCTTGCGCTTATCGTGTCTTCCGGGAGACACAGTGAAGCCACCAGGTTTTTGAGATCACCTCCCGGCCCCTGTCTACTCGTACTGCTCCGTTGACCCGTAGTGCGCACCCACGAAATGCGCGGTGCTTCCACCTGCCGTGCGCCCGAAACCCCGGTGTACCCCAGCGACGCCCCGGGGAAACCGTCGGCATCGCTCACTTCCGGAAAGCGTCCGGCCCACGACCCGCCAGCCTCAACAAAGGTGATGGAGGGGTGGCTAAGCGTGATGTCGCTGCCAAAGAACTGGCCAGCACTGCTGAACGGGGTCGCTGCCATGTCCAGCATGTAGCCTGTACGGGTCAGAACCCGGTTCTCCTTCGGCTGGGCTCCGGAGATGAGTATGGACTCGTACATGTGGGTACCGGCGCCAGCATAGAAGCCGTTGGCTCACGCGTTGCCTGACCCCCACAAGAAAACCGGCAGAAGCACAGTGAACAGGCCCTTGTATAATTTCATTGCCGGATATCCGTGTACTCAAAACAGGGGGTAAGATACCTTAACCGGGGAGTTGCGGATAGCACGGATCAGCTGTGAACCCTCCAGCATGCCCGATTCCGTGAAAGCCGGATTCATTTCTGAAACGCCAGGTAGGCCGCAAGGCCCAGCAAGATGACTGCGAAAATCTTCTTGAAGTTTGCCGTGGCGACGTGTTCAAGCAGGTATGGGCCGATCTGTGCACCCAGCAATCCGCCAAGGCCCAGGGCAATAGCCACCCGGTAATCCACATTGGCAAGCCGACCGTGCGCAAACAGTGCCGACAGTGAGATAATCAGGATCGCGAGAAACGACGTGCCGACCGCCTTTTGCGCGGTATATCCGAGCGTGATCAGCAGGGGCACCATCAAGAATCCGCCGCCCAGCCCCGTAAATGATGCGCCCACCCCGACGAAAATGCCGGACAAGATAAGTAATGTGTAGTTCAGTGCCATTGATCGCCTCCCCGGTCAAAAATCTTTTTTCGCGACGACAGGACCCGGTCTGCCAAAGTCCCGTCATGCCCCCAGAGGTTCCAGCGCCCCTCATGCAGTGGCTGGCAGGCCGCGCTAGATCTCCAGCACATCGCGCATGTCAAAAAGCCCGGGACCCCGGCCTGACACCCAGGTGGCGGCGCGCAGGGCTCCCTTGGCAAAATTCATCCGGCTGGAAGCACGATGCGTGACTTCGATGCGCTCGCCCTCCCCGGAGAACATGACCGTGTGCTCTCCCACGATGTCACCGGCCCGGATGGTCTCAAAGCCAATGGTTTTCCTGTCACGCTTGCCGGTGTGGCCCTGTCGGCCAAAGACCGCACAATCCGCCAGCTTGCGCCCGAGGCGCTCGGCCACCACCTCGCCCATGCGCAACGCGGTTCCCGAAGGCGCATCCACCTTGTGGCGATGGTGTGCCTCGATGATCTCGATGTCATAGTCATCGCGAAGCGTGTCGGCAGCCACCTGCAACAGCTTCAGGCACAGGTTCACCCCGACGCTCATGTTCGGCGCATACACGATGGAGATGTCCCGGCTGGCCTCCTGCAGCCTCAGCACCTGGGCCTCGTCCAGGCCAGTCGTGCCGATGACCATGGACTTGCCGTGCCTGCGGCAGCTGTCCACTGACTGCATCGTACATTCGGGTGCAGTGAAGTCGATCAGGATGTCGAAATCCTCGCGGCAGCTCTCAAGGTCATGGCCGATGATCACACCCGTTGCCCCTACCCCGGCCGTATCCCCGGCATCACAGCCGATAGAGTCCGCCGCCTTTGCCTCGAACGCAGCACCTAGCCGAGTCTGTTCGTCTTCCACACAGGCCTGCACCAGCGTCTTTCCCATTCGCCCTGCAGCGCCATTGATCCCAAGCGTAAGCATTCCACTGTCCTCACGAGATATCAGTCGCACCGATTATACATTCGATGCCGCACAAGCGATGCGGTCCCGTTTTACGGGTGCAAGTGGAGAGATGCGGGGATGCCCGGGCGGGCTCCGGGCGCGATCAATGCGACCAGAACTTGAGCTCGTCAAAGAAGCTCTTCACATCATCGGTCCAGGAGTGCGAGCGCGGGCTGTGGCGGTCCCCACCCTTGTCGATGTCCTTGGCAAATTTCCCGAGCAGCTCCTTTTGGTGTTTGCTGAGATTGATGGGAGTCTCGATGACAATCGAGCAGAGCAGGTCGCCCTGTGCACTGCCGCGCACGGGCCGCACGCCCTTGCCGCGCAGGCGAAACAGCCGCCCGGTCTGCGTTTCGGCCGGGACCTTGAGCTTGACCTTGCCTTTCAGGGTCGGGACTTCCACTTCGCCACCCAGTGCAGCCATACTGAAACTGATTGGAACTTCACAGTGTAAATCACTGTTTTCCCGAGTAAAAATCTCATGGGAACGCACGTAAATCTGCACGTAAAGATCTCCTGGAGGCCCGTTGTTGGTGCCCGCCTCCCCTTCACCGGACAGGCGAATCCGGTCTCCGCTGTCGACACCGGCCGGAACCTTCATGGCGAGCTTTTTCGTGACACGTCTTCGCCCTGTGCCCCGGCAATAGTCACACGGTACCCGGATGATCTTGCCCCGGCCGTGACACCGCGGACAGGTTTGCTGGATAGAGAAAAAGCCCTGCTGCATGCGGACCTGGCCTGCGCCGCCGCAGGTGGGGCAGGTTTCAGCCGAGGTGCCCGGCGCGGCTCCGGAGCCGTCACACTTTTCACAGCTGGCTTGGCGCGGGATCTCCAGCGTCGACTCGGTGCCGAACACCGCCTCCTCCAGGCTGATTTCCAGGTCGTGCTGAAGGTCGGAACCGCGGTATACACGTTGTGAGGAAGTGCGTCCGCTGCCGAAGATATCCCCAAAGATGTCGCCAAAAATGTCACTGAAATCCGCGGTACTGCCTGCGGTTCCACCCTGGACCCCGGCATGGCCGAACTGGTCATAAGCCTGGCGCTTCTGGACATCGCCGAGGATCTCGTAGGCCTCTTTGGCTTCCTTGAACTTTCGTTCTGCCTCCCGGTCCCCGGGGTTGCGGTCCGGGTGGTATTTCATGGCAAGCCGGCGGTACGCCTTTTTCAGCCCGCCCGCATCTGCGGAGCGGTCAACGCCAAGCACTTCGTAATAATCTCTCTTGCTCATCGGCTATCCACAAAAATGAAAGTCCGGGCCCGACCCAACGAACCCGGACTGCCAGAACTTCCCCGATCCCGTTTCAGAAAACGACGCGCAGCCGACTATACCGGACGCCCCTCAGGATTTCTTGCCGTCGTCCACTTCCTCAAACTCAGCATCCACCACGTCTTCTTGACCGGTGCCACCGGCCGCACCTGCCGTATCTCCCGGATCGCCGGACGGCACATCGGCACCAGCCTGGGCATACATGCGCTCGGCGAGCTTGCCCGAGGCTTCGGCCAAGGCCTGGGTCTTGGTCTCGATGACCTCCTGGTTGTCCTTGTCCAACACATCCTTCAGATCCTTGATGGCATTCTCGATCTGCAGGCGCTCTTCCTGTTCGACCTTGTCGCCCATCTCCGCCAGCGACTTCTCCGTGGCATGGATCATCTGGTCCGCCTGGTTCCTCGCGCCGACAAGAGCGCTGAACTTCTTGTCTTCTTCCGCATGCGCTTCTGCATCCTTGACCATTTTTTCAATCTCGTCATCGGACAGGCCGCTAGAGGCTTTGATCACGATCGACTGTTCCTTTCCGGTCGCCTTGTCCTTGGCAGACACGTTCAGGATGCCGTTGGCGTCGATATCAAAAGTCACCTCGATCTGGGGCATGCCGCGCGGGGCCGGCGGAATATCCGTCAGGTCGAAACGTCCCAGTGACTTGTTCGCCCCAGCCTGCTCGCGTTCCCCCTGCAACACATGCACGGTGACGGCCGTCTGGTTGTTTTCCGCCGTCGAGAATACCTGCTGCGCATTGGTCGGGATCGTGGTGTTTTTTTCGATCAGCCGGGTCATCACCCCGCCGAGGGTCTCAATCCCGAGCGACAATGGTGTGACATCCAACAGCAGCACGTCCTTGACGTCGCCCCCCAGAACACCGGCCTGAATGGCTGCCCCCACGGCCACGGCCTCGTCCGGGTTGACATCCTTGCGCGGTTCCTTGCCGAAAAAGTCCTGTACCACCTGCTGCACCTTCGGCATCCGGGTTTGTCCGCCCACCAAAATGACGTCGTTGATGTCAGAGGCCGACAGGTTGGCATCCTGCAGGGCCTGCTTGCAGGGCGCGATGGTGCGTTGTACCAGCTCTTCCACCAAGGCTTCGAGCTTGGCCCGTGTGACCTTGATGTTCAGGTGCTTGGGGCCGGACTGGTCTGCCGTGATATAGGGCAGGTTTACTTCCGTTTGCTGGCCGGATGACAATTCGATCTTGGCCTTCTCGGCCGCTTCCTTGAGGCGCTGCAGTGCAAGCGGGTCGTTGTGCAAGTCAAAGCCCTGATCCTTCTTGAACTCGTCGGCCAGGTAGTCGATCAGGCGCATGTCGAAATCCTCGCCGCCCAGGAAGGTATCGCCGTTGGTGGACAGGACTTCAAACTGGTGTTCGCCGTCGACTTCTGCAATTTCGATGATCGAAATGTCGAACGTGCCTCCGCCCAGGTCGTACACGGCAATTTTGCTGTCACCGCGCTTCTTGTCCATGCCGTACGCTAGGGCTGCAGCCGTCGGCTCGTTGATGATCCGTTTCACGTCCAGGCCCGCGATCTTGCCGGCATCCTTGGTCGCCTGGCGCTGCGAGTCGTTGAAGTAGGCCGGCACCGTGATGACGGCCTCCGTGACGTCTTCGCCCAGGTATTCCTCGGCCGTCTTTTTCATCTTCATCAGGATGCGTGCAGAGATTTCAGGCGGCGCCATCTTGTCGTCCTTGGCCTCCACCCAGGCATCGCCGTTATCCGCACGGATGATCTTATAGGGCACCAGCTTGATGTCCTTTTGCACGGCATCTTCCTCGAAGCGCCGCCCGATCAGGCGCTTGATCGCGAACAGGGTGTTGGTGGGATTGGTGACGGACTGGCGCTTGGCCGACTGGCCGACCAGGGCCTCGTTGTCTTCCGTGAAAGCGACGATGGAGGGTGTGGTTCGGTCCCCCTCACTATTCTCGATCACCTTGGGCGTCGTGCCTTCCATGACGGCCACGCATGAATTGGTGGTACCTAAATCAATACCAATGATCTTACCCATCGTATATCTCCAAAAAAGTCCAGAATCTAGTCAGATATCCAGTTGAATCTCGTGTTTTTATGAATATTGGGCCGATTTCCGGTGTTTCAAGGCTCACCGATATCCCTGGGGTTGTGGGTGGACGGGGATCCGTCAGTCGCTGGATTCCTCCGGTGCCCTGGAAACGATCACCATGGCCGGGCGCAGCAGTCGTTCGTGCAAAGTATACCCCTTTTGCATGACCTGGATGACCGTATTCGGCTCATGCTCACGGCTCTCCTGTGTGGTCATGGCCTGGTGCAGATTCGGGTCAAAGGCCTCCCCGAGCGGGTCCACTTCCTCAATGGCAAACTTCTGCAGGGCACTGGCCAGCACCTTCAGGGTCAGTGCAGTACCTTCCAGAAGCTTGGCGGCCTCCGCCTCCCCCGCATCCAGGCCCAGTTCCAGACTGTCCTTCACCGCCAGCAGTTCGCTGGCAAACTTCTCGATCGCATACTTGTGCGCGTTCGATACGTCGCGCTCGGCCCGCTTTCGCAGGTTCTCCATCTCGGCCTGCATGCGCAGCACCTTGTCGTGGTATTCACCCGTCTGGTTCCTGGCTTCTTCCAGTTCGTCCTGCAGCGAAACCTCCGCTGCCGGGGCATCGGCACCCTTCGGCTCTGCGGTATCCGCTGTCGCCTCCGCATCCTGCCCGCTGGCCGGACCAGGTTTTTTCGCAGTATCAGTCATAATTCAGCAGGCCATTGAAAACGGCTCGTCCCAAAACAGCATATGTGGGCTAGTTTTGAATATTCAAGGCTTCGCCGAGCAGCCGGGCCGTCAGGTCAACGATCGGGATCACCCGGTTGTAGGACATTCGGGTCGGGCCGACGACAGCCAGCACGCCCATCACTTCATCGTCCACCGTGTAAGGCGAGGAGATGACGCTGCAGTCGTCCAGTACCGAATAGCCGGATTCCTGGCCAATGAAAATCTGCACGCCTTCGGCACAGATGCAGCGGTCCAGCAGACGCAGGAATTCCCGCTTCTGGCCGAAGGCCTCGAACAGGCTCCTGAGTTTCTCAATGTCCGACAGATCGTCGAACTCCATGAGATTGGTCTGGCCCACGACCACGTAATCGGACTTGCCGGAACTGGAGAATATCTGCTCTCCCATCTCCACTGCAGAACGCATGAGATCGTTCATGTGTTCTCGCAGGCGATCCAGTTCCTGCAGAATCTTCTGCCTTGCCGCCACCAGGTCCTGGCCCGCGCACAATTCGTTGATGTAGTTGGCCGCCTGCTGCAACTCGGCCTCGGTGTAGTTGCGGTCGGCCTGCAAGATCCGGTTTTGCACCTCCCGCTGGTTCATCACCAGGATGGCCAGCACCCGATGCTCGGAAAGCGGCAGGAACTCGATGTGGCGAAACTCGGCGCGCTCGATCTTTGGCAGGGTGACCAGCCCCGCCATGCCGGTCAGGCCGGACAGCAGCGTCGAGGCGCTTTCCACCAGGCTGTTCACATTCTGGGAAGGGTCCAGGTTTTCCTTCATCTGCGAGACCACGTCGGTGGTGATCGGCTGGACCTTGAGCATAGTGTCCACGAACAGGCGGTAACCCTTGGTCGTGGGGATGCGCCCGGCCGAGGTGTGCGGGGATTCCACGAAGCCGAAATCTTCCAGATCCGCCATGACATTGCGCACGGTGGCCGGACTGATCTCCAGTTCGGACTTGCGTGCCAGAGTGCGCGAACCGAGCGGCTGGCCTCCCGAAATGTAGTTCTCCACCAGGACTTTCAGCAGTAGCTGGGTCCGCTCGCTTAAGGAATAATTTTGCTCTTCGATTGCAGCCATGGTCCGGGGCATTCTAAGCTAGGGATTGGGAATTCCATACCCAAAAGTGCCGGAAACATAATTGCAGCACTGCGCAGAAATTGTCAAGGAGATGTTGGACTAGTGCGCTTGCTAAATCCGTGATAGCTTTTGGCTCATCCAGACACGGGACAGGACTGTGAGTACCTTTACCAACATAGGGATCATCTCCAAACCGGATGATCCGCTGATTTCGGATACCGTACGGTCCCTGTACCGCTACCTGTCCGAACGGTCCCTGCATATCTCCGTCGATGATGTGACCGCCGCATTGATTGACCAGTACTCGGTCGGTGCCAGCAGTTCGGAAGAGATTGCACAGAGCAGTAACCTCGTGATTGCGGTGGGTGGCGACGGCACACTGCTGTATGCCGCACACAGCATGATCGAACTGGGCATCCCGCTACTGGGCGTCAACCTCGGACGCCTGGGATTCCTGGCGGAGATCAGCCCGAAAGACATGGAGCGGGAACTGGATGCGATCCTTGCTGGCAACTTCATCGAAGAACGCCGCTTTGTGCTGCAGACCACCCTGATGCGTGGCGGCGAAACCCATCGCGTGGCCCATGCGGTCAACGACGTCGTCGTACATGCCATGCAGATGGTGCGGATGATCGAAATAGAGACACGCGTGGATGGCCAGCACCTCGATACCCTGCGCGCCGACGGCTACATCGTGTCGACCCCGACCGGCTCGACCGCCTATGCACTGTCGGGCGGAGGCCCCATCCTTCATCCGAACCTCGGGGCCATCGTGCTGGTGCCGATCTGTCCCCACACCCTGAGCAACCGGCCCATCGTGGTCGATGCCAACAGCCGCATTGAACTGGTGCTGGCAAAGCAGAATCCGCGCCACTCGGCACTGGCTTCCGTAGACGGCCAGATCAATCTTGATTTTGAGCCGGGGGACCTTCTTACCATTCAAAAGGCCCGGCACGAACTGCGCCTCATTCAGCCACGCACCTACGACTACTTCAACGTGCTGCAGGAAAAACTGCGCTGGAACGCAGCACCGCGTGGCAAGAAGTAGCCCGCAGGCCCCGGGTGCAACTCATGCTCAAGTCCATCTATATTCGCAATTTTGCGATCATCGACGAGCTGGAACTGGATTTTCATTCCGGCATGAGTGTACTCACGGGGGAAACGGGCACCGGAAAATCCATCATCATCGATGCACTGAACCTAGCGCTCGGCAGCCGCGCGGACAGTACCATGGCCCGAAACCCTGGTCAGCCGGTAGAAATCACGCTGACCCTCGATGCCAGCCGGATGGACACGGCCCTGCACTGGCTGGATGAACATGACCTAGACACGGCCGGCGCACAATGTGTCCTGCGCAGAGTCATCTCGACGGATGGAAAGTCCAGGGCCTACATCAACGGCTCGCCCGGTCCGGTCATGCAGCTTCGAGGCCTCGGCGAGCTGTTCGTGGACATCTACGGCCAACATGAGTGCCAGTCACTGATGCACAGGGACAAGCAACGTGCCTTGCTGGACAGCTTCGCCTGCAATGAAGCTGCCGTCGAGGAGCTGGCCGCACTTTTCCGAAGCTGGCAGGACCTTGGCAAACAGCTCAAGGAAGTCGAGCAAAACCATGAAAGCGCGCACGCGCAACTGGAGCTGTTACGTTACCAGTACCAGGAACTGGAACAGCTGGGCCTGGAAGACGGAGAGCACGAAACCCTGAATGCCCGCCACATCCAACTGAGCCATGCGAAAGAGCTGCGCGAGGGCAGCATGCGCATTTCGGACCGGCTTGCCGGAGAGGGCGATGACAAGGTCTTCGATACGCTTGGACAACTGCTGGTCGAACTGGAGAAACTCAGCGCGACTGACCCGGCACTCGAGGGCCTGCTGGAAGACCTGCAGGGAATCCAGATCCAGCTGGGGGAGACTGCGGGCAGCCTGCGCAACTACTCGGAACAGACTTCCACAGACCCGCAGGAACTGCAGGCCGTCGAGGAACGGATCTCGACGATCGAGGAGATCGCACGCAAGCACAGGATCAAGGCAGGCGAGTTGGCATCCCTGTACCTGACCCTCGGAGACAAACTGGAAGCCCTGGAAAGCCGTCACATGGACCCCGAGAAGCTTCGCAATGACCTGCAGGAGATCGAGCAGCGCTACCGTACGCTGGCTGGACAAGTCAGCGCAAAGAGACAGGCCGGAGCCGACACCCTGAACAGGAAAATCACAGACGCCATGCAGACACTCGGCATGCGGGGGGGTCACTTTCGGATCGAAATCCAGCCGCGCACCCCGGCGGAACCGACGTCCTACGGCCTGGACGAGGTGCAGTTTCTGGTCAGCACCAATCCCGGCCAGGAACTGCGCCCTTTGAACAAGGTCGCCTCGGGAGGCGAGCTGTCCCGGCTGAGTCTTGCCATACAGATCACAACGGCAAACAATCTCGCCATTCCGACCCTGATCTTCGACGAGGTGGATACGGGTGTCGGAGGCGCCACGGCGGAAATCGTTGGCAAACACCTGCATGAACTAAGCTACAATGCACAGGTGTTCTGCGTCACCCACCTGGCCCAGGTCGCAGCCCAGGCGGACCATCACTACAAGGTGGATAAATGCGGACATGACACCTCGATCCGGACCGAAATCTCCCAGCTAAAGAAGCAGGCCCGTATCGACGAACTGGCGCGCATGCTTGGCGGCATCAAGATGACCCGCAACACACAAGAGCATGCCAAGGAAATGCTGCAACAGGGAAAAAGGCGGTCGGCATGAAGTGGTTGAGAGCGATGGCATGCATAGTCTGCTGCGTGACGGCACTTTCGGGCTGTGAGAAGGGTCTGTTGACGATCTACAAGATCGATGTCCAGCAGGGCAACGCACTCAAGGCCGAAGACGTCGAGAAAATCAAGCTTGGTATGAACCGGGAGCAGGTGCTTTTTGTCCTTGGCAGTCCCCTGATCGTGGACAGTTTCCACCCGGACCGATGGGACTATATCTATATGCTAAAGCCCGGCTACGCACAAACGCAGCGCAGTCAACTGACCCTGATATTCGACCGTGACAAGGTCATCGAGATGATCCGGCACGATTCGGGCGCCGCCGAGGATACGCAGTCCGAGGACTGAGGCCGGGCTCCCGACCCGGGGCACGGCCAGACTATTATTTTCCCCGTTCGGCGAGCTTGCGGCGAGCTTCGGCGGGACTCCTGTACAAGGGCCGATAGATTTCAACCCGGTCATGATTTTGCAGGCGACGATCCAGCCTGACAGGGGTGCCGTAGATTCCGACATTGCCTTCATGCACCTTGGCCTGCGGACAGCGGGAGACGATGCCGGATTGCTCGATGGCCTGCTGGACCGTCGTCTCGGGTGCAACGGTCAGCGGGATCACCTCCTGGTGGTCCGCCTGTGCGAAGCAGACCGTGACTGATATCAGGCTAGGCCTGGCCATAGACCACATTCGCCCTTTTCCTGAAGGTCGCGATCATGTTGTTGGCCACCTGACTGAAGATTGGCCCCAGGGTAAGCTCGAGCAGGCGGTTGGAGAACTTGAATTCCATGAGCAGCTTCACATGGCATGAGTGCTCATCGATTTCCTGGAACTCCCAGACTCCCGTCAGGTACCGGAACGGGCCCTTGACCAGGTGCAGGACAATGCTGCGATCACGGGTGAGTTCATTGCGCGTGGTCAACGAGGCATGGAGTGCACCCTTGGCAAAATGCAGGGTGGCCTGCTTGACATGCTCGCCGACCTCGGTGACATCGCTGCCAACGCACCAGGTCACAAACTCGGGATAGGCCTCGATGTCGTTGACCAGTGCGTACATCTGTGCCGCCGAATGGTGCAACCGTGCACTGCGTTGGATGCGGGTCATGCGAAGTGACTGCAGTTTCCAGATACTCAGACCATACCGAGCGCATGCAGGAATATCAAAACCACCCCCAGCGGGGCGATATAGCGCGCCAGAAAGCGCCACAAGCGATAGACCGCAGGATGCCTGATTCGAAGTTCGCTCCGGCGCGAAGACTCACCCATGACCCAGGCCGCGAACAGGCAGATCAGAATCCCGCCAAGCGGCAGCATGATATTGGACGTCAGGTAATCCAGCAGGTCAAAGAATGACTTGCCCTCAAGGGCCGTGCCATCGAACAGCCGGACCCGTGTCCAGTGATTGAAGGAAAGCACCGTACCCACGCCGATCGCCCAGGCGATCAGGCCGCAGACCAGGGAGGCTCGGATGCGGGTGAGCGAGAACCTCTCCACCATCCAGGCCACGGCGGGTTCAATCAGTGAAATGGCCGAGGTCCAGGCCGCGAATACCAGCAAGACGAAAAACAGCAGCCCGAACAGGGTGCCACCCGGCATGTGCCCAAAGGCAAGCGGCAGGGTATTGAAAATCAGCCCCGGACCCTGCCCCGCCTCCAGCCCGTTGGCAAACACGATCGGGAAAATTGCCAGCCCGGCCAGTATCGCAATCAGGGTATCCGTGAGCGCTACCTGGACGCTCGTGCTTGCAATCGATGCATCTTCGGGCAGGTACGACCCGTACATCATGATCGCACCCATGCCGAGACTCAGGGTGAAAAACGCCTGGCCCATGGCCTTCAGCGCCACATCCGGCGTGATCTTGGAGAAATCGGGGGCAAACAGAAACCTGAGCCCGCCGAGAAAATCCCCGGCGATGACCGCGTACACGACCATGACCACGATCAGCAGAAACAGGCCCGGCATCAGCAACCGCACCGCCGCTTCCAGTCCCCGGCGCACTCCGCGCAGGATGACGGACACCGTCAGTACCATGAACAGTGTGTGCCAGAACATCAACCGCCACGGATCGGCGACCAGGCGGTTGAACAGTTCACCAACCCCCTGTGTGGAAATTCCTGCGAACGAGCCGCTAGCCGCTTCCACCACGTAGGCCAGTGTCCAGCCTGCGATGACACTGTAGAAGGAAAGGATCAGGAACCCTGCCAGCATGCCCATCACCCCCAGCAGACTCCACAGGGTGCTTCGGCCTTCCTCTTCTGCCAGCGCAGCCATGGTGTGGATCGGGCTGCTCCGGCCCCTGCGCCCGAGCAGCACTTCCGACATCATCACGGGCAGGCCCAGCAATGCGATACAGGCGAAGTACAGCAGCACGAACGCACCACCCCCGCCATCGCCCGCCATGTACGGAAATTTCCAGATATTGCCGAGACCGACGGCCGAACCGGCCGCTGCCATCACGAACATGAACCGGGACGACCAGTACCCGTGGATCGATGTTCTCGTTGCAGTCATCAGTGCACTGTCATCCCTTTGCAAAAAGCAACGGCTGCCAACCGCCCCCCTATACTATAGCGGTCAGCCGATCTTTTGAACGCGCCCCGGATGAATTCATTACAATACCCGCATGTCCAGACCCAAGCTTCAACCGGACTCCCGCATTGCAGTCAACAAGAAAGCCCGCCACGATTACTTCATCATCGAACAGCTGGAAGCTGGGCTGGTACTTGAGGGCTGGGAAGTCAAAAGTCTGCGGGAAAAAAGCATCCAGCTCAAGGAGAGCTATGTCCTCATCCGGGACATGCAGGCCTGGTTGCTCGGCGCGCACATCGCCCCCCTAGCCACGATTTCCACCCACAAGCCGGTGGACCCGACCCGAACCCGGAAACTTCTCCTGCACAAGGATGAAATTGCCAAGCTGGTGGGTGCGGTGGAACGAAAGGGCTACACCATCATCCCCTTGTCCATGTACTGGAAAAAGGGTGTCGCCAAGCTGGAAATCGCCGTGGCGAAAGGCAAGCACAAGCAGGACCGCCGTGCAAGCATCAAGGAGCGGGACTGGAAACGCGACCAGCAGCGGCTGCTGAAAAACGCAAAGTAAGGGCTGGTCGGATGCCCTGCGGGAGGCTGTGCAGTATGTCGGCTAGTTCACACCGCAGTTGAACACTCCGGAGGCTGCATGTGCCTGCATGCCCGCGACGCATTCTTCATAGGAACCAAATTCCATGTGTACGGCATCAGCACCGGAGCCCGTTGCACCAAACCACTTGGACCTTGCATTATCTTCTCCACACCCGGAAATGGCCAGGAAACTGATCAGCAGCAAACTTGCCAAAGGCTTTAGTCTCATAATTATATGCCCCCTCAGAGGTTGGTCTGAACTACTACGCAGCAATGTAACGGAATTCAGGCAGTACGGCAACCGTTACCGCTTGTACGCTCAGTGACCGGATTCACCCGGCCACACACAGCCGGACTCGCTCTCCTGGCTGATCTTTTCCAGCAAGGCTTCGTGTGCTGCCAGTTCCTCTGCGCTGGCCTGGATCACAGGCAGGCTTGCACGGGGTCCTGTCGACTGCCTGGCCGCCAGTCGCTGTTTCGCCGCCTGCTCGGATTCCGTGCTGAGACCCAGCACCGACTGTCCTCCCGTCATTACCAGGTAGACCTCGGCCAGTATCTGGGCATCCAGCAACGCCCCGTGGTAGGTGCGAGCAGAATTATCAATTGCATAGCGCTTGCACAGGGCATCCAGACTGTTTTTTTGTCCCGGATGCAGTTTCCGGGCTAGCTCCAGTGTGTCGGTCACGGTGCAGCAGCTGCCAATATCGGTAATCCCGTAGCTGGCCAGCGACAGCTCGGTATTGATGAATCCGATATCGAAGCTGGCATTGTGGATGACAAGTTCAGCCCCTTCCACGAAATGGAGAAACTCATCGGCGATCTTGGCGAACTCGGGCTTGCCGGCAAGAAATTCCTGGGTAATCCCGTGCACCTGCAACGCGCCCTCGTCAATATCGCGACCCGGGTTCAAAAACTGGTGGAACGTCCGGCCGGTAATCCGCCGATGCAGAATTTCCACGCAACCGATCTCGATCATACGGTGTCCCTGTGCAACCTCAAGGCCTGTAGTTTCCGTATCCAGAACAACCTGTCGCATGTTTCTCCTCCCGGTCCCGATAAACCCGAATGGTTACGACAGCATGGCATCAATGGCTTCATTGGCCAGCCGGTCAACCTGTTCATTTTCCGCATGTCCACTGTGCCCCTGTACCCAGTTCCAGGTAACCGCATGACGTTCAACCTGCCCGTCGAGCTGTTGCCACAAGTCCTGGTTCTTGACGGGTTTTTTTGCAGAGGTCTTCCAGCCATTGCGTTTCCAGCGGGGCAGCCATTGCTGGATGCCGTCCATCAGGTACTTTGAATCTGTGGTAATGCGAACCGTACACGGGCGTTTGAGTTTTTGCAGGGCGGACAATGCCGCCTGCAGCTCCATGCGATTGTTCGTGGTTTCTTGCACTGCACCGTGAATCGTGGTCTCCCGGGAGCCATAACGCAACAGGGCGGCCCAGCCTCCCGGACCGGGATTTCCACGGCAGGCGCCGTCAGTGTAGATATCGACCTGCTCTGGCATGATTGGCTTCCCGTGCGGAGGGTTCTGCGACGTTCACGGGCAGTACCGGCTTCGGTGCGCGCCAGGGCTGTGGACGTGAAGTCAGTGTCAGCACCCGCTTTTTGGCCACGAAGATTTGCACACTGCCAAGGCGTGCCAGCCCGTACAGGCTGGCGTGGTCAAGAAACCCCAGGCGCTGCTGCACCCGCAGGTTGCGAACGGGAGGACGCAGCCCGATGTGGCGGGTTTCCATGATCGTGAGATCCAGCAGGGAAAGCCAGTCCCTGAGACGCCTCGCCGAATAAAAATGACCGCTCCAGGGCGCTCTTCGGCTGCGTGGCAATGCCAGCTTGGCCAGACCCATCATGCTGAGCGGGTTGAAGGCGATCACCACCAGATGGCCTTCGGAAATCAGCACCCGGTGCGCTTCACGCAGGACCTGATGCGGATCAGGGGAGAAATCGAGGGTGTGCAGCAGGACCATCAGGTCGAGCGAATCATGCTGGAAGGGCAAGGCCAATGGACTGGCCGAGAGCGTACCCAGGCGCGGTTCCAGGGTCATGTAGATCTTTCGACCGATACGGCTGCTCTGCAACAGGTCAACCTCCTTGGCCAGTACGCCGACCTGCAGTGCATAATAGCCGAACAGTCCAGGCAGCACCTGGGACAGGCTGCCTTGCAGTTCCTCGTACAGATGTTCGCCGGCCGGACTGGCATACCAGTCCTGCAGGTCCTGGATGACCTGCACCGGAGACCGTGCTTCCGATTCTTGCATCGCTTCATTCTAGCCTAAAAAGGCCACGGCTATCCAAGCTGGACAGGACGGTGGATTCGTTTACTATATGTGCCTTATAAAACCGGGTTATCAGCACATTTGGCGGTCCCCGATTGCATTTTCGCCCATGAAGAGCCAAGCCTGCCTGCTGCTCGCAGCTTCAATGCTTTTTCTCACCGCCTGCACCGGGGTGACCCCTTCCACTGATTCTCTCGCTGAGAAAATACCCGGGGAGGCCCCCGCCTCCCGGGCCGAAAGCATTTCCGGAACGGCCACGCCTGCCCTGCCCCAGGCCGTGCGCAAGACTGATGAACCGCCTGCACTGATCTGGCCGCGCATTGCACGAAACTTTGCCTTTTCGCACCTCTACGAGCACCCCCTTGTAGTCGCCCAAAAGCAGAAACTCCTGCAGCGGGAGCGGGTACTGCAGGTAACTTCCCAGCGCTCCGAGCCCTTCATTTACTTCATCCTTGATGAGATCGAGCGGCGCAACATGCCATCGGAACTCGTGATCCTGCCCTTCGTCGAAAGCGGCTACTATCCAATGGCCCGGTCCCGGTCCAAGGCCACCGGGCTATGGCAATTCACCGCCCAGACTGCCCGGGAATTCCGACTGAAACGCACCTGCTGCTATGACGCCCGCTACGACATTCATGCCTCCACCATGGCCGCACTCGATTACCTCGAAGAGTTGCATATGCAATTCAACCAGGACTGGTTGCTGGCATTGATGGCCTACAACACCGGGCCCAACCGGCTCAAAAAGGTGTTGCGATCCAGTGCAGATGCGCTTAAAGCCGACGATTACTGGAACCTGGCGTTGTCCCGTGAAACCCGCGAATACGTGCCCAAGCTGCTCGCCTTCTGTGCCATCGTCGCAGACCCCCACTTGAGCCACACGCTGCTGCACCCGGTGGCCAATGCCCCACACCTGGAAATCCTGGAGACCAAAAAGCGCATCTCGCCTGCGAAACTCTTCAAGTCAGCGAACATCTCTGCCGGGGAGTTGCGGAGACTGAATCCGGCCATGCAGCATCTGCATTACCCTTTGCCGCGAGGCTATCGCATGCTGGTACCGCATCAAAAAACCGAACTGGTCTTACAGGTGGTGGAGCGCCTGCCCGAGGAACCCCGCTGGTATCGGCACAGGATCGCCCGAGGCGAGTCGCTGAGCGTCATTGCCGTGCGTTACGGGACCACGGTGTCAGCCCTTCGCAGGGCAAACCAGCTGAAGAGTTCCCTGATCCTGGCAGGCAAGACCCTGATTATTCCGCATTGAAGCGATAGGCCCCGTTTTTGTCGAGGCCTGGGGGCGTGTGGATTAAAGCGAAAACGCAGTCGCTCAGCCGCCTAGCCGGTACTTCAGGCCAAGCGTCAGGGACCAGTGGTCCATGTCGCTGATTTTGGTGTGGTTGAGCTCATCGGGGAGCGGGTGGTCGATGTAGCGCCCGGTGTCGCGCATGTCATCCATCTCGCTGTAGGTCAGTTTCAGGCCCAGCAACAGCTTGTCCCCCAGACTGTAATCCGCCCCGGCGTGCAGGTGCATGGAAAACACGGTGTCACTCAGGTCCTCGTCCTGCCAGGAATTGTAGGCTTCGGGAGGGGATAGCTTGGCATCGCATCCACTGGTACATGAATACTCACTCCGGAAATACAGACCGTAGAGCTTGACATCGGAAAGACCGACTCCAACCCCCATGTACGGGGTAATCGGGCTGTGCGCAAGCGGGAAATCGTAGTAGGCGTTCAGTTGCAGGGTTTGCGTCCTCAGGCGGTCGATGGTCGCCTCGCTCTGGCTGGTGTAGTTGCTGGTGGGGTCCGGCAGGATCGGCGAGCCGTCAACGTAAGTGATGTCGGTAAATTTCTGGTCAATGTCGTTTTCACGCCGGTTTGCCGATACCTCCAGGCGCACATTGCCGAACCCCCGGCCAATGACCACCTCAAACAGGTTGCCGCGGTCCGTATCCAGATCATAAAACCAGCGATAGCCCTCAATGGTGTCCCGGTTGCTGCAGTCGTCCATGGGATAACAGAACGAATCCCGGTTCCAGCCGGCCTGGTCCATCTTGGACAGCCAGTTCACCCCCAGGCCAACACCCACATACCAGCCCGGATGCGGCGCGTTTTCCGCCATGGCCGGTGCTCCCAGCAAGACGCCCAGTCCCAGCAAAACCATCCCGCATGCCCTACGCAATCCTGATCTCATCCCAACGTCTCCTTTTTTCTCTCGAATACCTGCGGTGCACAGCAGGCCTGATGTAGTGTTCGCTGCCATTTCATCGTAAAGGAGCCACTTCGGTGAATCAACCGGCCCGAGGCGGCCGGAGCCTGCGCCAGCTTTGGCATTCGAGTGCCGGTTTGCACCGGCAAATCATGCAGCCCGAACGGGCGGCACCAGCTTGGGCACCGCGCTCAGCAGGCGTTTCGTGTACTCGTGCTGCGGGTTGACCAGCACCTGCTCCACCTCTCCCTGCTCGACAATCTTGCCCTGGTACATGACCGCAACGCGGTCTGCAAAGTAAGCCACCACGGACATGTTGTGGGTTATGAACAGATAGCTGATCCCGTAGCGCGCCTGCAGGTGATTCAGCAAATCCAGGATCTGTGCCTGCACGGAAACATCCAGGGCACTGGTGGGCTCATCGCAGATAATGATCTTCGGATTGACAGCCAGTGCGCGGGCAATGCATATGCGCTGGCGCTGCCCGCCTGAAAATTCATGCGGGTAGCGCAGATGGGCGTCCGGGTCCAGGCCCACTTGCTCGAGCAGTTCCAGCACCCGCTGCCTGCGGGCCTTGGCATCCGTAATCACGTGCAGGGCCTTGATGCCCTCCTCGATGATCTGGCCGACCAGCATGCGCGGGTTCATCGAGGAATAGGGATCCTGGAAAACGATCTGGAGATTGGCTCGCTGTTCCAGCAACTGGCTGGAATCGATCTCGTGCAGACGCTGCCCCTGGTAGATCACCTCGCCCAGTGTCGGCTGGACCAGGCGCAAGATGCCCTTGCCAACCGTCGTCTTGCCGCTGCCCGACTCCCCGACCAGGGCAACCGTCTTGCCCGGCGGAATTTCCAGGGAAACCCCGTCGACGGCCTTGACGTAACCGACGGTGCGCTTGAACAGGCCCTTGCGAATGGGAAAGTACACGGCCAAGTCACGGACCTGCAGGGTGCCATTTTCAGTCGGGTTCACAGCAGTCAGCCGGTGCGACTCGTGATTTCGTTGCAGCAGGGGCTTGCCACGTTTTTCCATCGCCGGCAGGGCTGCAAACAGATCCCAGCTGTAGGCATGCCGCGGTGCGGAAAAAAACACCTCGTTGCTGGACTGTTCAACGATCACACCTTCCTTCATGACAGCAACATGGTCAGCCACCTGCTTGACGACCGCCAGGTCATGCGTGATAAACAGGATCGCCATCCCGAATTGCTCCTGCAGATCGTTGATCAGCTCCAGCACCTGGGCCTGGATCGTGACATCCAGTGCAGTCGTGGGTTCGTCGGCGATCAGCAGCCGGGGCTTGCAGGCCAGCGCGATTGCGATCATGACCCGCTGCTTCATGCCCCCGGACAGTTCATGCGCGTAGGTATCGATGGTGTAGGAAGGCTTGGGGATCCGGACGGCATCGAGCAGGTCCAGGGCACGCTCGCGGGCCTGTTTCGCAGACATGTTCTGGTGGCGCATCAGCACTTCCGTGATCTGCCTGCCCACTCGGACCACAGGGTTCAGGGAGGTCATCGGCTCCTGGAAGATCATGGAAATACCGCTGCCACGGATATCGCGCATCTCACGCTCGGGCAGTGCCAGCAAATCCCGCCCTTCAAGCTGAATACTCCCCGATGCCAGCCGGGCAGCCTCGGGCAGCAGGCGGATGACGGACAGCGCCGTGACCGACTTGCCGCTGCCCGACTCCCCGACCAAGGCAAACGTCTGCCCTTCCCGGATCTCGAAACTGACCTCGTTCACGGCCGTGAGGGTGCGTCGGCGGGTTTGGAATTCCGTCGTCAACCCGTGGACTTGCAGGAGAGCCCTGGACATGGTTACCGCGACACCCGCGGGTCAAGCGCGTCGCGCACCACGTCGGCAAACAGGTTCGCAAACAGCACCATGGTGAACATGAAAAACAGGGATGCGGCCAAAGACCACCATACGATGGGCTCGCGGGCCATCTCCAGGCGGGCACTGTTGATCATGTTGCCCCAGCTGTTCATGGTCGGGTCCACGCCGATGTTGATATAGGACAGCACGGCCTCGGCCAGCACCAGCCCGCTGAAATCCAGAACCAGCGTGATCAGGACGATGTGCATCACATTGGGCAGGATGTGCTGGAATATGGTCTGCATCGGCCCCACCCCGAACGCGGTCGCTGCCTGCACGAAGTCCACGGCGCGCAGCTTCAGTGTCTCCGCACGCAACAGCCGGCACAGGCCGGTCCAGCTGGTCAGCCCGAGGATCAGGCACAGGAACAGCAGGCGCATGTCGGCGCGCTGGGTCAGGCTCGCAAATGCCTCGGCATGCTTGCTCATGTAGACGTTCAGCATGAGTACCGCGGCCGCGATCAGTAACACGCCCGGCACGGAATTGAGCGTGGTATAGAGATACTGGATCACGTCGTCGATCCAGCCGCGAAAGAAGCCTGCCATGATTCCCAGCACAATCGCAAAAGGCACCATCAGCAGGGTGGTCAGCGTGCCGATCACCACGCCGGTGCGGATGCTCTTGAGTGCCTGGTACAGGACGTCCTCACCCACCTTGTCGGTGCCCAGTACATGGTATTTCGAGGCCCATTCCGCACCGACCAGCAGCACCAGCAACACGACCCCCAGCGTCACGCTCACCGTCCTCCAGGGCACTTCCGAGTGCCCGTCGAACAGGGTGCGAAACGCCACCGGGAACGTGCGTGCGGTCCTTGTGGAAAGATACAGCGCCCACGCCACCAGCAACACGACCCACACGGCTGTCGCCTTGAGCGCACCGATTGCCGCCAGCAGCAGTACGTCGGTCGCCTTCTGGGCATGGGGTTCCTCCAGATGGGCGGCCCCCCACAACAGGCGTGGATAGACCCGCACGCGCGTGCCATCCACCTGCTGCACGGTTTCCTTGGCATACAGGTGGGCGGCAAACGGTGCCGAGTAGGTCTTTTCGGTGCTTGCCCGCAGCCCAGAAACCAACTGGTCAAAGACACTGATCACCTCGCCACTGTACTGTACCTCTTCGGAGTGGGCAGCCGGGCTCTCCAGTGCAGGATGAAAATGCAGCGAGTCCAGCAATGCAATCGCCACGTACACCGACAGGACGATCATGGAAATGACACCGGCTCGAGCGCGCACCACCTGGCCCCAGGGCTGGCGCAGATGCGGCTTGCGCATGGCATAGGCAAAAAACGAGACGATGCTCGCCACCAGCACGAAAATCAGGATGTCGGTGAGCAGAAAAACCGGCTTGCCTGGCAGCATGATCAACTGAGCCTGACTCTGGGATCAACGACCGTGTAGGAAATATCTGTCAGCAACAAGCCGATGATGTATAACACAGCACCCAGGAATACCATGGAGCGTACGATCGCGAAGTCCTGCCGGTTGATCGCATCGATGGTGTAGCTGCCGAGCCCGGGAATGCCGAAGAAAGATTCGGTGATCAGGCTGCCCATGAACAGCAGCGGTAAAATGACCACCACGCCTGTGAGAATCGGGATCAGTGCGTTTCTCAGTACATGGCGAAACAGCACCGTCTGTTCGGCGATCCCCTTGGCCCGAACGGTTCGCACGTAGTCCTTGTTCATCTCCTCGAGGAAGATCGTGCGGTACCACCGGGTGCTCGAGCCGATGCCGCCGACTACGCCGATCAACACTGGCAAAATCAGGAACTTGATTCCGAATAGCCCGCTTTCGAATCCTGAAATCGGCACCACCCGCAGGAGTTTTCCCATGACGAACTGCCCGCCTATGATATAGAACAGGCTGGAGATCGACATCAGCGCCACGCAAAGGACCACGGCCCAGTAATCGATGTAAGTGGCCCGGAAAAAGGCGATCAGCAAGGCAAAGGTGATGGCGACCAGCAGGCCAATGAGCAGTTGCGGGACCGCGATGGCGAGGCTCGGCCACATGCGCTGGCTGATATCGAAACTGATATCCCGGCCGCTGTCAGAACGCCCGAAATCGAACACGAACAGCCGCAGCGACTTGGTATAGAAAATGGTTTCCTTGAGGCTGTCCATGCCCTCGGCTTCCGAATTGTAGAACAGTGGACGGTGATACCCCCGCTCTGTCTTCCAGTCCTCGATCTGTGCCTCGGTGACGTGTTTTTGACCTAGAAACATGCGCGCCATGTCATCGGGCGTATTGACGACAAAAAAGAGCAGGAACGTGATGATGTTCACCCCCACCAGGATCGGGATGGCGTACAGGGCACGGCGAATGATGTAGGCGGTCATTTCAGGGTACCGTGTTCACGCCGGTAAAATCCGACGACGGCCGGGATGAATGAGACCAGCAACAGCACAGACAGGATGATCAGCGGCCAGTAATTGGGCCGGTTCCATTCCGCACGCTTCCTGTCCCTGAGTTCACCATCCACACGCTTGTATTTCAGGAGATTGTTGGCCATCAGGTTGGGCTTGACGTTCTTGTACCAGTCATGAAAAAGCGAAAATGCCTTGGGGTGATGGCCCCATAGCCAAGGGGCGTCGCGCTGCAGGATCTGGGTCATCTGCCGGATGATCTCCAGGCGCACCGGACCGTTCTCGATATTTTTCATCTGTTCAAACAGGCGGTCAAACTCCGGGTTCTGGTAGTTCGCGGTGTTCTCGCCCCCGTGTTTCACCTTGGCATTGGGCCCATACAGCAGGAAAAAGAAATTTTCAGGATCCGGATAGTCCGCATTCCAGCCCCACTGGAAGATCTGGCCGGTGCCCTTGCGCATTTTCTCCTGAAAGCGGTTGTAGTCGGTAGCACGGATCACCAGCTGGATGCCAAGCTTCTGGTATTGCTTGCGCAGCCAGTTGAAATGGGCCTTGGCTCCCGGCCCTGCACCGGGGGTGTCGAAATACAGGACCAGCGGCTTGCCGGAGGCCTGGTCAATGCCATCCTCATAACCGGCCTGGGTCATCAGATGGCGAGCTTCCCCGAGGTCCTTTCTCCTTGGTTCCCCGTCCACCCAGTCATAGACGTAGGGATTGATCCCGGCCTCGCCTTCGATGTTCCCGAAAATTCCGGGGGGAACGGGGCCCTGGGCCGCAATCCCCCGGCCATTGGCGAAGATGGAGATATATTCCTCGTAATCCACAGCGATGGAGAGTGCCCGTCGCAGCAGGCGCGCGCGCTCGGAAAACCCGCCGACCACCGGATCCTGCATATTGAAGCCCATGTACAGGATGGAAGTCGTCACTGAGGTCTCCAACTGGATATCCTTGGCCTGCATCAACTCGGTCAGTTGGACATCACCCTGGGAGCCGAACTGGATCGCCTGATCGAAGCTGTCCGAGGAGACTCCTGAAGCGTCGTAATAGCCCTGCAGGAACTTGTTCCAGTACGGGATATTCTCCTTCTCCAGGCTGTAGACCGCCTTGTGCACCAGCGGCAGCGCCTTGCCGGCATCGTCCAGCAATCCGTTTTGCAGATCCTGCGGCTCACCATAGGTCGGGTACTGCTCGCCATGAAAGTTCGGGTTTTTCTCCATCACCATGCGCAGGTTCGGATTGTTCTCCGTGAGCATAAAAGGCCCGGTGCCTACCGGGTACCAGTTCAGCGTGATGTTGCGTTCCTCCATGCCGGCCTGGCTGTAGAACTTTTCAGCCTCCCAGGGCATCGGTGCAAAAAACGGCATGGCCAGCCAGTACGCCAGTTGCGGGTACTCTCCATGGATGCGGATACGGTAGGTGTAGCGGTCATCTACCGACAGTCCGGCAAAATCAATGCTTCTCAGGTCCTGCCAGACGCCCTTCTCATGGCTGGCGTAACGCTCACCCACCGCCTTGCGAAATGCATCGAAACCGACGATGTACTCCCGCATCACCCCGGCGATCGGCGAATGCAGGTAAGGGCTTGCGATACGCTTGATCTGGTACACGTAATCGGCAGCGGTCAGCTCCCGGGTACCGCTCATCGTGAAATCGCCCAGCACGTGAATACCTTCGAGATCCTCGGCATCCAGTTGAAGATAGCGGGTGTTCCCCTGCGCGTCCCTTGCCAGGGCCGGATGAGGCTGGTAGTGGATGCCCGGCTGGATGGAAACCGTGTACTCGGAGAAGGCGATGGCTCCCGGCCGTTCCCTGGACACCGGTCGGCCCGTGGCATCCAGGTAGCGCACCTGCGGCAACTGCGTCGCGGTCAGGGGAATCAGCTTGTACGGGCGCGCAAGATAATGGTACTGCAGGGGCGGCTCGTAGATCTGCGCAATGAACTGGTACTCGTTTGAACTGTAGGACCTGACGGGATCGAGGTGCTTGGGGCGTTCACTGAATGATGAGTACACGACATTCGAGGCTTGCTCCCCGTTCGGATAGGGATTGTTCCAGGCACCTTCGCTGCATGCCCCAAGCAGGCAAGCTATAATGGCCGGAACCCAAGGGATGATACGGTCGTTCACGTCAACACCGGGTCTACTTCTGTCAGGTATGGATAGCTTTTCTCTGGGCGGGCATTATAGACGGTCCACCGACAAAAATACTTCGGTCCGGGGCCCCGACAATTCCCGTACCTGACCCATCGAGCAACAAGCAAGGAGACAGAAATGGGATTCTTGGCAGGAAAACGTGCCCTGATCATCGGCATAGCGAGCAACCGCTCCATTGCCTGGGGGATCGCGGAGGCCATGAGGCGCGAAGGGGCTGAACTGGCGTTCACGTACCAGAACGAAAAACTCAAGTCCCGGGTAGAGAAATTTGCTGTCGAATGCGGCGCCCAGGTGGTCCTGCCTTGCGACCTGGAAAACGATGACGAGATCTCGGCACTGTTTGATTCGCTCGGAGACCACTGGGACGGACTTGACATCCTGGTCCACTCGGCAGCCTTTGCTCCGAGAGACGAGCTTGCAGGAGATTTCGTCGAGGTCACCACCCGCGAAGGCTCAAAAACCGCGCATGACATCAGCAGCTATAGCCTGACGGCCCTGGGCAAGGCGGCCCGGCCTATGATGCGCGGGCACTCCGGGGCAATTCTCTCGCTGACCTACATGGGTTCGGTACGTGCCATGCCGAGCTATAACGTCATGGGCCTGGCCAAGGCCAGCCTGGAAGCCAACATACGCTACATGGCCTATGCCCTGGGTCCTGAAGGGATTCGGGTGAACGGCATTTCGGCAGGTCCGATCCGCACCCTTGCCGCTGCAGGCATCGCCGATTTCCGCAAGATGCTGGACCACGTCGAACAGAATGCCCCGCTTCGCAAAAACGTGACCATCGAGGAGGTGGGCAACACCGCCGCATTCCTGTGCTCCGATCTGGCCAGTGGAATCACGGGCGAGATTACCTATGTCGATGCAGGCTTCAACATCATCGGCATGTCCGGGTATCACTGAACCGAACCCGCCGCGAGTCTTCTGCAAACTACAGTAGTCAGGCGGCCAGGATATTGGACTCGCCCTCGTGCACGCCGATCACTATCGCACCGCACGGATCGCTGAACACGTTTTCTGCCAGTGAAGCTTGAGGTACATATCCCTGCGATGGGCGGCTAGCCTGGCCTGCAGTCCAGACCCGCCGGAAGACTAGAGATTGTTTTCAAAAATCCGCACATCGAAATCTTCCTTGATGGACTGCAGGATGGCGCTGAACTCCCTGCGGCCGTAATTCACGCGCTGCGACAACTGCAAGGCTGTGGTCTTGTCCAGGGCTTCGGGCCCATCCATGACTGAATACAACTCCAGCAGAGCGAAACTTCCATCATCCAAAGCCAGCCCGTCCACGGAAACTTGACCTGCCTCGGGGTGGGTCAAGGTAAAGGCCGAGTCGGCAATCTTGCCCGGAACACGATCATCATCACGACGCAGGGCGCTGTGGCGGATCAGTTCCAATGCATGCTTGTCCGACAGTTCTTCCAAACTGATGCCTGTTTGCAGCTGTGCGTACATCTCCTCGCCGGCTTCGATCGCCTGCGCTGCTGCCTTGCGTATACGCAGCTTCTCCCGGATTTGTGCGACCACATCCTCTCGCGCCCTCAGTTCAGGCAGCTTGTGTTCAAGCACGCGAAAGGCCAGCACATGCCCGTCCGCAATTTCAATCAGTTCGCTGTTCAGTCCCTCCTCCAGAATCTCGGGCGTAAACGCGGTCAGGCGAACTCTGGAATTTGCGAAGATTCCTGTGGTGGCAGCGGGTGTGAGCCAGCCGGTTTCCCGAATTTCAAGTTCGAAGATCTCGGCCGCTTCTGTCAACTCATCGGGCTGCTCCACAACGAGATTGGCCAGTTCTTCGGCCATTTCGATAAAGCGCGCCTGGGCTATCTGGCTTTTGCGTTCGTTGACAATGTTATCGTGCACCTCGGCAAACGGCTGCTGCTTGGGCTCCTGAATCTCAACCAGTTGTACGATCTGGATTCCCTGGTCGGTACGTATCGGCTGGCTGTATGCACCCACATCTAGACTGAACAGCACTTTCTCCAGCGCATCGCTGGCCAGATCGCCGGATGCAATGAATCCGATTTCGCCGCCTTTACCGGCAGACAGGGCATCTTCCGAGTACAGCCTGGCTATTTTCTCAAAGGAGGTTCCGGCCTCGAGCTGGCGGATGTATTCGTTGGCCCGATCCCGTGCACGGTCCCACGCGGCTGGATTGTCAGCAGCTTCCTTGGGCACCCGGATCAGGACATGGCGCGCCTTGCGCAATTCACTTGTCATGAAGCGTTCTGGCTGTCCCTGATAGATAGAAAGTACCTCGTCCTCACCGATGCTGATCTGGTCAAACAAGGCTTCCTCTGCCAGTTCGAGATAGGCGAGCCTGACCTGCTCGGGAGTTTGAAACTGCGTCTCGTTCTCGCTGTAATAGGCGTCCACTTCCTGGTCAGACACCTCGATCGAATCGGGGTTGACCTGTACCAGCGCGTAGCTGAAGCTCCTGGACTGCCCGAACAGCTGCTGGAAGCGCTGCAGGTCGGCTTGCGTCATGAAGGAAGAGGATGCCAGCGAGAGTTCGAACTGCTCCAGTTTTTCCTGTTCCCGAAGTTCTGACTCGAAGCGCGCCTTGTCATAGCGCTGTGCCTGCAGCAGCCGCGTGTACAGGTCCGGGTCAAACTTGCCGTTTCTTCGGAACTGCGGCACTTGCTGGATTTTCTGTATCAGGCTGGTATCGCTGATACGGAATCCGGCCTCGGTGACCTCCTGGCGCAATATTTCCATGTCTACCATGCCCTCGATGACCTGCTGCTTGATTACGCTCTCATCCGGAAACTGCTGTTCATAGCTCCTGCCGAGGTTGGAACGCAGCTGTTGGCGGTACTCCTGGAACCGGTCGCTGAACTCGGGGGCCGTGATCTCCACGTCGTTGATCGTCGCGGCCGCAGGTGCTCCTCCCGCACCGAAATATTCCTGGATGCCCCACAAGGCAAAGGAAAGAATGAGCAGGCCGATAATCACATAGGCCACCAGGCTGCTGGCACGATCCCGGATTTCAATCAGCATGTGTTTTTTCCTGCAACGCTGTCATCTGCATTTCCTGGGTACTGGTTCTCACATTGTAATGGTTCTGTCCGTCTGTGCACCCCTGCGTACAGCAAATTGCCCGGCATCAGAACCGGTCCCCTCGATCTGCAACCTGTCACGTGCTGCACGAAGAGTCCGGGGTCATTTAAATTGCAAGATTTCCAGATCCTTGCAGGAACTGCCTCGCCTGGGCATGGGCGACATTTCCGCAGTCGATAGAGGAGGACGACCCAACCGCGCAGACGCCACTTCGCCTGACGCCAACGTATTTTTGATTTCAGACAGGGAACAGCAACTGGGGCTCAGTCACCCGGGCCAGACCTTGTGATTGATCAAAGATTTGCAAGCGGTGGCGGAGTGGACGGGATTCGAACCCGCGACCCCCGGCGTGACAGGCCGGTATTCTAACCAGCTGAACTACCACTCCTAATGGTTTGGCCCTTGGTGGGTGCTGAGGGATTCGAACCCCCGACATCCGCCTTGTAAGGGCGACGCTCTACCAGCTGAGCTAAGCACCCAAAAGGCGCGCTAGCTTACAGCATCCTTGAGTGCTTTGCCAGCCTTGAAACTGGGGACTTTGCTTGCAGCGATCTGGATTTGCTCACCGGTTCGGGGGTTGTGGCCAATACGTGCATTCCGGTGTTTTACCGAGAAGGTTCCAAAGCCTACCAGCGTTACGTTATCGCCACGATTCAATGCGGCGGCAATAGAACCGAACACGGCATCCACGGCGCGTGCTCCATCCGCTTTTGACAGCTTTGCTGCTTCGGACACGGCTTCTACAAGTTCACTTTTATTCATTAGATTAAACTCCCCTGATTGTTAGTTATGCAACCCAGACAATCGCACGTTAATTTATAAGAACTGAAGGCAGCCTGCAGACCGCATGATTAGCATACAAAACAAGCTGAGAAATCATCGTTGCGAGTCGAGATATGTTGTGCACGTGGTGACAAAGGCCATTTGAATGGCATTTGTTATACCAATTGTGCCCGAACCAAGTCAATAAACCGTGTGCTCAGTGGGCCTGAACCGGCTCACTTTTCCCGACGGACTTCTTGTGCTCGGGGTCGACCGCACCCACGACCTCCGGGTCACCCAGGGGCTCGGGCATCTTGACCAGCGCCACCTGAAGGACTTCGTCGATCCACTGTACCGGAATGATTTCAAGTTTTTGCTTGATATTCTTGGGAATCTCACTTAGATTCTTTTCGTTGTCTTTCGGGATCAGGACCGTCTTGATTTCGCCGCGATGCGCCGCCAGCAGTTTCTCTTTCAACCCGCCGATGGGTAAAATTTCACCGCGCAGGGTGATCTCGCCCGTCATGGCCACATCCGCGCGAACTGCCACCTTGCTCAAGGCCGATACGATCGCCGTCGTCATGCCGATTCCTGCACTGGGCCCGTCTTTTTTTACGGCCCCTTCGGGAACGTGGATGTGGATATCCGACTTTTCGTAGAAATCGGCTTGGATTCCCAGCACCCTGGCGCGGCTGCGCACGACGGTTTGCGCCACCTGGATGGATTCCTGCATGACATCCTCGAGCTGCCCGGTACGGCTGGTCTTGCCCTCGCCTGGAATCACGACCGCCTCGATCGTGAGCAGTTCGCCGCCGGTTTCCGTCCAGGCCAGGCCGGTAACCTGCCCGACCTGATCATTGTCCTCGGCAAGCCCGTAACGGAAGAGCTTGACGCCAAGGTATTTCATCAGGGAACGGGGCGTGATGGAAATCCGCTTCCTGCCTGTGCCGAGCACCAGCGATTTCACGACCTTGCGGCAAATCTTTGAAATCTCCCGTTCCAGGTTGCGTACACCCGCCTCCCGCGTGTAGTAGCGGATCATGTCGCGGATCGCCGGCTCACTGATGTGCAGCTCATTTTTCTTCAGGCCGTTGGCCTTCAGCTGCTTTGGAATCAGGTAGCGCGTGGCAATGTTTTTCTTCTCGTCTTCGGTGTAGCCCGGCAGGCGGATCACTTCCATGCGGTCGAGCAAGGGACCGGGAATGTTCAGGCTGTTGGCCGTTGCCACGAACATGACATCGGACAGGTCGAAGTCCACCTCAAGGTAATGGTCATTGAAGGTGTGGTTCTGCTCCGGATCCAGCACCTCCAGCATGGCGGACGCCGGGTCTCCCCGGAAATCCATCGCCATCTTGTCAATCTCATCGAGCAAAAACAGAGGGTTGCGCACCCCGACCTTGGATAGGTTTTGCACGATCTTGCCAGGCAGCGAACCGATGTAGGTGCGCCGGTGCCCCCGGATCTCGGCCTCATCGTGTACCCCGCCCAAAGACATGCGCGTGAACTTCCGGCAGGTCGCGCGGGCAATGGATTTTCCGATCGAGGTCTTGCCCACTCCCGGGGGGCCCACCAAACACAGGATCGGGCCCTTGGGCTTTCGCACACGCTGCTGTACGGCCAGGTACTCGATGATGCGCTCCTTGACCTTGTGCAGGCCGTAATGATCCTCTTCCAGGATGCGTTCTGCCGCAGCCAGCTCCTTGCGCACCTTGGATTTCTTTTTCCACGGCACACCCACCAGCCAGTCGATATAGTTTCGCACCACGGTGGCTTCCGCGGACATCGGCGACATCATCTTCAGCTTGTTCAGCTCCGTGGTTGCCTTCTTCTTGGCCTCCTTCGACATGCCGACCTTTTCGATCTTGTCCGCCAGTTCATCGACCTCGTTGGGGGCCTCCTCAAGCTCACCCAGTTCCTTCTGGATGGCCTTCATCTGCTCATTCAGGTAATACTCGCGCTGTGACTTCTCCATCTGCTGCTTGACGCGCCCTCGAAGCCGTTTCTCGATCTGCAGCACATCCAGCTCGCCCTCGATCAGCTTGACAAGATGCTCAAGCCGCTTGCGCACGTCACCGATCTCAAGCACGTACTGCTTTTCATCCAGCTTCAGGGACATGTGTGCGGCAATCGTATCGGCCAGATGGGTAGGCTCATCGATGCCCGCCAGCGAGGTCAGGACTTCCGGAGGAATCTTCTTGTTGAGTTTCACATACTGCTCGAACAGGTTGGTCACGGAACGTGCCATGACCTCGAGCTCGCGCTCATCTTCTGCCGAAGTATCCGATTCCATCAAAGCGACCTGGGCCCTGAGAAAATCTTCATCTTCCACGTAGTGCACCACGCGTGCACGGTCGACGCCCTCCACCAGCACCTTGATGGTGCCGTCCGGAAGCTTCAGCAGTTGCAGGATCGTGGACACCGTACCAATCGTGTGGACCTGCTCGGTACCGGGCTCATCCACTTCCGCATTTTTCTGCGCGACCAGCAGGATCTGCTTGTTGCTGGCCATGGCGACATCCAGGGCCTTGATCGACTTTTCCCGGCCCACAAACAGCGGAATCACCATATGCGGATACACCACCACATCGCGCAGCGGCAACACCGGCATGACCGCATCATCCGTCAGTTTTTCCGGCATCTGTTCTTCGCTCATCTCGATACATTCCGAATGCTGGTTAAAATTTCGTGAACGGCACAACTGGCCTTATCGGGTTGTCCTGACACATGCCCTGCCCTTGATATGGGGCATTCTCTTGAAAATTCAATACCTTCCAGGTATCACTATACCCTGATGGCATGCACCGGGGATTCAGCGGGCGTCCTCACTCATCCGATGCCACCTTTTCGTACTCTGAACTTTCATAGATCAGGTACGGCTTCTCGCCGAGGATCACGGACTCATCGACCACGACCTTGCCGATGCTGTCCTGCGAGGGCATATCGTACATGGTGTCCAGCAGCACGTTTTCCAGTATGGTCCGCAGGCCGCGCGCGCCGGTCTTACGGTCCATCGCCTTGCGGGCCGTGGCATACAGGGCATTTTCCCGAAACTCAATCTCCACGCCTTCCATCTCGAACAGGCGGTGGTACTGCTTGGTGATGGCATTCTTGGGCTCTGTCAGGATCCGCACCAGGGCCTCCTCGTCGAGTTCGTCCAGCGTCGCCACGACCGGCAGGCGCCCGACAAATTCCGGGATGAGTCCGTACTTGATGAGATCCTCGGGCTCCACGCTGTGCAGGACTTCGCCGATCTTGATCGCATTGTCCTTGCTGCGCACTTCCGCCGAAAAGCCGATGCCGCTCGTCTCCGTGCGATCCAGGATCACCTTGTCCAGACCCGCGAATGCACCTCCGCAGATGAACAGGATGTTACTGGTATCGACCTGCAGGAATTCCTGCTGCGGGTGCTTGCGCCCGCCCTGGGGCGGAACCGACGCAATCGTGCCTTCGATCAGTTTCAGCAATGCCTGCTGAACCCCTTCACCGGATACATCCCGCGTGATCGAGGGGTTGTCGGACTTGCGGGAGATCTTGTCGATCTCGTCGATATACACGATCCCGGTCTGCGCCTTGTCAACGTCATAGTCACATTTTTGCAAGAGCTTCTGAATGATGTTCTCGACATCCTCGCCCACGTAGCCGGCTTCGGTCAGCGTGGTAGCATCGGCGATGGTAAAGGGCACATTCAGCAGACGTGCCAGAGTCTCCGCGAGCAGGGTCTTGCCCGAGCCTGTCGGGCCCACCAGCAGGATATTGCTCTTGGCCAGTTCCACAGCATGCTTGCTGGAGCTTCGGGAATCCAGTCGCTTGTAGTGGTTGTAGACCGCCACCGACAGGATTTTCTTGGCACGATCCTGGCCGATGACATATTCCTCGAGGATGGAGTTGATCTCGACCGGCTTGGGAAGCTTGGTGCCCTCGGCCGAGGACTGCTCCTGCATTTCTTCACGGATGATGTCGTTGCACAGCTCGACGCATTCATCGCAGATGAACACGGAGGGCCCGGCGATCAGCTTGCGGACCTCGTGCTGGCTCTTGCCACAGAACGAGCAGTACAGCAGCTTGCCGCTATCCCGATCCTTGGTTGTCGTGTTGTCGCTCATCGCACCTTGCCGGACATCCTGTACTTTGAAAGAGTGTAGAGTGTGCTTTAGGTTCCTAAATGAATCAGACGAAGCGCCCTTGGAAACACTTGCTCGAAGGCTTAACTATACGCTTTTTTGAAATTTTATACAGCGCCCGCAACCGCGCCTCCCGGGCAGCCAGCCGGTGACTATGCCCGCGTATCTACGCGCTCGAATCCGGCAGATTGTCGCTGCGCTTGTCCAGAACCTCGTCCACCAGGCCGTATTCCTTGGCCTCGGCACTGTTCAAAAAATGATCGCGTTCGGTATCTCTTGCGATTTGCTCCACGGGCTGACCCGTATGCTGTGCCAGCACCTGGTTCAGTTCCTCGCGGATCTTCAGGATCTCGCGGGCGTGGATGTCGACATCGGTCGCCTGGCCCTGGAAGCCGCCGAGCGGCTGGTGGATCATGATGCGTGAATGGGGCAGTGCATAGCGCTTCTTGGCAGCGCCGCCGGCGAGCAGCAGGGCTCCCATGCTCGCGGCCTGACCGACGCACAGCGTGCTGATGTCGGGTGTGGTGAACTGCATGGTGTCATAGATGGCCATGCCGGCGCTGACCGAACCGCCCGGGGAGTTGATGTAGATAGAGATATCCTTGTCGGGATTCTCGGATTCCAGAAACAGCAGCTGAGCCACCACGAGGTTGGCCATCTGGTCCTCGATCGCTCCCACAATGAAAATGACGCGCTCTTTCAGCAGGCGTGAGTAGATGTCGTAGGCCCGCTCACCGCGCGCGGATTGCTCGATGACCATGGGCACGAGATTCAGCGCCTGTGTATTCAGGGCTCCGGCTTTAGACTGTTTTTCTCCCATCAGGCTTCTCCTGCAATTTCGTAGTGTCAGAACCGATTGTTCACCAGTTCATCGAAGGTAAACGATCGCGTGATGCGCCGGGCTTGTTCCAGCACCCATTCAACCACCTGTTCTTCCATGACCTGCGACTCGATTGTGGCCCTTGCCTCGACACTGTTGGTATAATACTGGACCACATCCTCGGGCTTGTCATACCCCGAGGCGATGGCCTGGATGTGCTGGCGGACGCGCTCGGCATCAAGCCGGATTTCATTCTGGCGAACAATTTCCCCGATGATGAAGCCAAGGGAGAGCCTGCGCCTCGCCTGCTCTTCCAGCTGGGCCTTCGGCAATTTGGATTCATCTTCCAGATTCATGTTCTTCATGGCCTGATCGAAGACGCTGCGAACCTCCTGTTCCAGCAAGCCTGCCGGCAGTTCGAACTGGTTGGACTCAAACAGTTTCTGCATGACCTGGTTCTTGTCGAATGTCCGTTTGCTTTGCTCGAGTTCCGTCTCGAGGTTGCGCCTGAGCTCCACATTCAGGGTCTCGGTCTTGCCATCCTCGATACCCAGCTCTCGCACGAAATGCTTGTCCAGCTTTGGCAGCGACCCGGCTTCAACCTTTTTGACCTGTACATCGAATACGACCTCTTTGCCCGCCAGTTCCGGCTGACGGTAGTCTTCCGGGAAGCGCACCTCGATCGGCTTGGCATCGCCTTGCTTGACGCCTTCGAGTTGCTGTTCGAACTCCGGCAACAGGGTCTGGCTGCCAAGCACCACGGCAAAGTCATCCTGGCTGCCTCCCGGGAAGGGCTCGCCATTCAGCGTTCCCTTGAAAGCGATGTTCAACCGATCATCCTTTTCAGCCACCCGGTCCACGGCGCGCCAGCGCATCTTCTGCCTGCGCAGTTTTTCGAGCATGCCTTCCACATCCTCATCGGTGACCTCGGCCTGTGCAGTTTCGATTTCGAAGCCCGCGACATCCGCAAGCTCGATTTCCGGGTAGACCTCGAAGGTCGCGGCGTATTTCAGGTCCTGGCCGGACTCCGGGTCCAGGCGCTCGATCCTGGGCGTTCCCACCGGGCGCAGTTTCTCCTGGTGAATCGCCTCGCGGTAGCTGGACTGCATGGTATCGGCCAGGACCTCCTGATGGACCTGCTTGCCGAAACGCTGGCGCACCACCCCGAGCGGAACCTTGCCCGGACGAAAGCCGGGAAGCTTTACGCTCCGGGTCATGTCCTGAAGCTTTTTTTCCACTGCCGTGTGGATTTTCTCACCCGGTACTTCTACCGTGATCTTGCGCTCCAAGTTTCCGGTTGTCTCCAGCGATACCTGCATCCATTCACCTCTATGATTGAACCCTTTTGAACCCCGCATGCCCGCCCGTCGGACAAGGTGATTAGCACTCATCCGCCCGCGGATTGATCCGGTGCCCAGTATATTGAGTACCCGGACACATTGCATCCCGGGGCCTGACGCTTCTTTGTCCTCTCTGCACGGGGTCTGGTGCGAAAGGAGAGACTCGAACTCTCACGGGTTGCCCCACTGGCACCTAAAGCCAGCGCGTCTACCAATTCCGCCACTTTCGCATCCATCCCGACCGGCAAACCATATCACCAGGCATGCCTTACCCTGTATTATACCCGCAACCCCGTAGCTGGCTTTCAGCAGGCCGATAAACCTCCCTGACCTGATTTCGGCTCGACCACATCATGTACGCACTGCTTGTATTCGTTTTCCTCTTCGCCTTCGTGCTGGTGGCCGGGGCGACCCTGGCGTATCCCGTGTACACCCTGCTCTCCCTGATGCTGGAGCCGGAGTTCGAGCGAGTCGCCAACCGCACCGTGCTAGGCCTTGGCCTGCTCACCCTGCTGGTCCTGTTTCGAACGTTCGGTTTCCGTACCTGGCAGGACATCGGTTTCCCCTCCAAGGGCGCGCAGTTCTTCAAGGATGCGCTGCACGGATTCGGGGTGGGCCTGCTGATCATGGGGCCGGTCGTGGCCGGGCTGCTGATCTCACAGAACCGGGTGCTCGACCTGCAATGGGACTGGTCCGTGTCGGGCATGGCTGCCCTGCTGGTCACCGCGCTCGTTTCAGGCGCGGCCGTGGCGCTGATCGAGGAGACGTTTTTCCGGGGTGCCTTGCTCACTGCCGTGCTGCGGAGCGGCTCCGCATCCCTGGCCGTGGCCTCGACGAGCGTGCTGTACGCATTCGTGCATTTCCTGCAGCCCGAAATACACGTGGACCCGGGTGCACTGGGATGGATTGGCGGTTTTGTCCTGCTTGTTGATGCGTTCGCCTTCCTGTTCAGCCCCCTGCAGATACTCGATTCATTCCTGGCCCTGTTCGCTGCGGGCATCCTGCTCGCTCTCGTGCGGGTGCGCACCAACCGCCTGGCGCTGTGCATCGGGATACACGCTGGCTGGGTGTTCTGCATCAAGGTATTCAAGCGGGTAACCGACTCGAATGACGGCTCGGCCTATGCCTTTTTGACCGGCAGCTACGACCAAGTAATCGGGTACCTGGCAGCCGCATTCCTTGTGCTGGCCATTGCGCTCTACCTGGGAATCAGCCAGCCAGTCGGAGAAAAAACGGGAATGGGGTGAGCGATGGGCTCGATCCCAGGAACTACAAAGCCAGGGGGCTCCTTATGCGCTGTCACGCCGCAGGCGAGAGCCGCCTTACCTTGATCCGGTTTGTCTTTTTCATGGCCTGAGACAGATCATAGGCCGATTGAAGCCGGTACCAGGTTTCCGCACCGCCTCCAAAAGCCTTGTCCAGACGAATGGCCATCTCGGGCGAAATCCCCGAATGACAATTCACAATATCCGAGAGTTGCTTGCGGCTGACGCCAAGTTCCTGTGCAGCCTCGGTCACGCTGAGACCCTCCTAATGGTAGTCAATCAAATCTACGTCGCTGACATCCTGTCCCTTGAGGCAGAATACAATACGCCAGTTCCCGGATATCCTTACTGACCAGTACCCTGCCCGATTCCCCTTCAACGGGTGCAGCCTAAAGCCTGGCGAGGCTTTCAATGAAGGTGCCGGCAATACGGAACTCCATTCCTGCACGACACCTAAACCCGGCAGTACTGTACCAACGCTGATCGACCTATGATGGAGACAATGCGCACCAACGCATTCTGCCCCTCAGCATCGCTGAGTCTCATGTCTTCTCCGAGGTCGAAGTGAACCGGTTGCTGAAGCCCGTCGTTGATGGCAATGTTATCCGCGTACAGGTAGGTACGGTTATGGGTGTTCAGGATTGGGTTGAGCCGTCCGTGCAGAATCGGTACATGCCCCGTAGCCTTTGGGAAAATGACAGACCCGCCATCGGAAAGTTCGCTTAATTCGACATCAAGTGGGCTCTCTGCCGGTATCCAGTTATGCTCAAGAAATGCGGCAAACCCTTTTGCCGCCACGAAGACAGTCATCGGCAATTGAGATGAATGCAGGTCAAATATCGCAGCACCGCCTTCGTCGGTGACTGCGTGCTTCCATGTCTCGTTGGGAAACAGTGCAAGCACGCTGGCGCCTGCAACCGGTTGATCCGCGGCTCGGACCGTGATGGTGCTATTCGATGCTTACCAGTCGAACTCATGCAATTTCTGCCAGGGAACCAGGCTGTTGGCTCCCCGGCGCTGGGCTCGATCACCGCCGTAGACAACGACTACCGAGCATCGGCGAGTCGATTGCGTGAGGTGTTTTTGGACGCGGCGGGAACTCTCCAACAGACTCGAGGATGCCGTCTCGGAGGACTTGGCTTCAACGATCATGGTATCCATTGAGCGTTCAACGATGAGATCCGCCTCCGCACCGTTTCGGTCACGGTAAAACGAGAGGTTATACGCTTCCCCATGGTGGGCCCGGCGTTTGGCAATCTCCGAGACCACCCAAGTTTCAAAGATTGGGCCGCGAAGAGGATGGGTGCGCAGTTGTTCCGGCGAGCGGATACCCAGAAGCCAGCAGACAAGCCCGGTATCGTAGAAGTGCAGCTTCGGCATCTTTACCAGCCGTTTGCGCAGGTTCGAGTGAAAAGCCGGCAAACGGAATACGAGAAAGCTAGTTTCCAGGATGCCGAGCCAGGCCTTCACGGTCGGTTGTGAAATACCGCAATCCCCGGCCAGTGACGAGTAGTTGATCAACTGTGCCGTGCGCCCGGCGCAAAGTGAAATGAAGCGCTGGAATGTCACGAGGTCGGTGACGTTGCTGATGGTCCTCACATCGCGCTCAATGTAGGTTGTAATATAGGAACCCAGCCAGTCAGCAGCATCCATATTGGCATCGAATATGCGTGGATAGGACCCAGAAACCAGGGCCTCTGCGAGCGTTGCGGGATGCGGGTCAAAGCGTATCGTTTCGCCTCGCGTCAGCGGAAGCAGGTTGAACACGGCTGTTCTTCCAGCCAGCGACTGACTGACCGATTCAAGCAAAGAGAAATTTTGCGAACCGGTAAGAACCCAACGACCTGGCGCAGGGTCTGCATCGATTATGCCCTGCAGGTAGGAGAGCAAATCCGGAACTCGCTGCACCTCGTCGAGCACAGCACCTTGTGGAAACTGTGCCAAGAAGGCACGAGGGTCTTCCATCGCGAAGGCGCGAACGTCCGGGGCTTCCAATGTCTCGTACGGGTGCTGCGGGAACAAAGCACGGCATAACGTGGTTTTACCGCTTTGCCGAGGTCCGGTGAGCGTGATGGAAGGCCATGTCTGCGCCGCTTCCGTCAATCTTGGCGCCAAATCGCGTGCGATCATGGCAAACAGACTAGCACGAATTAGGCTAATTTAAAATATGACCTTTAATTAGCCTAGTAATTGAAATATCTGGGGTGAGCGATGGGGATCGAACCCACGACCACAGGAACCACAATCCTGCGCTCTACCGACTGAGCTACGCTCACCACAGCAGGGTTGATGTTAACGCATGAAATGCCGTAGCTCCACCTGTACCGGGTCCGTGATCAGTGCCAGTCCCGGATGGCGGCAAGTTTGGCGAAGGCAGGCTCTAGCATCGCCTCTGCAGCTTCCACACGGCGGGCGCCATCGTTCTCAACGATAAAGAAAAACAGTTCCTCATGCAGGCACCCCGACGGGCAGTCGCCCCAGGCCTTGCGAACGATGACATACCAGGTCTCCTGGATCCGGACCACCTCGATGTCCGGGCCATCGCCGAGCTGGGCATCGGGGTGTGCAAACCGTACGCCTGGAATTTCGAGATAGGCCCGGGCAGCCGCTTCGAGGTTGACATACTTCGAAAACTCCAGGAGGGCTGCCCCGACATGGAGAAAGACCCGCATGTCCGAAAGGCCTAGCCGGGTGTTCAAGTCATCGAATTCCACGTGCCCGGTAGGCTGGCCTTCGTTGTGCCCCGCAGGGATGGCTGCACTCAGGAGAGCCGGCGTCAGTCCCACAAGCAGTATTCCGGGCCTGAAGTCCATGCGTGGTGAAACTTCCCAGGCAGGTGGATAGGCGGTCCGGACCTGGTCCAGCACCTGCCCGATCTCCCGGGCAAGCCGTTCCCTGCGTTTCGGGTTCAGCAGCAGGCCATTACTTTGCCTTCGCAACATGCGATCGGCCAGCACCATGGCATCCGAGACCGTCTCCGCATCTTCGGGGACTTCGCTTGAACCGACCTCACTTGCGTTCGCTTGCAGCACACTGGTTAGCGAGAGGGAAAGCACAACCAAGAACCAGGCGCCGAAATGCAAGTGGACACGCCAGGCCCACACTTCGTGGACTTCGCTCATGCTGCCTTAGTCAGTCGGCTCAAGACGCAAGAGTATGCCGTTTCGGGAATCCGTGAGCAGGTAGATCAGCCCGTCCGGTCCCTGGCGCACATCCCGGACCCGATGTCCCCAATCCTCGAGCAGGCGTTCCTCAAACACCACCTTGCCCTTCCTGACCTCGAGCCGGTCAAGCAGTCGGCCAGAAAGCGCCCCGATGAAAAAGCTGCCACGCCAGTTTGCAAAGGCATCTCCGTCGTAAATCATCAGTCCCGAAGGCGAGATCGAGGGCACCCAGTAATGCACGGGCTGGGCCATGCCTTTCTTATGCGTGCCTTCACCGATCTTGAAACCGGAGTAGCTCCGGCCATAAGTAATGATCGGCCAACCGTAATTCACACCCGGCTCGATCAGGTTCAGCTCGTCTCCCCCCAGGGGACCATGCTCGACGAGATATAGCTGTCCACTCACCGGGTCTTGGGTCATGCCTTGCGGATTGCGGTTGCCATAAGTGTAGATCTCGGGCCGGGCATCCGCATCTGCCACAAACGGATTGTCCTGTGGGATACGCCCGTCCTCATGCAACCGGATCACGGAGCCTGCCGGGTCATCCAGCGCCTGGGCCCGGTCCGGGTCGCCGCGCTCACCTACGGTCACAAAAATATAACCCTCGGAAAGCACGAGACGGGAACCGAAATGGCGGCCTCCACGGGTGTGCGGCAGTGCCACGTAAAGCTCCTTGACATCCTCGAGGCGGTTGTCGACGAGGCGCCCGACGGCAACCGCAGTGGTGCCCCCGCCCTTGCCCGGACTCGCATACGACAGGTAAATCAGGCGGTTCTCATCAAAATCCGGATGGGGTACGACATCCAGCAGGCCTCCCTGACCACTTGCATAAACCTGCGGGACCCCGGCCACGGGCTCCGGGTCAAGCCTGCCCTTCACGATGCGCCGAAGGCGCCCCGGGCGCTCGGTCACCAGCATGGAGCCATCCGGCAAGAAGGCCAGGCTCCAGGGATGCTCAAGTCCGCTGGAGATTTTCACCAGCTGGAAGCGGTGTTGTAGCGAATCGAACTCCCCGAGCAATTCGCCGGCATCCGCCGAACGACTCACCCCGAGCACAATCAAGACTGCTAAAAGCAGCGCGAAAAGGCGGCTGGCAGTATGTCGTACTACTAGATAGTCAGGTACATGGCCGCTTCTATCCATAACCATGGCAGGCGGTTCTCCTTATTGCGGCATGAAAGCGCCTCATGCCCGAATCCAAACAAAATGAGGTATAGCGGGGCGATGTTGGATGAGTGTAGCAGTCATGCCCGGCTTCTTTCCAGAAAGTACGACAACCGATTCTCAGGCAGGCTTGTAGCAAAAGAATCATCCAAATGGCGTAATCTGGGATATATAGTACCCTCAGGGAACCGGGAGTACGGGGCACTGTCACAATGGACTTGAATTGGAGTTAAAGAGACACCATTGTGTACGAAGGGTGAAAGTGATTGATGGCGGCTGCGTAAGACCGGCTACAGACGATAGGAGAGTATCTAGACTGATGGCTAAAAAAACTTCTGATTTGACTGCCCAAGTGGGCAGGATGAACCTGGTGATGGGCGAGGTACGGAACGATCTCAAGTCGTTGCAAGAGGAGATGACATACACTCTCCAAAAGTTTAATTTGCCGCTGGCCGAACACACCAAGTGCGTTACCAGTATCGGCAAGATGCGAAAGAAACTCGGAGAGGCAATGACAGAAACCGGCGATGCCAAGAGGAAGAAAAAAACCTCGTAGTCCGGTGATTCGACAGGTGGGACACAACACCTTCACCCGTCCCATTCGGGAGCCTGCTGGTCGCGCCTGAGCTTGGCACGCTGCAAACAGACCGACTCGAATACTGCCTCAAGCGCATAATCGCTTGGCGGAATGCCCGGCAGGCTTGAAGATGCTTCCAGAAGAAACTGCTCTTGCAGCCCGGGTGTGCTGTAGTATGCCCTGTCCCACCAGTCTAGAATCCTCTCCTCAGCCTTGTCCATTGCAGCATCGCTTGGCAACAGGTCCCTTTTTTTATTCTGATTGACCTTGCGTTGAGCCGGCATCAGGTTCCAGAGGTCTCCGCAGGACCACACCGACCACGGCAGGCAGTGGTCCATATCCAGAAGAGACGCTTTGTCCAGGTGCTGGCCGGTCCACACACAAAACAGCTTCCTCTGTTCCAGCAGCTTCAGTGCCTGCTGCTTGGGAATCTGGACATCTCGATCCGGCTCCACCCAGACCATGGCTTGCCTGATCCTGGACGCATTCAGGCTCCTCTCTTGTTTCTTTGCATATCCCTGGATCATTTCACTCCACTCTGACACGACTACCGGCTCCACCCATATCGTGTGTTTTCTCAGGGTCTGCCACAGGTCCAGCGGAATCCGCATTTCGCCAAAGCCCGACAGGTACTCCTCATTCAGCAGAATCTCGCGCGGACTCACCTGTCTGCCAGTCTTCACGACCTTCAGGATCGGCCCTCCATTGGGATCCGTCATGTATTTCACCGGCATGGCCCGGATGTTGGTGGCCGCATCCTTCAGTGCCTGGTGCAACGCGGCCCCCTGATCTCCCTGAAACCGCATGCCCATCCTGAGATCGAGGTATGAAAGTCCCTGCAACTCCCGGTAGGCTTGCTTCACGAATCCTAGCCTTTGGGTGCCTACCTTCGACGGACGCTGCGGGTAATTCCTGGCCAGCAAGGGCATGAAAAGCCGGATCCACGTCAGTGCCACCAGGCCCATCGGGATGCTGACCGTGCCCTCCTCTTCGACTCGCCCGATGCCGGCTGAGCCTTCCGCGATGCGACACAGTGTCCGCAACAGGGCTAGCTTGTGGGTAGCGCTTTTGTTCTGCTTGAGAATGATGTGGCGCAACAGGGGTAATGTCCCGGCACCGTCATCAGGGAACCGTATCGCGACCCGGTCCCAGTGGACATCCTCCCTCCCCTGCTGGTCCAGGCATTCATCACGGTGGACCACGACGGCCCCGTGGTCGTACGACAGGCTTTCCAGTTCTTCAGCGGTGACCTCGTGAATTCCCCGTTCCGAAATTTCAGGACCTTTTCGCAGGGTAATTGCCAGGGTGCCACCCGGCGCAAGCAGATTGGTGAGTTTCCTGAAGGCTCTCTTTCGTTGTACCTGCGCCACATGCATCCAGACTGCACTTAGCAGGATCAGGTCATAAGGGCCTCGGCTGGATGCCTTTGGCATGTCTGGAAGCCGTTCATCCTCCCATTGTATGTTCATATCTTCGTGGTGCTTACTGGCTTCGACACGCATGGCAGGAGAAGGCTCAACCGCCACCACTTGATGCCCCCGGCGGGCAAACCAAGCTGCATCTCTCCCGCTGCCCGCACCGACATCCAGGACTCGACCGCCTTCGGCGGGCAGGAAGTCCCGCAGCCAGCTCAGTAGTTTCTCCGCGTCCAAGGACTCGTAGCTAGCCGCAACTTCCCTGGCATGCTTCTCATACCAGATATATGACTTGGACCTGCTCATCCACTTTTGCCCGGGCACTATGATACAGGAAGACATCGAAACAGATTTCGAGGCTTTTCAAGGAAGGATCTTGTTTCAGTATCCGGACAGTACCTTTCAGGCAAGCCGGATTTTCAACAAGCGTGACATAGCGGACCGGCCCCCAATCCATTACCAGGCATGAAGGGATTGGGGTCCTGCCATCCTGTGCCATCCCACGCTTTCAAAACGCGCCAACATCCGAGATAATTGATATATTGACTATCACATAAAAATAGTATATTAATATATTTACTTATAAATTAGTAGTGACTATAGATAAATAACCAATGAGTATTAAGAATACGGTCCGGCAACAATACCTAAGGATTGCAGACAGGGCAACGGGCCAAGCCGGTAATCTGAAAACTCCGCAAGAAGGATGGTTGACTACCATGCGCAAGGCGCTCGGCATGTCTGCACCACAGCTCGCCCGACGAGCTGGAGTGACCAAGGCCGCCATCTACCAGGCGGAACGCAAGGAACGTGAAGGCGGTATCACGATTCGGCAGATGGAGAAACTCGCTAGATCAATGGGTGGCCATTTTATCTATGCCATCGTTCCAGATTGTGGTGACATCAACTCACATGTACATGCGCAGGCACGCGAAAAGGCGGAAAAAATCGTGCGCCGCGCCAGTTCTCATATGGCCCTTGAAAAACAGTCCTTGCCCGAACAGCAGATTAGCTTGGAAATCGAGCGGCTGACGGACCAGCTTGTTCGCGACATGCCGCCGGACTTCTGGGATGAGCCGTGAGATTCGACGAACCGGAAGGGGCAACGCCGCTTGGTCCAGATGATACAGCCGGCTTGAAATTTGGTCATATCACGACTCGCGATGAACTGAACGAGCTGGAACAAGCCAACATCCACCAGGGCCTGCTCTGGCTCGACCGACAACGCGGTGGCGATATCCTGAGTGCCCAATTCACTCGTGAACTGCATAAGCGGCTGTTTGGCGATGTGTGGGAATGGGCTGGAACCTTCCGCCAGCGAGAGACGAACATTGGGGCAGAACCCTCTCACATCGCCGCCCTACTTCGCAATCTCCTGGACGATGCCCGCTATTGGACAGAAAATGACGTCTACGCACCGCTTGAGGCTGCAGCACGGTTTCATCACCGGATGGTTGAGATCCATCTCTTTCCGAACGGCAACGGTCGGCACGCACGCATCGCTACAGACGCCTTCCTTGAATACCATTTCAATCACCCTCCCATTGAATGGGCGGGTGGCTTCGATCTACAGGTCGACCTCGCAATTCGCGAGGCCTATATCAATGCCTTGAGAAGCGCAGACCGGGGATCATACGGACCGCTGCTCGAATTTGTCGGACACCATGAATGAAGCATCAGTTGTCAGCAACACATGGGACTGGGTAGCACTCCACCGAGGCTTCACGCAATCTCGATCTCGATCCGGCAGTGATCGCTTGGCCCCCATTCCTCGGGCTCGTTGAGGGCCTTCGCAGTCATCTGCTTATGGAATCCCCTTGAGGCAAACATGTAATCGAGCTGATTTGCGGAGGTCTTTGGTGTCTGTCTGCTTGAATGATACGTTGGAAAAAATTCGATTCCCTCCGCTTGAAAAGCTCTGATCTCATGAGGCAGTGCATATTAAAACGACATGTCCGAAGAATACACAGCCTTCTAAATTATTTGGGTTCATGGAATCAACCTAATCTAGTACAACTTTGCTGCGCCGACAGTATACAGCCTGTAAACCACAACAAAGGAGACATACAGTGTCAAAAGATGAGACCAAGCCAAAGTGCCAAGCCAAGGCTACAAAAGTCCTGGATGAGGACAAAGGCACCGTCACGATCAATTTCATCAATGATGAATCCGTGGTGTTCCCGTTGAGCAAGGTGTCTGACAACATCCTGAAGCGTTTGGCCCTGCACGGCGCCAATCAGAAGCTCGGCGATTCATACGCCAGCATCAAAACGGTTGAGGGTAGTCTCGAAGCCTGCCAGACCGTAGCCGAGAGGTTGATCGCTGGTGAGTGGGTCCAAGGCCCGCGAAGCCGCAGGTGCCTGCCCGACCTTGGTTGTCCAAGCGGTCGTCAAGGCGTTGGAAGCTGACGGGCAAACGGTGGATGAGGAACGCATGGCGTCTATCACGCAGAAGCTGTCCACCAAATCCGCGCGGGATGCTGCCTTGTCTAACCCGAACATTGATGCCATGTATCAGGACATTCGCGCCGCGGTGGCTAGACAGCGGGCGCAGAAAGCCAAGGCCAAGGTTGAGGGAGGCAACCTGAAGGGATTCTAAATGGCTCACTTAAGTTATCAATGTCAGATTGATTTTTGGTTTAAACAACAGTGATTTCATGACATGCATGCACTCATGCATTACCTTTTTAACTTCCGTGTTGAAATTGAAATTAAAAAAGAAGTCTAAGTTGTCACTTACTAAAATAACTGAAACTGTGCTGAACAAATTCTTGGATATTTTTCAAAAACCTGCTCGATATTGAGTGGGAACGAGTCGAACCTTATCGCTCAAAGGAGGTTTCAGCCTGTAAGCAGTCGGCCTTCGGGAAAAGTCATAAACGCGCACAAGCCGGAATACACCCCTGTGTTTTTCTGAGACACGCCTTTCATTCTCAGAGAGCCAGAAGGGCGTGGTTGAAGGCCCGTTAGTTGTCTTCACTTCCAGCCAACGCTCTTCACCCTGTCTTGAAAAAGACAAGATGTCATAACCGGCACCGTCGCCATCCTCTTTTGACACCCAGCGCACCTTGGCGGCCAAGTCATCCCTGCCATTTGTGGACAGCCAATCCTGTTCTACCTGGAATAGAAAAGCTTCTCCTTTTTCTCCAAGAAACCGGTTCCTTGCGTCTCGTTCTGCCGGATCAAACTTGCGGACGATGCGACGGATATCCGGATCATCGATTTCCGGCTCGTCTTCCATCTTTGGGGCAGCTTCATAGGGCAGCACTCTATAGGGAGTCGTGCCTGCTTCTCTCGTGCCAGCAAGAGTCTCATAAAGACCGTTTTCTGCAAGACGAGACAAGGTGACTTCAAACAAAGCACGCTGGTAATGTCTTGCGGGCTTATAGCCCTTGATGAAAGGCAAACCAAGCTTTTCGAGGACGGCACTGATATTTTGATGCTTATATTCGATCGACCCCTTAGAACGGTCGATCTTGACCTGAAGCGCCCGGTTGTGCGCCGCTTTGACTACCATGCTACCTGTGAGTTCAGTCCTCAGCATGTCTAAGTAATCAGCAACAACAGCTTCGATCTCAAGTGTTGTCCAAGGCTTACCCGCTGACTCTAACATGCAGAAAACACCATACCAGATAGCTATACTACTTAAGTCTTTTCTCAGGCGACTCGAAAATATTATCAAGGAATACAGACATACCAAAGAGCTACCATATGCTTACGAGAATCGGAGTCTTCTGCGCCCATCACCCCGGCTCACTGATGAGGGAACCAGGTACGGCTCGTGCTCAGTTAACTTCACCGGCAAACGGAACAACTTCGATATCGTCTTCCCGTTCGCGAGTTTGAGCGATGTCGTAGCTGGTCTGCATCTTCATCAGCGTGTCCATGGACACGCCGAACGCCTTCTCAACCCTGAGTGCCATTTCAGGCGAAAGATTTGCTCGCTCGTTGAAAAGTGCAGACAGCGTGGGGCGTGTGACTCCCAGCGCATGCGCTGCACCAGTCACCGACAAACCAAGCGCCTCTACGATCTCGCTCTTTATAAATCCGCCTGGATGCGCTGGGCTTTTCATCCGAATGCCACGTGTCGAACCCATTTTCGCCTCCTTAATGATAGTCCTCGTAATCCAAGTCAATGATCTGTTGCTCTACTGCATCGATCCGAAACGTGATGCGCCAGTTTTTCGTAACCGAAAGACTCCACATGCCTTTGCGACTTCCTGTAAGCTGGTGCGCCTTCCAGCCCGGAACCGTATGTAACTCTGCTTCCTGCTCCATGTCCTGAAGGAAAGAAAGCATGCGCCGTAATTTCGGCACGACTGCAGGCTGAAGCGCGGTAGTATCGTCCTTCTCGATAAACCTGCGAAGCCCCTTATGAAGTACATTTCGAATCTCCATTTCACAGTATATCAAGATAAGTGTAAAGCGTCATGTTACACATTACACTGTATTTTGCGGAATTCAGCTCACATACATCTGGAAAAGCGTTACTTAATCTTGATGTCGATCCGGCAGTGATCGCTTGGCCCCCATTCCTCGGGTTCGTTGAAGGCCTTCGCAGTCATCTGCTTATGGAATCCCCTTGAGGCAAACACGTAATCGAGCTGGTTTGCAGTGGTCTTCGGTGTCTGTCTGCTTGAATGATACGTTGGAACATTTTTTGTGTCATCCGGGAGCCCGTGAGGCCGTGGTATCGCCTGCCGGCCACTCGGAGATTGCAGCCCAATGAATTCCAGGCCAAGGGCCTCGAGTCAAGAGAACACACTTCGATCTCGTGCGGGTAATGCAAGCGGATTGTTATCCGTGGCCCCGTGGATGAGATTGAAATCGCCTGCAAACACAATCCGGTGCCTGGCCGGGTTCGTACTCCCGATGAACGTGCTCAGGTCCGATATGGACCGAAGCGCCATTGCATCCTGATAGCCTACTGACCAACTGGTTTTCGTGCACGGATGCGGGTATTCCAAGCGAGCATACAACGAGACGGCAATGAAGGGCTCGATGTGCCTTGGAGCAATGTAAGCCGCGGCGATAATACCCGGCGCACTTGCCATCAGCTCATCCAGCCCATGCTTTCTTCCCGGCGAGATGGTTCGCAGTTCATGGAACCCAACCTGGTCCGACAACTTCAGCGCCTTTGCTCTACGATCGTACAACTCCAGTTCCCAGCTATTCTCAGGAAAGGGAAATGCCTGGATCAATGCAACATCGTAGTCTGATTCCTCAAGCACCCTCAAAGGCTGCTTGCGCTTGGCAATGTTCCAGATTACGAGTCGTACTTCACCCATCGCAGCTTGCCAACTCTAACCCTATGTATAGCCTGCATTTTGGAAAAGCCTGCCACAGCCTGCGCCCTCGCGAGTAACTCCTGCCTGCAAGACCCAGCCTGTCGGGACATGCGTGGCGCTCAAGGGCAAGAAAGGCGAATTCCGTGCGAACCGGTATACAATCCTCCTGGTGCTGACTAACGAGAATTTGATGAACCGTGGCGTGATGAGCAGGCTGTACTGGCCCTGCCAGGTACTGGTCCTGGTGATGGCCATCGGGATTTTTGGCGAGGCGGATGCACAGCCCATCAGGAAATCGAACTCCGGTATCTGCCACTGCCCGGGCGGACAATACTACGAGCGCACCTCAAGGCGCATTGTCTTTGATTCGATCGAGGCTTGTCTTGCTAGCGGGGGGCGACACCCCAAGCGTGGACAGGGGCAGTGTTCTGCACCGCAGAACCGGGATTCTGCCGCTGGCAAAACACAAGGCCTGGACCCCACCGCCAAGCTGTCGGCTAGGCCCTATGATCGAAACATGTTCGGCGGATGGGCCGATGCGGACAGGGACTGCCAGAACACGCGCCACGAGCGCCTGATCGACTTGTCCAGCATTCCTGTACGTCTTTCCGAAAACGGGTGCTGGGTCATCCAGGGACACTGGGAAGACCCGTATACCGGAACGACCCACACCCTTCCAGAGAAGTTGCACATTGATCACCTCGTTCCTCTCTACTATGCCTGGCAACGGGGTGCGGACCGCTGGGAGCCTGAAGAGCTGAGACGTTTCATGAACGACCCGGCAAACCTTTTGGCGGTCGAGGCTGTCGTGAATCAGGACAAGGGTGCAAAAGGGCCGCTCGCGTGGCTTCCACCCGATGCACGGTTCCATTGCGAGTACCTGTTGAGGTTCATGCGCATCACGGCGCGGTACAACCTGCACCACTCACCCCGCGAGCAAGCAGGGCTGGAGCAACTGACCGCTGATAAATGTGACTGAAAAGCCGGCCAGTTCAACCTGTGCGGTACGCTGCTTTCGATCCGTACAGACGACCGGGTGACCTGCCTAGGCGAGTCCTGCCATCAGCGGCATAAGGGCCAGACCTGATACCAAGAGTCGCAACGCAAGTGCGATTCGCAGCGTGCCAGTTGTGATGCGTATTGCCGGGCAGTGTCCCTTACCCGCGCTGCAGTTCTCTGCACCCCCGGCTTTTTCTTCCAGGTACCGCGTCGGTACCCCCCTTTACCTTCATGGTAGGCAAGGTACAGATTGTAGGCATCGGTACGGGGAATACCGAGTTCGCGCCATGTCTTGTGGTTGTACCAGCCAATGAAGTCAAGCGCGTCTTCCATATCCGAGCGGCTCTTGAAAAGCCTGCCCCGTTCTTCCTGATATTCTCCCCACACCGGGTCCTGAGCCTGGGCATAGCCCTTGGCCGACGATGCGCGCCCGAGCGGAATAATCAAAAACCACCTGAACGGCGGTCTGGCATCAGACCGGTAGCTTGACTCGTGGCGCACGAACGCCATCTGGATATGTATGGGCGTGCCCCATTCCCTGACTGAGGCACGTGCATAGTCATACCAGTCAGGATGCTGCTTAAAAACTTCGCACAGGTTTGACTGCTTTGTTGGCACCGGGGTTGCACAGGCGGCTAACAGTATGGCCACACATGCAACGCAAACCATTTGCTTGGACAATCGGAGACTCACCAAATATCACGCAAGGTATTTTTCGTACGATGTTTCATATACATGATAGGGCTTTCCTGAACGTTATTGTACAGTTGAAATGGCGCGCCCGGCAGGACTCGAACCTGCAACCCTCGGCTTAGAAGGCCGATGCTCTATCCGGTTGAGCTACGGGCGCATGGCACAAGGCGTCCCTAGTGTAGCACCTAGGTTTGGCGGGGGTTTACGCCTTCGACCGAAACCCCGGTATCACGTTGCAAAAACAGGTAAATGGCGGCAGATACCCCGGAGGAGCCAAACAGCACGCTCATGATGACGATCTGATACTTGACTGCAATCAGGGGAGATACTCCGGACAGGATCTGGCCGGTCATCATTCCGGGAAAGGCGACCAGACCGACTGCAAAAAATGTGTTGATGGAGGGTATGAGGGCTGCAGTAAAGGCACTGTTGCGTGCGCGCACATAGTCTTCGGCGACGGCCATCTCCGATTCGAAACGTTCCGCGGCAAGGCTTACCGTGTTCATGGCATTGGAGAAGATCATGCCGGCCAGTGGGATGACATACTGCGGCTGGTACCAGTAGTCGATCTGAAGCACGGCAAAGGTGGTCAGCGCCAGTGTCGACACTCCAGCGACAGAAATTCCAAACAGCGCTTTTGCATACAGCTCGGCACTCTTCTGCCTGAGTGGGCGCAATGCAATCCAGCTCGCCAGCAACAGCATCAGGGCCAGCACAATGACAACAATGCCTGCATTGTCCAGTGCAAAAATCGAGGTCAGGACATAGCCGATCGCTGTCAGCTGGATCAGCATTCTCGCGGATGCGTACAGGGCCGTCTTGCTCTTCAATGACCACATCACGAGAATTGCGACCACCACCAGGATCGGAATCAGCGCGATCGCCAGATTCACCACTCCGATTTCATATATGGTAAGTTTCATAGCCTAATCCACCCTGAATAACATTGGATCCGTTCACACCACCGGGATTCGTCCGATTCACGGACGCAGGTATTCCCACTCGCCAGACTGACAGAACACTTGTTTAAATTCCTGCTCAAAGCCCTCGCACGCCTGCCCCTGCCCGTATTGTATGGGCTGTCGGGGCCGCTTTACCTGCTGGTATTCTATATTTTGCGCTTCCGGAGAAAAGTTGCCGAAGACAATATCCGCAACTCGTTCCCGGAACTGGGTGCGACCGAGCACACGGCGCTGCTGAAGGACCATTACCGGATGCTTTGCGATGTCGCGCTCGAGATCACGCGAAGCCTGGCCATGGCACCCGCCACGCTGGAGCGCCACGTGAGCTTCACCAACCTCGAGGTCGTCCAGCGGGAACTGCAGCAGAACCAGACCGTGCTGCTGGCGATGGCCCACCATTGCAACCCGGTGTGGGCGATACTGGCCTCGGGAGAACAGCTCGGCATTGCGGTGGATGGCATCTACAAGCCGCCGCACGTGGCCTGGCTGGACGAGCTGACCCTGAATTCCCTGTCCCGTTTCAACCTCACTCCGGTTCCCGCAAAAACCTGCATCAGTACGCTGCTTCGACGTTCAACCAGTACGCGTGCGGTGGCCATCGTGGCAGACCAGGCCCCAAGGCGCAGTGACAAGGCCTACTGGACCCGGTTCATGCACCAGGATACGCCCTTTTACCTGGGCCTGGAAAAAATTGCCCAGCTGTTCAAATACCCGGTATTTTTCATGGACCTCAAGCGCACCGGACGCGGCTGCTACGAAGCCAGCTTCAAACCACTTGCCGCACCGCCCTATGACAAGCATTCGCACGCCATTTCCGAAAGCTTTGCAAGGGCCGTCGAGAAGCAGATCCTGCGCTCCCCGCAGGACTGGCTGTGGACCCACCGCAGGTGGAAACGGGAAAAACCGCTATACGACTGATTCCCGGCCTTGCAAAAACTTCGCCAGGTCGGCGATGCTGGGGTGCTCGACCAGGTCCGTGATCGCGAGGACTCCCGGGTACAGGTCATCCAGACCGGAGTGAATCTCGACCAGGGCCAGCGAGTCCGCCCCGATTTCAAGCAGATTGTCATGGATGGCAAATTGCCTGTCCGGCAGGGCCTCCCGGCAGACAGCAAGAATGGCATTCACGACTTCACCTTCCGGGGCCTGTACCTCACCCGTGCCAGTCTGCTCAAGTACTGCGGCCAGCTGCTGCAGGACCTCGTCATACGCACCGGCCAAGTATTCGTCGGCCAATGCGGAACGCTGGATCTTGCCGCTCGTGGTTTTCGGGATTCGGCTGACCGGGACGACATGGCGCACCTCGATGGCCAGGCTCTCGCTGACGGTCGCGATCACCCGGGAACGGATTGCCAGGAAGTCCTGCAGGTCGCCCTTGTGCAGGACGAACACCAGCACTTCCTCCAGTTCATCCTGCCGGGAAGACACCCCTGCCACCACCACCTTGCCCAGTTCCAGCTCCCCGGTGTCACACAACACTTCCTCAAGGTCATGGGGGTAGTAGTTCTGGCCGTGCACGAACAGCACTTCCTTGTACCGCCCCGTGACATACAGCGCCTTGTTCAGCACAAATCCCAGGTCCCCGGTATCCAGCCAGTCGCCGTCGAAGAGGCTGCCGTCGTCGCCCAGGACCTGCTCGGTGACATTTTTCCCGCAAATACGGATGTGTCCGATGCGTCCCTCGGGCTGGGCACGGCCCTCGGAGTCGCTGATGCGCACACTGCAGTAGGTGATGGGTTCCCCAACACCGACCAGAGCCACCGTATCCGGCCCCCGTTGCGAACTCAGGACTGCATCCGCACCAACGGAAAGTGAATTTCGGTGCACATGCATGACATCCAGCTCGGCGCCAATTTCCGGAAAGCTGACGGCCAGGCTGGCCTCGGCCAGGCCATAGACCGGGAACATGCTCTTTGCGGGCAGGCCGAAACGGGCCATGGCCCCGGTAAACTGCCTGCAAAGGCCGACCGAGATCGGTTCGGCCCCGTTAAAGATCAGGCGCACCCGTGACAGGTCGATCCCTTCCAGTCCCCTGCGATTGTATGCCTTCAGGAAGTGCTTGAACCCGAAGTTGGGAGACCCCAGCATGCTGGCCTTTTTCCTGCTAGCCGCCGTGATCCAGTACAGCGGTCTGCGCACGAACAGGTCCGTGCGCATGATGCAGTGACTGTAATTGTTGACCACCGGGCTCAGGTGGAACCCGATCAGCCCCATGTCATGGGTGAGCGGCATCCAGCAAAGACTGATGTCTTCCGGCGACATGGCCGCACACTTGCGTATGCCTTCAATATTGGCTACCAGGTTGCGGTGTTTCAGTACCACCCCTTTAGGACTGCCCGTGGAACCGGATGAGAACTGGATGAAAGCCACGTCCTCGGGCCCGACCCTGGCCATTTCTCCGGGCGTTGAGATGTCCGCAATGTCATCACTCAAGAGCACCTGGCTTGGCTGCGGCCAGTGGCCCTCTGCGGATGTGCTTGATCGCAGGCGGGACAGGTTCTTTCGGTCCGTGTACAAAAATGCAGTATTCCCCAGTTGGCCTGCGACATTGAGAACCTTCTGCCGGTGCTGGTCACTGATACCGACGGCAAGCGGCACCGGAATGATGCCTCCGAACAGGCAGGCCCAGAACACGTCGACAAACTGCCGGTTGTCATTCAGAAAGAGGATCAGGTGGTCGCCCTTGCCGATGCCATGCTGCTGCAGGACATGCAGCAATCCCAGTGCGCGCTGGAACAGGGCCTCGAAACTGATGCACTTCTCATCTTCCTGTCCATCGATGAAACTGACAAAGCGTGCTTCACTGCGATTGTGTGACAGCGCTTCAATGAGGGTATGAAATTGCATAAGCCGTGCTTTGTGGGAAATGGAAAAGCTGCAGTATGGCCGGAAAATCCTTGGCCAGAGTATCGTCCGCTTCGCGCCTGGGGCCTGGCGGATGGCAGCTCGCAAATCCGTGGCCAAGACCGTACGGCCCTGTGTTCGCAATCCCCGATTATGAAGGATTATTGAACGTTTGGGAAAATCCAGGCGGGTGGCGCCCGATGGTGCTTACATCGAGAAGAGGTCAGGTTCTTTCTTTTCCCGAATCAACCTGAGCTGGCTGTCGGGAAGCGGTCGCATCATGGGTTCCAGTAACTTGCGGTCCGTCGATTCCAGCCAGTCCACATAGCAACCTCGGTCGAGTATGACCGGCATGCGGTGATGAATCCTGGACAGCATCGGGCTGGGTGTGGTGGTCAGGATACTCATGAACATCTCGCCCCTGGTGCTGATTTCATACAGGCCCGCAAAAGCGAAGCCATCCCCGTCCATGGGATCTACCCTGTACTTGTCGCGTCGGCCCTGGGGCTGGTTTTCATCCCATTCGAAAAACCCGCTTGCCGGAATGATGCACCGGCGCTCGCGCAATGCTTGCACCCAGGTCTTTTTCTCCCAGGCACCGGCACTGCGCGCATTGATCAGGGGCTTGCTGGAGAATGACCGTTTCCAGCCCCATTGCATGGAGGCTATTTCATTGCTCGTATCCCCCCGGAACACGACATCCACCTGGTCCGCCGGGCAAACCTCCGCACGCGGGGAAAATTCGATCTCGGCATCAATCAGGGCTGCAATGACCGACTCGGGAAAGCGGTCCAGCGAAAAGCGCCCGCACATTCTCTGGCGTCCTGCAGCTGCAGTTTTGGAAAGTTCAGGCCGCCTTGGAATCCGCGCTGTTGATAATCACTTCCTTGCTGACGTCGACGCCTCGAACCAGCATGTCCAGCACCGGGCACTGCTCATCAACGGCGGCCGCCAGCTGCTGCAATTGTTCCTGGGATGCTGAGCTCTCGATTGTGGTCTTGTAATGTACCTTGCTGAATCCCGGAGGCACATTCTCCTCCTTGCCCATCCCCAGCAGACCGCGAACGTCCAGATCTCCCTCAAGGCTCACCTCGCACTTCTGCAGCGGGATTCCCATCGCAGAGGCCAGGGCTACGTACATGATCTCCTGGCAGGTGCCCAAGGCGGCAAGTACCAGTTCGACCGGACTCGGGCCCAGGTCACTTCCCCCGAATGCCGGCGGCTCATCGATCACCATGGCCGGAAATTTCCTGACGTTGGCCGAACAACGAACGTCATCTTCCCATGCGGTGTCCACTCGGTACTTGAACTGTCCGCTTGCAGGGGATTCCGACACGCTCTGCACAATCTTTTCCACTGCTGCTTTGATATCTGCCTGACTCATTTCTGCCTACTCCTGTTTTGATGGGTGCAGCGGCACTGCACGATTATTCTTTGATTTCCCGCATGTGCGGATTCTTTATGATGCATTCACTATAAGACAATCCGTCACCTCTCATCCACAGATGCGCATGAAAATTACGTAAAAAAACCTCTGGTTTTATGAAATCTACATCATAGTCCCTACCGTCTATACGCACTCTTGATACAAGAATCTCCATTGTTACGGGATCAAGTCGGGTCCCGCCCTGAGGGTCCCTGGCCAATTCGCCCGGCCAGAAGGTAGCGGTAGAGCTTGAGTGCAAGCCGTGCCTGCTTCTCTTCCAGGCGCTCGAGCGCTGCCGGCGTCAACGCCATCGTAATGCAGTCATCGTCTGCTGCTACATACGCCGTGTCCTCCGATTGGGCCGAGCCCGGACCAATCGCATCGCCTGGGCCACACTGGTAAAGGCGCGTACCCTCAGCATCGTAGGCAGAAGCCCTCCCGGCAAGCAGCAGTTGCAGATCTCCGCCTGCCGACTCCCCGCCGACGATGGTATCCCCTGCGGCATGCTGGCAATGATCCAGCCAGGGCTGGAGTTTCGAAGTCAGTGCCTCAAAACGTGCCTGCCAGTCCAGATAATGCTCAAGCTCACCGGCGGCACTCTCCAGCAGCTTTGAGCGCTTGGCATCGGAGGTATCCGCCTCCCGTTTCCAGGCTGCAATGACCAAGTCTTCACAGCGTTCCAGCGCCTGGTCCGCATCCGGCTCGAGATGGAGCGCGGAGTGCACAGCGGGTGCCAAGTTGTGCATGAGTCCGGTGTGCAGCGCCTCCGGCAAGCTGCACAGCACGACCGGCACTGCAGAGGCATGCACATTCTTCAAGAACCGGCTCAGCACATGCAGCGCAGAGGCATCAAAGCCGGTCACGCCGGCGAAATCAAGCAACAGGCAGGCAGGGCGCTCCGTGCGGTCCAGTGACTTCTGCAGCTTCTCGATCAAAGGACAGATGCTGCCGAAGAAGAGATAACCGCGCAAACGGTAGGCACGCACCCGCTCGCCGGCATCCCGCAGGATGGCATGCTCGGGAACCGAGCGGACCTTGCGGCTTCTGCGTTCACGCGCGCTGTAGCTGGACTCGACCGGGTCGACCCGGCTGAAGTGCACGGCAAAAAATGCCAGTGTGGCCGCCATACCGACGCCCACACCTTCGAGCAGCCCAAACACGATCACCGTAAAGACGATGAGCACGAGGATCAGGTATTCAGACCACGGGAGCTGCCGACGGCTTCGAAAAAGTCCTTCGTCCAGCATGCCGATGCCTGCAAAAATCAGTATCCCGCCAAGCAGGGACACAGGAATCAGCTCCAGGATCCCGTCACCCGCAAGCAGGGCCACCCCGAGGACCAGCGCCGCGACGATTCCCGTCAGCCGGGTATCGGCGCCAAACAATTTGCTTCTCAGGGAGGCGGGTACGATCATGTTTGCGGTGGTACCGCCTCCAAACCCGGCGATGATGCTAGCAAGTCCTGTGGCCCGGAACTCCCGATCCCAGTCCAGATCCTGATTGGCCACCAGCTCCAGCCCGGAAATATTCATGACTACGCAGATGAATGCGACCAGCACCAGGGTCAGGATATTCGGGATCTGGAGCGAAAGCGCAGCCCAGTCCACGTTGCCCAGATCGGCAACTTCCACCGGCGGCCACAGCTTTCCCTCGGTCGTGCTTGAAAACAGCAGGCCCGCCGTCCTCGCCTCTTCCGCCGACAAGCCGAGGGCCATCAGGGCCACATGGTAGGCCGCGACGGCAAGCACGATGCTTGCCGGTAGGATGATCACGTGTCCCCATCGTTTCATGGCCCAGTACAGGCCGACTCCGTACGCCACCCCCGGCGCCCACCTCCACCAGGTATCGGGTGCGAACAGCGAAGCCGGGCGCTGCCAGTGCAGCTCGGCTCCCATCTGGGCCAGTGCGGCAAGGCACACCACCCCGCCAATACCGGCAACAAATCCCCCGGCCACCGGATACGGAATGAAGCGCACCAGGTTGGCGGACCGGAAATGGCCGAGCAAAAAGCAGCCTGTGCCTGTGATCACCGCGCTCAGCACAAGCGCGGCCACGACGGTGACAAACCCAGTTTCGCCATCCATGCCTACCGTCGATGCAATCAGGGCCATCACGACAACAATTGCCGGTGACAGCCCCGATATCGCACCCCGGAATCCTCCTAATAATGCAATGACCAGGCAGGCCGCAAAGTTTCCAAACAGCACGAGACCGACACCTTGAGAGACGAAGGGCGCCAGAGGCCCCGAAAAGATGAAGGCCGCGAAGGCAATTTCTGCAACCAGCAGATTCAGACCTGAAGTGATCCCTGCGGACAGCGCCGGGAATGCTTTCGGACCCCGCAAATCCAAGCGCAACTCGGCCCCGAGCCCCTGAAGCAGGGATCTCACGAGAACATACCTTTTACTTTGGACAGGTGACGGCAATCCGACCGGAATGCATGGGGACCATGCTTTCGAGGGCCCTGACAAGAACCTGCATGGCCGGTCGCGGGACTTGCAATCGGGAATTTCCAGTGAACGGTCATCAGCCTGAACCTAGAGAAACCGGCGACACGGAAACAGCGTACCATGTCTCCGACGCGATCGCTCACTCGTGTGACCCGAGAGGGTCCCCTTGGACGGTGGTCGGGGCAGAGGGATTTGAACCCCCGACCCTCTGCTCCCAAAGCAGATGCGCTACCAGACTGCGCTATGCCCCGGTACCGGGTGTGTATCCTATACACAGGTGACTTCTAACCGAGCACGGATCATACGTCCCTGCTGCAACACGGGTCAATGGCCCCGGGGGCGTACTCAGTGAACAATCGTGGCTTCACGCCGGGTCAGCTGCAAAATCAGCCTGTCGGACAAGCCGTCAAAGCTGCCGTTGCTCAGGATCAGGATGTTGTCGCCCTCTTTGAGATCACCCAGCAACAAGGTAATGATTGCATCCGTCGTCGCACAGACATGTGCAGGCGGACTCATCCGGTCGGCCACTTCCTGGACGGACCACTGAAGCTCGTCAGGGGCATAGATCACCACGGAATCTGCCTCGTTGAATGCGTGCGCGAGCTGGTCCGTATGCACGCCCATGCGCATGGTATTGGAACCAGGCTCGAACACCGTCACGATCCGGCCCTGCGGCTGCTGTTCCCGAAATGCTGAAATGGTCGCCGTGATTGCGGTTGGGTGATGTGCAAAGTCATCGTACACGCGCACCCCGTTAAACGTCCCTTTGTGTTCCAGGCGGCGTTTGACGCCGGAAAAGGAAGCCAGGGCCCGCAGGGCCTCTCTCGGGGGTACCCCGACATGTTGTGCACCGGCCACCGCGGCCAGTGCGTTCGCAATATTGTGTCGACCGTACAGATCAAGTGTACCTTCTCCACAGGACTTGCCCTGCCTGAGCAGGGAAAACCCGGAAGTACGTATGTCGACCTCGTCTGCATACCAGGTGGCCGAAGAATCCTTCACGGAAAAGGATTCGCTGGCAGTCCAGCAACCCATTTCCATGACGTCCCGTATATTCGAGTCGTCGTTGTTGAATATCATGCGACCCTCGCTTGGCATGATACGCAGCAGGTGGTGGAACTGCCGCTGGATGTCCCGGATCCCGTCAAAGATATCCGCGTGGTCGAACTCCAGATTATTCAGTATCAGGGTATGCGGGCAGTAATGCAGGAATTTGGAGCGCTTGTCGAAAAATGCAGTGTCGTACTCATCGGCTTCGATCACGAAGTACTTCGATCCCCCCAGCCTTGAGGAGAACTCGAAATTCTCCGGCACCCCGCCAATCAGAAAGCCCGGCTCGTGCCCGCAACACTCCAGTATCCAGGCCAGCATGCTCGACACGGTGGTTTTGCCGTGCGTTCCGGCCACCGCAAGCACCCAGCGATCCTGCAGGACGTGATCGTGCAGCCAGGCCGGGCCGGAGGTGAAGGGCAGGCGGTTGTTGAGCAAGTACTCCACCACCTCGTTGCCGCGTGTCATGACGTTGCCGACAATGATCTGGTCCGGCAGGGGATAGAGGTGATCGACGGAATAGCCTTCCATGATCTCGATGCCGGCCATTTCAAGCTGCGTGCTCATCGGCGGATAGGCATTGGTATCCGAGCCGGAAACTTCGTGCCCCAGTTGCCGGGCAATAATGGCCAGACTGCCCATGAACGTGCCGCCAATGCCAAGGATATGAATACGCATCAGGCCGGCACGCTCCCTGACATGAACAATTCCAGCAACACGACCTGCAGCAGGGCATAACCCACGCTGATGGCGATGCCGTAGCTCATCGCACACGACAGTGCCCTGCTGAATATATATCCGTACACGATGACGACCCATACGAAAAGCGCGAAGGCCGTCAGCGCAAAAAACAGCTCGGCGGTATGTCCGAGTTTCAGGTACCTCAGGGAGTAGCTGCCGGGAAGCGAGACAATGTTGATCAGGGTCACGGTCCCGAGCATTGCATTGAAGGTCTGCAGGAAGCGTTCCGGTTTATTGACCAGCAGGATCCTGGCAAACACGAACGAGAGAAACAACCCCGCGATACTAGCCAGCAGGGCAGCCGCCACGTCGTAGGCCATCGATCCGACCAGCACGGAAACAACGAGACTGACGGCCGTCACAACGCCCAGGAATACCCAGGAATACGGCAACACCTCCGGCCCTTCCCGCAGCAGGCATATGTTCAGATATGTCTTGAGCACATCGGTCATGTCAGGATGAACCCGCCGTATCCGGATCAATCCTGCGGTTGCAAAAACCCGTAGATACCGCGCTTGGAGGGCGCCAGCATCCAGTCACGCAACAGTTCGATCTCGGGCGTGCCCCGCAGCTGTTCCGCGGGTTCTCCCTGTCGCAGACGCCGATAGGCCCGCTCCAGTTCGCTGTAGCGCTTGCCCTTGATCCCGGCACGGCGCAACCCGATGGCATTCAGCCGGTAGTGGCGCACAGGCTCGCCGCCCAGCAGGCAATACGGCATCACATCCTTGCGCACCGGGGTGTAACCGGCCACCATCGACAACGTCCCGATCCGGATGTGCTGGTGCGTGCCCACATGCCCCCCCAGGTTGGCCTTGTCGCCGATTTCGATATGCCCGCTTAACCCCACATAGGCTGTCAGTACGACCTCATCTCCCAGCTGGCAATCGTGTGCAACGTGTGAGTAGCCCATCAGGTAGCATCGGTTGCCAATCCGGGTCGGCACATCAGGACGGGTAGCACGGTGTGCCGTACAGTTTTCACGAAAGACGTTACCGTCGCCGATCTCCAGCCAGCTTTCCCCGCCGGCGAACGAAAGGTCCTGGGGCAACCCGCCCAGCACCACCTGGGCATGCAGTTGGTTATCCGCCCCCAGCCGCACATACCGGTGAACCACGCAATGCGGGCCGATCTCGGTACCGGAATGTATGACCACATCCTCTTCCACCACGCTGTAGGGCCCCACGCTCACATGAGTATCGAGTTCCGCCCTGGGTGAGACGACTGCGGTGGGGTGTATGTTTGGCAAGCCTGGCTACCGGATCAAATTGCTGCACAGGGCAGTTTTACGGAAGTTCATGCAACGGTGTGCGGGCAATGCAATTGCGTGTGTGGATCCGGTCTTATTCTAGCAGAATCCGCTTGCAGTCAGGATTCCGGGCCTTGCGGGTCCTGCAGCAAGGCCAGCAGGTCTTCCTCCGCAAGCACGTCCACCCCAAGCGATTGAGCCTTGTCCACTTTCGAGCCCGGATTTTCCCCGGCGATCACTGCCGTGGTTTTCCGGGACACGCTGCCGGTGACTTTTGCACCCAGCGCCTTCAATTGCAGCGCAGCCTCGCCCCGACTGAACTTTTCCAGCCTGCCGGTGAGCACGAAAGTCTTCCCGGAAAGCGGTTGCTCCTGCTCATCGGGCCTGGGTTCGACCAGCCAGCCAATCATCCCTTCGCAGGTCAGTTCCGAAAGGATTTCACGGTTATGCGGCTGCCTGAAGAAAGCCGTGATATTTTCTGCAATGACCGGACCTACATCGGGCACTTCCTGCAGCGCTTCACAGTCTGCCTGCTGCAGGGGTTCCAGGTCTCGGAACTGGCCGGCAAGTGAAGCCGCCGTAGCTTCTCCGACCTCCCGGATGCCAAGTGCATAGATGAACCTGGCCAGCGTGGTGTCTTTGCTCTTCTCGATCGCCTCCAGCAGATTGGTGGCAGACAGCTCACCCATGAACTCCAGTTCGACGAGATCTTCCTTGGCGAGATGAAACAGGTCCTTCACGCTGCTGACCAGACCCTGGTCCACCAGCTGGTCCACCAGCTTGGTTCCCAGGCCTTCGATGTCCATCGCCTTCCTTGATGCAAAATGCCGGATCACGCCCTTGCGCTGTGCAGGACAGTACAAACCGCCGCTGCACCGGATCACGGCCTCGCCCTCAACCTGAACGACCTCCGAATCACATTCCGGGCACTTCCTTGGCACCTGGACGGGATCACTGCGCTTCGCCCCGGGGCCCAGGATCGTCTTCACGACCTCCGGTATCACATCCCCGGCCCTTCGGATGATCACCCGGTCGCCGATGCGTACATCCTTGCGGTTCACTTCATCCATGTTGTGCAATGTGGCATTGCTGACGGTCGCTCCTCCAACGAACACGGGCTCGAGTTTTGCAACCGGAGTCAATGCACCCGTGCGACCGACCTGGAAACGGATATCTGCCACCCGGGTCGCCGCTTCCTGGGCCGGAAACTTGTGGGCCACCGCCCAGCGGGGTGCGCGCGAAACCATGCCCAGTACTTCCTGCGAGGCCAGATCATTGACCTTGTACACCACCCCGTCCAGCTCGTAGTCCAGGGCAGCCCTTTTTTCGAGAACCGCTGCGTGATATTCCAGGCATCCCTGGCAACCGGACACCTGCCGGGCTTCGCCACAGACTTTCAGTCCCATCTCCTTCAGATACTGCAACACACCGAACTGTGTGCGAACTGAAGTCTGCTTCACGGCACCCGTGGCATTATAGAAAAAGGCATCGAGCGGATACCCGGCCGTCTCCCGCGGATCGAGGCGCCGCAGGGCACCCGCTGCGGCGTTCCTGGGGTTCACAAAAGGTTTCTTGCCCTCGCCCCGGGCCTTCTCATTGATTTTCTCGAACCCCGTTTTCGACATGAACACCTCACCTCGCACTTCCAGTCTCTCCGGCAGGTCCGGGTGCTTTTGCAGGCGCAGCGGCACTGATCGTATCGTGCGTATGTTTTCGGTAATGTCCTCTCCGGTAAACCCGTCTCCGCGTGTGGCACCGCGCACCAGGACACCATTTTCATACACCAGGCTCACGGCCAGGCCGTCGATCTTCGGTTCGGCGGTGTACTCGATCTCCCTGTCCTCTCCAAGCCGGTCCCGGATGCGGGTCTCAAAGGCCTCAAATTCCGCCGCGTCAAAGACGTTGCCCAATGACAGCATCGGTTCTGCATGTTCTGCCGGCGGGAATGCATCCGAGGGTTTCGCTCCGATACGCTGTGTAGGGGATGCGGGCGTAACCAGGTGCGGATGATCGGACTCCAGCTGTTGCAGGTTCCGAAAAAGGGCATCGTACTCGACATCCGGAATCAGCGGATCATCCAGCACGTGGTACGCGTAGCTGTGCTGCTCCAGGGCCTCGCGCAACTGTTCAATTTTCTGCTCGATTGCGCGGGTCATCACCAAGCCTTGCCCCTGTATGCGATATGCAGAAGTCCGGACGGCTGCTGTCGCAGCAGGTAGGATTTAAGGCAGCAATCCCGCAACGCTTTCTGCGAGACCATGATCCCTATGTGTCTTGATCCTGACCTGGATGCTTCAGACTGAAAAGCTGCACTTCTTCTTGCAGGTGGGCCACGGTTTGCTGGCTCAGGCGGTTGCGTGATTCATCGAATACCTCCCCTTGCAGGTACTCGGAAGCCCTTTTCGCTGCCTCATGCATGATGTTGAATGCCTTCAGGCCATTCTCGGGGCCCGGCAAACTCATCACGAAACTGATTCCCGGGGTTTCAAACTCATCCATAGTATCCAGATCGAACGTACCCGGCTTGACTGCATTCAGGAGACTGTACATGGCTTTCCTGCCACTGAGCCGCTTGACCTTCTTATGGAAAATGCGCATGTCGTCATACTCGAGATCCAGCTCCCGGACGAGGTCCATGATACCGGTGCCCTTGAATGCCTGGGGACGTCTTGCCATTACATGCAGCACCACCAGCTTTTTCTCCGGATCTGCATCTTCCTCCCCGGTCTGCTGATCCTGGCCGCCGGCGGGTTCCTGGCTGGCCGGCTCTTCGGTCCTGTCACCGGGATAGTCCGGATTTTGCTGTATCACCTTGACCGGGCCGACGGACTCGATTTCGGAATCCAGGTCAGCATCCAGCGGGTTCAGCAGATCATCCTTTTCAAAATTGAATTCCTCGAATTCCTTTCTGCGGATTTTGCGTTTTTTGGCTCGTGTGAAGAAATACAGCATGACCAGAACGGCCAGTCCAGCCACCACCAGTCCGATACGCAGCTCAATCACCATGGCCTGTACACCGTGAGGTTGGTTGATCGTGTATGCACGGATTCTTCACGAAACTGCCTGCATCTCGACGGCTTCATCGATATCGACTGAAACCATCCTCGAAACACCGGGCTCACTCATTGTGATGCCCAGCAACTGGTTTGCATACTCCATGGTATTTTTATTGTGGGTGATTGAAATAAACTGGACTCGTTCGCTCATCTCTTTCAGCAATTCGCAGTAGCGCGTGACATTGGCATCGTCCAGGGGCGCGTCCACCTCATCCAGCAGGCAAAACGGGGCCGGGTTCAGTTCAAACAGGGAAAATACCAGGGCTACTGCTGTCAAGGCTTTTTCACCTCCGGACATGAGGTGGATGGAGGACAGTCGCTTGCCCGGCAAGCGTGCCATGATGGAGATTCCGGTGGTCAGCAGGTCGTCGCCCGTCATCACCAGGAACGCTTTGCCGCCACCAAACAGGCGCGGGAACATTTCCTGCAACCGCTGATTGACGCGATCAAAGATGTTCTTGAAACGGTCCTTGGTTTCCTTGTCTATTTTGCGAATCGCCTGTTCCAGCATCTCCAGCGCCTTGCTGAGATCCTCGTGCTGGCGATCCAGATATTCCTTGCGCTCCCGGTGCTCTTCGAAATCACTGATCGCCGCAAGGTTAATGGGGCCCAGACGTGTGATCTTGCGCCCCAGCGCCTCGATCTGGTCTTCCCACTCCTGCAGTTGCGCACCTTCCGGCAACTCACCGATCAGGGATTCCAGGGGTATTCCGTACTCTCCAAGTTGCTCTTCCAGGGTCTTGCTGCGGACATTGGCTTCCTGCCATGCAAGCCGGGCATCATTCAGATCGCTCTGTAAAGACTCCTCTTTACCATGCAGTGTGATGACACTTTCCCGTTCGCTATGCATCTGCTCTTCGGTGCCCTGCATGACACTGCGTGCCTCAGCCTGACGGTGCTCGATGCCGACGCGCTGCTCCAGGAGCTCTTTCAGCTGGACATCCAGTCCTTCCAAGGGGGCATCGCTCTCATCCACGGACGCCTGCAGGGCCACATTGCGCTTTTGCAGTACCACAGCCTGTTCCTGCATTCTTTCCAGTATAGCCTGTGTCGCCTGCAGCGAACTCCGGCACGACTCCAGATCCAGGCTGAGTTCATGGATCAAGTCACGACTGTCCGTGTCTTTGCTGCGCACACCTTCCAGGGCGGAAACAAGATTATCGCGCCGTTGCAGCAAGGTACTTTTCTCAACGCTGAACTCTTCCAGCACGGCCGCGGCGGACTGCCTTGCAACGCTTGACTGGTCCAGTTCCTCACGCGCCTTCCCGAACTCGCCCTCCAGTTCCTGCGAATACTCCCGGAATTGCTCTTCCTGCTGTCTTAAATGCTCCTGCTCCAGCCCCCAGGCCCCCATTTCCGATTGGGCCTGATGATGATGCTCCTGTGCCCTGGCAAGCTGCGTCTGGACATCATCCCGTTCCTGTTCGTGTGCATTAAGCTCGCCCTGACTGGCCTCAAGATCAGACTCCAGGGCTTCGCTCGCCTGTTGCTGCAAGGCAAGCTTACCCTCCAGCTTGCGGATCTCGTTCTTGCGTTGCAGCACGCTGCTTTGCTCCGCGCTGCTCCTTGCCAGCCGCATCCAGTTCCTGCCCATCCAGATTCCCTCTTTGGTGATCACGGACTGACCCGGGGATAAATTCTTGCGCTGCTTGAGCGCCGCCTGGATGTCGCTTGCGACCAGTATGGCATCCAGAAACCCGCTGAGACTCACAGGGGCCTGCACCTTGGCGGCCAGCGTTTCAGAAGTCCGGGCAGTTTGCGGTGCTGGAGTCTGGTCCAGCAGGATGAGACGTCCGTTCCTGATCCGGCTGCACGCGACGGCCACCTTTTCGATATCCTCGATACAGACCGATTCCAGACATTCACCCAGCACGGTCTCCACCGCACCTTCCCAGCCTGCCTCGGCTTTGATCGTATCAATCAGGCGGGGGGCCTGACTGAGCCCCTGTTCTTCAAGCCAGTGACCTACCGCCTGGCTCTCCTCGCCCAGCACCACGTCCTGCATGGCTTGCAGCGAGGCAAGCCGGATCTGTGTTTCCTGCAGCTCTTCGCGTGCCTGCTGGACCCGGGTTTGCAGACTCTGGCTGGCGTCGCGGCCCTGGCCGATTTTTTCCGTCAGTCCGTCCAGGATGTCCGAGACGGTCTTCAAGTGCTGCTCCATCTGGCTGACACGTGATTTCAGTTCTTTCGCCTCCCCGGACTCCCGGCGTCGGGCACACTGACCAAGACTGTCTTCCAGACGGTCCTTGCGGTCTTTGAGTTGCCCAAGATGGGATTCAAGATACTCAATGCGTGAAGTCTCGATCTCCACAGTCTGTGCGGGCCCCGCCATGCTTGCCTGCAGTGCCTCCCAGGCTTCCTGCCAGGCGGCCATCTGTGCCTCGGCTTCGTCCAGGTCGCCCTGATTCGAACCGAGCTGTTCCCGAGCGGACGCCAGTTGCGGCTCGATTTCGCGGATCCTGGTTTCCAGACCCTCTACCTTGGTGCGCTCGTTCTGCAGATCCCGTTCGGTCTGGCGCCATGCGTCCTGCACCTGTTCTAGTTCCTCACCGTGACGCCCGCTCATTTCCTTGGCGTGGCGAATTGCGTCCTCTACCCGCGAGATCTCCGCATTCAGACTGTACTGTTTACCCTGTATTTCACTGAAACTTTTTGTTTCATCGGCATGGCGCAGCCGCAATTTTTCCACCGAGGCCTCGGTGGCACGAATGTCGGCAACGATCTTTTCGATTTCAGTCTGCTTGTGCTCTACGGACTGTTTCAGCGTCTGTGCTTCTTCCTGCTTTGCCTGCCAGCGCAAGGCCAGCAACTCTGCCTTGGTCTGGCGTTCTTTTTCCTTCAGCACCTTGTAGTGCTCGGCGGCGCGTGCCTGGCGCTGCAGTTGCTTGATCCGCTTGCTGATCTCGTCAATCACGTCATTGAGCCGCTCCAGGTTCTCGCAGGTATGGCGGATCCGGTTCTCGGTTTCCCGGCGCCTTTCCTTGTACTTGGATATCCCGGCAGCTTCCTCGAGGTACACACGTAATTCATCCGGCTTCGTGTCGATCAGCCTCGATATCATGCCCTGCTCAATGATTGCATAGCTGTTGGGGCCGAGGCCGGTACCCAGAAACACGGACACAATGTCCTTGCGGCGGCACTGCACCCCATTCAGAAAGTATTTGGACTGGCCGTCCCGTACCACCTGCCTGCGGACCGAAATCTCCGTGTAGGCGGCATATTGTCCACCCAGCCTGCCCTGGCTGTTGTCAAAGACCAGCTCGACCGAGGCCTGACCCGCAGGGCTGCGGGTTGAAGAGCCGTTGAAGATCACGTCTTCCATCGTATTGCCGCGCAGGTGCCGGCTGCTTTCACCCATCACCCAGCGGACCGCATCAATGATGTTGGATTTGCCGCAGCCGTTGGGTCCTACAATTCCCACCATGGAAGACGGGAAGGAAAACGTGGTCGGGTCCACGAAAGACTTGAACCCGGAAAGTTTTACACAATTAAGCCGCATCTATGCCAGTTCGCCTATAATAGGCAGCCTGATTGCATCAGACCGTACCGCCATGCCTGACGATCACACCCATCACCTGGAAACCTTCGAAAATCCGCAGCCGGATGCCGACTATACGATCCGCATGCATATTCCGGAATTCACCTGTCTATGCCCACTGACCGGCCAGCCCGATTTCGCCGAGTTTCTAATCGAATATGTTCCAGACAAACTATGCGTAGAACTGAAGGCTCTCAAATTGTATATGAGCTCTTTTAGAAGCAAAGGCCTATTCCACGAAGCAATAACAAATCGGATTCTAATCGATATTGCTGCTTTGCTAAAGCCTCGATTTATGCGCATCACTGCGGATTTCAATGTGCGGGGTGGCATTTACACACAGGTGATTGCCGAGCACCGGCAAGACGGATGGCAAGCCGAGACCCCGGTTATTCTTCCCAGTCAGACATAAGTATTCTGCACAACCTCTCGATTTAAAAGGACCTGCAGGAAATACCCGGGTCTCACAAGCCTGCTGCAGGACTCCGTCAATAGCCAGCCATTGCAGCGGCCTGCGCCCAGGCAGGGACTTGCTCCACGCATGGCACGGCACGGTCTATTTATTTCTTTGCCGGCGTTTCCGGGTACGCTGCTGCCTGGGGGTGAGCGGGTTGCGCCGGCCTGCAAACGGGTTGTCAGGCTGCCTGAACAGCAGGTGAACCGGCGTTCCGGTCAGTCGCAGCGCCTTGCGGTAGTAATTCTCCAGGTAGCGCTTGTAGGAGCCCGGAATCCTTGCGATCTGGTTGCCATGGATCACAAACGTGGGGGGACAGGTGGAAATCTGGGTGGCGTATTTGAGCCGGATCCGTTGCCCGCGTACCAGCGGAGGCTGAAAGCCTTCCAGGGCCTCCTCGAGCAGGCGGGTCAGGGTCGATGTGTTGACCTGGATATTCGCTGCGGCATGCGCATGCGAAACCGCTTGGATCAGCTTTGCGATCCCTTCCTTCCTGCAAGCGGAAATGAATTGCCGCTCTGCAAAATCCAGAAATCTCAGCTTGAGGTCCAGGCCCTTTTGTATGTTTTGATAATCCTCTTTCGAGCAGGCGTCCGTTTTGTTGATGGCCAGGACCAGGGCACGTCCACTGTCCAGCATCGTGCGCGCCAGACGCGCATCCTGGTCGGCGAAATCCTGCGTGCCGTCGAGCACCAGGACCGCCACGTGAGCCGCCTCAATGGCCTGCAGCGTTTTCACGACGCTGAATTTTTCAATCATGTCGTGAACTCGGCTTCGACGCCGAACTCCTGCGGTGTCTATCAGTTCAAACACTGTACCTGATTTTTCCACCCGTGCCGGAATACTGTCCCGGGTCGTGCCCGGTATGTCCGAGGTGATAAAGCGCTCTTCGCCGAGCAGCGCATTGACCAGGGTGGACTTCCCCACATTGGGTCGCCCGGCAATGGCCACCCGGATCACTGCCTGATCGCCACTCGCAGATGGGTCGGGTTGTGTAGGATAATCAGGGTCAAGTACGGAAAATACTTCCTCAACTCCCTTGCCGGTTTTGGCCGAGACCTCAAAGACCTCCCTGGCACCCAGCCGGAAAAAATCACTCGCCAGCAGGTGTGCAGGCTTTAGATCCGCCTTGTTGACCAGCACGAACACCTTTTGACCCAGTTGCCTCAATTCGGAAAACACCTGCTCATCCTGCGGGACAAGTCCCTGTGGACCGTCCACCATGAAGAACACGATATCTGCCTCTTCCGCAGCCTGCCAGGCCTGAGCGGCGATCTGGTGAGGGAGCCCTGCCTCGTGATCGGGATGTTGCAACAGCTCGATGCCTCCCGTATCGATGACGATGTAGCGATCGCCAAAGCGGCGCGACACCCCATAGATTCGGTCCCGGGTCAAGCCTGGACGATCGGCAACCAGCGCGTCCTTGGTCCGGGTCAAAAAATTGAATAATGTTGACTTGCCGACATTAGAGCGCCCGACAAGGGCAATTACAGGCTTCACTGGAGGTTACCGTGGTCCGGTTGCGAACGATAAGGGGGCTATTGTAAGGAAAGCACTTTGTGCTTTGCATCCCTATCTGACCCGAACTGCCAATTCCGCAAACAATCCTGCCAGCCCCTGTGGCTGGCCGCCTGGAGTCAGGGCTGCTGCAGCACGGTAAACGAGCCGTTGTCCGCGAGCACGAAGATGCGCTGACCGATTGCAACCGGCACGCTGTCGATCGCGTCGCGGGCCACCCGGTGTCTTCCAGCCAGGCTCCCGTCTTTCTTGGAAAGCCAGTGAAGATACCCTTCGGTGTCGCCCACTACGATGTAGTCCCCGGCCGACACCGGTACCGTCAGCAGGCGGTGCAGCAGCTTATCCTGCCGCCACAAGGTGGCTCCGGTCATCCGGTCCAGTGCCCAGACGCTGTCGTTGGTACCGATGACATAGACGCGGGACTCATCTGCAACCAGGCCGGTGTGTGAAGGCAGGTCACGAGCCCATTTCACTCTGCCGGTAAGCATGTCTACCGCCACTGTGCGACCATTGAAGTTGGAGGCATAAACCACGTCGTCCCAGTAGGCGATATCTCCATCGATGTCGGCGATACGCTCCAGTTCCGAACGACCGCTTGGAAAGGATACCGTGGCCCTCCAGCGCTCTTCTCCATCAAGCACGCTGAATGCCACCAGTTTGCCATCGTCAAACCCGACCAGCACGGCACTGCCTACCACCTTGGGCTGGCTTGCACCCAGCAGGGTCAAGGGAGGAGGGCTTCGGCTTGCACGCCAGGCTATACTGCCATCACCAATGTCGAGTGCATGTATGGTGCTGTCACTGGTGCGCGCCACGATAACGCCATGCCTGACTTGCGATAAGGCCAGCACCTCGCTGCTGAGCAGGGTGCGCCACTTTTCCTTGCCATCTGCGCTATCCAGCGCAATTACCAGTCCATTCTCGGTGCCTACGGCCAGTATCTGCTCGCCTCCGTTGACCCCGCCGGAAATCACCTCCTGCAATTTCACCGACCAGACACGTTTTCCGTCGATCAGTTGCCAGGCTTCGACACGGTTGTCCGCCCCTGCAAGATATACCAGGCCATCCGCGAAATAAGGATGCATCTTGGAGTAGATGATTTCCGAAGCACCGATCGAATCGCTCCACAATTTCTTCGGGCGCAGGCTGTCGGAACCCAGGTCAGTCAGTTTTGTAGGTGCCTGGGGGTCTTCCTCGATACCGATCCATCGCTTGGGCGCACTCAGTAGATCACCACCACCGCAACCGGAAAGCAGCAGGAAGCAGGTCAATGCTGCCAAGACCGATAGCTTTGCAGGGTAGTTGTACAGCATGCCAGACAGCTAGCGACCCTAGCTTCCCAGGTCGTCCCGTTTCATCTGCAGGAACTCCACGCCACTTGCACGGGCAGATTCCAACGCCAGATCATAGGCCTGTTTTGCTTGCTCGGGTTCGCCCCGAGAAATCAGGATATCACCTTGAATTTCGTGTACAAGCGATTGATATCCATCGGAAAATTCCTTTTCGATCACGGTCTGTGCCGCGTCCAGTTTGTGGTCTGCGACCAGTACGCGTGCCAGCCGGATACGGGCAACATCACGGATGGACGGCTGTGCGCTGTGCTTGACGGCCCAGCGCAGACTTTCCGCTGCTGCTTCCAAATCCCCCTGTTCGGCTTGTGCCTTGGCTTCATGCAGCGTCGCCAGCACTGCATAAGGGGTGGACGCGTAGTCGGTGCGAAGCGTCTCGGCCTGCTCCCGGAAGGAAGCCCTGTCGCCCGCGATCATGGATTCCTGTACAGAGGCGAAGATGTCGGAGGCATTCTCAGCCTGTTTTTCCTGATACCAGCCCCAGCCACGCCAGCCTCCCAGTGCACCAATACCCAGCAATGCCCCGATGATCACGGCCGTGCCATTCTCTTTCCACCAGCTTTTCAGCGCCTCGACTTGCTGTTCTTCAGTGTCGTATTGGGCCATGTCTACAAGTGCCGCTAGGCTCCAAGGTATTCATCCAGTTTCGACATCAGGTTTGCTCGCGGAATCGTTTCCTGTTCGCGCCTTTCCCGCAAAAACTTGATCCCCACTGTGTTATCCCTCAGTTCGTCCTCGGCCAAAATGATTGCAAGTTTAGCATTGGATTTGTCGGCACGTTTCATTTGTGTCTTGATGCTGCCTCCACCGCAGTTGACGACCACCGACAGCGAAGGGGAATGATCACGAAGCTGGCTTGCAAGCTGCATCCCCGCAAGTACCGCCTGCTCACCGACCAGCACGAGGTAGGCATCGATCTCCGTGTCCGTGTCCCGAGTTCCCTCCAGCAGGGCCATAATCCTTTCCAGGCCCACCGCGAATCCTGCCGCAGGATACGGTTTTCCACCGAGTTGCTCAACCAGACCGTCATAACGCCCACCTGCGCAAATGGTGGCCTGGGACCCCTGTTCCGGGACGACCCACTCAAACACCGTTTTGCTGTAGTAGTCCAGCCCCCGAACCAGGTGCGGGTTGATGTCATAGCTGATTCCCGCGGCATCAAGCAGGTTTTGCAAGCCCTCGAAATGCTCTGCCGACTCCGGGTCCAGGTACTCCGTCAGGCCCGGGGCATCGCCAATGATCTCTGCCAGCTCCGGATTCTTGCTGTCCAGGATCCGCATGGGATTGGTCTCCAGGCGCTGTTTTTCCTGGGCATCAAGTCGGTGTTCATGCTGGCGGAAGTACTCGACCAGTGCAGTCCGGAACCGCTGTCGCGCCTCGAGTGTGCCGAGACTGTTTATCTGCAGCGATGTCCTCGGCAGGATGGCCAGTCTCTGCCACATGTGCCGGCACAGGATGATCAGTTCTGCATCCACATCCGGTCCGGACAGTCCAAACGTTTCAGCCCCAAGCTGGTGGAACTGTCGGTAACGCCCCTTTTGCGGGCGCTCGTGACGAAAAAAAGGGCCCCCGTACCAGAGCCGCACGGGTTGTCCGAATAAAATGCCCTGCTGCAATGCAGCCCTCACACAGCTCGCAGTGCCTTCCGGCCGCAACGTGAGACTGTCACCGTTACGGTCCTCAAAGGTGTACATTTCCTTCTCCACGATATCCGTGACCGCGCCCAGCGACCTACGAAACAACTCGGAGTGTTCGAGGACTGGCAGACGGATTTCCTGGTATCCATATTGTTGCAGCACGGCCTGCATCGTCTGCTCAAGATAGCGCAACGCACCACTGGCAGGCGGCAGCACGTCATGCATTCCACGAATTGATTGAATCCGCATGGACATTATTTCTTCCCGTTGCCTAAATTAAAGCGAGGACTCAGTTCAGCAGATCGCCCGATACCTTGAACCGGGACGTACGGTCACTTTGGTGAAATCTGGAATGGTCAAAGCGTTTCCCATCGATGTGGATGACCACGTCAGGGGAGTTACCGAGCAACACCTCAAACGGTGCCTTACCTTTGATTTCCAGTGCTGCTCCAGACCTGATCAGATCCCACGTAATCAGTTGCATATCAGCATCCCGAACTTCAATCCAGCTGTCATCCATAAAGGTCATCGTCAAAACTTTCAGATTCTCACCCGATGCAGGCTGCCCATCTGTTACCAGACGTTGTTCTTCTGCCTGTGCACCTACCTCGACTGGTGGCTTGGCCGACTCGTTATCGTCGACTCTGGTGACCGGCATATGCTGGCTTTGTAATCCCCCTGACAACATAGGCGCGCTGATATCCGAATCCACGGGTGCCATCAGAGCTTCCTCCGGGCTCGCTTGCTTTTCCTCCGGTGCCTCTTCCAGATCAGGAACCTGCACGGACGGTTGCGGACCAGGAGCCTGCAAGAGCAAGTAGGCACCTGCAAGGACAGCAAGCACGGCTGCGGTCAGCAAGACGACAGGCCTACGTCTTCTGTTCGAACGTACAGGGGGCTGGTGTTCAGGCTCGGCAGGGTTTTGCTCGTTGTAAATTCGAATGAGCTGTCCGGCATCCAGGCCGACAAGCTTGGAGTATGTGTGCAAGTAGCCACGCACATAGGTAGGTCCAGGCAGGTTAGCGAAATCTTCTTCCTCCAGCGCCTGGATCGTGCGAACGGTCAAATTCATCTGCCTGGCGATCTCCACCTGACTGAAACCCGCCTGGCTGCGTGCATCAGCCAGCACCGAGCCAATAGTCTCCTTGCGCTTTTGGGAATCCTCCTGCATTACAACGTGTTCATTACCCTCCTGCACCCTTTTGGCACACTAGTGAACGGCCTGAAATCAGCGTCGCGAAAAAATTTCATGTTCTGCAAAGAAAAACTTTATTTCTCGTTTGGCATTTTTCTTACAGTCCGAACCATGTACCGCATTCAGCTTGGTCGAGGTTGCATATTTTGAACGTATCGTTCCCGGTAAGGCGTTCCCGAACGTGGTTGCTCCCATCACGTCCCGGTAACGGGTGATCGCATCCTCGCCCTCCAATACCTGCACCACTACAGGGCCGGAGGTCATGAACTTCACCAGATCCTCGTAAAACGACTTGTCCTGGTGGATTTCATAAAAATCGCGTGCCTGCACACGACTCATTCTCAACATTTTTGTAGCAACAATCAATAAACCCGCTTTTTCTATGCAGGCATCGATTTCTCCAATCAAGTTTTTCCGTACGGCATCCGGTTTTATGATGGATAAAGTGCGTTCCTTTGCCATAAGAGACATTCCTGAATCTAATTGAAATTGAACAAAGCGGTTTTCTTTGGTGTCCGGCAGACTTTAAAACGGTGGGGAGTTACTGGAGGTCAGTCACGTTCATCAAGCCATGCCATCTGGATAGCTTCAAGAATGCGTTCATTTGATGTCTCTGGGTCATCGTCGAAATCTTCCAGCGCACAGATCCATTCATGCAGGTCGGTAAACCGGATGTACTGGGGGTCCACGTCGGGATGAGCTTCATCCAGCGCAATCGCAATTTCCAGGGAGTCGATCCATTTGAGGCTCATGACGGCTTATCCGGACATCGACGGATCATCAGCAACACGGTACGCGTGGTTCATTTTCCGAAAGGCCTGCACTGCACAACATCAAAGGAGGGAATGTACATGGTATTCCGTGGTCATTCAAAGAATTTTTGCCAGATTTTCTCAGTGACTTTCCGAGACCATGTTGATGGTATATTTCGGAATCTCGATCACCAGGTCTTCCTCCCCGAGGATCGCCTGGCAACTCAGGCGCGAGTCCGGCTCCAAGCCCCAGGCCTTGTCCAGATAATCCTCTTCATTTTCTTCAGCTTCATTCAGGGAATCCATTCCCTCACGCACATACACGTGGCAGGTCGTGCAGGCACAGGATTTTTCGCAGGCATGCTCGATTCCGATACCATTGGCGAGTGCGGCATTGCAGATGCTGATACCCGAATCGGCCTCGACGGTCATGCCCCCAGGGCAGATTTCCTCATGAGGTAAAAACTTGATCTTCGGCATGTTCTTCAGTCCTGTTCAAATTCTTCGAGGCGATGACCGCGCATGACCCGCTGTACACTTCGGTTCATGCGGCGCTGCACAAACGTCTCGCTGGCATGCTCCAGGTCCGTAATGGCCTGCTTGATCTGTTCGCTGTCCCCGCCTTCGCAGGCGTCTTCAAGATTGGCCCTGACCTGATCGATAGCTTCCCGTTCCCCGGAGGTCAATAACTCATCTGCATCCTTCTCTAGCGCAGAACGCAATGCTTCCAGTACCCGCTTCGCATTGACCTGCTGCTCCGCCAGCTGTTTCGCGTGCATGTCGTCCTCGGCATGTTCAAACGAGTCTCTCAGCATTTTCTCCACTTCCGTCTCCGTCAACCCGTAGGAGGGCTTCACTTCCACGCTTGCAGACACGCCACTGGTCTTTTCCTGGGCGCTCACGCTCAACAATCCATCGGCATCCACCTGAAAGGTCACCTGGATGTGCGCGGCACCGCCAACCATGGGTGGGATCCCTGTCAGATCAAAGGTTGCCAGGGACCGGCAATCCTCGACTTTCTCTCGTTCACCCTGCACGATGTGGATACGCATGGCGGTCTGCCCATCCTTGAATGTTGTAAACTCCTGCGCACGGACCACCGGAATCACCGTATTTCTCTCGACGATCCTGGACACCAGGTTGCCCATGGTCTCCACACCCAGAGACAGCGGCAAGACGTCCAGTAAAAGCATGTCGGAATCGAGGCAGTTTCCAGCCAGGATATCGGCCTGCTGAGCGGCCCCCGTAGCCACCACCTTGTCCGGATCGATATCGGTCAGCGGGGGCTGGCCAAAAAGTTCCTCCACGTGCCTACGCACGCACGGAATCCGCGTAGACCCGCCCACCATGATGACGTGCTGGATTTCCGAGGGCTCTACACCTGCCTCCCGAAGTGTCTTGCGGCACCACGCGATCGTCTTTTTGATATAGGGTGCAATCAGCCGTTCGAAATGCTCGACTTCCAGCCTGAGCTCAATCCTGGTTCCCTCTCCGTGTTCCAGGTGAATCAGGGTTTCGTTCGCATCGGTCAATAACTCCTTGGCACTTCTGGCCGCTTCCAGCACTTTGCGCATGAACTGGTGATCCGGACCTGTATCCAGGCCTGCCTGCTCCAGAATCCAGGTCGCAATTTCCCGGTCGAAGTCATCCCCCCCAAGTGCTGTATCCCCCCCTGTCGACAACACCTCAAACACGCCTTTGGTGAGCCGGAGAATGGAGATATCGAAGGTGCCGCCCCCGAGATCATATACGGCGGTTACCCCTTCCGCCTGGTGATCCAGTCCGTATGCAACGGCAGCCGCCGTCGGCTCATTCAGCAATCGAAAGACGTTCAGACCCGCCAGTTTGGCGGCATCCTTGGTGGCCTGGCGTTGCGCATCATCAAAATACGCAGGGACAGTAATCACGACGCCTGCCAGCTCCCCTCCCAACGCAAGCTCGGCGCGCTTGCGCAGTGCTTTCAGGATTTCCGAGGAAACCTCGATGGCGGTGACCGGTCCTGTCACCGTCTGGATCTGTGGCACACCGCCTTCTCGATTGACAAACTGGTAAGGAAGATAGCCCTGCAGTGTCGCGAGATCCCCCACTGAGCGGCCCATGATGCGCTTCACGGAAGCAAGCGTATTCAGCGGATCGCTAGTCGCATGCTCCAGTGCGCGCGCACCGATCATGACACCGTCTTCAAGGGTGTAACGTACAACCGAAGGAAGGATGTCCGCTCCTTCGGCATCGCGCAGGGTCTCGGCTGCACCGCTTCGGACACTCGCCACCAGCGAGTTGGTTGTCCCCAGGTCAATCCCCGCGGCAAGGCGGTGCTCATGGGGAGCCGTTGACTGACCCGGCTCTGAAATCTGCAGAAGTGCCATGTGGACCTATAAAAGCTGCTCTTCTAGCTTTTCCTGCTTTTCCCTGAGTTGATCGGTCAGTCGCTCGTAGAACTGCAGCTTCAATGCCGAATCTTTTGCAGCGACCAGGTCTCCTTTCTCATACTCGACCGAGAACCGGGAGATCAACTCCATTTGCTGCTGCCTGAACTCGCCGCCCAATTCCTCCAGGGCTGCGGCGGGATCGGTGGCCTGATCCAGTTCCGCGACGCGCTCATGCAACTCCATCTGCTGTATCAAGAACGCCTCATCCCTTGAGGTTTCGCGGTCCGCGTCAAACTCTGCATCCTGCAGCCTCAGGAGATAGTGGGCGCGTTTCAGGTCATTTCTCAGAACACTGTAGGCCTCGTTCACAAACGCCGTATGCTGGACGGAAATACGCTGCTCCTGATCACTCTTTCCGGTAAAGCGATCCGGGTGCAGGGCACTCTGGAACGCCCGGTACTTCGAAGCCAGCGCTTCCTGGTCCACATCGAAGCTCTCGGCAAGGCCGAACAACTCGAAATAGTTTCGAGTGAGATCTATATTCATGCTAACCGGGTGAGTGGAAGAAAAAGATCGCTGAAATGATCAAGGCCGGGGGGTGGTCAGACGCTGAAACTCTCCCCGCAACCACAACGGTCTTTTTCGTTCGGATTCCTGAATTGAAAGCCTTCCGACAATCCTTCGCGCGTGAAATCCAGTTCGGTGCCGTTCAGATACACCATGCTTTTGGGATTGATCACTACCTTGACACCCTTGTCTTCGAAAATGTGGTCCTCTTTTTCAACCTGATCCGCAAATTCGATCATGTAGGCCATCCCGGAACAGCCCGTCGTCTTTACGCCCAGGCGCACACCAATCCCCTTGCCACGCTTTTCAAGGTAGCTTTTTACGTGCTCGGCCGCACTGTTCGTCAAGGAGATGGACATGTTTTCCCGCTTACGCGATTTTCTTGTGGCCAGCTGCGCTTACATCCTTGGACTTGAGATCCTTGATAGCCGCCTGGATTGCATCTTCTGCCAGCACTGAACAGTGAATTTTCACAGGGGGCAAGGCAAGTTCTTCCGCGATATCCGTATTCTTGATTTCAGAAACTTCATCCAAGGTTTTACCTTTCACCCATTCTGTCAGCAGACTGGAGGAAGCAATCGCTGAGCCGCAACCATAGGTCTTGAACTTGGCATCCTCGATGACGCCGTCATCACCGACCTTGATCTGCAGTTTCATCACATCACCGCATGCGGGTGCGCCAACCATGCCCGTGCCCACACTGCTGTCATTTTTATCAAACGATCCTACGTTACGCGGGTTCTCGTAATGGTCCAACACTTTGTCACTGTATGCCATGATTCACGTCTCCTGATTTCCTATACCAGTATGCATTAAAAATTAAACTCTCAAAAACCAACAGCAGCCTCAATGGACTGCCCATTCGACGGTCTTAAGGTCAATGCCTTCCTTGTGCATTTCCCACAAGGGGGAAAGGTCACGCAACTTGACCACAGCACTCCTGATCAACTGAGTCGCATAGTCGACCTCTTCTGCCGTCGTAAACCGCCCGATTGTAAAGCGTATGGAGCTGTGTGCAAGCTCATCGTCACGGCCCAGTGCCCGTAGTACGTAACTGGGCTCAAGGGATGCACTTGTACACGCCGAACCTGATGACACCGCAATGTCCTTGAGGGCCATGATCAGGCTTTCACCCTCAATAAAATTGAAACTGACATTCAGGTTGCCGGGATGCGTTGCTCCAGATCCCCGTTGATATAGATTTCATCAATGTCCTTCAGCCCGTTCAACAGCCGGTTCCTCAACATGAGAATGCGCTCGTTGTCAGCAGCCATTTCCGCTTTTGCGATACGAAACGCCTCACCCATTCCCACGATCTGATGGGTGGCCAGCGTGCCTGAACGCATGCCGCGTTCATGTCCACCGCCATGCATCTGCGCCTCAATGCGAACACGGGGCTTTCTGCGCACATACAGGGCACCGATACCCTTGGGTCCGTACACTTTGTGCGCCGACAGACTCATCAGGTCGATGTTCATCTCCTGCACGTCAATACCTGCCTTGCCCGGGCTCTGGGCGGCATCCACGTGAAAAATGATCTTTTGCTTGCGGGTAATTTCACCAATGGCCTGGATGTCCTGGATGACGCCGATCTCATTGTTGACATGCATGATCGAAACCAGAATCGTATCGTCCCGGATCGCTGCCTGAAGACCATCGAGATCAATCAGCCCGGAGCTTTGCGGCTCCAGGTAGGTCACCTCAAACCCTTCCCGTTCCAGCTGGCGACAGGTATCCAGTACAGCCTTGTGCTCCGTCTTGCAGGTAATGATATGTTTGCCGTTCTTCTGGTAAAAATGTGCCGCTCCCTTGATGGCCAGGTTATCCGACTCCGTCGCCCCGCTGGTCCAGATGATTTCTTTCGGGTCTGCCTGGATCAATGCCGCAACGTGCTCCCTGGCCTCCTCCACGGCCTTTTCCGCACTCCAGCCGAAGCTGTGGCTGCGGGATGCCGGGTTTCCGTAGTTTCCATCCAGCGTCAAGCACTTCGTCATGGCCTCGGCCACGCGCTCATCGACGGGCGTGGTAGAGCTGTAATCCAGGTATATGGGTAGTTTCATGTCGGTCACTGTTCGGTTCCTGTCAATGTCACATCATGTTTCGTTCAACTTGTCCCTCAAACAACTTCCATCCGGTTCATCCGGTGTTCCTGCCGGTTGGAGACTTCCAGCACGTGTGCATTGCTGACAGCCTGCGCAAGGCTGATGCTTGAGAGATGACTGCGAATCTGGTCGCTCAGGCTTTCCCACAAATCATGCGTCAGGCAACGATGGTGATTCTGGCAATCTGCACTGCCCCCGCAACGGGTGGCATCCAGGCTCTCGTCGACCGCATCAATAACATCGGCAATAGCGATCTCTTCCGAGCCCACGGCAAGCGAGTATCCGCCGCCTGGGCCACGGGTGCTTTTCACCAGTTCCCGGCCACGCAATAACGAGAACAACTGCTCCAGGTAAGCCAGGGAAATTCCTTGCCTTTCCGAGATATCGGCCAGCGATACCGGGCCTTCGTCATGGTGCAGGGCAATATCGAACATGGCAGTCACCGCATATCGCCCTCGTGTGCTGAGTTTCATGACCCAATGTCCTCTTTCATCCAATCCAACCGTGTTATTTGCATGCCAGTATAGCAAATAACCAAGTAAATAAGTCAGGTATAAGAAGGAATAGATTTCTCCTGCCCGCACTATCCCGTTGGGAAGAGAAACCCGATGTGCCCGTTCAAAAATCCGGGATTTTCGAAAAATTCACCGCGAAGAAGGGTTCTGGGTCGCGCTCAGGATCCCGCGCAGGATGTTGACTTCCACCTGGGTCAGGCGCGCCCGCTGATAGACATGCCTGAGGCGTCGCATGAGCAGCTTGGGTTGCTTGGGGTCCAGAAACCCGATCTCCAGCAACACGGTTTGCAGGTGCTCAAACAGGTGCTCAAGTTCCATCGACGTGGCCAGGGCATCCTCGCTGTCCACGGCGGGAGGTCGTCCAGCCGCCATGAAAATTTCATAGCAGATGACCTGCACGGCGGCAGCAAGATTCAATGAATTGATCGAGGGTATGGCAGTCACAAACTGGCACAGGTCCAGCTCGTCATTCGACAGGCCGCTGCTCTCACGACCAAAGACGATCGCTACAGGCCCGCGTTCCAGCTCATGCCACACCCTGGAGCCCAGTTGCCGGGGTGAAATCTGCGGACCGGGCAGGCCGCGCTTTCGCACACTGGTCCCGACGACGAAGGTGCAGCTGCGAACGGCTTCCTTCAGCGAAGTACAGACGACGGCACGCTCGAGCACATCCGCTGCATCCACGGCACGCATCGTGGCTTGTGGGTCCGGAAACCGTTTCGGATTGACCAGAACGAGATTTTCGATGCCCATGGTCTTTGCAGCCCGGGCGACCGCTCCGATGTTGCCTGGATGCGAAGGCTCGACGAGTACGATGCGGGTGGAATGGGATGGGTTCATGACAGCCGCTACATCCGGGCTTCGAACTTGTCACAACAATTCATATGGTTTTTGGTATGCTGTCCCGGCCCTGCGACTGTCCGATCCGTTCCCATGCAAGCTGCACTACACATTGCAATCACAGCCGCACGCGAGGCGGGCAAAACCATTACACGTAACCTGGGGCGTGTGGATTCCCTTTCCATACACGCAAAAAAGAAAAATGACTTTGTCAGTGAAATCGACCATCAGGCAGAGCGCGAAATCATCAGTATAATCCGCCGGGCATATCCGGACCACAGCATCCTTGCTGAAGAAAGCGGCAGCAGTGACAGCAAGGGGGACCCGGGCGAGTACCAGTGGATCATCGATCCTCTTGACGGAACCACCAATTACCTTCACGGCTTCCCGCATCATTCTGTTTCGATTGCATTGCGGCACCGGAACCGCCTGGAGGCCGGTGTGATTTATGATCCACTCCGGGGCGAACTGTTTTGTGCCAGCCGGGGAAACGGCGCAACCCTCAATGACCGGAAAATTCGTGTGGCAGGGCTGAGTGGCCTGAAGGACGCGCTGCTCGGGACCGGCCTTCCGTTTCGCGAGGGACAGGACGTCGATGCCTACCTGGCAACCTTGCGTGCCCTGATTCTGCACACCTCGGGGATTCGCCGTGCAGGATCGGCGGCCCTGGACCTGGCCTACGTCGCCTCAGGACGCCTGGATGGATTCTGGGAATTTGGCCTGAACCCCTGGGACATCGCTGCAGGCTGCCTGATCATCCAGGAGGCCGGCGGGCTAGTAGGGGACCCCGCGGGTGGGCACACGCATCTTGAGACCGGCAATATCGTTGCAGCCAACCCGAAAGTATTCCGGGCGATGCTGGACAGCATCCACAGGGCCCTGAAAGGCTGCAATCAAACCTGACTGCCGTCGTCGCTCCTGTTTTCACTTTCCACCGGCATCAGGTCCTCCTTGCTGACGTTCAGTGCCAGCAGGGAAGTGCTGGCAACGTAGATGGACGAGTAGGTGCCGACGAGTACGCCGACAATCAGTGCGATCGAAAAGGCATGAATCACCTCACCGCCAAACAGAAACAGGGCGATCAGTACCAGCAATGTGGTGATCGAGGTCATGAGGGTGCGTGAGAACGTCTGGTTGATGGAGGTGTTGATGACCTTTTCCGAGGTGGCCTTGCGGATGCGCCGGAAATTTTCGCGGATGCGGTCGAACACCACGATCGTGTCATTGAGCGAGTAACCGATCACGGCCAGCAGCGCCGCCAGCACCGTCAGGTCAAACTCCGTCTGAGTAAGTGCGAAAAAGCCCACCACCAGCACCACGTCATGCACCAGGGCCGCCACAGAGCCCAGCGAGAAGCGCCACTCGAAACGCAATGCAACGTACACCAGGATACCGATCAGGGCATACAGCATGGCCAGCCCCCCCTTGTCCCTCAATTCGCCGCCTACCTGCGGACCGACGAACTCCACGCGTCGCACCTCAAGCGAACCCGTGGATTCCAGTGCACGAATCACCCTATTGCTGAGAGAGGCCTTGTCCCGGTCCGATTCTGCCACAGGCAGCCGGATCAAGACGTCCCGGCTGGTGCCGAAGTGCTGGACAATGGCATCGTCCAGCCCGCTGGCCAGCAATGATTCGCGCACGGGTTCAAGCTGCACCGAGTCCGAGTAGCCTACTTCGACCAGCGTGCCCCCGGTAAAGTCAATGCCCAGATTCAGGCCGCGGGCGGCCATTGCCACGATCGAGACCACGATCAGGACACCCGATACCATCAAGGCAAGTTTGCGCTTGCCCATGAAGTCGATGTTCAGCTTGTCCTTCAGCAACTGCATGTCTATACCGCAAGCGTGGGTGATTTTTGGCTACCGTAATAGAGATTGACCAGGGCGCGTGTTCCCATGATGGCGGTGAACATGGAGCACACGATACCGATGGACAGCGTGACCGCAAATCCCTTGATCGGTCCGGTCCCGAACACAAACAGCACGATCGCGGCAATCAGGGTGGTGACATTGGCATCCGCAATGGTGGAAAGTGCCTTGCTGTAGCCGGCATGGATACTGGCCTGGGGCGAATTTCCGTTTCGCAACTCCTCACGGATACGCTCGAAAATCAGGACGTTCGCATCGACGGCCATACCCACGGTCAGTACAATCCCTGCGATGCCTGGCAAGGTCAGCGTGGCTCCGGGAATCAGCGACATGATCCCGATGATCAAGACCAGATTGACCGCCAGCGCAAGATCCGCTGCAATGCCGAACAGTCGGTAATACAGGGCCATGAAGATCATCACCAGAATAAATCCGATGATGATCGATTTCTTGCCCAAATCGATATTCTGCTGCCCGAGGCTTGGACCCACGGTGCGCTCCTCGACAATCTCGACGGGGGCGGCGAGCGCACCTGCACGCAGCAACAGCGCAAGCTTGAGCGCCTCGTGCGTGGAATCCAGACCTTCGATCTGGAAGCGTTTGCCCAGCTGTTCCTGGATACGGGCAACACTGACGACTTCCTCGCTCTTGACGGTTCTTCTCCTTTGTTCTCCGTCCTGGTTGAAGACCACTGTCTTGTTGTCGATGAACACCACGGCCATCAGCTTCTTGATGTTTTCAGCCGTGACCTTGCTGAAGCGGGCGGCACCCTTGCCGTCCAGGGTGATGATCACCGCCGGCAATCCGTTTTCATCAAAACCCGAGTTCGCGTTGATGATCGAGTCTCCGGTCAACATGACATCGCGTTTCAGCAGGATCGGACTTTGGCTGTCGCGTTCGTAATAGAGAACCGAACCCGTTGGAATACGCCCGGTCTCGGCCGCCTCGAACGGGTCCGCCTGCTCGTTCACCATGCGGAATTCCACCGTTGCCGTGGCTCCTAGGATTTCCTTGGCCTGGGCCGTGTCCTGTACGCCCGGAAGCTGCACCACGATCCGCTCGGCGCCCTGCTGCTGAATGACCGGCTCGGCGACTCCCAGTTCGTTCACCCGGTTGCGCAGCGTCTGTATGTTTTGCTGTATGGCGAGACTCTGGGTCTCGCGCATGGTTTCCTCATTGATGGTGGCCACCAGCATGAACCCGTCATTTCCGTCCACCTCGGCAAAGTCCAGCTCAGCCCCGTATTCTTCGTTGAGCGCTTCGTGTCCCGCGTCCCTGCTGGTCGCATCCCGGAACCTGATTTTCACCTCATCACCGGTCTGGGTGACGGAAAACCTGCGCAGCTTGGCTTCACGCAGTTCCACCCGGACCGCCGAGGCATAATTGTTGATGGCCTTGGCACCTGCCGCTTTCATGTCCACCTGCAGCAGGAAGTGCACGCCGCCTCGCAGGTCCAGGCCGAGGTTCATGGGCGAAGCGCCGATCGAGCGTAACCACCCGGGCATCGAATTCGCAAGGTTCAGAGCCACGACATGTCGTCCGTCCAGGGCCTGCTTGCCCGCCTCGAACGCCTGCAATTGCTGCTCCGTATCTGAAAATCGCAACAACAGCCGGTTATCTCCCTGGTCCTCGCTCTGCGCCTGAATGCCTTTCTCCTGCAGGGCACGTCGGAGCACCGGAGGGGTGGCGGCATCCAGCACCCCGGAATCGTGCGAAACCTGGATGGCCGGCATGCTCGGGTACAGGTTCGGCAGGCTGTACAGGCCAATGATTACGATCACTGCCAGGATGAACAGGTGCTTCCACAAGGGATACTGATTCAGAGGAGCTGCCGCCATGCGCTTAGCCTGTCAAGATGGAATTGCGGGGAGATGAAAAACGCCTATATTCCTGCGTCAATCATGTTTCAGTGAACCCTTGGGCAGTACAGAGGATACCGAGGTTTTCTGCAGCTTGACGGCCACCCCGTCTGCAATTTCCAGTGTGATCGAGTTTTCCCCGACCTTCAGGATTTTGCCCAGCATGCCGCCCGAGGTCATCACCTCGTCTCCCTTGGACAGCGAACCAATCAGATTCTGGTGGTCCTTGTTGCGTTTTTGCTGGGGCCGGATGATCATGAAATACATGATCGCGAAAAAAATCGCGATCATGATGAAGATTTCATACCCTCCGCCCATGGACCCGGCGGTGTTTTGGGCCATTGCATCAGAAATCAGTAACATAACACCCTTGCTTTGGTCTGGAACCCGGTCGTTTCCAAGTACCGGGACCTCCTTGGAATTTGCAGCGCCGTATTATGCCACAGTCTCCGCATCATGGGACTGCATGCGGTACAGCTCCTCTGAAAATTCTGTAAAATTTCCGGCCCGGATCGCCTGTCGTATTTCCCGCATCAGGTCCTGGAAGTAATGCAGGTTGTGGATGGTGTTGAGACGCGCACCCAGAATTTCTCCACACTTGTCCAGGTGCCTGAGATACGCACGGGAATAATGCCTGCAGGTATAGCAACTGCAGTCCTCATCCACCGGGCGCGTATCCTGACGGTAGCGACTGTTGCGGATGCGCAACAGTCCCTTGCGGGTATAAAGAAAACCTGTGCGGGCATTGCGTGTGGGAAGTACACAGTCAAACATGTCGATGCCGCGCCGCACCGCCTCGATGATGTCTTGCGGTCGACCGGCGCCCATCATGTAGCGGGGCTTGGCTTCGGGCAGGATCCCTGTCATGGAATCCAGCAGGACGAGACGTTCATCCGGCGCCTCCCCCACGCACAATCCTCCAAGCGCATAGCCACTGAAATCCATATCCACCAGTTCGCTGGCACACTGCTTTCGCAATTCCGTGTAGCGCCCGCCCTGCACAATTGCAAACAGGGTGCTGTCGTGCATCCCGTGTGCAGCCTGGCAACGCTCGGCCCAGCGCAAGGACAGTTGCATCGAGTCGAGGGCCTGGCTTCGGCTGGCCGTATGCGGTGTACAGTCATCCAGCACCATGATGACATCGGCGCCCAGCTGCTGCTGGATCTCGATGGCAAGTTCCGGACTGAGAAAGATCTCCGCACCGTCCACAGGGGATTTGAACAAGACTCCCTGCTCTGTCAGTTTCCTCATGGACGCCAAACTGTAGGTCTGGAATCCCCCGGAATCTGTCAGGATCGGTCCTTGCCAATGCATGAAATCATGCAGTCCCCGGCACTCCCGGATGATATCGATGCCCGGGCGCAGCATCAGATGGAAGGTGTTGCTGAGGATCATTTGTGTCCTCGAGGCAAGCAACTCTTCCGGGGTCATGGCCTTGACCGTGCCATGGGTGCCCACCGGCATGAATGCGGGCGTATCCACTGTGCCTCGCGCAAACGTCAGGCGACCGCTGCGGGCAGCGCCATCCCTTGCGTGGATCATGAATTCCATGACGGTCTTCGCTTGCAGTTCCTATTTCTCAGGTTCGATAAACATGGCATCACCGTAGCTGTAAAAGCGGTACCGTTGTGCCACGGCATGCTGGTAAGCGGCCATTGTCGTCTCGTACCCTGCAAAGGCACATACCAGCATAAGCAATGTCGATTTTGGCAAATGAAAGTTGGTCACCAAGCCATCCACCACTTTAAATTGAAAGCCCGGAAAAATGAACAGACGGGTATCTCCCGAATACGAACGAAGACCACCTTTGAGCGCTGCAGACTCCAGTGCACGCACAACCGTGGTGCCCACCGCGATGACACGCCCGCCCCGTTGTTTGCACGCAAGCACCCGTTGGCACACCGGCTCTGTGACCTGCACCTGCTCGGCATGCAGCCTGTGTGTCTCGATGCGTTGGGTGCGCACCGGCTGGAACGTGCCGGCACCCACGTGCAGGGTGATGAAGGTATGCTCCACGCCCTGCTGCTGTAATCGTTCAAGCATGGGGCGATCGAAATGCAGTCCGGCGGTCGGTGCGGCCACCGCACCTGGATGTCGGGCATACACCGTCTGATACCGTTTGCCATCCTCCGGATCTGCTTCCCTGCTGATGTACGGTGGCAGTGGAGTCTTGCCATACCCATGCAGCAGCATCTCGATTTCTTCCCGGTCTTTGAACTGCAGCACGAAAAAATCATCCTCACGGCCCTGGACTTTCGCGATCACATCGTTGGCAAACACCAGATGGCTCCCAGGCACCGGAGACTTGCTGGCCTTGAGTTGTACGAGCACCTTGCCGGCATCGAGAATGCGCTCGACCAACAACTCGACCCTGCCACCGGATGCCTTTTTGCAAAACAGCCGTGCAGGAATGACCCGGGTGTCGTTCAATACCAGCAAATCACCCTTGCGACACAAGCGCTTCAGATCCAGGAATTTCAAATCCCGATACTCACTGCCCTGGCGAGCAAAGTGCAGCAGCCTGCCTGAGGTTCGCTCAGGCAGCGGAGACTGGGCGATGAGTGCTTCTGGAAGCCTGTAGTCAAACTGAACTAAATTCAAAACGTATGGTATATTTCAGTAGGTCACGGTCTGAGTAGTGCTGGCCTGCCAATTTACCCTAAACTTTTCAAGAATGCGCCGGGATGGCGGAACCGGTAGACGCGCCGGATTCAAAATCCGGTTCTGGAAACAGAGTGAGAGTTCGAGTCTCTCTCCCGGCACCAGACATACCAGCAGAAACGAGGAAAACCTGCAGAAGTGCCTTGAATAGCCTGCGATGAAACTTCTATGAGACCCCTGCCGTGAGTGAATTCCGTGTATTGCCCCGTTAGCTCAGCTGGATAGAGCGTCCCCCTCCTAAGGGGAAGGTCGCAGGTTCGAATCCTGCTCGGGGCACCATGATTCAAGGGGTCCGTACCGGGGACATGGTATACGTTTTATACCGGAGACATGGTTAACACTTTTTCGGTATAAACGGGTTCTCTGCGGGTTCGACCCGTCCGGCTTCTTCGTCGAAGAAGCCTAAATCATATTGCATGAAGCTGACAAGCCAGATGCGGTCTTCGACCTCCCGTATGCCCACGACCTGGCCGGCGAAGACGGTGCTGAGGTTGATCTTTCGTCGTCCGATACAGATGCGCCCGCACTGGGTGACCTTGAGGGTGCGGTCGTGGAAGGGGTATTGCGGGGGTTGCGGCAGGGCATGCGCCATCTTCTCGCCCTCCAGCAACCGGGCTATAAATCGTATACGTTCATCCATCGGCTTACACTCTCTCCAAGGCATTCCAAGGTCTCCCTCAAATGCTCTATTGTGTAAACCATGTCTCCGGTATTTGCTGTAAGCTATGTCTCGGGTACTACACTTTAAAGTTAATGCCAAATTCCCTGGCTCCAGAGCTCCGGGGCAGGCGGATTGCAATCTACCTTACCGGTACATTCACAGCGTCCTGAAATGATTCCAGGGCCAACTCAATTCAATCTTCTGGATAGCGGAAGTCATTGGGAATCGCTTTGTTGCGGGTCATCACTTGCGTGACCACCGCCTGCTTGCGCTCCTTGAGTTCGCCCGTCTCCTCCTTGAGGTGTGATGCCGGCCCGGAACCGTTTGAGTTCCGTTTCCAGAAATTCCCTGAAGCCCTGACGCAGCACATATCCAGATCAACATGTGCACTGATTGTATTTACACGGCAGGATTCAGATCGGATACAATAAAAAAACTGGCAATTTCTGGCTCATGGCCCGCTGGGTGGCAAGGAGATCATGGTGGTGACCCGACGCACAAGCACGGCAGTACAGATTGGTGACATAACGGTAGGGGGCGCGGCCCCGGTGGTCGTACAGTCCATGACCAACACCCATACTGCTGACATTGACAAAACGGTAGACCAGGTGGCTGCCCTGGCCGAGGTCGGTTCGGAAATCGTGCGCATCACGGTCAACGACAAGGAAGCCGCGCGTGCCGTACCGGACATACGGGAGCGGCTGCTGGCCAAGGGAATCAGTGTGCCCCTGGTAGGCGACTTTCATTTCAACGGCAATCGCCTGCTGAAAAAGTATTCCGAATGCGCGCAAGCTCTCGACAAGTACCGGATCAACCCCGGCAACGTGGGCCGGGGCAACCTGCACGACAAGCAGTTTGGCGAAATCGTGGAAATCGCGTGCCAGTATGACAAGCCCGTTCGCATCGGGGTCAACTGGGGCAGCCTCGACCAGGATCTGCTGGCCAGAAAACTCGATGAAAACTCGCAATTGTCCAATCCCAAGTCCCTCACCGAGGTCATGCACGAGTCCCTGATTGCATCGGCCCTGGAAAGCGCCACGCTGGCCGAGCAGATCGGCCTGGCCCACAACAAGATCATCCTGTCCTGCAAGTTGAGTGAGGTCCCGGCACTGGTCAGCGTGTACCGCGACCTCGCCTCGCGCTGTGATTACGCACTGCACCTGGGCTTGACCGAAGCCGGAATGGGAACCAAGGGGATCGTTGCCTCCGCGGCCGCGCTGTCCGTACTGCTGCAGGAAGGCATCGGCGATACGATCCGGATATCCCTGACTCCGGAACCAGGCGGGGACCGCACCCAGGAGGTGCGCGTTGCCCAGCAGATTCTCCAGACCCTGGACCTGCGCTCATTCATGCCCTCGGTCACGGCTTGTCCGGGCTGTGGCCGCACGACCAGCGAATACTTCCAGCACCTGGCCGCCGGTATCCAAAGCTATCTGCAGGAAAACATGCCGGTCTGGAAGCTGCAATACCCGGGCGTGGAAGCCATGAAGGTGGCGGTCATGGGCTGCGTGGTCAACGGGCCCGGTGAAAGCAAGCATGCGGACATTGGCATCAGCCTGCCTGGCACCGGAGAAGCGCCCGTGGCCATCGTGCACGTGGACGGCAGCAAGTTCACGACGCTGCGGGGGGACAATATTGCGGAAGAGTTCCAGAGCATCGTGCAGGAATACGTGGCCAACCACTACCATCCCGTGAAACACCCCGGGCAATCCCTGAACTGAACCTGTTCACCCGGTCTTTGCCTGGGCCGCGCAACCTACCTGGACGAATTCTTGTCGCGCAGCGCGCGCCGCAGGATCTTGCCCACATTGGTCTTCGGCAACTCGGCATAAAACTCAATGTGTTTGGGCCACTTGTAACGGGTCAGGCGGTCTTTGCAGAACTCCAGCACATCCTCCGCGCTCAACGCGGGATCTTTCTTGACGACGCAGAGTTTTACGACCTCACCCGAGGACGGATCCTCGACGCCGATGGCCGCAACCTCCAGCACACCCTCGTGGGCGGCCACGACCTGTTCGACTTCGTTCGGATAGACGTTGAACCCTGAAACCAGAATCATGTCTTTCTTGCGGTCGACGATGCTTACGTATCCAGCTTCGTCCACCATGGCAATATCGCCGGTGCGCAGCCAGCCTCCCTCGTCCAACGCCTGCCGGGTTTCCTCCGGGTTGTTCAGGTAGCCCTGCATCACCTGGGGTCCGCGAACGCAAAGCTCGCCCACTTCTCCTACTCCGAGGTCCCTGCCGTCATCATCGCGTATGGCAATCTCCGTGTTGGGAATGGGCAGCCCGATCTTGCCGTTGAATTTCTCCAGGTCCAGCGGGTTTACCGTCACGGCCGGAGAGGTCTCCGTCAGGCCGTACGCCTCGGAGAGCACACAGCCCGTGACCTGCTGCCATCTTTCAGCGACGGGTTCCTGGACAGCCATGCCGCCTCCCAGGGAGATCTTGAGATTCGAAAAATCCAGCGCCGAGAACCCCTCCGTGTTCAGCAGGCCGTTGTACAGGGTGTTGACCCCGGTAAACACCGTAAACTTTACCTTCGAGAGTTCATCGACAAAGCCCTTCAGGTCGCGGGGATTCGTGATCAGGTAGCACAGGCCTCCGAGATGGACAAACAGGAAGCAGTTCGCCATCAGTGAAAATATGTGGTACAGCGGCAAGGCCGTAATGACGATTTCCTTGCCCTCTTCCAGGACCTGCTTGAACCATGCATCCACCTGCGCAATGTTCGAAAGCATGTTGCCGTGCGTAAGAATTGCCAGTTTAGCCGAGCCGGTCGTACCCCCCGTCAACTGCAGGAAGGCGACGTCATCGCGGGTGAGCGGTGGCTTGGTGAATTTTCTGTCACGGCCGCTGGCAAGAACCTCCTTGAAAAGAACCGTGTTTTCCAGCTCGTAATCGGGAATTTTGTGCTGAACGTGTTTCAGCGCAAAATTCACGACAAAGGATTCGGGAAAACTGAGTAAGTCTCCCACCCTCGCAACAATCACGTGATCGATGGCACTGTCCTCAACCGCCCCGGCAAGCACACTCGCAAAGTTTTCCAGGATGACTATGGCCTTGGCCTCTGACTTTTCCAGCGCTTCCCCAAGTTCCCTTGGGGTATACAGGGGATTGATATTGACGGCGCACAGTCCGGCACGAAGGATGCCGAACAGCGCGATCGGAAACTGCAGCAGATTGGGGAGCATGATGGCCACGCACTCCCCCGCCTGCAGATTCATCTCGGTCTGCAGAAAGGCGGCAAAGTTGCGGCTTTCGGCATCCAGTGCCGAGAAACTCATCCGGACACCCCGGTTCTCGAACGCCGGCAGGTCCCCAAAGCGTTCCGCGGCCTCCTCCAGCAACTGGACTAGCGACCCGTACTGGCCCAGTTCAACAAATTCAGGGATACCCTGCGGGTAACTTTTTAACCAGATTTTTTCCATTTAACAGACTATGGAAAGTGGTCTCCGGTCTGGATCTCGGGGATGAAATTTTCAAAACGCGTGTACTGGCCCAAGAAAGTGAGCCGGGTCTTGAATATGGGGCCGTTACGCTGCTTGCCGACGATGATCTCGGCAGTCCCCTGGTCCGGGGAGTCTTCACGATACACTTCGTCACGGTAGATGAATACAATCAGGTCTGCATCCTGTTCAATCGCCCCCGATTCACGCAGATCGGACATCACCGGGCGCTTGTCCGAACGCTGCTCAAGGCTGCGGTTCAGCTGGGACAATACGACTACCGGTACATTGAGCTCCTTGGCAAGGGCTTTCAATGACCTGCATATCTCGGAAATTTCAGTCGCCCGATTTTCGGAGGTTCCGCCGATCGTCATGAGCTGCAGGTAATCCACAACGATCAGTGACAGGTCGTGCTCGCGCTTTAGCCGGCGGGCACGGGCCCGCAGCTCGGTGGGAGACAACACCGCAGAATCATCAATGAACAGATTGGCTTCAGACAACACCGATACTGCACTGGTCAGGCGAGGCCAGTCCTCATCTTTCAGCTTGCCGGTGCGCACCCGCTGCTGATCAATCCTCCCCATGGAGGAAAGCATGCGCATTGTCAGGGAGCGACCAGGCATTTCCATGCTGAAAATGGCCACGTTGATTTTCATCTGAAGCGCTGCGTATTCAACGATATTCATGGCAAAACTGGTCTTGCCCATGGAAGGCCGTCCAGCAATGATAATCAGGTCTCCGTCCTGCAGACCTGCGGTTTTTTCATCGAATTCTTCAAAGCCACTGGGTACGCCAGTGATGTGGTCCGCGCGTTCGTACAACTCGTCGATCTGCTCGACCGTTGTCTTGAGCAAAGACTTGATGTTGACGAAGCCTTGTCCGGACTGTGCACTGCGATCAGTAATTTCAAAGATTTTCTTTTCTGCCTCATCCAGCAGATTCTCGATGCCCTTGCCATCCGGTGAAAGGCCACTTGCAGCAATCTCATTGCCCACCTGTACCAGCTGCCTGAAAACAGATTTTTCCCGCACGATATCCGCATAGGCCCTGATATTCGAGACGCTGGGAATGTCGTTGGCCAGGGTGCCGAGGTATGCCAGGATGTTGGTGTTCTCGATGTCACTCCTCTGGCGAAGCAGGTCGGACAGGGTCAGGACATCGAACACCTGGCGCTTGTCGACCAGTTCCCCGATGGCGCGGAAAATCAGGCGATGATTAAAGAGATGAAAATCATCCTCGTTGATCTTGTCTGCAACCTGGTCCCAGGCCGAGTTGTCCAGAATCAGCCCGCCAAGGACAGCCTGCTCGGCTTCCAGTGAATACGGGGGCGTGCGCAGGTTCTCTGCATAGGTCACGCCGTAATCGGGTCCTGTTTTCGTTACTTCGGCCACACCATTTCCCGGTGCACGTCCAGCCGCAGCCCAGGTTCGTGAGACGGGCCGGTCATTCTTCGGGCACGATCTTCAGATGAATCGTGGCGATCACATCGGTATGGAGACGAATATCCACCGGGTATTCGCCGGCCTGCTTGAACACGCCGTCCGGCAGGCGGATTTCCTTTTTTTCCACCGGTTTTCCTGCATCGCTCAAGGCCTCGGCAATGTCCACAGTACCCACGGACCCGAACAGCTTGCCCTCCTCGCCGGCAGATTTTGCCGTGATCTCAAGTGAGAACCCATCCAGTTCGGTCTTGCGCGCTTCCGCTGCTGCCAGCGAGTCTGCCGCAACCTTTTCCAGCTCGGCGCGCCGGGCTTCGAACTCGGCAAGGTTTTCCGCAGTTGCGAGCTTGGCCTTGCCGCTCGGCACCAGGTAGTTGCGTGCGTATCCCGGCCTCACCCGAACCTTTTCACCGAGGTCCCCGAGGTTGTCCACTTTCTCCAGCAATATTACTTCCATCTTGTCTCTCTCTTTCTCAGCAAATATCCATTATAAACAGTACCTGCCCCGTTCACATTTCAGATTTTAAAAATCGCTTCCGGAAATCCAAAAATCCATCCAGCACCCCTGCCGACGCAAGTACCAGCATCATTTGCGGGGTTACGATGAGAAGCAGGCCGTAGACCGTGACAAAACCCAGCATGGGCTTGGAGATTGCACCAATGACCGCATGGGCGAGCCCCAGGCCCTGCAGGAAGAACATGCTGAGGCAGACAATCGTCAGCTGCCAGAAAATTGCAGCTTTGGAAGCCAAGGCCACGACGACGAACAGGGCAACCGAGAGGGCGAGCGTTCGCCCCAGGTTGAAACGCACAAACTCCTTGTGAAAGGTTTGCGCATCGTCCAGCAAATCATGCCACCAGCCGCCAAAGGACAGCGTGACACTGACGATCAGCAGGTATACCGCGATTACCATGCCGGTCATCAGGGAGGCAATACCGGGCAGGTACTGCTCGGCCCGTTCAAGGCTGAGACCCGTATTCTGCATCATGATCTGGAATGACGGACCCTGTTCAATCGCCTGCAGAAGGTTCTTCAGGTAGTGCAGCCAGCCCGCCTGCAGGTCCGGGAACAGTGCGGTGACCAGCACGGTAAGGACTATCCCGAAGACTGTCAGTGCCTGCAAAGCCAGACTCAGGGACTGAAACCGCAAGTATGCATAGGAGACAGCGACAATCGAGGCCCAAATGATTAGAGGGCCTGCCGTGAGGTTGCCAAGCAGCAACAAGGTGCTGACTGCAACCAGTGCCACGCTGATGAGCAGGACGCTGATCGCCTGCCTGACCCCCACCTTCAGCGTGATCAGTGCCAAGGCACCCCCGCTGAATACAACCAGGAAGGGAAAAGGAAAGGACAGCAATGCAAATACGAACACGACCGCAACCGCCTGGAACGGCCCGGAAAGGATATAACGCGCCAGTGAACGCATGGCCGACTACGAATCAGTCCAGGTCCGGCTTATCGCGGGCACTTAATGCTGGTCGCTGTACGGCAGCAGGGCAATATAGCGAGCCCGCTTGATCGCCTTGGACAGCTGGCGCTGGTATCTGGCCTTGGTGCCAGTGACCCGGCTTGGAACGATCTTGCCCGCTTCGCTGACAAAATCCCTCAGCAGCTTGACGTCCTTGTAGTCGATTTCTTCGGTACCTTCCTCAGTGAAACGGCAATACCTTCTTTTTCTGTAATAATTCGCCATGTCAACGTCCTCCCGCCAGACTGACCACCCTTTCGTGCAGCATTCGGTTCAATGGGCAATCAGGCCTGCTCATCTGAACTCTCCGATTTGGGCTCCGATTCGGACTCTGGTTTGGATTCCTCTTTGGACTCCTCTTTGGATTCCTGTTTAACCTCTGTATCAGCACTCTCATCCGAAGGGCTGCCCGACTCCTTGTCCCCGGTGGGCTGCGGCTTTTCCTCAGTATCCTGATTTTCAGACTCAGCCCGCTCATTTTCAATCATTTTCATCATCGGCGAGGATTCAGTGACCGCTTTTTTCCGGGAAATGACCATGTTGCGTACCACGGCATCGTTGAAGCGGAATGCGGTGTTCATTTCATTCAGGACTTCCTGCCCACACTCGATGTTCATCAGCACATAATGGGCCTTGTGGACTTTCTGGATGGGATAAGCGAGTTGCAGGCGGCCCCAGTCTTCCAGTCTGTGAACCTTGCCGCCGCCTTCTTTTTCAATAATAGTACGGTAGCGCTCGATCATGGCGGGCACCTGACCGCTCTGGTCAGGGTGTACCAGAAACACGATTTCGTAATGACGCATTCGTTTCTCCTTATGGGTTCATATCTCCCGGCAATTCTAGTTGTATGCCCAGTGAGACAAGGAATCGTTGATGCTTTTGGAAACCGCGGAGTCTACGGCAAGAGCCTGCACCGGGCAAGTCTGTCTGCAAGCGGATGCATGTGGGCGGTTCAGGAATGCCGTTTGGGAGACGGGCTCGCCGTTCTAGCGGCGTTTTTTGCGCTTTCCGGTGGTGCGCCTGGCCCCCGGCAGCGGGTCCGCCAGTACGAAATCGATTTTCCTTTCATCCAGCCCCACCCGCGAAACGATCACGTTCACCGCATCTCCGAGCCTGTAGTGCTTTTTGCTGCGTTCACCGAACAGGCAGCGCGACGCTTCATCATAATGGTAGTAATCGCTGCTCAACGAGGTCACGTGCACCAGTCCTTCAACGAATATGTCGTCCAGTGTCACGAAAAAACCAAACGCGGTCACGGAACTGATCACACCCGAAAACTGCTTGCCAAGCTTGTCCAGCATGAACTCGCATTTGAGCCAGGCATCCACGTCACGCGTGGCATCGTTGGCCCTGCGTTCGCACATGGAGCATTCCTCTCCCAACAACAGCAGGTCGTTCTCGGAAAACGGAAACGGATCCTTCTTGCTGGCCGTCAGCAGATGCCGGATGGTTCGGTGCACGATCAGGTCGGGGTAGCGCCGGATCGGTGAAGTGAAATGCACATACAGGGGCAGCGCCAGCCCGAAATGGCCAATGTTTTCCGGGCTGTACACGGCCTGCGCCATGGAGCGCAGCAACATCATTTCGATGATGTGCCTGTCCTTTCGATGCGAAATTTTCTTGAGCGTATGCAGAAAATCTTTGGTTTTGGGCTTGTCGGAGCGGGTGAAAGGCACGCCCAGGGACTGCAGGAATTCCCTCAGCTCTTTCGTTTTCTCACCGGTCGGACAATCGTGGACGCGGTACAGCGTCGGCAGTTTTCGCTTGCTGATGAACCGGGCCGCGGCAATATTTGCACTGATCATGCACTCTTCAATGATCATATGGGCCTGGACGCGCTTGCGGGGAATGATGGCCTTGATCTTCTTGTGCTTATCAAATTCGAAAAAGCTTTCCTGGGTGTCAAAATCTACCGTACCTCTCTTCTTACGCTGCTTTTTCAGGACACGGTAAACGTCCTGCAGCTGTTCCAGGTCCGCTCGGACATGGCTGTGGCGCTTGCGCGCTTTTTTGTCGCCATCGTATAGAATCTTCTGGACTTCATCGTAGGTCAGGCGAGCAGCGGACCGCATGACCGCGTCGTAAAAACTGTAACGCTTCAGTTCGCCATCCCTGGAGATGAACATCTCACACACCATGCAAAGCCGGTCGACATCGGGCTTGAGCGAGCAAAGCCCGTTGGACAGCCGTTCGGGAAGCATGGGGACCACGCGTTCCGGGAAGTACACCGACGTACCCCGCTTGCGGGCTTCAAGGTCCAGCGCGGAATCCACCTGCACGTAATGCGAGACATCGGCAATCGCCACCCACAGGCGCCAGCCGTTTTCACGCGGCTCGCAGTACACCGCATCGTCAAAGTCCTTGGCATCACTGCCATCGATGGTGACAAAATTCAGTGCGCGCAAATCCCGGCGGCGCCCAAGCTCGCGCTTGACCGTACTTTCATGGAACTGTTCAGCTTCCTGCAAGGCCTCTTTTGTCCATTGATACGGTATATCGTAGGAACGGATCGCCACATCAATCTCCATGCCGGGCGCAAGATGGTCTCCCAGCACTTCGACGACCCTGCCAATGGCCTGTCGCGAGCGATTCGGGTGCTCCAGGATCGCAGTCACCACGAATTGGCCGTTCACGGCGTCCGCGGAGGCCCCCGCAGGAATCATGACATCCTGGCCCATGCGTTTGTCATCAGGCACTACAAAACCGATCCCGGACTCCTGGTAGTACCTGCCGACGATCTGCTTGTTTTGGCGCCTGATGATCTCGACCAGTTTTCCCTGTGGCTTGTTATCCTTGGTATTTCCGGTAGGTCGAACGACTGCACGATCTCCATGCATCAGGGAGCGCATTTCGTAGGGAGACAGGAACAGGTCCGGGCCGCCCTCGTCCGGAATCAGGAAACCGAATCCGCTGCTGTGGCCCATCACCCGGCCCCGCACCAGATTGACCTTGGCAACCGGCAAATAGTGGTTTTGGCGGTTGCGTATGATCTGGCCATCACGCTCCATCGCCACCAGGCGCCGTTTCAGTGCGTTTTCTGCCCGGTCCGTACGGATGTCCAGCACCTGATACAGGGTCGTTGAGGACAGGGGACCTTCACTGCCTTCCAGAACGTCCAGAATGAACTCCCGGCTGGCAATCGGGTGCTTGTACTTTGCAGCCTCGCGCCGGCTGTAAGGATCCTTGGGTTTATTTTTCTTCCGTGTCATGGGAGATGCACTTTACCTTTTCAAATGGAAAACCGGAAACGCCCCGATTCCGTGTGGCTAGCCTGGTGTCCCTTCCTACTGCGTTGACAAGTTTCCGGACGCTTCGTAAAGTGCCCACCCTCCCGCCGGGCATATTCAGCTCGAACGGGACCATGCCGAGGTGGCGAAATTGGTAGACGCGCTAGCTTCAGGTGCTAGTGGGAGCAATCCCATGGAGGTTCGAGTCCTCTCCTCGGCACCAACTTGACAGACTATCACAGACCACCAGAAACCACGAAAGCAGTGTTTTGGTGCCTGAAGTTTGATCTCGTTGTCTCCTGTTGTCGCTGACAGTCGTAAAAGTGAAGCAATGGGCTAAACACAGATTGGCAGTTTTGTGCAATCAATAAAACGCTCAGTACCATGGCCGAATCGCAATCACGCTTCGTTGATCTGCGATTGAACTTCGATCGTAGCAACTCGGCCGCACCGAAATTCCGTACTCTCAATACCATTTGAGTGTACAGAGAAAACATGACGAATGAGGTTTCCACCTATTGACTTGTTTAGATCAAGCAGCAAGTTTCTCATCCCTTTGAAAAGTTTTTATCATCAATCAAGAGATAGACCCCTATGTTCCCTGACATGCTTCACCTTCCATAGCAACTGCGGATTCTGCATGATACGTGCTGCCAACTCAGCGTCTCCAGTCAGAAGCTCTGGGGTTATTTTGCCTTGTTCATTCACTTGCACAAGAAATTCATGCTCTCGGTCCTCAAACGGCAATACCCGTCCCACGCGCTCGCGGCATTCGTGAACCAGTTGCTCAATCCATGCTCCCGTCTCTTCTCGTATCGGAATAACTCCCTGACGTAAGACAGGTACAAGCTGCTGCCGAAGCTCCCTATCGTCACAACGAATATCTTCTGGTGACACAGTCCGCCAATCCTTTCGGCTGCAGGCACCATACACGACAAAGCCCAATCTCAACTTTTCCCGATCGAGATTATCTTGCCCTAGAAGCGCATGCGCATCAAAAAGGTCGCGGCTGGCATGCCTTCCGAAGAGCGCGCTGAGTTTGCCTGCTGCTAGTTCATGAATATCGAGTACCGGTATGCCTTGTGCCATGAAAGTTCCCACAGGATGTGAATCTTGGATCTGAATCGGCCACAGGGGAACACGCAAGGTGAAGACCACATCGATTTCGAGATTGGCGTTGCGTCCGAGTGCGTTGGTATAACCCAACCGCCATTTCCCACCCGCATGCGCATTCGGTACTCGCCGGATCATAAATCCTTCGCGTCCGCAGATCGCTGTAATCGCCTGCTCGATTTTCTCTCTTTCCGCGAGCATCACTTCACGATTTGCGGAGCCCACGTAATTCAGATCGATATCGACGGAGAGCCGCGCAAATCGAACACGAACAGATTCAGCGCCGTGCCGCCTTTCAAGACGATCCGGTCCTTGAGAAATGGATGACCTCGAAACGCGTTGAGCAGTTCGATCAGGCGGATCACCTTGTCCAGGGTTTCCAAGGGAAATCCGGTCATCGCCGCTTCGACCTGAAGTTCCTGTAGTGAGAGATTCACCCGGCCTCCTCCCATGCGGACCCAAGGACTGCAGGCGGCACGACGAGATTCCAGCCAGGCACCAGCTTGCCGGGTGTTCGGCGACTGCGTTCCAGGTAGCAGGGCTGTTTAGGCACGTGCTTTAGTAGTCGTGCCAAATATGATTCATCCACCATCAGTTCCTCTCGGTGCCGTTCGAGAAAGAATCCGACCTTGGCCACCGCAGTCGCACTTCGCAATTTCAACGTATAGTCGATCACCTGGTTCAGATCGTAATACTCCACTGACTCGAGAGAGCGCCAGGCCTCCTCCCAGCCACCTCCCAAATCCGCGCGTACCAGCACATCGACCAGGGTACGTTCGAGATTCGTCACGCGTATCTTGCCACCGGCATGTCCCTCGGTCTTGACCCCGAACAGTTCGGCCTGCTGGGCTTGCAGCACCTTGGGGAACGGGACCGCAACGAATTCCTGCCCACGATACACGAAGGGCGGCCCGGAATTCCGCGTGAGGTACGTAAATCGGTGATGCACGGAGTAGGCCTTGCCATGGAACTGCAACGCACCGTGATGGGACAGCACTGCGTCTGCTACGAGATGCCCCGCCAACAGGTAGGGGTCGACCGGATAATCCTCGGGATGGAATCCCCGGGGAACCACGGCGTACAGTCCGCGCCGTAACCGCAGCAAGTGTCCTGCCCTGACGTGATAAGCCAGCAGCGCCTCCCGCGTTCTCGTCCGGTGGGAGCCAGTGCTTTCCAAGAAGGCTGCAAAGGCTTCGTGGCGAAATACTGGATGCGCGTCGAAGAATTCCTGAACTTTCATGGCTGCCCTAAAAATTGACAATAATCATCTATACACCTAAATAATTTAGGTGTTTCAAAAATTTTTGTCAACTATTCCGGATACTTGTCCATTCACGCCGTTACCCAAATCAACTCCTTGGGTTCAGCGCAATCTGTCCTGACTGAAAACCCCGAACACGACTCAAGCCGTGTTACGGAGTGCAAAGGCAGGTTGCGGGATGTCGGTTCCTTGCCACAGGGAATGCCGGTTCAGCGATACTGCTCCTGCGCCCTTCTGACTTCCGCGAAGACCTCGGTGCTGCCGTCCGCCTTGAGGACAAAGATCTGGTAAGGAGAAAACCGGTTTTGTGATTCCATGCCGGGACTTCCCACCGGCATTCCGGGGACGGTAATGCCCATCGCATCCTTCGGCGGGTTTTTGAAAAACTCGCGGATAAACTTGGCAGGTATGTGTCCCTCGAATACGTAGCCTTCCTGGGAGATGGCAGTGTGACAGGACCGGTACGGGCGCGCGATGCCCATGCTGGCCTTGAGTTGATCCAGATTCGACGAATTATGGACCTCCGTTTCGAAGCCCTCGTCCTCCACATGATCGACCCACTTCGCACAGCAGCCGCATTTCGGATCCTTGTACACCTCGAGCTGGACCGTATCCTGCGCCTGCTCGGCCTGGCAGGAGGGTGCGCCAAGCCCCAGTGCCAGCACGAACACGAACAGATATCGCAAATTACTCATTAGAACGCTCCTTAAAAATCAAAACCTCTCAACACGTCCCGGGCATCAATACACCGCATTGCAGGTGATGCAGTGGCTACGCTCCGGACCCGTCGAAACCAGGTCTATGGGTACGTCGGTCAGGTCCTGAATCCTGTCCAGGTACACCCGGGCCTCGCGAGGCAACCGATCCAGCTGGGTCACCCCGGAGGTGGGTTGCTGCCAGCCTTCCAGTTCCTCATAGACCGGCTCGCAGCTTGAAAATGCGCGCCCATCCATGACCAGCGGGTCGTAGGCCTGACCTTGACTGGTGTAGCCCGTGCAGACCTTGATCACCTCTAGCCCGTCCAGGACATCAAGCTTGGTCACGCACAAGCCGCCAACTCCGTTGATCCGAACGGCACGGCGCAACGCAACGGCATCCAGCCAGCCGCAACGCCGTGCCCGACCGGTGGTGGCGCCAAACTCGTTGCCGCGCGAGGCAAGATGCCCACCAATTTCATCGGAAAGCTCCGTCGGAAACGGTCCGCCACCCACGCGCGTGGTGTAGGCCTTCACCACGCCCAGCACATGATCCAGGTCCCGCGGACCCGTTCCACTGCCGGTACATGCACCGCCAGCCGTCGTATTCGAGGACGTCACGAAGGGGTACGTACCGTGATCGATATCCAGCAGCGTGCCCTGGGCGCCTTCAAAAAGGATATTGCGTCCGTCGACGCGCAATGCCTCGATTTTGGCTGAGACATCCGCCACCAGGGGTTCCAGGCGCGCTGCGTGGAAACGGCAGAACTCCCGCATTTCCCCAAGGTCGATCGTTTCAGACTTGAAGTATTCCCTGAGCACGAAGTTGTGGTAATCGACGATCTGTTCCAGGCGTTGGTCGCAGTATGCTTCATCGAACAGGTCGGCCACCCGCAGACCCCGCCTTGAGGCCTTGTCCTCGTAGGCGGGTCCGATGCCGCGCCCGGTCGTACCGATCGCGGCCTTGCCCCGCTTTTTTTCCCGGGCATGGTCCAGCAGGATATGGTACGGCATGATCAGCGGACAGGCCGGCGAGATCCACAGTCGCCCACCCACCTGCACGCCCTTTTGATCCAGCATGGCAAGCTCTTCCTGCAGGGCATCAGGAGCCAGTACGACGCCGTTCCCGATCAGGCATTCAACCCCTTCATGCAGGATGCCGGAAGGGACCAGATGTAAAATGGTCTTGCTGTCTTCCACCACGATCGTGTGGCCTGCATTGTGGCCCCCCTGAAACCGTACCACCGCATTGGCATGCTCGGTAAGCATGTCCACAATTTTCCCTTTTCCCTCATCCCCCCACTGGATGCCGAGGATTGCCACACTTCTGCTCATATCGGACTCAGTCTATCTCCTTGACACACCACTGGTGGTCTTTTTTTTCCAATACACGGTTGCACCGCATTGCCTGCGCACCGCCCTGCTGCCCCTGCAAAGCACGGATGACCCGTTCGCCCTTTTTTCTCAGCCGGTCAATGGCCGCATGCAGTTCCGGGTCCTCATCACAGGGAGCGAAGATTCCATGCCGGGAGGGTTGTGCAAGCGGAGAAATCTTGGCAAGCGCTTTCAGATCCAGACTGAAGCCGGTAGCGGGCCTGGAGTGCCCGAACACCTGCCCGATCATGTCATACCTGCCTCCTCGTGCGATCTGTTCGCCCTGTCCGGAAATATAGGCCGCGAACACCGCGCCGTTTTCGTAGTGATAGCCGCTCAGGGCGGCAAAATCGAAATGCAGCCGGATTCCGGCAATACGTTGTTTGATCCGCTCGGACAGCGCCTCGACATAGTCGATATGCTCCATCGCTCTGCCGCCGGTCCCTTCGAGCATCTGCCTGGTCTGTCCGATGACGTCCTCATCCCCGCTGAGATCGGAAAGGGCCATCAGGGTTTCTCTCTGGGCTTCGGCCAGGGAACACTCGGCCAACAGCTGCCCGTACTCCGGCAGCGCTCTTTGCTGCAGCAGTGCCTGCAGCGCCCTGCACTGCTCTTCGCCAAGCCCGGCCTGCTCCATCATGTCTTCGAACACCCCCACGTGGCCCAGATCCAGACAAATATTCTCGATCCCCACCTGTCGCAGCGCCTCGAGCATCAGGCATATCACCTCGACGTCACTGTCCACACCAGCATGGCCGTACAGCTCGGCTCCCAGCTGCAGGGGGCTGCGTGTCATGTCGCGCCCGCCGGGGCGGGTGTGCAGGACCGTTCCCAGGTAGCAAAAGCGTGCCGGCGCATCCTGTCGCAGCCTGTGGGCATCAATCCGTGCCACCTGCGGGGTCATGTCGGCCCGGATTCCCATCATGCGTCCAGTGAGCTGGTCCGTGACCTTGAACGTCTGCAGGTCCAGATCGTCGCTCGGACCGACCAGCAGGGATTCCAGGTATTCAATGAGGGGCGGTATCACAAGCTCGTAGCCCCACGAGGAAAACATATCGAGCAGCGTGCGCCGGTGGTGTTCAAGCCAGGCGGCCTCATCCGGCAGGGACTCCTCGATGCCTTCCGGCAACAGCCAGCGATTGCGGTCATTCATGGCGTCTCATCCACCCGGTCTGAGAATATACAGAAGAAGGACCCCGGCCGTGATGCTGACCAGTCCCGCGATCCGCAGGGCCTGTCCGGACAGCTGATCCAGCTGGGACAGCGCCTGCTTGAATTTCTCCGGCGCCAGGAAAGGGAAAATACCTTCGAGCACAAGCACCAGTGCAACTGCGACCAGTAATTCATTCCACATGGAAACAGGTAAGCCGGGAAAACAGCTAGTTTTGTTCGGATTTCTTGAAGTAACGGAAGAATTCAGAATCCGGCTGCATGATCAGGAAGTCATTGCTGCCACTGAACGTATTGATGTACGCCTTCAGGCTTCGCGTAAACCGGTAGAACTCTTCGTTACGCTGGTACGCATCGGCATAAATCTTGGCAGACTGCGCATCGCCATCCCCGCGGATTTGCTCGGCTTCGTTGTAGGCATTGGCAAGAATGATGGTCCGCTGCTTGTCTGCTGTCGCCTGTATGACCTCGGCCTGCTCCTTGCCGCGGGCGCGAAAATCCTTGGCCACCCGGTCCCGCTCGGCACGCATGCGGTTGAACACTGACTCACTTACATCGTCCGGCAGGTCAATCTTGCTGACGCGCACATCCACCACCTGGATTCCGAAATTCTTGGCATCCTCATTGGACTGCACCTGAATCACGTCCATGATTTCACTGCGCTCGCCGGAAACTACCTCCTGGATCGTGCGCTTGCCGAATTCATTCTTGAGGCCATCGACAAGGATCAGTTCGAGGCGCTGGTTTGCCCGCAGTTCCTGGCCACCGGTGGCAATGAAGTATTTCTCCACATCCTCGATGCGCCACTTGGCGTAGAAATCGACCTTGACGTATTTTTTCTCACTCGTCGGAAACTCGGTGGGCGGCACGTCCAGCGTGAGGATACGCCCATCGTTGAATCTGATCTTGTGCACGATGGGAATTTTGAAGTGCAGACCGGGCTTGAGGGTCGCATCCTTGATCTCGCCAAATTGCACCTTGATGGCTTTCTGGCGCTGGTCAACCTGAAAGGTGAATGCCCAGATCGCGACGATGGTCGCGATCACGATTCCCAGGAGTATCTTGCCGTTCATGTCAGCGGGTCCCCCGTCCGCGCCCGGACCGGTTCAGGCCACTTTGCGAGTTGTTCATGCCGACCTCCGGGGACAGCCGGTCCTGTACGATGGACGGATCACCCGTCATGGAGCGCTGCCTGACGAGCTGGTCCAGCGGCAGGTAAATCAGGTTGTTGCCGCCTTCGACATCCATGAGCAGCTTGTTGCTGTTGGCATACACCGACTCGACCGCCTCAAGATACAGCCGTTCACGCGTAACCTCCGGGGCCTTTTCATATTCGCCCAGCAATTTCAGAAAGCGCTTGGCTTCCCCTTCAGAGTTTGCGATGACGCGGTCCCGGTAGGCATCGGCTTCCTGCAGGAGCCTGGCGGCTTCACCCCGGGCCTGGGGAAGAATGCTGTTTGCATACGCCTCGGCTTCCTTGATGTAGCGGTCATAGTCCTCCCGGGATTTGATCGCATCTGAAAATGCCGCCTTGACCGGATCCGGTGGCAGGGACTTCTCCAGGTTCACTTTCTGGATGTAGATGCCTGACCCGTACTCATCCATGATGCCTTGCAGAAGTTCACGTGTGACACTCGATATCTGCCCGCGTCCCTCGAAAAGGACAAAATCGATGGTGCTCTTGCCCACGATTTCACGCACCGCACTTTCCATGGCGTCTTTGACTGTCATGTCGGGATCGCGCAGATTGAACAGGTAGTCCTCTGCGTTCTTGATCTTGTATTGCGCTTCCAGCGCTACCTCGACGATGTTTTCGTCCTGCGTCAGCATCGAGGTCTTGTTGGTGACTTCGCGCACTTCATCGATGTTGACGATTTCAACCCGCTCGATTGGAAACGGCAGATGCCAGTTGAGGCCTGCGGTGGTGGTTTGACTGTACTTGCCAAAGCGCAGTTCAACGCCTCTTTCCGCCTGCTGAACGGTGTAGAACCCGAACCGGTCGTACACGCCCCAGATCGCAATGACTGCGATCAGCGCAAGCCACAGGTAGGGCTTTTTCGGCCCTTCCGAATCGCGTGACCCGCCGGAACCAAAAATCCCGCCGAATTTCTTGCCCAGTTTGCGAAAGACCTCATCCAGGTCAGGCGGTCCCTGATTGCTGGACTTCTGACCCCAGGGGTCGTCGTCTTTGCTGCCTTGTGGGCTGTTCCAGGGCATAATGTTCTCTCCAAAAAATGACTGCTGAACGGACCTAAAAAACGCTGGATGCAGTCGGGTATTGTATCAGGCTACCGGCAAAAAACTGCTTCAGCCTGCAAGCTGCTCGGACTGCACCGCAATCTGGTATTCCGCAAAATGCTTGACTCTTTGCGCGGGCACCTCGGCTTCGATCTGCCAATGCCCTTCATCATCGACAAATTCCTGCACGACATGATCTTTGGCATACAACTCGCTGCGTAAGTTCCCTGCAGAGGGTGGCAGGCGCAGCCAGATACACTCACACTGAATGTCAAAATACTGCCGCAACGCCCGTTCCAGCAGATCCAGACCCTGTCCCTGTAACGCAGATACCCACACCTGCTGAATGCGGCCCTGTGAATCCAACTGTATGTTGGGCAACATGTTGATCAGATCAATCTTATTGTAAACCATAATCTGGGGTATATCCAAAGCATCAATTTGCCGGAGCACGGATTCGACCTCCAGAATATTGTGCGTTCGGTTGTCATCCCCGGCATCCACAATATGCAGCAGCAGGTCGGCTTCCCCGGTCTCCTGAAGAGTCGCATGAAACGCTTCGATCAGGTCGTGCGGCAGGTCCTGAATAAAGCCGACCGTATCCGCAAGCACGACATGGCGGCTTTTCGAAAGTTGCATGCGTCGCAGGGTGGGATCGAGGGTCGCAAACAGCTTGTCCGCGGAATACACGTTGGCATTGGTGAGCTGGTTGAAGAGTGTGGACTTGCCCGCATTGGTATAGCCGACCAGGGCCACGGTGGGGGTCGTGGTCTTGCGCCGCGCGGCGCGTCCCTGGTTGCGCTGGATGCGTATTTTTTCCAGGCGTTTGGAAATCTGCTTGATGCGCAGCCGCAGCAGGCGCCGGTCGGATTCCAGCTGCTTCTCCCCGGGGCCCCGCAGGCCGATGCCGCCTTTCTGGCGCTCCAGGTGGCTCCATCCCCGGATCAGGCGGGTGGAAAGATATTTCAGTTGGGCAAGCTCAACCTGCAACTTGCCCTCATAGGAACGTGCGCGCTGGGCAAAGATGTCCAGGATCAGCCCGGTTCTGTCCAGCACCCGCCTTTTGCAGATTTTTTCAAGGTTGCGTTCCTGACTCGCGGACAGCGCATAATTGAAGATGATGATATCCGCATTCAGCAGGCTGGCCAGCTGGGCCAGCTCGGCGGCCTTGCCGCTGCCGATCAGAAGCTTCGCATCCGGCTTGTCACGCTGCACCGTGATGACGGTGACAATCTCCGCGCTGACCGAACGGGCGAGCTCCTCGAATTCACTCAGGTCCTGATTGTTGGTTACACTTCGAAACCTCGTGTGCACGAGGATGACGCGCTCGCCTGTATCAGGGCGCTCAAACAAACAATTGCTCCAGTCGGGTGAGGTGCACCGGGTGTCGCCTACTCCCGGCGCTCGTCGTTATAGGGAACCTTCACCATGCGCGACGGAACGATCGTTGATATGGCATGTTTATAGACCATCTGGTTCACACTGTTTTTCAACAACACCACAAATTGATCGAAAGAGTCAACCTGGCCCTGTAGCTTAATTCCATTTACGAGATAGACTGAAACGGGAACTTTTTCCTTGCGCAGCGCATTCAGAAAAGGCTCCTGCAGGGTTTGGCCTTTTGACATCACTGTAGTACCTCTAGTTTATTATCTATTGTTATTACTACCTGCCCGCGGGCTGTACCTCACCCGCCGGGTGTATCTGTAGTGTAACAGGTCGATGTTCCTATATGGGAGTGAATTGCATGATAGATATTTCCAATATCACACTGCTCGGCATGCACCCGGACCAGGTCCGCTTCGCTCCGTAACCAGGTCAGCTGCCTTTTCGCCAGCTGGCGCGTAGCCGCCACCGCTTTCTCACACATCGTCTCATAACCGTATTCCCCGGCCAGGTGGTTCCAGGCCTGCCTGTAGCCTACCGAGCGGATCGACGGCAGGCCGCCGTGCAACTCCTCCCTGCGCCACAATGCCTCTACCTCGCCCAGGAAACCGCGGGCCAGCATGCTATCAAAGCGGCCCTGGATGCGTTGATGCAAGCGGCCACGGTCCTGTGGGATCAGCGCAATTTTCAGGGCGCGAAACGGGGAGCCGGGTGCTTTGGATTTCGCATGCCATGCACTGATCGGCAGGCCACTGGCCTCATAGACCTCCAGGGCACGCTGGATGCGTTGCGGATCGTTCGGATGGATCTGGGCACCCGCCTTCGGATCGATCCGGGCAAGCCGCGCATGCAGGGCTTCCCAGCCCAGGGCCTGTGCCTCGCGGTTGATCTTCTCCCGGATCCGGACATTGGCACCGGGCATGCTGGACAAGCCGCGCAACAGGGTACGGAAATAAAGCATGGTGCCACCCACCAGCAGGGGAATGTGCTTGCGGGCATGGATGGCACGGATCTGCTGCAGGGCGTCTGCCCGGAAGTTTGCCGCCGAATAGGTTTCTAGCGGGTCCAGGATGTCGATCAGGTGATGGGGCACGGTCTGCAGGACGGTCTTGTCCGGTTTGGCAGAACCGATGTCCATGCCCCGGTAGATCATGACCGAGTCCACGCTGATGATCTCGCACGGGAACTGCGCGGCAATGCTCAAGGCGAGCTCCGTCTTGCCGCTGGCGGTCGGGCCCATCAGGCACACTGCAGGAATCGCATCCAACGGTCTTGAATTCAGATCTGCGGAATCTGCACAGGGCCGGTCATGTCAGCGGCCACGCTTGAACAGCTTGTCCAGCTGGTCCACGCTCAGCTGCACCCAGGTGGGACGCCCGTGGTTGCATTGTGCGCTTCGTTCCGTGGCTTCCATGTCGCGCAACAAGGCATTCATTTCGGGGATCGTCAACTGGCGGTTGGCGCGCACGGAACCGTGGCAGGCCATGGTCGACAAGATCTCGTTGCTGGCCTGCTCCAGCCTTCCCGAGGAATCGTATTCACCCAGGTCTGACAACACGTCCCGGACCAGACTGCCGGCGTCGGTCTCGCCCTGCTGCAGCAATGCCGGGATTTCCCGGACGATGACGCTGTCATCGCCAAACCGTTCCACCCCGAAACCAAATTTCGAAAACAGTTCGGCCTGCTGCTCGGCGAGCGCCGCCTCCTGCGGACTGAGCTCAAGGGTCAGGGGCACCAGCAGCGCCTGCACGGGGACACCCTGATGCTGGTACGCAGTCTTCAGCTTCTCATACACGATACGCTCATGCGCAGCGTGCATGTCGACGATGATCAGGCCCATGTCATTTTGCGCAAGGATGTAAATCCCCTGCAACTGGGCCAGGGCATATCCCAGCGGCGGCATTGCCTGCGCGTGATCCCCGGGGCTTGCAGCTTGCACCTCTTCTGCGTCCGACACCCCGTACAGTCCAGCGACGGCCTGTACCTGGGAGATCATGTCAGGTCGCCCGGGCGGCCCGCCCTGCAGGGCCATGCGGGAGAACATGCCGGACTGGGGAGCACGCACGGCGTCATCCACGACTTCACGGTATTTGCCGGCATCCTGCTGCGCGGATTCGGGCATGGTTTCAGCGATGGCCTTGCCCACGGTGTGGCGCACAAAATCATGCACGTACCGGGCCTGGCGGAAACGCACTTCGTGCTTCATGGGGTGGGCGTTGACATCCACCTGGGCGGGGTCCATTTCCAGGAACAGGACAAAGGCGGGAAACCGCCCGTGATACAGCACGTCCTGGTAAGCCTGCTTGATGGCGTGTGCGACCACCTTGTCGCGTATGGCGCGCCCGTTCACGTAAAAGTACTGCAGGTCCGCCTGGCTGCGTGAGAAAGTGGGCAGGCTGATCCAGCCATGCATGGACAGGTCCTGTGCGGAATTTTCCAGACCGATGCTCTGTTGCGCAAATTTCTGTCCGCAGGCCTGCTGCAGGCGCCGGACACGAGCCGAGGCATCATGTGCGGCATCGAGTCGCAGGCAGTCCCGGCCATTGTGACGAACCGACACCGCGACATCGAAACGGCTCAGGGCGATCCTGAGCAACATGGATTGACAGTGTTGCCACTCGGTTCTCTCGGTGCGCAGAAATTTCTTGCGGGCAGGCACATTGAAGAACAGGTTCCTGACCTCCACCATCGTACCCCTGGACTGGCGCGCCGGCGCCGCGCCTTGCGGAAATTCGCCGCCCTCCGTCGAGATCATCCAGCCTTCGTTCGTGCCGTGCTCGGGATTGGAGGCGAGACTGAACCTGGACACCGAGGCGATGCTGGGCAGGGCTTCGCCGCGAAAGCCCAGCGTGGTGATATGCTCCAGATCTTCCAGGCGCGAAATCTTGCTGGTCGCATGGCGCTGCAGGGCCAGCGGAATTTCTTCCCCGGGGATGCCCTTGCCGTTGTCACGTACCCGCACGCAGTCCATGCCACCGCGCTCAAGTTCAACCGAAATTTCCGTGGCCCCTGCATCCAGGGCATTTTCGAGAAGCTCCTTCAGGACCGAGGCGGGCCGTTCGATCACCTCGCCTGCCGCGATCTGGTTCACCAGCTGAGCGGGCAAGGGCTGAATCGACGCTGTGGCCAGGCTGCTCATGTGATTGGAACGGGGTTTTCGTCCTGCAGCTGCAGCATCTGCTGAAACCCCGTCAGGGCATAGGAAACAAACGCATCCTGGTTTGCCCACCGGCCGGAGCGGTCAACGATCTGCCCGGAAGCCTGGTCGCCCAGGCGATCGGCAAATACCCGGACCGCGTGGCTGTCCGTGGCGGTTGCCGAGCGCGTCCTTTCACAGGTGATATACACCTCGGGCTCGGGGCGCCCGTCGCGGATGGCGGCCAGCAGATATTCGTACTCGATCTCGTCCTCGGTTTCGATGTCTTCGAGCACGACGATGGTGTAATCACCAAGCTTGTAGCGCTGCTTGGGAATGGCTCTGCAAATATTCGGTTTTCGCATGGGTCCTGAAGGTTGGCATGCTACGATAATATATCATTCGGAACATACCTATATCACGTAGCAATGAGTACCAAACAGCTGTTGCGGCTTTTCCCCCAGCCCTCGGCGACCTGCCCCCTGAAGGACGTCTACCTCGACCAGTTCGGCTGGCGGCAATCCGATCGCACAAGGCCGGTCGTGGCGGCCAATTTCGTGACCAGCCTCGACGGGCGCATTGCTGCCACCACCCAGTCCAACCCGGAACTTCACCTGCCCAAATCCCTCACCAGCGGGGAGGACTTCCGCCTGTTTCTGGAACTTCATGCGCAAGCGGATTGTCTGATCACGCACGGCAAGTACCTGAGGAGCCTCGAGGCATCCGTACTCGGAAATATCCTGCAACTGCCGGACACCCCCGAGTATGAGGACCTGCATGCCTGGCGCCGGCAACAGGGGCTGCGCAAACATGCGGATGTCGTGATTGCAAGTTCGAGCCTTGAGTTTCCACTGCACGCTTCATTGAAGGAAAGCGGGCAAAAGGTCTATGTCGCGGCCGGGCAGGATACGGACCCTGCCCGCCGGGAGGCCTGGCAGGCACAGGGTCTGGAACTGCTCATTGCCGGCAAATCCGGCTCGGTGCAGGGCAAGCCCCTGGTGGATGCGCTCGCCAGGCTCGGGTATCGGAACATCTACCTGATTGCGGGACCCAGGATGCTGCATACCATGCTCGAGGACCGGCAGCTGGACCGGCTGTACGTCAGTATCTCGCATCAGGTGCTGGGTGGACAGATGTACAGGACCCTGCTGGAAGGGGAAACGCTGACACACTGCAGGCTGCGGCTGAACTCGCTGCTTTTGGATGAGGCTTCCGATAATGGCTGCGGACAGTTTTTCATCAGCTACGAATGCATTTACGATAGCAACCAATGAGAGGCCTCCGACATGCTTGAGTTCATTTCTGAGTACGGATTGTTTTTAACCAAGGTACTGACCATCCTGGTCCTCGTGGGGATCGTCGTCACCCTGCTGTCTTCCCTGTCGAGGAAGTCACGTGCGGTGGATCACTTGGAGATCACGCACCTGAACAAGAAGTACGAATCCATGGCGGACACCCTGCTGCACTCCCTGCTGCCCAAAAAAGAGTTCAGGAAAACGCGAAAACAGGGCAAGAAGGAAGCCCGCCAGGAAAAAAAGAAGACGTCTTCCGAAGCCCGAAAACGCATCTTCGTGCTGAACTTTCTGGGCAATATCAAGGCCACGGCGGTGCGCCACTTGCGCAAGGAAGTCACCGCAATCCTGTCCGTGGCCACCAGCCGCGACGAGGTGCTGGTCTGCCTGGAGAACACCGGCGGGCTGGTACATGAACACGGATTCGCCGCATCCCAGTTGCTGCGCATCAAGCAAAAGGAGATTCCCCTCACCGTGTCCATCGACAAGGTGGCTGCCAGTGGGGGCTACATGATGGCCTGTGTCGCCGACAAGATCATCGCTGCCCCGTTTGCCGTGGTCGGCTCCATCGGTGTGCTGGCACAAATACCGAACTTCAACCGCATGCTCGACAAGCACGGTGTCGATTTCGAGCTCATGAAGGCCGGCGAACTGAAGCGTACCCTGACCATGTTCGGCAAAAATACCGAGGAGGACCGCGAACATTTCAATCGACAGCTTGAGGACACGCACGCCCTGTTCAAGGAGTTTGTCAAGGACCAACGTCCTGGGCTTGAGATCGACAAGGTGTCCACAGGGGAGCACTGGCTTGCGAGCCGTGCGCTTGACCTCAACCTGGTGGATACCTTGATTACCAGCGATGACTACCTGCTTCAGGCCAGCCGCGATGCAGATATTTTCGAGGTCACCTACCGGGTGCCCAAGACCCTCAGCGAGCGGGTCGCGGCGACCGTTCACGCCAGTACCGAGAAGATATTTTTTTCCTGGTGGCAAAAAGCCCAGGACTCGAGGTTCATGGCCTGACCACGGGTGCCTGCCCGCAGGCCAAGGGTGCGGATCAGGTTCCGGTGGATGCCGGTATTTTCAGTACCTGCCCGACGCGAATCTTGTCCGACTTGAGGGCATTGGCCCTGCGCAGTTCGCCGACGCCGACCTGGTAGTAATTGGCGATCGCAGACAGGGTCTCCCCTCTTCGGATCACATGTCGGCTGGCGCTGCCGGATGCGGCCAGCAGCATGTCACTCTGGGCATGGTCCTTCAGGTACCTCTTGATGCCTTTCAGAATTGCCGCCGCCAGCTTCTGCTGGTGGGTGCGGGTGCGCAGACGCTGCTCTTCCTGGGGGTTGGAAATGAAGGCGGTTTCCACCAGCACGGACGGGATGTCGGGCGATTTCAACACGGCGAATCCGGCCTGCTCCACGCGCTTGTGCAGCAGATTGCCGATCGCCCCGAGTTCATAAAGTATGTCCTCTGCCAGATCGATGCTGGCATCAATGGTGGCCGTCTGGGACAGATCGACCAGCACCGACTTGAGCACATTGTCCTTGTCGTCCAGACTGACCCCGCCGATCTTGTCGGCCGCATTTTCACGGCGCGCAAGAATGCGGGCCGCCTCACTGGTGGCGCCGCGCTGGGACAACACGTACACGGATGAACCTTTTGCTCTGCGGTTTACCGAGGCGTCCGCGTGGATGGAAATGAACACGTCGGCGTTGAGTCGGCTTGCCTTGCTGATCCGGGTCCGCAGAGGCACGTAGGTGTCGCGGTTGCGGATCATCACGGCGCGCATGCCCCTTTCCTTGTCAATCAGGTTCTTGAGCCGTTTGGCAATGGACAGCACGATAGTCTTTTCGTATGTGCCGCGGCGCCCGATGGCCCCCGGGTCCCTGCCGCCATGTCCGGCATCGATCGCGATGATGGCATCACGCTTTCCACGCGAAGCAGCCGGCATGGCGAGTACGGGCTTGGCACTCGGTTGTCTCGCTTTCGAGGACAGGTCCAGCACCAGCCGGTGCCCTTTTCCATTGGCTGGAGCGAGCAACCAGCTTTTCGGTGCAACCGCAGCATGCAGGTCCAGCACCACACGCAGTTTTTGAGGTGACCTTTGTGCGTAGCGCAGGCTTTTCAGCAGGGTGCTTTTGGCCTTGACCGAACTGAGCTTGCCATTTGCACTGCACCGATCGATGTCCAGCACCACCCGGTGCGGGTTCGACAGGACAAAGACTTTGTGTTTGGCAGGGGATGTCAGGTCAAACACGATGCGCGTGTTGTCGCCGCGGTCCGCAATTCGCACATCCTTGATTTTGGATACCCCGGCTGCCGAAAGCGCCGGGAACAGGAACAGGAGCAGCAAGGCGCAGACCCCAAAACGGCGCACACCTGCACCGGACCCGACCGAGCACAAAACCCTTCCTGTCTGACGTCGCACTGAGAAATACAACCCTGGTTAAAAAACCATGGGGAAAGTGTGGCAAAGATTTTGCGTGACTACAAGTGATTTTTATAATGGAATTATTGGCATAGCTTCCCAAGTTAGAGTCTTGTCTTATAACATCCGGGTAACTGAGCGACCCTGGGCCGACCTGCCGCGGAAATCGACATGGCGTCCGTCCCCGGCATGCCGGAAGGCAAACTCGATGTCGGCCTTCGGAATCGCTCCCTCACCACGCTCCGGCCACTCGATCAGGCAGATGGAATCGGCCTCGCCCGCTGCGTCTCGAATGCCGATGAACTCGAGTTCACCAGGGTCTTGTATCCGGTACAGGTCAAAATGAAAAAGTGTCATATTTTCAATGATATAGCTTTCCTGAAGGGAAAACGTCGGGCTTTTTACCCGGCCTGAATGCCCGAGGGCGCGAATAAAGCCACGCGCGAAGGTGGTCTTGCCCGCACCCAGGTCGCCCCGCAGATGTATGACCAGTGGCGTCTGGCACAGGCGGGCCACGCAGGCGCCCAGTTCAAGCGTCGATGTGTCGTCCTCGAGATACATCTCGATCAGTCACGGGCCGCATTGACCAGCGAGCGCAGCGGCGAAAACAAGTCGCTGGCCAGCAGGCCACGCTCGCCGTCCAGTGCCGCCATGTCCGCACTTTGAGCATGCAGCTGCACGCCGAAGCGCGCGGCATCGTACAACTCCAGCCCCTGTGCGAGAAGCCCGGCAATGATGCCCGTCAGTACATCCCCCATGCCGCCCGAAGCCATGCCGGGATTCCCCGCCGAACACACGGACACCTGCTCCTGTGCAGCCACCAGCGTGCCGCAGCCTTTCAGGACGCACACCCCCCCGTATTGCTTCTGCAGCGCCTGCACCCGTTCCAGGCGATGCTGCTGGATTTCCAGGGTGCTCGCCTGCAGCAGCCGGGCCGCTTCCCCCGGGTGCGGAGTCAGTACCCAGGATTCCTTGTGTACCGGATCGAGCGCGAGCAAATTCAGTGCATCGGCATCCACGACGGTCGGGAGGTCCAGTTCCAGGGCCTTCGAGAGCAGGTCCCTGGCCCATGAATCCTGCCCAAGCCCGGGCCCGATGGCCAGGACCGTAGCGCGGCGGATCAACGGGTCCAGTTCTTTGCTGTTGCGCACGCCGCGCGCCATCACCTCGGGGCAGGCAGCACTGATCTGACTTGCGTGTTGCGGCACCGTGGCCACCGATACCAGCCCGCTGCCGGCCCGTGCGGCGGCCTGGGCCGCCAGGGTCACTGATCCCGCCATGCCCGCATTGCCCCCGACCAGAAGCACATGCCCGAAATCGCCCTTGTGGGCGTCCGCAGCCCGCATGCCGAGCAGCGCTGGCAGACCATCCAGGCTCAGCCGGTGGCTGCAGGCTGGAATGGCCCGGGACACCTCGTCCGGGATCTGCAGGTCGTCGAAAAACAGGCACCCGGCATGACGGCGTCCAGCGCCGGTCACCAGGCCCAGCTTCATGCCCACAAAGGTAATGGTGGCCTGTGCCGAAACGGCTACCCCCAGGGCCACGCCACGGTCGGCATCAAGCCCCGAGGGAACATCCACGCTCAGGATCGGCGCAGGGTGAGCGTTCATGGCCTGGATCAGGGCGGCGAACTCCCCTTCAACGGCCCGGGTCAGCCCCGAGCCCAGCAAGGCATCGATGACGAGATCGCATGCCGGCAGTGCCTGCTGAGCGTCGAAGTCAACGCACTGGCCCCCGTGTTCCAGATATTCGTCGCGGGCACGCGCCGCATCGCCCTTGAGCCCGGAGTGATCCCCTGACGGGATGACACGAACCTGCATTCCGGCCGAGCGGGCCAGGTCGGCAATGACATAGCCGTCTCCACCATTGTTCCCGGGGCCGGCCAGCACCACGGCCTCCCTGGCGTCGGGCCAGGTCGTCCGGGCCAGCTCAAAGGCCGCCTTTCCCGCCCGCTGCATCAGCGTATAGCCTGGGATTCCGCATTTCCCGATGGTCATCCGGTCCATTTCACGAACTTGCTCGACCAGAAAAATATGTTCAGGGATGGAAGACATCGGTAAATTATACGTAATTCACGAGGTTCACGATCATGGCAGTTGAAGATGAGTCCTGCATGAGCACCCCCTTTTCAGACTTCACCGGTCTGGCTAAAGATATACGGATATGGGCCCGGGATCTCGGATTTGACGGGGTCGGAATCACCGATACCCGGCTCGATGAGCACGAAGCCCACCTCATCAACTGGCTGGATGCCGGGTTCCATGGTGAGATGCAATTCATGAGCCAGCATGGCCGCAAGCGTTCCCGGCCGGAGAAGCTGGTGCCCGGTACCGTTCGCATCATCTCCGTGCGCATGAACTACCAGCCTCCGGATGCCCGCAACGAGATGGAAGTCCTGAGCGAGCGCAACCTCGCGTACATCTCCCGGTATGCCCTGGGCCGTGACTATCACCGCCTGATCCGCAAACGGCTGCAGAAACTCGCGGAACGAATCACTGCAAAAGTGGGACCGTTCGGGTATCGCGCATTTACCGACAGTGCACCCGTGCTTGAAAGGGCACTTGCGGAAAAGGCGGGGCTGGGCTGGATCGGCAAGCATACCAATCTGATCAGCCGCAACTCCGGCTCCTGGTTTTTCCTGGGGGAGATGTACACGGACCTGCCGTTGCCACCGGACGGGCCTTCCGAAAACCATTGCGGCACTTGCACCACCTGCATGGAGGTTTGTCCGACCCAGGCGATCATCGCACCCTACCGGCTGGATGCGAGGCGCTGCATTTCCTATCACACGATCGAGTTGAAAGGCACCATCCCGGTCGAGTTCCGCCAATCCATCGGCAACCGCATTTTCGGATGCGATGACTGCCAGTTGTTTTGTCCCTGGAACCGGTTCGGGGAGAAGGCCAAGCTGGCGGACTTTGCCGTACGCCATCGACTGGATGCCCCGGACCTCGTCGGGCTGTTTGCATGGAGCGAAGAGGATTTCCTGAGCAAGACGCAAGGCTCTGCAATCCGCAGAATCGGTTATGTGTCCTGGCTCAGGAACATTGCCGTGGCCCTGGGCAATGCCGAATCCACGGCCGAGGTCATCCAGGCGCTGAAAGCGAGGCAACAACATCCGAATGAGGTGGTGCGCGAGCATGTCAACTGGGCCTTGCAGCAGCATGTTGCCCAGTGAGGCCGGAGCGCTTCTCCCGCAAGATGAGATTCAGGCGTGTTTCCGGTAGTAATTCAGCAGCGCACACGTTGCGGGGTCGAGGTCCTTGGCCGAACCCTGGGCCCGCAGATCCTCAAGCAGGCTTGCAGCCAGGTGCTTTCCCAGCTCGACGCCTGGCTGATCAAACGAGTTGATGTCGAGGACGATCCCCTCGACGAACACCTTGTGTTCGTACAGCGCCAGTAACTGTCCCAGACTGTGCGGGGTAAGCGCCTTGATCAGAATCGTGTTGCTGGTGCGATTTCCGGGAAATACCCGGTGCTCGGCATGTGCGGTCCGGTCCTGGGCCCGTACCTCTTCCAGCGTCTGACCGTGCATCAGCGCCCGGGCCTGTGCAATCATGTTGGAGAGCAGCAGTTCATGCTGCGCGCGATGAGCATGCCCGGCTCGCACAACGCCGATGAATTCACAGTGCAGCGCATGGCTTCCCTGGTGCAGATACTGGAAAAACCCGTGCTGGGCGTTTGTACCCACCTCTCCGAAAACGATCGCTGAACCCGGCACGTCGAGCACATGCCCTGCACGGTCCACGCCCTTGCCGTTGCTTTCCATTTCCAGTTGCTGCAAATACCCCGGCAAATGGCGCAGGCGTGTGTCGTACGGCAGGATCACCTTCGCGACAGTGCCCATGAAATGCTGGCTCCACAGGTCCAGCAGGGCAAGCAGCAGCGGTACATTTTGCCCGGCAGGCGCGGTCCTGAAGTGGTGGTCCATCTCCTCGGCACCGCGCAGAAATTCCCTGAATGCAGGCATGCCGAGGTAAAGCACGATGCCAAACCCGGCGGCAGACCACACGGAAAAGCGCCCTCCCACCGAATCCCATACCGGGAGGATCCGGGACTCGGGAATCCCCCATGCAGCGGCCTGTTCGGGCCGGGACGTCACGGCAACAAAATGCCGCGCAATGCCTTGCTTCTTCCCCACGCCCTGCAAGAGCCAGTTTTTTGCGATCTGCGCATTGGCCAGGGTTTCCGGTGTGGCAAAGCCTTTCGACGTGATGATGAAGAACGTGCGATTCGCATCCCGCCCCCTCAAAACCCGGTTGATTTCCGTGGCATCCGCATTGGCTACGAAATGCATGTTCAGGCCGGGCCGCGCCACATCGCTGAACGCATCGCATACCAGCCTGGGGCCCAGCTGGGAGCCTCCTGTGCCCAGATGGACCACATCCGAGAAGCCCTGCTCGCGGACCTCCTCGGCAAGTGCCTCCATACATCCCAAAATCCGGTTTTGCGACCTTCCCAACTCCCCCGAATCAGAACCTGTAGCGCGCAGGGCGGTGTGCTGTACCGCGCGGTCCTCCGTCAGGTTGATGCACTCCCCGGCAAACATCCTGTCCCGCCAGGACTCGACTTCACATTCCGAAGCAAGGGTGAGCAACTTGTCTATAGTTCTTTCACAAATACGGTTTCGGGAAAAATCAAACAGGAAATGCTCCAGTTCTCGTGAAAACGTCTCAAACCGCATCGGGTCCTGGGCAAACCATTCACGCAGGGTGCGTTTCTCGATTTCCTGAGCATGGCTGCGAAGCGCCAGATAGGAAGCCAGTTCTGCAAGCGGTTTACGCATTGCCTTCTTTATAGAGTGGCAGGAACATCATGCACCGCAATACCCGGCCCTGGAGGGTCGGAGTACTCCACAGGCGGGGGTTCATTCAACCGGTTCGCACCAGTATGTTATCGATCAGGCGCGCCTTGCCGAGCCAGGCGGCTGCCAGGATGACCATGTGGTTGGCTTCATAAGCGGCGCTTTCGAGTGTTTCGGCTTCCCGGATGGCCACGTAATCCGGGCGGAATCCTGCCCGCTGCAGTCGTTCAGCGGCCTGGGATTCCATCAGTGCAAATGTGCGCTGGCCGCCTTGGATCCGTTCGCCCACACGAACCAGCTCGGCATGCAGCTGCGGAGCAATCGCACGCTCTTGCGCGTTCATGTAGGCATTGCGCGAACTGAATGCCAGACCGTCAGGTTCGCGCTGGGTCGCCACCGGCTCAATCTGTATGGCCAACCCCTGGTCTTTGACCAGCTGCTTGATGATGACCAGTTGCTGATAGTCCTTCTCGCCAAATACCGCCACATCGGGGTCTGCCATGTGAAACAGCCGGCTCACCACCTCGGCTACTCCCTCGAAAAATCCCGGCCGAAACTCCCCGCACAGCTGCTGGTACAGCGGACTCGCCGGCAGGTTTTCCTGAACGCGGTGCTGTTCGGCGTAGACTTCATCATGTTCCGGCATGAACACCAGGTCGGCATTCTCGCCGCGCAAGGCATCCAGGTCCTCACCAGGGGTTCTCGGATAGGCGGCCAGATCCTCCGGGCGGTCAAACTGCAGGCGGTTGACAAAAATGGTGCACACGATTTTGCTGCCGCAGCGTGCGGCATGCCGGACCAGCGCAAGATGTCCGTCGTGCAGGTTCCCCATGGTGGGTACCAGCACGATGCGCTCACCCTGCGTTTTCCACGACGAGATTTGCTGGCGCAAGTCCGCTACGGTGACAACGGTTTGCATGGGCCGGTTGGATGCAGTCAGGACTTCGGTGGGAAACTGGAGCTTTTTACTGCATCCACGTAGGCACGGATCGCTGACGGAATATCGTCTGCATCGGCAAGAAAATCTTTTGCGAATTTCGGCGTGACTCCCTGGGTGACGCCCAGCACATCGTGCAGCACCAGGATTTGCCCGTCGCAATCCTGTCCGGCACCGATGCCGATGACGGGGATTGAGCTATGGCTCGTGATCTTCCGGGCCAGGGCGGCGGGAATGCATTCGAGCAATAACATGTCTGCACCGGCAGCTTGCAGGCTTTCGGCACTTTTCAGCAGATCCTCTGAACTCTTTTCGTCATTGCCCTGCAGGGAATAGCCGCCAAGCTTGTGGATATACTGGGGGCGCAACCCCAGGTGTGCGCACACGGGAATTCCGCATTCGCTCATCTCCTGCACGATGCTCGCCTGGCGAACCGAGGCTTCCAGCTTGACCATCTGCACGCCACCCAGCTGGATCAGGTCCGTCGCATTATCCAGGGCCTGCTCCACGCTGGTGTAGGTCATGAAAGGCATATCGGCGATCACGAAGGCGTGCCGGACCGACGACGTGACACACTGGCTGTGGTAGATCATGTCGTCCATGGTCACGGAAACCGTACTCTCGCGGCCCTGTATGACCATGCCCAGGGAATCACCGACCAGAATCACATCGACTCCTGCCGTATCCAGCAAGGCGGCGAAACTTGCGTCATAGGCGGTCAGGCAGGCAATCTTTTCCGCTTGCGCCTTCATGGCCTGCAAGCGCTTCAGGGTGATGCATTTTGCGTGGTGATGAACGCTCATGTGGGCTGTCGGATACTCTTGGGCTCAGCTGGCGAACGGCAGCGGGTTGAAATAGCGCTTCCCTGCGGTCGGTGCCGTGATCTGTTGCAGCAGTTGCTCATAGTCCTTTTCGCTGTTGATAAAATCGATTTCACCCGCGTTCACGATCAGGCAGGGGGCGTCCGTATAGTTGTAGAAAAATTTTGCATAGGCCGCATTCAGCTGCTCGAGGTAGGCGGCTCCGATGAGGCGTTCATAGCCCCGCTTGCGCTTCCTGATCCGCTGCAGCAGGACTTCCACCGGTGCCTGCAGGTACACCACCAGGTCCGGCTTGGGGGCATCTATCGTCAGATAGGAGTAGACCTGCTGGTACAGTTCATATTCACTGGCATTGAGAGTGATCTGTGCAAACAGTTGGTCCTTTTCCATCAGGAAATCGGATACCCGGACTGGGGAGAAGATATCGGCCTGCCTGAATTCCTGCAACTGCTTGGTCCGCCGCAACAGGAAAAACAGTTGCGTTGACAGGGCCGCTTCCCTGGGATTCTGGTAGAACTGTTCAAGAAAGGGGTTTTCATCCGCCTGTTCCAGCAGCAGGTAGGAACCGAACTCGTCGCCAAGACGCTGAGCCAGGCTGGTCTTGCCGACACCGATGGAGCCTTCGATGACGATGTATTTAAGGTCGTGCTCCGACATCCGGGGTCGCTATCCTGGTTAACTGGTACTCGGGAAGCTTGTCGATCAATTCACGCAAGCTGCCCTTGCCGGGAATCATGAGGTCCTCCTCTATCTCGTGTAAAGGAATCAAAACAAATTCCCGCTCGCTTATGCCGGGATGCGGTATCTGAAGTTCTTTCGTTTGCATCTGCAGGTCCCCGTAAAGCAGGATATCGAGATCAAGCGTTCTCGGACCCCAGCGCTGTGCCGTGCGCACGCGCTGATGCTGCTGCTCAATTTCCTGCAGAATGACCAATAACTCCATAGGGTAGAGGTCCGTGGAAATCTTGGCAACCGCATTGACAAAATCGGGTTGCTCGGCCATCCCCATGGGCGAGCTTCGATACAGGCTTGAACGGTTCAGCAACTGGATTTCAGGCAGTTGGCCCAGCGTCTGCACGGCATGCAGAACCTGCTTTTCAGAATCCCCCAGATTACTGCCTAGACCAATGTATGCCAGCATGGTGTCGATCCCCTGGCCCGTGTTTCAGGCCGTGCATGCCTAATGGTAGGTCTTGGACGAAGGCCGGTATAGCGTTTTGCCCGCCTTGCCACCCGATGTACGCATCATCTTTTTTTGCTTGGCCTCATCCGCTGCCTGAAACAGGGTCCACCATTCACACAGCTTGTCCACCGGCTCGCCTGCACCGGCACGCAGGCACAGAAAGTCATAGGCCGCACGGAAACGGGGGTGGCGGTACAGGCGCAGCACCTGCTTGCCGCGCTTGCGGTAAAACCGGTACTGCAACTCCCAGACATCGCGAATTGGAAATGCCAGTCTTTTCGGGATCGCGGTGTAGCGCGACTGTGAAAGGATGGTGTCTTTCATCGCGGCCTCTTGCGCAACTTTGGGAGACAGGCCTTCCAGTTCCAGTTGCCGGGACAGCATGCGCATCGGTCCCCACAGGAAGACCGCGTACAAAAACGAGGGGGTCACCGGCTTGCCGGCACGGATTCGCTCATCCGTGTTCTGCAGAGCCCCGTAGACCAGGTCACAGAACTTCTTCTGCGATGGAGCCTTCAGCGCCTTCTCGGTCAGTGGCAGCAGGTGTCTGAACAGGCCATGCTCGCGCAACGCCGCGAACGTTTGCACCGCATGACCGCCGTGAAACAGCTTGAGCATTTCATCAAACAGCCTAGCAGGCGGCACTTCGGACAACAGGTAGCCCAGACGGCCAATGGTGGCCTGCGCCTGCTCCTCGATCCTGAATCCCAGCTTGGTGGCCAGGCGCACGGCCCGCAGCATGCGCACCGGGTCTTCACGAAACCGCAATTCCGGGTCGCCGATGACCCGCAACAGCCTGGCATCGAGATCCTGCCGGCCCTGCACCAGGTCAAGCACCTGCCCCGCCTCGGGATCGTAGTACAGGCCATTGACCGTGAAATCCCTGCGAAACGCATCCTCCTCGATGGTTCCGTAGGTATTGTCGGCAAGAATACGGCCCTGCTTGTTGACATGCGCGCGCCCGGCGGCGCGAAAGGTTGCGACCTCCACGTACCCGTGGGAAAAATACACGTGCACGATTCGAAAACGCCGGCCGATCACGCGGCTGTTCTCAAACTGCCTGCGCACGTCTTCGGGATGCGCATCGGTTGCGATGTCGAAGTCCTTGGGTGAAAACCCCAGCAGCAGGTCGCGGACACCTCCGCCGACCAGGTACGCCTGAAATCCCGCCGCATGCAGTCCGGAGATCACGCGCAGTGCATCCCGGTTGATGTGGGACGTGTCGATATCGACCCGTGTGCCGGGGTTCGGATTCACCCGGCGCCGGTCAGGGGCAGAAGGCTTCATGAGACAAAATGGTCTTGGAGAAGGTGCACATTGTACAATATTTCACCGGATTCGGCCCCTGGAGAGGTAAAACCAGTGCCGTCGGCAACCTGCACCGTACATCCGGCGTCAGGGTCTGGCCATCCCGGATGGCTCCTCAACGTGCCATCCATTAGCAAAATCGATTAATACATTCGGGAAAATGAATTAGAAAAGTTCATGTGAGTACAATATAAATGCAATACAAATAGGCAAAAATAAAGACCTGACCACAACAAGGAGAAAATTTCATGACCGAAGTGAGTAAATGCCCTGTCAAGCTCGTACTGGAGAATAATGCAGCGGAGGGCGGCACCACGAATAGAGATTGGTGGCCGAGCCAGTTGAACGTCAACCTCTTACACCAACATTCTCCCCGATCGAATCCGACCAAGAACGATTTCAATTATGCGGCGGCTTTCAAGAGCCTGGACTATTCCGCACTGAAAAACGACCTCAATGAACTGATGACCACATCCCAGGACTGGTGGCCGGCAGACTATGGCCACTACGGGCCTCTCTTCATACGCATGGCGTGGCACGGTGCCGGCACCTACCGCATCGGCGATGGCCGCGGCGGCGCGGGAACCGGCAACCAGCGTTTTGCCCCCGTCAACAGCTGGCCCGACAACGGGAATCTCGACAAGGCCCGCAGACTGCTCTGGCCGGTCAAGCAGAAATACGGAAACAAGATTTCGTGGGCCGATCTCATGATCCTGGCCGGCAACGTTGCGCTGGAGTCCATGGGATTCAAGACCTTCGGCTTTGGAGGCGGGCGTGAAGACGTGTGGCAGTCCGAAGACGACATCTACTGGGGTACCGAGGACGAGTGGCTTGGCGACAAGCGCTATTCCGGTGAACGCGATCTCGAAAATCCGCTTGCAGCGGTGCAGATGGGATTGATCTACGTGAATCCTGAAGGCCCCGATGGCAATCCCGATCCGGTCGCCTCCGGAGTCGATGTGCGCGAGACCTTTGCGCGCATGGCCATGAACGATGAAGAGACCGTTGCACTCACGGCAGGCGGACACACCTTCGGCAAATGCCACGGTGCAGGCGATGCGTCCCAGGTGGGTCCGGAGCCGGAAGGTGCCGGCATTGAAGAGCAAGGCTTTGGCTGGACCAGCAGCCACGCATCCGGCAAGGCCGGAGATGCCATTACCAGTGGGCTGGAAGGCGCATGGACGGCCAACCCGACCCAGTGGGACATGGGCTATTTCGATAACCTGTTCGGCTATGACTGGGAAGTGACCAAGAGTCCTGCCGATGCGTACCAGTGGGTGCCCAAGGACGGTGCGGGTTCAGACACGGTGCCGGATGCGCATGATTCTTCAAAAACTCACGCGCCGATCATGACCACGGCAGACATGGCCATGAGGATGGACCCCATCTACGAACCCATTGCACGGCGCTTTCACAAAAACCCCGAGGAATTTGCAGACGCCTTTGCACGCGCATGGTTCAAGCTGACACATCGCGACATGGGCCCGCGTGCCCGCTATCTTGGCCCGGAGGTCCCGGAAGAGGAACTCATCTGGCAAGATCCCATTCCCGCGGTCACCCATGATCTGATTGACGGGCAGGACATTGACGCGCTCAAGGGCAAGGTCCTGGCCTCGGGCCTGTCCGTTTCCCAGCTGGTATCCACGGCCTGGGCCTCCGCATCGACCTTCCGCGGCTCTGACATGCGCGGTGGTGCGAACGGTGCGCGGATCCGGCTTGCTCCTCAGAAAGACTGGGAGGTGAACCAGCCGGATCAGCTTGCAAGCGTATTGCAGACCCTGGAAGGCATCCAGCAGGAGTTCAACGGCGCTGCCGCCAATGGCAAAGCGGTCTCGCTGGCCGACGTGATTGTCCTGGCGGGATGTGCGGGTATTGAACAGGCTGCGAAGAACGCCGGGCATGCCGTGGAGGTTCCGTTCACCCCGGGTCGTGCTGACGCCGCTCAGGAGCAAACCGACGTGGAGTCGTTTGCAGTTCTCGAACCCACCGCTGACGGGTTTCGCAACTACCTCAAGGCGAAGCACACGGTCACGTCCGAGCAGCTGCTGGTGGACCAGGCACAATTGCTGACACTCACGGCGCCCGAGATGACGGCCCTCGTGGGCGGCATGCGTGTCCTGAATACCAACGTCGGACAGACCCCGCATGGAGTGCTCACCGATCAGCCGGAGACGCTTTCCAATGATTTCTTCGTTAACCTGCTTGACATGGACACGAGCTGGACACCGACCACGGAAGAGTGTGACGTGTTCGAAGGCCGTGATCGTGCAACGGGTGAGTTGAAATGGACTGGCACGCGTGTCGACCTGATCTTCGGTTCGAACTCGCAGCTTCGTGCCCTTGCAGAATTCTATGCCTGCGAGGACTCCAAGCAGCAATTCGTGCAAGACTTTGTCGAGGCATGGGTCAAGGTCATGAATCTTGACCGTTTCGACCAGGCCTGACACAGAGACCAGGGAGGCATTTCATAACGGACTGCCTCCCTCCCCTCCCGGTCTTTTCCCGTCTGTACTGGAAAGACCCCAGCCCTTCGCAGCGTACTTCCAGTCACTCCGGGTCACGGCCATCCTGTAATGCGGCCGCGGGCCGGGCTCGCATATTTCCATTTGATCCACAGTACGTATAATGGCCCACTTTCCAAACTTCATGTCGGGAAATGGTAAATCTAGAGCTCGTCAGTTTTAAGGTATGCCCGTTCGTACAGCGCAGCGTGATCACGCTGAATCACAAGGGTTGCGGGTACAAGGTCACCTTTATCGATCTGAGTGACCCGCCGGACTGGTTTTTGCAGATCTCGCCGCTGGGCAAGGTACCGGTACTCAAAGTGAATGACGCCGAGGTGCTGTTCGAGTCTGCAGTGATCAATGAATTTGTTGACGATGTGACTCCCGGCACACTCAAGCCTTCGGACCCGCTGACCCTGGCAAAAAACCGCGCATGGATCGAATTCGGAGGCACCTGCCTGGCCGACCTCTACATGATCGCCGATGTCAAGACGGAAAGCGAGATGCAGCAGCGAATGGATGAGTGCAGGGAACGGCTGCAGCATGTGGAGAATATCCTGACACACACTGCTTTTTTCAACGGTGATGACTTTGCCCTGGTCGATGCGGCCTATGCGCCGCTGCTGATACGCCTGGACCTCCTGAGCAAGAAGATCGACTTCCTGGACTGGAACGGCTACACGAAGCTGGATCGGTGGAAAGAAAACCTGCTTGCCCTGGAGTCTGTGCAGAATTCAATCATCGAAGATTTCGAATTGCTCTACACCGATAAAATCAGGGCACAAAACGGATATCTCGGAAGCCTCCTGTAGGAGCCGGACCGTACCGGGTCATGCCCTGCATGCACCGCACCTTCCAGTCCCGGCGCAAATACCAAAAGACCCTCGCCTAGCTCCCGTTTTCGCTGGTGATTTCGCTGATCATCCGGTTCAGCCGGTTCACGAAAGCCGCCGGGTCTTCGAGTTGTCCGCCCTCTGCAAGAATCGCCTGGTCGAACAGGATCCAGGCCCAGTCTGCAAACCGGTCCTCGGCCGTCTCCTCTTCCATTCGCCGGACCAGAGTGTGATCGGGGTTGATTTCCAGCACGGGCTTGCTCGTTGGCAGCTCGTGACCAGCCTGTTTCATCAAATGCTGCATGTAGAGCGCCATCTCATGCTCACTCAGGACGATGCATGCCGGTGAGGCCGTCAAGCGGTGGGAGACCCGCACCGACTCCACCTTGTCTTCCAGCACGTTCCCAATGCGCTCAACCAGCTTCTCGGCTTCCTTTTCCTTCTTCTCTTGTGCTTTCTTGTCTTCCTCGCCACTGATCTCGCCCAGATCCAGTTCGCCCTTGGCAATGGACGCGAAGGATTTCTCCTGGTACTCGGTCAGATGGCTCATCAGCCATTCATCCACCCGGTCTGCAAGCAACAGCACCTCAATGCCCTTGTCGCGAAAGATTTCCAGATGAGGGCTGCTCTTTGCCGCTGCATGGCTGTCCGCAGTGATGTAGTAGATCTTTTCCTGTTCCGGTTTCATGCGGGCAACATATTCATCCAGTGACACACACTGGCGGTCACTGTCCTGATGCGTGGAGGCAAACCTCAACAGCCCGGCAATCTTTTCCCGATTGGCAAAATCTTCCCCGGGGCCCTCTTTCAGGACCTTGCCGAATACCGACCAGAACTCCTGGTATTTTTCCGGTTCGCTGGCCGCCATATTCTCCAGCAGGCCCAGGACCTTCTTGACCGAACCCGAACGGATGTTGTCGATGATCTTGTTGCTCTGCAGGATCTCGCGGGAAATGTTGAGCGGCAGATCATTGGAATCGATTACTCCCCGGATGAACCGCAGGTACCGGGGCAACAGTTTCTCGGCATCGTCCATGATGAATACCCTTTGCACGTAGAGTTTCACCCCGTGTGCGGGATTGGGCTCGAACAGGTCGAAGGGGGCCTGCTTCGGGATGTACAGCAGCGAGATGTATTCCGTCTTGCCTTCGACACGATTGTGTGTCCAGACCAGGGGTTCAGCAAAGTCGTGGCTTACATGCTTGTAAAACTCGACATATTCCTCGTCACTGATCTCGCTTTTGGGCCGGGCCCAGAGTGCTGATGCCTTGTTGACGGTTTCCCATTTCGCCGTGATCTCGCCCTTGTCGTTCAGTTCCCGCATTTCTATCGGCAGGGGCACGTGGTCCGAGTACTTCGTAATGATGGAGCGAAGCTGCCAGCTGTTGAGCAGTTCCTCCTCGTCTTTTTTCAGATGCAAAACGACCTCGGTGCCACGCCGGGCCTTCTTCACATCTTCCAGGGTGTACGAGCCGGTGCCCTGGGATTCCCAGCGAACCGCCTGGTTCTCCTCCTGTCCCGCCTTCAGGGTGGTCAGGGTGACTTTCTCGGCCACGATGAACGCGGAATAAAAGCCCACTCCGAACTGGCCGATGAGGTGCGAGTCCTTGCTTTGATCCCCGGTCAACTGGTCCAGGAACTCCCGGGTCCCCGAACGGGCGATGGTACCGATGTTGGTGACCACCTCTTCACGACTCATGCCGACCCCGTTGTCGCGAACCGTGACGGTGCGGGCCTCCTTGTCGAACTCGACCTGGATCTTGAGGTCCGGATTCTTGTCCAGCAAGGCATCATCGGAAATGGCCTCAAAGCGCAGCCGGTCGCAGGCATCGGAGGCATTGGAGATCAGCTCGCGCAGAAATATCTCCTTGTTCGAATAAAGAGAATGAATCATCAGGTGCAAAAGCTGCGTGACTTCGGTCTCGAACTGCAGGGTCTCTTTTTGGGTTTCCGTACTCATTGGGTCTCTTCAAAAATCAGTTGCATGAATTCACCGGTTGATGTCGCCATCCACTTCCAGCGACAAGGGCTCAGCCGGCGGCTGATCCCCATAGTCCGTCAGGTCGCTCAGAGTCACCTTCAGCCGGAGTCCGCCGACCCCGGGATTTCTGGCCAGGTGTGCCACGATCGCCTCATCCGCGCGCACGCCAAATGTCTTGAGCAACCCGCGAATGTCTCTTCTGCTGTTGTCGTCCATCGTCTTTCCCCCGTTTACAAGTGCATCAGCTAGTTTATATGGCCGTTTCCCGAGAAATAAAGGCCCTGGTCAATTTCTTCATGATTTTGTGGGCCTGATAGAAGTTGTCTGCCGGTGCCAGCATTTCATCCAGGGTCTGGACGAAGCGACCGGTCTGGCGTGCATCACCGCATTCCTGGTAGATGGCCTGCACATGGCTGGGCAGCATCTCGACATGAAACTGCAGGCCCAGTACGTTGTCCCCGCAGGCAAAGGCCTGATGTCCACAGCCTTCGCTCTCCAGCAAGTTGCTGGCACCGGATGGAATCGAGAACGTGTCCCCGTGCCAGTGCAGGGCCTCGAAGCTTGCCGGGAAGATTCCCGCACATGCACCCTGGCCCTCCTGTACACGGCGGACCGGAAACCAGCCGATTTCTTCATGTACATTTTTCGTCACGCGGGCTCCGAGCACCTCCGCAAGCAACTGGGCACCCAGACATACGCCCAGCACGGGTATCTGTCGGCTCATTGCGGATTCAATAAATTCCTTTTCCTGCGACAGCCATGGATAGCGGGCCGTATCATTTACTCCCATGGGCCCGCCCATGATGATCAGCGCATCAATACTGTGAACGGGCGGCAGCGGCTGTTCCAGGTACAGGCAGGTGTTTGAGAGGTGATGTTTGTCGGAGACGAAAATATTCTCCATGCTGCCCAGACCCTCGAAGGGCACATGCTTCAGGTAATGGATATGCATGACTCGATCCGTCGTATGCCGACGGAGGCCTTCCTCAGTGCCCGTACCTTTGTTCGTGATCGAGCAACCATCGTTTGCGACGCACCAGGCTGCCATCCTTGTCGCCCATGAACCCTCCGAAGCCATTCACCGCCACCACGCGGTGACAGGGCACGATCAGCAGCAGGTTGTTACACCGGCATGCGCCACCCACGGCCCGGGGCCCTGACTTGATTTCTTGGGCGATTTCTCCGTACGTCTGCGTTGCACCAAAAGGAATCTTCGTAATCTGGTCCCAGACACGCACCTGGAAGTCCGTCGCATCCGGGAACAGGAACGGGATGTCGAACTTCTTCAGGCGCCCCGCAAACCAGGCTTTCAGTTGCTTTTGCACTTCTTTGGCCAAGGGGTCACGGGCAGCGCGTGTGCTGGCCTTCGTGGCGCGTATGGCCAGCACGAAATCACCTTCATATTCGACGGCGAGGTTGCCAATCGGAGTGCTTGTAATCATCTTCTTCATTGCAGTGACCAATTTTACCCGTGTTAGCGGGCAGGCGTCATTATTTCAGGGATGCACTTCCATGCAAGCCGCACGATTCCTGGATTTCATCACCATAGGCGACAACCAGAGCCCCCGGGATGGGACGGTTAGGCACACCGGATTAGTGGCGATAGATGGACTAGATCTTTTCCTTGATTCGGGCGGCCTTGCCGGTCCTGCCCCTGAGGTAGTACAGCTTGGCTCGCCGTACCTTGCCTCTGCGCTTTACCTTGATGCCCGCGATCAGGGGACTGTGCGTTTGGAAAGTACGCTCGACCCCCTCTCCGTGGGAAAGCTTCCTGACAGTGAACGCCGAGTTGATGCCGCGATTGCGTTTGGCGATCACCACCCCCTCAAACGCCTGCAAGCGCTCTCGGTTTCCCTCCCTGACCTTGACCTGCACGACCACGGTGTCCCCGGGATTGAATTCCGGAATATCCTGTTTCAGCTGCTGTTGGTTCAGCTCTTCAATGATGTTGGTCATGGCTGTCTCTTACCTTGTACTCATTCGCTCCCCTGCTCCTGCAGATACTCCTCCAGCAGGGCTTTTTGCTCTTCGCTGAGGTCCAGCTTAGCAAACATGTCCGGCCTGCGCTCCCAGGTCCGTCCCAGCGCCTGCTTTTCCCGCCAGCGCTTGATGGCCTGATGATCCCCATGAAGCAGTACCTCCGGGACTTCGCGACCATCGACGCTCCCCGGGCGCGTATAATGCGGGCAATCGAGCATTCCGTCAACAAAGGAATCCTGTTGGGCCGATTCCTCGTGCCCCAGGGCACCGGGCACATGCCGGACCAGGGCATCGACCAGCAGCATGGCCGGCAGCTCCCCGCCACTGACCACGAAATCACCTACCGAGAGTTCTTCATCGGTCTCGGCTTCAATGAGCCTTTCATCGATACCTTCATAGCGCCCCGCCACCAGCACGAGACTGGAGCAGGTGCGCAGGCGTGCCACATCCTTTTGTTCGAACAGCCTGCCCTGTGCCGACAGGCACACGACGTGGCTGTCCGGGTCATGGTCACGGGCCTGACGAATGGCCTTTTGCAGGGGCTCATACTGCATCACCATGCCCGGGCCGCCCCCGTAGGGCCGGTCATCGACACGACCGTGAGGGTCGGTTGAGTAATCTCTCGGGTTCAGGGTATCCAGTTCGACCAGACCACCCTCCAGCGCACGGCCAATGACACCGAACCGGGCCAGGTTCAGGACCATTTCGGGGAACAGGGTAATTATCCGGATTCGCATCGTCCCACCTGCCTAGCTGAATTCAAGTTGCCAGTCTACCGTCATCTGCTTGCGCTCGAGATCGACTTCCTTCACCACATCGCCCTGGAGGTAAGGAATCAGGACTTCACTGTCGCTTGCGCCACCCTTGACCACCAGCACGTCATGCACGCCCGTTTCCATGAGGCGCTCGATTTTCCCCAGTTCCTGTCCAGACACGGTTTTCACATCGAGCCCGATCAACTGGTACCAGTAGTACTCGCCCGCGGGCAATGGCGGTAATTGCCGGGTCGATACCCAGATCTGGGCACGCTTGAGGGCCTCGGCCTGGGTGCGCGTGTCAATTCCCGAAAGATGCGCGATCACGCCATGACCATGCAGTCTGCCCTGGTCCGGCTGGTAGGAATTCTCAAGGCTGCCCATGCGTAAATCCCACGAGGCATATTCGAGGATCTGCTCTTTCGGGCGACAAAAGGAATGAATCCTGAGCCAGCCCTTGATTCCAAAGGCTCCCTGTACGTAGCCGACCTGGATGCCTGGATGCTGGCCCAACTTCTAGAAGGGGTTGCGGCTCGCGCTATACCGCCTGTTTGAGGTGTTGCTTGATCAGGTCTGCCACGCGCTCACTCGGCTGTGCCCCATGCCCGAGCCAGTGCTCATAGCGCTCCGCTTCGATGAAGAAGCCGACTTCCTGGCCCTTCGCAACTGGATTGAAATAGCCGATGCGCTCGATGTAGCCGCTGTCCCGGCGCTTGCGGGAGTCGGTGACCACTATATTGTAAAAGGGGCGTTTTTTGGCTCCACCCCGGGAGAGTCGAATCGTTACCACTCGAATTGTCCAGTACGTGTCAGAAGACCGTGCATTGTACGCAATTTAGTCCGAAAATAAAGCCAAACTCTCTCCTCTCCACTCATCCGGCAGACGACACACTGGGCAGGTAGCCCCAGCATGCGCCAGGAGCCCAGCTGCGTACCCCACTAGTGGGGAGGCGGGACCTTGCCCTGCATGGACTGCATCATCTTCTGCAATCCCCCCTTTCTGGAAGCTTTCTTCATCATTTTCTTCATCTGCATATGCTGTTTCAGCAGGCGATTGACGTCCTGTACCTGGGTACCAGAGCCGGCGGCGATCCTACGCTTGCGTGTATTTTTGATCACGTCCGGGAAACGGCGCTCATGCGGGGTCATTGAAGAGATGATGGCGATCATGCGAGGCAGCATCTGCTCGTCCGCCAGCGCCTTGGCATTCTTGGGTACCATACCCGCGGTTCCGGGGATTTTGTCGATCAGGCTGGTCAGGCCTCCCATGTTCATCATCTGCTCAAGCTGCTGTCTCAGATCGACCAGATCAAAGCCTTTCCCCTTCTTGATTTTCCGGGCAAGTTTCTGGGCCTGTGCCTGATCGACTTCCTGTTCGACCTTCTCGACCAGGCTTACGACATCGCCCATGCCCAGGATTCGCGAGGCGATGCGCTCCGGGTAAAATGGCTCCAGTGCCGAGACTTTCTCGCCCGTACCCAGGAACTTGATCGGCTTGCCCGTGATTTCACGAACGGACAAGGCCGCTCCGCCGCGCGCATCCCCGTCGGTCTTGGTGAGGATCACACCCGTAAGCGGCAGTGCATCGTTGAAAGCCTGAGCCGAGACGGCTGCATCCTGACCGCTCATGCTGTCCACCACGAACAGGGTTTCGGTGGGCTGCACGGCGGCATGCAGGGCACTGATTTCGCGCATCATGTCCTCGTCGACATGCATACGCCCGGCCGTATCGATCAGCAGGACATCCCTGAACTGTTTGCGGACGTGGTCGACGGCACGGCGGGCGATCTCGACCGGCTCCTCCGAGGATTCGCTCGGGATGAACTCGGCGCCCACCTGCCCGGCCAGCGTCTTGAGCTGATCAATCGCGGCTGGCCGGTACACGTCGCAGCTTGTCACCGCCACGCTCTTTTTCCGCTGTTCGCTCAACCAGCGGGAAAGCTTGGCCACACTGGTCGTCTTGCCGGACCCCTGCAGGCCCGCGACCAGGATCACTACCGGAGGCTGGGCTGCCAGGGTGAGTTCCTCGTTGGCATCCCCCATGAGGTGGATCAGCTCGTCATGAACGACCTTGATGAAGGACTGCCCGGGGGAAAGGCTTTGCAAGACCTCCTTGCCCAGGGCCTTGTGCCTGACGTTGTCCACGAATCCCCGCACCACGGGCAAGGCCACGTCGGCCTCCAGCAGGGCCATGCGGACTTCACGCAACGAATCCTGGATATTTTCCTCGGTCAGGCGCGCCTGCCCGCGCAGTTTCTTTACGGTCCCGGTAAGTCGACCCGTCAGATTCTCAAACATAAGCGTTTGCAAGCTCCCGGTTCAGCCAAGCGGCCATGCTGTAGCATTTTGCCTGCTGCATAGTATAGTGGAAACCGGTACAGGAATACTCCTTGGAGCAGTCCGTGTGCGGGCATGAATTCATCGGTGACATCATGCCTGGGGAAATCCCATAAAATTCTGGTATGGGCAACTGCACTTTGTATACTTGTCCATGAAGTAAATACCACGACCCTTTCCGGGATTGCGTATGAAGACAGATTTCCAGGTCGGCCTGACCATGTAACGGCCATGCTGAGCCTACTGAAATATGCAGCGATCGCACTTTATGCCCTGACCTTCGTGGTCATCCTGTGGCGCACGCACAACCTGAGCGAAGACGAGCAGGACGGCAACCGCAGCGTGATGCTGATCGTCTGGGGGGCCGCCTGCCTCCTGCATGTGCTGTACCTGTACCCGCAAACCTTCACGGCACAGGGCCTCAACCTGACGTTCTACAATGCGGTGTCCATTTTGTTCTTTATCATTGCGGTCCTGGTACTGGCCTTGTCCACGGCCCGCAAGGCAGAACTCCTCGGCCTGCTCGTGATGCCCATCGTGGTGACCAGCATTGCATTGACCATCTACCGGCCGGAAATCGCGGCATCCGCGCTCAACCTGCATGGCACGCAGTTGCACATTGTCTTCTCCTTGTTCGCTTTCAGCGTCCTGGCAATCTCCGCCCTGCAGTCCATCCTCCTGTTTGCCCAGGACCGGCACCTGCGCAAGCACCAGCTGGGTGGCATGACACGCGCCCTGCCGCCCCTGCACGATACGGAGAAATTCCTGTTCCAGACCATTGCCGTCGGGTTTTTCCTGCTGAGTGTTGCGCTCATCACGGGCTTTTTGTTTCTGGAAGACATGTTTGAACAGCATGTCGTGCACAAGACCGTGCTGTCGGTTCTGGCGTGGCTGGTATTCGCGCTGCTGCTCTGGGGTCGCTGGCAGTTTGGCTGGCGGGGGTCCACTGCCATGCACTGGACCCTGGGTGGCTTCGGGTTTTTGTTCCTGGCCTACCTGGGCAGCAAGTTCGTCCTGGAATTGATCCTGCACCGGGTGATTTCCATTCCTGTACAGTGAATTGAGGGCCCGGGCTGTGAGTTGAAAGCCCGACTGCAGGAATTATAATTCCCGATATTCAAAATGATCGTGAATCATCAAGCTGCACAACGGAATTTCGCTAATGTATCTCAGATCTTGTGAAAATCTGGATCAATCAGAATCTGTCTGCCCGGGACGGACCATTGCGATGGGTAGTCACCCCCCCCCAAGTGAAGCAGGTTCTTCCGAGCAATGCCCCGCTTCGGGGCAGTGCCCGTAAGGACTGGTACCTCCCTGAAGCAACACCCCGCACACAGAGCACCAATCCCGCCGGATGCCTCAGGACTATAGGATGGCCCTGCCATTCAAGACTATCAATGAAATACCTTTTCAGCTGCCTGGTTGCAGGACTGGTTGGGTTGTCGGTATTACTGTTAGTTGGGCAGGCTCAGGCAGCAGCCCCCGTATGCAGCAACACACCCGGTGCTGGAGAGAGGATCGAGTGCACGCAAGGCAGTACGTCGACGACCGCCATCAGCCTGGATGTGGATGGGGTGGCCATCAGCACGGAAGACCCTGACGAGGATGGCATCCAGGCAACGCATGCAGGCACTGCGGACATCACGATCGATGTCACCGGTACTTCGACGAAAAACACCATATCGACCGCTGGTGCCAGTTCACCGGGAATCTACGGCAAGCATACAGGCGCCGGTAATGTAGATATCGATGTAGAGGACATCACGATCACGACCACCGGTGATACGTCTGGGGGCATCCATGCTGAACACAGCGGCACCGGTGATGTGGACATCGATGCCACTGCTGTCGGCATATCGACAACGGGAGCGTGGTTTCTCAGTCCTTCCGGAGTGTCTGTTGAGCATAAAGGCACCGGCAACATCACGATCGGCATCCAGGGAAAAGCGGCAGGAATGCACACCACGCCCTCCACCATCACAACGACCAAAGACAATATCTCCGGCATATGGATCCAGCAGGCCCCGTCCACGGGCAAGACAGGCGGCAACATTGCCATCACGCTGGAGGATACCCAAATCAACACGGCGGGTAGGTCTGCTTACGGAGTTTATGCCCAGCAGAGGGGTGGTCTCCATGGCAGGGGCACACTCACCGCGACTCTGAATTCGGGCACCACCATCGCGACAACGGGACATGGGGCAATTGGTGTCGTGCTTACGCATGAAAACAGAAATCCGGCCACGTCAGGCGACAACGTCGCCCTCACTGCAGGCGAGGTCACCGTAAGGACATCCGGCGATCGCAGCCATGGCCTCTGGGTAAAACGGGAACACGGGCATGGCAAGGTCATAATAAACGTTGATGGCAGTTCGATTACCACTGAAGGCAATAAGGCATACGGTATTTACGGGTATCATGTCGGCGACGACAATAACGGTGCACTTACAATTGATGCTAGGAATGGCAGCGTCACAACGGGCAGCGTTATGCAGGGAGGCGGCGTCACCACGCCGAAGGGGTATGCAAGCTACGGCATTTACGCGCATCACCAGAATACGGTGACGACCAACAGGGCCAGCACCGGCGATATCCGGATCACCACCCGAAACTTCGACATCACCACGACCAGCACGGCGGATGACCCGAGTGCAAGTCGGTCCGGCACCCATGCCTACGGCATTTACGCTGTTCACCGAAGATCCGGCAATATCGTCATAGACATGCAGCAAGGCTCCTCCGTGACGACCGCAGGGACCAACTCTCATGGCATCGTCGCCTACCACTACGGAGATGCGGCCTCACGAATCATCGACATCATGGTACGCGGTCCGGTCACTACGAGCGGAACAGGCGCACAGGGAGTACGCGTGGGTACAATCACTGACGGTGCGCCGGCGCGGGTGGCGGCCCGCGGAGCCAATGGCTTCTTGCAGCAGACGGTGAAGGTCAACGATGCGATCACCAGCGCTGCCGAGGGGGTGTATCTGGCCGGGGGCGGCAAGGTGGTCATCGGCCCTTCGGGCGCGATCCGCCCGGACTCGGGGATCGCAATCCTGGCCACGGGCGACATTGGCACTCCTGTGATCAAGCCCCGGCTGCGGGTCGACCTCCACCCCAGCGGGCAGCGCATGACGGGAGAGGACGGCTGGCTAGCCCAGGCGCTGGGCGGGGGCTGGATCCTCAACGACGGGGGCGAGACCACGATTGCGGTGAACAATGTGGTGCTGCACGAGGGGGCGAGTGGCGTCGTGGCCAATGCGGTGGCACCCAACGGCGCCTGGAACGTCACGATGCGGGCCGAAGGGGTCAATGTATCCGATTACAGTTCCGGCGATCCGATGACCTGGACGAAGACGGAGCCTGCCACAGGCATCGTTCTTGGCCGCGACTTCAGTGCAGATGACTTCACCGAGGTCCGAAGACTCACACCTCCGCCGGACCCCGAACCTGAACCGGCGCCCGAGCCCGATCCTTCTCCATCCGATCCAGACCCGGATTCCTCCGAACCCTCCGGTCCGATGATCATCGAGGACTACGCACCCCGTGCCGCCCTGTACGAGGCCCTGCCGGAGTTCCTGCTCGGCCTGCGCACGCAGACGGACTCCGCAGCGCATCGGCTTTCTGCCGCACTGCCGCTGTGGCTGGAAGTGTCCGGCCATAGTGGCGAGCACGACCCGCAGGACTCCACCGTGGGCACCGGGTATGACACCGGACACCGGGTCATGACCCTGGGCGGCACCCTGGTGCACAACGAACACTGGAACGTGCAGGCTTCAGTACACCGGGTCTCCGGGAGCGCCGAGGTCTCGTCTGCGGTCAAGGGCGGCGACATCGAGGCCGAGGGCCGGGGAATATCCCTGCAGGCCCGCTGGAGCCCGGGGGGCGGGCCCTATGCGAGTGGCAGGATCGCCTGGACCGACTATGCACTGGACCTCGACTCCGATGACGCGGCGGTCGGGCGCCTGGTGTCCTCCGTGGGGGCCGAGCGTCTTGCCCTGCAGCTCGAGGCCGGGCACCGCCTGCCCTGGGGCACCCGCAGCTTCCTGACCCCGCAGGTGGGCGTCTCGCACACGCAGGTGGACATTGACGGCTTCACCGATGCCACCGGGGCGCGGGCCGCGTTCCGGGATGCCGAACGCTCCAGCGCCCGCCTGGGCGTGAGGGCCGATACCACCACCACCGCAGTGGCGTTATACGGTTCCGTGCATCTGGAGCATCACCTGGAGACCGGCACCACCGCAGACGTCTCCGGGGAGCGCCTGCGCGCCCGGACCCCGGACCACGACCTGCACCTCGCCCTGGGCGCACAGTGGCAGACCGGGCCGTGGATCCTCCAGGCCGGCCTCGGTGCACGCCATGCCCTCGGCAGCGACAGCCACGAATACTCCGGAGACCTCAGGGTCGGGGTGCCGTTCTAGAGAGACTTCTTTATTCCCCCAACACTACCTGGAACTTCCTGATGGCGCTTCCGGAGAGTCCTGTGCCCCTTGGAGGCTCCTGATCCGACCGTGCCATAGTGCAGAACCCATACAACTTGACAATTGCGGCGCCACAGCCGTTAATGCAGATATCTGTATTACCGGAGGGTCGCACAGACCTTGGACGATTATTCGATAGGCACACTGTTTTTGGTGTTGTTTATTTTATTTATCCTCTCCGCATTTTTCTCAGGTTCGGAAACTGCATTGATGGCGCTAGATCGCTATCGCCTGCGCCACATGGCCCGTACGGGCCGGCGCGGTGCAAAGCAGGCGCAAAAGCTGCTCGAAAAACCCGACCGCCTCATTGGCCTGATCCTGCTCGGCAACAATGTGGTCAACATCCTGATTGCCCAGCTGTCCGCCTACATCGGTTACCGCCTGCACGGCGATATCGGGATTGCGGCGGCCACTTTCATCCTGATCTTTGCGATCCTGATCTTCGCCGAACTGACTCCGAAGACCGTCGCCGCCCTGCATGCGGAAAAACTGGCGCTGCCGGCCGCGGTGGTCTATGCACCCTTGCTTGCCGTGACCTACCCCTTTGTCTGGACCGTGAACCTGTTTGCCAACAACCTGCTGAGATTATTCGGGATTGAAGTCAAGGACAACACCACCAACAAGCTCAGTCACGAGGAATTGCGCACCGTGGTTGATGACGAGCATATCTCCATCTCCAGTGAACACCAGCAGATGCTGCTGGGGGTTCTGGACCTGGAAAAGATCACGGTGGAAGACATCATGATCCCGAAAAACGAGATTGCCGCCCTCGACCTGGAAGATGACTGGGAAGAAATCGTCTCGCAACTGAAGAACATTTCCTATACACGAATCCCAGTCTGTCGCGGTGGCATCGACAACGTCGTCGGTTTTCTGCATGTACGCAAGCTGTTCATCAATGTCATCCACAAGGAGGTCGGGCCCGAGGACCTGGAGCAGGCATTGCGCGAGCCGTATTTCATCCCGGAAGGCACCAACCTGAAAAAATTGCTGTTCGAGCTGCAAGACAAGAAACGAAGGTTCAGCCTGGTGGTCGACGAATTCGGCGACATCCAGGGGCTGGTCACGCTGGAAGACCTGCTGGAGGAAATCGTCGGCGAGTTCACCAATGACCCGGCCACCTACGATGTCGAGATTCATCCGCAGCAGGACGGCACGTACTTCGTGGACGGGGGCACGCATATCCGCGACATCAACAAGGCCCTGGACCTGGAACTGCACGACCACGGGCCCAAGACCATCAATGGCCTGATCCTGGAACAGATGGAATCCATTCCGGAACCAGGAACCACCGTGCTGATCGACGGCTACCCCATCGAAGTCGTGCGCACCCACAAGAATGCGGTCCGCACGGCCCGGATCAGCCCGCAACTGCGCAAGCACCCCGAGGCGGTCTAGCCCCGGTCGTCCGCAAGCACGACCCGGAGTTGCCCCCGCCTCTCGGGTACAATGTCCAGATGGCTAAAGAAGCAAGCTTTGTCTGCACGGAATGCGGCGGTCTTTTCACCAAGTGGACGGGCCAGTGCCCCAGCTGCGGTGCCTGGAACACGATCGAGAAGCAGTCTGCCGTGCTCAGGCAAAACAAGGCCATCTCGCTGCTGCACGCCGGCGATGTCGCCGAGATCCAGACGGTCAGTGAAATTGACTTCGAGTCGCAGGATCGCACTACGACCACCCTTGCAGAACTCGACCGGGTGCTGGGGGGTGGAATCGTCACCGGCTCCGTGGTGCTGGTCGGCGGCAACCCCGGCATTGGCAAGTCGACCCTGTTGCTGCAGGTCCTGTGTGCACTGGATCACCAGCGCGCCCTGTACGTGACCGGCGAGGAGTCCCTTCAGCAGGTGGCCCTGCGTGCGGAGCGGCTGGGCTACAAGGATGCGCCGCTGCGTGTTCTGGCATCCACCCGCCTTGAGGAAATACTGGCCTGTGCCATGCGGGAGCGTCCGAGCATCATGGTGATCGACTCGATTCAGTCGCTGGCGTCCGAGAAGACACCTTCGGCACCCGGTTCGGTCTCCCAGGTGAGGGATTGCGCCAACCGCGTCACCCAGTTCGCCAAGCAAACCGACACCACGGTTTTCATGGTGGGCCACGTTACCAAGGAAGGCTCCATTGCCGGACCGCGGGTGCTCGAGCATGTCGTGGACACCGTGTTGTATTTCGAAGGCGACGACGGTGGGCGTTACCGCGTGCTGAGGGCGGCCAAGAACCGCTTCGGGGCAGTCAATGAACTGGGAGTCTTCGTAATGCAGGATGCGGGCCTGAAGGGGGTCAAGAACCCCTCGGCCATCTTCCTGTCGCGACATGCCAGCACGGCCCCCGGCAGCGTGATCACCGTCACCTGTGAGGCCACCCGGCCCTTGCTGCTGGAAGTACAGACCCTGGTGGAGGATACCCCGGCCAGCCATCCGAAACGAGTGGCGATTGGTATTGACCAGAACCGCCTGACCATGCTGCTTGCCATACTGCACCGGCATGGAGGTGTCGATATCTATGACAAGGATGTGTTCGTGAACATCGTCGGCGGCGTCCAGCTGAAGGAAACCGGCGCAGACCTTGCAGTCCTGCTGGCGACCTACTCCAGTTTCAAGAACCACGCCCTGGACAATGGGCTTGCGGCCTTCGGGGAGATCGGGCTGACCGGCGAGGTTCGCCCGGTCTATAACGGCCTGGCCCGCCTGAAAGAGGCACGCGAGCACGGGGTGACCCGGGCAATCATTCCCAAGGCCAATCAGCCCAAGACCCGGGTGCCCGGACTGGAAGTGATTGCCGTCAGTCGGCTCGACGAGGCGGTCGGGCACATCGCCTAGCACGATGAACCTGCCTTACCGTCCCAAGATGTCACGCCAGGGGCTTGCGCCCACGCATGCGGTGACGGTTACCAACCAGTTTCACGAACAGCGAGAGGTGCAGGTCGCTGGAGAATCCCCCCTGACCCTGAAGGTCAACGACCGCGAGCTGGTGACGCTGATGACGCTCGGCACCCATCCGGAAGAGCTCGCGCTCGGCTACCTGCGCAACCAGCGTCTGCTGGAAGATATTTCCGACATTGCCTCGGTCGAGGTCGACTGGGACAAGGAAACCGTCGAAATCATGACTCGGGAAGGCCGGGAAATTACCGATTGGGAGGAAAAACTAAGCAATCGAACAGTGACCTCAGGCTGTGGCCAGGGCACGGTTTTCAGTTGCACGCTGGACAAGCTGTACGATGTCCGGCTTCCGCAAGTGACCCTGAAACAGTCGAAAATCTATGACTTGCTGACGGCCATCACCCGCTTCAATGACATCTACAAGCGAGCCGGTGCCGTGCACGGCTGCGCACTGTGCCATGGCACCGAAATCCTGAAGTTCGTTGAAGATGTCGGAAGACACAACGCCGCGGATGCCATTTCGGGCTGGATGTGGCTGGAACAGGTCGCAGGTGCGGACAAGATTTTCTACACCACGGGTCGGCTAACCTCCGAGATGATCATGAAGTCTGCACACATGGGAATTCCGGTGCTGCTGTCACGCTCCGGGGTGACTCACATGGGCCTTGAACTGGCGCGCGACCTGGGCATCGTCATGATTGCGCGTGCCAAGGGGCGCGCGTTTCTCGTATACCACGGTACAGAACAGATCGAATTTGATGCCCGTCCCAAACCCCCGCCGCTTGAGTAAGTGCTGGTGCGTCCATTGCCCATTTTGGCCAACGCTACAGACCCGGCTATGACGGGATGTCGTAAAAATCCAACGCGATCAGATGTCCCGCGTCGTTGCTGCCAGGAAAATTACAGACAAGCATCACCAGATACGCATTGCCTCAATGGAGTCCAGGCCTGGTCTGGTATCAAGAAGGGTCTGTGCTAGGCAAAATCCAGTGCGCGTCGAAGGGGCTGAATCACAAGACTGATCAGGAAAAGGAGTAATGCCATCACGACGATGGATGGCCCTGAAGGCACATCCAACACCAGTGAGCCAAACAGCCCACCACCCGAGGAAATTATTCCAACCACAGCCGCAAGTACTGCCATTTGCTCTGGTGTGCGAGACAGGGACTGCGCCGCTGCAGCCGGGATGATCAACAAGGCTACGACCAGAAGTACGCCGACCACCTTCATACCCGCTGCCACAGCCCCGGCGATCAGGACCATGTAGATGATCTGGCTACGCCCCACCGGACTGCCTTCAGCACGTGCCAGATCCTCGTGCACGGTGAGCGCAACCAGCGGATGCCATATGTAGGCCAGCACTGCGAGGCAAAACAAGCCGCCGATCCACACCATGAACACGTCACCCCGGGACACGGCAAGTACATCACCAAAAAGATAACTTAACAGGTCATGGCCGTACGATGAGCCGGAAATCGCCAGGATGACCACGCCCAAAGCCAGCGTACTGTGAGACAACAGCCCGAGCAGGGTATCACTTGCAAGATAAACCACCCTTTGCAAAAACAGCAGTGCCAATGCCGTCAGGAACGCAATGGCAAACACACCTAGCACCGGTGAACTGCCCAGGATTACTCCAAGTGCGATTCCGAGCAAAGCCGAGTGCGCCATGGTATCTCCAAAATAGGCCATTCGGCGCCACAGTAAAAAGCAGCCCAGCGGACCGGCTACACAGCTGACACCAGCTGCGACCAACAGTGCACGAACAAAGAAGTCATCCAGCATCCCGTGACCTCGTCTCATGCGGCATGCGGCCATACGCATTTTCATGGGTAACCGTAGCGGCTTCGCCAGGGCCGCTCACCACAGTATCCAGTGTCTCTGCCACGCTGCCAAACTCATGCACGTGGTCATGACTGTGCTGATAAAGTGCGGTGACGACGCCGGCACGAGTGCCAAACAAGCGCTGGAATTCATCATGCCCGACCACTTCCTGGGGCACCCCGGTACAGCATATGTGGTGATTCAGGCAGACGACCCGGTCAGTGGCCGCCATGACAATATGGAGATCATGGCTCACCATGAGCACACCGCAACCATGGCGCGCAACGATTTCTGCGATCAGCGCATACATTTCCGCTTCACCGATATAATCCACTCCCGACACCGGCTCATCCAGGAGCAGAAGGTCTGGATCGCGCAGCAGCGCGCGTGCCAGCAAAACCCTGCGCAGTTCGCCTCCCGAAAGATCAGACATGCGGGCTTCAAGCAGTTTCCGTGAACCGGTTTCATCAAGTGCTGCCTCAACGGCACTCTGGGGAGACTGGCTGGTCAGGCTCATCATGCGTTTTACAGTGATAGGCATGTTAGAGCTCAGGTGGAGATGCTGGGGCACATAGCCTACCCGGACAGAGGATTCGCGCTGCACCCGCCCGGTATCCGGCGACAGCAATCCGAGCAGTACACGTACCAGCGTGGTTTTGCCGGCACCGTTGGGCCCAATCAGAGTTACCACTTCACCCCGGTCGACGTGGATGTCCACCCCGTGAAGAAGCAGACGCCCTTTTCTGCGAATGCTGATTCCCTGGGCCTCGATCAACCGGACCCTGTCCGTGTTCAATGGTCAGTCCCGTCGGATGCCGAAGTGCTGGCACAGTCCGGACAAAGTCCGCGGGCCTCGAGAACCTGGGAGTGGAGTTCGAAGCCGGTCTGACCCGCCAGGTCGGCAATGGCATTCTGCATGCGTTCCGCATCAACTTCAGCGACCGTTTTACACCGCTCACATACCAGAAATATGGTGCTGTGGTGACGTCCCGGTCGATTGCAGGCAAGGTAGGCATTGCAGCTTTCAATTCGATGTACCAGACCAATCGATTCCAGGAACTCAAGGGCACGGTAAATCTGGGCAGGTGCGGGTCTGCGCCCTTTCCAGTCAAACTGTTTCATGAGTTCGTAGACGCCTGACGGGCGATGGCCGGCCAGCAACAACTCGAGGACGGAACGACGATTCGCGGTGAAGCGCTGATTACGTTTCGCGCATGCGGCTTCCGCATATGCCATACCCGCATGAACGCAGGCTTCGTGATCGTGCTGACGTTCCGGGAAAAATGACTGGTCCATAGCTATCACCTAGGCCAAAAGGAAGTCACGTTACGATGAAGGCACGAGCCCCACTGCCTCATCGAACTCTAGTGTTATAGTGTAACATAATGGCTAATGCAGACAAGGCGGACTATTCTTGCAACTAGATTGTGCCCTGAACAAATGGCCGCTGGGAACGCCAGCACTGCATGAAATCAGGGAGTCAAGGTTTCTTATCCAAGCCGTGCTATGACTCGATGTTCGGTGACCTGTCTGCGATAGCTTACCGCACTGTCAAACTTCCAGAGAGAAGGGAGAAAAGCTACCGTATACCATGACCAGACTTGTATTTGGTGGTTCGGTTGTTGTTACATTGCGGGCTCATCGCTCGGTTCCCTAACATCTCAACAGGGGCAGAGCGTTAGCTGGAAGACGCAAGGAGCCCAGTTGGGGGCGCGTACTTTCGCACTCTGGATGGGCTTTCAATGACTGTGATTAGAAACACTTATCCGGTGCAGAAAATCGACGGCATGCAACCTTAGGCAGTTGCTTTTCGAAAATATCGTTCAAGGTCCGCTCGATCACCCTGCCCGCGCACCACTGAGCAGTAGTAGCAATCTTCGGGCGCTGTCATCATTTTCTTGGTAACAATACCTCGGTCTCCCCGATAGGTCTGGAACGTATAGGGAACCTGAATCCCTGTCGTGAGTGCCATAAAGGCAGTCACACCAAGTGAGGCAACTACACCATTCACCGAGACAACTGAAGGGCCAGCTTCTGCAAGCACGCTCGGCTCGATTCCGTAGACGGCAGCTTCATTTTCAATCAATTTAGTTGGTGAGAAGTATCGGCGTACCTCGTCAGGATCAAGAAGATCGAGGCAGTGCAAGCAACCATAACCTCCCGTGACAATCGCAACATGTCCACCAAAAATCCCTACTTCGGGCACATCGGAAGCTAGATCGATCAGTGGCTTCTCATAGGCTACGCACGCCTCATTGATAAAAAATCGAACCCCATCATCATCCACACACCCGAAGATGAAATCAGCCTCTTTGATCGCCTTGAGTCCGGCCACTGAAAGTATGTCGTCCTTAGTAGGTATGATCGAGATTGCAGGATCAATTAGGTATACATGGCGTTTGGCAAGCTCCACTTTCGGTGACCCAGGAATTGGATCTGTATGCCACACTCCGACATAACGGTTGCGGTCTGAACGAGCGATGTCTTGTCGGTCAACTGGTACTATGCTACCCACTCCGAGTAGCGCAATTTGTGCAATCACGTGGCTGCCTAAACCACCGGCCCCCAAGACAGCTACACGGGTCTGCCTCAAGAGAGCCTGGCCCATTTTGCCGAACAATCGTTCATTGCGATCAAAACGATCCTCAGCCATCACCCCATCCTCCGAGTGATAAGTTGGTTGGCGTCATAAGCTCGCTGCCGATGTCGATCCCGGCCAGTGGTTCGGGAATCCTGACATCTCCTGACCAGATCAGTGCATCGAAGCCTGAAGGTGCAACCACTACAGCCAGGTAGGGCCGTTTTTGCAAACGCCACCGCATGTGTGGGACGGTTTCTTTCAACCCTATGCGGTCGGACAACGAGAAAAAAGCCTGCCAAGGGCCGAGGTGTGAGTGAAATTCGGCTAGCGATGCCCCTAGAACATGCGCTCGCTTAATCAGCCTGATTCGGATCTCATCCGTCAGCTCGAAGTAATCCGTATGCTGGACTATGAAGTCATCCGAGCCTAGAAAGGCCTGATCGACCACCTCAAACTTCAACCCGTTGTCTACGGGTTTTGTAATGAAAAAGAGGAAAGCAGCCTGTTCCCGCATCGAGTCTTTGTGCAGGAGGTGGTACCAAAGGCGCCTCTGCAGACTTTTGTCCAGCTTGAGGATGTTCACCCCCATCAGACTCCTTCCCGTAATCGGTGCATGAATGTCCGCACCCAACCCCATAGATTCGAACCCGAACGCACATCGCCGGTTGCATGCCATCCTTCAGGCTGCCACGATAGAAACCGCCACTTACCTTCGAACGGAGGAGTGTATGGCGCACTATGCTCGGAGGGCGGTTCGCCATCCAAGTTCAATTCCTGTGGTACTAAGAAACCGTATGGCTGCACACCAGGGTAACCTTCGGTAACGGTGAACACGACGGGAATCTCTGTCGGCACCCATTTCTCAGGTGTTTTAAGCATTTCAACTCTGAACCAGTGCATCGCATCCTCTACTAGATAGTCCACCCTTGTGTAGTGCAGCCGAAGAAGAGTTAACTCAGATTCGATCCGCGAGTGCATAGCAACCTCGTTTGAAGTGAAGTTTTTTGCCAAATGACACGTTGGGCCGCAGCTCGATGACCTCTTCCGGAGATAGCGTGCGCTCGTTCTGATCAGAGTCGACTTCGACGACTCCCTGCGAAACATCCCAACCGCCTAGTACGGCAATCTCCTCGGTTGTGATGGTAGACCTAGTCCATGGATGAGACACATCTTCGACACATACATGAAACAGCGGGTCTGTCCTGAAGCGTTCGACACCGGCGGGCGACAATGATGCCTGTTCTTCATCGCCGATCAGCTGATCCGGTTCGTCTCGCAGCTCGAGCCAGACCCCGTGCGTCACAGTATCTACGCCTGCCAACCACTTAAGTACGCGGCCTGCGATTGTCTTCGCACCCCACTCGAACCGTTTCCCATCGATGAGCCCGCGCCAGGATCGGTCGCTCTTGAAGACAAGAAAGTGGTCTTTGACTCGCATCCGTAGATCGACGGTCTCATCTAGCTTGATTTCCGTGAGTCGACGCTCATCCGAAATGGCGAAGAGCAAGAACTCTTCAACAGGATTGAATTTGGCCGCCTCGACCATCTGACGGCCCGTCGGCATCGGATCACTGAAGTCTACATCCTGAAACTCGAGAGCGACGTTGCCAACCTTGATTGTAAAGAATTTGCCTGGCGCTTTCCTGCGGTCCAAGCTACTCTGTGGATGATTACTCTCTTCAAAGATAGGGCTGCTTTCGTCCATTAATCTATACCTCGTTCATGTTTAGACAGTTAGGTGCTGCTTCGCTCGGTTTGATCAAGAACATTGCATAGATAGGCTGGGATGTCAATATTAAAAACTTCAAATATGTTTGTTAAAATAGCATATAAGTTTGTGATCTTGACATCTTCTTTGTTTTCTGATATAGGGCGGGCATGAAACCAAAGGACGTCTACAGGGAAGTGGGCTGGCATATCAGACGCTATCGTGAGGGCACCCACCGTACCCAAGCCCAACTTGCTGCTGAAATTGGAATCTCGCGAGCATCGCTCGCTAATATTGAAGCTGGCCGCCAGCAAGTCCTGCTTCATCATTTGTATGCTATTGCGAATGCACTCGACCTAAGTTCCCCAGGGGCGCTGATGCCAGCGCCACCCTCTCGTGATGGTGAACCCACAGATCTGCCCCTTCCTGCTGAAGGCCTTAGCGCAATTCAGCGACAGGAGGTGCTCCGCTTGATAGGTGGTGCCTCAAACACCGAAAATCTAAAAACACCGGAAGCCGACTGATGCGCGCCAGTCGAAGCAAGACCATCTTGAACTTGGTGCAATCCCTTCTTAACGACCATGATGTAGGTGCACCGCCAGTTCCTGTCGAACGGATCGCGAAGTCGCTTGACTGCGAACTGCGCTATTCACCGCTTGATGACGAACTATCTGGGATGATTTTTGTACATGAGGACACACCGATCATTGGCGTTAATGCCCTACACCACCCTACCCGACAGCGCTTCACCATTGCCCATGAATGTGGTCACCTGATACTCCACAAGCAGCAAATAACTAAGGAGGTACATGTCGACAAGGCTTTTCCAATGCTGATGCGCGATTCAGTTTCAGCAGCAGGAGTCGACGAGATGGAGATCGAAGCTAACCTCTTCGCTGCTGAACTGTTGATGCCGAGAGACTTGCTGGCGCAAGCACTGGGTAATAAACCATTCGACATAGATGATGAAAGCGCGGTGAGTACATTAGCCAGAAGCTTCAGGGTCAGTCCTTCCGCCATGCGCTTTCGTCTTGGAAATCTATTCGCATAGCATGCAGGCGAGCCAGTTATGAGCTTCGTGTTCTACGACACGGAAACTACGGGAATCCGTACCACATTCGATCAGATTCTCCAGTTCGGCGCAATCAAGACTGATCACCAACTGCGTGAACTGGACCGATTTGAAATTCGTTGTCGTCTTCTACCCTACGTCGTACCGTCGCCAGAGGCAATGTGTGACGGGCGTGACCGTCGACCAACTCACCGACCCCGACCTACCTAGCCATTACCAGATGGTGCGTGCAATCAAAGCCAAGCTGGATGAATGGTCCCCCGCAATCTTCATCGGACACAATTCCATACGCTTCGATGAACCCCTACTCCGCCAAGCCCTGTACAAGACCTTGCACGTCCCCTACCTGACTAATATGAACGGCAATTCCCGTTCGGACAGTTTGCGGATCATGCAGGCAGTCAACCTGTTCCAGCCAGACATTCTTTCTGTGCCGGCTGACAAAAAAGGTCAGCCTACCTTCAAGCTCGATATGCTCGCTCCAGCTAACGGCCACGACCATGCTGGTGCCCATGATGCGATGGGCGACGTGGAGGCTATGATCCATATGTGCCGTATCGTCTCTGAGCAAGCTGGTAGCTACTGGTCAAACTTCATCCGATTTGCCCAGAAAGCTGCCGTTCTCGACTTTGCAGAGCACGACGAAGTCTTTTCCCTCACAGACATTTTCTTCGGCAAGGTTTACTCCTGGATGGTCACCAACCTCGGCTCGAATCCGGATAACAGTTCACAGCTTCTCGTATTCGACCTCTCCATTGACCCCGACCAATTGACTGACCTTTCAGATGACGAATTGACCCATCGGCTTGCCAACAGACCCAAGCCTGTGCGAGCTTTGCGTGCCAATGCATGTCCCTGTGTTCTTTCATACGATGACACGCCCCAGCACCTGCGTTCCGAAGCGCCAGATATTGCGGATCTGAGAGCTCGTGCCACACGCATCCACAGCGATGACGTGTTTGTCCAACGCCTGATTGCCGCTTTTCTTGCAACCCGCGAACCGAAGGAGCCGTCTCCGCACGTCGAAAAGCAGATTTATGACGACTTCACGAAAGACGAAGATCAGGCAGCTATGGCTGCGTTCCATGCGGCTGATTGGCCCGCACGCCCAGAGATTCTTGCTAGCCTGTCCGACGCTCGCCTTCAGGTTTTAGGCGAGAGACTGATTTACACTGAAGCTCCTGAAACCATGCCGACGCAGGCACGAAACATCCATAATGTCGATATGGCGCGGCGTCTTATGTCTGCAGAAGACAGCGTTCCCTGGCTTACACTTCCCAAGGCAATAGCGGACACGGAGAAACTTCTTGATGTTGCGGACGGAGCTGAAGCTGCGCTACTGCGTGATCTGCTAGCGTATCTCACTGACCGGGCCAAAGAGGCAGATATATTGATCGCGTGACTACTCTAGGTGAACATTTTTTACACAAAGCGGCTTAAACAACAGTCGGATGCATTTGTCTTTTGGTACCCCAGTTAACCAGTCAGCCAAGTATCCATTACCTTCTCAACTGGTTATCTCTTAATCTTATTGGGCACCCTTCTGTATCTCGCGATTCATCCTACCTCAATCGCCAAAGTGCTGAAGAGATGTTGTCACTGTGATCCCAAACCGAACCTTGCCAATGAACAGAATGAGTTTCGCTCCACTGATTATTCTAGTCATTCGAATTTCTACTAGGTATTCAGGTGACTGGTATCTGCGTTTCGGCCACAATATCAAGTCTTAAGCCCCCAAGATCGCGAAACGCTTTCTGGCGGCAAGAGAATACGACAATCTGGAGACCGTTGGCTTGGCGGGTCAATGCATCGAACATCCGCTCGATGCGGTCATCGTCCGTGTAGACAATCGCATCATCAAGGATAATCGGCGCAGGTGAGCCAGCCTTGGCCAGCATACGGGCAAAGGCAAGCCGAACGAGTAGCGCGATCTGCTCCTGTGTGCCACCAGACAAGATATCGAAGTCTTCTTCCGTCCCGGCGCGCACCAAGACGGTGGGCATCAGCGTTTCTGCGTCGAAGTTGAGCTCGGCCTTCGGCCAAAAAAGCCGCAGCAATGGAACGAGCTCTTTCATCACTGGCTCGACATAGCGATCCCGCGCGGACGTGCGGGCGATCTCCAGAGCAGCGTCAAGCTTCTTCAAAACGGCAACCTCGAATTCCAGACCGTTCAGCACGTCCTGAGCAGCCTCCAGACGGGCACTAGTATCTGCCAGCTCCTCGTCGACGGCTTCGCCAGCCTGAATAGCTATGTAGGTGTCTAGCTTCCCCAGTTCGAGACGAATTCGCTGCCGGTCTTCGTCAGCGCGTCCAATAATCGAGCGTGCTCTTTCAAGCGCGACCGTTGCAGCTTCAAGATCGGGTGCCTCCGCCTCTGCTTCCTCACGCTGTCGGACGGCGGCGTCCAACTCGGTGCGATGACGCGAAAAAGTTTGGCGACGAACGATTATTTCGGCTTCTGGATCGTCAATCCCAGAAAGGGCCACCTCCGCACGTGCCTCTCGCGTGGCAGCATTTTCTGCAGTGGCGTTGGCACTAGCGACCGCCGTTGCCGCGTGAACATGTGAGGTACGTACAGTCTCGTATTCCTCAAGAGCCTCGGCCAATGCTTGCCTAGCAGCCTCATCCTCCCTCTGTGCTTCTTCGACAGTTGGAAGATCTTCGTCGCTGGCAGTCTCTTCTAGAATCTCGGGAAGCTGCTCGCGCAGCACATCGATTCCATCCGGCGCTAAACTCTGCAAGTCCGTTTTAGTATTCTTTATGCGCAACTCAGCCTCTCGTCTTCGGCGATCTGACGCACGCACAGCTTCAATGCTGTTTCTGCCAGCGGCCTCAAGTGCCCGTGCTAACTCTCCCTCAGCCTTTGCGAGGGCCTCGCCATCCGTACGTTGCCCTGGGTGGATGTCCAGTTGGCCAATGTCATGGATTTGCAGCCGCGCTCCATCCGGAATTGGAATACGCTCACCATCGGGTAGAGGTTCCCCATCCAGAGAAATCCCGTCACGACGGCCAGTCATATACGTTATTGCGATGGCCACAGCCCCAATATCGCGGGCTTTGTGTAGGATTCGAACGGTTTCGTCAAGTGTCTCCAATTCTGAGACTACCTTTTCAGAAAGCTCCTTTCCGGCATCGACAGATGCCTGTTCGCCACTCTGGCGCAGATCCTCTGCTAGTCTGATCTTTTCGATCAGTTCCTGACGACGTCTAACTGTAGCAGCAGCTTGCTCGGCAAGCAGCACCTTCCTCAAGGTGTCGGTGGCAATTTCAGCACGGGCAACCTCAAGCCTGTAGGTGTTTCCCGCTTCTGACATTCGAGCTTCCACCACACGAAACTGTTCTACTGCCTGTCGAACTTCCTCGTTCGCGCTTCTATGTATGCCGATGGCCTCTGTTAGCTCGGAGAGATTCTTCTCGAGCGATGCCAAACTTTCCTCCGCACGCCTAACTTCGACGCGTTTTGTGTGCTCGTCGCTCCTGACTTTCTCAAGCATCTCAGCATGATGGGACGCTTCTTTATGTGCTGCTTCCGCTTCAGCGAGTCTTGTCTTTCGCCCAGTCACTTCCTCTGGGTCTTCCAAAGGTGCAAGTTCCTGCCTAAGAAGGCGGCGGCGATCTAGCTGTTGTCGCAATTGTTCAGACTTTGCTACAAGTTCCACGCACGCACCATTAAGTGTGTCGACCTCATCCATCTTTTGCTTCAAGGGACCATTAGTCTTCGCGCGACCTCTCGTCGTTAGATAGCGATCGAGCTCATTCCGACACCGATTCCGAGCCGCGTCCATACGCCTACCCCCAGTTATCGCTTCGACTTCGCCTGCGACCGATGTCAGCAGATCACGCCGGGCAAGTTGTGCTACGTCATCATCCTCAAGACCGGTGAGTCCCTGACGAACCCAGAGAAGCCCTGCCGGACCACCATCCCTTGGAGCTTTCAGAGTCTCCGCAATCCAAGCCTCGGCGTCGTCGGCTTGCTTGACCAGCTGGCCGGCAGCCACAATCTGCACGTCACCGTTGCGACTCTTGTTCCAGCGCTTCCTGATTTGATAGATGCCACCAGGAATTTCGATCTCGACGACGACCGATGGATCACCGCCGATATGTGGCACCAAGCTTCGAATTTCCTTATCCCATGATTTTCTTGGTTTGAAGAAGAGCGCGTGCAGCGCATCGAAAAACGTCGACTTTCCGTACTCGTTAGGGGCCGATAGGACATTCAATCCATCACCAATGCCTTTGATTTCTACAGGATCGATGAATCGACGCACATTTTCGAGACGGATTGACCGGAGCTTCACAGGGTCTTTTCCGTTACATAGCCATAGAGCCTGCGTAGCGCAGCCTCCGCAACAGCACGGTCCTCGGCGCTCTTCGTCCCATCTTCCGCGTCCGCTAAGAGGGTATCCGCGGCAATGCGGAGTGCGCCGCTCTGCGCGATATTATCAAGATCGTCGGGCACACATTCAGTCGTCATCTCAGCATCGATGAACTCGAAATATCCAAATTCTGGAGCAGTATTTTGGGCTGATCGGACCAGCTCCATACGTTGAGGAAGGCGAACCCAGCCAGAAGCCAGTACCCGGACTAGTGTGTCACGCCTTGCGGACCTATTTTCTGGTAGCGCAGAAGACAGAGCCTCGACCACATCCTGCTCCGGTGTCAGGGACAGTAAAACATCACGCCAATCGAACTGGCCGGTTTTGACTTCGGTCACCTCGGGCACAGCACCCGGACCTGGGATGGTCACTGCGAGGCAAACACCTTGCCCTTGGTGTTTGAAACGGTCACGCTCTGGCGAACCAGAATAATAAGTCCGGTCGCCAATCTGCCTACAACCGTGCCAATCCCCAAGAGCTAGATAGTCGAGGCCAGCAGAGGCAGCACGATCGGGAGGGATCGTTTCAGCGCCGTCATCTTCGCTTCCGAATGTCACGACTCCTCCATGCGCGAGACCAATTCGCAGCGAACCCTCGGGGGTTGAGCAACTTGGCATCCAATCCGTCGCATCGTTGCCCGGAAATCGACTGGATACGGGTGACGGAATTAGCACAGCGCCAGGTGCGATCTGTACCGGATCAGCCGCTTTGATAACATTCACGTTGTCTGGAGCTTGCCCCTCTACGTCGTCCCAAAGCGCTTCGGCAGAAAGACTGTCGTGGTTGCCTGGAATTACCCACCATTGAAGTTCATCTGCTGAAGCCATCGCGGCGAGGGCTTGCCGCCAGACTCGATCAGATGGTGTTTCAGTATCGAAGAGATCGCCTGCTATCAGTACATGTTTGGCTCCATAGTCCCGCGCGGCTGAGGACAAGCGGTCAATTGCGCTGTGACGGGCCTCCACTAGACGTCCGCGAATATCTTCGGGAAAGGTCCCAAAGCGGCGGCCTAGATGCAAATCGGAAGAGTGGATAAAACAAAATCCGGTCATGCGTTTTCTACTTTCCAACCGATTGCAGCCGCATTTCAACTTCAGGGTTATCGGTTCCCTCTACATCATCGAATGAGATTATTCGATATACGCGGCTTTCGCACACTTTCCAAGTTCTCGTTGAGGGAGTACGGCTGAACTAACACTATTCCTAGACCCGAATACCCAAGGGTATTCACTCGACATGACATGTGTTGCGACTAGTAGTTTACCTCTTCATCTATATCTTCGACACAAGTCTGGGGGTGAGAATGGTTGTCACCGGTATGCCACTCGCCTTCTTGGGCTCTGGCATTGATGACGCTCTCAACGACCATGCATCTCCACTCCCCTTCGGGTGGAAGGCCGCTGCTGCTCGAACCGCCAAACTGGAAAGAAAGAACCTGCTCTCTACCGTCTTTCATAACCTATAACATGTGGACATATTTCGCGATGATGCCCGCTATAGTCACATATGACTTGTTGTCTATTGATGATCGCATCTCTCAAAATCTCGTATGTCGTCATTATTCGCTTTTCTCCTATGTTGAAAAAGGGGCACACATAATCAGTTCGTCTGACTTCAGTATGAGTACCGCACTTTCTGGAACCTTGCTACGTTCGCTTCCCTAAACTACACCCAATACCTTGAAGTTGTCGACCAAACATCATGCTGTGCCCTGATATCCAGCAAGCCATTCTACAATTACCCGCTCCCTGCAACCTCATCCCCTACTGTCAGGTCGTCCATGGCAAGCCTATACAGGACTTGGGGACTCGAGTTGCTAGACCGATACCTAGCACTAAAGCTACGTGGTCATTATACGTACTGTGGTCTGTGTCATGGCAGATGGGTATTTCTTGTCGAGATGTGCTACCCGAACGGACATTGCAGGTTCGTTCGCAACTCACATTCAAAGACCGTGCCCTACGTCGTCTGGCATACACATGATGCTCTGACGGCGGTGACAAGTGATCACTGGTCAACGAATTGGTCCCTCATCGCCATGTCCCACAGAAAACCGATGTATTCGTTCGGTTTTGAGGTGGCGCGACCACCGTCGGGAAGCAGCAATTTTGTGTCCTGCTTGGCTGTAACTGCGCAACTTGGCGCTTTGCTCATCTGCATTATCCCATGACTAAATGAAAACTGACAGATCACGATGAGACAGACTTGATCCACCAAACTAAGTCAGCAGAGGATCAAGTTTAGAAAAATCTATTTTAAGCAAGAATACCGATCTTGCTCCGTTGTATGGTCTACGCACATATCTTCTGGGAAATTTTCTGCTTTATGCCAATAAGTTATGACGAGATTCACTACTATACTCCGACCTCGATATAGGCATGTGACGGCCATGAGCCTCAGCTTTCCCTGACGCATGCTATGATACGCAGCATGAACCGGCATGGCCTCGGGGTGGTTGGACAGGCTGCATGACAACGGGCACCGGACGGTTCTTGCCATAGAAAAAACCACGCGTGGTCGGTCTCCCTTTTAAAATCGTTACAAAAATGTACAACAAAAACCATGGATTTTGAAAAATCACTAAAGCAGCTTGAAGCGCTGGTCGACAAACTGGAAAAAGGTGGATTGTCCCTAGAGGAGTCCCTCAAGTGCTATGAACAGGGCGTCAAGCTCACGCGCGAGTGCCGCAAGGCGCTGCAGCAGGCGGAACAGAAGATTTCAGTGCTGAGCAAGGAAAATGGAGACTGGACGGAAAAGAACTTCGATGACGGAGAAATGCCCGAAAAAGATTGACGAGATCCTCGATCTGTATGCCGGGCGTGTCAACCAGCAGCTAGAAAACTGGCTTCCGGCAGCCTCCGAACCGCCTGCGGTACTGCACGAGGCGATGCGTTATGCCGTACTGGGAGAGGGCAAGCGAATACGCCCGGTGCTGGTGTATGCGACGGGTGAGGCACTGGACGTGCCCGTGGAGCGGCTGGATGCCCCGGCCTGCGCCGTGGAGCTGGTACACAGTTATTCCCTGATTCATGACGATCTCCCTGCCATGGACGACGACGACCTGCGCCGTGGACGGCCGACCTGCCACAATGCCTTTGGAGAAGCCAACGCAATCCTGGCAGGGGATGCCCTGCAGGCCCTGGCCTTTTCCGTGCTGGCCAATGATCCTGCCAACCTCCCCGAGCGGCGGGTCCGGATGGCCCAGCTCCTCGGCGAGGCGGCAGGCTCGCAGGGGATGGTTGGAGGACAGGCCATTGACCTCGCTTCTGTCAACAAGCCGCTCGATGAGAATGAACTGAAACGCATGCACCGGCTCAAGACCGGGGCCCTGATCAAGAGCAGTGTGCTGATGGCCGCGACTGCGAGTGAGGCGAGCACACCCGAGGTCTATGAGCGGTTTGCCCGCTTTGCCGATTGCATCGGGCTGCTGTTTCAGATCCGCGACGATATCCTCGACATCCAGAGCGAGACGGAAGTCCTGGGCAAACCGCAGGGGTCCGATGCGGCGCAAAACAAACCCACGTACCCGAGCACCGTCGGGCTGGAACAGGCCGAGAATACGGCGGAAGAACTGCTACGGCAGGCCTGCCAGGAAATCAACCATATGGATTTTGAGTGGGCTACGCTTTACGCTGTCAGTCAATATATAATAAGAAGAAACTCCTAAGATTTTCAGCCACAACCAATCCAACAACTGCTGACGCCTATGGACAAAACCCGTTATCCCCTGCTATCCAAGATCGACAGCCCGGCAGACCTGCGCGTCCTGAGGGAAAACCAGATGCCGGCGGTCTCGGACGAGTTGCGGGATTTCCTGCTGGACTCCATTGCCAGCTGTGGTGGACATTTCGGTGGCGGCCTCGGTGCCGTCGAAATCACCGTAGCACTGCACTATGTCTTCAATACCCCGCATGACCGGATCGTGTGGGACGTCGGCCATCAGTGCTACCCGCACAAGATCCTCACGGGCCGCAAAGACCGCATCACGACCATCCGCACCAAGGACGGGCTGGCACCCTTCCCGAAACGCAGTGAAAGCGAGCACGATCATTTTGGAACCGGCCATTCGAGCACGTCCATCGGCGCGGCCCTGGGGATGGCCATAGCCAGCGCCTCGAGGAACGAGAAGCGCAAAGTCATTGCAGTCATCGGAGACGGTGGCATCACGGGCGGGATGGCGTATGAAGCCCTGAATCACCTAGGAGACAGCAATGCCGACCTGCTGGTCATTCTCAATGACAACGAGATGTCGATTTCACCTAACATCGGCGCCATGACCAATTACCTGACCCGGTTACTCTCCGGCCAGATGACGGCCACCATCAGCAAGAGCAGTGAAAAACTGCTGCAACCGATTCCATTTGCGAACGAATTCGTGGGCCGCATCACCGAACACGTCAAGGGCGTGGTGACACCTCCTGGAACGCTGTTCGAGGAACTGGGGCTAAGCTATTACGGCCCGGCAAACGGGCACGATGCGAGCAGCCTGATCAAGATCCTGAAAAACCTGAAACGCCTGGATGGCCCGAAGCTGCTGCACATCTGCACGGTCAAGGGGAAAGGCTATGAGAAAGCGGAATCGGACCCGGTAGGCTACCATGCCGTGCCTACCTTCGAGCCCAGTGTCGGGGTGGTCAAATCAGGCGGAAAACCCAAAGTCACCTACACGCAGGTCTTCAGCGACTGGCTGTGCGACATCGCCAAGCAGGATGAGCGCGTCATGGCCATCACGCCTGCCATGCGTGAAGGATCGGGCCTGGTCCGGTACTCCAAGGAGTTTCCTGACCGCTACTTTGATGTAGCCATTGCAGAACAGCATGCGGTCACGCTTGCCGCCGGCATGGCCTGCGAGGACACCAAGCCGATCGTGGCCATTTATTCGACCTTCCTGCAGCGTGGCTACGATCAGCTGATCCATGACGTTGCGGTGCAAAACCTGCCGGTCATGTTTGCTATCGACCGTGCCGGGGTCGTGGGCGGTGACGGGCAGACCCATGCGGGCAGCTTTGACCTGACCTACCTGCGCTGCGTCCCGAACATGGTGGTCATGACGCCCAGCGATGAAAATGAGACGCGGCGGATGCTCTATACGGCCTACCTGCAGGAGTGTCCGGCCGCCGTACGTTATCCCCGCGGCAGCGGGCCGGGTATCCCGGTCGTCCCCGAAATGAATGCCGTGGAAGTCGGCAAGGGCAAGGTGTTGCGCCAGGGCAAACAGATCGCAATCCTGGCCTTCGGCAGCCCGGTGCACGATGCCCTCAACGTCGGTGAACAGCTGGATGCAACCGTGGTCAACATGAGGTTTGTCAAACCGATCGACCAGGCGCTCATCATCGACGTTGCCAAGGCGCACGAACTGATCGTCACGATTGAAGACAATGTCGTGCTGGGGGGCGCAGGTTCAGCGGTCAACGAAGTCCTGGCCATCAGCCAGCTTGCTGTCCGCACCAAGAACCTGGGCTTGCCGGACCATTACCTGAACCATGCCACCCGCGAGGAGCAGTTGACCGATGCGGGACTGGATGCCGAGGGCATCCTGGAATCCATCCGGCAGTTCAAAAAGGAATGTCAGAAGAAGAAGCCTGCCGTCAAGCGGACCCGTCGACGAAAGACCAAATCCGCTTCATGACCTTGCGTGCCTAGGCACGCGGGTAATTGCCCGGATAGGCAGAGATGATTCTGCGCAACAGTTTCCGGGCCGTTCCTGCCGGGATCACCACCTGCTTTTGACCGTCCCTGTGGGCCGTGATCAACGTCTGCCGGCCCTGGCCGAGCAGGTGTATCTGGTAACGTACCGCCGCAGCGTCGCCATCGCGAACGCCCGCTGGCGTGGAGACCGGGTCAGGCTCCATGGAGACGAAGTAAATTCCCTGGTCACGATTGTGATCCTCGATGACCAGGCCCGAGCGGTCCAGGGCCACACCGGTCCTGCGCCAGACCCGGGGGAAGGCATCACCCACCCTCAGTACCGGGATCCCCTCGATATCCTGGATGTCCAGGTACAGGGCACGGGAATCCGGGCTTCCAAACTTGAGTCCTGCTTCTTCCTTTGAGGTACCCAGGAATTCCATCAGCCTGACCGTCATTTCCGCTTCGCGGTCCGGGTTCGGGGACTGCGGTTTCCACAGGATCTGGTCATCCTCATTGATCGCTGCCACCTCCAGACCACGTTGCGTCAGGTACAGGTTGGTCACCGCATTGGGTTGGCGCTCAAGGCGTAGCCGGAATTTCTCCGTGACCACGTCAACTCCTTCCCGGTTGGAGGACATATCACGAAGACGGCGCAGGTCCTGGGCCCAGTGGGTTTCCATGTAGCCCAGTACCGGTTCGTCTTCCGCAATTCTGAAACCTTCCTCCTGCCAGAATTTACGCAACAGCGGCCACAATGTGACCGGATCCGTATCCACTTCCAGCCAGCGGGTCGGGCCTTCCTGGCGCACACGCATTTCAAGAAACTCGGGAAGTACGCTGGCACCCACGGCCGGCACCTGCGTCTGCAGGGCGCTGACCCTGTCACCTGCCGTTCTCGGAATCCTCAGGCTGTTTTCCCAATCCGGGGCCACCAGGTCAGGGGGCGCCTCGAGTGGCCTCGTCGAGGCACTGTCCGAGTAATCGCTCTCGCCCGTCTTAAAAAAACCGCAGCCACCCAGTGCCAGTGAAAGGCAGGCCACCACGAGGACAAACCGCATGGGAAGTAGATATTTGCACATAGAGATTATCCCGTCCTATTCATAAACTGCCTGCCAGTCGCAGGGCTTCGCGCAATGTTTCATGGTGGGCGCTCGACAAGGGCGTCATGGGCAAGCGTATGCCGGCGGGAAACAGGCCCATCTCGGTCAGGCACCACTTTACCGGGATCGGGTTGGATTCCACAAACAGGTCATGGTTCAGGCGCTCAAGCCGGGCATTGGTTTGCTGTGCCTCGGTCCGGTCCCCCTCCAGGCAGGCCATGCACAATTCATGAAACAGCCTGGGCGCAACATTTCCCGTCACGGTGATGACCCCCTTGCCGCCAGCCAGCAGTAATTCCATGGCGGTGGCGTCATCGCCACTGATCAACAAAAACCCTTCCCGGCAGCCCGCCAGTATCTCCTGGCAGCGACTGATATCCCCAGTCGCCTCCTTGATCCCGATGATGTTGTCCAGTTGGGAAAGTCGAACTGCCGTCGGCGCCAACATGTCACATGCAGTACGCCCGGGCACATTATACAGAATCAGCGGGATCGCAACCGCTTTGGCCACGGCTTCATAATGCTGCACCAGCCCCTCCTGGGTGGGCTTGTTGTAATACGGGGTGACCAGCAGGCAGGCATCCGCGCCTGCTTCCTTGGCGCACTGGGTCAATTCGATCGTCTCACGGGTGGAGTTCGAGCCGGTACCGGCAATGACCGGAACCCGGCCCCTGGCCTGGCGGACGACGAACCGGATCAGGTCACAGTGCTCGGCATGGTCAAGCGTGGCGGACTCACCTGTGGTGCCAGCCGGCACCAGCACATCACTGTCGTTCTCGATATGGAATTCAACGTAGTCCGCCAGGGTGTCGTAATCGACTGCGCCATCTTCATGCATCGGCGTAGCCATTGCGACCATGCTGCCTTTGAACACCGGATTCCCCAAATGAAGTTCAGATCAGAAAGGCTTTGGATGGTACTGATCGAACCCTGCTATTACAAGAAAATAACGAGTCCGGTTGTGCTTATCGAACCTTGTGAAATTGAAGTCTCACTTCAAAAATACAAGGGTCTTGACCTGAAAACGCATTTGGGAAGGAAAAACACGTCTTGTTCACCTTGATTGCGCAGCATTCATCCCAGCGCGGTTTCGTCTTACTCCATCCACCTCATCCACCGGACAGGGATTGCTGCTTTTGCCATGAGCCCCGGTTGATGGACGACCATGCCCGAATCACCGCATGAAACAGTGTGGCCAAGGGAATGGCAAAAAACAGGCCCCAGACGCCCCAGATCCCCCCGAAAATCAGGACCGCTGCAATGATCGCGACGGGATGCAGATTGACAATCTCGGAAAACAGCAGGGGCACCAGCACATTGCCGTCCAGAAGCTGGATCGCAGCGTAGGCCAGCAGCACGTATACGAACTCGGAACTTGGCCCCCATTGAAAGTAGGCCACAAACACGACCGGGATGGTCACCACCGCGGCACCCACGTAAGGGATGATGACGGAGATGCCGACCAAGAAGGAAAGCAGCATGGCATAGTCGAGGCCGAAGAAGACGAACGTCACATAGGTCGCGACCCAGACCACCAGGATCTCAATGACCTTGCCGCGGATGTAGCTGGCAATTTTCTTGTTGACCTCGATCCAGACCTCGTTCGTCAGCTCGCGGTTGGAAGGCAGGAAACTTTCCGCCCACCCCAGAATCTTGCTCTTGTCCTTGAGAAAGAAGAACACCAGCAGGGGAACGATGATCAGGTAGACGATAATCGTGATCAGGCCCACCACGGATTCAAGGGGCTGGCTGAGGACATTCTGCCCCACCGCGATCAGTTGTGAACGCAGTGAATCGATCATCTCCGTGACCTGCGCTTCGGTGAAGATCTGGGCGAGGCTCGGGTACTTGTCCGGCAACTGCATCAGCAGGCTTTGGCCCTGCGAAATCATGCCAGGCAGCTCGCGGAAAAACTGCGTGAGCTGCTGCGAGAGCTTCGGGATCAGCCCGAACAGGATCATGATCAACAGGGTGATGAACCCGAGAAAGACCAGCAGCAGCGCCAGGAACCGCGGGATCTTGCCCTGCTGGAGCAGTCCCACGACCCCGTCCAGCACGTAGGCGATGACGATACTGGCAATCAGGGGGGCCAGGAGATCGCCAAACAGCAGCACGCTGGCAAAGCCGATGATCAGGCAAAGCGCCAGAATGACGATCTGCGGATTCGAGAAGTTCTGCTGATACCAGTTTTTGATGTATTCGATCATGGATCAGTTCGGCATGGTGAGAGAAGCTGGTGCATCAGGCGCCCTTTCGGGAACAGGACGGATCGTGCAGGGGTGTAGCCTGTCCGGTGTCTGCGCCCGTTCTCGCCATTTCAGACAAAAGCAAAACCGTGCGGGAACTCATACCGCCTATTTTTTCGAATCACAGTAGCCGCGCGCATAGTCGAGCAACTCATCCATGGCACGCAGGCGAAACTTCTGGCGCTGGCGGACAAAGGAGAATTCCCGCTCAAGCTGGGGTTCCAGGTCCAGCTTGTTCAGCACCTTGAGCTTGAGCTCTTTCTCGATCGTGGCCCCGGACACGATTGAGACTCCCATGCCGGCCTCGACCGCCCCCTTGATGGATTCCGGGCTGCCCAGTTCCATGCAGATATTCAGGTTGTTCCGATCCAGCCCCATCTTGGTCATGTGGCCCATGATCACGTCGCGCGTGCCGGACCCTTCCTCCCGGCCGATGAACGGGAAATGCATGAGTTCCTCCATGGAGATGGAGGCCCGCTTGGCAAGTTCATGTCCTGGGGGGACGATCACCACCAGTTGGTCGACCCGGCATACCTCGACCAGCAGGTTCTTGTTGGTGACCGGACCTTCGACAATGCCCAGATCGATCATGCTGTTCTCGATCATGGAGACGATGCCTTCGGTGTTGGAAACCTTCAGGCGCAACTGAATCTCGGGGAATTTCTTGGTAAATCCGCTGAGCAGGCTGGGCAACATGTATTCCGCGACCGTCGTACTCGCACCCAGGGTCAAGGTGCCGCTGACGTCGCTGGTCAGCTCCTTGACGAAATTCTCCATCTCCGCATACAGCTCGAAGATCTGCTCGGCATACTCGTAGCACCTGCGCCCGGCCTCGGTCAGCGTGACACGGTTGTGCGTTCGATCGAACAGTCGGGTGTTGAAATGCTCCTCAAGCTGGCGCACCTGGAACGTGACGGCCGGTTGCGTCATGTGCAGCGTTTCAGCAGCCTTGGTGAAGCTCAGCAATTTCGCAACGGTGTGGAACACCTGTAGCCGGCGATCTGCCATCTCAACTCCCCTGAAGCTTGTTTTGCTTGCAGATTAACGTAGTATACACGCATGCCGTGTATGCATGTGTATGATTTTTATAGGCCATAAAAAAAATATAATACATCCTGGCAGGGATCATTCCCATCACTCGTGAGCGGATGAATACCGGCATCCACAACAGGCTTCCCGTTCTGGGCCAGACACCAACCAGGCAGGTATGCGCGTAAGTCAGTTCCCATTGTTGACCCTCAAGGAGTCGCCTGCGGACGCGGAGCTGGTCAGTCACCAACTGATGCTGCGTGCCGGAATGATCCGCCGCCTGGCTTCGGGCCTGTACACCTGGCTGCCCCTTGGCCTTCGCATCCTTCGCAAGGTCGAAAACATCATTCGCGAGGAAATGGACAAGTCGGGTGCGGTCGAGGTGCTCATGCCGTCCATCCAGCCTGCTGAACTCTGGCAGGAGTCCGGACGCTGGGAGCAGTACGGACCCGAGCTGCTGCGCATGCAGGACCGTCATCACCGGGAGTTTTGCTACGGGCCGACGCACGAGGAGGTCATCACCGACCTGGTGCGCCGTGAAATCCGAAGCTACAAGCAGTTGCCGGTGAACTATTACCAGATCCAGACCAAGTTCCGCGATGAAATCCGCCCGCGTTTCGGGGTCATGCGCGCGCGAGAATTCATCATGAAGGATGCCTATTCCTTCCACCTCGGCAAGGAGAGCCTGGAATCCACCTACCAGGTGATGTACGACACCTATGTCAGCATCTTCACCCGCCTGGGCCTGCAGTTCAAAACCGTGGAAGCCGACACCGGCAGCATCGGGGGGAATGTCTCGCATGAATTTCACGTGCTGGCCGAGTCCGGCGAGGATGCCATCGCTTTCTCGACGCAAAGCGACTATGCAGTCAACGTCGAACTTGCCCCGGTGGCGCCGGTGGCAAAAACCGATACCGGCCCTGCAGAATCGCTTGAGAAAACGGCCACTCCGGACTGTCACAGCATCGAGGAAGTGTGCGCGTTTTTGAAGGTCACGCCCGACCAGGTGGCCAAGACCCTGATCGTGAAGGGGGAATCGGAGCCGCTGGTGGCACTGGTGGTTCGCGGTGACCATGAGCTGAACACCGTGAAGGCCCAGAAACTGGAAAGTGTGGCCACACCGCTGGTGTTTGCCAGCGAACCGGAGATCGAGGCCCAGCTCGGCTGCAAGCCTGGCTCACTCGGCCCGTTGCAGATGAGCTGCCCGGTGATCATGGATCATGCCGCCCACGCCCTTCAGAATTTCGTGTGTGGTGCCAACGAGGAAGGGTTTCATTACACGGGGGCGGACTGGGACCGGGACCTGCCGGGCTTCGATCAACTCGGGAGCCAGGACCTGCGCAAGATTGCCACCGGCGATGCCAGCCCGGACGGCAAGGGATCGATCATCGTCAAGCGCGGCATTGAAGTCGGCCACATCTTCCAGCTGGGCGACAAGTACAGCACCGCACTCAAGGCCTGCGTGCTCAACCAGGACGGGCGCGAACAGACCGTGACCATGGGTTGTTACGGAATCGGGGTCACGCGGGTGATCGCGGCGGCCATCGAACAGAACTTTGATGAGCAGGGCATTCTCTGGCCGCAGTCCATCGCCCCCTTCAGCATCTCCATCATTCCCATCAATGCAGGAAAATCAGACCAGGTGGCAAAAACCAGTGAACAGCTGTATCACGAACTTGAAGCCCTCGGGCTGGAAGTGCTGCTGGATGACCGGGACCTGCGTCCCGGCCTGTTGTTTGCCGATCATGAGCTGATCGGCATTCCCCACAGGATCGTGGTCAGTGAGCGGGGACTGGGGCAAAACGAGATCGAGTACAAAAGCCGGCACGAAGCAGAAGCGCAGCAGGTCCCGATGGAACACATCCTGGAGTTTCTGCAGGATCGCATCCGAGCATCCCAGGCCTGACTTGGAAGCAAATTCGGGGCTTCCCTGTACAGGCTCAGATGCATTTGAGACTTATGCACGCGCTTAAGAAAGAGAGGCTTCAGGCGACCCAATTCGAAGTATTTCCTCAATACGCTTACCTAATTTTCGATGATGCATAAATCTTCCGGCTGGGCTCGATTCCCTTATTCACTGGATGGAGGCCATTGCTTGGCCATGTGCAAGACACGAAGTATGCGTACCGTGTCCACGGCGATGTCGTAAACCAGAATATAGTTTTGATGTACGATGAGCTCACAAGTACCCTTTACACGACCGGGTCGGCCGAGATTAGGGGGATCCGTTAAGCGACTGGATCTCTCCTCGAACAGCGCATCAAGTGCAAGCGCGGCAGTGGGATTATCGTCCGCAATGTACTCTCGGATTGCCTTTCGATCTTTGTGCGCTGGTTCTGTCCATACCAGCTTCAAGATTCAGTGCTTCCCATTTTACGGCGTGTCTCTTCGCGCCAGGCAGCTGCTTCTGCCTCGACTTCCTCGGTGGAAATCAGGTCGCCCGCATTAGCGGCATCCAGACCGGTTTGCACCTGTTCACGGAACCAGGTGTCGTGCTCTTCTACCTCCTTCTGTCGGCGAACGAGATTACGCATGTAATCGCGCAGCAGTTGGGCACCGGTTCGGTCCATTGACTTAGCTATCCTCGCGAAGTTGTCTTTTAGATCTCCATCGACCCGAAAGGTGAATGTGGCTTGACTCATGGTCCCTCTCATTGTGTTACATGTTTAGTACAATCTAGCACATAAACAAATAGCTTCAAGTTTTTTTGGGCTTCATCGAGGCTTGCCTAGTCGCCTAATCAAATAGCCAAGACTGCCGTCAAAGAGAAAGTGCGAAAGATCATTGACACTACCACAGACAATCCTACGAAACCTATAGCTTACCCATTCACAAACTGTGACTACGCTATCTCTATGCACGACCAACCAGGGGTTCACCTTCCTGAAAACCAATGTTTGGCTTTACGGGTAAATTGCGTAATACTTTTCCTAGCCACGTAACAGTCTCTTGAAAAGCATTTGAAGGTCCACCATGCCCAAAGTCGTACGCTATGAAATGCAATGGGATGAAGAAACCCATGCACTGGCAGAACGTGCTGCACGCGCATCTGGATTAACCAGCATCAAGGCCTATGTCACACAACTGGTCAAGCAGCATGCTCCCGAGGTATTGGAGGCCTACAGCACTATTCGGCTAACCAATGCGCAGTTCGATACCTTTTGCAAGGCCTGCGAAAATCCGCCGACTCCAACGACCAAGCTTCGCAAGACAGCGCAGACATTTGATCAAGAGGGTTTCACACTGAATGTGAGCCGCTGAAGTTCTGCCGCTTGATCCCAGCGCGGTCGATGTTAAGTCATTTGACTGTGGCAAGGATGCCGTTAATACCTACCTACGCCGCTATGCAGCCAAGAATATGACATTGAATCTGAACAGGACCTTTGTACTGCCCTACGCTCCTGATGAAAGTGTCAGAAAATTGCATGTTGTTGCGTATTACACGTTAGCGCATCAGACGCTGGCTCGTGAAGAGCTCCCTGACCCATCCCGCCTGCCACGCTATCCGGTACCTGTGATCCTGCTCGCTCAACTCGGAGTCGACCGGCAATTTCAAGGACAGGGCCTGGGTGCGAAAACACTCGTTTGGGCACTAAGGCATGCCTACCAGATTGCCAGTAATCCGGACGGCATTCCTGCTATGGGTGTCGTGCTGGATGTACTCGACCAGAATGCACTCACTTTTTATCGATCCTTCGAATTTTTCCTGTCACTGACGGACAGCCCCACGAGACTGTTCATTCCCATGGCGGCACTGAAAACCCTGTAAAGATCTGTCCTGCACAGATTCCCGACCAAGGCTTCAAAGATTTCTTGAAGGCGCTGTCGTGATTCTGACAGCCAAGGCAAAAGGCAGGATGATCCACCCGTTCCATCTGGGGTGATCCAGTACAGTTTCTGTATTTTCCCCACATATTCCTGTACCATTCGCGGTGTTAGAGATTACAGATTTGTGACATCCCACCTGACCCACACTGAACCGGCCATGATTTCCAAACTTCGTATTGCAGCCCTGATCGCGGTAGCCCTATTTGTCCTGGCCTCGTGCGAAACCATCGAACTGACCTACGAAGGGGAAAAAGCACGCGTCTTGAGCCCCGATGATGTGAAGAACTGCCAGAAAAACGGAGCCGCTACCGTCAGTATTGGAGAGAAATACCTGGGCGTTGTACCCAAAAGCGCTTCCACGATCGCACACCAGTTGCAGCGTCTCGCACGCAACAGTGCAATCCATATGGGTGGTGACACGGTCGTGCCGATGTCGAAAGTCGACCGCGGTCAACAGACCTTTGCTGTCTTCCGCTGTATTCCGTAGCGCGCCAGATTCCCATAAGCCTGAACTAGCCATAGGCGGACTTGCAGGTTAGCTGCCTGTCTGGCATGGACCACTTTTGGCCCTTAACGCTTCTTGTGAGGTCAGACCTGGGTCAGTCTGAATCGATTGCTAGACCGCAGAAGAACTCCTGGGCGGTCCACTGCTGGAACCACTCACCCAGGCTGGCCGTGATCTTGTCGGCATCCACACCCTCTTGCCCGGCGCAGTTCTCCAGGGCCTCTCCCAGGGACTCCCCGTCCTTGAGCCGTGATAACAGCAGGTAGGCCTCATAGTCGAGATCTTCGCGCCAGACCGTGTAATCACGGCGATACACCACGACAAAGGTTTTTCGGGCCTGCGGGATGTCCATGTGGCGGTTCTCATACACTGCTGTCATGTAGTCATTGACCGGATACTCCAGTTCCAGCAGATACAGGGCCGGGTTGAACTGCAGGCGGATGTCGGCCCATTGCTCCCCGGGGATGTTCTGTATCGCCTCCGGGGTAATCTTTTCCCGGTGCGGGTCATCGAAGGCGTCCTCCATGGCACGCTCCACCGTGGCGATGGCAGCCACAAAGGGCTGGTGCGGGAGATCCTCGGCCTCCTTTTCCAGGTAATGCGGAAACTTGATGCTCAGGCGGTTCAGGTTGTAGTACGTCGATGGATAACGCGAAACGTAATCCCGGACCATCTGCGCGAACAGCTCCACCCCAAGAATGTGCTGCACGGTCGGGTATTCTCCCGCCATGATGTCGATAAATCGCCAGAAGTACATGTCGGCGTAGACCGAGATCCGCTCCAGCGGAGTCAGCTTGTCGGAAGGCAGGACGGTTTGTTCCAGATCGTAGACCGCATGGCCGTCCGGCTTGGAAGTCGCCTCGACGCCGGCCTTGGCGCCCTCAGGGTGGCTGATTACCTCATACATCCATTGCTCGAGGCTTTCCAGCCGCGAGTCATCACGAGGCATGGCGCAATTCGGTCACATGGCGGAACTGCGCCGCCTTCATGACCTCGGCATGGACCTCTTCGAACGGGGGGATGTCGGCATCCCACTCCAGCAAGGTGGCACGGTTGCCAGCACGCCGCTGTACTTCCGCGTACAACTCCCACACCGGATCGATGACCCGGCCATCGTGCGTGTCGATGCAGTGCGTACCCTTGTCCGTGTGTCCGGCCAGGTGGATCTGCACTACGCGGTCGTAGGGGATGGCGTCCAGGTAGGCCATCGAATCCAGTCCGTGGTTGCGGCAGGTGACGTAGATGTTGTTGACATCCAGCAACAGGCCACAGTCCGACTCCACAGCCATGCGGGCCAGGAATTCCTCCTCGGCCATGGAGGAGCTGGAAAAGGTCAGGTAGGTGGAGGGGTTCTCCAGGATCAGGGGGCGCTCCAGGAAATCCTGCACGGTACGAATCCTGTCCACCAGAAAGGCCAGGCTCTCCTCGTTGTACGGCAGCGGGTAGAGGTCATGGCCGTTTTTCCCGTGCACCCCGGTCCAGCAGACATGATCACCCAGCCAGTGGGCACTGACCCGCTTGGCCAGAGCCTTGAGTTTTTGTAGGAAGTCAAAGTCGATGGGGTCGGTGCTGCCGATCGACATCGAAACCCCGTGCATGACGATCGGATAGCGCTCGGCGATCTCGTCCAGCACACGTACGGGATTCCCTTCCGTGTCCATGTAGTTCTCGGACATGATCTCGAACCAGTCGATCTCGGGCCAGTTCTCGAGGATGTGGCTGTAATGGACTGTGCGCAGCCCGATTCCGAGCCCAAGGTCAGGAAAGCCCCAGCGGTTTTTCACGGACACAGAAACCACCTTGTGAATCAGATATGTCTGGTAAGCATGTTACCAGTGGAGAAAGCGTTCAAGCAATCGACAGGGGCATGCTGAATCCAGCAGCCCTGTCGATGCTCAAATCGTTTTTGGATATATCAGACCTAAACAACGGAATTGTTGTTAAGGACTGCTTATCCTTCCATGTGGCTGGGGTCAACCGGAAGCTGGCAACCGCCTTTGCCTTTACATGAATTTTTGCCGGCACAGCCGTGGTCACCTGACTTGCAGCCGCCTTGGCATTTACAGGCATTCTGGCCCTTGCAGGCATGCTTTTCATACGTGTGGGCCGGGTCACAACCACCCTTGCCCTTGCATGAGTTCTTGCCTGCACAGCCACCGTCGCTCGACTTGCAGCCGCCCTTGCCTTTACACTCGTTCTGGCCTTTACAGGAATGCTTTGGGCAACCTTTGTACCCTTCACCTGCCAGGGCCGTCTGGCTTCCTGCCATCATTCCGGCCGCTGCAGCTACCATCAGTTTATTAAAATCACGACGCTTCTTATCCATCGTTATAGAACCTCCAACAATTGTTATGCGTGTCCTGCAGAGCAAGGCACAATTTCTGTATACAGAAACGATTGATCAACCTGTCGAATTATACAGAATTGGACGTGGATGTAGAGAAAAAATGCTTGATTCAGCCTGTCTATGGTTGAATTTGAAATTCTAATGTTTTGACGAATGCAGGCCTCACATCTGCACTCGAGCTATCGTATCCTCACCCACTGCATTCCACCGCAACTTACCAAAGAATAGGCAATGATAAGAATCGTAGAATTCCTTTTTAATTGCTTGCTAGTAACCAAGATTCTACTAGCAAGATTTCAGACAAAAAAAGGGTGGCAAAAGCCACCCTTTTCAGTTCTGAGACGAAACTCAGATTAGTACTGGAAGTTCCATGTCAGGGCAAAGCCAGCATGCCAGGACCAAACGTCTGCTGCTGTGGTTGTTGAAGCGGTACCAGAAAGGTCACTCAGTCCTGTTGATGCAGGTAGTGGCCCGTAGGTACCTGCACTGTAATGGTTGCGCTCCTTGAACTGTACACCTACATGGCCATCGATATTCAGGAACGGTGCCAGAAAGCCCATATACCCTACGCCCAGCGTGGCACGATGTCGGTAGATGACTTCCGTCTGTGATGCCTGCAGATACTCTAGTACGGACTGTCCAAGTTGCAACGTGTTATTATTAGCATCGCCATTGTTGCTACCTACAGGGATAACATTACAGGTCGTCGCTGATGAGCACACAAAGGGCAATCCCTTGATGTGATCTGCATCCCGGTCCGTCGGATCATCTGCATAGCCGTACCCGGCACGGAAGCGCCAGTTGCCCATCTTCATCTGAGCACCGATGCTGTAGACCATCTGGTCCTCGTAAACGTCACCCCAGAAGTCAGCTTCTTCCCAGTTCTTCCACATGATATCCGCTGCGATCAGCAGGTTGCCATCCATGAAGGTCTCGTTGGAGATGCCGATACCGATAGTACGCGGCTCCTCAATCGGGATTGACGCATAACGTACTGGACCTGTATCTCCATATCCATCGAATGCAGGATCATTTTGAGGTGTAAAAGCCGGCACAGCCACGATGTCATCAAAGACATGCTGCAGTTCGGTCATGTAGAACAGACCCAGCCGAGTACCCGGCACAATGTCTTCATAGGTGAGACCTAATGTACCGCGCATCCCTGTGTCGTGTGTTACGCCTGAAGTCGCCGCAAGACCGAGGTCTAGGTAAGCATAGGTGATCGTAGCTGCACCACCAATGGAGACCTTCTCATTCAGTTCCCAGCCAAGTGCGAAGTTCGCACCGAGGACGATGAACTCAGCACCCAGTCCCAGTGTTTCCTCCACATGACGGAACTCTACGCCGATACCTGAAACAGCTGTCAGACCAGCGCCCAGCACAGCTGGCAAGCCTAACGGCCGAAGATCCTGGGTCACACCGACCTGGGGTACGATGTAGCCTTCGTTCCCATTGACTGCATCATCAAAATGCTGATTAGTAATAGCAACACCACCATACCTAGGTCTGTCAAACGGTACACCAAGATCCGTACTGAACGCCGGGTTATTAAGTGTGTCGTGCGATACATTACCTGCAAATGTAGGAAGCCCAAAGCCATTACCATCGCTGTAGTGATCCAGTCTGACTTCGGGTTTGTAGTAAGTCGCACCAAACGTGAACTCCGTTCCCGTCCAGTCCGTCAATGCGGCAGGGTTACCAAAGATTGCAGACACGTTATCCAGAGGCTTGGCAATACTGGTACCTGCCATTCCACCTGAACGTGGTGCCAGCACATTGTGCAGGTCGTAGCCATACGGACCTGCGTATGCAGTACCGGATATGGCCAACGATGCCAGCAGCCCAATTGCTAACCATCGATTAAAAACTTCTCTCATTGGTTACCCTCCCAGTTATAAGTAGTCTTGTTGTATCGATTACGATGAAATTTGCTAAAAAAGTTTTGTTTGAAATTCTTGTTCTTATGTCAGCCGTTATCCGCATGGATTGCTCCCGCCTGACGTTTCAGTTTTGACAGAAGTTAGTACAGATTGAATTGAAGCTGGCAATGCGTATCGCTGTCAGTATCAATTCATATCCCCCCTTTTCCTCTCTATCATGGCTTTGAGAAGCCTGATTCTTATGTCCCTGCAGTTGTCCCTGCAGTCACCCATCCTCTTGTCGCAACCGTCTGCCGGGATCCTTTATTTCCCAGCTCAACGCTCCCTTAAACGGTGCATCTTGCCCTACTTTGGCAAGCCCCTTCCAGCCAAACCACTATAGGCGCTGCATACCTGTCATATAAGTGTAACGAATATTACCGTGAAATCAAGGCAAATGGTACCCCACAGCCTGAATCATCTCTTGTAAGTAGACCTGTGCAGATCACTGCTGGTTTGCCTGTCGATACAGGATTTCACCTCAACGTCCTCGAAAGCGATCAAACCACGGCCAGATTTACTGGTGCAACGGGTCAGACCTGGAACACCTGGCATCGAATTCCAGGCCGGTCCGCGATGAAAGCTTGCTGGGATTTATAGAGGTCGGGAAAGGGAGACAGGCTGCTCCCCCCGCGGGTCAAATCGGCAGGTCTGCCGATTTGACGAGCCTGGGATAGATTGCAACCCCCCTTTCGCAAATTGAATACGGACCAGGAGCCCCTCTGCTCCCGAACCGTTTTTTACATAGGAATTAAGCCAGCCAGATATAACGTGAGTACGATCACAGCAACGCCGAAGACCATTGCGACCACGAATACCATGGCATCATTTCCTCCACCATCAGACATACACGCCTCCTTTGTAATTGTTTTTTGCCGCTAATACTTAATCATAACGCCTGAATATTATTAATGCGAATATCCAGGCCTGTCCAAAATCCAACCGATTCAGTGCTCCGTTTCACTCCCCCCGGTAATACAATCCGGGTTATCCAGCAGTTCCTTCAGGTACGCGGCATTCTTTTCGCGCTCCCCCGTGGTCAGCCAGTTGCGCAGCGCACTGGCACCCTCAATCATGAACTGCGTCTCCCTCACACCATCCGCATGGTCCTCGGTCACCGGCAGTTTGTCAATTGCCGCCTGATCGACGCTCATGTGCTCGCCCAGGATATTGGTGACCAACACCGCCTTGGAATCCTTGCCGAGGCCGTCATATTCGGCCAAGTATAAAACGGCACCGTACATGTAGTAAATCGCATAGCGGCGCTTGATCGAGGCTTCCTCGAGGTCCTCCGGACCGAGCCTGGCCAGCGTGTCCGTGACGAAAGGTGTAATCGCACCGGTGACGCCCTTGATCTGGCGGTCCTCGTTTTTAGATCTTCCCCACATGGTCTGTCATTCTTGCCCACAGGTGCACGATTATCAATAGTCTGACACTTCTACCGAGCTCAGTCGCCTGTTTTTTATATCGTCGAGCTTCGGAAGCAGGTTGTAGGCGATGATATCCTGCCCGCAATAGCTCTTGTGTGCCCGAATGCGGTCAAACCAGGCCTTGACGTTGGCACGGGAATCGACCAGATCCCCTTCTCCTGCTTCACACAGCAGGTGGATGCAGGCCGTCCAGTGGATATCGGCAAATGAATAGTCGCCAATCACAAATTCCTTGCCCGCGAGCTGCCCGTCCAGGGCATCCAGTACGCCAGCCAGCGCCTGGCGGGCACGGTCCACGGCCCCATCGTCCGAATCCTTGTTTTGCATCGGCGCCAGAATGCGCTGCTCCACGATCGCCTGCACATGCGGTTGGGCCTCGCTGCAGGCGAGATCGCCCCAGTAGTTCTGCATAGCCAGCAGGCCGGCATTCTTGGGCGGCAGGCGCTTGCCGAGTCCGCGGGCCTCGATATAGCTCATGATGCCCGTCTCTCCAGCGAGGATGTAATCAGCTTCCTTGAGCGCCGGCACCGCTCCGAAGGGCGAGACCTCCAGGTAGTCGCCCGCTTCGTGGGCACCCGACGTGATGTCGAGGATTCCGCAGTCGGTTTCCATGCCCACCTCCACCGCGGTGATCAGGCATTTCAGCGTTCCTGCATCCCCCGGGAATCCAAGCAACTGCAGCACGTACTGGGTTTTTTTCATATCGCCGCTGGCCCCGTACTGGCTGCTCGCCGTCGGGTCAGCCGCCCGACCGAATTCAAACAAGTCACTCATACTGGTTCGGCTCCCGGGGTTGTTCAGATCAACGTGCTCGCGCCTGGCCTTCAGGCGGCATTTGTGAATGCCTTGCGCTGGATGTCGGCTGCTGAGGGCAACGCCTCGTAGGCAATGCCGTGATTGCCTTTTCGGGTCTTCATGCGCTCGAACCAGGCCTTCAGGTTGGACAACCCGTCAACCAGGCCGCCTTGCCCCGCCGCATCGCACAGGTGCAGGTAAGCCACCCAGTGGACATCGGCAAAGGAAAATGCACCGACAATGTACTCCTTGCCTTGCAGCTGTGCATCCATGCCGGCAAAGACCTTTTGCAGTCCGCCTTCGTCCTGCGCAGGCTGGCCATCCGCCAGGGACTCGACCTGTGACAGTACGTCGCGCGCACCGATCTCGATCCAGTAATTCTGCGTGCCCAGATGCTGGGCCTTGCGGGGCGTCAGCGGTTGTCCGCCGCCGCGCACATCCAGGTAAGGCAGCACGGCTGCGATGCCGGAAGTGACAAAATCTCCCTCGACCAGGCAAGGAAGCTTGCCGAAGGGGGACAAGGAACGGAGTGTCCCATCGGCGTTCTGTTCGTTGTGGATGTCAATGAGTTCGGCATCCAGCTGGATCCCTTTTTCGGCAGCCAGATACAGACTCTTGCAGGTGTCGGCATGACCCGGGTGTCCCAGCAGGCGTACCTTCTCGGCAGATTTCTTTTTACGTGAAAATAGGCCCATCGTCAGTGATGCATCGGCATGGCTAGGCTTGAGATTCGGGTACTTCTCATCCGGCTGTTGCCGGACGGTTGACCAGACCTGGAGCAAACGCCGGTTTGCTCCAGGTCCAGCTGCCCGATATTTTGTTCTATATGGACCGCGCTTGCGCGCTACAGATGGCTTCTTCTAGGAGACTATTACTCCTTGAACCACTTAAACGGATGCTCGCCCGCAAGCTTGAGATAAAGCCATACATTGATGATCAGCGCCACCAGCAGGACCACTGCTCCGGCAAGTGCCATCAGGGGATCGGAATGGGCTGCAGTGAGACCCAGCATGCCCATGCCGTAGTAGACGGCCGCAGAAAATATCAGCATCACAACGATTGCTCTGAATGAATACATTAGTCACACCTCCTGACTCAGATTGAATACGAGTATTTTTAATGCAACCGGAACCTTCCAGGGCAATCTGAAAACCCTGGGATCCGCAAATTCTTTTCCCGCGAAGCACCGATCCTATTGACGCCCCTCTACGGGGGGCCCAAAGCATGGATACGGTCTCCACACCCCCTGGCCTTTCCGCCAGGGTCAAACAATGGCCAGCTCGTGTCTCCTCGATGGACCTGACGAGACGACACCGTCCTGCAGGTCCGCTAACGAGGAAACCGGCGACTAACGAATAAAAAGAGACGTGGCTCTTCTAGACGTTAATCGTGACACCACGCAGGCTGTTGCCGCTGATGTCCTGTTTGGTCGGGAGCACATCATAGCCGCGGATGTTTTCCTTGCTGGTGCTCGGATGCGACTTGATCAGACCCCACCATTTGGCAACCGCTGGTCTGGACTCCACCACATCGCTGCTGTCAGCAAGCATGCAGCCTTGTGCCAGGGCAGCCCAGTGGATATCCGCAAAGCTGAAGGCTCCACAGATGAAATCACCGCGCAACGCCGGGTTGGTCTTGGATGCCAGATGCGAATTCAGAAGATCAAAGCACCCTGAAGCGGCTGCGGCATCACCTGTACCGGACATCAATCCTGAAACTGCATCAACTGCGATATCCGTTGCGAGCTGATTCCACATATACATGATTGCTCGCACAACGCCATTACGGGGAATCAGGGATGGACCAAATCCTTTATCGTTCAGGTAGGACATGATGCCTTCTTGCCCGCAGACTACAAAGTCCACGTCCTTCAACGCCGGCAACAAGCCGTGTGGCGCAAGCGCCTGAACGTCAGCCGAACCCGTTCCATTGGGGTCGACAAAGTGGCCCTCGATATCCACGCCCTTCTCAGCAGCGGTGAACATGCACATCGCACTGCGCAGGCATGAGGGATTCCCATAAAATTTCATTTTGTCCGCCAAATGATCACCTAACATTGTTTATACCTCGTTATGTTTGGAGTTGTTTGTTATGTCCGGGGTTACCTTAAGTCGGCTACCCAGGGTAGTAAAAACAGTCAGGATAGAATAAGCCGCCCCTGCGGCTACACGCACATAACGTTTATAGCGTCCTCCTGATATCTGTAAATGCCGGGGTATCCGCCCCGAGCCCCTCTCTTCCATCACCCGCTACGTGGGCAAAGGACTGAAGTTCACCGCCTTTTGAGTCTTGCTTGTGCAGGCCTCAAGACTGGTACTTACAAATTGTTATTCTTTCCTGCCTGGACTTTCCACGGGGTGACTCACTTCAAGACGTTTTGAGTGGCCTGTCGCTTGCCGACACCATGGTCTAGTTTCTTCTTATCGACCGCAGGTATTGTTGCCAGGATCTTCTCCTTGATTTTATACCCGGCTTACCCCCGTCATTCACCGCTTCTTTTTAGCGCATGTGCCCGGGACAAGCCCGGGCACATGACTATGCTAAAAATTTGCGTTCTCCGAAATCAGAGCTTAAGCGTAACCTACTTGACGGTTGAGGCGATCAGCAATCGCACGCTCGCCCTCCGAGGCACGCTCTCTGTCCCACTTTGCCAGTTCCTTCTTCATATACATGTGGTAAAGCGGCGGAATGAGCGCGATGGCAAACAAGGTGAAGTAACCCCATCCGGTATTAGGAGCACCTACGTCATCCAGCTCCCAGAAGTGGGTTTCACCACGGTCATGGTGATCTGCCTGACGGCCGATCTCGATGAAGAACCAGCTGGTAAACGCAGTCGCGTTATCCCATGAATGACGATAGTCAATCGGCTGTCCTTTCTCTCGAATCAGTCCGTAATGCTCCATGTAGTTGAGGGCTTCAAGCTCAAAGTTTGAGATCAGCCATACAACTGACAGGCAGGCAATACCAATCCAGCCGCCGACAAACCAGAACAGGAACAGGGTCGGCAGGCTCATGGCATAGCCACGCAGCCAGCGATTTTCCCATGTGAACCAGGATTTGCCCAGACGCTCCAGACGTTGCTTCTCCATTCTGTACAGGAAGCGGGACTGCCCGATTCCGGCCAATGGATAGTGTCGGTAGATGGTTCTTCCACGCGGTGACGTAGCAGGGTCATCTTCGTGTGCCAGTTCCAGGTGGTGGTTATAGACATGGGCATAGCTGAAGTGAGCCTTGCCACTCAGTGCCATCATTGAACGGGAAATGACAAAGGCAAATCCCTTCGTATGGCTCAGTTCATGTCCATAAATAATACCGATACCGGCAAAGATGCCTGAGGATATCGTGGCACCGATCAGGTCAAGTCCGGAAATTCCGTTCATATAGGGCAGGAATCCAAACATGACATGGTCGAATCCAGCACTCAGCGGGACGCCGTTGACGTATTGATGAATACGCCATGCGAGCGCCAGTTGCAGGAGTACGAACACTCCCAACATGACGTACATCACGCTGTTCTGTAGCCAGGGCACACCCATCGTTTCGCCATTCCGGTCAAAGCCTGCACCGGAACTTTGCCACTTCATGGCTGTGTCGATCACGATACCAACGCCCAGCAGCAGCAGTCCGACCCATACGAACATGCCACCCATCAGCACTCCGAACATCGTCACGATGATCAGGAATGGGGCGAACCAGTACCTTGCGTTAATCATAAGTTTCATCATTGTATATGCACCTCCAGCATTCGCTCGGTTAACTACAAATTTGATTGTTTAGCATATCTTTTTCCGTTGCCCCCTCTAATGGACTATATATTCCCAAGGGATACTCACCCATTCGGGGGCATTAGATACGCTTGATTATACAAGCATGATTCTATAACTGCAAATACCTCCACGCCTACAAAAACGGTGTGACCTTTACCAAAAATTACCCTATGCACTCAATAACTTATGGAAATTCCACTACAGATTTTGGTTTCCACCTTCATCGCGAAATCTGTCGCTGTTTTCAAGCAGTACAATCACCTGACCGGTGCCATTTCCCGGGCCAGGCAGAGCCTGTCTGGACCGCAAATTGTGGAAACCTGTCCGGACCCGCCCCTGTCGACCTCTTCTCGCCGGCGAGGTTCGGCTCCATGCCGGGACGCCAGGTCGGGCAGGCACCGAAATCGAGTCCTTGGCCATTGCACCATATATCCGGCTGGCATTGCACCGCTTAGTCATCATGCTTCTCCAATTCTGCCAGTCAGTCCGCATGCCCTGCCAATGCTGGTTGCCCTCATCGTATGACCAAGTGCACTTGGCATCGGCCCGGTGGGCCATGCTCGTGCAGTGCGGCACCTAGGGCTTGCTTTCGTCACCTCGGGTCTTTCGTGCCTGGTCCTGGCCGGTGGATTCGGCCATAACGCGCGATGCGATGACAACCCATCGTACAGAGGTGCCTGCGAGCCACTGCTGAGTGCCAGCTTGGCGCAACGGCTACCTCCTGCCAATCAAAATGGCCATGAATGGTGACCGGCGGTCTAACCTGTACTGGGAATAGAGACATCGATGACGCGAATCCCGATTTTGCGTCTCTCCTCGGCAGACAGGGTGGACACTAGCCGCTCTTCCAGTTCCCGTGGGCTTACTGGCGGCGGTCCCGTTGCTGGCAGCGTGGGCAGGCAGCCTTCCGTATCTCCGAACCAGAACACTAGATAGATGCCATGCCCTTCCGCACCCGGATCCCTGGTGTAGCTGGCAATCAGTTGTGATCGAATCGCGCTCCAGAGATCGCGGTGACAGCTTCTCTTAATTTCCACAGGGATATTGAAGCCGGTAGATGAAACGCGTATATCTGCCCGCCTGTCGTTGGCGTAGCGCCCTTCCGGCTGAACATCGATGCCGAGTTGCATCGACCTGTCCCGCAGAGCCGATAATAGTGTGTCTCGACACGCGTCTTCCGGGCGAGGGGTCTGTGGACGATTGTGATGATCAACATTCCAGTATTGTCGCCAGCCGGACGTATTGCCTTCGCGTATGTCGTGTGCGATTTGGTGCAAATGCTCGAGAGTCAGCGCCGCCAGGTCCGCTGCGTTCGCTGGTGCGCCTCCATCCAGCGTGTCGAGTATCTGAGTAATATCGCCATAGACGAATTCAGCTTCGCGGCGGAGTGCCTTTTGCCGGTAGGCGGCGTCCATGAGAAGAGAACGCCAGGAATGCAGAGTGTTATCAGACGACAATGCTTCGAGAGCACTCGAAGCGCTTTTCGTCGAAATGGCTGCTAGTTCCTCAATAAAGCCTCGGACCCGGTCCGCAGCGTCCATCTTTAGCGTGCCCATAATGGGCTTGCTGGATTCAGAATCAAGCGAATATGGCCTGCAGGAGCCGCCGATGAGTCGGATCAGAAGATGCGAGGCAGACTCGCTCTGACGGCACTGCAGACCGGACGAAAGGTCGAACTGCCGGGCTACGGCCTCTGCCAGGAAACGGATACGGCGTTCTCGGGCACTTACGTAGGTCTCCAGCCGGACAACGTATGTTTCAGGCGCTATGCACAAGCCAGCGACAAGCCAGTGGACGCGTTGCGCCACGTTCATGCTGCGATGAGCGTGCTTCTTGTCAATCAGTGCCAGAAGTTGTTCGGTATCGCAATGGCGTCTAGCTGCAAGCAGCGCATGATTCAGGCTGGATAACTGGCTGGATTTGCAACGCACGGGAAACTGTTTGAGAAGGGGTATCGAGGCCACCCGGGCCACGTGCGCATGATCCGGAGAACGGGCCAGTTCATGGAGGCCAGCGGGAGATTCTACGCCACCTCGCAGTTTGGAAAGCACGGAACGCACCAGCACGTCGGCAACAACGCCGGGGCGCCTGGATAGCAACCAACCGTACCAGGGCAGCGGACGATCCTCAGCATGTCGCGCGCTCGGCCACATGCGCACGGTGTAATGAATCGCCAAGGCCAGCCGAAAAAGTCTTTCGTCGATATCGATCTCGCCGGAGGGGGCTGTACTGGTTATCTCTTCCAGACCGGCCATGAATGGAAGGGCGAGGGGGTGAGTCCGATTAGAGGTTCCGAGGCGTAGGACCTGCCGGTCCGAGGGCAGATCGTCCCGTTCGCTAGTCTTGCGAAACCCGGACAGGACAGCATCGACCAAATCGACGTCATCAGCCAAGATGGAGTTCAGCCGCTCTTTAGGCGAATTTCCCTGGATATCGAGGTATCCGCCGAAATAAACCACGGCAAGTTCGTGTAGAAGCGCAGGGCTGGCCCGGTTCTCACGCAGTTCGCTTTCGTACAGCTTTACGTCCTCGTGCCAGTCCGGCCGCTCAGCCCTCTGCTGGTCTTGATCGCTGCGCTCGGAAACGCCCCTGTCAGAAGCGACCAATTCGTACTCAGCCATTCTCTTGTCAAATACCTCCCTGAGAGCCCCGCATCCGTCCAGGTGCCTCGATACAACTTTTCGGGAAAGGCCCTCGTCATAGCGGCGGTAGTGCAAGCATGCCGCAGCCTCGCCCAATAGCCACTTTATCGCGTTCGTGTCTTGGGTAAGGAGTGCCTGTTCAATGCACCAGAGACCGAAATCCGGCGACCGCGCGGCACCAAGGAGCCTGAAACGCACTTCTGTGTACATGCAATGGGAGAGCACGAGAGATTTGTCGCATTCTGATCGCTCGACACATCCCTTGAGGCCCATGGTCAGCAGGGTTTTCCACGCATCGGGACGGCTTTCGAGCCACTGCCGTATACCTTGGGACTCCGTTTGGCCGAAGTTTGGATTGTTTGTCCAGTCTCCTGCATCCGCAGCCGTTTCCAGCCAGCGGAACAAGCGGGTCAGGTCCACCTCATCCCCGGATAATCGAAGAAATCGTTCGAGAAGCTTCAGGGGTAACCGGCGGAGGAAAAAAACGGGAAGTCCGTAGGGCCTGCCTTCTGCAAGCAGTGGACCGTTGCGTTCGGTAAATTCATCAAGAAGCACGGCGAGCTGGTCTCTTGTCGACTTCCTGGGAAGGTGCCCGGTCCAGAAGTACTGGTACTCGGGGCGTTGATTGGGTCTTCGCGGAAGACGAAGATACTGCATGATCTCCGTTTCCGAAATCGTCGCAGGGTAGAGAATCGACAGAAGATGGCCAAGCAGCGCATCGTCCGGGTCCGGCACTTTGCCTGCATAGACGTCGGCAGTAAGTGCCTTGATCTCGGCCGAAGCGCCCTCGTCGTCCCTGTGGTGCCTCAGGAATGCCTGTATGGCACGAAACCTGATTCTCGGCCACCATGTGTCGTCGCGCAGCAACCTCATCAGCGGGCCGGCAAGTCCCGGAAGACGCTCCCCGTATCGGAGCGCTTCAATCAAGATAACGATGAAGGATTGCCATGCGTCCTCTCGCGACGGGTCGGCCAGGATCTTGCGGTAATCCTCCTCCATTTCGGAGGAGACCAGATCGCCGAGTCGCGAATCCAGCCGCAGCGTTGCAATAAATCGCGGGTTCGCGCTGGCTTCTTGCTGAAGGCCATCGAGCAGACTGCGCTTTTCATCGGGCGAGAAGCGGCTGGCATCACCGTAGAGAACCGTACCAAGGGGATCGCATGCGATGACTTCCGTCCGGCTGGATTTGCTGTGGGCTCCCAGCCATGCGGACAGGCCACGTAATTCGGAAACCACCACGCCGTCATGTCCGGTGACCAGTGCGAGTATTCGCCCGACCGGCAGCCCGTTTTCGACAAGACCAGCCAAGTACCTGGCGGCAAGAAACTCTGCGATCTGGCGATGAACGGGCGCCACACGGCGCTGTGTCGAGGTTTCGAATAGCTTGCTCTGCAGGCAGCTGCGAAGTGTCGCTCGATCCTGTTTCGGTACCTGGTCAAACCCAGGGAAATGCATGTCGCTGTCGCTGCCGGACAGCGAATAGCCTGCTGCACCGCTCAGCAACTGTATGGCGCAAAGCCGCCCGCCAGCATCCATCCGGCTGGAGACGCCACTGCTGTCAGGCTGTGCTATCCGGTGATCTTCATTGTGTTCCTCCAGCAGGGTGCGGCAGGCCATATCGAATGCCTCCATCCTCGTGCGGGGCCAAATCCCGCCTGATCCGACCGCCTCCGCGAGCATCTTGAGGCTCTGGGGATTGGCCAGGAGGCCTTCGAGGCCCTTATTCTGGGCCGAGGCGATGAACTTCTCCAGATCATCGATTCCGTGATTTTCAGACAGGATTTGGCGGACAGCCTCCCTGGACAGTGGTTCAAGGTGCAGGACCGTGACAGTGGCGTCGGGCGATACCGTCTTAAGGTGGTCGCGGTCGTTCGCGCCAAACCAGTCGGCCTCACGACACGACAGGCGGAAGCGCGGGCGCCCCATTCGGTCAAGTTTGGCACGGATCCCGTCCAGGGGCGTTCGTCCGTCGATGGTTCCTGCCCGTGTCTCGTCAAGCCCGTCGATAAAGAGAGTTTTCTTGTGCCACTCGGGCTCGTCGAAGATCAGGAAATCGCGCGCGGTAACGCAGGTTCCGCCAGTGCGTGCGGCTTCATGGGTGAAAACTGTGGTTTTGCCGGCACCTGGGGGGCCAAGCAGCACATACGCCGCTGCGTCCCCCCATTCCTCCAAAGGCTTCCGGCGACTTTCCGATTCCTCACGGGTATCGTGCTCACCGATTTCGCGACATGTCCGTGGAACCATGCGCGTCACGGGTTCTCGAACCATTCCCAGGCGGGTGCCGACAGGAACTCCGAAAGGGAAAGGCCTCCTGCGCCGACGACGATGGCCGACTGGACGTCGAAACGCTCTTTAAACCGTTCAAGTCCGCTTGTCCTTTGCTTGTGTGCACCGCTCTTGACCTCAAAGGCGACCAGTCTTCGACCTCGTGTCAAAACGAAGTCCACCTCGCAGTCATTTTCACGCCAATAGTGCAGGTGGTGTTCAGGCGTGCCCGTATTGAACAGGTGTGCGCCCACCGCACTCTCGACAAGGCGTCCCCAATAACCCCGGTCCGCCTTTGCTTCCTCGAACGTGTATCCCGACATCACCGCCATGAGCGCGGTGTTGAGCACGTTAAGCTTGGGGCTGGAGGATCTACGTCGGTGGGCTCCGGTGGCGTATTTGGGGAGTCCGGCGATCAGTCCCGCATTTGACAGGAGGTCGATATACCGGGCCAGGGTCGTCGTATTGCCAGCATCCTGCAACTGGCCGAGCATCTTGTTGTATGAAAGGATCTGTCCGGAGTACTCGGCACCAAGCTGGAACAGCCGCTTCAGTAGCGCAGGCTTGTCCACCCGCTGCATCGCGAGGATGTCACGCTCGATATTGGGCTCGACCAGCGCATCGACAACGTATGCACGCCATCGACTCTGCTCCGGAACAAGTGAGACACCTCCCGGATAGCCCCCGAAATAGACGTAGCCCTGGAGATCAAAGCCGAACGCCTCCGACATCTCCGTGAACGACCAGTGCATCAGACGGACAGTCTCAAACCTGCCGGCGAGGCTTTCACTCAGCCCCTGCTGCATGAGCAGCGGGGCGGAGCCGAGCAGAATGACATGCAGGAGCCGGTGCTGCTGTCGGTCCGCATCCCATAGACCCTTGACCGTCTCCGACCAGTTCGGAATTTTCTGAACCTCATCGATCGCAAGAACGAAGCCCTGGCGAGAACGTTCGGAAGCCAGTCGCGCCTGCTCCCAGATTCGGATCAGCCACCGAGTATCTTTTGGGCCGTTGAGCAAAACATCCAGCGGGCTCCCCTCAGGGATCGAGCCACCTAAGTCCGGGGGAGAGGTTGGTGTTGGGGTTGGGGTTAAGGGAGGGGTGGCACGAGCCGGTTCGTCGACAGATGCATAGTGAAAGGGCCGGTCCAGCCGTTGAAGCGCTTGGCGAACCAGCGTAGTCTTGCCCGTCTGGCGCGGTCCGGTCACAATTGTGAGCCGCTGAGGCGCTTCGCTCAGGTGACGGTGCAACGTGGAAATCTGGGGTCGCTCATAGACTGCCATAAAGAAATTATACTGTACTGAGTAAATTTACTCAATAGTCTCGGTCTTTTGACTGATGGACCCCTGTGGTTAGCCCATACGGCTAATAAAGACTGGCACCGAGGGCTCTTTTATACAGCCACTCGATACCGAGAGGCTTGATCAGGCGGCAATAGGATTCGTACCGGCGAAATGGAATTCATCGCCCTGCAGTTCGATCTGGACTGTCTGTCCGGGCTGAATCTCGCCGGCCAGCAAGGCCTGGGCCAGCGGATTTCCCACCCGCTCCTGCACGGCCCGTCGCAGGGGACGAGCCCCGTACACGGGGTCGAACCCGGCTTCTGCAAGCCTGTCCAGGGCAGCCTCGGTATATTCCAGGGCAATATCCCGGTCGGCCACCCGCTTTTGCAAATGATCCAGCTGGATTTCCGTGATGGCGCGGATGTGCTCCTTGTTGAGTGAATGGAACACAATGCAGTCATCGATGCGGTTGATGAGTTCCGGTCTCAGCCGGGTGCCCACCAGGGCCATCACCGCGGCCTTCATCTGCTCGTGATTGTCCTCGGCCTCCCCTCCTGTGGCGGCAAACCCCTGGATCACGTCGCTGCCGAGATTGGACGTCATGATGATCACGGTGTTCTTGAAGTCCACCGTACTGCCGTGCCCGTCGGTCAGGCGCCCGTCATCAAGCATCTGCAGCAGGATGTTGAATACATCCGGATGCGCCTTCTCGATTTCATCCATCAGCACCACGCTGTAGGGCTTGCGGCGAACGGCCTCGGTCAGGTAGCCGCCCTCCTCGTAGCCCACGTAGCCCGGCGGGGCCCCGATCAGGCGGGCCACGGAGTGCTTCTCCATGAACTCGGACATGTCGATGCGAATCAGGGCATCCTCGTTGTCGAACAGGAACTCGGTCAGGGCCTTGGTCAACTCGGTCTTGCCCACCCCGGTCGGGCCGAGGAACAGGAACGAACCGTTCGGGCGCTTCGGATCGGAGATCCCGGCCCGCGACCTGCGAACGGCATCGGAGATCACCTGCACCGCTTCATCCTGGCCAATGACACTTGCACGCAGTTCCTGTTCCATGCGCAGCAATTTCTCGCGTTCCCCGGAAAGCATCTTGGCCACCGGAATCCCGGTCCAGCGCGATACGATCTCGGCGACGGCCGTATCCGTCACCTTGTTGCGCAACAGCTTGTTTTCCTCGCTGCCCGCATCGGATACCTGGCGCAACTGTTTCTCCAGCTCGGGGATGCGCCCGTACTGCATCTCCGACATTTTTGCCAGATCGCCGGCCCGGTGCGCGGCATCGAGCTCGATGCGGGCCTGCTCCAGCGCCTCCTTGGTTTCCCGGGAGCTTTGCAGGACCGTTTTTTCCGAGCGCCAGACCTCCTCGAGGTCGGCATAGGACTTCTCCAGCCGGGCAATTTCCGCTTCCAGTTCCTCCAAGTGCTTGCGGGAGGCCTCGTCGGATTCCTTTTTCAGCGCCTCCCGCTCGATCTTGAGCTGGATCAGTTTGCGGTCGAGCCGGTCCATGGCCTCCGGCTTGGAGTCGATCTCCATGCGGATGCGCGAGGCGGCCTCGTCGATCAAGTCGATGGCCTTGTCCGGCAGCTGCCGGTCGGAGATGTAGCGGTGCGAAAGGGTGACGGCATTGACGATGGCGGGATCCGTAATGTCCACCCCGTGATGGGTTTCGTAGCGTTCCTTCAGGCCGCGCAGGATTGCGATCGTGTCCTCCACCCCCGGCTCATCGACCAGGATCTTCTGGAAGCGCCGCTCCAGCGCGGCATCCTTCTCGATGTACTGGCGGTATTCATTCAGGGTGGTGGCCCCGACGCAGTGCAGTTCCCCGCGGGCCAGCGCCGGCTTGAGCATGTTGCCGGCATCCATGGCCCCCTCGGCCCGGCCTGCGCCCACCATGGTGTGCAGCTCGTCAATGAACAGTATGATCTGGCCTTCCTGGCGGGAAAGCTCCTTCAGTACGGCCTTCAGCCGCTCTTCGAACTCGCCCCGGAATTTCGCACCGGCCACCAGGGCACTCAGGTCCAGGGACAGGAGCTTCTTGTTCTTGATGCCCTCGGGCACTTCGCCGTTGACGATGCGCTGGGCCAGGCCTTCTGCGATGGCGGTTTTTCCAACACCAGGGGCGCCGATGAGCACGGGGTTGTTCTTGGTGCGCCGCTGCAGCACCTGGATCGCGCGGCGGATTTCGTCATCGCGCCCGATCACCGGGTCGAGCTTGCCCTTCAGGGCCTCGGCAGTCAGGTCGATCGTGTACTTGCCGAGGGCCTGGCGGGTGTCTTCGGCATTCGGGTCGGTGACATTTTCCCCGGATCGCATCGACTTGAAGGCGGCGGCTAGGGCGGACTTGTCTGTACCGGCCCCGCGCAGGATCCGGCCCAACTCCCCCTTGTCTTCCAGAGCCGCCAGGGCGAAGACTTCCGAGGCGATGTATTCATCGCCTTGCTGCTGGGCCAGCCGGTCCGTGACATTGAGCAGGTTTCCCAGGCCGTTGGAGAGGTGGATTTCGCCTGCAGTGCCGGACACCGCGGGCAGTCTTTGCACGGCTTGCTCGCAGCCTTGGCGGATCCGGCCCATGTCGGCCCCGGCGCGCTGCAGCACGGCAGCCACGGAACTGTTTTCCTGGGTGAGCATGGCCAGCATGAGGTGCACCGGTTCGATGAACTGGTGCTCGCGGCCTGCGGCCATCGACTGCGCCTCCTGCAGCGCCAGCTGGAACCTGGCAGTGAGTTTTTCCATTCGCATCCTCGAACTCCGGATCATTCTGTCTATCTATCCAGGAAAATGGGGGCTCGAGACAGGGGATTCAAGCACCCGGATGCGAATTTCACTCCGCTTGCAACCAGATCAGGGTCGCCTGGCGTCCCGTAGTGCCGTCACGCCGGTAGGAAAAGAATTTCTCATCCTGGGTATGGGTACAGTGCGTGCCGCCCGTTACCGCATACACGCCCTGGATCGCAAGGAGGATCCTTCCGATCCGGTAGAGATCGGCCAGGCATTTGCCGGGGCGCCCGGGCGTAAAGGCCGGGGCGAGATCAGCCGCCTTGGCGACGAACCGCTCCCTCAGCGCTACGTCAACCTCGAATCGGGCAGGCCCGATGGCAGGCCCCAGCCAGCAGAGCAGTTGCGAGGCCGGCACAGGCAATGCACGCACGGTGTTTTCCAGCACCCCTTCCAGCAGGCCGCGCCAGCCGCCATGGGCCACGGCCACACAGCTGCCCTGCCGGTCACAGAGCAGCACGGGCAGGCAATCCGCGGTCTGCACGGCACAGACGGTTCCCCGCACGATGGTGTAGGCCGCATCGGCACGAAGCACCTCGCCCGGGGCAGCAGGAAGACGGATCACCTGCGTGCCGTGGCGCTGCTCCAGCCAGCAGGGTTTGCCCGGAAGCTGCAGGGCCTCGCGCAGCAGGTGGCGGTTTTGCTTGACGTGCTGTGCGCGGTCCCCGACGTGCAGGCCCAGGTTGAAGCCTGAATAGCAGCCCTCGCTGAAGCCCCCTGTGCGCGTCGTCGAGACGGCACGCACGCCCGGGGGGGCCGGCCAGTCGGGCGTGAGCCACTCAGGAGACTGCATGGGCATGCCCGGCCAGCGTGTCCAGAAGCTGGCGGAAATCCTGCGGCAGGGGTGCACTCCATTCGCACCGGTGCTCGCCTTCCGGATGGGTCAGTTCGAGGTGGTTCGCGTGCAGGGCCTGGCGGGGAAACCCGGCCAGGGCCCGGGTTACGCCATCCCCGCCGGCCCGGATCTTCCTCCCGTACACCGGGTCGCCGACCACCGGGAACCGCAGATGCGCCATGTGCACCCGGATCTGGTGGGTTCTGCCGGTCTCAAGGCGGGCCTCGAGCAGTGTGCACGGCCCAAGCTTTCGGCGGACCCGGTAGTGCGTGACGGCGGCTTTTCCGGAAGAGCGCACGGCCATTTTCTTGCGATCGACGGGATGCCTGCCAAGCGGTGCAGCGACCGTCCCGCCCGCGATCACCCGACCGTGCACCAGCACCGCATACCTTCGGCTCACCCGGCGCTGCTGCAACTGCTCGACCAGCGCACGGTGGCTTTGCAGGCGACGGGCCACCAGCAACAACCCGCTGGTGTCCTTGTCCAGGCGGTGCACGATGCCGGCCCTCGGGATGGCGGACAGGCCGGGATCATGGTGGAGCAGCGCATTGGCCAGGGTGCCGGCAGGATTGCCCGCGCCGGGATGCACCACCAGCCCGGCCGGTTTGTTGACGACCAGCAAGGACCGGTCTTCATGGACGATCTCGAGATCCATTTTCTCGGGCAGCAGCGGGGTTTCCTCGCTCAGGCGCACCCGCCCCTCGACCTGCTCTCCACCGAAAACGATGTCGCGGGGACGCAATGCCCTGCCATCCACCAGCAGCTCGCGGCGGCGGATGCATTCCTGCAAACGGGTGCGCGAATACTCCGGAAACATGCGGGACAATGCGGCGTCGATACGCAATCCCGCGAATGCTTCAGGGATTACGGCCGACAGGTGATGGTCGTCACTCATGGTCCATGCGGTCGGGCCAAAAAAAGAGCTATACTCGGAGCCCATGAAAATACATGCCCCGGATTTTACGGCTTTTGCACGGCGCCTGCTTGCCCTCCTCGTTTGCCTGAACCTGCTGAGCGGCTGTGCGGTCCTCGACCTGTTCCAGGGCCCGCAGGAGGAGGAAGAGAGTGCGGAAGTCAGCGCGGACAAGGCGGCAGAGGAACTGTACGGGCAAGCGCACAGGGCGCTGATGGGCAGCCGTGACTACACCACGGCCATCGAGAAATTCGAGTTGCTGGAATCCCGCTATCCCTTCGGACGCTACGCACAGCAGGCCCAGCTCGAACTGAGCTATGCCTACTACAAGCAAAACGAATACGAACGCGCACTGGACACCATCGACCGCTTCATCAAGCTGAACCCGCGACACCCCAGCATCGCCTACGCCCATTACATCAAGGGACTCGCCACCTTCGACAGCGGCAGGAATTTCGCGCACTACATCATAGAGCGCGATCCCTCCTACAACGACCCCACCTCGTTGTACGAAGCCTTCAAGATCTTCGACTTCATCATCGAGGAATACCCGAACAGCAAGTACACCGAGGATGCCAAGTGGCGCATGGTCTACCTGCGAAATGAACTGGCGGAGTATGAGATCAAGGTTGCAGATTTTTACCTGCGCCGGGGCGCTTATGTGGCCGCCGCCAACCGTGCGCGCTATGTCCTCGAGCACTACCAGGGTGCCGAGGCCATGCCGCAGGCGCTGTACACGCTGGAACAGGCCTACCTCAAGCTCGGCCTCAATGACCTGGCCGACGACACCCGCCGGGTGTTCGCGGAAAATTTCCAGACCACCGAGGATGGCCGGATTCCTGCGCGGCTCGCCCTGTACAAGCCAAGCTGTGCCGAAGGCCTCTGGGCACGTGCGCTGGAAACCCTGCGCGTGAAAACCTACGACTGCGACTGAGTCCCCGAAGCGCCCAGGTTTCGCACAAAACCGCTGGTGATCGGGTAACGGCGGTCCTTGCCAAAGGCACGGCGCGTGATCATCACCCCCGGGGGCGCCTGGCGCCTCTTGTACTCGTTTCGCAACACCATGGCCACGACACGCTCGACCACGGGCCTGTCAAACCCTTCCTCGACGATGCCATCCACGGTCATCTCCTGCTCCACGAATTTTTCCAGGATCGGGTCGAGCAGCTCATAGGGCGGCAGGCTGTCGCGGTCGACCTGGTCCGGGGCAAGTTCCGCACTGGGCTCGCGTTGCAGCACGCGCTCCGGGATGACCTGGCCAAGCCCGTTCCTGTACCTCGCCAGTTCGTACACCAGGGTCTTGGACACATCCTTCAACGGTGCAAACCCCCCGGCCATATCGCCGTACAGGGTGGCATACCCGACGGACATCTCGCTCTTGTTTCCGGTCGTCAGCAACAGTCTTCCGGTACGGTTTGACAACGCCATGAGGAACACCCCGCGAAGACGCGACTGGATGTTTTGCTCGGTCACGTCCTGTGCCGGGCCCGGAGCCACCGATGCCAGGCCTTTTGTGACTGCCGCATAGGCCGCTTCGATGGGAATCTGGTCCAGCTGCACCCCCAGGTTTGCAGCCAGCCGGCCGGCATCCTCGACACTCATCGCGGACGTGTAGCGAAACGGCATCATCACCGCGTGAACACGTTCGGCCCCGAGGGCATCGACCGCGAGCACCAGCGTCAGGGCCGAGTCAATCCCGCCGGACAGACCCAGCACCACGCCGTCGAAGCGGTTTTTCTGCACGTAGTCGCGCACGCCCAGCACGAGCGCACGATAGACCGATTCGCCACCCGTCAGGGGGGCATGCAGGCAGTCGCTGTCCAGCAGGTCCGCATCGCTCCTCGAGTACCGCACGGTGAAGATCCCCGGCTCGAACACCGGGGCACGCAGGCAGGGCTTGCCCTGGCGGTTGATGCAGCAGGACTCGCCGTCGAAAACCAGTTCATCCTGCCCGCCGACCTGGTTGACATACACGATCGGCACCTGCTGCTCGCGGACACGGGCCTTCAGGATCTCGAGCCGCTCCTGCGTCTTGTGGACCCGGTAGGGGCTGGCATTGATATTGATGATGAGCTCGGCCCCCTCGCCCACTGCCTGCTCCACGGCTGCGCCGGCCCAGATGTCCTCACAGATGGTGATGCCTGCCCGCACCCCCTGGATGTCCGTGACGCAGGCCTCGCCACCGGCCCGGAAGTACCGTTTTTCATCAAACACCTCATAGTTCGGCAACCGCTGCTTGTGGTACACCGCCTGTATGGCCGCATCGCGAAGCACGAATGCTGAATTGAACAGCTGCCCGTTTTCCCGGGAAGGCGCACCGAGCACCACGTGGATGCCCTGGACTTCGCGACGGATGGTCTGCAGGCAGTGCTCGACGCCCGGCAGGACCGTCGCGTTGAACAGCAGGTCCTCCAGCGGGTATCCGGTCAGGGACAGCTCGGAAAATACGACCAGGTCGGCGCCCAGGTGATCGCGCGCATGCACGGCGTTTTCAATCACCTGGCGGGTATTTCCCTGCAGGTCTCCCACTAGGAAATTGCATTGCGCCAGGGCGATATCCAGTGTGTCTTTCATCACGGCTCGGGGGCTCGGCCCGTCAATGCTCCAGCAGGTCGCACATGAGCGCGCCGAGCTCGGCGGGGTTGCGCGAAGTGGTGACCCCGGCCTTCTCGAACGCCCGGTACTTCTGCTCGGCGGTTCCCTGGCCGCCACTGATGATCGCCCCGGCATGCCCCATGCGTTTGCCGGCAGGGGCGGTGACCCCCGCCACGTAGGCGACGACCGGCTTGGACACCCGGTCCTGGATGAACTCGGCCGCCTGTTCCTCGGCAGTGCCACCGATCTCGCCCACCAGGATGATGCCTTGCGTGGCCTCATCCCGTTCAAACAGCGCCAGGCAGTCGATGAAGTCCAGCCCGTGGATCGGATCCCCGCCGATCCCGATGCAGGTGGACTGGCCGAGACCATGTTGTGCAGTCTGGTCCACGGCCACGTACGTCAGGGTGCCCGAGCGCGAAACGATCCCCACCGGGCCGGGACGGTGTATGTCGCCGGGCATGATACCGATCTTGCATTCGCCCGGAGTGATGACCCCCGGGCAATTCGGTCCCACCAGCCGCGAATCCGAGTGCTCCAGCACCGCCCTCACTTTCACCATGTCGAGGATCGGCACCCCTTCGGTGATGCACACTACCAGCGGGATTCCCGCATAGACGGACTCGAGGATCGCGTCCGCGGCAAAGGCGGCCGGCACGTAGATGACGCTGGCATCGACCTCGTGCGCCTGGCGGGCCTGGTCTACGGTGTCATACACGGGTAGCCCGAGATGGGAACTCCCGCCGCGCCCGGGGGTCACCCCGGCCACCACCTGCGTGCCGTAGTCCAGGGCCTGGCGGGTATGAAACGTACCCTGGGTGCCTGTCATGCCCTGGCACAGGACCTTCGTATCTCTCCCGACAAGAACACTCATGGAATGCAGCCCGCGGTGTACCCGCTCAGGCTCGGGCGAGACGGATCGCCCGCTGGGTGGCTTCGGTCAGCGTATCGGCCTGGTGAAGCTGGGCATGCCGGTTCTCAAGCAGCTGCCTGCCCTCGGCTGCCCGCGTGCCCTGCAGCAAGACGACGACCGGGACCAGCAGGGAAACGCTCTGCAGGGCATCGAGGATGCCACTCGCCAGCAGGTCGCAGCGCACGATGCCGCCGAAGATATTGACCAGCACCGCCTTGACCCCGGCATCGCTCACCACCAGCTTGAAAGCTTCGGCAACTCTCTCCTGCGTGATCGCACCCCCCACGTCAAGGAAATTGGCAGGTTCCCCGCCATGATGCTTGACGAGGTCCATGGTGGCCATGGCCAGCCCGGCCCCGTTCACGATGCAGCCGATGCTGCCGCCCAGGCGGATGTAATTGAGGCCCAGCGCGCAGGCATGTTCCTCGTCGCGGTTTCCCTGCATTGGATCGCGAAACTCCGCGATCTCCGCCTGCCGGAAAAGTGCGTTGTCATCGATGTTGATCTTGGCATCCAGGGCCGCCAGCCTACCCTCCGCGTCAACGATGAGCGGATTGATCTCCACCAGGCTGCAATCGCTGCTGACAAACAGCTCGAACAGCGCAAACAGGATCGCCTGCAGCTGGCGGACCTGGTCCTTTTGCAGGCCCAGCGCATAGGCCAGGGTACGGGCCTGGCCGGGCTGCAAACCGGCCCCCGGATGGACAAGCTGTGTCAGGACCCTGTCCGGGGTCTGCTGTGCGACCTGTTCGATATCCATGCCGCCTTCTGCGGATGCGATGATCGCAATCCGCCCGCTCTCGCGGTCCACCAGCAGGGCCAGGTACAGCTCTCTGCGGACCTCGACGGCCTTCTCGATCAAAACGGCCTGCACAGGCAGGCCGTCCTTACCGGTCTGGCGGGTTACCAGGCGGGTTTCGAGCATCCCGGAGATGGCGGCGACAAGATCCCGTTTGCCGTCGGCGCGCACCACACCCCCGGCCTTGCCGCGCCCGCCGGCATGCACCTGGGCCTTGGCCACCCAGGTGTGCGGCTCCAGGGATTCACAGAACTGCTCGATATCGTCGCCAGTGCGGATCAGGTGTGAGTCCGGAACCGGCACGCCAAAGCGCGAGAAAATGGCCTTGGCCTGGTATTCATGTATATTCATACGGTGAGTTGCGAAGCGAGTTTTGACAGTATACGCGCGTATCCGGGACGATGTTAGTAGTGGGCCTTACAGGCGGAATCGGCTGCGGCAAGTCGTCCGTTGCCGGGATCTTCGAGCAGGACCTCCGGGTCCCGGTCATCGATGCCGACGTCATCGCCCGCCAGCTGACGGAGACCGAAGAAGTCCGCGAACGGCTGCGCAAGACCTTCGGCGAGGAGTATTTCGACGCCCAGCAGACCCTGTTGCGTGACCGGCTCCGACAGGCCGTCTTTGCCGATGCGGGCCTCCGGCGCACGCTGGAAGACCTGCTGCATCCCCTGGTGTACCGGGAAATCAGGCAGCGCCTCGGCCAGCTCGATGCCGTGTACTGCATCGTCGTGGTGCCCCTGCTGCTCGAGACGGAAGGCGCCGGCCTGGTCGATCGCATTCTCGTCATCGACTGCAGCGTCGAGCAACAGCTCGAACGCGTCATGGTACGCGACCGCTGCGACCCGGCGCATGCAAAAGCCATCATATCAGCACAGTTGGACCGCGACGCCCGGCTCGAACGGGCCGATGATGTCCTCGAAAATGATGCCGGCCTGGAAAGTTTGCGCGAAAAGGTTGCTATACTGCACGACAAGTACAGTACTTTAGGCCTGTCCCCGGATGTGTCATGACTGAGCGCTCCACAACATCTTTAATCACCTACGAGCAGCCCCTGAACGAGAAGATACGTACTTTTTTGCGTTATGAGCAACTGGCTGACCAGTTTGCATTCTTTGTCAAACGGCAAAAACCTTACGACAGCCATGGGGCGTTGCTTACGCTGATCGAGATGTACAACCTGGTATCGCGCAGCGACGTAAAACAGGATCTGCTGAAACACATCAAGCGGCAGATCGATGCGCTGGAACTGCTTGCTCCCCAGCCCAATATCAACACCGTCAAGCTGAACCGCATCCTGGCCGAACACAAAGCATTTTACGACGAACTGCATGAGGTCCACGGCCAGATCGTTGATCACCTGAAAAACAACGATTTCTTCAGCAGTATTCGTCAGAGGAGTTCCCTCCCCGGCGGCATCTGCAACTTCGACGTTCCGGAATACCGCCACTGGCTGGAACAATCATTTATGCAGCGCAAGCAAATGCTGATGGACTGGTTCGAGCCGTTCCAGATGGTCGAGAAAGGCATCTCGCAGTCCCTGAAACTCATTCGGCAAAGCGTACCGTTTCGCCAGCGACTGGCAACAAAGGGCTTTTACTACCAGAGCCTTGATCTGGGTGCGTCGTACCAGATGATTCGCATCCGGGTGGACAGGGATCATTTCCCGGAGTGCAGTGCCGGGAAGCAGCGCTTCTCCATACGTTTTTTGAGCCAGACCAGCCTGGAAACGACCCCCAAGCAGATCGACAACGACATCGAGTTCAAACTGGCCTGCTGCAACTTCTAGCCGGTTTTCAGCGGTCCTGCTGCCATATGGCACGGATGGCAGCCACACCCTGGCCGCCATGAGCGATGGCGACTTCGATGTCTGCCACACCCAGGCCCCCGATCGCGTACACCGGAATGGCACTTTCCCGTGCCAAGCGGGCGAACCGCTTCCAGCCCAGTACCTCGTTGGACACATCGGACACTTTCTCGCGCACCGGGCCCAGGAAAATGTAATCCAGGTCCGTTTGCGAAGCACGAAGCACTTCGTCAAGAGTGTGGCAGGAGGCACTGACCAGGTACTTCTTGTCAAGTGGCCTTGTTTTCACGGCACACAGCCTGCGGCTGGTCAGATGCAGGCCGTGTGCATCGACCTGTTCAAGTAAAGAGGCTTCGGCATTCAACACCAGGCGCACCCGGTGGCGGTGACATTCCTGCAGGCAGTCCTCGGCCAGCTGCAAATAGTCCTGGCGGCCCAGGTCATGGGAACGAAAATGGACCAGGCTGACTTTGTCCTGCCCGATGGTATCCCCGAAGTGGCGCAGGAAATCCCGCACCTGTCCAGCAGCCGGGGTGACACAGACCAGCCCCGGCAACTGCAGGGCCCGCACGATACCGTGGTTGGCCTTCGGAAAGTGCAGGCCGTCCAGGGCCCGGGGGCTTCTCCAGGCGAACTCCTGTCCTTCGACACCACGCACCCTGCCCGAATAGTCGGTCACCAGGAAAACATCCAGGAAAACCTCCCGGTCCGCATAGGCGTACGGAACCTGAATCAGGGGACGACAGCGGCACATGTCGATGTCGAGCTCCTCCTTGAGCTCACGCTGCAGTGCAGACTCAGGCGACTCGCCGGCCTCCAGCTTGCCGCCCGGAAACACGGCCAGGCCCCCCAGATGGCGATCCGCGGGCCGCTTCATCACCAGAATTTCGTCCATGGAGTTCCTCACGATGCCGACCACCACGTGCTGGCGGGGCACACCCGAGCTCACGGGAGAAATGCTCAGTTGCGGTACTCCGAGTTGATCCTTACATAGTCGTGCGAGAGGTCCGTGGTCCAGATCCGGGCACCGGCATCCCCCGTACCCAGCTGCAACCTCAGTTCGAGTTCCTCGCCGCACATCGCCTGCACGCCAGCCGCTTCCGTGTACCCCGGGGCTGGCTGTCCGTTCTCGATGACGGCCAGGCCGCTGATGGACAGGGACAGGCGGTCCATGTCCAGGGCAGCTCCCGGGGCACGTCCGGCCGCTGCTACGATGCGCCCCCAGTTCGGATCACTGGCAAAGGCCGCGGTCTTGACCAGCGGCGAGTGCGCAATGGTAAAGGCAATGTCACGCGCCATCTTCTCGCTGGGTGCCTGCTCAATGCGGATGCAAATGTATTTCGTCGCCCCTTCACCGTCGCGGACCATGGCCTGGGCCAGGGACAGGAACAGGGAATTCAGGGCCTCGGTGAATTGCGCTGCGGCCGGCTTCGACAGCTCACCGTAGCGGGCACCGGAACGTCCTGTGGCCATCAGCACGCAGGCATCGTTGGTAGAAGTATCCCCGTCGACCGTGATGCAGTGAAATGACTGCCGTGCGCCCGCCTGGGCGAGCTGCGCCGCCTGTTCCGAATCGATTTGCAGATCCGTGGCAACATATGCCAGCATCGTCGCCATGTCCGGGCGGATCATTCCCGCACCCTTGGCGATGCCCGTCATCGTCACGGCCTTGCCGTCCAGCTGCAACTGCCTGGACACCCCCTTGCAGACCGTGTCCGTGGTCATGATGGCCTTTGCGGCGGGAAGCCAGGCATCTTCTTCGAGTTCCCGGACCAGCCGGGGGCAGTGTGCGTTGATTTTCGCAACGTCCAGCCGTTCGCCGATGACCCCGGTCGAGAACGGCAGTACCTCCGTCTCCAGGCAGCCGCTCTCGCCCGCAAGTGCCGCACAGCAGGTACGGGCATCCTCCAGGCCCAGCTTGCCAAGGCCGGCATTGGCATTGCCGGCGTTGATGAGCAGGTAGCGAGGCTGTGCCGCGGCCAGGTGGCTGCGGGCAACCGTCACGGGCGCCGCACAAAACCGGTTGGTCGTGAACAGGGCCGCGGTATGGGCCTGTTCGCAGATCTCCACCAGCACCAGGTCATCGCGGCCCTCATAGCGCAGGCCGGTCGCCGCCGTTGCCAGGCGAATGCCCTTTACGGGCAACAGCCGCTCGGGAGGATTCAGGGAAATTGCCATGCCAGTTCGGGCTGAAACCGGGTTCTCAGGCGAGCTTCCCGCAACAGTGTTTGTACTTCTTGCCGGAGCCGCAGGGACAGGGGTCGTTGCGGCCGACCTTTTTCTTGCCGCGCTTGAAAGGCTTCGGTTTGGGCGCTTGCACCGGGGGGGCCGCCTGCGGCTGGGGCGTACCGGGCTGCAGTACATTGTCGGCCTGCACATGCTGGTACTCAATGTCCTCCGGGATCTGCTGCGCCTCCTCCAGCGCCCGGATTTCCTCCAGGGTGGGGAGCTCAGCCCGGGCGATCAGGGAAACGGTCTCGTGCTTGATCTGCTCGAGCAACTGCTGGAACATGCTGAATGCCTCCCGCTTGTACTCCTGTTTCGGATTTTTCTGCGCATAGCTTCGCAGCCCGATGCCCTGGCGCAAATAGTCCATGGCTGCGAGGTGTTCCTTCCAGCGGTTGTCCAGCACCTTCAGCATGATGTCCTTCTCGAGCCGGCGCATCAGTTCCGCACCGACCCGGTCTTCCTTTTCGCCGAACAGATCCGAGACCTGCTGGTGTATCCTCTTGCTGATCTCCTCGCGGTCCACGGATTCGTCGTCCAGCCATTCATGCACCTTCAGGCTCAGGCCGAACGTGCCCTCGAGCGCCTGGTTCAGGCCCTCGACCTCCCATTGCTCCTCCACGCTTCCATCCGGCAGGTATTCGCCGATCATGTTGTCGGTGACGTCCTCGCGTATGGCCGTCAGGTTCTCGGAAATATCCTCGGTCTGCATCAGGTCGCGGCGCTGCTCGTACACCACCTTGCGCTGGTCGTTGGCGACGTCATCGTACTCCAGCAAATGCTTGCGAATATCGAAGTTGTGCGCCTCGACCTTGCGTTGCGCATTCTCAATGGCCTTGGACACCCAGGGGTGTTCGATCGATTCGCCCGGCTGCATGCCGAGCTTCTGCATCATCCCGCGCACCTTGTCCGAAGCAAAAATCCTCATCAGGTTGTCTTCCATCGACAGATAGAAGCGCGAGGATCCCACGTCTCCCTGGCGACCTGAACGACCCCGCAGCTGGTTGTCGATCCGCCTCGATTCATGCCGTTCTGTACCGATGATATGCAGGCCGCCGGCCTGCAGGACCGCGTCATGCCGACCCTGCCAGTCTGTCCGCACCTGGCCGCGGTCGTGCTCCGTGGCATCCGGCGCCAGGCGCTGCAGTTCGGCTTCGAGATTGCCTCCAAGCACGATGTCCGTACCCCGGCCCGCCATGTTGGTGGCGATGGTCACCGTGCCGGGACACCCGGCCTGGGTAATGATCAGGGATTCCCGCTCGTGCTGCTTGGCATTCAGCACCTGGTGTTCGATGCCGGACTTTTTCAACACGCCGGCGATCTGCTCGGAGGATTCGATGGAAGTGGTGCCCACCAGCACCGGCTGGCCGCGCTCCGTGCATTCCTTGATGTCAGCGATGATGGCGTCATATTTTTCCTGCATCGTCAGATACACGAGATCCCCCAGGTCTTCGCGGATCATGGGCTTGTGGGTCGGGATCACGACCACCTCCAGGCCGTAAATGGACTCGAACTCGTACGCCTCCGTGTCCGCCGTACCCGTCATGCCGGACAGCTTGCTGTAGAGGCGAAAATAGTTCTGGAAGGTGATGGATGCCAGGGTCTGGTTCTCGTTCTGTATGACCACGCCCTCCTTGGCCTCGACCGCCTGGTGCAGGCCGTCGGACCAGCGCCGACCCGGCATCGTGCGGCCGGTGAACTCATCGACGATGGTGACCTGTCCGTCACGCACGATGTAATCGACATTTTTCTGAAACAGCACGTTTGCGCGCAACGCGGCGTTCACGTGATGCAGCAGATTGATATTGGCCACGTCATACAGGGTCTCATTGCTGGCCAGCAGGCCCCGGCCCGAGAGCAGCTCCTCGATATGCTGGTGCCCCTCTTCGGTCAGGTGAATCTGCTTGCTTTTTTCATCGATGCTGTAGTCGCCCGGCCCGTCTTCCTCCTGCTGCGGGACCAGCTTGGGCACCAGCGAATCCATCGCCTTGTACAGGCTCAGGTTCTCTCCGGTGGACCCCGAGATGATCAGGGGGGTGCGCGCCTCGTCGATCAGGATCGAATCCACTTCGTCGACCACCGCAAAATTGAGTGCGCGCTGCACGCAGGCCTCCGCCGAAAATTCCATGTTGTCACGCAGGTAGTCAAAGCCGAATTCATTGTTGGTGCCGTAGGTGACGTCCGCCGCGTAGGCCTGCTGGCGCTCCGGGTGTCCCATGCCGCTGACCAACACGCCGACCTCAAGTCCCAGCAAGCGGTAGATTCCGCCCATCCACTCCGCATCGCGCCGGGCCAGATAGTCATTGACCGTGACGACATGCGCGCCGGCACCGCCGAGGGCATTGAGATACACCGGCAGGGTCGCGACCAGGGTCTTGCCCTCGCCGGTGCGCATCTCGGCAATATTGCCATCATGCAGGACCATGCCGCCGACCAGCTGGACATCGAAATGGCGCATCTCCAGGGCACGCCGGGCAGCTTCCCGAACGGCCGCAAAGGCTTCCGGCAGGAGGGCTTCCAGGGTCGAGCCGTTCTCCGCCTGCTGGCGAAATTCCGCAGTTTTCTGTCGCAGGCCGTGATCGTCCAGAGCCTGGTAGGTCGCCTCCAGTGCGTTGATTTTCTGGACAGTCTTGTGATACCGGCCCAGCATCCGCTGGTTGCGGCTACCGAAGACTTTCTTGGTGAATTTTTCTAACATGCGTGCTTGCATCACTTGCCCGAATGCCGGGAATGCATCCCGGGTCGCTGGCGAAATCCGGTGGTGCTCACGTGCAGTGCGAACGGACTCGTGCAGGAAACCGGTTTGTGGACATCGCTGAACAACGCGTGGATCGGGTGAATTCGAAGCCGCCTGCAGCCGAGCTATTTGACAAACTTCATCGGGTCAATCTGGACACCGTCCTTGAGCACCTCGAAGTGGACATGGGGGCCTGTCGAGCGGCCCGTATTGCCCAGCTTGGCAATCACGTGTCCGCGCTTGACCACCTCGCCCGCCTTCACCAGGACGACCTTGTTGTGCGCATAGCGTGACATGTATCCATTGCCGTGGTCGATTTCCACCAGGTTGCCGTAGTCGCCATTCCTGTGCGCGCGCGTCACGATGCCACCGGCCACGGCCATCACGTTGCTGCCGGACTGGCCGGCAAAGTCCACACCCTTGTGTTTTTCGGGATGGCCTGTAAACGGATCACGCCGCTTGCCGAAAAGGGAGGATACCCAGCTGTACTTGACCGGTCGGCCCTGCGGCACAATTTCCTGTTCGACCTTTTCGTTGACCATGGCATCCCGGATCACTTCCAGCTGGCGCTCGCGCGCCTCCAGACTGCTCTGGATCCTTTCGAATTCGGATTCGATCTGCAGGCTCTTGCCGCCGGGGACCTCCGTTACCGGAGACGGACCCCCGATCCCGGACTCCGGCACAAAGCTGAACTCCTCGGGCTCGAGGCCAGCCATCTCGATCAGCACGCTGCCCAGTACGTCGATGCGCTGCACCTGGGCCTGCAGCATCCCGGCCTGGGTGGTCAGTGCGCTGACCTCGGCCCGGGATTCCTCGCGAGCCTGCTGCAAACGCTGTTCATGTTCTGCGATATCCTCCTTCCACTGGCTCAGGATCACCTCATTGCCGAAGAAGATGCCGAGCAGATAGCCGCTGCCCAGCAGTACCGTCAGCACCAGCGTGACAGCACCAATCAATCCGGCCCGATACCACCTGCGCGGCTCGACATACAGGAGACGTAGGCGTGAACGGGGGAAAATGATAATGTTCATGACTGTGATAGTTAATCTGGATTACTGAACATTCCTACCTGCGCTCATCCGGATGCAGAAACTCTCGTCATACATCAGCACAGGCTTGCAGGATAAAGCCAAGCTGCTGCACCGGCTCACCCTGAGCTTGAGGATGCAGCTGCCGGCGACACTGGCCAGTCACTGCTGGGTCGCCAGCATCGACAACCGGACCCTGACGATCATCACAGATGACCCTGGCCACGCCAGCCTGCTCCGGTTCCAGCAGCATGAAATCCTGAAACAGTTCAATCAGGAACTGGGCCTTGCGGTAAGAGTATGCCTAAATCGGCTAAAGATTAAAATCCGAAAGACCACCAGCGAGCCGAAACAGCCGACCCCGGCAACTCCCCTCTCGGGGCCCAGCGCCCGCCATATCGATGAATGCGCAGAACACGTGCAGGACCCGGAACTGAAGGAAGCGCTGCGCCGTCTGGCGCGACAAGGCAGGAAAGACTGAAGGCCTTCGGACAGGCAGGCCGTCGCTAGATGTTGGCGCTGATGGGCGAACTGTAGAAGATCGGCACCTTCTCCTCGCCATCCTCGAACGTGACCTCTTCCCAGGCACTCGTGTCCTCGACCAGCTTCCTCAACAGCTTGTTGTTCAGTGCGTGGCCGGACTTGTAACCGCTGAATGCGCCGATCAGGCTGTGGCCCAGCAGGTACAGATCACCGATGGCATCGAGGATCTTGTGCTTGACGAACTCGTCCTCGTAGCGCAGTCCGTCCTCGTTCAGGATACGGTGTTCATCCACGGCAATCGAGTTGTCCAGGCTCCCTCCCAGTGCCAGGTTGCGCGAACGCAGGGCCTCGAAGTCGCGCATGAAACCGAAGGTGCGCGAACGTGAGATTTCCTTGACAAAGGAAGTCGTGGAAAAATCCAGTTCGGCCTTTTGCGGACCCGCCTTGAAGACCGGGTGATCGAAATCAATCATGAAGCCGACCTTGAATCCATCGAACGGGTCAAACCTTGCCCACTTGTCGTCCTCCTTGACCTTCACGGACTTGGTGATGCGGATGAATTTCTTGGCGGCGTTCTGCTCGACAATGCCTGAGGACTGCACCAGGAAGACGAAGGGGCCGGCACTGCCGTCCATGATGGGCACTTCCGGCGCACTGACATCCACGTACGCATTGTCGATACCCAGACCTGCCATGGCCGAGAGCAGGTGCTCGACCGTGGAAATGCGCACACCGCCTGAAACCAGCGTCGTGGACAGGCTGGTATCGCCCACATTCTCGGGATTGGCCTTGATTTCCACGGGCGGATCGAGGTCCACACGCCGGAAAATGACCCCGGAATCCACAGGAGCCGGGCGCAGGGTCAGGTAGATTTTCTTGCCCGTATGCAAGCCTACACCCGTCGCACGTATGACGTTCTTTAGTGTTCTTTGTTGTATCACAGAGCGTACATCCTATAGATCGCTACCAGCGTCTGATTCCTTCAGCCTCCCCACGCCGCATACCGAACGACAGGTAATATCTCTGTAATATTACACAATTTGCCGAGGACTTCACCAGAGATTTTAACCCCTGGTCCCGCCGGGCACGCGCTGATCAGTCGGCTTGCGTGCGCAAAAATGTAGGAATATCCAGATAATCCAGATCGTATCCCTGATTTTTCGCGGCGACCTCGACCCCGGGTTCGGCCGGCACCTTGGGGGGGCGCGCCCCTTCACCCATGACCTTGGACTTTTTCTTCGTCGACGTCTCGACCAGCGTCATCTTGGGCTTGGCCGGCGCCGGCGTAGTCTTTGACCCGATACCGGTTGCCACCAGCGTCACACGCAGGTTGTCCTGTATGGATTCGTCGATCACCGTGCCAACGACCACCGTGGCATCATCTGATGCCAAGCCCTTGATATGACTGCCAATTTCATCGAATTCTCCGATGGAGAGACCGGCGCTGGCAGTCACGTTCACCAGGATGCCCTTGGCGCCCGCGATATTGACGTCCTCAAGCAGCGGGCTGGAGATGGCCGCTTCGGCGGCCTCGCGGGCCCGCTCGACCCCCGTTGCCGTGCCCGACCCCATCATGGCCATGCCCATCTCCGACATCACGGTACGTACGTCGGCAAAATCCACGTTGATCAGTCCCGGACAGGTGATCAGCTCGGCGATACCCTGAACGGCACCGCGCAGGACGTCATTGGCGGATTTAAACGCATCCAGCAGGTTGGTTTCCCGACCGAGGACCGCCAGCAGCTTCTCATTGGGTATCGTGATGAGCGAGTCCACGTGCTTGACGAGCTCCTCGATGCCGGCATTGGCGATCTTCATGCGCTTGTCGCCCTCGAAGGGGAACGGCTTGGTTACCACGGCGACTGTCAAGACACCCAGTTCCTCGGCGATTTCCGCCACCACCGGAGCGGCACCCGTACCGGTTCCTCCGCCCATGCCGGCCGTGATGAACAGCATATCCGCTCCCGAGATGGACTCACGGATGCGGTCCTGGTCCTCGAGTGCGGCCTCGCGGCCCACGACCGGGTTGGCCCCGGCTCCCAGTCCCTGGGTGATGTTGTTCCCCAGCTGCAACACCGTCTTGACATCGGTGCTTTTCAGCGCCTGTGAATCGGTGTTTGCGCAAATGAAGTCTACGCCGTCAATGTTGGATTTGGCCATGTGCATGACGGCGTTTCCGCCGCCTCCGCCCACACCAATGACCTTGATGACCGCATTCTCACCGTATGTATCTACCAGTTCAAACATAACCTTTCTCCTCTAGGTTTTCATGCTCAGCACATGAGTTTTAAAAGCTTCCCTGAAACCAGTTCCTTACCCTATTGAACGCTCCTGCCACGACCGACTCGCCCGAGGAGGCGTGCTGCTCCAGCATCTGATTCTGGAAACCAAACAAGAGCAGGCCTACCCCGGTGGCGTAAATCGGATTTCTCACAACATCCACCAAGCCCGTCACGTTCTGGGCCGTACCCAGGCGTACGGGCATGTGGAAAATCTCCTCTGCCAAGTCCACCACGCCTTCCATCCTTGAACTGCCGCCGGTCAGGACCACGCCTGCCGCGACCAGATTCTTGAAACCGCTGCGTTCCACTTCATCCAGCACCAGCGAGAGCAGTTCTTCATAGCGTGGCTCCACGATTTCAGCCAGTGTCTGGCGCGACAGCTGCCTGGATCCACGGTCCCCGGCACTGGGGACGTCAATCGTGTCGTCAGGATTCGCAAGCTGGCGCAGTGCACAGGCATACTTGATCTTGATATCTTCGGCATGCTGGGTCGGGGTGCGCATGGCCACCGCAATGTCGTTGGTGACCTGGGTTCCGGCAATCGGAATCACGGCCGTGTGCTTGATCGCACCGTCGGTGAATACGGCGACATCCGTGGTCCCTCCGCCGATGTCCACCAGGCAGATTCCCAGCTCTTTTTCGTCCTCCGTGAGTACCGCGCTGCTCGATGCCAGCTGCTCCAGGATGATGTCGTCGACCTCCAGTCCGCAGCGGTGAATGCACTTGATGATGTTCTGTGCCACGCTGACCGCTCCGGTGACCAAATGCACCTTGGCCTCCAGGCGCACGCCGGACATGCCGATGGGCTCTCGAATGCCCTCCTGCTGGTCTATCACAAATTCCTGCGGCATCACCTGCAGCACTCTCTGGTCTGCGGGAATGGCCACGGCCCGGGCGGCATCGATGACGCGCTCCACATCCCCCTTGGACACTTCCTGGTCCTTGATCCCGACAATGCCGTGGGAATTCATGCTGCGGATGTGACTGCCGGCAATCCCGGTATACACGGAATGCATCTGGCAGCCGGCCATCAATTCGGCTTCCTCGACCGCGCGCTGGATGGATTGCACGGTAGACTCGATATTGACGACGACACTCTTTTTCAGCCCGCGTGACGGACTTGTACCGAGCCCGATCACTTCCAGCTGATCCTCTTCGTTCACTTCACCGACAATCGCGGTGACCTTGGAGGTGCCGATATCCAGGCCGACCAGGATGTCTTTTTCTGTTTTGCGGCTCATAGCTTGGGTTCCAGCTTGAAGTTCTCTGCCAGCTGGGGGTCTTTCCACTCAACTGCCAGGCCGTTGGTATAACGCAAGTCAATTTTTTTCACCTGGTCCATGCGCGGGGACAGGTATTCCTTATAGGCGGTCATGAACCGCGTAATTTTCTTGCCGAGGTCACCGTGCCCGAGAACCAGGATGATCCCGCCGGACAGCACCATGTGCTTGGACAGGCGCCCATCCTCGAACAGCCCCTGCAATTGCAGGCCCAGGGGTTCCAGCCTGCGGACGTTGTGCTCGAAAATACCGGCCAGCTCTTCGGCACGGGCATTTTCTCCGTACAGCATGGGTAAGGCCGCATAGGGGGTCTCCACGGTTTCCGGAAAAAAGAGTCCTCCATAGATATTCATCAGTCCCGTTTTGCCCCAGCGGGCAATCGGTTCCTGTCCCTGTACCGCGATCATCACCGTCGCAGGCCAGCTGCGCCGCACCTTGGCATCGTAGATCCAGGGCAGTTCCGCCAGCTCCCGTTCCAGTCGGCCCACGGGGATGCGAAAAAATCCCTTCGCAACACGTGCGGTGACGATGTTCCGGAAGGCCTCGCGATCGTCGGCATGCACCTCTCCCTCTACCGTGACCTGCCGGATCTGCGGCCTGACCAGCAGGTCGGGGTGGTAGGTGCGGACCCAGTACGAGACCAACGCCACGCTGCCCAGCAGTGTGGCGAGTACCAGTACGTCCCACGCACTGCGCAGCGAAAAGTACCCGGGCACCGTTGGGGCAGCGGCCTTTTTGTTTGCTGGTTTTCGTGTTCGCACAGTCATTGGGCCAGGGAAGTCTCCAGTATTCTGAGCACGAGCTCGACAAAACTGATGTCCTGCGCCGCGGCAGCCATCGGCACCAGGCTGTGGTCCGTCATGCCAGGCACCGTATTGATCTCCAGAAACCACGGCTGCCCGCAGGTGTCCAGCATCAGGTCGACCCGCCCCCAGCCCGAGGCCGCCGTGGCGGTAAAGGCCTGCAGCACCTGTTCCTGGATCTCCGTTTCCCGGGCGGCGGACAGCCCGCAAGGACAATGGTATTGAGTGTCGCTGGACTGGTACTTGGCATCGAAATCATAGAAGGTCCGCGGAGTCTCCAGGCGGATGGCGGGCAGGGCCTGATCATCCAGTACGGCGACCGTGTATTCCTCGCCCTCGATCCACGGTTCTGCCATCACCGTGTTCTCGAAATCGCAGGCGTGCTCCCACGCCGAGGTGATGTCTTCCCGGGTATCGACCTTGGTGATGCCGATACTCGAACCCTGGGACACGGGCTTCAGGATCATGGGCAGGCCCAGTTCCGCCACCAGCGCATCCGGGTCGACGGCACCTTGCAATACCCGGAACCGGGGTGTGGGGATGCCGTGCCCTGACCAGATCTGCTTGGTCATGCACTTGTTCATGCAGATCGCCGAGGCCAGCACACCGCTGCCGCTGTAGGGCAGTCCGATCACTTCCAGCCCGCCCTGGATGCAGCCGTCCTCGCCGAGGGCTCCATGCAGCGCGATGAAGGCGCGGTCGAATTTCCCGGCCCGCAGCCGCTCGAATACGTCACCGGAGACATCGATCCCCGTGGCGTCCACCTGGGCCTCCTGCAACGCACTCAGCACGGCAGCGCCGCTTTTGAGAGAGATTTCGCGTTCCGATGACGGTCCGCCCATCAGCACCGCGACCTTGCCAAAGCGCGAAGCCTCCGTCATGGCGCATCTCCCAGAATTCTGACCTCGGGGACCAGTGAGACGCCGCGTTCGGCCTTCACTGTCGCATGCACCTTCCAGATCAGGTCTTCGATGTCCTTGGCCGTGGCATGCCCCCGATTGATGATGAAATTTGCATGTTTCTCCGACACCTGGGCTCCGCCTGCGCGGGCTCCCTTGAGCTTACAGCTCTCGATCAGCCTGGCGGCATGATCGTGTTCCGGATTCCTGAACACCGAACCGCAACTCTGACTCCCCAGGGGCTGGTCTGCATTGCGCCGTTCCAGCAGCGAGCGGATGAGCGCTCTCACCTTGGATGCACTTCCGGGGGCAAATTTGAACAGGGCTTCAACGAACCACTCATCGCGGGGTACCTGGACCGTGCGATACCCCGGCTGGAAATCATCGGCACTGCGGGCGTGCAGTCCACCGCGTCGATCCACGGTTTGCACACGCGATACGAATTCCCAGGTCGCGTGGCCATACGCGCCGGAATTCATGGCCAGCGCGCCTCCGACCGTGCCCGGGATGCCCACCAGGAACTCCGCGCCCTGCAACTCCTGGTCTGCGCAAAAGCGTGCCAGCTTGGCGCACGCAACGCCCGACTCTGCACGGACGCTGCCGGGGCCTGCCACCTCCAGCCCTCCGAGGCAACCATGCAACAAGATGACCACGCCCCGTATGCCGCCGTCACGCACCAGCACATTGGTGCCGCCACCGAGCCAGGTCAGCGGCACTTCTGCCTCCTGCCCCGCCAGAAAATTTCTCAAGTCCTGCAAATCTGCAGGCCGGTAGAGGACGTCGGCGACACCGCCAACCTTCCAGCTGGTGAAGCGTGCCAGTGAGGCGTTTCTCTCGAGCGTCCCGCGCTGCATTTCGATGTCGTGTACGGCTTCCATGTCAGTGTCGTGCAAAAATCTCGCTCAGGTGCGGGGCAATGCCGCCGATACTGCCTGCCCCCAGGGTGAGCAGGACATCCTGATCTTTCGCAACATGCTCCAGCGTGGCCTGGACCTCGGACAGGTCCTTCACCAGAATCGGGTCGAGCTTGCCCCGCGCACGAAGTGCACGGCTCAGCGCCAGGCTGTCGGCGCCTGCCAACGGTTCTTCGTTGGCCGCATAAACTTCACACAGCATCAGGGTGTCCGCTTCATTCAATACCCGTACAAAATCGTCGAACAGGTCCCGCGTACGCGAATACCGGTGCGGCTGGAACAACACGGTCAGTCTGCGCCCGGGCCAGGCATCCCGTGCCGTGGCCAGGGTGGCTTCGATTTCGGCCGGGTGATGGCCATAGTCGTCCACCAGCTGAACGTTTTTGCTGTTGATGGATATCTGCGGATAGATCTGAAAGCGCCGTGCAATGCCCTCAAAGTTCTCGAAGGCGGACTGTATGCAGTTTTCCTTGACGTCCAGCTGCAAGGCGACAATCGCCGCGGCCACGGCATTCAGGACATTGTGTATACCCAGCAGATTCAGCACGAACCGCACCGGTGCCAGCTGCCCGGGACGCCGCAGAACAAATTTTGTCTGGCTTGCAGACTTCTCGACTTCGGTGATCCGGTAATCCGCATGTTCGGCGAAGCCGTAGGTCACATACGGGCGCGAAATTTTCGGCAGCTGGGCACGGACCGTCTCGTCCTCCACGCACAAAACGGCCACGCCGTAAAACGGCAAATGATGGATAAACTGCAGGAACGCTTCCTGCAAGGTGTTGAAATCGCCTCCGTACGCCGACAAATGATCCGAGTCGATATTGGTCACGACCGACATGATCGGCTGCAGGTAAAGAAACGAGGAATCGCTTTCATCCGCCTCGGCGACCAGGTGCTGTCCGGCTCCCAGCTTCGAATGACTTCCGAAACTGTTGACACGCCCGCCGATGATAAAGGTCGGGTCCAGACCGGCCTGTGCCAGTATGGATGCAATCAGGCTGGTCGTGGTGGTCTTGCCATGGGTGCCTGCCACGGCAATGCCGTAACGGAAACGCATCAGCTCGGCAAGCATTTCTGCCCGCGGCACGACTGGGATGCGCCGTTCATGAGCTGCCGCAATCTCCGGGTTATCCTCTCCCACCGCACTCGACATCACCACGACATCGGCATCCCGGACATTGCCGGCATCATGATGGCGGTAAACCGTCGCACCCAGTTTCGTCAGGCGCCGGGTAATTGCATTCTCCTGGATGTCGGAGCCGTAGACCTGGTACCCCAGATTCACCATCACCTCGGCGATGCCCCCCATGCCGGAACCACCGATGCCCACAAAGTGCACATGCTTGATTTTGCTAGTAGCAAAATGTCCGATGTTGAATGTCACGACCCCGGGTCCTCCGCCAGCCCTGTGGGCTCGCCCTTGCCCTTCAGACAGGCGTTCAGGCATATTTTTGCCACATCCTCGGCAGCCCGGGGCTTGGCAAAGCCGCGGATAGCAGCGGCGATGCCCTCGAGCTTGATTCGGTGAGCCTGCACATCGCGCAGCAGGGCGGCCAGTGCCTGCGCATTGAACTCGCGCTCCGGGATCATGAATGCCGCCCCGGCCTTGACCAGTGCACGGGCATTGGCGGTCTGGTGATCGTCCACGGCGTACGGGTACGGTACGAAAACCGCACCGACACCTGCCATTGCGAGTTCCGCCACGGTAATCGCACCGGCGCGGCAAATCACCAGGTCTGCCCAGGCGTAGGCCTTGTGCATTTCCTCGATGAACGCATCCACACGGGCCTCCACCTGGTGGCTGTCATAGGCCTGCCGCGTGAACTCGAGCTTGTTGTCTCCGCTTTGATGCCAGACTTCGGGGCGCTTTGCGGCCGCCAGCTGTGCCAGTGCCGCCGGCACGGTCTTGTTCAGGGTATGCGCCCCCAGGCTTCCACCCACCACGAGCACATGTAACGGCCTGTCCTGGGGCTCACCCACGTCGTGCTCTCGCTTGTTCTGCAGGATTTCCTTGCGCACCGGATTGCCCACCAGTTCCACGTTTTTGCGCACGAACGTGCTTGGGAAAGCCGTCAGGATGTGGGTGGCGAGCGGTGCGAGAAGACGATTGGTCAGGCCCGAAATCGCGTTTTGTTCATGGATGACCAGGGGACGCCGGAATAAGGCAGCCACGACTCCGCCGGGTCCGGAGATGAACCCGCCCATGCCCAGTACCGCGCAGGGCCGGTGTTTCAGCACCAGCCAGATGGTCTGCAACCCGGCAAACGCCAGCTTGATCGGTGCCAGCAGGTAGGTCCGCAGATCCTTGCTGCGAAGGCCACCGATGAATATCTTTTCAAAGTGATAGCTCGTATTGGCCACTACACGGGATTCGATCCCCTTGTGGGTGCCTACCCAGACGACCGGAACGCCGTGATGCTCGAGTTGCTTGGCCACGGCCAGTGCGGGAAATACATGACCGCCCGTGCCGGCTGCAAAAATCATGATGGGTGCGCGCGTGGTCTTCATGAGTTCCTGAACCTCCGCACCAGTTCCGAATCCCCGACCATCCCTTCCGTGTACACCCGCGTGACCAGGCCGATCGCCATGCATACGACCAGCAGGCTGCTGCCTCCCGCACTGATCAGCGGCAGTGTCAGCCCCTTGGTGGGCAGCACGCCCATGTTGACACCCATGTTGATGAACACCTGCAACCCCAGCCAGATTCCGATTCCATAGCAGATCAGGGCTCCGAATTTCATGCCCTTCTCCTCCACCGTCTTCCCGATCGCGAAACATCTGAAAATCAGCACCAGGAACAGCACAAGCACCGCCACAACACCGGCCAGGCCCAGTTCTTCCGCAATCACGGCAAACACGAAATCGTTGTGCGCCTTGGGCAGGTAAAAAAGTTTCTGCACGCTGGCACCCAGCCCCAGCCCCGTCCACGAGCCGCTGCCAATGGCAATCAGAGACTGGGTCAGCTGAAAACCCGAACCGTACGGGTCCGACCAGGGATTGAGGAAGGCCGTGAGCCGCTCCATGCGATACGGGGAAGAAACGGCGATCACGGCCATGGATGCTGCCGATACCACAAACAGAACCACGAAATTGAGTATCTTGGCGCCTGCCAGCCAGAACATGCCGAGGGTGGTGACCAGCAGAACAATTGCGGCACCGAAATCCGGCTGCAGCAGCAGCAGCGTAAACAGCACCAGCAAGACCAGCATGGGCCATGCAAACCCGCTAAACGACTCGATGACCCGCTGTCCATGCCGGACCAGCCAGCCAGCCATATAGACGATGAGCAACAGCTTCACGATTTCAGAAACCTGGATGCCCAGGGGTCCGAGTTCCAGCCAGCGCGTGCTCCCGTACACCGTCCTGCCCATCCCCGGGATCAGCACCAGGACCAGAAGAGCCACCATCAGGAACAACAAGATCCCGCCAGAGCGTTCCAGGTGTGCCAGACGGATTTTGCTGAGCGCCAGCGCCGCCAGTACCCCGAACACGGCAAAGATGAACTGTCGTTTGAAGTAGTAAAGCGGGTCGCCTGTCGCACGGTCTGCAATTTCTATCGAGGAAGAGGCCACCATCACCAGGCCAACCCCGAGCAGCAGAACGGCGCTCAGGAGCAGCGGGACATCGCATTGCAGGGCCAGTTCGGCATCCTCGCGTGCCTCCCTTCTATGCACAAACTGTTTTGATGAACTCACAACGCCAACTCCCGGACACAGCTCTCGAAATCCCTGCCCCGCTCGATATAGTTCTCGTACATGTCAAAACTTGCGCATGCCGGGGACAGCAATACCTTGTCACCGGCCACAGAAAGTTCCAGAGCCTGAATCACGGCATCGCGCATGGTATCTGCGGACTGAATCGGCACAGTCCCGCGCAGGGCCTGCGCCAGCAAATCCGAATCCTGCCCGAACAAAATGACATGCTTGGCATGCCGGCCTACCGCAGACCGCAAACAGGCCAGATCGCCTCCCTTGAACGTTCCGCCAGCCAGCAGGATCACGTCGCTTACCAGGCTTCTCAGCGACATGACCGAGGCACCGACATTGGTGCCCTTGGAATCATTGAACCAGCTCACGCCGTGGGACTCGCCGACCCGGGACAAGCGGTGCGACAATCCCCTGAAACGTGCAAGAGCGATGCTCATTTTCTCCATCGACAGGCCCAGAGCACTGCCCACTGCCAGTGCGGCCAGTGCATTCAGGATTCCCGCCTCACCATGCATCGCGAGGTTGTCTGTGGACAGCAGGCAATGATCGCCTTGGGCCAGGTAGGAATGCATACCGCGTTGCAACAGGCCGAAGCCACGGTCTGTGGGCGGACCCAGGCCGAAATCCATGACAACCCCGGAGGTCTTCATTTTCATCACGAAACCGTCGTCCCGGTTGACCACGCTGCAGCCTGCATGCTCGTAAATGCGCGCCTTGATTTTGGCGTAATGCTCCAGGCTTTCGTGTCGATCGAGATGATCGGCCGATACGTTGAGCACGGCACTAATGCGGGGCTTCAGGGAGCGTGTGGATTCGAGCTGGAAGCTCGACAACTCCAGCACAAACAGCTGCGCGTCCTCTTTTTCAAGCAGGTCCAGTACCGGTGTTCCGATATTCCCGCCTGCATACGTGCGTAAGCCACAGGCCGATGCCATCTCCGTCACCAGCTGAACTACTGTGCTTTTCCCGTTGGAGCCGGTAATCGCCACGACCGGCACCGGGTTCGCGACGGCAAACAACTCGACGTCTCCAAAACACTCCGCACCCCGGGCGATCGCCGACTGAATCACCGGATTTCTTGTATCCACCCCAGGACTCAGGATGATCTGTCTGGCGGCTGCAAACCATTGTTGTGGCAAGGCTCCCGTGCAAATGTCCAGCTGCGGAAATTCCTGTCTGAAGGCCTCGAGCCGGGGCGGCTGGTCCCGGGTATCCGCCATGGCGAAGGGGATGCCCTGCCTGTGCAGGTGACGCGCCACCGACAGACCGGTTTTCCCAAGCCCGACAACTATTCGTTCATGCCCGTTTTCCATCATCTGTTTTTGCAGCGCCAGTCCCATGGCATTAGCGGATTTTCAGGGTCGCCAAGCTGATCAGCACGAGTACAACCGTGATGATCCAGCAGCGCACGATCACCCGGGGTTCAGGCGAGCCCTCCATTTCAAAATGGTGATGCAGGGGGGCCATCTGAAAAACCCGTTTGCCGGTCAGTTTGAAAGATATGACCTGGATCATCACGGAAACGGTCTCCACGACAAAAAGACCGCCCATGATCATCAGTACAATCTCTTGGCGTACCAGTACGGCCAGCAGCCCCAGTGCCGCACCCAGCGACAGGGCACCGACGTCGCCCATGAACACCTGCGCGGGGTACGCGTTGTACCAGAGAAACCCCAGCCCGGCCCCGACGATCGCACCGCAGAACACCACCAGCTCGCCGGCCAGCGGCAGGTACGGAATAGCCAGGTAACCCGAGAAATTCAGGTTGCCGCTCAGATATGCAAATATGCCGAGGGTACCGGCCACCAGGACCACCGGCATGATCGCCAGACCATCAAGTCCATCGGTCAGGTTCACTGCGTTGCTGGTGCCCACGATGACGATGTACGTGAGCACCACGAACCAGGCGCCCAGGGGAATGATCACGTCCTTGAAAAAGGGAACATACAGACTGTATTCGACTGAACTTTCCGCCGTATAGAACAACAGCAGGGCCACCCCGATTCCGATAAGTGACTGCCAGAAATACTTGCTTTTCGCAGACAGGCCCTTGCTCGTTCCGCCCAGCAGTTTCTTGATGTCGTCCACGGCGCCCACCAGGCCGAACAAGAATGTGGTGATCAGCACGAACCACACGTATCGGTTGGTCATGTCACTCCACAGGATCGCGCTCAAGAATATCGCCAGCAACAGGAACACCCCGCCCATGGTGGGCGTGCCCGCCTTGGCGTGATGGGTCTGCGGCCCGTCATCGCGCACGTTCTGGCTCACCTTGTAATCGCTCAGCTTGCGGATTATGACGGGTCCCGTCACAAAGCAGATGACCAGGGCGGTCAGCACGGCCAGGATCGAGCGCAGTGTCAGGTACTGGAAGACATTGAATCCAGAATGGAAGCTCTCCAGATATTCAAACAGTTCAAGCAGCATGTTCTTCGCGACTGCCTCCCAAATCAGCCGGGTGCCCGATCCCTTCGATTACCTTTTCCAGGTGCATGGCACGCGAGCCTTTCACCAGTACACAGACCTGGTCATCCAGCTCGTGGCGCAAAAGCTCGGTGATTTCCCCGGGCTCTGAAAAATGTTCGCCGTCCGGGCCAAATGTCTCCACCGCATACGCCGCCAGCTTGCCGAGTCCCATGAGGCGAGTGACGCCGGATTTGCGAGCCATGATGCCGGCTTTTTTATGCAGGGCTATGCTTTCTCCACCCAGTTCTCCCATGTCTCCCAAAACCAGCCAATGTGCACCGGGTTCCTGCGCCTGCACATCGAGCGCTACGGACAAGGAGGCGGGATTGGCGTTGTAGGTGTCATCCAGGACACATGCGCCGCGGATTCCTTCGAGGCGTACAAGGCGACCCGGTACGGGCTTCGCTGATTCGATGCCGGTCTGGATGTCCTCAAGCCCGACCTCCAGGCCCGTGCAAAGCGCGGCTGCCGCAAGCGCGTTGTACAGGGCATGCTGCCCGGGTACCTGCAGGTTGGTGCGTATCTCCCCCGCCGGCGTGCGGATCCGGACCTTGTGCGGGTCCAGTTTATCCCCGCAGACATCGGCATCCTGCCTGATCCCGAATGAGAGCTGCCGACGTGCACCGATGTCCTCACGCCACAGGGGCAGATACGGTTCATCGGCGTTGACCACGGCGATCCCCTGTGGATTCATCTGGCGGTACAGTTCCGCCTTGGCCCGCGCCACGCCTTCCAGCGAACCGAATCCCTCGAGATGTGCAGGCCCGATGTTGTTGACCACCCCGATATCGGGGTTTGCAATCCTTGCGAGGGTCTCGATTTCACCGGCATGATTGGCGCCCATTTCGATCACCGCGTAGCGATGCTTTTCATTCAGGGCGAGCAGGGTCAGCGGCACACCGATATGGTTGTTCAGGTTTCCCCGAGTGGCCAATACATCTCCCTGGGTGGCGAGGATTTCCCGGGTCAGTTCCTTGACGGACGTCTTTCCATTGGAGCCTGTGATGCCGATCACAGGTATCCTGAATTTTTCGCGCCACGCATTGGCCAGGGCCTGCAGGGCAGCATGGGTTCTGCGCACGATAATCTGCGGGCCGGTCACGTCCAGCGCATGCTCCACCAGCAAGGCGCCTGCGGATTGCGCATGCCCGGCAGCGATCAGTTCATGCGGGTCGAACCTTTCGCCCACCAGGGCTATGAACAGGTCACCCTGTTGCAGTGTCCTTGTATCGGTGGACAGGCTGGTGACCAGCCTGTCGTCGCCGACCAGCTGGCCTCTCGTAATCCGTGCAATCTCGGCAAGGGTAAATCTCATGCCGGGTACTCCTGCAAACAGTCTGCAGCCACTTTACGGTCATCAAAAGGCAGGCGCTCGCCCTCAACGATCTGCAGGGTCTCATGACCCTTGCCCGCGATCAGCACGGTGTCACAGGGTTTTGCCTGGCGGATCGCAAAGGTGATGGCCTGTTTGCGGTCATGAATCACCGAGTAGCTGGCAGCAGAACTGAATCCACAGATCACATCGCCCACGATGTCTTTTGGGTCCTCGAACCTGGGATTGTCATCGGTGACCACGGCGTGGTCGGCCAGTGATTCCACCGCCTGAGCCATGTACTTGCGTTTACCGGAATCCCGGTCCCCTCCGCAACCGAAAACGCACCAGAGCCTGCCGGTACAGGATTTGCGCAGGACCTGCAGAACACTGGTCAAGGCCTGGGGAGTATGTGCGTAATCCACCAGTACCCCCGGTGCATTCCGGCCCCCCTGGATCCACTCCATTCTTCCGGGTGCGGTTTGCACGCTGGATACGGCAGTGATCACTTCATCCAGCGCATGACCATTTGCGAGCAACGCACCCGCCACTGCCAGCAGATTGCTGACGTTGAAGGTCCCGTGCAGTTCGGTGTCGATGGTGCCACAACCCCAGCTCGAGTCGATCTCGATCACGGTTCCTTTTTGCGATGCCACCACGTCCCTTGCATGAACATAGGGTTGCCTGTCAATAAAGGGCTTGTCACAGGAATACGGGACCACCTGGATGTGATCGTCTGCTTCTTCCGCCAGCTTGCGGCCGAATGCATCGTCCACGTTGATCACCGCATGCTTCAGGCCTTCGGCTTGAAACAGGATGCGTTTGGAATTCGCGTAGTCGTCCTGGTTCGCGTGATAGTCCATGTGGTCCTGACCCAGGTTCGTGAAGATCGCCGTGTCCACGTCTACGCCATTCAGCCTGCCCTGCTTGAGGCCATGGGACGAAGCTTCGAGAACCACATGCCGGATCTCTTTTTCGAGGAATCCGTGCAGCAGGGCCTGTACGCGGATGGCGTCGGGAGTGGTGTGGGCTTCGGGCTCAAGGGCTGGGTGGATACCGTATCCGAGCGTCCCGATCACGCCACAGGAAATCCCCAGCTGCGCAAACGCCTGGGCAAGAAACTGGCTGACAGAAGTCTTTCCGTCCGTACCCGTTACGCCAATCACTCGGATGTGTTTCGAGGAATTCCGGTAAAACCGCCGCGCAATGGGTCCGATCTGTTGTTGCAGGTCAGGTACCCGGATACAGGGCAGGTCGTCCGGCAGGTGCTCCTTTTTGGCTTCGGGGCCGGGCTCCCAGGCAATTGCGGCAACGCCCCGGGTTTTAGCCTGCCGGGCGTACTGCAGGCCGTGCCGGCAAGTGCCCTGTATGGCAAGGAACAAGGCGCCGGCTTCAACGGTACGACTGTCAAGGCCAAGTCCAGTGATCACTGTATCGCTATACATCGGCTGTACCCGCACCCAGCCGTCCAGCAAATCTGCCAGAGGCCATGAGAATGATGATCCTTGTGCACATGAGCTAGTCGGCATGATCTTGTGAAAGGCGAATGGGATCGGTGCGCAGGGACACGTCATCCGGTGCAATGTTCAGCAGACGCAGTGTTCCGCCCATGATCCTTGAAAAAACGGGGGCTGCTACATGGCCGCCGTAATAGACTCCATTGCTCGGCTCGTTGATCAAAACGACAAGCACCAGTCTGGGATTACTTGCCGGTGCCATGCCGGCAAACATGGCAATGTGCTTGTTCTCATACCCGTTACCCGCCGACTTGCGCACGGTGCCGGTCTTGCCGGCAACGGTATAGCCCGGCACGCGTGCACGCGAACCGGTCCCCTGCTCAGAGACGACGGCATCCAGGATTGAGCGGACCTGGCGCACCGTTTGCGGAGAAACCACGCTGGGCTGTTCGCTCCGGTGCGGATCTGTACCTTCCCTGCGCAGCATGGAAATGGAAGACCGCCTGCCGTCGGTAGCCAGCGCGGTATAGGCCCGCGCCAGTTGCAGCACGGTCATCGACATGCCGTAACCAAACGCCATGGTGGCATGCTCGGTCTTGTGCCAGTCCTGAAAGCTTTTCAGGTACCCCGTTGCCTCACCCGGGAATCCTGACTCCGTAGACTCGCCTACCCCGATCGCCTTATAGGTATTCCACAGGTCCTCTCGCGGGATCGTAAACACCATCTTCACCGCACCTACATTACTGGACTTCAGCAACACTTCATTGACCGAAAGCGGACCGAAGTTACGGATGTCCCGAATTGTGAATCTGCCGACCTTATAGGTTCCCGGCGTGGTGTCGATCACGGTCTCCGGGGAATACCGTCTGGAATCCAGGCCCAGTGCGACCACGAAGGGTTTCATCGTCGATCCCGGCTCAAACACATCCGTGACCGCGCGGTTGCGGTAGGTGTCCTGCTTGTGTGCCTTGCGATTGTTTGGGTTGAACGAGGGCACATTGACCATGGCCAGCACCTCACCGGTCTTGGTATCCACCATGACGGCGGATGCCGAACGTGCGGCGTGCTGGATATAGGCGGCTTTCAGTTCGCGGTACGCCAGGTACTGCACCCTGCGATCAATGCTCAGCGTCAGGTTTTGGCCGGGGCGCGGGATGCGTATGGCTTCAACATCCTCGACGATGCGGTTGAGCTGATCCTTGATCACCTTCTTGGCACCGGGCTGTCCCGCCAGCCAGTCCTCATAGGCAAGCTCGATGCCTTCCAGGCCCTTGTCATCGATACTCGTGAACCCGAGCACGTGAGAACTGACCTCGGCAGTGGGGTAATAGCGTCGGTATTCCCGTTGCAGGTAAAATCCCGGCAAATCGATTTGCTGCATGCGTTCGGTCTGCTGCGGGTCAATATGGCGCTTGACGTACAGGAATTGCCGATTTTTCTTCTGCTCAAGCTTCTTGAGCAGGTCCCTCGACTTCAGATCCAGAATTTCAGCAGCACGCACCACGGAGTCGTGACTGCCCAGGGCCTCGGCAGGATTGGCCCAAACTGAAAAAACAGGCGTGCTCACTGCGAGTAATTGACCGTTGCGGTCCAGAATCATCCCACGATGTGCAGGCATCTCAACTACCCGCAAGTGGCGCGCCTTACCTTCCTCCTCCAGGAATTCATGATCAAACAGCTGCAGATCTACAGCCCGTACTAACAACACCCCCAGTCCGAACACGAAGACAGACAGTGCGAATAAGCGCCTCAGTCTGAAATTTGGTGCCCGGTTCATGACGTCAACGGGATTCCAGAAGTACCAGCCTTTCCTTGTGGACCTGGCTCATCCCGAGTTCCTCACGTGCCAGCTTCTCCACCCGGTAATGCGTCAGCCAGGTGCTTTGCTCCAGTTGCAGGCGGCCCCACTCGACCTGCAATTCGTCGAACTGGTTCTGCAATTTCTGCAGTTCGATGAATTCCTTGCGCAGGGAATGCTTCGAATACACGATGCCTACTCCGGTGAACACATTCGCCGCGATCAGAACCAGTACCAGCACGAACCTGCCTAGCATGCGACACGCTCCAGGACATGCAGCTTGGCACTGCGTGCCCGTTGGTTGGCAGCAATCTCCCCCGCTGAAGGACGCATCGGTTTGCCAACTTTCTTCAATTGGGGTCCGGGCAATCCGGTGACCGGCAGCTTGCGCGGCACGTCCGGCGGACCGTATTTCCCGAGCACGCCCTTCACGGCATGGTCTTCCAGTGAGTGGAACGTGATCACCAGCAATCTCCCGAATTCTGCCAGCAGCTTCACACTGCCCTCCAGGGCGGCCTCCAGGGTCTTCAGTTCGTCATTGATGAAAATGCGAATGGCCTGAAAGGTTCGTGTTGCCGGGTGCTTTTTTCCCCGGGGCCCGGGGAGCGCGCGCTGCACGATCTCGGCCAACTGCCGGGTGCTTTTCAGGGGTCGGGCTTCCCGCTCGGCCAGCACGGCACTCGCGATCCTTTTTGCATGCCGTTCTTCGCCATACACCCTGAGCACTTCCACAAGATCATGCAGGCTGACCTGCTGCAGCCATTCGGTTGCGGTAATTCCCCTGTTCGTATTCATGCGCATGTCCAGCGGTCCATCCTGCGCAAAACTGAATCCCCTCTCCGGGTTGTCCAGTTGCGGGGATGAAACCCCCAAATCAAACAAAACCCCTTTCACTTGCCCCACCAACCCGTGTTCTTCAGCGAACCGGACCATCTCGGAGAAGTTCCCCGGCTCAATCACGACGCGCCGATCCCCTGCAAACAGGCGCCTGGCATAGTCCACTGCCTGCGGGTCCTGGTCCAACACCAGAAGGCGTCCCCGGCGGCTCAGCCTGTTCAAAATTTCCCGGCTATGCCCCCCACGTCCGAACGTGCAGTCGACATAGGTGCCATCCGGGTCTATGTTCAGGGCCTCGATCACCTCCAAAAGCAAAACCGGTTGATGCAAGCCGTGTGCACCGGACTGCATCGTTAGATGGAAAGGTTCTCTAGCGAGGCGGCAATGCTATTCGATCGGTTTTCTTCCTCGATCCATGACTCACGTTCCTCGGTCCACGTATCCCGGTTCCACAGCTCGAACTTGTTGCCCTGGCCGATCAACACTACGCGCTTGTTCAAATCTGCAAACTTGCGCAACGGCGGAGGCAGCAGGACCCGGTGCTGGCCGTCCACTTCACATTCCGTGGCATGGCCAAGGAGCAGGCGCTGCAGGCGCCGGACCTGTTTTTCCCGGCTCGGCAGGCGCATCAGTTTCTGTTCAATCTGCTCCCATTCAGGCAGCGGATAAATCAGCAGGCAGCGATCGGTATCGGCGGTCACGACCAGGCTGCCGCTGCATTTTTGCTGAATACTGTCGCGGTAACGGGCAGGCATGGACAAGCGGCCCTTCGCATCCAGGTTCAGGTTGTTAATACCTCGGAACATCAATCAAGTAGCATGGAATATTATTCCATTGTCTCCCACAATCTCCCACTTTTCGACACTATAGAAACGAGTTGTTCCGATTGCAAGCAAATCCAGGCAAAAACTTGAGAAAATACTTACCAGACAGGGAGTTAAGCGCCGAATTTTACGCTCGAAACCTTGCAGATATTCGAATAAATCATTTTAAATCTGTGGTTTAAAATGCAAAGATAATATTCAAGATTAAGAGTGGGAGTTTTTCCCACAATTCGGGATCAGCGGCCTGGAATCAGGCCGGTGGTTTATCGGAATTTTGGCCCGGGTCCGGCCACATCGGGAGCCTGCCTGTAAGCCGGGTTCTGTCTTGAACAGTCATTCATCTGGGATTCATGTCACCATGAACCTCTAGCAACCTACCCGGGGGCCATATGGGCCATATGCAGGAATATTCCTCGCCCCCCTATTTGGTCTTGCTCTGGGTGGGGTTTGCCTAGCCACGACTATTGCTAGTCGCGCGGTGTGCTCTTACCACGCCGTTTCACCCTTACCTGTCCCCTGCCCGAATGGAATTCGAACGGGAATCAGGCGGTCTGCTCTCTGTTGCACTTTCCATGGACTCACATCCTCCAGGTGTTACCTGGCACCTTGCCCGTAGAGCCCGGACTTTCCTCTCCCCGCATCCCCCTAAGGGAATACGGAAAGTGACTGCTCGGCAGACTCCCTCAAGGACAGTATCACATTCAGGGCTGTTTTTTGAGGCGCGAGCCGAGCCCCAGGGAATACAGCCGGTTTCGTCCAATCCCGGTATGTCTTGCCACCACTTCAACCGCATCCCTGTGGGAAATGCGTTCTTGCAGGTCCGTCAACAGGCGTGCCGCCTGGTCGAGGCGTTCTTCATCTGCAGGCGATGCATTGCCGGCAATCACCAGCACACACTCTCCTTTGACCCCTTGTGCCGCATTATCGAGGGCGCATTCGATCTGCTCCAGGCTGCCGTTCAGATGCTGCTCGTGAACCTTGGTCATCTCGCGCAACACGGCTGCATTCCTGTGCCCCCCGAATGCACGGATGCAGTCCTCGACCGAGCGCTCCAGCCGCTGTGGAGCTTCGTAGAAGATCATCGTGCGTGCCTCATAGCGCAGGGACTGAAGAAACTCCCTGCGTTCCGAGACCTTCTTCGGCAAAAAGCCTTCGAACACAAACCGGTCGGTCGGCAACCCGGACACCGTCAATGCCGTGATCAGTGCACAGGGGCCCGGGACAGGACGTACCGTGATGCCATTTTCATGCGCACCAGATACCACCCGGAAGCCGGGGTCACAGACCAGAGGGGTGCCGGCATCACAGACCAGTCCGATATCGGTGCCGTCGAGCAAATCCCGGATCAAGGACTCGGTTTTTGCAGACTCGTTGAAGTCATGCAACGACTCGAGCCTGACACGGATACCGTAATGATCCAGGAGCTTTTTGGTAATGCGGGTGTCTTCAGCTAGAAGCACCTGCACCTGTTTGATAGTGTCCAGTGCTCGCAGGGTAATGTCCGACAAATTACCAATTGGCGTGGCAATAATATATAAAATACCTGGAGCAGCCATCTCACACCCATACTGTGTTCGGGTTTTTAGCTGGCGAATCATGGAAACCACGCATTCAACCACACGAATCACTGCACGCATTGTAGCCATAATGATCCTGGCATGCGCGCTGTCCGGCTGTGCGGGTCTGATTCCCCCTGCAGGCACGCCCGCGGAGGTCACCGAAGAGTCCGCGCTTGACCGGGCCGAAAGGTATCTTCGCTCCGGGCAACACGAGCAGGCCGCGCGCCTGCTTGCAGAAGTGGCCCAGACCCTGCCTTCTCCGCGACGGGAAACCCTGTTATTGCAGGCCGCCGAGGCCGTGATGCGCCCGGATACCCGAAGCCTGGCGCGCACGTACCTCAGTGCGATCAATGAAGCCGGGCTGCCCCGCAATCTGTTTGTACGAAAACGCATTGCAGGTGCGGAACTGGAACTTCTGCATCAGCGCATCGAGCGCGCACTGGACACCTTGCCGGCCAACATCCTCGACTACTCCCCCGAGTATAAGCCGCGAGCCCTGGCGGTACGTGCCCGGGCCTTGCGTGCTGCAGGGCTCAGGGAGGAGATGGTCAAAACCCTGGTGATGCTCAACCCGTGGCTGACGGATGCCGGGCAGAGGCAAAAAAACAGTCATTCGGTGTGGGAGACCCTGATGGGTTCCGAACCGGGTGAAATCACGGCCTGGGCCAACAGGAACCGCGACTGTGACCTGGATGCCTGGCTCAGTCTGGCCTATATCCAGAAGCAGTCACATGCCGATATCTTCACCCTTGAGAGTGAGATTCAGCAATGGCGTACCCAGTTTCCCCGCCAAACCATTCCCGCCGGGATTATAGACTCCATCACACAAAACTGGGCCACGACCCAGGTGGCTCCGGACAGGATTGCGCTGCTGTTGCCCATGACCGGGCGCTACAGTGCAATTGCGAACGCCGTGTACGCAGGGGTCGTCACTGCGCGGGACTTTGAGGAGACTCCGGGACTGCCGCCCGAGCTGGTCTTGTATGACACCCGAGACGATGCCGATATTGCATTCCGTCAGTACCAGCTCGCAGTGCGCGAGGGGGCGGACTTTGTCATTGGCCCGCTGCAAAAAGAAGCGGTGCAGGCCATTGCAGAACAAAGGCAGCTCGAAGTACCCACCCTGTCCCTCAACTATGCCAATGATGCCCTTGCAGGCTCCCCGCAGCTGGTCCAGTTTGGCCTGCTGCCGGAAAACGAAGCCCAGCAGGTTGCAGAACGCGCATATCATAATAACCTCCGAAGTGCTTTGGTGCTCGTCCCGGAGGGAGAATGGGGAGCGCGCCTTCTGGAAGCCTTCACGGTGCGCTTTGCCGAACTGGGGGGGAACGTCCTGCAATACGAAAAATACATTGCAAAAAATTCGGATTTCTCGGGTCCCATCAAAAAACTGCTGCATCTCGACCAAAGCGAGCAGCGACATCGAAACCTGGTGAAGACGATCGGGCAGGAAGCCGAATTCGAACCCCGGCGGCGCCAGGATGCGGATTTTGTGTTCCTGGCCGCCTTGCCGCGACAGGCCAGACTGCTGCGACCGCAATTGAGCTATCACTATGCATCCGACCTGCCCGTATATGCGACTTCCCACATCTTTTCCGGCAACGTGAACATCTCGGCCGACCAGGACATCAATGACATCCGCTACTGTGACATCCCTTGGTTGCTGTCAGGCAACCCTGAAGTCGAGCTTTTGCGGGACTCATCTGACCTGCAGCTGTCGAGCAGTGAATCCCGGTTGCCGCGATTTGCGGCACTGGGCGTGGATGCGTACCGGGTCATCCCGCATCTGCAAAGGCTTGCCGCACACAAGTATAATCAGTTCGAAGGCATGACCGGGAAACTGAGCATCCGTGGACAAAACCGTATTTTTCGCAAATTGACCTGGGCACAGTTCCGTAATGGGCGCCCTGAGGTACAACAGCGCCCAACTCTGGACTTCCCTCGAAATTTTTCAGCGACCACGGCACTTGACGGCGACCTGCAGACGAGACGGCAGGCGTGCCAATAATGGCAACCCTTCGTAATCGGCCGTACCGGCATCATTGAATCTGAAAATCAAATCCTGGATGGTACCCATGAAACCCGATGTTCGAATCAAGGAACTGTTCGAGGCCAGTATCTCTACCAAGCAGGACAGCATGGGAAAGCTGATTGCACCGATTGGCGAGGCTGCTGAGCTCATCGTCGGTTCCCTGAAAAGCCGGGGCAAGATCCTGACCTGCGGCAACGGCGGCTCTGCAGCGGATGCACAGCATTTTTCATCCGAATTGCTGAACCGCTTCGAGAAGGAACGGGAAGGATTGGCTGCCCTTGCGCTGACGACAGACAGTTCCACCCTTACTTCCATCGCCAACGATTACGACTATGAAAAAATTTTTTCCAAGCAGGTGCTGGCACTCGGATGCAGCGGGGACGTGTTGATGGCGATCACCACCAGCGGACAGTCCGCAAATGTGCTTGCGGCGATCACTGCCGCACACCAAAAGGACATGTCCGTCATTGCATTGTCGGGCAAGGATGGTGGCGGGCTGCCTTCTGTGCTGCAGTCCCGAGACATTGAAATCCGTGTACCGAGTTCATCCACGGCCCGGATACAGGAGGTCCACCTGCTGGTACTCCATTGCCTGTGTGATCTGGTTGACCATGAGCTTGTTGGCCACTGATTTCTTTTGAGGCTGCATGTCACTATCCCCCCATGTCGTTCACAGTTTCGTCGATGCCTGCGGAAAACAATCTGTACTGACCGATCCGAGCGAGTGCTGGACCTACGGGTTTGACAACAGCAGGCAGCACGCCTGTCCTGACCTGGTTGTACTCCCGCAAGATGCGGAGCAAATCCGGGCATGTGTGAGGCTTTGCAGGCAGTTCCATATCCCGCTGACAACGCGGGGGCGGGGCACGAACACGACCGGGGCCGCCGTTCCGCTCCAATCCGGCATTGTTCTTTCAACGGAAAGGATGGACCGGGTACTGGAAATGGACGCGGCCAATCGAAACATGCGGGTTGAACCGGGTGTCCTGAACTCGACGGTGCAGCAACAGGCTTTTGAGCACGGCCTGTTCTGGCCCCCTGACCCGGGCAGTGCCGATTACTGTAGCGTGGGGGGCAACCTGGCCTGCAATGCTGCCGGCCCTCGTGCAATCAAGTACGGGACCTGCCGCGAGAATACGCTGGAAGTGCATGCGGTGACCGGAGCCGGTGACATGATCCGGACCGGTTCCGCCACCACGAAAGGGGTGGTGGGTCTGGACCTGACACGCCTGCTGATCGGTTCCGAAGGCATCCTGGCCGTCATCACCGAGGCGCGACTGAAACTCAGTGCCATTGCAGAACGCACGGATACAATCCGCGCATCCTACCTCGACACCCAGTCTGCCATCGATGCCGTGGTTTGCATCCTCGCGCAAAGCGCCCTGCCCTGCGCCCTGGAGTTCATGGATGAAGGATCACTGGACCTGATACGCAAACAGGATGCGACTACCCTGGACCCTCGTGCCAAGGCCGTGTTGATCATCGAGGTCGATGGCCTGAAGCAGACCGTGGATGCCAGCGTCGCCGCGATACTGAAGGCTGCAAAAAATTCTGGATGCATTGATTTGCTGAATGCCAGTGACCCGCGTCAAAGAGAAGAGTTGTGGCAGGCACGCAAAGTGCTGTCACAGGCATTGCGCAGCTTTGCGCCCAGCAAGATCAACGAAGACGTGGTCGTGCCTGTCTCCCGGTTGCCGCTCCTGCTGCAGGAGCTTGAACTGCTCGCCAGGAAATTTTCCATTTCCATTTTCAATTTTGGCCATGCCGGCAATGGGAACATCCACGTCAACCTGCTGTATGACGAGTCGGACTCTCACCAGGCCACCTCGGCCCGTCACTGTCTGGACGAAGTATTCGATCTGGTTTTGAGGCTGGATGGTTCGCTGTCCGGCGAACATGGGGTGGGGATTTCCAAGCGAAACTGGGTGGACAGGGAACTTGGACCCGAAGTACTGGACCTGATGCACCAGATCAAGCGGCAATTTGACCCCGACGGTATATTGAACCCGGACAAGGTGTTGCCAGGCTCGACGACAGCCTAGTGTAAGATCGCCGGTACGTACTATTTGACCGCGCGCAAGTGAGGCCGGTCGGACTTGGCCGGACCGGTTGCCGGGGGCAGACCGTCATCTCCCGGGAACATCATGCCCTGCCCATTCTCGCGGGCATAAATGGCGCATACGCATTCGACCGGAATCATCACGCTGATCGAAGTACCGGAAAACCGGGCATCGAAACGGACCGCATCCTGCCCGAGATCAAGAGACTGAACCGCCATGGGCCCGATGTTGAGGATGATCTTGTCGTCTTCCACAAATTCGCTCGGCACCTGGATCTGCCCATGGTCGGTCCTGGCAAGAATGTGTGGAGTCATTCGATTGTCAACGATCCAGTCGTACATCGCGCGGATCAGGTAGGGGCGGCTTGGAGTCATGCCTGGAAACCGATCAAGGCTCGAAAAGAGCGTTTCCGTGACGGTTGTTTCAACCCGTGTCCGGGCGCGCTTCCACTTCCGCTTCCGACAGGCTGCTTCTAAAAGAGGGCCGGTTGAATACACGTTGTGCATATTCTGCAATGGGCTTGACCGTTGGACCCAGATCGATGCCCAGGCGAGGCAGTCTCCACAGGATCGGAGCGATACTGCAGTCGACCAGACTAAACTCATCACTCAGGAAATAGGGTTTGACCTTGAACAGGTCCACCACCGAAAGCAGGCTCTCCTGCAGCTCTTTTCTTGCCTTGTTGGCCACGGTCGCCTTGTTGGAATGCAGCCTCACCAGGGGTCCGTACCAGTCTTGTTCGATTCGAAACAGCATCAGGCGTGACCTGGAGCGCGACACCGGGTCCACGGGCATCAGGGGTGGGTGCGGAAAACGTTCATCCAGATACTCCATGATGACGCGGGAATCGTACAAGACCAGTTCACGGTCTGTCAGGGTGGGTACCGTGTTATAGGGATTGATATCCAGTAAATCCTCGGGCTTGTTGTCGGGATCGATGTGGACGACATCGACCGTAATGTCCTTTTCTGCCAGAACCACCCGCACGCGGTGGCTTTGCGCACATCCCGGATCGGAAAATAATGTCATGCCGGAACGGCGATTCGCCACTAAAACCATGTGCCACCTCTAAACATGCAATACCCTGACACCTGCATACGCTGTCAGTGGATATCCATCCAGTAGTTTTTCTTCAGGAAGTAGGAAAGTGCTCCCAGCACCACCAGGAAAAACAGGACACCGATGCCTATTTTCTTGCGCACCAGCTGGGCGGGCTCACTCAGATAAGCCAGGAAATTGACGGTATCCACCACGACCTGCTCGTATTGCTCCTCACTGAGCGTTCCCGGTTCAAGCATCTCAAACCGATCGAATACAGGATGCTCTTTGCCGTTTTCATCGGCCTCGTCATGAAACACGGCTTTTTGCGACCCCTGTAAATTGACCAGCACATGCGGCATCGCCGTATTGGGCAAATGCAGGTTGTTGACGCCGAAAGGACGTGTCTCATCGATATAGAATGTTTTCAGGAACTCATATACGGCCTGGGGCCCGATGGCACGCACATGGGTGCTCAGGTCCGGCGGATCAATGCCGAGAAACCATTTCACGGCATCTTCTCTTTTCATGGCAACCGTCATCAGATCGCCAAATTTCTGTTCGGTGAAGATCATGTTGTTCCTCATCAGGTCTTCACTGATTCCCAGATCGTCGGCAACCCGCTTGTAACGGCTATGCTGGGCGGGGTGGCAGCTCAGGCAGTAATTGACAAAATACTTCGCGCCCCGTTGCAACGAGGTCCGGTTGCTCAAATCGATCTTTATTTTCCCGAAGCTGCCTTTCTCATAGGCGCTCGGTCCCGCGGCCCAGGTGACGTTGGTCGACAGCAAGACAAGTACCACGGCCAGGAATTTCATACCGGCCTTCAGAACGTGACTCTCGCGGGCACTTCTTTTTCCCGCCCCAGATTCGAGAACAGTGGCAGCAGCAGCGTGACCACCAGATAGGCTGCCGGGATGCTCCAGGTCTTCCAAATCAGATCAGGGTACTCGGAGGTGTTCATGAACACGTCGTACAGCGTGACTCCACCCAGCAATATGATAAAACTGCTGATCCAGAACAGGGCGCCATGGGGCCTGCTGTAGGTCCACAGCACTACAAAAAACAAGAAGTACAGTTCCGTAAAGCGCAACGCCAACTGCGAGTACAGGGGTGTCACGGCATTCAGTCCCAGATAGCCAAGAATGATGAACGTAATCACGAACACCAGCAGATTGATCTTGAACAGGACGCTCCGGTAACGAATGGACTTGATCGGATTGCGATCGATCCAGGGCAGGAAAAACAGCACAACGATGGAAAGGACCATGCCCACGAATCCGCCAAACGGATCCGGTATGGCCCGCAGTACCGTGTAAAAGGGTGTGAAATACCAGATCGGGGCGATATGGTCCGGCGTGTTCAGCGTGTTGGCCGGGTCAAAATTGGCGTGCTCCAGGAAGTAGCCGTACATGTCCGGAACGAAGAACACCACTACCGAGAAAACTGCCAGGAACACGACGGCCCCGAAGATGTCCTTGACGGTGTAGTACGGGTGGAAAGGGACACTATCCACGGGAATTCCGTTCGCATCCTTGGTTTCCTTGATTTCGACACCGTCGGGATTGTTGGAGCCCACCTCGTGCAGCGCCAGGATATGGGCGATCACCAGAGCCAGCAAGACGAGTGGCATGGCGACGACATGCAGTGCAAAGAACCGGTTCAGGGTGGCATCCGATATCACGAAATCCCCGCGAATCCACTCGGAAATCGCTTCGCCGATGTAGGGAATCGTATTGAACAGGTTGATGATGACCTGTGCTCCCCAGTACGACATGTTGCCCCAGGGCAGCAGATATCCCATGAAGGCTTCAGCCATCAGGGCCACGTAGATCAGCATGCCGAATATCCAGATCAGTTCACGCGGATACTTGAACGAGCCGTACATCAGGCCGCGGAACATATGCAGGTACACCACGATGAAGAAGAACGAGGCGCCGGTGGAGTGCATGTACCGGATCAGCCAGCCCCAGTTGACATCGCGCATGATGTGCTCCACCGAGGCAAAGGCCAGCTCCGCATCGGGCTTGTAATGCATGGTCAGGAAAATGCCGCTCACGATCTGGATCACCAGGACGAGCAAGGCGAGGGAGCCGAAAAAATACCAGAAGTTGAAATTTTTGGGTGCGTAGTATTCAGCGACGTGCTCTCTCCACATCTTGCTGAGTGGGAAACGCGCATCAATCCATCCGAGCAGACCCCCTGTTTTTCCGCTCATGCAGCGGCCTCTTCTTTGGTCATCCCGATCAATATGCGCCCGTCACTCAAGAAGTAATAGGGGGGGACTTCAAGATTCTTGTTCGCCGGCACATTCTTGTACACACGCCCGGCCAGATCGAACCTCGATCCGTGGCAGGCGCAGTAGAACCCGCCTTGCCAGTTTGCACTGATGGTGCCAGGCTCGGGGCGATACTCCGGAGCGCAGCCAAGATGGGTGCAGATGCCGATCAGCACCAGGAACTCTTTCTTGATGGAGCGGAATTCATTTTGTGCAAATGCCGGCTGCTGGCCTTCCCTCGATTCGGGATCACGCAGTCTGGGCGTCAATGCACCCAGGGACTCCACCATCTCCGGTGTACGGCGAATGATCCACACGGGTTTTCTGCGCCAGATTTCCTGGATTTGCTGGCCTGGCTGCATCTTGCTCACGTCCACTTCGACCGGTGCGCCTGCAGCGAGCGAACTCGCACTGGGATTCATGCTCGAAACAAAGGGCCAGGCCGTGATCACGGCGCCGACCCCGCCGACAATAGCGACCCCGCCCGTCAGCGCCTTACGACGGCCATGATCAACGTTGTCATTTGCCATGTAAAAGTTTCCTCGCCACTACACTAAAGCGTCAAGCCGCAAAGCAGGCAACAAGTGTTTCGTACGTACGTTCAGAAAATCCAGTGCGGGCGTTTTCGGTGTCGGATCAAAGGATGTCAGTCTTTGAAAGATGCGTAGGATGGCCCAAGATCCAAAATCCGTCAAGTGCGGGACCCATGAATCCCGGCCTATGCCGGGTTGTCTATGTCAACAAACTCATGGCCGAGATCAAATTTCTCCATGAGGTGTTGTCCGAGGGCCTGTACCCCGTAGCGCTCGGTCGCGTGATGGCCGGCAGCGAAGTAATGGATCCCTGCCTCTCGGGCCACGTGGGCGGTGGGTTCTGAAATTTCGCCGCTGATATAGGCATCCAGATTGGCATCAATTGCCTGTTCGATGAATCCCTGTCCGGCCCCCGTGCACCATCCGACCGTTGAAATCCTGTCAGGTCCTGCATCCACATGAATGCAATTGCGCTGTAAAACGGTATCAATTCGTACCTTGAACTCCTGTGCCGGCACAGCCTCGAGGTAGCCATAGCTCACGCAAGCGGCCTGCTCTTTGGGCTGCAAGAAACCATCAACCCGGATTCCCAGAAGACGCCCCAATTGAGCGTTATTGCCCAGATCGGGGTGCACATCCAGGGGAAGATGGTAGGCGATGAGATTGATGTTGTTTCGCAACAGCAATGCAAGCCGTGCACGTCTGATTCCGGTAATGCACCGCTCCTCATTTTTCCAGAAGTATCCGTGGTGGACGAGTACCGCGTCCGCTTTTCTCTGGCACGCAGCTTCCAGCAGTGCCTGACTGGCCGTGACCCCGGTGACAATGTCCCGTACGGTCTCCTTGCCTTCCACCTGCAGGCCATTCGGGCAGTAATCCCTGAAGCGATCGGCCTGCAACAAGGTATCGGTGTACTGCGTGAGTTCTTGGATGGTCACCATAGGCGTGCGGGGATCAGGCTAACTTGAAATGAGGGTATCCAGGCCGGTACGTGCACGCAAACGCTTTCATTACCGTGCTGTCAGGCCAGGGCACCTTGCAGGGCATCCAGAAAGGCGCGGTTTTCCTCTTCCCTGCCGACAGTGACCCGCAAACAATTTTCCAGCAGCAAGCCGTCAGCCACGCTCTTGATCAGGACCTTGCGCTCCAGCAACCGGCTGAAGACCGTATCCGCTGACACATCCAGTGTCCGAAACAAAACGAAATTGGCTTCACTCGGGAAAACCCGGATATTTTTTATCGCGCGCAAGGCCGCCAACAACTGTTCTCGCTGCGCGCAGATCCGGCGGGCCTGTGCATCCAGAACAGAGATGTTGTCCAGGGCAAAGCTGGCACTCAGTTGCGTCAGCACGTTCACGTTATAGGGCAGACGCAGCTTGTCGAATTCCTCCAGCCACTGTTGCGCTCCAAGCAGGCAGCCCAGCCGCAGGCCTGCCAGACCCATTTTCGACAGCGTGCGCAACATCAGCACATGTGAATACCTCTCCACCAGCGGCATCATCGTGCGCGAGGCAAATGGCGAATACGCCTCATCGATCACCACCAGTCCTTGGGATTGCTGCACGATCTGTTCGACCTGCTGCTGCGGCCAGAGCGCCCCGGTCGGATTATTCGGACAATCCAGAAATATCGCTGCCGGATCGTTCTCCCGGACGGCCGCACAGATTTGATCCACCTGCAAGTCAAAGGAGTCGGCGGCTAGCGGAACCTCGATGACCCGTACACCGATGAACTGAGCAATAATCCGGTACATGGAAAAGCTGGGCGTGACCGTGAGGATGCATGCCCCCGGTCTGGCGATGGACAGGATCAGCAACTGGATCAGCTCATCCGAGCCGTTTCCAAACATCAGTTGCATGCCGTCGGGAACCGAGAATGCCTTGCGGAAATCTTCTCTGAGCCGCCCCGCCTGGGGATCCGGATAGCGGTTCAATGCAGCCTGTTCAAGTACTCCCAGCCACTGTTTCTGTAATGATTCGGGCCACCCATACGGGTTTTCCATGGCATCCAGTTTTATCAGGCCCCCGGCATCGGCCACGTGGTAGCTGCGCAGATTTGCAATTTCCGCGCGCAGCAGTTGTTGCGGTCTAACAGCCATTGCAACACTTTTCAGATAGCCGTTTGCTTGTACCGGTATTCGGCCGATCGGGCATGGGCAGACAGGCCCTCGCTGTGCGCTAGGACTGCAGCTACCTTGCCCAGTTTTTTTGCTCCCTCACGGGAACAATTCACGACACTCGTTCGTTTCTGGAAGTCATATACTCCCAAGGGAGAGGAATAGCGTGCCGTGGCAGATGTCGGCAACACGTGGTTGGGCCCGGCACAGTAATCTCCCAATACTTCGGGGGAATCCTGCCCCAGGAACACAGCTCCGGCATTGCTGATTTTCTCCAGCAGGACATGCGGCTCGGATACGCACAGCGCCAGGTGCTCCGGTGCAATCCGGTCGCTCAGTTCCGCGGCTTCATCCAGATTGTCCACCTGAATGAACACTCCCGAGCTGTTCAATGAACGGGTAATCGTTTCGGCACGGTCCAGCCGGTCCAGCTGTTTGTGCATGTGCTTCAAGACCTGGTCCATGAAAGTCTCTTCGGTCGCAATCAGCATGGCGCGAGCCTGGGGATCGTGCTCCGCCTGCGAAAACAGGTCCATCGCGACCCACTCGGCATCTGCATCGCCATCACAGATCACCAGCACCTCGGAAGGTCCGGCAATCATGTCGATTCCCACCTGTCCGTAAACCATGCGTTTTGCACAGGCGACATAGGCATTGCCCGGGCCCACGATCTTGTCCACCTTGGGAATGGTTTGCGTGCCGTAGGCAAAGGCGGCTACGGCCTGGGCTCCGCCGATGGTGAATATGCGATCCGCCCCCGCCATCGCACCGGCCGCCAGCACCATCGGATTAAGATCGCCATGCGGGGCAGGCACTGCCACGCAGACCGATTCCACCCCGGCCACCTTTGCCGGGATCACATTCATCAGTACCGAGGACGGATAAGCAGCCGTCCCGCCAGGCACGTACACACCCACTTTCTGCAAAGCCGTGACCTTCTGCCCGACTTCATTGCCGTATTCGTCCCGCATAGTCCAGGATTGCAGACGCTGGCGTTTTGCATAACTTCGAATCCGGGACGCGGCAGTTTCCAGCGCCTCCCGCTGTTCATCGCCGATGGTTTGCAGGGCTTCCTGCACCTTTGCTTTCGTGACTTCGAGATCACTCACACGCTCCGCCGAAATGTGATCATGGCGATGTGTGAACTCCAGCAGGGCTGCATCACCCCGGGCCCGAACCGCTTCGACTATTCCTGCAACGCTTTGATATACATCCTGCTCGGAAGCCGGCGTGCTGCCCAGCCAGCTTTCAAAGTGTGCAGGGAAATCTGCGTCTCGGGTATGAAGACGTGTTATGTCCAGCATGAGGGAGTTGGATATCAGGCTGCACTGGCTGCAGGGTTGGCATCACGCCGTGTGCGTGCAGCCCCGGCAAGCATATGCAGCAGCTCTTCGGTCGTCTCCCAGCCCATGCATGCATCCGTGATGCTCTGGCCATACGTCAGTTCCATACCGGGCTTGGCGTCCTGGCGGCCGGCGACAAGATGGCTTTCGATCATCACTCCGAATATACGGGTGTCCCCCGCATTGAGTTGCGCAACAACGGACTGTCCAACTTCCATTTGCTTGTCATGCTGCTTGAAGCTGTTGGCATGGCTGAAATCCACCATCAGTCGGGGTTCCAGGCCGGCTTTTTCAAGCAGGCATGCTGCAGCATTGATATTTTCCTGGTTGTAGTTGGGCTCCCTTCCGCCACGCAGAATCACATGACAATCCGGATTTCCCGTAGTGGAGAATATCGCCGAGCGGGCAGCCTTGGTCACAGACAGGAAATGATGCGGGTGCGTGGCGGACCCCACGGCATCTACCGCAACCTGCAGGTCCCCACTGGTGGCATTTTTAAAACCGACCGGGCAGGACAGTCCGGAGGCCAGTTCACGGTGCACCTGGCTTTCCGTGGTTCGCGCACCGATGGCGCCCCAACTGACCAGATCTGCAACATACTGGGGGCTGATCAGGTCCAGATACTCCGTGCCCGCCGGCAGGCCCATCTCATTCAGGTCCAGCAGCAGTTTGCGTGCAATACGCAATCCCTTGTTGATTTCGAAGCTCCCATCCAGGTTCGGGTCGTTGATCAGACCTTTCCAGCCCACCGTCGTACGCGGTTTCTCAAAATACACTCGCATGATGATGACGAGATCATCGTTCAGCTTTTTTCGAAGAGCAATCAGGCGGCCGGCATATTCGCTGGCCGCATCTGCATCGTGAATGGAACAGGGCCCAACGATCACGAGCAGGCGATCGTCCTTGCCTTGCAGGATCTTCTGAACATCCGCACGCGCGTTAAACACGCACTCTGCGGCATTGTCAGTAATCGGGTACTCACTGCGCAAAACAGAGGGAGCAATCAGCTCCTTGATTTCCACAATTTTCAGATCGTCTGTCTGGTAGCTCATGATCTACTGTTCCTTCGAAACCCGTTATTCCCTTGCTGCAAGTTTGAATTGCTCTATGAGGCGCCTAAGTGTAGCAGATTTTATCTTCATTGCTGCCTTGTTGACGATGAGACGACAGCTGATGTCAGCGATGTGTTCGATCGGTGTCAAGCCATTCGCTTTGAGTGTATTGCCGGTCGCAACCAGGTCCACGATACAGTCTGCAAGACCCAGCACAGGTGCAAGTTCCATTGAACCGTACAGCTTGATCAACTCGACCTGCAGCCCCTTGGCTGCAAAATGTTGCTGCGTGCTGCGCACGTACTTGGTAGCGACGCGCAAACGCCGGCTGTGCTGCAGTTGCGGTTCCATCGCGGCCACCATGAGACGGCATTTTGCAATCCCGAGATCAATCGGTTCATAAATGCCCCCGCCCGTAAATTCCATCAGAACGTCCTTGCCGACGATGCCGAGTTCCGCGACACCATACTGCACATAGGTCGGCACATCCTTGGAACGGATCACGAGCAGGCGAATCCCGGGTTGACTGGTGGACAATAAAAGCTTTCGTCCCTCCAGGTCACTCTCGGCCACGCGGATGTCCATCGTCGAGAGCAACGACAGGCTCTCCTCGAAAACGCGCCCTTTGGAGATCGCGATGGTCGTCAGGTTCTTGTCAGCTTGCTCGGTCATGCTCGGATAGGAGTAGAAGTTTCTCGCGCCACTGCGAATCAATCAATGCGGGACACGACGAATGCTGGCACCCAGTTGCATCAGCTTTTCCTCGATACACTCGTAGCCGCGGTCAATATGATAAATGCGATCCACCACGGTCTGGCCATCTGCGATCAGGCCGGCCAGAATCAGGCTCGCGGATGCACGCAGGTCCGTCGCCATCACCGGAGCGGCTACCAGCCTGTCAACTCCTGTCGTGATTGCGGTATTCCCTGTGACCTTGATTTTCGCACCCATTCTTTGCATTTCCTGTATGTGCATGAAACGGTTTTCAAATACGGATTCCGTGATGGTCCCGGAACCTTCCGCAATGCAGTTCAGTGCAGTGAACTGTGCCTGCATGTCTGTCGGGAACGCGGGATACGGCGCCGTACAGATATTGATGCTCTTGGGACGACGCCGGCACATGTCAATCTCTACACAGTTTTCATTGCAATGGATGTTGGCACCCGCTTCCTTCAGTTTCATTAATATGGACTCAAGGAACTTGGGCTGGGCATTTTTCAGTCGCACGTGCCCGCCCGTGATGGCCGTCGCGACCAGAAAGGTCCCGGTCTCGATCCGGTCCGTGAGCACGCTGTATTGACAGCCATGCAACCTGTCCACTCCTTGAATGGTAATTTTTCCGGTTCCCGCGCCCTCGATCTTGGCACCCATCTTGATCAGGCAGTTGGCCAGGTCTGTCACTTCAGGTTCGCGTGCCGCATTCTCGATCACGGTCGTACCCGAGGCCAGAGTGGCTGCCATCATCAGGTTTTCAGTGCCCGTGACCGTGACGCTGTCCATCATCAGGTGGGCACCTTTCAGGCGCCTGGATTTTGCATGGATGTAGCCCCCCCGGACTTCGATTTCAGCCCCCATTGCCTCAAGTCCATGCAAATGCAGGTTCACAGGCCGGGAACCAATGGCACACCCGCCCGGCAGGGACACTTCTGCCTCCCCGTAACGTGCCAGTAAAGGTCCCAGCACCAAAATGGAGGCCCGCATGGTCTTCACAACCTCATAGGGCGCAAACAGTTCCTTGATTGGCCCGGAATTCACTTCGATATTCATGTGCTCATCCAGGGTCAACGAAACACCCATGCGCCCCAGCAATTCCATGGTCGTGGTTACATCCTGCAAATGCGGGACATTGGCAATCTGCATGGGTCCGTCTGCCAGCAAGGTTGCGGCCAGGATTGGCAACACCGCGTTTTTGGCGCCGGAGACCCGGATCTCGCCTTCCAGCATACGTCCGCCATCTATGAGTAGCTTTTCCATGACCAATAACGCTTTATAAAGATCGGACCAGATCGATTCAACCGCAAAAAAATAGCGAGCCCGCCTGTAGCGACACCACTTTGGGATTCTGCCCTACCGGAAAACGTCTACCCGATCTGTAACAGATGCTGGGATTGCATGCGAATGTGTACAGGTGTCGCACCTCGGCCGGTCCGTGCACTGAATTTCACTCTACTGCAGGGGTCCCGATACCCTCCGGGATACTCGATTCATCGGTGGTTGCCAGACGATCGATCAATGCCTGCAGTGAAGTTTCCTGTATTTCCTGGGAGAAACTGGTACGGAAATTTTTCACAAGGCTGAGTCCGTCTACGGTAAAGTCAAAGATCTTCCATTCCTTCTGCTTGTTCTTGCGAAAAACATAAGCCACCTGCAACGGGGGTTGACCGGTGCCGATGTTGAGCTCCGTCTGCACGATGCGGTACTTGCCTTTCTGTTCCGGCTGGTTCGGCAATACCGTGAGTTCCGCCTTGCCGTAATCCAGCAGGGTCTTGCCATAAATGCGGATCAGCATGTCCTTGAAACCCTGCACGAAGGCCACCCTCTGCTCCTCGCCAGCTAGTTTCCAGTGCTTGCCCAGAATCAGCTTCCCCATGGAATCCAGGTCCACCACGGGAACCAGTTTCGTGTTGATCAGGTCCCGAACCAGCTCGGGATCATTGCTCAGTTGCTCATAGTCCTCATTCAGCACCATCTGCACCTGTGCGGAGGTTTCCCGAATGATCTGCTCCGGTGCACGATCATCCGTCGCAAGCACCGGCAGGGCTAACAACAAAAGCAACACGGCCATGCCGACGGTATGACAAAATGTGCTCCGGGCCACGCGTACGAAACGGCTCACGACTGGTCCCTCCTGTCATTCCTCATGGTGGTTGATTTTGATGTGCAAATCGGTGTGCGCACTCAGGGTAGTGAAATATGGTCCTGACGTCAATTTGTCAGGAATCGGGTCTACAGCCCATGCTTGACGAATCCCAAATGAGGCCTGGAGAGCCACGATCTTCCGAGACAGACCATCGAGACGGTCAAGCTGTAAAGCGCATTTCGCACCGTGCAAGAAATGAAGTCGGTGAAGCCGTACAATTGAATCGCTTGTATAGCTTTCCAGTTCATTGCGCGGGCACTTGAGCTATGACAGACCGCCCCCACCATATGTTGAATACTTGGCAATTGATTGACGTATCTGATACAAACTGACAGCGGTCATTACCCCCAACCTGTCCAATTTTCTTAACCGGTCAAACATGTTCTTACTCACCGCGGCACTTGTGGTAGGCTTTCTACTTCTGGCATGGAGCGCGGACCAGCTGGTAAGCAGTGCGTCCCAGTTGGGACAACGGCTGAACATTCCGGCGTATATCATCGGAATACTGGTATTGGGATTTGGCACCTCGGCTCCCGAATTACTGGTCTCCGGCCTGTCTGCATGGCAGGGGAATCCGGGACTGGCCATTGGTAATGCCCTCGGTTCGAACATTACGAACATATTGCTGATTCTGGGTGTAACCTTGTGTGTGTCCCCCCTGTATTTGCACGAGGATGCCCTGCAAAGGGATTTCATCATATTGATTGCGGCCACGGCATTGTTTGCGGTACTGATATTCGACCAGCAGTTGCAGTTTCATGATGGCCTGATCCTGCTGGCGAGCATGGTAGCTATCCTGTATTACATGACTCGCCGTAAACTCGAAAAGCAAGCGACAGAAGAATCCAGTCCGGACTCCGTTGAAAAAAAACTGGCTGCCTTGCTGGCTGGGCTGCTGGTCAGCCTCGCGGTTTTACTGCTCAGTTCGAAGCTCGTCGTGTGGAGTTCGATTTCCATTGCGAAGCATTTGGGGATCAGCGACCTGATCATCGGTTTGACCATGGTTGCCCTGGGAACCAGCCTGCCGGAACTGGCCACCTGTCTGGCCAGTGCCCTGAAAAAACGAAGCGAACTGGTGTTGGGCAATATCGTAGGTTCGAATATTTTCAACATTCTTGGTGTCGTCGGAACGGCAAGCGTGATTGCCAGCTACTCGGTTCCGCGTGAAATCTACACACGGGATCTTCCTGTCATGTCGGGTGTGCTTGCAGTCCTGTTTGTTGCCGTGCTGGCCTTTCAGCGCAGCAAAAAAATACCGAGCGGTCTGAGTATTTTATTTATATCCTCCTATCTAGCGTATATAGTCCTGATCTACCTGCAAGCCTAGCGAACCCTGCCACTGCATACCGTCCTGCCAACACCCATGAATGTCTCAGAGGAAGCTTTCAAGCGCGCCCGCAAAATACGCCTGGTGCTGTTTGACGTGGACGGAGTACTGACCGATGGCAACATTTACCTTGATGATGCCGGAACCGAATTCAAGGCCTTCAACACGCATGATGGCCACGGCATTCGCCTGCTGCTGCATTACGGGTTTGAAGTGGGTGTCATTACCGGACGGACCTCCAAATCGCTTGAGCATCGAATGCAGGATCTCAGGGTGAAACATGTGTATCAGGGCTGCAAGGACAAGTTCCTCGCATTCCAGGAACTGCTGTCCAAACTGGAGCTTGACGAACAGCAGGCCGCCTACGTCGGGGATGATATTTTCGACCTGCAGATCATGACCCGCTGCGGCCTGGCAGTCGCCGTGGCCAATGCTCATGCATACGTCAAGCAGCACGCACACTGCGAAACAGTCAATACCGGGGGCCGTGGCGCGGCTCGTGAGGTATGTGAACTGGTGCTGGATGCCCAGGGCCTGCTGGGCCAGGTGTTGGCGCATAACCTGCGCTGAGCCCTGCCATGCGATCCAGACTGGTTTGGATTGGTTGCCTGATCATTTTGGGCAGCGCAGCGGCGCTGTGGTTTTTGAGTCAGCGTGATGCTCCTGTCGAGGTGAGCCATGCCGACCCCACGCCGAATACGCCCTCGGTCAGTTTTGATGGCGTCGAAATGGTGATCAATGCAGCCAACGGCAAACCCCAGTACAAGCTCCTGGCCGCCAAATACCAACTGTACGAGACTGAAAACCGGAGCCAATTTGATCTCCCCAGTATTACTCTCTATGATGACGAAGGCCGCCAGATTCATGCCCAGGCGCTGCAGGGGAAAACACAAGCCGACAGCAGTGTAATCACCTTGACAGGCAGTGTCCGAATCAACCAGGCACAACCCGGCAACGACTTACATCCGTTGGTGATTACCACAGAGCGACTGATCGTATTCCCTGAAAAACAACGCGCGACCACAGACTCCGCGATCATGGCAAGACGTGGAGCCGAGATGTTTTCGGCACAGGGCATGAGCCTGGACTTGAAAAAGGAAGTCCTGTACCTACACAGTGATGTCGAAGGTGTCTATCAACCCTAGGCGCATTGTCCGGGCCGCATGCCTAACCGTCTTGGTCGCCTGCATGGCCTGGTCGAAGGTTTACTCGGATGATCCAGGCAAGCCGATCAGCATCAAGGCCGATTCTGCCGAAATCAACGAGAAAACAGGGGTCGGCATATATCGAGGCAATGTCCGTGTCACACAAGGCAGCATGGTATTGACCGGGAACACCATCGTCATTGAATCCGACGACAAGAAAGTCCGGAAGATCAAGGCCGAGGGCAATTTGAGCACCTTCAGGCAAACCACTGATGATGGCAAAACGGTGTATGCGGAAGCGGCAAAAATGGTGTACGACATCGGCAAGAAGCAAATCGTGCTGACCGAAAATGCGAAACTGACAGAAGATGGCAATACCCTTGCAAGTGACAGCATCGTTTTCCATACGGACAAGAAAACCGTCAGCGGGAGAAGCAATGCTGGCAGCGGAAGAGTCAATATTACCGTTTTGCCTGAGACGGTCACGGACGAGCCGTCAAACAGACCCGGCCCCTGACTGCGTGCACGCCTAACCCCACGAGATTCTTGCAGCATGAACCAGCTACATACAGAAAATTTGCACAAGCGATTCAATGCGCACGTGGCCGTTCAGCAGGCCAACCTGGACGTCCAGTCCAGTGAGATTGTGGGTTTGCTGGGCCCCAATGGTGCAGGCAAGACCACGTGCTTTTACATGCTGGCAGGATTACTGCGCACTACCGAGGGCCGTATCATTCTGAATGACCTGGACATCACGCACATGCCGATGCATGTCCGCGCCAGACACGGCATCGGCTACTTGCCGCAAGAGCCATCCATTTTCCGCGGTCTGACCGTAGAGCAGAATATCATGGTGAGTCTAGAAGCACGTGACGGCCTGGGGAAAAGACAGCGCAGACAGCAGTGCGAAAACTTGCTTGCCAACCTGCGAATCGAACATATCCGCGACTCCAAAGGCCAGCAGTTGTCCGGTGGGGAACGACGCCGTGCTGAAATCGCACGTGCGCTGGCGACCGAGCCGAAATTCATTTTGCTGGACGAGCCCTTCACAGGAGTGGACCCCATCTCTGTGAAGGACATACAACAGATACTCAAGGATTTGTGCAGTCATGGAATTGGACTGCTGATCACCGACCACAATGTCCGTGAGACACTGGGCATATGCGATCGCGCCTACATACTCAATAATGGACATGTGCTGGCTGAAGGCCCACCATCCAGCATTCTCTCAAACCAGCAGGTGCGCGACACTTATCTGGGGAAGCACTTCTCACTCGGCTAGTCTGCCCGGGGTCGAGCCACCCCGTTATTCGAAATTCAGAAGCGCCTGCCCTCTCCGGCACGGGCAGGATCGCCCTGCACTTCACGAATAATCAACCATAAGCAAGCAATATTCATGCCATAATCTAGGCATGCTAAAGCCCACCTTACAACTGCGTCTCGGACAACAGCTGACCATGACGCAGCAACTGCAGCAGGCCATTCGACTTTTGCAGTTGTCATCGCTTGAACTCAAGGCGGCTATTCAGGATGCCTACGAATCCAATCCCTTGCTTGAAACCGAGGAAAATGACGGGCCTGGAGACCCGTCTGCTGAAAATGCAAAAATCAGCGAAGACGATCATGAAATCCGGGCGGATGCAGACGATCCGGTGTCCTCGGAGGAGCCAGCAGGCGACCGTGAATGGGATGATATGTACGAGTTCTCCTACATGCCGGGGCTCAGCCATCAGACCGAGGATCATCTCGACTACCTGGAATCGAAAACGGCAGGGTCGCAAGGCTCCTTGCAGGACCACCTGTTGTGGCAACTTGAGCTCAGTGCGCTTTCTGAGCAGGACCTGCTGGTGGCGGGAACCCTGGTCAATGCTTTGGATGAATCCGGCTATCTGCACGAGTCCCTGGAGAATATACACAGCAGCCTGCACCAGATGCACGAAATAGGATTGGATGAGATCGAGGCCGTTCTCAAGTTCGTACAGCGTCTTGATCCCGTTGGCTGTGGAACCCGTAGCCTGCAGGAATGTCTGGACGTGCAGTTGCAGCAAATGCCCGATGACCTGCCCTTCCTGCCACAGGCGCGTTCAATCGTAGCTGGGCATCTTGACCTGGTGGGAATGAAGGACTACGCAAAATTGAGCGCCTGCAGTGGCTTGGAGATCGAGGAAATTGAACATGCGGTCGAACTGATTCAAACCCTGCACCCCAAGCCAGGAGACCTGATCAATACCCAAAAATCCGAGTACATCGTGCCCGACGTATATGTCGAAAAACACGGGGAGAAATGGAGCGTGCGACTGAATCCGTACACCATCCCGAAACTGAGCATCAACGGCGTATACTCGAACATGATCAAGGACCTGGCCAGCGGCGATGCCGATTACATGCGCGGCCAGTTGCAGGAGGCACGCTGGCTGATCAAAAGCATCCAGCGCCGCAACCAGACCCTTGTTCGTGTTGCGACCTCAATCGTCATGCATCAGCAGGCTTTTTTCGAGTATGGGGAAGAAGCCATGCAGCCTTTGGTCTTGAAGGACATTGCCGATGAAATCGACATGCATGAATCGACCGTATCACGCATTACCACAAACAAATTCATGGATTCCCCAAAGGGTGTATTTGAGTTCAAATATTTCTTTTCAAGCCATGTCAGCACCAACGATGGGGGCGTATGTTCTGCCACAGCGATCAAGGCAATGATCAAGAAACTGATACAGGAGGAGAACCAGGCAAGGCCCTTGAGTGATCACAAGATCGCCGGCCTTCTTGAACAAAAAGGCATCAGTGTCGCGCGCCGCACGATCGCCAAGTACCGTGAATCCCTGACGATCCCGTCCTCCAGTCAACGCCGGCGGCTTGGATGAAAAGTGTTAATCTCATAACTTCTATGCTTAACTGTTACCAGCGCCAAAAGGAATAACTATGCGAATAAATATTACTGGCCATCATCTCAAAGTGACCGATGCCCTGAGGAATCATGTAGAAAAGAAATTCAAGCGGCTGACCCGACACTTTGAACAGGTGATCAATGTTCACGTTATCCTGACTGTCGAAAAGCTCACCCATAAGGCCGAAGCCTCCCTGCAGGTAAGTGGCAGCAAGATTTTTGCAAACTCATACAATGAAGGTATGTATGCGGCCGTTGACTCTCTGGTAGATAAGCTGGACCGGCAGATTGTGAAGCACAAGGAAAAATTGAAAGATCATCACCAAAGCGAAGTGAGGCACCGTACAAACTACTGACATCTGGGATCTTGGGTTATGCTTCTCAAAGACTACATCTCTGAGAAAGGAGTGATATTTGCCACATCCGTTAGTAGCAAAAAAGGGGCGCTGGAACTTCTCAGTGAATCTCTTGCACGACAGCATCCGGATTTGACCAAAAACAAGGTGCTGGATGCCTTGCTGGCCCGTGAGAAACTGGGCAGCACAGGGCTTGGCAAAGGAATCGCAATCCCGCATTGCCGGCTGGAAGAAATCGATAACATCTACGTGGCAATGCTAAAACTGGACAAGGGTGTTGAATTTGAATCCACTGACAGCCTGGCTGTTAATTTTTTGTTTTGCATGGTGGTGCCAGAAAATGCCGCGGACGAACAACTCCAACTGCTATCTGGTCTTGCCAAACTGTTGGGAAATGACCAGATCAGGCAATCCATAGAAAAATGCAGTAATGCAAAATGCCTTTACAACTTGCTTTGCCAGGACTCAGGGCATCTTGTGCCCTGACCCTATAACCGAAATCTTCCTGCAAGCCGGTCTGCCGTTCCCTTCTCGGCGTGAGACAGGAACGCCTTTTAGACGCATGGCTAAGACAAATAACTGAATTTTTCCGGCAATGAAAGATACCGAGATTTCCATATTGCATGGTGTGTTCATGGAAATCGCAGAGGTCGGTGTGCTGCTTGCCGGACAAAGCGGTTTGGGTAAAAGTGAACTTGCTTTGGATCTCATCAGCAGGGGGCACAGACTGATCGCAGATGATGCCCCGGAATTCACTCGAATCGCAGCGGATACGATTTGTGGAACCTGCCCAGATGCCCTGCAAGACTTTCTTGAAGTGCGGGGGTTGGGAGTATTAAATGTACGCGAGATGTACGGGGGAAAGGCGATCAAATCTAGTCAACACCTGGAGTTGATTGTCGAGTTGGTCCCGGCTGAACAGACACCTTTACCCTCCGAGGACCGGGTCCAGCTTCCCGAAGGCAAAACCGACGTGCTTGGTGTGGAAATCCCCACGATTGTCTTTCCCGTAGCCCCAAACAGAAACCTTGCTGTCCTGGTAGAGGCAGCTGCACGTTCTCGATCGCTTGGCAAGCGTGGCTATGTCGCCAGCAGGGACTTCAGCGATCGCCAGAAAAAACTGATGCAGTAAGTACTGATGAAGCTAGTCGTCGTGAGCGGCCTGTCAGGTTCAGGAAAAACAGTCGCTATCAATACCCTTGAAGACAACGATTTTTACTGCATCGATAATATGCCCCTGAACATGCTGCCTGTCTGCATCGAGCAATTCATCGCAAGCTCTCCGGTTCTTTATGAAAAAATTGCGATCGGAGTCGATGCACGCAATGTCAGCCAAGACATGCATGCGTTTCCAAATATCATCAAGGAATTCAGGCAGCAGGGCATTGACCTGGAGCTTGTCTACCTGGAGGCCAGCGATGAGGCGCTGATACAACGATACAGCGAAACCGGCCGCAAGCATCCGTTTACCCAAAAAGGATTGTCGCTGATTGATGCCATTCAGACCGAAAAACAAATCCTTTCAGAAGTTGTAGTGCTTGCCGATATCTGCATTGACACCACCTTGACCAACGTGCGGCAACTGCGCTCTGTAATTACAGACCGGGTATGCAAAAACAGGTCCACCACACTGACCCTGCTGTTGCAGTCGTTTGGTTTTAAGTACAGTGTCCCGAATGATTCAAATTATGTTTTTGACGTGCGCTTTTTACCCAATCCCTACTGGGAACAGCACCTGCGCAGCTTGGGCGGCAATCACCCGGAAGTCATTGACTATCTCCAGTCTCATGAAGAAGTAAGGCTAATGATCACTTCGGTTGGCGACTTCATCGAGCACTGGGCGCCTTATTTTTCCCGGGAAAGCCGCAATTATTTGAGTGTCTCCATCGGATGTACCGGTGGTCAACACCGCTCGGTGCACATCACAGAATTTGTGGCAGACCGTTTCCGAAAGTCCACCGACAAACATGTGCTGGTCCGTCACCGGGACCTGAAATACTGACATGGCAGTATCCATACTCATCGTCACACATGGCAGCCTGGGGCATGAGCTGCTTGTAACGGCTGAATCCATGCTTGACGCCCCGCTCCCTCTGGTTTGCAGGGCACTTTCCGTGACCGATGCCAGCAATGCTGATGAACTGCTGTCCACGGCCCGAGAGCTCTGTGCCGAGATCGGCCAGGGAGACGGGGTACTCGTCCTGACAGACATATTTGGTTCAACACCAAGCAACATCTGCAACAAACTGAATGTATCTGAAGATGTGCGCGTGCTTGCCGGACTCAGTCTGCCCATGCTGATTCGTACCATGAACTATCCGGACCTGAGTCTGGACAACCTTGCAGAGAAGGCCCTGAGCGGTGCACACGACGGCATTGTGGACTGCAGTCCGAAGAGATAAGGAACATGCTCAGCAAGGAATTGACCATACCCAACAAGCTCGGACTGCATGCGCGTGCGGCAGCGAAGCTGGTAGCCCTGGCATCCGCTTTCCAAAGTGAAATACAGGTGGAAAAAGACTCCAGAAAGGTCAACGGGAAAAGTATCATGGGGGTCATGATGCTGGCAGCGAGTCAGCATTCAAAAGTGACTGTTACGGCCTCAGGGATCGACGAGCGGGATGCTATGGTCTCTATCGAAAACCTGGTCAACAATTTTTTTGATGAAGACGAATAGGGTGTTCAAGGACGCTGGTTTGCAATGGCACTGATTATTTCCGGGATCGATGTATCCAAAGGCGTTGCCATAGGGAACGTGCACCTGCTCGATCGTGGCGCACCCGAAGTATTTGAGCACAAACTAAAAAAGGACGAAATCAAACCGGAAGTCGAACGTTTCCAGAATGCCGTCGATGAAGCCAGCAACCACCTGCGCGGCATACGTGACACCATTCCCAAAGACACATCCTCGGATGTTGCCGCATTTATCGATTCACATATCCTCATGCTCAAGGACTCCATGCTTCGCAAAGTGCCGGCCGGAATCATTCGCAAACAACGCTGCAATGCCGAATGGGCGCTGAAAATACAGCATGACAAACTGATTTCCACTTTTGAACAGATGGAAGACGATTATCTGCGCACCCGTGTCAATGATGTCGGGCACGTGATCAACCTGATTCAGCAAATCCTGAAAGACCGGAAGTACACAGTGCAGATCGATGCGCAACCTCTGAAAGGCCGCATCATCGTGGCCGATGACCTCACTCCCGCAGACACCGTTTTGATGCAGACCCAGAGCATTGCAGGCTTTATCACTGAACTGGGCGGGCCTCTTTCCCACACCGCGATTTTGGCCCGCAGTCTGGGAATTCCTGCCGTGGTCGGCGTTCAAGGTGCACGCTCACTTCTGCGACAGGAAGAACAGATCATCATTGATGGCAGCAGTGGCATGGTGCTGGCGGGTGCAGACCAGAAAACGATTCGCAGCTACCGAATGAGACAGCGCAAGGAAAAGGAAGCGCGACGCAAGTTGCGGGCTTTGCGCGATGTCTCGGCCAAGACACGCGATGGCCGGCGAATCAGCCTGCAGGCCAACATCGAGCTGGCCGAAGACATGATTGCACTGAGGCAGTCTGGAGCAGATGGCGTGGGACTCTACCGCACAGAATTTCTCTATATCGACCGTGAAGAACCGGCAGACGAAGCTGAACAGCTGAATGCCTACCGGAAAATCATTCGTGCACTGAAAGGCAAACCCTTGACTATCCGCACTCTGGACCTGGGTGCTGAGAAGGAATTTGATCCCCATTTCCAGGGACCACTGACGCAAAACCCCGCATTGGGGTTGCGTGCGATTCGCAGGTCCCTCAAGGACATCGACCTGTTCAAACAACAGTTGCGGGCAATATTGCGAGCTTCTTCCTACGGACCGGTCCGCATTCTGTTGCCCATGGTTACAAGCCATGCCGAGCTGGTTCAGTCCTTATCCATCCTGGAACAAGCCAAGCAGGAACTGGAGGGCGGGCAACACTCCTATGATCAAAACATCCCGATCGGTGCCATGATCGAGGTCCCTGCAGCAGCATTGTCTGCGCATATTTTTGCAAAGCAGCTCAACTTCCTGTCCATCGGCACGAATGACTTGATTCAATACACACTTGCCATTGACCGGATTGATGATCAGGTGAACTACCTGTACGACCCATTACACCCCTCCGTGCTGAAATTGGTCGACCTGACCCTGCGTGCAGGCCGTCATGCAAAGATTCCCGTTGCAATGTGCGGAGAAATGGCAGGGGACCCGCGCTATACCAGACTGCTGCTTGGTCTGGGACTGCAGGAATTCAGCACACACCCCTCCAACCTTCTGGAAATTAAGCAGATTGTCAACCGGAGCAGAATTTCGGAGCTGGAAAAACCTGCGAGGAGAATCCTGAACACAACCCGGCCCGCCAGAATCACTTCCCTGGTTGATTCACTGAACGACTAGCTCCTCCTGGCCTGGTAATCCGTGCTTTGGCAGGAAACTACCAAAGCAGTTACACTTGCCACCCATCTTCGCAACCGTAAACCGTTCAGCCAATGCCTGACTCTGCACTACAGACACAGAACCAGACCCTGAAGGTCATCAGTGAGGCCTTGCAGACTGGAACCATGCAGCGTGCCAGACGCATGCTGAACGCATTGCATCCAGCCGAGATTGCCAATCTGCTGGAGGCGCTTCCCCATTCACAGCGCATCATTGTCTGGAACATGCTCGACACCGATGACGGGGAAATCCTGCTGAATGTTGGCGAAGAAGTCCGCAGCGGCCTGATCAAGCTCATGGGCAGTGAAGCCCTGGTGGCAGCCACCGAAGGTCTGGAAATCGATGATCTTGCAGACCTGCTTGTTGACCTGCCGCACACGGTTACACGACAAGTGCTGGCCAGCATGGACTATCAGGACCGTCAGCGCCTGGAAGCCGTATTGTCCTATGATGAAGATACCGCCGGGGGCCTGATGAATACCGACATGGTCACCGTGCGCCATGATGTCACACTGGACGTGGTGCTCCGCTATCTGCGCGGTCGGGGCACGCTTCCCGATGGAACGGACTCACTGTTTGTCGTCGACCGTTACGAACGCTACATTGGCGCACTTCCGCTCTCAAAAGTGTTGACCAACAACTCAACGAAAGTGGTACGGGATGTGCTTGAGGACGATGTTCGCGCGTTCGATGCCAACACGGAGGCTTCCCAGGTTGCAAAGGCTTTCGAGGATTTGGACCTGGTTTCAGCGGCAGTCGTTGATACAGACAACAAGCTGATCGGCCGCATCACTGTGGATGACGTCGTGGATGTCATCCGTGAAGAAGCTGAGCATTCGGTGTTCAGCATGGCAGGCTTGTCGGAAGAAGAAGATTTGTTCGCTCCCGTTGTGGCATCTACACAGCGCCGCACCATCTGGCTGGGAGTAAACCTGTTGACCGCTTTTCTGGCTGCCTGGGTCATCAGCCTGTTTCAGGTGACTTTGGAAAAAATCATCGTGCTGGCAATTCTGATCCCGGTGGTTGCAAGCATGGGGGGTATAGCCGGTTATCAGACGTTGACCCTGGTGATCCGGGGCCTGGCACTCGGGCAGGTCGGACGCAGTAATTCCAAGCTGTTATTGTTCAAGGAACTTGCAGTCGGGTTCTTGAACGGGATGACGTGGGCTCTCATCGTTGCGCTGATCGTTGTCCTGTGGTTCAAGGATTTCAAGATGGGTGGAATCATTGCAGTTGCAACCATGGCAAACCTGTTGTGTGCGGCACTTGCGGGCGTATCAATCCCGGTAATTTTGCGCAACCTCAACATTGATCCGGCACTGGCGGGAGGAGTCATCCTGACCACGATCACCGACGTCATCGGGATTTTCGCCTTTCTTGGGCTGGCAACCTGGCTGCTGCTTTAAAACCCGCCCCTCAAAGTGCCTGTCAGGCCGTTTTTTGTCCGATACCGGGAAGGCTCGTTCAGGTCTTAGGCAAGGTCACGCCTTGCTGACCCTGATATTTCCCGCCCCGGTCCTTGTAAGAGGTTTCACAGGTTTCGTCGGACTCGAAAAAGAGTACCTGTGCGATGCCCTCATTGGCATAGATTTTGGCTGGCAGTGGCGTGGAATTTGAGATTTCTATGGTGACATGTCCCTCCCACTCGGGCTCAAGCGGGGTCACGTTGATAATGATTCCACAACGCGCATAGGTAGACTTCCCCAGACACACCGTCAGTACCGAGCGTGGAATACGAAAATACTCAACGGTCCTCGCCAGCACAAAGGAATTTGGAGGGATTACGCACTCATCCGCCTTGAGATCTATGAAACTGTCCATGTTGAACTGCTTTGGGTCCACCATCGCAGAATTGATGTTGGTGAAGATTTTGAATTCATCCGCACAGCGCACGTCATAGCCGTAGCTGGACGTTCCGTAAGAAACTAGGCGTCCATTGTCGCCGGAACGCACCTGGCCCGCCTCGAACGGCTCAATCATGCCATGCTGCTCCGCCATTCGACGAATCCAGCGATCTGATTTAATTGCCATAGATACTCAACTTCACCATGCCCCTGTCCGGGACCCGCCCGTACAGTGCAGTTCCAAATGTACTTGTTACCTGGTGTGACCGCAAAAAGCAGTGTGTCCTACAAGGATGGGACCATGAAAAAGGCCGTCAGGTATTCTGGATAACAATTTTTGGAAAGCGTGCCCTGTAGTCTTTCCCCTGTGCGGCAAGTTTTGCAGCAGCCTTGCGTGCGATCTCACGATAAATTTCAGCGATGCGACTGTCCGGCATCATTGCCACGGATGGGTTTCCACCGTCCGCCTGCTCACGAATCTTGATATCCAAGGGCAAGGCGCCCAGTATGTCGACACCCGATTCCTCGGCCATTCGCTGGCCGCCCCCCTGGCCAAAAATGGCCTCTTCATGGCCGCACTTGCTGCAAATATGGATACTCATGTTTTCCACGACGCCCAGCACCGGCACTTCAACTTTCTCAAACATCTTTAATCCCTTGCGTGCATCCAGCAGGGCAATGTCCTGAGGCGTAGTGACGATAATGGCCCCGCTTACCGGTATTTTCTGCGCCAGGGTCAGCTGCACATCTCCCGTACCGGGAGGCAAGTCAACCACCAAGTAGTCGAGTCCGCGCCAGCAAGTATCGTTTAGCAACTGCTCGAGTGCCTGGGTCACCATCGGGCCCCGCCAGATCATGGGGGTTTCCTCGTCGATCAAGAACCCGATGGACATGGCCTGCAGTCCATGGGCTACCATGGGCTCCAGGCTTTTGCCATCGCTAGACTCGGGCTGCCCGCTCACGCCTAGCATGCGGGGCTGACTGGGGCCATAGATATCGGCATCCAGCATGCCCACTGTCGCACCCTCCATGGACAAGGCCAGGGCAAGATTCACCGCGGTCGTGGATTTACCCACACCCCCCTTGCCGGAAGCCACGGCAATGATGTTTTTGATATTTTCAAGAGGTTTGAGGCTTTTCTGTACCGTATGCGCCTCAATCTGCCAGCCTACATCCACCTGCACGCGCTCTGCTCCGGCTTCCTTTACTTTGGCCTCGATCTGCCTGGCAAGACCGTCCGTGACCCCTTTCGCTGGATAGCCGAGCTTGACCGTGACGCTCACCTCATCGCCTTCGGTCTCAATCTGTTTTACCGTATTGCCCGCAACCAGATCTTTTCCAAGATAAGGGTCCTGGATCTGTTTCAGTGCAGTCTCCACGTGCTCTTTCGTAAGCTGAACCATTTTTTACTCCCCTGAAAATATTTGGGTCTAGCGCAACGGGAGCCTACTATACCATGCCCCCCAAGGCGGCATGGACCCCAGGCTCTGCGGGTTTGTACGGCAAGATTATGATGATATTTTCAAACCCCTAATAGGGTAAAATCGCGAAAACGGATTGCACCGACATGCCCAAAACAAAACGAAATATCCTCGTCACCAGCGCACTGCCTTATGCCAACGGACCCATACATATCGGACATCTGGTCGAGTACATTCAAACCGACATCTGGACCCGGTTTCAGAAAATGTGCGGGCACGATTGCCTGTACATATGTGCAGATGACGCCCATGGCACACCGATCATGCTCAAGGCCCAGCAGGAGGGAATAAGCCCTGAACAACTGATCGCTCGAGTCAGCGCCGAGCATCAGGAAGATTTCTCAGACTTTCATATCCAGTTCGATAACTACCACTCCACCCATTCCGAAGAAAACAGGATTCATTCCACACGCATCTACGAACGCCTGAAAAAGGGTGGATACATCACCACAAAAACGGTCGTCGACCTGTTTGACCCGCAGGATCAGGTATTTTTGCCTGACCGTTTCGTGAAGGGCGAATGCCCGAAATGCGGCGCCAAAGACCAGTACGGGGATAACTGCGAGGTCTGTGGAAGTACGTACACGCCCGCAGACCTGATCAACCCCTACTCATCGGTCAGCGGTGCCACACCGGTCAAAAAGGAAAACCTGCACTACTTCTTCAGGTTGAACGACTTCAAGGAAGTGCTGCGTGACTGGATCGAGAACAGGCCACTGCAACCGGGAATTACCAACAAGCTCAAAGAGTGGTTTCAGGAAGACCTGAGGGACTGGGACATCTCCCGTGACGCACCCTATTTCGGTTTTGAAATCCCTGATGCGCCAGGCAAGTATTTCTACGTGTGGCTGGATGCGCCGGTAGGGTACATGGCCAGTCTGCAACAGTACTGTGACCGCACGGGCCGGGATTTCGATGCTTACTGGGATGCCGACAGTGAATACGAGGTGTACCATTTTATCGGCAAGGACATCGCCTACTTCCATATGCTGTTCTGGCCTGCGATGCTGCACGGTGCAAACTATCGAATCCCCACTGCTGTTTACTGTCACGGATTCCTGACGGTCGACGGTCAAAAGATGTCGAAATCGCGGGGCACCTTCGTCAAGGCGCGTACTTATCTCGACCATCTGAACCCGGAGTATTTGCGTTACTACTTTGCGGCAAAGCTGGGGCCTGATGTCAGCGACATTGATCTCAGCCTGGATGACTTCCAGCAACGTGTAAACAGTGATGTTGTGGGAAAACTGGTGAACATAGCCAGTCGCTGCTCCGGGTTTATTCACAAGTACTTTGAAGGAAAACTGACTTCGGCGTTCATCGAAGGCGGGCAGGAGGTGTTTGATACCGCAGTACACGGTCACGAGCACATAAAACAGCTCTACGAATCCCGCAACTATTCGCAAGCCATGCGATCGATCATGAAGCATGCCGATGAAGCCAACCAGATCATCGATGCACACAAGCCCTGGGAGCTCGCAAAAGACGAAACCAAGCATGACCAGGTGCATCAGGTCTGCAGCTTTGGCCTGAACATGTACCGGCTGCTGAGTGGCTACCTGAAACCCGTGATGCCCGAACTTGCGAAAAAATCTGAAACCTTCCTGAATACACAAACCTGCTGGGATGACCTGGCATCGGGAAAACCATTGCCGGAGGGGCACCAGATAAATACATTCAAGCCCCTGATCACCCGGATCGAAAAAAAGGCGATAGAGAACATGATTGAAGATTCAAAACAGGATGACACGCCAGCACCAGCTGATCCGATCAGCGACGAAATCACCATCGAGGACTTCGCAAGACTGGATTTCAGGATTGCGAAAATTGTCCTGGCAGAACATGTAGATGGGGCTGAAAAACTCCTCAAGCTGACGCTGGACCTTGGAGAGCCTACGGGGAATGTACGGCGCACCGTGTTTGCAGGAATAAAGTCCGCCTACGACCCGAAAGACATTGAAGGCCGGTTGACCGTGGTGGTTGCGAATCTGGCTCCACGGAAAATGCGTTTTGGCACTTCAGAAGGAATGGTGCTTGCCGCCGGCCCCGGCGGCAAGGACATATTTCTGCTGCAGCCTGACAGCGGGGCGGTTCCCGGCATGCGCGTGAAATAGATATCCAGTGCAAAACCACGACACCATCGTCCCGACGGGAAAATATCTAGCAAGAATCGATGAACGACAATGTGTCGGCTGTACGCTGTGCATCAAGGCCTGTCCCTTTGACGCAATCGTCGGTGCTTCCAGGCAAATGCATACGGTCATCAGCCGGTATTGCACAGGCTGCACGTTGTGCATCCCGCCGTGTCCGGTCGACTGCATCACGCTGGAAATAAATACCTTCTATAACCAAATCAGCCAAACCGTTTCATCAGGCGAACAGCGAAAGCTGAAAAAAGAATTCGCCGCATTTTCGCGCAGCAACAGGAAGCGACGTATACAAAGACTCGAACATGCTCACCGGGAGAAGCAGCGACTGTTCGAACGCAGGAAAAGGGAACTATCGCTCAACAAGTAACCTCTTACCCATACAATGAAACAGGAAAAATACGAAAAAATCTTCAGCCGCCTGAAAAAGGCCAATCCGAAGCCAAGAACCGAACTCGTACACAAGTCCAATTTTGAACTGCTGGTCTCCGTCATACTCTCCGCCCAGGCCACGGACGTAAGTGTTAACAAGGCCACCAAGGACCTTTACAAAGTGGCCAATACGCCAAGAAAAATGCTCAAGCTCGGGGAGAAAAAACTGAAGACCTATATCAAGTCAATCGGCTTATACAACAGCAAGGCTGAGAATATCATCAAGACCTGCCGCATCCTGCTTGAAGACCACGGGGGACGAGTCCCTCGCAACCGTGAAGCACTGCAGACATTGCCAGGGGTCGGCAGGAAGACCGCTAACGTGATCCTGAACAACGCCTTCAATCAGCCGACCATTGCGGTGGACACGCACATATTCCGGGTATCGAACCGGACCGGCCTCGCCCCTGGGAAAAATGTACTTGCCGTAGAACTTGAACTGGAAAAGCGGGTGCCGGAAAAATACAAGCTGCATGCACATCACTGGCTCATCCTGCTCGGCCGCTACATTTGCGTGGCACGCAAGCCGAAATGCCAGGAATGTCCAATTTTCGATCTTTGCGAATACAGTGAAAAGGCGTGATCCGCTAGAAACTATCGTTTAAAGGGAGGCCCAGATGTCCGTACTTGTCAGCACCGCAAATTCATTGCAGGACCTCCTTGACCGGTTTCGAGTGATTGACTTTTTGGGGCCCCTCGCGCTGCGCCTGTATCTGGCGCCCGTGTTCATTGCCGTCGGCCTGCATAAATTCATGCATCTGGAAGATATCGCAAGCTGGTTCGGAAACCCCGACTGGGGACTTGGCCTGCCAAGCCCCATGCTCATGGCCATTCTCGCGGCATCCGCAGAGCTGTTCGGCGGCATCGCCTTGTTGTTTGGAGTGGCAGTGCGGTGGTTCACCATCCCCCTGATGGTCACCATGCTCGTTGCAATTTTTGCAGTGCACTGGAACCAGGGCTGGTTTGCAATCGCACCGGGTGATCCTGCAACCAGCACGGCTAAACCCCTTGCATCCATCGGGATTCCGGCTGCGAGACACAGCCTGGAAAACAGCGAGGAAGTCGGCAAGCGCTTGCAGGCTGCCAAATCCCTGCTGAAAAAACATGGAAACTACAAATGGCTGACGGAAAAAGGACGTTTCGTGGTATTGAATAACGGTATTGAATTTGCCGCCACCTATTTCGTGATGCTGCTGGTCCTGTTCTTTACAGGCGCAGGCAGGTACCTGTCCGTGGATTACTGGATTGCCAGACATTTCAGGAAATGAACCGGGCAATTTTCTGATCTTGCGAATTTGCACAGCCCCTCTAAACCACGTCCTATGGATACAAGCGATCAAACTATCGAAGCGGTCAGCGGCTCGGGCCTTGGTTTGCGGCGGGACTTTCTCGGTGAGCTTGAGGCAAACTGCCCGGCCTGCATCGATTTCATGGAAGTTGCACCGGAGAACTGGATAGGTGTCGGCGGAAAACTAAGCAAACGTTTTCATGCCTTCACGGAAAAAGTTCCGTTTGTTTCACACGGACTGTCACTCTCGATCGGCAGCCCTGCTCCCCTGGATGAGTCACTGGTGCATGACATCAAGAAATTCATACATGCACATGACATCCGCTGTTACAGCGAACACCTGAGTTACTGTTCAGATGACGGGCACCTGTATGACCTGATGCCCATCCCCTTTACCGAGGAGGCCGTGCATTATGTCGCCGACAGGATCAAGCGGGTCCAGGATATTCTGGAACAGAAAATAGCCATGGAAAATGTTTCCTACTATGCGGCTCCCGGCAAGGAGATGGATGAGATCGATTTCATCAAGGCCGTGCTCAAGGAGGCCGATTGCAACTTGCTGCTGGACGTGAACAACATCTATGTCAATTCCATCAACCACCAGTATGATCCGACGGGATTCCTGCAGGCATTGCCCGGCGAACGCATTGCCTATTGCCACATTGCAGGCCACTACATGGAGGAGGAAGATTTGCTGGTAGACACCCACGGCGCCGGCGTGATCGATCCTGTCTGGGACTTGCTGGACAAGGCCTACGAGTTGTTCGGTGCTGTGCCGACCTTGCTGGAACGGGATTTCAACATCCCGCCCCTGGAAGATCTGGTACAAGAAGTACATGCCATCCGTGACCTGCAGAGCAAGTGGGGCACGGCACCTGGTGTACAGACCGGCTGATCCATGTCTGTGATGCCTTCAAAAATGTCTGCCTTCAAGAAAATCCAGTACCAGTTTACTGCGCACTTGAGGGATCCGGACCGGCACAGTGCGCCGGAAGACATTGAAGACCGGCGCATGAAAATCTATCGCGGTCTTCTCTTTCGCAACGTGCAAAATTTCATCAGCAGTGCATTCCCCGTGCTGCGCAAGCTCTACAGCGACGAGAACTGGCACAGCATGGTCCGGGATTTTTTTGCCAGCCATCGCTCGGCATCCCCCTATTTCAGGGACATATCCCGGGAATTCCTGGATTATCTGCAAAACGAGAGGACCCCCCGGCCTGAAGATCCGATATTCCTCAACGAGCTCGCTCACTACGAATGGATGGAAATTTATCTCGCAAATTCAGACCTTGAACCGGACATGACAAATGTAGACCCCGCGGGAGACTTGATGCAGAACGTGCCGGTCCTTTCTCCCCTCGCGGTATCCTTCAGTTACAACTTCCCCGTGCACAAGATAAGCCCTGATTTTCAGCCGAAACAGGCAAGCGCACAGCCTGTGTTCCTGATGATCTACCGGGATTTGCAGGACAAAACCGGCTTCATGGAACTGAACTCTCTTACAGCAACGCTGATCGAGCAACTCAAAAACAACAGGCTGGAATCAGGTAAACAGATTCTTGAAAGGATTGCCGAAACGCTGCGCCATCCAAACCCGGATACGGTGTTCAGAAACGGGGAGCAGGTCCTCGAGCAGTTGCGCACCAAGGATATTTTGCTCGGCACCAGAACACCAAAATAAGTCTCCTCCATCAAGGGTTCTTGTCTGGCCAAGGTGTCTCTGCGTGGTCAGAACTTGCGGACAGTATCCTGCATGAGACGAACAGGAAGTCAGACAACCTGTTCAGGTAGACCTGGATGTCCGGATTGACGGACTGATGCCGGCTCAACACCACCACGCTCCTTTCCGCCCGTCTGCAAACAGCGCGGGCCAAGTGGCAAACCGAAGCAGCGCTCCCCCCATTGGGCAGTATGAAGCTTTTCAGTGCAGGCAGACTCTCTGTAAAGGTATCGATCCGAGCTTCCAGATTAGTGACCATCTCAGGATGAACCCGCTTCAAGCTTGGATTGCCTAATTCTGCACCCAGATCAAACAGGCGTTGCTGGATTTCGATCAGGCTGTCCCTGAGATCGGTTGGCAAGTCTTCGGCCAGGATCATGCCGATGACAGAATTCAGTTCATCGACATCGCCCAGGGCCTGGATTTCAGGGCAATCCTTGCGCACACGACGACCACCAGGCAGGCCGGTTTCGCCCCGGTCCCCGGTTCGGGTATAGATTCTGGTTGCCCTGTCGGTCACGCGCAGTCCGCCGACAAATATGCTACATGGGTTTAATTTGCAGCTCAGCAAACACGGACTGTCCCGGCATGTTATATCCGGACGCCAGTTCATACTCCTTGTCGAAAAGGTTTTCCGCCTTCAGCGCCAGTGTTGCATAGGGGAAATGGTACCCGATGGAAACATCAAATAACCCGTAACCCGGCATCTTCACGTCTTGAAAGCCTCTCCTTTCCGAGGTCACCAGACCATTCGCCTGAATGAAGAATTGCTTTTGGTTGTAGGCTACAGATCCCGTGAGTGTGCGCTTGGCTCTCCTCAGCAGGGGCACATCGTCCGTTTCGTTGCGAGGGTCCTGGATGATCCCTTCCAGGCCCAGGTCCCAGGCACCAGACTGGTGACCCAGGGCAATTTCCATCCCCCGGATACGCACCTCATCCACATTCCGGTTCTCATAGGTGAATGTATCCGGGTCGATCAGTGTGGCCTCAATGAGATCATCAATCTTGTTCTCAAAAACACGCAATGATACGAAAGTCTGCGGAGTCCACTTGTGACGGATCCCTGCCTCCATGGAGCGGGAGGTCTCCTCTTTAAGATCCGGGTTTCCTCCAAATCCGAATCTTGCATTGCTGTCCGGTGCCCGGAACCCGGTACCTATGCTTGTAAACAGCCGGGTTCCCTGACGCAGCAAATAACCGTATTCGAGGTTCCAGGTCATGGCATCATCAAAGTCTTCATGGTCTGTGTAGCGGGTTGCAGTGGAAAGACTGTGCTTGTTTCTTACAAACTGCTCGTGCAGGTACGCTGAAAATATACGTGTACTCTCCTTGTAGGAATTCCCAAAGGACAGGGAGTTCGTATCCTCATCCGCCAGTGACATCCCGAGTACGAGCACGTTATCGTTGAACGTGATGTCATTCTTCCAGTCGTAAACGACCCTGTCGGTCAGGGCATAATCCTCGTTCCCCAGAAAATTGGCCTGGTTCTGGTGGATTTCGTCCCGGGTTCTCGAAACCGACAATGCAGACTTCCAGTTGTCCAGCACAGGCCGGCTCATCGACACACTCAGGACATTGTTTTTCCGATCATGGTCAAGATCGGTTCCAAAGCTGTCGTATTCAGTGTTGCCTTCCACCTGCCAGAAGCCAAACTGGAGTTCCCCAACTCCCGTTTGTGTTCTTATATTGAAGTCCAACGTGTCCCGGTCATGCCCGTGATTCGTTTCCGAGTCGAGGGCTGCCGGAAACCCTCCGGTCTGCAGCTGACTGAAAGATAGATTGCCCGAGATGCGGTCGCTCGCATAGCCAAGGCGCATGCCTTGCTCGTCCGTGGAATATCTGCCGGTCGTAACATGAAAATCGGCGCTCTTCGCTTCATCGCGGACAGAAGTGATGACATTGACCACCCCGCCTATGGCTTCAGATCCGTACACGGTTGAACGGGGACCTTTGACTACCTCGATACGATCAATTACAGAGGTGTCGATCATTTCCAGTGCCGGGGCACCCGTGGTGGCTGAATTCATTTTCACATCATTGATGAGTACCGTAGTGTGATTACTGTTCGTGCCTCGGACAAACACGGAGGTCTGCTGTCCAGGGCCACCCGTGCGGCCGATGTCCAGGCCGGCATGCCATCGCAGCAGGCTTGCGATATCCGCAGCCGGACTGCGCTCGATCATTTCACGGGTAATGACCACTACGGAAGGTATGACCTCCTCAAGTGACTGGGCATATCGGGCAGGGGTAACGACCACCTCCTCCAGCGCATGTGCGAACGTGCCTACGCTGATCACGCATGCGGCCACGAGGACTCTAAACTTCATCACTGTACGGTCTCCTATGTTAGTGAACCAGAGTTGGCGTGCAGAATACTTTTATCTAGCTTTTACCGTATACCGGTACGGCTGCACCCGTCACGCCGCTGGCCTGCCTTGAGCAAAGATGCAGGATTTCATCAGCCAGTTCCGCAGTCGGCACCCAGTTGCTGAAGTTGCTGCCCGGCATGTCTGCACGATTTTGCGGGGTATCGATAGTTCCCGGCATGATGCAATTCACATTGATGTTGTTGTGTTTGTGTTCTGCTGCGAGGCTTTGCGTGAGCGTGATTACGGCCGCCTTGCTGATACAGTAAGGCGCCATTCTTGCCTTTCCCTCCACCGCTGCGCGGGCAGCCACATTCACGACTCTGCCCCTTCGCCTTTCCAGCATATGCGGGATGATTGCACGGCACATGAGAAATACGCTTTTCGCATTCATGTTCAGCATGAAGTCCCAGTCCTGTACCGGTGTTTCGTGCACAAACGGCCCCATCCTGAAGCCCCCGGCAACATTGGCAAGAATATCGATGCGTTTGAACCGCTGTATGATCTGAGCAACCGAGTGATTCACCTGGTTCACGTCCGTCAGATCGGCCTCAAACAAGCCGACATTCTCCGCATGCCTCCAAGAAGCCCGTTGCGAGCGGCCAAAACCGATGTCAATGAGTGCCAGTGTTGCACCAGCCAGGCGGAATTTTTTCGCTACAGTGCTGCCAAGGTTGCCTGCGGCTCCGGTAACCACTGCCACTTGACCATCGAAATCATGCACGTTCATTCCCTGTACTTATCGTGAGAGTGGATTTTACCTTATCTCTCATGCTCCCATCATTCCGACAGAAACAGCTCCGTCTCTCGACCTGTGGCTGTCACCTGCGGGAAGTCGTGCTTTGGCACTCCATAAAAAAAGGGAGCAGGGCGCTCCCTTAATACAACCACCATGAGAGGTGGCCCCATAACGCCGAGAATCGGCCCAGACTCTTACCAGGTAAGAGCTCCTCCAGTTTGATATTCAGTAACCCGGGTTTCGAAAAAGTTCTTTTCTTTCTTCAGATCGAGTATTTCAGACATCCACGGGAAGGGGTTGCCCACACCGGCATACTGCTGCGGTAAACCAATCTGTGCGCAACGCCGGTTAGCAATGAATTTCAGATACTCTTCAAACATGGGAGCATTCAGGCCGAGAATACCGCGCGGCATGGTATCACGGGCATATTGGACCTCAAGCTCCACGCCCTCCTGAATGAGCGCAACAATTTCCTGCTGGAAACTTTCCGTCCATAGATGCGGGTTTTCCATCTTGATCTGATTGATAACATCAATACCGAAATTCATGTGCATGGACTCGTCACGCAGGATGTACTGAAACTGTTCGGCAACGCCGGTCATCTTGTTTCGGCGCCCCATGGAAAGGATCTGTACAAAACCCACGTAGAAGAAGATGCCCTCAAACACCACATAAAATGCAATCAGGTCTCTTAGCAACCGTTGATCGTCTTCTGCAGTCCCGGTTTTAAAATCCGGATCACCCAGACTGTTGGTATACGGCAATGCCCATTCGGCCTTGCGGGCAACTGCCGGTAATTCCCGATACATGTTGAACACTTCCCCCTCATCCAGACCCAGGGACTCAATGCAGTATTGGTAAGCATGGGTATGGACGGCTTCCTCAAAAGCCTGGCGCAACAAGTATTGCCGGCACTCCGGATTGGTGATGTGCCGGTACACAGCCAGTACCAGGTTATTTGCGACCAGAGAGTCTGCCGTGGAGAAGAACCCCAGATTGCGTTTGATGATGGTGCGCTCATCTTCGGTCAGGCCATCCGGGTCTTTCCACAACGCTATATCAGCCGTCATGTTGATTTCCTGGGGCATCCAGTGATTGGCACATCCATCCAGGTATTTCTGCCAGGCCCACTCGTACTTGAAGGGCACCAGCTGATTCAGATCAGCACGGCAATTGATGATTTTTTTATCATCGACCTGGATACGGTCGGCACCTCTGTCGATGCTCTCCAGGCCAGTAACACCTTCATGTCGTTCCTGATCTTCAGGCTGTTCGGGGAATGTCCGCGCTCGTGTGTCCAGAACCTGCGGGTCTACAAAAACGGCAGGTGCGGTAACACTTGACGTGCTGGCTCGTGTATCAGCGATCGGATCTTCCCAACTTTCCATAACAGCTTCTCCCTTAAAGTTATTACCGCTTACTGGCAAGCCTCACAGTCAGGGTCCAGAATTGAGCAGGCATCAGGTGCACTGCCATTGCCATTATTCTTTACGGCATTGAGCTTGTTTTCCCGACCCTGAACAGTACTTTTTTCCACATGTGTAGCACCCATAGAACGCAGGTAATACGTTGTTTTCAAACCCCGCACCCAGGCAAGCTTGTACAGGTTGTCCAGCTTCTGGCCTGACGGCTCGGCCATGTAAAGGTTGAGTGACTGCGCCTGGTCAATCCATTTCTGCCGGCGCGACGCGGCCTCAACCAGCCAGCGCGGGTCAATTTCAAATGCGGTTGCGTAAATGCTTTTCAGTTCACCGGGAATACGGTCTATGGACTGTACGCTGCCATCAAAGTACTTGAGGTCATTGACCATGACCTCATCCCAGAGACCGCTGGCTTTCAAATCCGCAACCAGGTAGGGATTACTGACCGTAAATTCCCCCGACAAGTTCGACTTCACAAACAGGTTCTGATACGTGGGCTCAATACTTTGCGTTACACCGCAAATGTTGGAAATGGTGGCAGTCGGGGCAATCGCCATGGTATTGGAATTGCGCATTCCGACTTTTTGCACACGCTGGCGCAAGCTGTCCCAGTCCATGGTGGCAGAGCGATCCTGTTTCAGGAAGCCGCCCCGTCCTTCGGCCAGAAGTTCAATCGAATCGATGGGCAAAATGCCCTGGTCCCAGAGCGACCCCTTGAATGTCGGGTAGGAGCCGCGTTCTTCCGCCAAATGAGTCGACGCCTTGATGGCGTAGTAGCTCACCGCCTCCATCGAACGATCGGCAAACTCGGTCGCATCATTGCTCTCATAAGCGATGCGTTGTTTGTACAGGGCATCCTGAAAACCCATGACTCCGAGCCCGATGGGTCGATGGCGAAAATTGGAGCGACGTGCTTTGGGCACACTGTAGTAGTTGTACTCAATCACGTTATCCAGCATGCGGATGGCCGTGGACACCGTCTGTTCCAGCTTTTCTAGATTCAAGCCGTTTTCATCGACATGGGCAGCGAGGTTGACAGAACCCAGGTTGCACACGGCTATTTCTTCATCATCGGTATTCAGGGTTATTTCCGTACACAGATTGGATGAGTGCACCACGCCGGCATGCTGCTGGGGAGAACGCAAGTTGCAGGGATCCTTGAATGTCAGCCATGGATGGCCGGTCTCATACAACATGCCCAGCATCTTGCGCCACAAGTCAACCGCGTTCACCTTTTTGAAATTCTTGATCTCGCCACGCTCGGCCTTTTGCTCATACTCTTCGTAGCGCGCTTCAAACTCGGCACTGCACAAATCGTGCAAATCCGGCGCTTCATGGGGCGAGAACAGGGTCCACTGCTGCTCTTCGCTGACGCGCTTCATAAACAGGTCCGGCACCCAGTTGGCGGTATTCATATCGTGTGTGCGACGACGGTCGTCCCCCGTGTTCTTGCGCAACTCCAGAAACTCCTCGATGTCCAGATGCCAGGTTTCCAGATAGGCGCACATGGCACCCTTGCGCTTGCCACCCTGGTTCACAGCAACGGCAGTGTCGTTGGCAACCTTGAGGAAAGGAACCACGCCTTGTGACTTGCCATTCGTACCCTTGATATGCGAACCCATGGCACGCACCCGGGACCAGTCATTCCCCAGGCCCCCTGCGAATTTGGACAGCATGGCATCATCCCGGATGGCCTCGAAGATGCCATACAGGTCATCCGGCACCGTGCTGAGATAGCACGAGGACAGCTGTGAGCGCAGCGTGCCCGAGTTGAACAATGTCGGTGTCGAGCTCATGAAATCAAAAGACGACAGCAGGTTGTAAAACTCGATGGTGCGGTCTTCACGGTCCACTTCGTTGATGGCGAGGCCCATGGCAACACGCATGAAGAAGGCCTGCGGAAGCTCTACCCGGGTCCCCTCACTTTGAATGAAGTAGCGGTCATACAGGGTCTGCATGCCAAGGTACGTAAACTGATGATCACGCTCCGGCTTTATCGCCTCGCCGAGTCTCTTCAGGTCATACTCGGAGGCAAGTTTTGTATCCAGAAGTCCAAGTTCCGTAACCTTTCGAATATAGTGTTCGAAGTAGTCCGCATACTGCAGCGTCATCTCCTTGAAGGTTGCCTCGGTAGGGACTCCATAGATGAAACTGAGCACCTCGCGACGCAGGCTGTCCAGCAAAAGGCGTGCGGCAACGTACGTGTAATTGGGCTCCTGCTCGATCAGGGTACGTGCACTCATGGTCAGTGCAGTGCCCACTTCCGTCTCGGGGATGCCGTCATACAGGCTGCGCAGCGCCTCATCGACAATTGACTGTGCCTGGACATCCTCTGTTTCTGTACATGCTTCGGAAACCATGCGCGTCAGGCGTTCAATATCCAGTGGTTTGAGATTGCCATCTGCGTCCGTCACATCCATGGCCTGGGGAGACGGTTCACCGACTTCCTGCAACGTACTCTTTTCAGCACGTTGTGCAGCACGTGCCTGTGCACGCTCTTCACGGTACAGTACATACGCACGGGCAATCTTGTGCTGGCCATAGCGCATCAGTGCCAGCTCAACCTGATCCTGGATATCTTCTATATGGAACGTCCCGCCCTGGGGCCGGCTGCGGGAAAGTGCATAAAAGACCTTCTCGGTGATTTTCTCGACCATCTCATGGATGCGAGAAGAGGCCGCAGCATGGCCGCCTTCAACTGCAAGAAAGGCCTTGGTGACCGCGACCTTGATTTTCTCGCGGTCGAAACCGGTAACTTTGCCGTTGCGACGGATTACGCGGTATCGCTCGGGTGAGGTTATTGCAACTTTTGGATCATTTGCCTCGGCAAGACCTTCAGGCTGGTCGAGTGTTTTCGGGTTGATAGCAGTGGCAAATTCTGATCGCATCCGATCCCTTGGTCCTCTGGTAAAACGTCTTTGTTATTGGTTTTCAACCAATCCCTGGCATTTCTGCGTTCGCCCTCTTCGGAGCTTCGTCAGTAGTAACAACAATGGAAGGGATTGCTACAATGCTGTAAATATACACAATATGTTGTATGGATGCTAGGCTCTTGGCACAAGAAGTTGTCAAAAGCATACAGGCCTGAAATCTCTGGGCTTTTCCCAGATACCCCAAGAATATCCAGAGCTTATAAACAACAAATTGATAAAATTTTTTGATGGGATGCCTCGTAATCCGGGCACGATGGCGGCACTTGTTCGCGCTACAATGAACTGATGACCCGCCCGGAAGACATCCCTCTGCAAGCTGACCTCGCTGATCATGGCGGGTGCGCCAATTCGGAGCCGTTTGCCCTGCGCGTCCTGGGCGACAGCATGGAGCCCGAGTTCCGGGACGGGAACATCATCATTATCGACTCTGCGGCAGCCGTGGAAAGTGGATGCTACGTGCTTGCCATGGTCGATGAAGAATATATCTTCCGCCAGTTGATCATCGAAAATGACCGCTACGTGCTGAGAGCCCTGAATGAAGGATACGAAGAAATAGAGGTCCCCGGGCTCAAGGCCATCCGCGGCGTTATCGTCCAGCGCTCAGGAGTGCGCCGCAAGGATCACAAGCACTACGTCTGAGAACCGCGCCCCCGAAGTTCGGGTCAGCTTTTTCAGGTCACCGGATCTACTTGCTGTTCGGGCTTGATTTTGGGGCTGAGAAATACCTCGGCACAGTCCTGATCCACTTTTTTATGGTCCTGGTCGACCAGGAGCTGCTCATAGTCGTTCCATCCCTTCAGGCCCGTTTTCAGCGAAACGACGTTTTCATAGCCCATCAGCTGCAGGGTATGGGCTGCCAGCACACTGCGGTTGCCGGACCGGCAGACGATCACGACTTCCTTTGCCCGGGCTTCAACCAGTGCGGGCATGGTTTCACTGTAGCCGTAGTCGCACGCGGCCTCCAGGGTCCCCCTGGGCACATTGAAAGACCCGGCAATATGCATTGCAGCAAACTCCTCGGGTTCGCGGATATCCAGGACCAGGGGTTGAGGGTCGCTGGAAAGTCTCTGCTCCAGGTCCCAGGGCATGATCTCGTTGACCAGCTTTTCGTGCTCGCAAACGAGCTGCTTGAACGTCTTCACGGGTATTCCGCTTCCGGAAAGTCGGGCTGTACCGCCTGGAATGGAGAGCTTTATTCGCTTGTGTAGGTTTTTCTGGCTCGAAGGCCTTGCTCTACGGCAATCACCGCCGCCTCCACTCGCGAGTGGATGTTCAGCTTTCTTAAAATGGCCTTAACATGCAGCTTGACCGTCCCATCCGAGATGCCGAGGTTTCTGGCGATGACCTTGTTGCTCTGGCCTTCGGCCAACAGACTCAATATCTCGCGCTCACGCGGAGTCAGGCTGTCCAGTGGGCTTATTTCTGTTTCGAGAGGGTCCTCTCCCTTGACCACCTTTGCCAGAATTTGAGCCAGATTCGGCGCTACAACGGTTTCGCCCCGGATAATCTCACGCAAGGCGGCAACCACGTTGTCCGGCTCCATGTCCTTCAGCAGATAACCCTTGGCACCATTGCGCAAGGCTTCCACCAGGTCGCGTTCATCGCCACTCGTCGTCAGCATGACCACAGGAGCTTCAAATTTCAGATGCCGGAACTGCTTCAGGACCTCAAGACCGGACATTCCCGGCATCCGCATGTCCAGCAACACGATATCAGGCTGCAACTCCTGGGCCAGCCGGATTCCCTCGTGACCATCGCCGACCGAGGCAACGACCTCGATTCCATGTCGGCTCAGCAGGCTTTGCAAGCCTTCACGAAACAAGGTGTGGTCGTCAATGACAATGATGCGCAGCTTCATATAGGAAACCATGACTCAGGACTCACACCATTTCGTGCTGAATGTTCTCTTGTACATCATCCGGCAGGTAGTTAAATTCAAAGCGGACCTGTACACCTTCACCCGGTTCTCCATCCACGGTAAGTGTACCACCAATCCTGTTAGCACGGTCCTGCATGACACTGATGCCAACATGCTCGCCGGCCGGGTTTTGTTTTTGAAGGTCTGTGATCCCAATACCGTCGTCTTCAACCAGAACCGAGTAATAACCTTCTCCATCTCCTCGCATGAGGACACGCACCGTACCTGCTTCACTGTGCTTGCGTACATTGGTGAGAGCTTCCTGGATAACACGCAGTACCTGTAACTCGATCTGCGGCGGCAGCATGGTATCCGGCCACTCTTTTTGCAGATACACCTGTATGCCATCACTGTCTTGCTTGAACCGTTCGATGATCTGCTCCACAGACACGGTAAGGCTGCGCTCACCAATGGGCAGACGGAAATGCGCAATGAGTGCCCGCAACTCCGTGTGTGCCTCGTCGATGGTGGATTCTATCCGTTCCAGTTCCTGCCAGGTTGCTGCTTCATCTCCCTGGTGGATCGTCTCATCCAGCACCCTCACCTGGTAACGGATGCTTGCCAAGGTCTGTGCAAGTGAATCGTGCAACTCATTGGCGATGTTGGTTCTTTCCCGCATGATCGACAGGGCTTTGGCTTCTTCGTCAAGACGGGCTTTTTCTACAGCGATGCCAAGGTGGCGCCCCATGCTCGTGAACAGCTCCTTGTACTCGCTGTCATTCTTGAATTTATCCTCTTCAATATACAAATTGTATACGCCAAGAACCTTGCCACGGTACTGCAGTGGGATAATCAGCACGGAAAGGCTTTCGCCGTCAAAGATGGCTTTGCTGATCTGCGCCGGACAGGGCACCACCCGGCTAGGAACCGCTCGCTGCTGATACGACTCGGGCATATCCTCGGGCAAGAACGGTGGATCATCCCTGAGGGCTGACTCGATGCCGGTCCCGGCGATCAGCGAAAAGGAATTTTTTTTCGTTTCAAGAAAGACCACTGCGCCACGTGCATCCACCAGCTCCTTCATGGTGTGCAGAAAATGAGTGAGCAGTTCATGCACGTTGCGTGACATGTTGATGCTGGTGACAACGTCATACAGTGTTTTCTGCGACTCGTTCTTGCGTGCAATGTGTTCTGTGTGCCGCTGCAGTTGTATCTCTGCATCCCTGGACAACGACTCCAGCATTTCACCCACGAAGTTGATGTCCTGGCTCAGTTCTGACAATTCTGATACCGGAAAAGCGGGGATGCGTGCGGCAAGTTCGCCGGCACGAATCTTTTGTGTCCACGTGTGCAGCGCGGTCAAGAACTCCGTCAATTTGGCATCCGAATCCACTTCAGACTCCGCGACCCCGGCAATGGAGTTGATGAAATTGTGTCGTATGTGTCATCGCTGGCTATTACTTTACCAGTATTGGGATTTCATGCTGCACAAAAGCACTCGTTCAATCAACGCTTGGACGGACTTTATTGCAAGAATTCATAACCCTGCCCAAGGATTACAAAATATACTCTGCTGGCGTGTGGGATCAGCCAGGTTTCTAAGGGGACAAGCGGCTCAGAAGCTCTTTCAATTTGTAACGCAGGTCGACCTTCAGGACCCGCAGTCTCTACCCCTCTTCGGGTGGCGAGTAGTTTGGATCATTGGGATTTAGAAATACGAAGTGGAACTGTTTGGGCTCCAGTTCAACAAAGTCAATCGTTGTGCCATCCAGCAAATCCATGCTGGAATCGGCCACCACCAGTTCAACGCCATTCGACTCGAAACGATGATCCTTTTCACTCCCGCTGCCAACATCATCAAACCCGAGGCCATAATGGAGGGAGCTGTCCGCATTGCGGGTGGCGGCAACGCGTAACGGGGTGTTGTCCATTTTCGCCTCAAACGCGGACTTCCTGACCTGGTCAGCAGCAGATTTTGTCATTTTTACCGACATGGAATTGATCCAAAAACCAGTTTGATCTTGACCTAGGAGAGCCGATTGTAGCTCATCCTCAAGCACATGATTTTATAAAGTTGAGAAAGTCCGGAATCCATTGATTCCTTTCCGTGTTCCTTTGGTGGGTATAGCAGGCCAGCAGGTTCTTGTAGCGGATACCATCGTTCTTCCCATCGATTCCAAAACCGCGTTTCACCGCATAAGAGTAGTCATAGCCACCCGCCAGATTTTCGAGCGTGGAGTAATGGAACTCATGTCCTGGCACTGCCTGTCGGGATGTGCCGGACCACGGGTGCCGAGTGTTTTTCTGCAGCATCGTGTAACCGCGTCCTGCGGGCTTTTCATGCATCTCGCAATCCGCATCGATCACCCCGGCCATTGCACATTTTTCCGAATCAGCACGGATCGAATTGCAAAGATACATCAACCCGCCACATTCGGCATAAGCGGGCATGCCATTCTCAATGGCCTCCCGAACCGCCCGCAACATTTGGGCATTGGCCGAAAGCTGGTGCATGCTTTTTTCCGGAAAGCCTCCGCCGATGAAAAGTGCGTCGGCTTGCGGGAGGCGGCGGTCATGCAATGTGTCAAATGGCAGCAATTGCACCCCCAGTCGGGAAAAGGTATCCACATCGTCCGCGTAGTAAAAGCCAAACGCCGCATCCCTGGCAAAGGCAATTCTTAATCCGTAATCCCGGACACGCCCGGGGGGCTCTCCTGTAGTTGATTCGGGTGCCAATGCGGAATCTGCAATGGCCGCGACTTCATCGAGGTTTACCTGGTCTTCGACCACCCTGGAAATATCCGCTATGTGCCTGTCGGCCAACGGATCCTCGTTGCTCGGCATCAAGCCCAAATAACGTTCCACCAGTTCAAGTTTCCGATTGCGATGCACGGCACCCAGAACAGGTACATCCGTATAGCGCTCAATCGCTGTCGTCAATTTTGCTGCATGCCGGTCACCGCCCACCAGATTCAGGATGACACCCGCAATTTTTACACCCGGATCAAATTGCTGGTACCCCAGAATCAGTGGAGCCACCCCCCGAATCGTGCCGCGGGTATCGAGCGTCAGTATCACCGGCACCTTGAGCAATTTTGCCAAAGCGGCACTGCTGTCATGGCCATCTTCACTCAAGCCGTCGTAGAGACCCTTGTTGGCTTCAATGATGCCAATCGCGGCATCCCGTGCATGTCTTTCGAACAGGGAGACAATCTCTTCCTCTGTCTGCGTCCAGAAGTCAAGGTTGTAGCAGTTGCGCTTCGATGCCCTGGACAACCACAAGGGATCAATGTAGTCCGGACCCTTCTTGAAGGTCTGTACTTGCATGCCGCGGTGGCTCAGAGCCGCACTGATTCCGATGCTCAGTATGGTTTTGCCCGAGGATTTGTGGGCGGCCGAAATCAGGACAGATGTCATGGCGCTATGCAGGACCCCTCACAAAAGCGGTCCGTATTCCGTTACGAGGTAACGGGTTCCAGTCTGAGAGCCTTGTCTGACAAACTTTCAGGCAAAAATTCAAGTACGGCAATTCCCACCGTGACGATGATCAGTGCCACACAGACCCCTCCCACACCAAGCAAAATCTCAAAAATGCTGGGTGCATACTGGCCGACAACCCCGTCATAAAAGCTGCTGCTTTCCTCCATGCCGGGGAAAAGCACCAGAGGATAGGCCTGTCCACCAATGATGATCACATACAACTGGGCCAGACCCCCAGCAATCACCAGAAGCGACGCCAGCGAGATCATGTGTTTTGACTGGTTGAATGGTTTGACAAAGATCAGTGCCAGCGGCACCACACTGCCTATGAACATCTGTGCCACCCAGAACAGGAAGGTGTAGATGCCGCCGTCCACCAGAATGAACCGCTCCACACCGTGATGCTCCGTGGCATACAAGTTGGTCAGGTGGTACACCAGGACGAAATAGAACACGGCGGCAATGAAGATGCCCAGCAGAACCCTGAGCTTGTGCAGTATGGCATCGCCAAGCTGGCGTTGGGTCCATGCATAGCTGGCTTGCAGTACCAGAATGAAGACAGCCAGGCCAAACGAAAATGACATGATGATGAACAAGGGTGCCATGATGGCCGCATCGTATGCCTGGCGCGCCACCAGAAATCCGAAGATCGATCCGGTACCGGTGGTGAGGACCAACCGCCAGATGAATGCGGCGAATCCGGCTGACCTGGAGAAGCGATTCATTTTCCTTTCCATCATCATCCAGAGGTACACGGCGGTAATGAAAATAAATCCGACATACAAGAATATGTTCCAGGCAAAGATGGATTTGAAGTTATATACCGTCATGGCAACGATCAGGCGATCGGGCCGGCCCAGGTCCAGAACCAGTATGATCAAACCCCCTACAAGCAGTGCGATGGCAAGAAGCGCAGACAGCCTCGCAAGCGGCTTATAGTCGATTTTCCCGAATACGGAAGAGATCGATGCGACATTCAGGGCACCGGAAGCTGCAACGATCAGAAAGACAGCAATGACATGCGGGAATCCCCACACAATCTGGTTGTTCATGCCGGTGACGTGATGGCCCTCCACATCCATATGGTGTGCAGCGAGATAGCCAACCAGCGCGCCGAGAACCAGCAAGCCCAACAGGACCCAGTATTGAGCAGATCGGGCATCAATGGTGCTGAAACGAACGGTCTCCATGCGATCTGCCCTAGTCGATTGGGTGGATGACTTGCCGGTCCATTCAAATACCCTGATACCGGACCCCGGTATTGAGCCCCAGATCGGCACGAATCTGCGTGCCGCCGAATTCTTCCAGCCGTTTAGAAATTTCACTCTCGGGGTCGTTCAAGTTGCCAAACAAAAGCGCCTGGTGCCCTTCTTTGGCACAAGCCTCGGCACAGGCCGTGTTGTTGTCGCCTCGATCCACCTTGTGTACACACAATGTACAGCTTTCCACACACCCCTTGCCCCGGGGCGAGTGCGGCAGCTGGTCCTGGAGCGGCTCGTGGATAAACGAGCGTGCCTTGTAGGGGCACGCCATCATGCAATACCGGCATCCGATGCAGGTGTGCTTGTCGACCAGTACGATTCCGTCCACGCGGCGGAAGGAGGCGCCAGTCGGGCATACGTCAACACATGGAGGATGCTCACAATGCTGGCACATCATGGGCATGGATGTGACGTGGCCGGTTTGCTTGTCCTTTACGTTCAGTTTACGAATCCACTGGGCGTCGGTTGCAGGACGGCCCAGGCTCCACACACCATTTTCCTCGTTACAGGCACTCACGCATGCATTGCAATCTTCATGGCAGTTGTTTGTATTGACCAGCATGCCCCAGCGCTGTTGGCTGCTGACGGCCTGGTCATCCGGCTTGGCCTCTGCCGCTGAATATAAAAAGACACCCGGTGCCACAGTCAGGCCTGCCAGGGCAGCCATCCCCTGTGTGAAGTTGCGCCGTTCGACGCTGATATCCTCAGTAGTGTCCAGTGTGTAGCGCATGACAGGCTCGGTACTCATGTCGTCACCTGGCGAAGGTAGTCGTGCTGAACTGCAAGGTTTCATGCAGTTCCGGCACGGATTGCTGGGCCTTCACGTCCGGCTCCTGCGCTTTTCGTATTGCTTCTGCCGGGCGATCGGCATGACACTGAAAACAGTCGATGTTCACCGCCGTGAATTGATGGCAGCTTGCACAAAAGTGTGTTTCTTGTGAGTAGCGTGCATATTCACCCTGCGCATTCGGCGTGATGTGGCAGTCGATACACCCGATCAGGCTGTACTGTTTTGTACGAATGCCTTCGACGACTGTCCGGTCCCTGTGGTCAAGGATATATTCAAAATGCTGCCTGCGCATGATCTCTACCGGCTCCACACACAGGGTGTCCTCACTGTATACCCCCTTGGGCGGCGGGATATCTTCCGGACCGCCCGACACCGTCCCGGTCATGAGCACGCAGCATGCCAGGATGCCAGCAAGGCTCAAAAACCAGCGGTGAACAGTGTGCCTGATCAAGGTGCTTCACTTCGGTCCAGTCATGACGTGTCTTCAGCTCACTCAGGCAGCCTCGGCCTGCTCCTGCGCTTCCCCAGGCGGGTCTTCTTCAGACTCTTCCTTCCCTTCAGGCTGCAGCACAATTGCGTTGCTGACGAGTTGGTGCAGGCTGACGATTTGATCCATCTCGAAATCATAGTATGGGAACACTTTGGAAAACTGGCTTTTGCAAATCGCACACATCGCCGCCATGTGGGTCACGCCGTAGTCATCCACAACATTCTTAAGGGCTTCCATGCGCGGCAGTGCGCCCTTGACGCGCAACTCGATCAGGTCATCCGTCAGCAAACCGCCGCCGCCGCCGCAACAATAGGTACCTTCCTTGATGGAGTAACTCGGCATGTCCACGTAGTGGTTGCAGACCGTCCTGAGAATTTCTCTCGGGATCTCGAACTGGCCACCTGGCCGGTCCCCCATCCGCGATGCGCGGGCGACATTGCAGGAGTCGTGGTAGGTAATCACCATGTCATCATTTTTCGAGGGATCCAGAGTCAGTTTTCCCTCCTGGATCAGGCCGTGAGTCACTTCACAAATATGCTGCGGCACCGGATAGCTGGGGTCCAGAAAATCGAACGGCCCGGCCAGGGTGTTCAGGAACGAATAGGCGACTCTCCAGGCATGCCCGCACTCGCCGAATACGATCCGCTTGACGCCAAGATCAAGCGCCGCCTCGCGTATACGCAGGGCGAGTTTTCGCATATTTTCATAGCTGCCGATGAACATGCCGAAGTTTGCGGCTTCACTGGCATAGGAGCTCAGCGTCCATGAAATGCCTGCCTGGTGAAACACTTTTGCGTAGCCGATCAACCCGTCGATATGGGGCTCGGCAAAAAAATCGGCGGACGGCGTGACGACCAGAACATCCGCGCCTTTGACATCAAGGGGAAACTGCACTTGAACTCCGGTTTCCTCTTCAACATCTTCTTCCAGCCCTTCCAGGGTGTCCGCGAGCGCAGGTTCCGGCAAACCCAGGTTATTACCGATCACATGGACCTTACCGATAATCTCATTGCAGTATTTCTGACCCTTGCCGACGGCATCCATGATCTCGCGCGCAGCCATGGAGATTTCTGCGGTATCGATTCCATAGGGGCAGTACACCGAACACCGCCTGCACTGGGAACACTGATGGAAGTAGCTGTACCAGTCGTCCAGCACTTCTTCGGTCAGGTCTTCCGCACCGACAAGCTTCGGGAAAAGTTTGCCGGGAAGCGTGTAGTAGCGCCGGTACACTTTCCTGAACAGGTCCTGGCGTGCCACAGGCATGTTTTTCGGATCCGTCGTGCCCAGGTAGTAGTGGCACTTGTCCGTGCAGGCACCGCACTTCACGCAGGAATCCAGGAATACCTGCAGCGAGCGGTACTTGCCGGTAAGCTCACCCATCTTGTCGATCGCCACTTCTTTCCAGTTATCGACCAACTCACCCGGATAACCAAGTTTTTCCTGAAAGTCAGGCTTGGCGACAAACGGCTTGCTGTGCGCCATGACGCCTTCCTGCAAGTGGGGAATGACCGGGTACTCCCGGATCTTCGGAGTTTCAAATTCTGCAGCTGCCATAACTAACCCGAATTGGATGATTCAAGCCTGGAAGCCCAATCGGCCACATGGCGACGCTCGCGGGGATTATCGACCTGGTTTCGGGTCGGGCTGAAGAACACGCCCGGGGCATGCAGGAGCTTGCTGAAGGGAAAGATGACCATCAGCAGAATCACCAAGCTCAAGTGCACGATCAGGATCAGGTCATGGGGCAGCGGGGACCAGCTGAAGGCAAAAAGTCCCAGGAAAAATGCCTTCAGTGCAACGATGTCCGTGTGGTCCACAAAAGTCATCAATGCCCCGGTAACCCCGATGGCGATCAGCAGCAGCAGCATCAGGTGGTCCGAGGGTGCGGATATATAGCGGACGCGGTCGACAAACAGTCTTCTAGCCCACAAGCCGGCCAGGCCCGCCAACATCATGAAAGCGGCATATTTTCCAAACGGCTGTAAAAAGACCACCCAGCCCCAGACCGGGTCGGTGAAGTAGCGCAAGTGCCTCAACAGGACCAGCAGCAGACCAAAATGAAACATCCATCCAAACAGCCAGGTCCACTTGTTGGCTTTGAACAGGCTTTCGAATATCGTGAGTTCCTTGACCATCCGGAACACGACACCGCCGCGCGTCGTCGGCGCAGGAGTTGTGGGTATTTTTAAAGGTGCGGGTGCTTTGGCGTACTGCCAGATTTTACGTGCAGTAAATACCAGCAATATGGCAGTTGCCACATAGAACAAGACTGCAAAGACGATCGTTACGACTGACATCTATCAGGGTTTCTTGGCACTTCACCCCCGGCATGAATAGGGTCTCGATGCAGAGAAGAAAGGCAGCTTGACCTTTCGGCCATTTCCCTTGTTAAGGCCCAGTGCAGCCTACACGCAGCCCGTCGGCTTGGGCAGACCTGCGTATTTACACGCCTGCTTCGCAGGACCGTAAGGAAACAGTTCATACAGGTACTTGCTGTTACCCTTGTCCTTGCCCAGCTTCTTGCCGATGGCCTTGGTCAGCACGCGCACCGCAGGAGCAATCTGGTACTCTTCGTAGTATGAGCGCAGAAAGTTGATCACCTCCCAGTGATTTTCTCCCAGTTCGGCACCATCCGCTGCCGCCATCGCATCTGCCAGTTCCGGTTGCCAGTCGTTAAGGTTGGCCAAATAGCCTTCTTCATCAGTCTCAAAGGACTTGCCGTCTACTTCTAAAGGCATGCAATTCTCCTAGTTTTCTCGCGTTCGTTAAACATATTCTACAGCCACGACTGAACGGTATCATGTTCGGTCGTCAAATCTACAAAGCCATTATAATCGACTACCTGAATCCCATCGATGACCTTGCCATTGTCCAGTCCACGGGCCTGGATATCCGGGCCCAGGACATAAATTGAAAAATCGTTCATGGCCTGAGTGACTTTATCACTGAACCTCGTGTTACGCATGGCGCCGATAACGCCATCCTCGAACAAAAGCACAGCACTTCCCGCCTTGGCCAAGCGCAGACAGGATTCCAGGGCGTTACGTTCAAACGGGGACTTGTTTACGGTGTGCAAGGTGGCCATGACAGATATCAGAAACTCAGTATCACGTCCTGTTCATCAATGATTTTGACCAGGTCTTCGCGCCCGACCACGAACAGTGAATCCTTTTCTGCCCAGTCATCGTCCTCATCCTCGTATTTCAGCGCCTGAAGATCCTCGGCAGACAAGCCGCGCTCTTCCAGGGACTCCTGCTCCACATACACTTTTTTGATGTCGTAATCCCCGAGCGCCGTGTAGGTCTTGGAAAAGTTTTTCATACCGATGGCGGCCGTGTCCTGACCCTTGGTGAGCTGGTATACGCCGTCGTCCGCAAACACCAGGCTGATGTCCTGGTCAAACGCCGCCGCGATAAGTACGACCTCCAGGGATTCCAGCGCATAGATCGTTCCGTACGGGGCCTTACGGTTGATATAACAAAATTTCTTGACTACGCCCTCGCCGTTTTCCACCAGACATCCCCTAGAAGTTCAATCCCCGAAAGTCACCAGGCGATCCGCCTGTATTCCGGCTTCGATGAGTTGACCCAGGCCCGAGATACGAAAGCCCGGCGCCAGGTTGTTTGCACTCTTGCCATGTCGCCCCATTTCGTCTTCGTCGAGCACCCCGCGACGCTGCGCAGCGGCCACGCACACCACCAGGTCCAGGCCGTGCTTTTCAGCCAAACCAGACCATTCCAGGGTGAGATTACGGTCATCCTGGGGCGGCACACCCAAGCTCGTGCCGTTGTTTACTCCGTCGTGGTAGAAAAAGACCCGAAAGATCTCATGCCCTTTGTGCAGGGCAGCTTTTACAAATTGCAGGGCCGAATCAGATGCTTGGTGCGTGTACGGTCCTTCATTGATCACAATTCCAAACTTCACACTGCTCCCTCATGCCTAGAAACGGATATGAGCCGAAGAATTCAGGCTTCTGCGTGCACCACGCCAGTTATCAATGTGGAATTTGGTAAAGGGAAGTCCCGTGCTCTCAAAGAACCGCGGCCAGCCGATACGCTCAATCCAGTCATTGATGCGCTCCCAGTCTCTGGCGCCGTCACGATAGGCCCGCAGGATTTGCTTGACCACCGCGGTCGCTTCCGGCCAGCGCGGCGGATTGTTGGGAATCCCCGCAGCCACCAGTTTCTGGAAGGTGGGCTTGCCCCGTGCATTACTGTGGTTGCCTCCGACCCAGATCGCAAGCTGGCTGTGCTCCGCATCATTGATCTGCATGGGCGGACAGGGCGGATAACAGGCCCCGCAGCAAATGCATTTTTTCTCGTCGACTTCAAGCGAGGGTTTGCCGTTCACCTGTGCAGGACGAATCGCTGCCACCGGGCAACGGGCCACCACGGAAGGCCGCTCACATACATTGGATACCAGGTCATGGTTGATTTTCGGCGGCTTGGTGTGCTGTACATTGATCGCGATATCCCCCTGGCCACCACAGTTGATCTGGCAGCAGGAGGTCGTGATGTGTACGCGATTGGGCATGTTGTTTTCACGAAACTCATCGATCAGCTCGTCCATCATGGCCTTGACCACGCCGGAGGCGTCGGTGCCCGGGATGTCGCAATGCAGCCAGCCCTGGGTATGCGAAATCATGGCCACGGAATTCTTCGTCCCGCCCACCACGAAGCCCTCGGTTTCCAGGGCATCGATCAGCGGCTGCACCTTGGAGCCGTCCGCCACCATGTATTCAATATTGCTGCGAATCGTAAAGCGCACATAGCCTTCTGCAAATTCATCGCCGATCTCGCAAAGCTTGCGCAGGGTGAATACATCCAGGATACGCTGCGTTCCTGCCCGCACGGTCCAGATACGATCCCCGTTGTCAGCAACATGCAGCAGGACTCCCGGACGCGGGTGCTCGTGATAATCCCAGGCGCCGTAATTCTTGCGCATCACAGGATGCATGTACTGGAATCCGTCGGGGCAACCCGACTCAATGGGTGCACGATGCTGCTGCGCCATTCTGTTCTCCTAAAACGTTGTAGCCTGATGCTTTACGGAAAGTGTGGATACGGCAGGACTGCAGGGTCTATCCTGCGGCCGCCTGTCGCTGCTCGACTTTTCTCTGGAACCATTTCTCGGCTTCTTCATCCCAGCCGTCAGTACGCAGGTAGGAACTCTGGCGCGGCTCATCGACCATGTTGGGGTCGACTTCCACACCAACTCCTTCCAGAAAATTGACCAGCCCGATACGTTCGATCATTTCGCCGCATCGCTCATGCTCCAGGCCGTTCTCTGCCCAGAAATCAATGGTCTCCTCGGCCAGTTCGACCAGTTTTTCGTAATCCTCTTCGGTCTCGAGCTTCATGAACGGCACGACCACCGTGCCCATCAGATCGCCAATCTTGAGGGTACGCTTGCCGCCGATCAGTATGGTCACCCCCCGATCGTCTCCCGGAGACAGGGCTTTCACCATGACGTTCAGGCAATGCATGCAACGAACGCAATCCTGGTTGTTGACCTCCAGGGTGTCGTCGTCTTTCAGGGTAAGGGCCTTGGTGGGACACCGGGTGATTACATTGTCGATGACATACTGGCGCCCCTTGCGGTGCACAAACTTCTTGACCTCTTCCTGATCCACTTTCATGTCGTCACGCCATGTGCCGATAATGGAAAAGTCCGATCGCTCAATCGAGTTCATGCAGTCATTTGGGCATCCGGATACTTTGAACTTGAATTTGTAGGGCAGTGCGGGACGATGGACATCGTCGGTGAAGTTGTTGAGCAGGGTTCGGTGAATTTTCATCTCGTCCGCGTTGGACATCTCACACCGCGCGGAGCCTACACAGGACTGTCCGGTGCGCACACAGGGGCCTGCACCCCCCAAATCCCATCCGTAATCATTGATCTCGTCAAAAAAGTGCTGCGTGTTTTCCGTCGTTGCCCCGATAAACATGATGTTCCCGGTCTGCCCGTGAAAGGTCACCAGCCCGGAACCCCATTTCTCCCAGCTGCTTCCAAGCTGTCGCAGCATGTCCGTCGTGTAGTAGTTTCCTGCAGGAGGCTGGACTCGCAGGGTATGGAACTCCTTGGATTCAGGAAACGCCGAACCGACTTCGGAAAAACGCGGAATGATTCCGCTGCCGTATCCAAAAACTGAAACCGTGCCACCCTTCCAGTAACCTTTGCGCGTCTCGTAGGAGTGTTCCAGCTGGCCCAGCAAGGAGTTGGCTACGCCGCGGACCCGTTCATCTTCATGCTTGTCGCGCAGGCGCTTGATACCGGAAACAAAACTTGGCCAAGGACCCGTTTCCAGGTCATCGAGCATAGGAGTGGGATGATGCGTATCGGCCATTATGAAATCTCCTTACGTATTTCTGGTTTCAAATCCGAAACTTCCAACCGGATGCATGGACTTTTCAAGTGTACAGGAACACGTCACGGCAAAGAAGCCCGAAGGTCTAAACATACACCCATGAGTCTAGAAGCAGGGCCTAGACGACAAAATACCTCCATGGGGGGCGAACCCAAAAGCAGGTTATCCCGATAGAGATAGGATTTATCAGGTCGATCATATTAAGCTAAACCGGAAGTGTCCCAGACATGATTCCGGAGGGAAATCCAGACACAGACAGCCAACCTTTTCCCCGGACCGTTTCTGTGCTCGCCAAACCATGCAGCAGTTCTCACTCGAAAACCACAGCGCGTACCGTCGGTGGCGGACACGCAAACTCAGGAACTACCCGGCCCGTACCGAACAGCTGATCGTAGACATTCAGAATCCCTACCGGCTGACCCAAGAAGAAAAAAACGGGCTGTTGCAGTTGTGCGAGAAGGCCAATCTTGCCATCTACAGGGCCCCGCACGGCGATGTACAGGACAAGAATGTCGTGACCGCCATTGCCGGGCAGTTGGGCCTGGTCCGCATGGACGCCAACTTCTGTGCAGACCGGGACCGGATCTCTTCCATACAGGTCCTGCGTAAAGGATCGGCAAGCTCGTACATTCCCTATACGAGCAAGCCCCTGAACTGGCACACCGACGGCTACTACAACCGGGAGGCGCAACGCATCCGGGCTTTCTTGATGCACTGTGTACGCCCGGCCGGGAGCGGCGGTGAAAACACCTACCTGGACCCCGAAATCCTCTACATCCTGCTGCGCGATCATGACCCGGGGCACATTGAGGCCCTGATGGATCCTGAGGCCATGACCATACCTCCCAATCCTGAAAACCGCGAACGACCGGATCTTGAGACGACCGGGCCGGTATTTGTGATCGACAGGGCCACGCAGACGTTATACATGCGCTATACCGCCCGGACCCGCAACATCCAGTGGAAAGACAGCCCGGCATGTGTGCGGGCCAGGACTACCTTGCTGGATCTTCTCAATGACAATGCCTATCGATTCCACTACCGCCTGCAAAGTGGGGAGGGTGTGATTTGCAACAATGTGCTGCATAATCGAACCATGTTTACCGATAAACCCCGCTCAGGACGCCTGCTGTACCGGGCCCGCTTTTATGAACGTGTGTCCAGCCCGGACCCTGCGAACGGCATGGCCCATACCGACGATGCTGTGGCTGAGTGAGGTCCTCATGCAGCACCATGAGCTGCGCTCGTTTGAAGAACTCAAGGAAAAGATCGGTGAGCAGGCCCGGACAGAAGAGCTGTTCTTTCGCATGGACGTGCGTCCCCCGTTTCACGACACCCCCGAAAACTGGGAGGACATCCTGGAATCGGTATTCACCGCAGCCAAGAAAACCCCCGGCTAGTCCTGCAATGTACTGGCAGGACCGAGAAGACAAGAGTGAGCAGTACGTCGTACCGGACGATGTTGTCGATTTGTCATTCAAGGTACAGTGCAAGCAGTTGCCGCTGGACCATGCCTACGACCTTTCCCGGGCCATTCAGGCAGAACTGGGCTGGATCGCAGAAGAACCCCGGGCCGGAATTCACCTGATCCATGGCGCCGAGTCAGGGAACGGCTGGATCCGGCCGCAGGAACCGGATGCCCTGCTGAGCCTGTCCCGCCGTACGCGTTTCATGCTGAGATTGCCGAAACACCGTATCGACGAGGCCAAGCAGCTTGCGGGAAGAAGTATCCAGGTCGGCGCGCATGAAATGATCCTGAGCCAGCCCCACGAGAAACTGCTTTCCACACAAACCACGATCTTTGCCCGCTACATCGTCACCGATCATCTCACCGACGAGGGGGCCTTCCTGGAACAGGCGGACAACCTGCTAAAGGAGCAGGGCATACGCGCCAGGAAAATGATGAGCGGGCGGGCCCATGTGCTGAGGATGCCGGGGGACAATCTTGCCACGCGCAGCCTGATGATCGGCAGTCTTGAAAAAGAGGAGTCCATACAGCTGCAGCAACAAGGCCTGGGCACAGGCCGAGAGCTGGGCTGTGGCCTGTTCCTACCTCATAAGGGTATTGACGCCGTCCGCCAATCGCAGGAAAAATAAAACCACTATTGAGTTAACTGCTTACAAGAAGGCAAGCAAGAAATTGTCAGTGAGGAGTGAAGTTATGGCAATTAACATTGATGGTAAGGAAATCGAAACGACGGATTCCGGTTTTCTGGTGGACATTGGAGACTGGAGCGAAGCGGTCGCCGAAGCCATTGCCCAGCAGGAAGACCTTGAGCTGACCGAAAGACACTGGGACGTCATCAAGTATCTCAGGGATGAGTTCATCAACAACAGCGGGAACCTGCCCAATACCCGGAACATGGTCAAGACCATGGCCAAGACCTGGGGGGACAAGAAAGTAAACGCCAAGACCCTGTACGACCTGTTTCCCGGAAACCCCAGCAAGCAGGCAGGGCGTATCGGCGGACTGCCCGAAAGCCGGCGCAAGGGCGGTTATTGATTCAGCTCCGCGGGTGCAGAATGCGCCATGCCTGCACCCCTTAGTGAATACAGACAGCGGGCCATAGGGCTACTAGCGTATGGCAGGCTGGCTTAAACAGAGTGAGGATTTGACGTGAGTTCCAAACAGGAAAAGATCCAGAAGCTGCTTGAGATGCAAAGGAAGTTCATCGAATTCGAGCAAACCGGGAAGTTGACGGCAGAAAGCTACTGGCTGCCGGGGAAAGGCTCAGAGCTGGAAGGCTTCAAAGATGAGTATACGAAGGTTGCCATGAAAGTGGTTGACGATGCTCATGACGAAGTTGGCTCCAAACCCTAGACCAGCCTACTAAAACCGTCCTTTTCTGTACCCGCCCCAGGCTGTAATGAAACCGGCCTGCAAGGGCATCGCGACCCGGCTCCCCCTGATGACTCTATCGGACCCGCCGACCAGCTCCCACGGGATCCGCGGTGTCAGGTCCCGCTCCACATGCGCACCAGGTTGAGATACACGTTGTCGACACGCCGGCTATCCTCACTATCCGGGTCTTTGCGCAACATTTTCTCACGTGTCTTGCCCAGCTGGTAAAGCAGCTCCCGCTGTTCGTAGCTCCTAACCAGGCTCTGCACCCAGGTCACGGCCACCAGTCGCTCGCCGCCTGTGACGCGAGTCACCTGATGGCGCGTCGAGGCGGGATACAACACGGCGTCCCCTGCCGGGTATTTGATGGCCCGGCGACCGAAGGGGGCGCCTATCACCAGTTCCCCGCCTTCATATTCCTCAGGCGAATTCAAAAATACGGTAACGGCAATATCCGAGCGATAGCGGTTGTCTTCCCCCATCACGGGGTCATCCATGTGCTCCCCGTACGCCATGCCCTGGCCGTATCGCACGTAAAAGGGAACCGCAACGCGGTGCGGAAGGGCTGCAATCTTGTATTCAGGATGGCGCACCAGGTTGCCCATGACCATACGGTTGAGCTCGGAAATCGTTTTTTCACTGCAGACCTCTTCGTTGTTTTTCACCTGCCGGGCGGAAGGCCCGGCCGAAAGCCTGCCGTCCTGGAATTCGGCATCGGCAAGTAATTCGCGTACCCGGTGAAGCTCCTGGCCGCCGAGAACGTGTTTGACTTGTGTCACCATTGTTTGAATACTCGAACCCGGTTACATTGGCATGCAGTGAATCTGCGAAGCCCCCCGATGATACTGAAGGGAATTATGTAGCAAAATCCGCATGAAGACACACCGCACCATCCGTTACCGTCTGCACCCCAGCTCCCGCACTAAGGCCCATAAGCTGCACGGCACAGCTGATGGGGCCACTGGACGTGGAGGTGGCAGCATCAGCTGGCCTGGGAAGCGTCAAACGGGTAGTGAACCTCCTGTGGATTTTGCTACATGATCTCTTTTTCCATACTGAAAGTCACAATCGATGAGAAAACCTTTTCCCTGCGAGTCGAGCATGAAATGATGCAGGACGCCCAAGATATATTTCAGAAAATGGATTCGGACATGGACCGGGGCTGGCAGATGAGCCGCACCTGGGTGGATTGTCCCAACGACCTGCAACGCTGCCAGATAGCTGCGGATAAAATGCTGACTGCGATACAGCAGGAGAGAACGGCAACCGTAGGGCTGATGGCGGCCTACATCGTCAACAGGATGCCCGGGATTCAAGCCCTGGACATCGACACTTCGGGCGACATGACCCTGACCGAGCTGGTCATGATCTGAACCGAATCCGCCCGGATGCGCCCGCGCATCAGGTAGCATGGCATATCGAATGTTATGTAAGGAAATTATATACTTACAGCCCGCAATGAAGACGCATCGTACCATACGCTATCGCTTGCACCCCGGTTCCCGCACCAAGGCCCACAAGCTGCAGGGCACGGCCGAGGCTTGCCGATTCACATGGAACCACTTCGTTGGCAAGCTCAGGGATGACTACAAATGGTCTGGCCGATGTGATCCGCGCTGGTACAGCCTTAACAAGTTGTTTGCCCTCTGGCGCAAACACCAGGAGCCGTGGTTGCAAGACTACTCTTGCGCCATCGTGCGCCTGTCTTTAAAGCCCATCGCGACAGCCTACAAGCAGTTCTGGAAAGGGGAAGGCGGCCTTCCTCGCTTCAAGCCTCAGTACGACCATGTGCCCTCGTTCCCGCTGGGGGCAGGGATGTTCAAGCTGCAGGGCAAGTCCCTGCACATCCAGCGCATCGGCCAGGTCAAGCTCCGAGGTCACAATCCATATACCAATGCCAAACCTGTATCCGGCACGATCAAGCGTGAAGCCACGGGCTGGTATGCCTACATCGTGTACGAAGTCGAGATCACGAAGAAGCCTGAAAGCATCAAGGCTGTGGGCATCGACCGCAACGTCGGTCAGGTCGCCCGGTCCGACGGCGTGGTGCACTACTCGCCTGATCTAGAGAAGCTGGAAGCCCGGAAGCGGAGGTATCAGCGCATGATGGCCAGGCGCCAGCGCGGCAACAGAAAACAGGGCATCAAGCCATCCAACCGGTACCTGAAAGCCAGGAATCTCCATGCCCGCACTCACCAGAAGATCACACAGGCACGCACCGACTGGTGCCACAAGGTCTCAAGGGAAATTGCAGACGACTATACTCTGGTCTACCTGGAAGACTTGGATACAAGAGGCATGACGGCCTCGGCCAAGGGTACGAAAGGGCATCCCGGCCAACATGTGAAGCAGAAGGCCGGGCTGAACCGGGCAATTCTCAACTCGGAATGGTACAAGCTGGAGCACTGCCTCGGCTACAAGGCGAGCGTGATGAAGGTCAATCCTGCGTACACCAGCCAGACCTGCCATGCGTGCGGACACACCGACGAGAAGAACAGAAAGACCCGGGCCTGGCATGAGTGTGTGGCCTGTGGCTATCGGGATCATGCGGATCACAATGCTGCATTGAATATACTGGCCTTCGGGAATGGGGCCGCTGGACGTGGAGGTGGCGGGGTTACCCGGCCTGGGAAGCGTCAAACGGGTAGTGAACCTCCTGCGGGTTTTGCTACATAGATTCCCCTAAAGTTATATTCTCGTGCCCGGAAATTTCCTTATAATCGGGAATTCTTATATGCCTAATCGATTCAAATCGACCCGAATCACTGGGGTTGAGACGCCTGTTTTGGGAGGAAGTGGATAATGGAAGAAAAGCTCACTTTTCGACGCTATGAGGATGGCGACCATGTCACGACGCAATGGAGCAAGGACGTTGTGCAAAATGGGTTGTCCGAGATCTGCCCGACCTACGTTCACCGAACCCCCCCGTGCCAGGCAAGCTGCCCCTCCGGCCACGACATTCGCGGCTGGCTTTCCATTGTCAGGGGTATAGACAAACCGGTAGGCGACATGACCTGGCAGGAGCATGCCTTTCGCCGCATGACCATGTCCAATCCATTCCCGTCCGTGATGGGGCGCGTGTGCCCTGCCCCGTGTGAGGACGGCTGCAACCGCAACGAAGTCGAAGAAGCCGTAGGCATCAATGCCGTGGAGCAGTACGTAGGGGACTGGGCCCTGGACCAGAACCTGACCTATTCGGTACCCGAGCACGACAGCGGCAAGAAGGTTGCGATTGTAGGTGGTGGATGCGCGGGCCTGACTGCGGCCTATTTCCTACGCCAGAAAGGCCATGCCTGCACAGTTTTTGATGAATATGACCAGCTCGGTGGCATGATGGTATTCGGCATCCCGGGATACCGTACACCGCGTTCCGTGCTGGAAGGCGAGATCAATCGCATCATCGACATGGGCGTGGAAGTAAAACTGAACACCCGTGTTGGCACGGATGTCTCGGTCGAGGAACTGGAACGTGACTACGATGCCGTGTTCTGGGGTATCGGTGCCGTTTCCGGAAAGAAACTGCCGATCCCGGGTGGTGATGCACCGAATGTCGTGGACGGCATGTCCTACCTGCGCGCATTCAACGAGGATCGCCTGAAATACATCAGCGGCCGAATTCTTGTGATCGGTGCAGGAGATACGGCGATGGACGTGCTGGCGGTAGCCAGGCGCATCGGCAACATCAACAGTGTGACCGTGAAAGACCGCCCGGAAAGTGTGATCCTGGGGCACACCGTGCATGATGTGGCAAGTGTGGCCAAGCGTACCGGGGCGGATGTATGGGTCGTCTACCGGCGTCCGATCTCAGAAGCACCTGCTACCAAGCATGAACTGGACGCGGTGATTCGCGAAGGTGTGGAAATCCATGACGGGCTGTCCCCTGTTGAGGTGATCCTGGACGAAGACGGCCGGGCCAAGGCGCTGCGAGTGGTTCCCGTGGAACTGGTTGACGGCAAGCTGGAACCCAAGGAAGGCGAGGAATTTGACATTGAATGTACACTGATCGTCAGCGCGACCGGCCAGACCGGAGACTATACGGGCATCGAGGAATTCGACAACGGGTGGGGCCTGATGAATGCAGACAAGGTCTACCAGGTGGAAGGCAAGCCCGGGCATTTTGTCGCCGGCGATGCAGTCAACCCGCACCTGCTGACCACAGCCATCGGCCAGGCCTCGATTGCCGCAGAAGGCCTGCATCACTACTTGATGGATCAGGAAATCCCTTCACGCCCCAAGATCGACACCCATCATTTCAAGCTTCTGGAAGAGCTGCGCGTGCGTGAACTTGAGCCTGCGGCTTACGAAATTCACGAAGCCTGGGGTACGGACACGGCAGAATTCGCGATCCACAACTACGAGGACCGTTCAGCCACCGAGATCGCGACCCACGACCAGTTGCACATGGCCTATTTCGAGCACGAGCCCATGAATCGCCGTGATGAGGCCAACATCACAGCGGACAAGGTGCTGAACAATTTCCAGGAAAGATTTTCCGCCCTAGAAGAACAAAAAACGATCGATGAAGCAGCCCGCTGCATGAGTTGCGGCATGTGCTTCGAGTGTGACAACTGCGTAGTTTATTGTCCGGAAGACGCCATTTTCCGGGTCAAGAAAGATCAGCGTGCGATGGGCCGTTACGTCGACACCGATTACGACAAGTGCGTGGGCTGTCACATCTGTGCCGATGTCTGCCCGAGCGGCTACATCAAGATGGGATTGCACTACTAGCTGCAACCATCCAGCAACAGCTGCCCACACAGGCAGCCCTGCCAGGCGCCAGCAGGCAGTCTCAGGCCACGCTTCCGAACCCTTTGTCCACTGCACCGGTGGGTACATGCAGGCCTGCTATCCTGCAACCCTGGGCTACGGGCCCACCCGGAAACAAGTCGTACAGGTACTTCATTCCGCCTTTGTAGTGGAACTTCTCTTCCAACGCATCATGCAGTTCACGCATGTTGATCATGTTGATGTCGTGTCTTGAGTAGTACCCCTGCAATGCATGCAGCAGTTCAAAATGGTCATCCGTCAAGGTGATCCCTTCCTCGACCGCAACTTTCTTGGCATCTTCATCGGACCAGTCGTCTGACATGAAAAACCGTTCGTAGTTATCCGCTTTCTGGACTGTCATGAGGCCTCACCTCCTTGAAGAAAATAACGGTTTCTTGTGCCTGAATTGTACCATGCCCGGCATCGTTCTTGAGGGCTGAGCGTTGCCACATGAGACAAGCCTGAAGCATATGTTGTCTTAGCACCACCTATTCCTGAGTGGTAAGCTACAGGTCCTGCAATGGATTTGATCCGGGTTGTTGTCTTAGCACCACCTATTCCTGAGTGGTAAGCTGCCCGGAGCCATCGAACTTGCAACATGGACGTTGTCTTAGCACCACCTATTCCTGAGTGGTAAGCTGTTAAAAAGATTTGGCTTGATCACAATGTAGTTGTCTTAGCACCACCTATTCCTGAGTGGTAAGCTTAGTGTTAATCAATTATGTGCAAGGCTACAGTTGTCTTAGCACCACCTATTCCTGAGTGGTAAGCTAATGGCGAGAATGAACGTAAAAGACCTGAAGTTGTCTTAGCACCACCTATTCCTGAGTGGTAAGCTATTGCTGAACGAAAAAGGCAAGAGCGCTGAGTTGTCTTAGCACCACCTATTCCTGAGTGGTAAGCTTATTCAAATCATAGGTTGAACACACAGAACGTTGTCTTAGCACCACCTATTCCTGAGTGGTAAGCTACGCGTATGGCAGGATCGCATGACGGTAAAGTTGTCTTAGCACCACCTATTCCTGAGTGGTAAGCTCTCATCTTGGATACGCCGATGATATTGTCAGGTTGTCTTAGCACCACCTATTCCTGAGTGGTAAGCTCTCTGCGACCTTGAGGATCGCCATGATTGCGTTGTCTTAGCACCACCTATTCCTGAGTGGTAAGCTCGATGCCATGCGCCACGGCTTTCTGCTTCGGTTGTCTTAGCACCACCTATTCCTGAGTGGTAAGCTCTCATCTTGGATACGCCGATGATATTGTCAGGTTGTCTTAGCACCACCTATTCCTGAGTGGTAAGCTTTAACTCTCGACCGCCAAGATGGTTTGGCAAGTTGTCTTAGCACCACCTATTCCTGAGTGGTAAGCTCACGACCGGCCACGTTGATTACCTCTGTAAGTTGTCTTAGCACCACCTATTCCTGAGTGGTAAGCTTAAATGCACTGTAATAATACGACCCTTAGCGTTGTCTTAGCACCACCTATTCCTGAGTGGTAAGCTATTGCCAAGAATATTCAGGAGGTTAATGAAGTTGTCTTAGCACCACCTATTCCTGAGTGGTAAGCTGTTCCATTACTTCACACCTTTTCCACTGAAGTTGTCTTAGCACCACCTATTCCTGAGTGGTAAGCTGTATTCATAATGAGGAAGTTGTAGATAATAGTTGTCTTAGCACCACCTATTCCTGAGTGGTAAGCTTTTACAGTTGATTGTATCTCAGTTTTATCAGTTGTCTTAGCACCACCTATTCCTGAGTGGTAAGCTACGCTGGGTAAAAATACCACCCTGGTCCGTGTTGTCTTAGCACCACCTATTCCTGAGTGGTAAGCTAGTTGCTGAAAAAGGCATCAAACAACTTACGTTGTCTTAGCACCACCTATTCCTGAGTGGTAAGCTACCGACGTGATAAACTGTTGATTTGGCGAGTAAATTGGCTGGTTCCCATGGAGGGGAACCAGCTAAAACAAGTAAAATTGGTTGGGTTCTTGGTTGGTTTTTCTCCTTTTTTGAGCATAATATCGCCTCATATTTGAGAACTGCTTATCAGTAATACACAGAACATCAACCTTGCCGCCCGGTGGTAACAAAGGCACGATTCTGTGACTTATCGCGTTCGCCTTCTCGCCTGAGGAGCAGTATTTTAGATACACAGAAAACTGTGACATCTCGAATCCGAGGTCAAGAAGGCTGTTTCGGAACTTGGCTGCCTGTTTGCGTTCCTTCTTGGTAACCACCGGTAAATCGAACATCACGAATAGCCACATGATGCGGTATGGACTAAGGCCATCACTCATGGCAGTGAATCCAAGGGTGCAGGCAAAGGAGGCAGTACGTCAGCCATCACCTCTCCTTGGCAGTACTGGGAGAAAGCGCGACACATCCTGACTGCAACAAGCGACAGAGGAGAAAAACCTTCGGCCATCGGCAGTGGGAGTGCGGGTAAAGATGCTAGTCGCAACTTGCCCTCAGCGTTGAGCTCCTCGGAATAAGCTTTCCTCGACTGCCATACAACAAGATCAGCTATGGGACGAAATGGCTCAAGGAGGTCATCGACCAGATTCAAGGGGTTTTGCGGATTCTTGTGGTGTACACTGAAACTTGGATGCAACCCAGCACCGGTAACGCCACGCGCTACACAGGCCCGTAACACGGTATAGGCGTAGTTCAGGGCAGCATTCAATCCCGAAGCCGTGCGGTCACGCCGGAAGTCTTTACCGAAAAGACGTTGCCAATAGGCACGGGCCGCCTGCGCCTCAATGTTGTCCGGATCCCCCGACCTTACTTTGCGGATCATGCGCAGAAGATCCCTATTGGCCTCCCCGGCCCGACTCAGCACCTCTGCCTGATTGTCGATTTTCGTTCGAACCAATCGCTGCCAGACACGCTTTCGGCGAGGCTGAGACAGTTCGGTTTGCGCCCTCATCACGCTGAATTGTCTTACAGCACCCTGCACCGGCAAAGTCCAAGTGCTTGGCAGATAGTTTTTTCCGCACACCACTAACGGGATGTTTCGCTGCGCCAACTGATCCAGTAATTCGCTGGAAATGGCGCAACCAGGAACAGAAATCAGCACCACACCTATGTCGTCCAGCGGCACTTGACCCATTTGTTCCCCACGCTGGTGAACTTGCAGGAAACCCCTTGACTTTTTCAGCCAATATCCCGGATCAGTAATCTCGACAACCTGGCCCCCCATACGGCATCACTGTCATGCAGTTCGACGAGGAGAACGGCGGTGCTCATGACTCACCTGTCCCGTGGGGCTTATATGCACTTTCTTGGCATTTCGTTTCTTGAGCGGATTGGAAGCAACGCACAAGTACTTAAAGGGATCTTCCTTGTTTCTTTCTCTGCTATCCACATTCGCCTCATGAAGCTCCGCAAATGACATTTGGCCGTTTTGACTGACTTTTTGCAATCGATACAACTTTTTTTCACCGTCATTTTCAATTTCCACACAATCGTTGATTTGCAACCGCATCACCAGCTTCGCTGCAGGGTGGGGCCTGGCTGTCTGGCCAGGTTGGAAGTCATGCTGGTTGGCTTCAAACCGGGAAATCACCACGCCTTCCCACCTGCCCGCTTTCTTATGCACTGACGGGAACGCATATATCTCAATACCCCAGTTGCTGTCGCCCTTGTAGGCCTTATAGGCGCTTCCTTCTGCATCTAGAATAGGAATAACCGACAGGGTTTCAGTCTGTCGCAAACTGCGGATTCCCTTTTGGCGCGCCAGGTCCTCTATTGCCTTCGCACCCGCCTCCGCTGTGTCGAATGCACACCTGAACTCCTCCCTCAGGCGGGCATCCCTGATTCGTTCAATGTTCTTCCGCTTCGTGAAGAATGAAATCGGTTTGCGGGTGACAACTTTGTACAAGTTCCGCTTTTCCTTCTCCCCGACAAGCCCATAGGCTGTGTCGTTATGCAGTTGTCCGTCTGTGGTTATCCCCCGCTGTAGTGTCTTGTGCCGTACCTTGTGCGAAACGACAATGTTCCGGACGGTATCCACGACATCAGCCCGGAACCCTTCCCAAGGATCAATAGCACTTTTCCCGCCATTGACACGCGGGAACAGCCTGCCCATGGGCTGACTGCCAATTTGCTCGATTTCCTCAAGCTTCCGTGCCTCAGTCGCCACCTTTTGCAGCATGCTTCGGCTTGTCATGCCGATCACGATCGCATCCACGGCGTGATGACGATGGTCGTCGCGGTTTTTTCTCCCAGCGCTCTCCCCGCCATCCAGCAAAACACTGTTCAGTCCCCAGTGCCAACGCAGCAGGCTGGTCAGACGGCCGGTCAGGACATCAATCTTGTCGATAGGACAAATTCTTTCGAGGTATTCGCGGGCAAGCCGACCAATGTAGCGAGTATCGTTGAGATGGCGGCTGGTGAAATCGGCACCTTCGCCTTGCTGCCAGATCTTCATTGCATCCTTCTGAAACCGCCACAGTTTGTAATCGGGGAGCTGCTCAGCGCGCGCAGCAATCTCGCCCCAGTCATAGCCATTGGGGCTGTCTCCGAAGGCCTCATAGGGAGTCCGGTTGCCCTTGTCGCGGTTTGCCTTGCGCGTGCAAATCACCTTGTTTGCGCGGCTGTCATCCAACGACCGACTAAATGGGATTAGGTGTTCAACTTGGGTGCGCTCACTGAAAAGGTCGGTGATTCCGATCTTGACGCCGGAGAAGGGGCAGCAACGTCCATTGGCGTCTTTGCTCAACTCTTTCCACAGAGACAGGCGCAAACGATTATCGGCGTTGAGTTGCTGACCAAGTTCCAGAAGCTTCTCGTTAAATCCCTGGTTTCTGTCCTGATTTTCCTTCTGTGCCCTTTCGATCTCCCGGCGCTTTAATTCGCCCGCCGGTAACTCCCGGCCCAATTCAATGGCTATGGAGAACGGTCGCCCGTACCGTTCAATCAATTCATTGACCACAAGGCGAATCTGGTTCAACGCGATATGCACCGTGGGGTTAGTTATACCGCCCCACCGGGTCTTTTCGTCGTCTTCAGCTCTTCCGGTCCCGGGAATGATGTGCCGCCCATCGCGAAATGCTTCTCCATAGTAGGGAAGCTTGTCCAGCAATTGGTATTTTCCGTCATCCCCTTTTTTGCGAAACGGATCCACGAATCCATTAACTTCCAGAGCCACGGACGCGGCTGCGGCGCTTTGCAATGGCAGGGAAAATTCCCCAGTATCCGGATCCACAATTCCATCTCGCATCTTCGCCAACATGAGTTGCGCTGCCTTGCTGGAGATTTGTGCACTATCGTCCTTTAGTTGCGCATTGAGGCAATTGTTCGCAACGTAATCGGAGAGTTCGAAGTGTTCCCGAATGTACGTGCGGAGATCCGCATCATCCTGCGCGCCGTCCGGTGGCGGCAGATGCCCGGCGCCAGCAAGCCGTTTGCGATCGCGTTCCTGTTGATCGGGTGTGCCATTCAGTAGAACGTCGATAAACTCATCCTGCTTCCCCAGCGGCCAAGCGTGCCAGTCTTCTCCGATGCAGTCTTCATGCTGCATGAGGTTGCTGGTCAGATTGCCATTGAAGCCCTTGCGCTTCTGCGTCTCGAAATTAAATCTGAAGTCGCCTTCCGCATAGTTGAGCTTCTTCAAGACCCCCTTCATCTTGCCAAAAGTGACCTGACCGCTCTTTGTGACCACCCTCTCTAGAAGCCGCACTATCTCGTCCCTGGCGTCAGGATAGTCCCTTACCCGTTTGTTCTGGTAGCCGTCCCACCATTCCAAGCTATTGACTTCCTGAAAGATGCGATAGCACTGAAAACTTGGCATGGCCCGGAAAGTTCGATCTTCACTCGGCAGATACGTGCACTTCCCCCGCTTCTGAGGTTTCAGGGGGCGCTGGTGGAAAATCGCCTGATGTACACGCTGCCGAGCGTCTTCAGTCATCAACTTTGGATGATGTAGCGACTGGGCTTCCCAAATCTTGTTGAACTCGTCTTCGTATAGTTCGCGTGTTGGGTACACCTCGTACAGTTTTCCGTCAGCACCCGCGCCCGGTCGAGCTCGCGTCGGAATACGTTTACGGTGACGCCGGTACAAAAATGAGCCATAGGTCAGATCCTCTCGTTCGGCCAGATCCCGTAAAGCCCGGTTCCGAGCTTCCGCCTCCGCCCTGCGAACCTGCTTTTTTTCTTCTCTCGACAGCTTCTTGTACTCTTCTCGCGCTAGTTCCGGATCAAGCAAACCCATCTGTTGCAACAGCAATCGCGCCGAACTCGAAACCTTTCCACCGGTCACCTCTTCACTTCGGTCCTTCCGGTTGCTCTTGAAGCCTCGGCGCTGATTGATATGGAACAATGCACGACCGACTTCACATGGCTTCAGCGGTTGAGTCAAGGCCTGCGCTCGCAAGGCCAGCGGGTTCAAGGATTGCAACGCCTTGCGCTCTTTCTTTGATTCCGGGAACAGCCCTGCCTGGGTCAACTCATGCAACAAGAACTTCTTGCGCTGCTTGAAGCGGTCACGACGCCGACGCGCCGACCGCTTTTCCCGCCGGGTCGCCGCGAGCGTGGCTTTGCTCTTGTTGTCCCTTCCTTCGGCGAATATGCGCGACCCTGCGGCTGTGATGGCGCAGGGACTCCCGTTATCGTCCAGTTCAAGGACACTCCAGCCAAGCGAATTTGTCCCCACATCAAGACCAAAGCGGTATCTCGACATCTCCAGCGCCTACTCCCAATCCCGGGCACATGCGGATACAGGAAACCAGTGAACCCGCCGATTGTGCATTTTAATCATGCACACTCCTCCTCAAACGAAAAGGGCGACCCGCAGGTCACCCTCCCAATTTTGTGAATTCTCACTTGTTAATCTAAGCCGAAGCAAGAACCACCTATTCCTGAGTAATAATGTTTTCAGTATACCTTAGTCTTTGCGTATATTTCGACTCTCAGAGTTGTCTCTCTGCATGTGCATGTGCATGTGCAAGTGGCAGTGCAATTCTCAGCCATGCCTTTGCAGATGGCCATCACGCCGGGCCCAATATCTTCTCCATTCTTTCGTGACGCACGGATGAAAGCTCGCTCTTGCCGGTACCGCTCACGGCATAGCCGTTCCTCTTGTAGAACTCCACAGCACCCTCACGGGCAAGCAACCAGCAAGTCCTCACCTGGTGAGTGCGCGCGAACCGTTCAAGCCTTTCGAGAATCGAACGACCGATACCCCTGTGCCGATAGTCGGCATGGACGGCCATGTAGCGCACCCGTGCCGTGCCGTCCGCTTCCATGTGCACCCTGCCCACCCCGACGAGGGACTGCCCGTCGTAGGCTGCGATATGAAATGCGGTATCCTCCTGCGAGTCCCTTTCGCTGCCACGAGGCATGTGCAGCGGTTCACGCAGTTGCGCCCACCGGAACGAAAAGTATTCTGCGAATTCTCCAGGGGCAAGCGGCGACCGGTAGTGAATCAAGTGATCCTCATGCAAACACAACCCAGGTCGTGGCAATGTACTTCACTCCCTGCTCCAGCAGGGTGCCGCGATGCTCATGTGTCCAGAATGGCGGGAACAGGATCAGTTTTCCGGCTTCGGGCCTGACCTTGACCCCCTGAAACAGAAATTCCGTTTCTCCTCCCGGTCCTGCGACATCATTCAGATACCAGATCGCCACCAGTTGACGGTGGCTGAAATCATGGCTGCCGCCATCAACGTGCCAGTGATAGTACTCGCCCGCCCGGGTCCTCTGGATCCCGTACCCCATATCCTTGAAAGGACCCTTGAAAAACGGATAGCGTTCACGAAATTCCCGCACGGCCAGACCCAGTGACCGGAAAAAGGTCCGGTCCGTATCCTTCCAGTGTGCCTTGCCGCTGACGACCAGGTCAGTGGATTTCTTGATGCTGGCGTCCCTGTCGGCAAGCTGACCAATGCGCCCTTCGTACTGTTCTTCCTCGGCCCGCTCAAAGTGCTCGATAACCTCGGCGCAGAAACCCGCAGGAAGGGAGCCGGCCTGTTCGAAAATAAAGCTGCCGGGCTTGATTTCGCGGATGGTTTGAAGGGGCTGTTCAGCCCTGCGGTCTGCGCGCCCCCGGGTCATGGTCAAAGAGGGTTTTCTACGACAATCTTTTCCAGCCTGGACAGGCTCGCATCATCCTGCTTCTCATAGCATGCAAGCATATCACCTGCCACTGACGTCCAGTGACGTACGCCTTTTGCAACCAGCTTTTTCAAAGGTTTCAGATTGTCCGTGTCCACCCATGCCTGGTAGGCTTTCTGAAAGCCCGGGAACAACTCCTTGCGCATGGCTGTGAGGTTGGCCGCATAAAAATGCAACGAGGCGGGATTGTAGTTTTCGATCAGTCCCGGCAAGGTCGACAGGCAGTCGGCCAGCAGGTCCTTGACGGCCCTGGCCATGATTTCTGCCCGGGAGCGTGGCAGGTTCATGACCATTTCGCGCCACCCATCCCCCAGCTCCCTGGAAGCAACAAATTCACCGATCTCATGCAGGGTGACGGCTTCGAGCTCGTTTTCCGTCATTCGGTCCAGCGCGTACGAAACCCCCTTGTCAAACTCATAGAACGACAATGCCTTGGCCATGGCGTTTTCATTCTTGTGCCACTGCCATTCCTGGTATTTTTCCCAGAGCAGCCAACTCAGCGATTCCCTGCGAATGAAAACGTTCTTGCCCTGGGTCATTGCCGGCGGTGCGGTCAGGTCCCTCGCGCATTCATCCGCGGCAACGTACATCGTGAAATCGTTGTAGACCTCTCTGGATTCAAGTCGTGCCAGAAAGAAGTTCGGGGTTGCGCGAAGACCGATACCGCCGCTGTACACATAGTGCTTGGGCACCAGTACCGCGTTGATGTTATCGGTGTCAAACGGGTCAAATTCCTCGCCATCGATCCGCAACGGCAAAAAACTCTCCTCTTCCAGCGTCTCCCACAGGTGTTCGCGATCCTGCACCCAGTCTCCCACCTCCTCCTTGGGCAGGGCTTCATCAAACGTGTAGCCGTTTTCCCAGCGAAAGTACTCGCGCATCTTCAGGAGATAGACGCACAGCGTATAGTTGGCGGCGTTGCGCGCATCCGAGATGTCGCAGTTCTTCTGCACGGTCGTGCAAAGAAGTTCGGTTTGGGTGGTCATGGGCACATTATACGCCGAGTGATACTATGATCGGAAAAGGTGGCAAAACGGACGAACAAGGTGCTTGAAAACCGTGGCTAGACTGAAAACCAAATGGAACTTGCAGGAGCGACAACGCAGTCCTGAAGATATAGCAAGTGTGATCGCCTTCAATCTTTGGGTGCTGGCGGCAGATTCATGCCTGTTTCTTGAAAACGAGGGGTTCGAGACCCGATCACAGTCGCAACGGCTCGACGTGATCGCAGAATTCACGGCATTCGGCGCCCATGTTGCAGACCGGATGGTGTTCGATACCATGACGGCTTCCGAACGGGAATTGTTCATCAACTCGCTGGGACAGCACCTTGCAAACACCATGCAGACCAACCGCGAGGAGATCATCGGTGCCGGAAACTACCGCAAGGATTTTATCGATCTTCTGAATCGCAGGATGGATGAGTTCTGCCAGTGCAGTTATTCGGAAGAGCACGGGCCCGGGTTTCCCATGCGACGACTGGCTGCAAATCACGTGCAGGCGGTCATGGGGGAAAAGGACAACAAGTGGATTCCCGACTACGTGATCGATTCCGAAATCCCCAAACTGTTGCTGGGCCTGAAAAGAGTCTTCAAGGGCCAGAAAGCCTCGCTGGACGAAACCGATTTCTCTGCACCCCCGATTCCTGAATCCGGCGTCTGGGGCGAGGAATGAGTAGTTTCTAGGGGGTCTCGACAGAAAGGAACACTGCCTGCATCAAGGACATGGACCTCGCGGCTGCATGCGCATCCCCTGTCGGGGCTGCAGTAACCGAAAGCGCAGTCACTGCTTCCATTTATCAAAGTTATCAGTATTTTTCTCCTGTCCGTCTTCATAGCCTGCCGTATAGGCTTCGGTGACCCTTTGCTCCTCGCGCTCGGGGTGCCCGAGGTAGCCTCCCTGCCAACCCAGAACATATTCCGGGTCCACTCCCGCGGATTCCATTTTGGTCACGGTTTCTCTGTATAGCTGGTCCATGTTTTCTCCTTGTCTACTACGATTTGTTTTTCTGGAAGTGCGCGAATGCCTTGCCTGAACCCAGCGCGGCGCGGATTCTCTCGGCGGCATCTTCGAGAGTTTTCTCAAGGCCGAGATGCACGAGCATAATGGCCCCGGAGTACACCAGGCCGTCGCGCCCGGGACCTTCTTCTCCCTGCAATGCAGACAACCCTACCTGCGCCGCTTCATGGGCAAGCTGGTCGACATCAAACTTTGCCGCCGTGCTGTCGCCTGCAACTTTGGAAGGGTCCAGTTCCGGCAACGGTACTGCCCGGACATCCTGGTCGATACCGGCTTGCTGTGGTGCGATTTCCACTTCGCTCAGCGGCCCGCCGTTTCGGTATTCAAAATACTTCGAGCTTTGCTTGAGAGAGGGTGTCACTCCTCCCTCAACCCCGCGCACAAACACCGAAGACTCAAAACCGGACAACCTTGCCAGATGTTCATACACGGGTGGATAGGGCTTGTGCACATAGCCGGTCACCAGATGAGTGCCGACCGTTCCCCGTACGGGTCCGATCAAAACCTCCACCGTGGTGATGACTGGCCTTTTCACGATCTGGGTGCGCAGGGGAATCAGGCTGTGCAACGCCGGGCAGACCTGGCGTTGATCGATATAGGACCACCCCGCTTCCTGGCGATTGATCTGCTGCACGGCTTGCTGGACGGTCAAGTCGACATTGATGCCGGCGGCACGCAGAACCTTCCTGTGTGTGGCTCCATACTTCGGTCCCACGGCTTCCGCGCCGTGCGAGACGCTCCGCACCCCGCAAGCGGCCAGCACCGCGGGCAGGAAAGGGGAAACCGGCAGGCCACGTGTATAACCGTCGTAGGGGTCTGCGATATCCACGACGTGTTCCACGTCCGCCGTGGCTATGTTCGAGACATCGATGATCGCCTGCAGGCAACCACCGTTTTCATCCAGTGTCTCTCGTTTCATTCGCAGGGCAATCAGGAATATTCCGGCCTGAACCGGGTCCGCCGAGCCATCCAGGATGTGGCTCATGGCGTCCCGCGCTTCCCCGAAGGAGATGTCCTTGCTGTATTCAGGCCCGGTAGCCACCCGCTGGATGTAGGAACGCATGGCCTGCTTCGCATCCGGGTTTACGGGTTGTTCCTTTCTTGACATCTTTTCGTGAAGCCATCTCAAACGTGACAGGGCAGGATATAAAAAGCCGTAATCCTCCTAATATACCTCTATAGGGAGAACCTGCACGGACGGTACACGCCTTCGCGTCCTGCGGGCATGAACGATAACTCCGGCACAGGACGCGGTGAACAGTTACCCCTGGTATTCCCTTTGGTGCATTCGTCGGGTTTCGAATATTCGCGTATCATAGGCAGCACAAGCCAACCCCGATGACTGTCCCGCTTGGAGATGACATGCCCGACGACGATATGGACTTAGCCAGTGGCATCATGGCATTCGAGGCAAAACATTTTTCCCGGGCACTGCAGATTCTTTCTCAGCTTGCGGAAAAAGGCGATGCCGATGCCCAGTACCGATGTGCCATCATGTACCAGAATGGTTTGGGCACCGTGGCCAACCCGGATTCTGCCTACCAGTGGATGAAATCCGCGGCCGAGCAGGACCATGCATTGGCCCAGCATGGGCTCGGGTTCATGTACATGGAGGGTGACTGCACCGAGCAAAATGGTGAAGAGGCGGTGAGATGGTTCACCAAGGCGGCAGACCAGGGACTCCAGGGGTCACAAACGACGCTTGCCCTGATGTATGAAGAAGGCCGCGGTATTGAACAGGACCTAGAAAAAGCCAAACAGTGGTACGGCAGGGCCGGATTTTCTGCCGATGAAATTTAAGCGACTGACAGGCCCCGATGCGACCCGCTCATCTTATCGTCGTACTTGAAAAGGAGTTTCTAGGCGCCGCCTTCGGACACCACACCCCGGTGATGCTGTGGGGACCCCCCGGTGTCGGCAAGTCGCAGATGGTCGGGCAGGTGGCGGAAAAAAACGGTGTGGAAGTCATCGACATACGCCTGTCGCAAATGGAACCCAGCGACCTGCGGGGCATCCCCTTCCGGGACGGGAACACGGTGGAGTGGGCCATCCCCGCGATGCTGCCGGATGTCAGCCGGCACGGCGGGAATGGAATTTTGTTCCTCGACGAGATCACCTCGGCAGCCCCGAGTGTATCCGCAGCCGCCTATCAGCTGATTCTGGACCGGCGCCTGGGGCAATACCGCGTGCCCGAAGGCTGGGCGATATTTGCGGCCGGGAACCGGCAGGGGGACCGTGGAGTGACCTATTCGATGCCGGCCCCGCTGGCCAACCGGTTCTCCCATTTCGAGGTGGATGTCAATCTGGACGACTGGGTCGCCTGGGCCTACGCCAATCATATCGACGAGAAAATCATTGCCTTCCTGCGGTTTCGACCCGACCTGCTGTTCGATTTCGATCCCGCACACAATCCGGTTGCCTTCCCTTCGCCACGCTCCTGGGAATTTGCCCACCGGGCCCTGCAAAAATTCCCGGACCGGCCCGACCTGCTTACCGGTGCACTGCAGGCCTGTGTCGGACCTGCTGCGGGAGTGGAGCTCAATGCCTTTATCGCGAACCTGGATCAAATGCCTGACCTGGAAGCGATCGTACGCGGGGACGACATTGCCGCGCCGCAGGAAATCGATTTGCAGTATGCGGTCGCCTCTGCGCTGGTCGGCCATGCCATCCGCGCCAGACAAACGGAGGATGCGGGCCACGTACACGGCAACATCCTGAACTACGCGGGCCGGTTCCCGCAGCGTGAAATGGGCGTGATGATGGTTTCGGACATGCACCGGGCCATCGGCGAGGACCTTTTCAGCCTGCCCGAGTTCACCACGTGGGCAGACAAGATCGCGGATATCATGATCTATGATCACGCCTGAGGCGTGCCGTGACACATGTAAGTGAGCAAGGGCAAAAACCAAAACAAGCTTGCAACCGCAAGAACCCGCCTGATTCTGGACAAACCCTTCCTCGGCGCACTGGTATTGCGCCTGCCCCTGGTCGCAGCGGATCCCGGCTGGTGCAAAACGGCCACCACCGATGCACGCAAGCTGTACTTCAATCCGGAATACATCGGGTCACTGGACATCCAGGAGACGCAATTTGTGCTTGCGAAACAGGCGCTGCACTGTGCCTTGTCCCATTTTGCCCGAAGGCACCACCGCATCCGGTCGCGCTGGGAGCTGGCATGTGATTATGCGGTCAACCCCCTGCTGATTCACGATGGCCTGAAACCGCCCCCGGGCACCCCGGTGGAGGAAAATTTCGAGGGCATGACCGCCGAGGAAATCTACCACTGCATCGATGAGTTCGATGATGAAAACAGCGAACTTGAGAAGCCATCCGAAAGCCTGGGGGATGCAGGAAGCCACGCGCCGCAGCCGGACGGGCAAAGCCCGCCACCCCAAGAGCCCAGCGGGCAGGAACATGATCCAGATCCTGAGGAGCCCCCCGAACTTGCACGACAGCCTGCAGAGCTGACTGCACAGCAGCAGGAAGAGCTGTCCATCCAGTGGCAGCAGCGCCTGGCAGGCGCTGCCCAGCAAGCCATGCAGGCTGGAAAGCTTGGCGGCTCGATGGCGCGCATGGTCGACTACATGCTGCAGCCGAAGCTCCCCTGGCGGATGCTGCTGGCCAAGTACATGACGGCCAGTGCACGGGATGATTACAGCTATTCCAGACCTTCCTCGCGCCGCGGAGATCCGGCCATTTTCCCCAGCCTGCGCAGCACCCAGATCAACGTGGCGGTCGGCCTGGATATCAGCGGCTCCGTCGATGACAAGGACATGAACGAATTCCTGTCCGAAGTCGATGCCATCAAGGGCAACATGCGTGCACGGATTACCCTGCTTCCCTGCGATGCCGAACTGGCGGAAGGCGTGCCCTGGATTTTCGAGCCCTGGGAAGATGTTGAAATGCCGGAGGTCCTGAAAGGCGGAGGAGGCACAAGCTTTTGCCCCGTGTTTGACTGGCTGGACGTGCAGGACCAGCCACCGGACCTGCTGGTCTACTTTACGGACGGCCAGGGAACCTTTCCCGGAACTCCCCCCTGCTATCCTGTGATCTGGCTCGTCAAGGGCAAACAGACGGTCCCCTGGGGGCAACGCGTGCAGCTGAACTGATATGCAACTCTCTCACGAAGACCAGCTGCGATTGAACGTTCTCGTTGCCCAGTCCCTGCAAGCGATTCGGATCGATGAATCCCGCATGCGGGTGCATGCGCTATCGGAAAAAGGGGAAGCCAGCATCGATTTGAATCCCACCTGCAAGGATGAAAAATATATCCGTCTCATCCAGCAGTTCCTGTCGACCCATTACCTGGGTTCGCCCGGTGGCTATCCGGTATTTCTGAGGCGCTGGACCCGTATGGGCCAGGCACGCGATGACAGCCTGGAGAAACTGCTGCTGATCGGCGAACCGGAAGCGGTCGCCGCGGTGGTCCATGCGTCGGGGCTTACCAACGAGCTGGCGCGACGGGCCTGGTGGACCTCAACCAATGCTGAAAACGCACGGCGCATGCTTGAGAAAGAAAGCGTCGTAAAGGGCAACATGGGGAAGGAGCTGGCGCATTTCCTCGTTGAGTTCCTGCCGTTCGAGGAAGAACAAAAGGCCATCATCGACAGTGTTCGTCTGGTCCTGCAGCCCGGCCTGATTGACGATGAGGTACGCCGAGCGATCTGGAAGCGCGGCAAAAGAAAAAACTCCTACTATGTAGGCTTCCTGCAGCAGACCCCGGATCACCTGCCCATAGATGCAACACCTCACGAGAAATGGGAAACTGTCACAAGAGCAGTGAAACCAGAACTGGACCGCGGCAACGAGTATGCCGGACTGCTTTGCAGGGCACTGGGTCCCGCAGGCCAGGCTTTTTTACATGTCACCGACGAGGTACTGCAAAAACCCAATGATCAGGAGGTCGTTGTGGCCCTGCTGAATGCAATCGGGAATTACTTCGAATACGGGAAAACCGGCACCCGGGCCTGCCGCGACATGCGGTCCCTGTCGGATCAGATTGGCGTACTATTCAGGGATGATCCGAACCTTGAGAAAATCCTGTCCATTGACCCGGATTTGCAGCCGCGGCTGGATGCGATCCTGGGTCTGTCCATGGTAAGCGAGACCCTTGTGGACCCGATATTTGGCATGACCGATGCCATCGGCACGGTGATGAGAAAGAAGATCGAACCGGTGATCGGGCCCATCACCGGATATATCCGCCTGCTCCAGTCATGACGCACCTGCCTGCATGAATTACCTGCCCGTATTTCTGGATGTCAAGAACAAGCCTTGCCTAGTGGTTGGCGGCGGACTGATCGCCACACGCAAAATTTCACTGCTGGTCCGGGCACAGGCCAAAATCACCGTCATCGCTCCGGAAGTCACGCCTGATATTCACGACCAGGCCCTCGAGGGAGTCCTTGTCTGGCAACAGAAATACTTCTCGGCAGAGGACCTGGACGATTATCAGCTGGTCATGGCGGCCACAGACAGCCGGGAAGTGAATGCCGAAATCGCCGCAGACTGCAAAAAACGCAACATCTGGGTCAATGCGGCCGACGATGTTCACAGCTGCAACTTCATCTTGCCCTCCATCATTGATCGCTCCCCCGTACAGATTGCGGTTTCCACAGGCGGCGCATCGCCGGTGCTGGCCAGGACACTGCGGGCCAAACTCGAAAACTGTACGCCGGCAGCCTACGGGAGGCTGGCAAAACTGATCGAGGAAAACCGGCTGCGGGTGAAAGAAAAGTTTTCCAGCATCGAGCAAAAGAGAAAATTCTGGGAAAAAATCATCCAGGGTCCCGTGGCTGAACTTGTATTTTCGGGCCAGCATGAGGCTGCGCAAAAATTGTTGCAGGACGCCATCGAGCGCGAAGACCATCGGGAACTGCCACAGGGAGAAGTGTATCTGGTCGGGGCGGGCCCCGGCGACCCCGACCTGCTGACGTTTCGTGCCTTGCGGCTGATGCAGCAGGCCGATGTCGTGGTGTATGACCGCCTGGTCTCACAGGAAATCATGGACTTGATAAGAAAGGATGCGGAACTCATCTATGCAGGCAAAGAGCGCGCGCAGCATGCATTGCCCCAGGAAAGCATTAACCAGTTGCTGGTTCGCCTGGCAAAAGAAGGAAAACGTGTCCTGCGCCTCAAGGGCGGCGACCCGTTCATCTTTGGTCGCGGTGGAGAGGAAATCAGCACATTGATCGATGAGGAGATACCCTTCCAGGTGGTTCCCGGGATCACTGCTGCCGCGGGGTGTGCCGCCTATGCCGGCATCCCGCTTACCCATCGCCACCACTCGCAAGCGGTAATCTTTGCGACCGGCCACCTGAGTGACGGAACCGTAAACCTGAACTGGGACATGCTGGCCCATGAAAACCAGACCCTGGTCTTCTACATGGGACTGCAAGGCCTGGACATCATCTGCACCAACCTCAAAAAACACGGGCTGGCGTCCGCCACGCCCGCAGCCCTGATCATGCAAGGCACCACGGCTCATCAGAAAGTGATCATGGGAAACCTGGACAACCTGCCGGCGCTGGTAGCCGAACACGATGTCGAACCTCCCACGCTGGTCATCGTCGGCGATGTCGTACAACTGCACGACACCCTGCGCTGGTTCAATCCCGAAGAAGATGTCACGGCTTCCGCGGTCCGGTTCTTTGGAGCAAGAACCTGAATGCCGGAAAATATAGTAACAGTAACCCGCTGAAGAGGGTCGTTCCCATGCAGGTTGTACGTCCAGCACAAGTCGTTTGCATTTACGCTGCATTAGCATGAGGAAACCCGGAGCATGGATACCCTCAATTTCTTCGGCCATCCGTTGACAGGAACCCCCTTCGGCCTGGCCCTTGACTTGTGCCTCCTGCTAGCCGTGTCCGTCTGGCTGCTGTCGGTCATCACACGTGAATACTCCTGGGTGGACCGGATCTGGCCGATCTGTCCCGTGATCTACTGCCTGCTGGTCGCGAGTGCCAGCGATTTCAGTTCAGCACGTGTGAACCTCATGGCCGTGCTTGTTTTGCTCTGGGGGTCGCGACTGACCTTCAACTATGCCCGCAAGGGAGGGTTCAGCAAAGGCGGTGAGGATTATCGATGGGTCGTCATCCAGCAACAGCTGGGCCCGGTCGGATTCCAGCTGCTGAACATCGCCTTCATTGCACCCGTACAAATGCTGCTGGTCTGGCTGTTTACCTCACCCGTTCACCAGGCCTGGCTCTGGCAACAGGCTCCCCTGAATTGGCTGGATGCAGTTGCCGCCGTCCTGTTTTTGGTACTGTGGGTCATTGAGGCCGTTGCCGATGAGCAGATGTGGCGGTTTCAGCAAGACAAGAAGCGACGCGGCGCCGAAGGCCAGGACATCGAGACACCTTTCATCACGACCGGCCTGTTTAACTACTGCAGGCATCCCAACTATTTTTGCGAGATCGCCATGTGGTGGGTGTTTTACCTGTTCGCGGTCGCAGCCTCCGGACAGTGGCTGCACTGGACGGGGCTCGGGTTCATCTTGCTCACCCTGCTGTTTATCCCGTCGGCACGGCTGACGGAATCGATCTCGTTGTCCAAGTATCCCGCTTACCGTGACTACCAAGCCTCTACGCCTGCACTCCTGCCCCTGCCAAGATTTGGTGCACGCAGTCGGTAGAGAACCCCGTCACGACAATTCACAAGGCGCATCTCACCCGATCTGAAGAACGGCTGTCCGAGCGGCACGGACTGCGGTCCAGCCCCATGCGCGAAATGGCTAAATCAGCCCTTCATCTAGAGCATTTGATTTTCCTGCACTATAATCTGCGGCGTTTGTGCCGAGCCCGCGTGGACCCACTCGCCCGTTGAGTGGTCGATCTGTTCTGGAATAACCCGTGTGCAATAGATAGTATTTCATGTAAAAGGCTTACAATAAGAAAAGTATTGGCCTCTCCCCCGTTTCACTGACCATGAGCACCGACAAAATTTCTTCGCAGGGTTTGTACGAGCCGAGCACCGAACATGATGCGTGCGGGGTGGGATTCGTGGTCGACATCAAGGGCCGAAAATCGCACAAAATCGTCGAACATTCCCTCACCATCCTCAAAAACCTGATGCATCGGGGCGCCTGTGGCTGCGAGGAAAATACCGGTGACGGCGTGGGCATGCTGACACAGCTGCCGCACAAGTTCTTTACCCGGGTTTGCGGTGAGCTGGGGATCGCGTTGCCGGAATCCGGATATTACGGTGCCGGCATGGTATTCCTGCCCACCGATACGGACCAGCAGCAAGCGTGCATCGACCGGTTCCACCAGGTGGTGGAAGAAGAAGGCCAGCAGGTTCTGGGGTGGCGCGAGGTACCGACAGACGATTCCTTGCTGGGACAGACTGCCCGATCCGGAGAGCCGGTCTTCAAGCAGATTTTCATTGGCCGCAGCGCTGATATCGAAAGTGAAGCTGCGTTCGAGCGCAAACTCTACGTGATACGCAAGCGCATCGAACACGTGATCTATGGTTCCGACCTCTCGCAGCGCAGCAGTTTCTACATGCCTTCCCTGTCGTACCGGACCTGTGTCTACAAGGGCATGCTGACCGGCTCGCAGTTCGAGCCCATGTTCCCGGACATCAATGAACCCGATTTTGAATCGGCCCTGTCGCTGGTGCATCAGCGCTTTTCGACGAACACCTTCCCTTCCTGGGAACTGGCGCACCCGTTCCGTTATCTCGCGCACAACGGTGAAATCAACACCGTGCGTGGCAATATCAACTGGATGCGCGCGCGCGAGTCGTTGTGCCGGTCAGAATTGTTTGGCGATGACCTGCAAAAGATTTTTCCGACTGTGATCGAAAACGGCAGTGACTCTGCGACCTTCGACAACGTGCTGGAATTCCTGCACATGTGCGGGCGGCCGCTGCCGCATGCCGTCCTGATGATGATTCCCGAGGCATGGAGCAACCATGAGACCATGGATGCGGGCCGCAAGGCATTCTACGAATACCATGCCTGCCTGATGGAACCATGGGACGGCCCGGCTTCGATCGCCTTTACGAACGGGGAAGTCATTGGCGCCGTGCTAGACCGCAATGGCTTGCGGCCTTCGCGCTACTACGTGACCAAGGATGACATGGTCGTGATGGCCTCGGAAGTGGGTGTGCTGGAAATTCCGCCCGAAAACATCCTGATCAAGGACCGGCTGCATCCGGGCCGCATTTTCATGGTCGATACCAGGCAGGGAAGGATCATTGACGATGAGGAAATCAAAAAAGGGTTCGTCGAAGAAAATCCTTACTCGGACTGGCTGAAAAAACACCTGGTCGCGCTAGAGAACCTGCCGAGCCCCAGACAAATACATGGCTCGGACAAGGACACCTTGCTGCAAAGGCAGCAGGCCTTTGGCTACACGCACGAAGAGCTAAGGGTGCTGATGGCGCCCATGGCATCCAACGGGCTCGAGCCGGTGGGCTCGATGGGGACCGATGCCGCACTTGCCGTACTGTCCGACCGGACACGCTTGCTTTATGACTATTTCAAGCAACTCTTCGCACAGGTCACCAATCCCCCGCTCGACGGAATTCGCGAAGAACTCGTGACCCAGGTGGCGACGACCATCGGGCCCGAAAAAAACCTCCTGCATCCAGACGAGGAAAGCTGCAGGCGAATTAGGATCCCCTCACCTGTCCTGACCAACAGCGAACTGGCACGGATCCGGGATGTCGAGCTGCCGGACTTCAAAACCAGGACCATTCCCATTTTGTATCCGGTTTCACAAGGAGGCGATGGCCTGGACCGGGCACTGAAAGAAGTCTGCGCGCAGATCGATACGGCCATCGGGCAGGGATACACCATGATCATCCTTTCCGACCGGGGCATCAACGAGGAACTTGCCGCTATTCCTGCACTGCTGGCCACTGCAGGGGCGCATCATCACATGATCCGCACGGGCACACGTACCCAGGTCGGGCTGGTGCTTGAGTCGGGCGAACCGCGCGAAGTGCACCATTTTGCCGTGCTCACCGGGTACGGAGTGGAAGCGGTGAACCCCTATCTTGCACTTGAGTCTTTGGGCGACATGATCGGCAAGGGGCACTTGCCGGAAATGCAGCATGAGACCGCGATCAAGAATTTCATCAAGGCCGTGAACAAGGGCCTGATCAAAACGATGTCGAAGATGGGAATCTCCACCGTGCAGTCCTACCGGGGGGCACAGATTTTTGAAGCCATCGGACTGAACAAGGAATTTGTCGACCGCTACTTCACCTGGACGGCATCGCGCATCGGCGGGATTGGACTGGAAGAAGTTGCCAAGGAGATCAGCATACGTCATCACAATGCGTTCCCCGAGCGCCCGGCAAAACAGCCCGACCTGGAATGGGGCGGCGAATACCAGTGGCGGCGCGATGGTGAATATCATCTGTTCAACCCCGAAACCGTGTTCAAGCTGCAACACTCCACGCGCTCAGGCCAGTACAAGCTGTTCAAGGAATACACCGACAAGGTCGACGACCAGAACGAGAACCTGGCGACCTTGCGCGGACTGTTTGAATTCAGGCTTGCCAATGACCCCATTCCTCTCGAGGAGGTTGAGCCGATAGAAAATATCATGAAGCGGTTTTCAACCGGTGCTATGTCGTACGGCTCCATCAGCAGACAAGCCCACGAGACCCTGGCCATTGCCATGAACCGTATTGGCGGCAAGTCCAATACCGGAGAAGGCGGTGAGGATCCCGACCGCTACATCCCGGATGAAAACGGTGATTCAAGGAGAAGTGCAATCAAGCAGGTCGCCTCCGGGCGTTTCGGGGTGACCAGCGAATACCTGGTGAATGCCGACGACCTGCAGATCAAGATGGCGCAGGGGGCAAAACCCGGCGAGGGCGGCCAGCTGCCGGGCACGAAAGTCTATCCGTGGATTGCCAAGGTGCGCCACTCAACCCCGGGGGTCGGACTGATTTCTCCGCCGCCGCACCACGATATCTACTCGATCGAGGATCTGGCACAGCTGATCCATGATTTGAAAAACTCAAACCCCGAGGCTCGCATACACGTGAAGCTGGTGGCTGAAGTGGGTGTGGGCACGGTGGCGGCAGGCGTCTCCAAGGCCCACTCGGACGTGGTCCTCATCTCAGGCTATGACGGCGGCACCGGAGCGTCCCCCATGAGTTCCCTGAAGCATGCAGGCCTTCCATGGGAGCTGGGCCTGGCGGAGACGCAACAGGTGCTGGTGCAAAATGGCCTGCGTGACCGCATCGTCGTACAGACGGACGGGCAGTTGAAAACGGGCCGCGACGTGGTGATTGCGGCATTGCTGGGTGCAGAGGAATTCGGATTCTCGACGGCACCGCTGGTGGTCATGGGCTGCATCATGATGCGCGTCTGTCACCTGAACACCTGTCCCGTCGGAGTGGCTACCCAAAACCCTGAATTGACCAGGAAGTTCACTGGCCAACCGGAATTCGTGGAAAATTTCTTCAAGTTCATCGCGGAGGAAGTCCGTGAATACATGGCCAGGCTTGGATTCAGAACGGTCAACGAGATGATCGGTCAGGTGGACCGGCTGAACGTGAAAAAAGCCGTTGACCACTGGAAGGCCCACGGGCTGGATTTCTCCAGGATACTGCACAAACCCGAATCGCGGCCGGGCTTTGGCGTGTACTGCTCCACTGCCCAGGATCATGGGCTGGAAAAATCCCTCGATGTAACGACGCTGGTGCCCTTGTGCAAAGACGCGATCGAGGAGCGCAAACCCGTCGACATCATTTTGCCGATTCGCAATATCCACCGGACCGTGGGCACGATCCTCGGCTATCACATCACCAAGCGCCACGGTGCCGAGGGACTTCCGGAAGACACGGTTCGCGTGCACTTCAATGGTTCCGCGGGGATGAGCTTCGGGGCATTTGTACCCAGGGGCGTAACCCTCATCCTGGAAGGAGACACCAACGACTACCTGGGCAAAGGCCTGTCCGGCGGCAAGCTGATCGTCTACCCGCCGCGCCATTCGACATTTGTTGCTGAACAAAACATCATCGTCGGAAACGTGGTGTTGTACGGGGCGACTTCCGGGGAAGCGTATATCCGGGGGATCGCAGGAGAACGTTTTTGCGTGCGCAACAGCGGGGTCAATGCCGTGGTCGAGGGTGTGGGTGACCATGGTTGCGAATACATGACCGGCGGGCGAGTGGTCATCATTGGCGACACCGGCCGGAACTTTGCGGCCGGCATGTCGGGCGGAATTGCCTACGTGCTGGCCAAAAAAGAGCAATTCGAGATCTTGTGCAACCAGGACATGGTGGACCTCGAAGACCTGGAAGACGAGGACAGGGATGTGGTTGCGACCATGCTTGCGCGCCACGTCGAGTACACCGGCAGCACGGTTGCCGAAAACATCCTGGACAACTGGAGCCGGCGCCAACATCACTTCGTTAAAGTGATGCCCAAGGATTACAAGCGGGTGCTGGCCGCGATCAAGAAAGCCAAGGTCGAGGGCACGTCCGTGGACGAGGCCGTGATGGAGGCTGCCCATGGCTAAAGTCACGGGATTCCTTGAATACGCCCGCGCCAAGCAGCCCTACCGCCCGATCGAGGAACGTCTGCTCGACTGGCATCAGGTCATGGCCCCCTGGCAGATTGACCCGCTCAAGGACCAGGCTGCACGCTGCATGGATTGCGGCATCCCCTTTTGTCATGAGGGATGCCCGCTGGGCAACCTGATCCCGGACTGGAACGACCTGGTCTACCGGGATCAATGGAAAGATGCCATCCAGCGCCTGCACGCCACCAACAATTTCCCGGAATTTACCGGAACGCTTTGCCCGGCACCGTGCGAGGGCTCCTGCGTGCTGGGTATCAATGATGATCCCGTTACCATCAAGGGTGTAGAGCTCACCATCATTGACAAGGCATGGGAAAACGGCTGGGTACGTCCCGAGATTGCGAGCAAGGATACCGGCAAGAAAGTGGCTGTCATCGGCTCGGGGCCTGCAGGACTTGCAGCGGCGCAGCAACTCGCGCGTGCCGGACACAGTGTCACCGTGTTCGAGCGTGCCGATCGCATTGGCGGGCTGCTGCGTTACGGCATCCCGGAATTCAAGATGGAAAAGCGTGTGCTGGACCGGCGCCTGGAACAGATGCGTGCGGAAGGCGTTACGTTCAGGACGAATGCTCACGTCGGGGACACGGTGGCAGTGGACGATATCCGCAACGAACATGACGCCGTGTTGCTGGCAGGAGGGGCGTGTGCTCCGCGTGGCTTGCCCGTGGAAGGCTGTGATCTGAACGGCGTTCACCAGGCCATGGAATACCTGCCCATGCAGAACAGGCTATGTGAAGGGGACCCCGAACCGGACCACTTCATCAGTGCGGCGGGCAAGCGGGTCGTCATCATCGGCGGTGGAGACACCGGTGCGGACTGCCTGGGCACGGCCAACCGGCAGGGTGCCCTGTCCGTACATCAACTGGAAATCATGCCGAAACCCCCAGAAGCCAGGGCGGCAGACAACCCGTGGCCGGAATGGCCCAGGATATTTCGCACCGCCTCGGCCCATGAAGAGGGGGTGGAAAGAGTGTATTCCGTTTCCACCAAGCGGTTCGTTGATGACGGGGCCGGCAATGTCAAAGCATTGGAGCTGGTGACGGTGAAGATGAGCAACGACAATGGCAGACTCAGCTTTGACGAGGTGGCCGGCAGTCAGCAAACGCTGGCCTGTGACCTGGTGCTCTTGGCCATGGGCTTTTTGGGGCCGGAAAAACCCGGCATGCTGGAACAGTTGGATGTGGCGCTGGACCAGCGTGGCAACGTCGTCCGGGATAAAAACTGGATGACTAACGTGGAGGGGGTGTTCACTGCCGGCGACATGCAGCGTGGACAAAGCCTCATCGTGTGGGCCATTGCCGAAGGCCGTAGCGCAGCACGAGGCATCGACCGGTACCTGATGGGGGATTCTGATCTGCCTGCACCGCTGGACTGACTCCTGGCATACAAGCCGTGACTTCAGACACCGCCTGGATTTTTCTCGACCAGCAATGACTTGGGGAACACGATGCATTTGTTGGCATACAGTTTCCTCAGGTCCTGCACCCTGATACTGATCTCCTTTCCCCAGACAAGTTGTTTTTCAAGCTCCCTGACATGCTCAAAATCTTCATCGGAAACGGCTTTTGCAACCGCCCTGCGATGAATTTCCGATTCGAGGAAATCCAGGGATACCACAGACCCGTCATAGTGGATCGGCAATTCGTTCTCTTTGATAAAGTAATGGAACATTTCCCTGACCAGTTCATCGTCTGGAGGTAAGGAGTCTGCGGAACCGGCTGTCCTTGCCAAAGATTTGGCAAAAACCCGATAATACCCGTTGTTTTCCAGCTTGCTGACCAGCGTAGACAGAAGGATGAATTCGGGTGTCTTGGCTGAAGTCATGGAGAAGTTATGTGGCTGGGCTGTGACGGCTCAAGTTGTGAAATTTCTACTTTTTAAAAAACCACAGCACCACGGATACGATGAGGCTGACGACAATCATGGTGGTGATCGGGATGTACAGGTGAAATCCCTCTCTTTTGAAAGCAATATCACCCGGCAGTTTTCCTAAAGGCACCTTGCTGATCACGGGCCAGAGCAATCCAATGATTAAAATAGTGACCCCGATAGCAACCAGTATTTTGTTCATCTTGGGTTTGGCACCTTCCGCATGTCCAGGTTGTGACCCTCAGGAACTCATTCGAGCCTGACACCAATTATCCTGTTTTTCAATAACGTTCAGCCAAAAAAGAAGACCCCATGAAACTGAAAAAATTCTCTGAGCCCGCGATCGTCATGTCAATCACCCTTGGCTTGCTGCTCTTGCTGACCAGCCCCCTGTGGATTGGATGGATGATGGAGCATGAATACAGCAAGACCCGCAGTGCCGTGGCCGCTGTCGACCTCCAGTGCACGGATGGCGCTGTGGAAAAACGCGAAGTCTGGAGCAAACTTGGCATTGCGGTCTTCTGCGAAAAGGATGGCACCAAGCATGGCGTGTGGCAGGCATGGGACGGTGGCTACATGCACATCGCAGGCGAGTATGCCGATGGTGAAAAGGACGGTATCTGGAAATATTTCAATGCCCATGGAGAACAATGGGGAGTGAGAACGTACACCCAGGGCAAGGAAGCCTCAGGCTTGATCAATCTGTTGGCGGCAGATTCCATGCTTCTCAGAAAGGACGAGGGCAAGCTCTACCTGATTCAAGGGACCAAGCCGTACCGCAGCTACCCCGTCAGGCTGGGAGCCGGCCACCAGGATGCCGGTGTCGATGGCATCCCGGAAGGCACGTACCGGCTGGATGCCAAGGCCGAAGACAGCGAGGGTCGAAAATCCATGCACGCGATCTATTCGGGAACACCGGGTCAGGCCCCCGATGCGAAAGCGGCAGCCGGTGCAAAGACACACTTCGTAATCGAGGCACACCGCAACAGGATGGGCTGGGCCTGGCAAATCGCCGGATTATGGGGTGGTACAAAAAACAGGATTGCGGTCGTTCACAGCGACATGGATGAAATCTGGGAATTGGCAGAAGGTGGCATCCAGATAGAAGTGCGGCTATGACTTCCTTGGCTTGGCCCGGGCCTTCTTGCGGTGTTTTTTGGCTGCCATTTTCTTGCCGATAAGGATCATGCGAACGACGCGTTCTGCGACATTTTCCAGATGAGGCCTTGAATCCCGCAAGGCCTCATCCAGTGACATGTCCTTGGCGGCAGCACTGGCAATACCATCAATTCCATGTGCAAATACATTGTGTGCATCGTTGGATAGTGCCCCGCCGATGGCAATCACCGGCACCCGGTGCTTTTTGGCAGCCCTGGCGACCCCCGAGGGGGTTTTCCCGAAGGCAGTCTGAAAATCTACCTTGCCTTCCCCGGTGATGACCAGGTCTGAACCCTTGATGTATTTTTCAAGCTCGGTCGTCCTCAGCACGATATCGACACCGCTCTTGAGCGTGGCACCCGCAAAAGCGACCAGTCCGGCACCCAGACCGCCAGCCGCCCCCGCCCCTGGCATGCGGGCTACAGCCACTTTGAGGTCTCGCCTGATCAACCTGCCCAGGTGTTTGAGGTTTGCATCCAGCACGACAACCATTTTGGGAGTAGCACCCTTTTGCGGCCCGAAGACATGTGCGGCACCGTGTTTCCCATGCAGGGTATTCTTTACATCGCAGGCCACGAGGATTTTTGCCTGGTGGACCCTGGGATCCAGGCCCGTGGCGTCAATCGCCCGGATTTTCGAGAGCATCCCTCCAGAACCCGGTTCCTTGATTTCCCGGCCTCGGATATCCACAAACCGCACACCCAATGCCTGAGCCATTCCTACCCCGCCATCGTTGGTCGCGGACCCTCCAATGCCAATAATGATTTTTTTTGCACCGCGATCGAGTGCATCCATCATCAGTTGGCCAGTGCCGTACGTGGTGGTTTTCAGCGGGTTCTTGGTGCGTCCCTCGACCAGGGGCAACCCGGAAGCTTCCGCCATTTCGATGACTGCCGTTTTCTTGGCAGGCAACCAGCCGTAGCACGCGGTTACGGTCTTTCCTGCAGGGCCCTTGACCCGCTTTCTGACCAGCTTCCCTCCGGTGGCATCGATCAGGGACTGTACGGTTCCTTCCCCTCCGTCCGCCATGGGGATTTTCACGCATGTCGCATTGGGCAAGACCCGCCGGATGCCCTTTTCGATGCATACGGCAACTTCCAGTGAAGTGAGGTTACCCTTGAACGAGTCCGGTGCGATCACAATATTTTTCATAACAATCCTAGTATTACGGATGAGTCATTGATTGAAAACCGGACGTGTACAGCCATGTTTGTCCAGGAGACCGAGCGCCATGTGTGCACCTCGGCCGGATTCGCTTCAATACCTCTACATCAACATGGGGAGAGTTATCCTGACGATATATCTCTCCAGTGGAACGCATGTGGCCTTGGCCAGACGTCTTGCGCCGCAAGCCCTGAGGCCGCGGATTTTTCCCTATGCCGACATCATCCTACCCACCGCAGCCGGCACACCTAGATATACATTCTCAGCGTTTTAGGTGTTCTGTCATAGTCCACGGAAATCGCATTGTGGGGACAGGCATCAACACATGCAAAGCAACGCACACACTCGCTCTCATCGATATACAGGGAGTTGTAGTACAGCCCTGACGTATACGCAGGCCGGACCTGCTCAAAAGAAAAGGCAGAATCGTCACCGTTTGTCTTGAAATTCGCTGCTTCCACCAAACAGTTGGCTACTGGCTTTACCAGCAAGCACTCATCACACAGCACACACCTGGTATTGTCAACCACCGGTGCCGGCGAACTCGCATCTTCGAACTTGTCAAAGTAGATGTTTTCACTTCCGATTCCGGCAGCCGTCAACACCTCGACCCCATGGTCTATCATCGGAGGCGGACCACAAAAATAGGCCTTGATTCCACGAGCAGGCAGCGTGCCCGGGTCCAGATACTCGTTTTTGACGTATGTCGTCACCAGTCCACGGGGTCCGTTCCAGTCACTGCCTTGAGGCTCCTCCGACAAGACAGGAATGAATTCAAACCTGTGGGCCGGGTTCCATCGATCACGCACGGCCTGCATTTTTTCATGACAGTACAGGTCCCTTTGTGTGCGTGCACCATAGAAAAAGTAACAGTCCCTGGCAACACCCAGATTGGCAGCATGCTTGACGATGGCTGCAATTGCACTCATGCCACTGCCGCCGGCAATGCAGACCATGGTGTCCTCCGAGGCGTCAAGCTGAAACGCGCCCAATGGCCCGGTAACCTCAACCTGTTCGCCGATGCGGTCCCCTTGCGCCAGCCAGCCTGAAAATTCCCCGCCGGGCACCAGGCGCACATAAAAGGTGTGTTCGTCCGGGTTCTCATCCTCCGGGGTTTTGGCAAACGAGTAGGAACGTGATTTTCTGATCCCGGGCACCTTGAGCGTGGCAAACTGCCCGGCCACCCCGTCGAGCGGCGGGCTGCCCGGATCACATTTGACGACCAGTTCAAGCGTATCGTGCGTGAGGCTGGCGATACGCTTGATGGTACCCCGATTGATCCGTACTCTCAGACCCTTGATTTCAGCATCCGGGACAGGCAGTTCCCGGATATAGTGGTCAAACGGATCGTGAAAGTTCTTTTGCATCGCGGTCACTTCGCCCATGCCCCGGGCCCGGGGAAACGCGGTCAGGATTCAGCCAAAGACTCCCGGGTGTTGTTCTTTTGCAAACGCAATGATTTCATCATCGGTGGCTTCTATACCCTCGTTGCGCGGGTCTTCGCGCCACTTCCTGATGTAGCCCTGCTGCCCTCCCCACTCCTTGAGCAGGGTCTGCTTGCGCATGTCTTCGCTGGCTTTCCTGATTTCCACGAGACAGGAATAGAAGGTCGGACTGGTGCCGAAGTCCGTCAGCATTTCCGAGTTCAGTGCATTGATGTTCACACCGTTCGGCGTATTGCTCCCCTTGAACTGTTTCTGCGTAGAGCAGACACCGGGCAACAGTCCATCGATGATGACCGCATAGGCATAGGTTTCTCCGCGATCATTGTACAGACAACAAAGATCCCCATCTTCTATGCCGCGTGCCCTGGCATCCTCAGGGTTCAGTTCCACTGTGGGTCTGGACATCATGGCCTGCAGGCGCGGAACCGACTGGAATGAGTCACCAATAAAATAATGCGCTGCGCTGCTTAGCACCTGCAATGGATAGTCCTTGCGTTTCGGGTCTTCCTGTCCCTCAATTTCCGGCACGTAGGAAGGCAGCGGGTTGATGCCCTCTTCCTTCAGTTTTTCGCACCAGATATCAATTTTCCCGGAATCCGTCGGCCAGCCATTTTTCAGGAAGTTTCTTCGCTCGGAGTCGGTATTGGCCCTGACGAAGCCGTCTTTCAGGATATCCTCGTAGGTGATGCCTTCCATCAAGGGATTGTGCTTGCCCTCGTCAAACATGACGTCGCGAATGATTTCCTCGTCCGTTTGCGTGAAGGCATTGTCCCCTTCTTCCACGTAACCCATGCGCTGGGCCAGCATGCGAAACAGCTCGGAATTCCGGACGCTCTCCCCGAGTGGCTCGATCACGGGCCGGTTCATGGTGTAGTACCAGTTTCCGTAGGTGGCTATCAGGTCCATCCTCTCCAGTTGCGTATCCGCCGGGATCACGATGTCCGCATACAGGCAGGTATCGGTCCAGAAGGTTTCATGCACAGCCACGAAAAGGTCATCGCGCATCAGGCCCTTGCGCACGTTATTGGTATTCGGAGCACAGTTGGCTGGATCCGAATTGTAGACAAACAGGCTTTTGATCGGCGGGTCCATGGTATTGCCTTCGGCATCGATGTGATCCGACAGCGCACGGCCGAGCTGTACCATGTTGACGGAACGCTTGCGTGTACCCAGGTCCGTCCGGTGCAGCTTGTCCAGGTCCCAGCGAAGCCACATCTCCTCGAGATTGCCAAAACAGGCGCCGCCGCAGGGTTCGCGCCAGGCCCCGGTGATGCAGGGAAGCACCAGGATGGAGCGGCACATCTGGCCCGCGTTCTGATGGCGGTTCAAGCCGTAGTTTGCCCGTATGTAGGATTTCTTCGTCGAGGCATACTCCAGGGCGAACTTTTCGATTTCCGCAGCCGCAAGCCCCGTGATTTCGGCCACCCTCTCCAGTGGATACTTGGGCAATTCCGTCTCCAGCAGCGCTTCCCAGCCATTGGTCTGCTCACGGAGAAATTCGAGGTCATGCAGGTTGTTGTCGACGATGATTTTCATCATGCCAAGCGCCAGCGCCGCATCGGTTCCAGGTCGAGGCTGGATGTGCCAGTCCGCCATCATGGTGGTGCGTGTGACCCGCGGGTCGATGACGACGAGCTTCATGCCACGCTCCTGGGCTTCACGGATAAACGGGATCGCATGCACGCCCGTGCTGACCAGGTTGGCACCCCACAGAATCATCAGGTCCGCTTCCTCTGCCGCCTCGTGCACGGACATGTTCGGGTGCGCCATGCCGTAGGTATGCAAGCCTGCCCACATGGCCGCAAAGATACAGATGGACTGGATCAGCCCCCCGGCTTCCATCTTGTTCCAGAAGCGCGAATCCATGGTCCAGTAACCGACCATCCCCATGGTGCCCGAATACGAGTAGGGCTGTACGGCCTCACTGCCATACTCGTCGATCACGCTCTTGAAGTTGCCGGTAATCGTATCGAGTGCCTCGTCCCAGGAGATGCGTTCGAACCGGGCACCCGGACCCTTGGGCCCCAGCCGCCGGTGAGGATAAAGAACGCGATTGTCGTTGTAGACGAAATCAAGATAATGATTCACCTTGTTGCACAGGTAGCCCTGTGTGATCGGGTGAGTTGGATCACCCTGTATGCGCACCGCCTTGCCGGTACGGTCGTTGCGGGTCACCAGCATCGAACAGGAGTCCGGACAGTCGTGCGGGCAGGTCACATGATGAACGGAATGCCCCTGGGGCACCTTGATCTTGTCGGTTTGCATCTCCGGTTCCTCCCCCTGATCTGCGGATCACTTCCATGGCGCGAGATGATATGCCAGCCTGTTGTCTTTATTGGATCGGCGGGCCTCAGGCCATGAAACGGTCTGTGCTGCCGATTATAAGGCATTTGGGCACACAGTTTCGCGGCCTGGCCAGAAATTTACGGATTTCCGGCAGTGTCCATGGTCCCCGGTGTTCGATCCAACAACAGGCATCAAACGACAAACCGTATCACGGCCGTTCAGCCCCTAAACAGCCTAGCCACATCACCCGTAAACGGATTTGGCTGTCATCTGGCCTGTCTCCAAAAGCAGGCACCGCGCCATTGCAATCCTCGGCGATGGATCATCGCAATTCGCTATCCCTAATTGACAGGCAGTTGTGCACGCAACCGGTCGCGGTCGAACCACCATGAGTCACCTGTCATCACATCGACAATCCTCGCCAGCCGATTGAAGAGCTTGTCCGTGTCATTCAGTTCGAGAATTTCAATCCACATCCTGATGGATTCCTCATCTTCGATGCCGCGGTGGCGCTTGGCAACCTTGGCAAGCATTTGCATGGTAAGGAAAGTCAGGCTTTCATGCTGCTCTTTCGCCCGCACATCGGCAATGTAATGTGCCGCCATGGCTGCGACTGCGGCTCCATCGGACTGGTCGGGCGTCTCATCCACGATGTGGTGCAGCATCTCGATGGACAGTGCCGGATCCACCGGGTACGTCACCGCCAGCCAGCAGCCTTGGCCCAAAGCCACAATGGCATCCTCCTGGTTGGACTGGTACAGTGCCCTGCACGCCTTGACGGCATGTTCAAATTCTTGCTCCGCGACAAACAGTTCGACCAGGGGCCGGGCACTCGACCAGGCTTCCTCCAGCCGGTTGAGTCCGATCAGTGCCTCGGCGATTTCGAGTTCCAGCTGTGCACGCTGGGAATTGCTTGCCTCTTGAGGGAGGCCTCGCAGTTGCTGGCGACAATCGAGCAGCTTGTTTTCAAACCAGACGCGCTCATCCGCGGACTGGAATGCGCTCATGGCGTCGTGAAGGGGTTGCCGGCTAGGGTCAAATTTTTCAACCATCAGTTTTCCCTGCAGTTCATGTCAGTACCTTGCATCGAACGACCCGTAAAGATGACTTGTTCAAAAAATATTCCTGAGTGTACGGCGGTCAAGGCATACAGGACGAGTGCCTGCAGATCACTTGCACGAATTGCCTTCAGCACATTGGGCAGCAACACCCTGCTTGTCAGTCCCTGTTCTTGCCCTGCTTGTAAATCAGGTACACCAGAACCAGGATCAGAAACTCAATCATCCGCGCTTAATTCTTTTCTCCACATCAGTGCCTCCTGCTCATTCAGAATGCCCCTTCTTTATACAACTTTCGCGACAAAGTAGTAAAGCAGCAGCATCGCCGACCCCTGCAGGCTGCTGGAAAACAGCTTCCCTGTCTGCATGCAAGGACCGGATTGCAGGCCGAGACCCGTCGGGACCGTGATGGGCTGAACCCCGGGCAAGACTGTTTTTTGCTACACTTGGAAAACAATACCATCTCCACAACCCGGCTCCTGCCCGCATAAAGTTCAATCTGTAGGATCAGCTCCTGAAAAGGCCTAGTACGTGTCTAAAAAAAACTCATATTCCTACGAGGAGTTGCTGGACTGCAGCCATGGAAGAATGTTCGGCCCGGGGAATGCACAGCTGCCCCTGCCCGACATGCTGATGATCGATCGAATCACGAAAATCACCGACGACACGGGACAGTACGGCCGCGGTGAGGTGGAAGCTGTACTCGACGTCAAGCCCGATCTGTGGTTTTTCGACTGTCACTTCGCAGGCGACCCCGTCATGCCTGGTTGCCTGGGCCTGGACGCCATGTGGCAACTGCTGGGATTTTTCATTGCCTGGACAGGTGTGCCGGGCCGTGGCCGGGCACTCGGGGTCAATGAGGTCCGTTTCACGGGTCAGGTCTTGCCGGAGGCCAAACGGGTGGATTACCAGCTGGACATCAAAAGAATCGTCACTCGGGGTGCGACCATGGGCATTGCAGACGGCACGATGTCCGTAGATGGAAGAACCATCTACGTCTGCAAAGACCTGCGAGTCGGGCTGTTTCTCTCCACCAAGGGCTTTTGAAAGCCTGCTCCCGGTACGGTCCGGCGGACAGCCGGTACCTAGCATCTATTCCCCCGAACCTTGGCCGGCGCTATACTGAAAAGCAGAATTTCTGGTTTCAAAGGTTCACCAGAAGAACAAAGAACGGGGAGTTGGTATGCATCAGTCAAACAGCCGTTATGCATGGGTATGGGCACTTCTACTGTTTTTCGCAGCTTATGCAGGATTGACCCAGAATCTACTTGCAGAGGAAGCGGCGGAATCCACACACCAGGCACAAGCGAGCAGCTACGTACTGCCGGGACTGTATGTAACGGCCACAAAACGCCTTTTGCCAGAACAGGAAGTGCCCTTTTCCCTGAATGTCCAGTCACAAGAGGATATTGAGCGCCTGAACACCACGGATCTGGAGGATCTTTCCCGGAATGTTGCCGGGCTATCCATCCAGAACCTGGGACCCGGACAAAGTGTGGTCAGCATACGCGGCATATCATCGGGACAGATCGTGCGCGACCAGCCAGGCGTCAAGGAGCAGGTCGGCGTATATCTCGATGAAACCCCGATTTCCCTGTCCCTGTTCACTCCGGACATCGACCTGTTTGACCTGAACCGGGTGGAAACCCTGAGGGGACCGCAGGGGACGCTGTTCGGCTCCGGTTCGATCGGTGGCACGGTGCGCTACATCACCAACCAGCCACAGCTGGGTGTGAACGAGACCAAGATCGAGCTGGATGCGAACCAGATCGATAACGGTTCGCACGGAGAGCATTTCAAACTCGCCAGCAATCTGGCCCTTGGCGAGACGGCAGCCGCACGGGCGGTAGCCTACTTTACGGGCTACGGCGGGTTCATTGATGCGCTCAATAAGGACGGATCCACGCAAGAGGACGTCAATGACGGCACCCGATTCGGCGGGCGACTTGCCCTGCTTTGGGAACCGCTCGAGAACCTGTCGATTACTCCGCGTATGGTTTTTCAGGACATCGACCTGGGCGGGTTCAACCGCGAGGAAGTGTACAACATGTTCCGGAGCCCCTATACCGACCCTGCCATCGTCACCCCCGTCCACCTGGACAGAAGAGAACAGTTCCTGTTGCTGGATGAGGCTTTCGAAGATGAGGCCCTGATTCTTGATACTGTCGTGGAATGGGGCATCCAGGATTCGCTGAACATGACCTATACCGCCAGTTATATCCACCGGGACATCCTGGTCAGCCGTGACGCCAGTGCACTGACAGGCAGCGTGAGCATCGACCCCAACATCCCCCTGAATCTTTCGGATGACGATGCGTTGCGACCATCCAATTTGCGAGATACGACAGACCTCGAACAGATGACCCATGAACTGCGCATAAGTTCTGGCGATGACAGTACACTGCAATGGCTGGCGGGTGTTTTTTATTCCGATGTTGAGCGTGACTATTCTCAGCGCTTGCCAACACCAGGATATGATGCATTTGCACCTTCAGCCGATGACAATTTTCCCAATGCTGTCGACTCGCCCTATCTTTCCGACCTGACATACGATATGCAGCAGACCGCATTGTTCGGGGAAGTGACTTACCCGTTGCTGGATCGCCTGGACCTGACCGCCGGGCTGCGCTGGTATGACTGGGAAGAGGACAAGACTTTCACATCAGGGGGACCTTTCTCGAATTCGTCAGCGCAGCACCAGGACGTCAGGGTATCCTCCGATGGATACAATCCCCGCTTCATGGTCAGCTATGAGGCTGCCGAGAATATCCGGGTGAACGCACAGATTTCCAAGGGCTTTCGCCTCGGAGGGGTGAACGACCCGTTGAACCAGCCGCTTTGCGGAGCCGCTTACGACAACTACAAGGACTACCAGGAATTCGACGATGAAACCCTCTGGAACTACGAGCTGGGCTTCAAGTCTTCGTTCGAGACCCTCACCGTCAACGGTTCGGTATTTTATTCCGACATTGAGGACCTGGGTGTGAATATCGATGCAGGCCCGTGTTCATCGCGGGTCACCATCAGCGTGCCTGAAGCCCACACGGCAGGCGCGGAACTGGAGATCTCTGCCCGCCCGACCCGTGCCTTGCAGGTCACCTTCGCCGGAAGCTATGTGGAGGCGGAGTTTGATTCCACGGTTGAAGCAGTTGACGGTACCGTGCTCCACGGCATCGAGGATGGCAACCGCATCCCTTCGGTGCCCGAGTGGCAGCTTTCCGGATCGGCGACCTACCTGCTCCCAGGCGTTCTGAGCGCAGATGAAAGCTATATCACGGCATCCTGGCAGTACGTGGATGCCAGCATCACACAGCCTGGCGACCAGGTCCCGGGGGAAGACGTTTTCAACACCAATTTCCCCTATGCAGGGACCCCCGCTGACCAGACTACAGAGGTTGACCTGACTCTCGATTCATACCACCTGTTCAATCTGTCTGCAGGCCTTGTGTATGACGCACTGGAACTCACGATTTTTGCAAAAAACATCACGGACGAAAACCCGAAACTGTCCTTTGACCGGGAAAGAGGAGGCAGGGCCCGGCTCGGCTACCGGGTGGGCCAGCCCCGCACCTTTGGGGTGACGGCGCGCATGTATTTCTGACACGTTTCGAGATGGCCCGACAGGAAGCGGCCTGGCTGAAGGGCTGGCTGAATGCCGGTCTATGTTGGTACCAGACTTGAGGTTCGTCTGCAGAACTAGTCGTCTGTAAAGCCGATTTTCGTATGCGTACCATCGCAAAAGGGATGGTTATTGCTGTATTGACAGCGGCACAGACCCCCCACCTTGCGCACGATCTCTTTCTGTTGCGTATCCCGGATGCAGGCGATACCCCGGAAAATCAGCGGGCCATTGGCCTGTACCCTGATTTCAAGAACCCCGGTGTTGACCAGGTCGTCCTGCGAGACGGGCGGGGTCACGAACCTGCCATCATCCTGGAATCCGGTGGCCTCGTGCTGCCCGTCACAATAGGGTTTGTTTCTGGAATTCCCACAACGGCACAGGTACAGCTCTTCAGCCTTTTCCAGCAACTCTCCGTCACTGCCGAACAGCTCAAGCCGGCCTGTGATATGCAAAGGGCCATCTGCAATGGGAGTGATTCTGTTTTCCTGGCTCACGGTCGACCTCCAGACAGGTGAATCCTTGGGATCCTTCCATTCCAGCATATCATTGTGGTGACTCCAGGCTTTTTGAGACGATCTCATACACATCGCCTGAGAGATTCCGGTGCGCCGCGATCCGCTCAAGCTGTTCAAACATCTTGTCCCTGCAGGGAATGGCATACTTTCGCCAGCGCATCAATGAACGGGCCAGGCGTGATGCGGCCTGGGGGTTAAGCTTGTCCAAGGCCAGCACCTGGTCTGCAACAAACGCATACCCGCTGCCGTCGGACTGGTGGAATGCACAGGGATTCTGTCCCGCAAACACCCCAATCAGCGCGCGTACCTTGTTGGGGTTTTGCAGACTGAACAAGGAGTGCCCCATGAGGCTCTTTACGGTCTCGAGAACGCCCGGAACTCTCGACAGTGCCTGGAAGGCAAACCACTTCTCCATGACCAGCGGGTCGTGTGTCCATTGCCGTTCAAAGGACGAAAGCACCTGCTCGCGTTCATCGCATTCCCGATGCAGCAAGGCCCGGATAGCGCCCGCTTGCTCGGTCATGTTGCCTGCCCGGACAAACTGCTTCAGCGCCAGCTTCCTGTATTCATCCCTGTCCAGGTGGGTCAGCAACTGCAAACAGACATTCTGCAGCCGCCTGCGTGCCATTTCTTCCGTGCTGTACCGGTATTCATCCTCTCGGTAACAAGCCTGATAGATCCCGAGCAGGTCCTGCTCCAGATGCTGCGCCACCGACAGCGACAGGCGGTCGCATGCCGCTACGACTTTGGGCATGTCGACCTCGTCAAGATGCTCTTCCACATCCCGCTCAGCCGGCAAGGTCAGCAGCTCGGCCAACAGGCTCCGGTCCGCCGTATCGGCCCGTATGGTGTGCTCCAGCGCCTGGGTCAGTGCCGACAGGGAGTCCGAAGTCCCGGGGTCCTGTGAACCCGCGACCCGCTCAAGCAGTACGTTCAACGCCAGATGATTGCCTGCATTCCAGCGGTTGAAGGCGTCCGGGGAATGTTTCAGCAGCCAGGCGAGCTGCGTGTCGCTGTAGTCAAAACGCACACGTACCGGTGCAGAAAAATCCTGCAGCAGGTCGGGCACTGGTTTCTCTTCCATATTTCTGAACACAAAGCTCTGCTGCGAATCACTGATCAGCAGTACGGTGCTGGGACCCTCGCGAAGACCCTGCACCTCCGGTTCCAGAGGAAGGACGTCGCCCACCGAGGCGTCCAGCAGTGAGAGCTTGACAGGAATCACGAAAGGCTGTTTTGACTCGCTTTCCGGGGTGGGCGGGCAGGACTGCTTGAAATCAAGCCTGTAGGTGTTGGATGCACCATCCCACCGATCATCCACCTCCAGGACCGGAGTACCTGCCTGGTCATACCAGCGCTTGAACTGGGTCAGGTCAAAAGCGTTGGCATCCGCCATCGCGGCTGCGAAATCATCCGTGGTCACCGCCTGGCCGTCATGTCGTTCAAGATACAGGTCCATGCCCTTGCGGAATCCGTCCATGCCGAACATGCTCTGGTACATACGCACGATCTCGGCACCTTTCTCGTACACGGTGAGCGTGTAGAAATTATTGATTTCCAGGTAGGAGGCTGGTCGCACTGGATGTGCCATGGGACTGGCATCCTCGGCAAACTGATAGGTGCGCAGATAACGCACGTCCTGGATACGTTTTACGGCCCGCGAAGTCACATCTGACGTGAACTCCTGATCGCGGAAAACGGTAAGCCCTTCCTTCAGGCTTAACTGGAACCAGTCCCGGCAAGTCACACGGTTCCCTGTCCAGTTGTGGAAATACTCATGCGCCACCACGGCTTCAATCATCATGTAATCTGCATCGGTCGCGGTATCGGCACGTGCCAGCACACAACTCGAATTAAAGATATTGAGTCCCTTGTTCTCCATGGCCCCCATGTTGAAATCGTCCACCGCGACGATCATGTAGATATCCAGGTCGCATTCAAGCCCGAAGCGCTGCTCATCCCAGCGCATCGCCTTTTGCAAGGAGCGAAGCGCATGTGCACATTTGTCGGCATTGTGTTTTTCCGTGTAGATACGCAAGACGATGTCCTTGCCCGATGCCGTGCGGTGGCTGCCCTGCAAGTACACCAGGTCCGCAGCGACCAGGGCAAACAGGTAGCAGGGCTTGGGGAAAGGATCCTCCCACACGGCATAGTGCTGGCCGTCACCGCAATCACCCTGCTCCACGGGATTGCCGTTGGACAACAGAACCGGATAGCGGGCCTTGTCTGCCTGAAGGCGCACGGTATAGATCGACATCACATCGGGACGATCCGGGAAATAGGTGATTTTCCGAAATCCCTGGGCTTCGCACTGGGTGCAGAAATTTCCGCCGGACTTGTACAGGCCTTCCAAAGAGGTGTTGGTTTGCGGGCTGACGGTCGTTTGAATGCTCAATTCGAACTTGGCCGGCACCTCAGGGATCTGCAGGGACTGGCTGGTCTGCGTAAACTGTCCGGCACTCAGGCGATGCCCGTCTAGCTCGACATGATTCAGTTCCAGGTTTTCGCCGTCCAGCACCAGCGCAGCGCCCGAGCCTGCCGAGTCCGGATTGCGAACGACCTGCAGCCTGGAAGTGACTACCGTGGACTCTTCGCCAAACTGAAACACCAGATGTACGTGCGTAACCAGATAAGGCGGGGGTGTATAATCCTTCAGATGGATCGGCTGGGGATGACCTTCTTTCATAATGCCTGCGAGAACTTGACGAAGCGCACAGCATAAGCAAATCCGGGATGAATTTCATCGCTCCCGGCTACCCATGACAAATTCAATCACCAACATTGCCGGTTACCAGTTCAAAACGGTGGCGGACGTCGACTCCGTGCACGAACAGGTGCAGTCCTTGTGTGCACAGACCCATCTGAAGGGCAACGTGTTCATCAGCCCGGAAGGAATCAACCTGAGTCTGGCCGGGTCCGCGTCCGATGTGGACCATGCACTGGACCGGCTGGAAACGGTGTGCGGCTTTGACCGGCTGCTGCTGAGTGTGACTCGTTCGGACAGGATTCCCTTCCGGCGACTTCTCGTGAGGACCCGCGAGGAACTGGTGCCGGGGCCTGAGCCTGCGGCGGCGGCAGGTGCTCGGGGTCCTGTACATGCCTCCTACATCACCAGTGACGAGCTCAGACACTGGCTCAGCACCGGGACCGAGGTCACCTTGCTGGACTTGCGCAACAGTTTTGAATATGAACTCGGCACCTTCAACCATGCGCAGCATCTTGGGTTACGTCATTTCAGGGAACTGAGAAGTGCAGCTCCCAGACTTGCTGGGCTGGCGAAAGAAAAACCGGTAGTCACCTTCTGTACGGGCGGCATCCGTTGTGAAAAAGGCGCCCCGTACATTGCCGGCCTGGGTTTCAGGCAGGTCTATCAACTCAAGGGGGGAGTGCTGGACTACCTGAAAAAATTCAAAGATGAGCACTGGCATGGAGACTGCTTTGTGTTCGACGAGCGTGTCAGTCTTGACAGCATGCTCAAGCCAACTTTCACCCGGCTTTGCCGCACCTGCCAGGCCGTGTTGAAAGCGGATGAAACGCAATGGTGTGCCTCCTGTGTCCGGCCTGCAGCACTCGACCAAACGTAGCATGGAACTCGTCGACACCTGTTTCAACCTGACCAGCGACACATTTCGCAACGACGAATCCCAGGTAATGGAACGTGCCCGCCTGGCCGGTGTGCGGTATTTCGTCATCCCCGGGTCGAGCGTGGCGGACAGTGAACATGCGGTGCGGCTTTGTGAGCAGTACGAAGGCACCTGTGCCACGGCAGGCATCCATCCGCATCGGGCCAAGGAATTCTCGGACAAATCCCTCGAGAAGCTGCAAGAAATTGCAGCCCATGAGAAAGTGACAGCCATCGGTGAGGCTGGACTGGACTACCACCGGAACTATGCGAGCCCGGCCCAGCAAAAAGCCGCCTTCCAGGCCCAGCTCGAACTGGCGGTCGAGCTGGCACTGCCCGTGTTCCTGCACCAGCGGGATGCGCATGCGGATTTTGCCAGACTTTTAACCCGGGTACGTGATCGGCTTACCCGCGTGGTGACGCACTGTTTCACCGGCACCGCCAGCGAACTCGACTGCTATATTGATCTGGACTGCCACATCGGCATCACCGGCTGGATTTGCGATGAGCGGCGCGGCCAACATCTGCATGGAATCATCCAGCGTATCCCGGCCGACCGACTGATGATCGAGACCGATGCACCTTATCTGTTGCCCAGGGACCTCCCTGCCGATGCCACCATTCCAAAGCCTAAAGGCCGGCGCAACGAGCCAGCCTACCTGCCCCATATATTGCGTACTGTGGCGAACTGTCGGGGAATTTCCGAAGTCCAGGCGGCAAGGGAAACGACCCGAACGGCTAAAGACTTCTTTTCCCTCCGATAGGTTCTCCCGAACTGGGTATGGCTTGGGCAAACAGTGGCTGCTATAGGTACGGCATGGTCATACAAACGAGCATCGAACACAAAATCCAGGGTGCGCTGCACCCGGTCTTCCTCAAGGTAGCAAACGAAAGTCACATGCACAACGTGGCACCCGGGTCGGAATCCCATTTCAAGGTCACCGTGGTAAGCCACGAGTTTGACGGCAAGCTGCCCGTGGCACGGCACCGCATCCTGAACCGGCTGCTTGCCGAAGAGCTTGCGGGTGCCGTGCATGCCTTGTCGCTGCACACATTCACCCCCGAAGAATGGCGGGAGAAGAACGGCGAAGTCAGAAATTCCCCGCCATGCATGGGTGGATCAAAAGCTTGAGGTTGAATATTTTTATTAGACAGTCACTTGCAGAACTTGCCTGCTCAATACTGAAGTCAAGCAATCACTTAGGTCTCGCAAAAACTTGTGAGTAGCACAAAACTGGCACAGCACGCGACATGGCAGAATTTGCTTGTTCTGCGATGTTGATTCTTTATGCCCGAGCCGAAACCTGATAAATCTGCCTGTGCAAGGTCCCGGACAGAACGGTGATTACTTGAGGAACAAGTGGCTGTAGTTCCTGGAGGCGGTTGTGGGCGGCGAGCATGATAATGACAGGAATTGGCAAGTCGTTGAGATTCTGCTCGTGCGCTATCCCTCTATCAACTGTAATCAGAGCATCGAAGTCACGCCCGGCTGCCAATTGAAGCAGTGCGCCATTACCGGTACCTGCCCAGCCCATTTGCGGGACCGTACAGACCTCAAACGATTCCGGGAAAGATGCTGTCAGCCTCTGGGGTACGGACTCATCAAGCAAAAGCCTCATTCTCATCACCTGCAATCGCTGCCTTGGCTTGCTCAAGTACAGCGATGGCCTGGGATCTCGATACTGTAGGATAGTCCTCTAGAAACTCATCAAGACGGTCACCCGCTTCAAGATGTTCCATCAGGATGCGCACTGGGACCCTTGTTCCGGTAAACACTGGAGTACCTCCAAGGATCCCTGGACTTCTGCTTATCGTCATGTCTCCCTTTTACTATGAATTCGTTTCATAGTCTATAAAATACCGTGTTTCAATTCTTCAAACACCTTTACATCCCAGTATCTGGTACAACAGCAAAATAATACAAACATCGTGTTATTTTGACAGATTCTGTCGCTTCAGAGTCACCCAGCATCTCACCGACAATCCACACCCAGAAACACATGACCTAGGTGCCATGTTTAATCTTCAGTTCACCTTATTCGCACTCAACATCTTTCACTGCATAATTCCAGAAATATCTTTCGAAAAGCATGAGAGTCTTCCTCAGTTTTATTTACAACAAAGCACCTCACACCATTTCTTCAGACAACGTCTCTGCCTGAGTCAGTACTAATTCAACCGCACCTTGCTGCTGGTCAGGAGGGTATTTGTATCTGCGCAACAGATTGCGAATGAGAATTCTCAGCCTTGCCCGTACACTTTCACGAACGGCCCAATCCACAGTCAGGTTTTCCCGCAGCTTTTTTGCAATCTCCCGGGCCATCTCAACAAGTACTTCCTCACCCATCAATTCCTGGGCAGACTCATTCTGTGCAAGGGCATCATAGAAGGCCTCTTCCTCATCCGACAGGTCGTGGGCTTCCCTTCGCTTGAGGTCTTCCTGGAACTGCTTCGCCATGGCGATGAGCTCTTCGATCACCTGTGCCGCTTCAATGGCACGGTTCGCGTACCTGCCGATGGATTTTTCGAGAAGTTCACTGAATTTGCGTTGCTTGACCACATTGGTACGGAACCTGGTCTTGACCTCGCCCTTGATGAGTCTTTGCAGAAGTTCTACTGCCAGATTCTTGTGCGGCATCTTCATCACCTCTTTCAGGAAATCATCCGAAAGAATGGAGATGTCCGGAGACTCCAGGCCCGCCAGTCTGAAAACATCCGACACACCCTCGCCAACGATTGCCTGGGACAGCAATTGCCGTAATTCAAAGTCCGTATCTCGAGGTGGTTGCTCTCCGCCTCCGCCTTTTACAAGCGGTGCACGCACTGCCTGATGAAATGCCACTTCGGGGGCCAGCTCCATGGCCTCATCCAGGGTCCCGCACAACGCGAAGGCCTTGGTCATTTGGAGTACGGTGTCGCAGTACCTGCGCTTGCCGTCTTCCTGTTCAAGCACATGATCCATGCAGGCCGGGATGAGCTGGAGTGCCCTTGTCCTGTACTCGCTCCAGTCCACGGGATGCAAGAGATCTCGTGCCACCTGGATCTTTTCCTTGAGGATCCGTAACGCTTCGGATGAATCGATCGTCGGCCTGCCCTTCCCCTTCGCTGCGCTGTAGGTTGCCAGGGCTTCCCTGAGTTGCGGGGCAATGCCGATGTAATCCACTACAAGACCGCCCGGCTTGTCCTTGAAGACTCGGTTCACCCGTGCAATGGCCTGCGCCAGGTTCGCACCCTGCATCGGTTTGTCGACGTACATGGTCGAAAGACACGGTGCATCAAATCCCGTCAGCCACATGTCCCGTACAATGACGATCCTGAGAGGATCCGAAGGATCCTTGAACCGTTTCTCAAGGTCTTTCTGCTGTGCCCGGCTGGTATGATGGGGTTGAAGTTCTGGCTTGTCGGATGCGGATGCTGTCATGATGACCTTGATCACCCCGGACTTGTGATCGTCAGAATGCCATTCAGGACGCAGGGCTACAATCTGGTCATACAGCCTGGCACATATCGTACGAGACATGGTCACGATCATGGCCTTGCCAGACTGTGTCTGGCTGCGTGTCTCGTAGTGATGGATCAGGTCTTCCGCCACCTCCTTCAGGCGGGCATCCGTTCCGACGATCGCCTCCAGTGCGGACCACTGGCTCTTGGCTTTCTCCTTCTCCTGCTCGTCCGCCGTCTCACTGTCCAGAAGCTCTTCCACTTCTTCATCGATTTGAGGAAGCTCGGCCTGGTTCAGGTTGATCTTGGCCAAGCGTGATTCGTAGTAGATCGGAACGGTAGCGCCATCATCCACGGCCTGCTGGATGTCATAGGTTGCAACGTAACTGCCGAAGACTGCCTGGGTGTCCCGGTCATTCTGCGAGATGGGTGTTCCAGTGAACGCGAGGAACGTCGCATTGGGCAAGCCGTCACGCAGGGACTTGGCCAGGCCATATTTGATGGCTCCACTCTCACTATCCAATTTTGCCTTAAATCCGTACTGGGTCCGGTGTGCCTCATCCGCGATCACCACAATGTTGTGACGATCCGAGAGCACGGGGAATCGCTCCTCGTCCACATCCAGACCGAATTTCTGCATGGTCGTGAAGAAGATGCCGCCCGAAGGCCGGTCCATCAGCTGCTCACGCAACTCAGCACGAGAATTGGCCTGCCTGGGTGTATCATTCAACAGATTACCCGCACTCGCAAAGACATTGAACAACTGACCGTCCATATCCCTTCTGTCTGTAACCATGACAATGGTGGGGTTCTCCAGTCGAGGTTCTGAGATCAAACGCCCAGCCAGACACGCCATCTCGATACTCTTACCAGCCCCTTGTGTATGCCAAACCACCCCGCCTTTCTTGTCACCATCTACCATGCTTGCAGTCACCACGCTCTCTACTGCAACTTGTACGGCATGGAACTGGTGATACCCGGCGATCTTCTTGATAAGGGTCCCGTCATCTTCAAACAGGCAGAAGTACCGCAAGTAGTTCAGGAAGACATCCTTGTTGAAAACCCCCTTGATCAGGGTCTCGAGTTGCTGGTTCTGGCCAAGAGGGTCCAGTTCTACGCCATCAATTGTGCGCCAGCGCATGAATCGTTCCCTGTCTGCAGAGACTGATCCCAAACGTGCATAGATGCCGTCTGAGATCACCATACAGACGTTGTAGTGGAACAGGTCTGGGATATCGGCCTTGTACGTCTGTAACTGGTCGAATGCAGACCAGATGTCTGCATTCTCATCCGCTGCGTTCTTGAGTTCGATGACGGAAAGCGGCAACCCATTCACAAATATCAGAACATCCAGTCTACGACTATGTTTATTCCCTTGCACTCTGAACTGATTGACCACCAGCCAGTCATTGTTCTCCAGGTCTTCAAAGTCAATTATTTTGAGCTGTTTGCCGATCTCCTGATTGTCTTCGTGGTAAGTGACCTGGATGCCCTTGGTCAGCCACTGATGCACTTCCCGGTTGCAGGGCATCATGGAAGGGATATTGGGGTTGGTTACCTGAGATAGCGCAGTGTTGATTGCAGATGCTGGAAGATCAGGATTGATGCGAATCAGTGCTTCCTGCAAGCGATCTTGAAGGATGACTGAACGGTACTCTGTACGTTCCGGTTTCTCACCATCAGGGGCAATATCATATCCGCACTTGTACTGGTAACCGAGTTCCTTAAACCAGTCGATGCTTAACAGTTCAACTTGGTCCTCAGTCACCAACGCTATTAGGTAACAGCCTCTTCAAGAAACTTTTCAGCGTCAGGGATACGAAGCTCGCCGGAGATGAGTTTTGGAAGGAGAGTATCTCGAAGCTCTGCAAGAAAACTATTTTCTTGTACAAGAAGTTCGCGTTTCTCCCAAATCATTGCTGACATATCGTTATATTTTTCAAGTAACAAGACCTGAGGGAGTACAAGTCTCAGATTAGGAATATTTTTTACGTTCAGCGCATCAAGAATTGTTCCTGTATCTGTCCTAAGTTCTCTTTCAGATTCATATAGATGGGATAAGAAATAATCAGCAACAAATGCACCGTAAGTTGCTTTCTTCAAAGGCCTAACAGCAGTGATATTTCTACCTATTGCACCCATAAATTCAGCAGGTATTCGTGCGAATGCGCCAACTCTACCCACATTAGTTATGAGGCAATCACCTTCACAGACTTCAATCCTTGAAATCCATTTCTTATACGACTCCTCTGAAATTTTTGAGATACTATCCCAATAAAGCAGTCCATCTTCTCCGATTTCTTTTAGCTGGATAAAATTAAAACCTTCTTCAATCAAATCAGGTTTTTTTGAATGCAAGCAATCAATTACTTCACAAAGGTCACCAATTTGGGTTACAGCCCACCCTTTCGGTATCTCTCCAATCTCTGAGTCAACCAATTCATGAGGAAACAAATCACTGATTTCAGGGGGAAGGCCTGTGGGACGACCTTCTGCCTTTGCTCGCACCGGGTCAAAGTCAACGAACCATGACTTGAAGATTGCCTTGGCTATCTCTTCAAGGGTTTTGTTGGTCTTCTGGTTGAGTTCAATTTTATCGTCGAGGGTGCCGAGGATATGAGCGATGGCCTTTTGCTCATGAGTAGAAAAAGTAGGAATGCAATGATTTACGGCTACTCCCCACTTGGCTCTAGGCATCCGTGTTCCTTCGCTGGAAGCGTCCAAAAAATCTACAAAGTCCCAGCTTGCACACCAATAAAAAAGAAATCTTGGATCGACATTCTCTTTCGGCTCAATTACCCAAATATCAGTAGAGCAAATTCCATCGAAATCAGGTTGAACGACTTTGCGGAAATACGGCCTTAATTTCCCGAACAAGATGTCTCCTCTTACAAAACGTCGTTTAGTACTGGTAACGTCTGTCGATTCTCCAGTGCCGTTCAGATGTAGCTTCTCCTGAACTATGTGCTCAAGTCCGATATATGGGATTGATTGGCTCAGGCTAGCTGGATTAACGCTTTTGCTTAAAAGTGATGCGCAGTTCCCAAACAACAGCCCAGCTTCCTTATCACTTTCCGGATGAGAGACAACTGGTTCGGAAGCTTCCTCATGACCCAGCATTAATTCAATGTGTTGTTCACGAATATTCTCACGAAACGAGTCAGGAACATCATCCCAGACAAACAGGTCCACCCTGAATGGCAGATTGCTCTCCTCGAAAGCTTCCCTCAATTCTCCAACCTGGAGGTGTTGTCCGGGTTCAGAAAAGATCACAAGATCGAGATCTGAATGAGGCCTGGAGGTCCGTTTTGCACGTGACCCATATACCCAAGCAGTAGTCTCTGGAAGGTATTTCCGTAGTAGCGTCAGGATCGTTTCATACTGCTCGGACGAAACATCTATAGGAGAATCTACTCCCATGTCTCAGCAGTCATCCTCTGATAGAGATCAATGGCGTCGTTAATGAATTCGGGCATCAACTTCACGCAGGCTGCAGCCTTCTTTCCATCGTAGTCATGTGATGTACCAATACGTATATCTGCATATCGAAGCCACTGCTCCAGCGGCGACGAGAATAAATCATTTTCGAAGGCCAACCTGAAAACGGGCTTGGGACTGTTGGGAGGGTTTGCAATTCCAAGCACTTCAATAAGATGTCGCTTCAATACTTTCCACATGCAGTCGTAACAGGTCTCGAAACGCTGAATGACGGACTCAGAAACTGCCTCGCGAATCAATGCAGGCAGATTGGAGTCCAGATTTTGGTAATTTTCATGCTGCTCCTCAAGACGCTTGAGGGATGACTGGTATTTACTGTAATCGATCATAACAGGATACCTATCAGTTTGAGGTTCGATGAAGTGCCAATGCCTCAACCGTTGTCACAGCCTCTTGAGAAATCGTGGGATGATCCTCCGGATTCCCATGCTTCCCCTCCCAGTCATGAATACCAGTGTTCAATGCCAGGGGAATGACGGAAATCTGCTCTGGAGACAGGTCGTCATAGTCCTCTTCATACCCACTGACCACCACTCGCATGTCCTCAGGATATTCTTTCAATAGATCGATCATGGCTCGTACACTCATCATTTTTCCTGTCCTCCAAATCCCAATGCTTCCAGGTTGCGAGCGATAGCGGTATCCAGTCTGGCACCTTCAGCCTGCTGCGTATGCAACTGTGTGACAAGGTGTCTCATCTTGTCTTCGAATGGTTCACCGTCATCCTCCTGTGGCGCAGCCCCAACATAGCGTCCAGGTGTAAGAACAAACCCGCTCTGCTCAATCTCATCAATGGATGCTGACTTACAAAAACCCAACACATCCTCGTACTCTTCTCCCTGCTTCCATGCATGAACTGTATCTGCAATCCCGGCAATGTCTTCGTCAGCCAGAACCCTGTTGACCCGTGTCTCCATCGTTCCCAACTGGCGCGCATCAATGAACAAGGTCTCTCCACATCTGTCACGACCGTTCTTCATCTTGTCGTTGGTCAAAAACCACAGGCATACAGGAATCTGGGTGTTCAGGAACAGCTGACCCGGCAGTGCAACCATGACTTCCACCACATCACCGCGGACCATCGCCTCTCGAATCTGACCTTCCCCCCCTGCGTTTGAGCTCATGGAACCGTTGGCCAGGACCACACCGGCCTGGCCGCCCGGCCGCAGCTTCCACAGCATGTGCTGCAGCCATGCAAAGTTGGCATTCCCTGCAGGAGGTCGACCGTATTCCCAGCGAGGATCATTCTCATACTTCTCTCCCCCCCAGTCAGAAATGTTGAAGAGTGGATTTGCCATGATGTAATCGAACTTCAAATCCGGGAACTGGTCCCGCGCAAAGGTATCTGCCGGTTCCTTGCCCAGGTCTGCTGCAAATCCCCGGATCGCCAGATTCATGGCAGCCAGCCGCCAGGTCGTGGGATTGCTCTCCTGTCCATAGATGGAGATATCGTCTATATGGCCCCCATGGGATTGCACGAACCGTTCACTCTGAACAAACATTCCGCCTGACCCGCAACAAGGATCATAGACCCTGCCAGTATGCGGCGAGAGGACAGCCACCAGGGTTTTCACTACATGGGAAGGCGTATAGAACTGCCCGCCTTTCTTGCCTTCGGCTGAGGCAAACTGGCCCAGAAAGTACTCGTAGACCTCGCCCAGCAGATCACTGGAGTCGTATTTGTCACCGAATCCAATGGTGGAAATCAGATCAATCAGCTCACCCAGTACCCCCGGACCTAACTGTGCTCTCCCGAAGCGTTTATCCAGCTTTCCGCGCAAGGATGGGTTTTCGTTCTCAATCATAGCCATTGCCTTATCTACCAGGGATCCAATGTCGGGTTGCTTGGCCTGGGTCCTGAGAGACTCCCACCGTGCCTCCTGGGGCACCCAGAACACATTGTCCTGGGTGTAATAGTCACGTTCCTCGAGCACTTCCTCATACTCGGCAGGGGTTTTACTGATGAAATATTCAGACGAAGGGTCGGATACCATGTTTCGGACTTTATCCTGTTGTTTGACGAAGGTGTCCGAGATGTACTTGAGAAAGATCAGGCCCAGCACGATGTGCTTGTACTCCGCTGCATCCATCTGCGCACGAAGTTTGTCCGCAGATGCCCACAATTTTTTCTTTAGATCACCACTCATATCAGTATCTTCAAATTCTAAAAGTAGACCACGTCAGATAGGACAAGAGACTCTTTAGAACGAGATACTATGGGAATTTAGCTGAACTTCCTAGATCGATATTTTTCGAATGCCACATGAAAGGCAGCCTCAATGTCCTTTGCAACCCCTTTGTAGCTGCCCTGCCGCACCGACTTGGGCGTGGAGTACAAAAAAGCCCACCAGTACTCCAGGTTTCATCACGTCAGGCGGTCCAGTGCAGATTTGATATGTGCCTCCTTGATGGGGTACTGGAAGGTTGCGAAAAACCGGTATCGGTCGCACAGCTTGTCAAACTGGTGGGCATATTCGTGCTCATAAAACACAATCAGGTTCATCTGCGGATTTTGCTGGGCGACTGCAATCAGTGATTCCAGGCTGCTGGTACGGTCCCTGAAATCAGACTGGTAGTTAAACTCCGCGACCACCACGTGCGGCTTGAGCTTTTTCAGCAGCGCCAGTGCCTTGCGCATGCTGAACACGACGCGGGGCGTGTAACCGTAGCGCTTGTAAAGAGGACCAAAATCGGGATAACCCCCCAGCTCGATGATGGAGAGCAGGGATCTTTCAGCGCCCATGCATCCTGTTTCTGGCGTTGCCGACACCCTCAATAACGGGTGATTTCATAATTGTGTCCCTGCCGGCGCATGTCGCCATAGTGCAGGGAAAAACTGTTGTTCTGCTTGTCATCGAAATACAACTCCAGGCTTTCCCGGATCACCGGAAAGGCGATGTCCTGCCATGGAACGTCGGCCTCATCCATCAAAGCGACTTCCAGGCTCTCCGCACCCGGGCTCGCGCGCCCTTCCACCAGTGCGCCGCGGAATATCAGGTACACCTGGTTGATATGGGGAAGATTGTAGAGGCTGTACAGGCTCAGGTTCACCACTTCTGCCTTGGCCTCTTCATGCGTTTCCCGTGCAGCGGCCTCCAGAGTGGTTTCCTGATTCTCCATGAACCCCGCAGGCAGGGTCCATTTCCCATAGCGTGGCTCGATCGCGCGTTTGCACATCAGGATGCGGCCCTGCCACTCCGCAATGCACCCGGCAACTATTTTCGGATTGTGATAAAAGATCTCCCCACAGGACATGCATACGAAACGCGGTCGGTTGTCGCCCTCGGGCACGGTTAACGTAATATCTGCAGAACCGCAGCTGCTACAAAATTTCAAACGATCACCTCACCCGGAGAAGTCCCTAGTCTCCAGTTGCGACCGGGCGCGCAGGGTCTTTGATCCACTCACTCCATGAGCCCACATACAGTCGTGTCCAGGGCAGCCCCGCAATCCTCGTTGCGAGGATGTTGTGGCAGGCCGTGACCCCCGAACCACACATGTTGATGATCTGCTCCGGTTGACACCCTGAGAACATGGGCGCATAGCGACGGCTCAACTCATCGGCGGTCAAAAACACCTTTTCCTGGCCAAGATTGCCCGCAAAGGGGTAGCTGATGGCTCCGGGCACATGCCCGGGCACAGGGTCGGTTTTCTGGTCCTTGCCAGTGAATCTTTCCATGGACCGGGCATCCAGCAGGCGAATTCCCTCCTGTTCGAGCTGGCGCTGCACGAATTCGATATCGACCCACATCGCAGCATCGGCCTCGCCAGCGAACGAACTGCGCGGCCTGTCCCGGGTCTCTGTCCCAAGCGGTCGTCCCTCGCTCGTCCACTTCTTGATTCCACCATCGAGTACTGCAACGCGCCCATGGCCTACCCAGTTGAGCAGCCACCACATGCGTGCGGCAAATGCACCCGAGAGATCATCGTAACAAACGACCTGGGAGTCGTTTTGCACTCCCCACGCTCGCAGTTTCTGTACAAAGCTGTCTGCATCCGGTAACGGGTGACGCCCGGATGCCTGGGACATGGGTGAAGACAAATCCTTGTCCATGTTGGCATACTGGGCGCCGGGGATATGACCCTTCCTGAACTTGTTCAGACCCCCTTCAGGCTCCTTCAGCAGGTATCTGCAATCAAAGACGAACCAGTTTTCCTGATCCAGGTTCTGGTGCAAGTCTTCCGTTGAAATGATCGTCTGATAACCCATCAGGGGTCCCTCCGCCAGTTTAGGCATTCATCTTATCGTCTTTTACGCCCGACTTTAAATTTCTTCATGGTCTGCACATAGTCCTGGCAGGGGATCTCCTCCAGGGAGTGATAATGCTTCACGGCCTGACCAATCGACTGGAATATATTTTCAACACGGTCAGCAGGTGCCTGCATCACATCGCGGGTCAGTCCCAGCAACCCCCCGTACTGGATTTTGACGTACACGCTGTGCGGGGTTTTCAGCAAGTCATCTTCCGCATCAAACGCGGGTAGGCCCACTTCCTTGAATTTTTCCAGTACATCCTTGCACAAGTGGCTGGCATCCTCGGAGCCGCAGGAGATGTCCGGGCCGGATCGCCGGGTGACCATGCGTGCCTTCTCACAGGCATAGTCTTCCCGGATCATGGTGGCGGCAAAGCTGCACTTGCAGTCCGTCATGTCCTTGCCCCGGCGTGGATACATTTCAGGTCGGGATTCCCGCGAACGGGTTCATGGTGAAGCTGGTGGGGCTGAAACCCCCTTTGCATGAGCAGCTGACGCACAAGTTTGGTGATCAGATCGGGCAACGCCGTAAACACGTCTGCATCCTCAAGATGTTCAACCTGCTGCAGGGCCAAAGACAGTTTTTCCTCAATTCCCAGCAGTCCCTCAAAGCGGTCACCGGCAATATCTTCCTGCAGATGAATGGGGACATACGTCAGTTGGTCCAGGGCATCCGCCCAGGAGCGGCAGAGATTGTGCATGTACAGGCCTTCTTCCCCGCACCCCAGCCAGTACAGGTAGACCGGACGCTCGCTGTCCTGGTCGGTGACATGTTCCAGCAGGCTTTTGACTGCCGCAAAACCGGTGTCAAAAGCGATCATGACCAGCGGATTGTCTTTGGATTCATCGATCACGAAGTCCCCGTAGGGTCCGTGTATATCCAGCCATTCACCAGCACTCAGGCGGTTGAACACCGTATCGGAAAATGGATCCCCTTCCTGCTTGCGCACGTGGAATTCGAGCCTTTTGGCATCGCATGGACAGCTGGCAATGGCATAGTGATGCGACTCCTGCTGCGCATCCGTCACCTGCATGTACTGGCCAGCCAGAAACCTCAGGCGAATGCTGCGGGGAACCTGGGCAGTGATGATCGCCAGGTCATCACTGATGCGATCAATTTTGCGCACCTTGACTCGCAGTTCCTGCACCGGGATATCGGCAGGCGCCTGTGCAATCTCCGCATCGATCACGACATCGCTCAAACAGGCATTCGAACACATCAGGGCATAACCCTGGAGTTTCTCGGCTTCCCGGATGACGAAATCGTGAGTGCGTAACAGCCTTGTGTCACCGCTCACGATTTTTGCCTTGCACAGGCCGCAATTGCCGTTGCTGCAGCCGTAGTTCAGGGGGATACCGGCACGAATGGCAGCGTCGAGAATCGACTCGTGGTCTTCCGCATGAAAGCGTATCCCGGAAGTTGTCAACCGGACTTCAAATGTCATGCTGTATATCCATCTGTGCTTCGTTCATGAAAAGGATACATAATGTAAAAGGCCTTTGCAGACAATAGGCCATAGGGAAAGCTGTGGCAGCAGCTGCTGCAGCTTGCTGGGCGGGTCGCTAGTGTATAAACTGGATCACGTTTGGAATATCTCTTTTTTGGTCATGGCATCAGTTAGGCATCCGTCGCCGACCCGGTGGGTCGTGCATCTAGCATCGCAATCCGCATTGGACAGCGAGGTTACGGTTGAATTGCGAATGAGCAAGGCGACGGCAGACAACTTGGCTCATACTGAGACCTGTCGCATCGCGGCACTCAACCCTGGCCGGAATGATCTGCCAGTTGAAGATGTAGGTTCGGCAGTTCTCGGAATCCTGAGCTCTGTCGAGGCCATCAACCGCATCAAGAAGCGGGTCGCAACCTCCGACCAGCGGGAAATCATGGACCTCATCGACAGAGAAGTGGACGCTGCACGTGCGCGTCGTTCTTGATACGAACATCCTTGTCAGCGCACTAATTACCAAAGGGACTCCGCCGGATCAGTTGTACCAAGCGTGGCTGCGCAACGAAATTGAACTGGTCACATCTACTGCGCAGATCGACGAAGTTACGAACGTCTTGGCTCGGCCACGGTTGCAGAAGTACATAGATGTGGATGAAGCGGCGCAGGTAGTTGCTGTGATCCACCAGCGCGCAACTGTGCTTGACGAGGTTTCAGTGACCAAGCGGTCTCCGGACCCTAAGGATGATCCCATTCTGGCTGTCGCAGTCGCAGGTGGTGCGGGGCTGGTTGTTTCCGGAGACAAAAGTGACATGCTGGCGCTGGGCGATGTCGAGGGCATTCCAATCCGGTCGGCACGAGAGGCACTGGGAATTGCTCTCAAGGCCCAAGCGGACGACAACGCGTAGCGGACCGACGTGGGTTGAGGGAGGCGATGGAGAGACACAAGGAAAGGCTGTGCGAGGATCAGCCCCATGGCTGTCATCATCCCAGCAGGGCAAGGTACTGAACTATATTGGCGGCATCACCCAGCGTGCGGAGACGCCTGAAAAGTATGTTCGACAGGAAATCGCCAAGTCGCTGGTTCAGCGAGTACGAATTTCAGAAACGGGATATCTAGGGCGAATTCACACTGCGACTGGGAGCGCACCGGCCACACGCAGATCCAGTGACACTCGACGAAGACGATGCGCGCGACCAAGACCAGGTGAGGATTATCGTCGAGTACACAGGCAGGCTTGCACCACAAGCCGGGTTCCAGTATTTTGTCGACCCGTAATATGCGACACCCACCAGACAGCCCCATGCCAGCAACCGCCTCCCGAACCCGCCCTGCAGTCCCGGACAGCCTACACGACTTCACCTGCAGCCAGTACCTGATGGTAGGGGTCGTCTCGGATACTCACGGCTACGTCGACCCGGACATCCTGGATCGGCTTGCCGGCAGCGACCTGATCCTGCATGCCGGGGACATCGGCTCCGGCCATGTCCTGCAGCAGTTAAGGGAAATCTGCGAAAACGTCGTATCAGTGCAGGGAAACAACGACTGCAGCGAGAAATGGCCTGCAGACGAGCACCAAGAACTCATGGCCATCGGCAAGCTGGCCGAGATCCGGTTGCCCGGCGGCAGCATCATGCTGATGCACGGGGATGCATACGGCATGCCCGGGCGGCGACATGCAGAGATGCGCCAACACTTTGCGGATTCCGCCGCTATCGTCTACGGGCACAGCCACATGCGGGTCTGTGACCAGGAGATGCGGCCCTGGGTCCTGAACCCGGGAGCTGCCGGAAAAACCCGCACCCGGGGAGGTGCTTCCTGCCTGTGCATGTCCGTCAGCGCCAGGGAGTGGAAGGTGTCCGAATATTGTACAGGCCAGCAGAACTCCTGCGGTCCGGCCATACAGGCCTCCTGAAACCTTCCCGAAGGTGCCCGCCGGGACGGCTGGTCACCTTGCTGTAGCGCATCCTGCTGAACGAGCCCGGGCACGGGCCCTTCACGATGCCAGGGTGGCAAAAATCCGGTCCCGGATTTCCTCGACGGCACCCACCCCTTCAATCCTGAGATAGGCCGGTGCGTCCGGGTCCCCTTTGGCGGCCCAGCCGGAGTAGTACCCGATCAGCGGCTCGGTTTGCTGGTGGTATACGTTCAGTCGCTCGCGTACGGTCTGTTCCTCATCGTCCTTTCGCTGCACCAGCGCCTCGCTTGTGACATCATCCCTGCCGTCGACCCGGGGCGGGTTGAAATGCACGTGATAGGTTCGCCCCGATGCAAGGTGCACGCGCCGCCCGCTCATGCGCCGGACAATCTCTTCATCGTCGACAGCGATCTCCACCACACAGTCAATCCCGACACCCTGCTCCTTCAGGCGTTCGGCCTGGACAATTGTCCGGGGAAAGCCGTCAAACAGGAATCCATTCGCGCAATCCTGCTGGGCGATCCGGTCCTTGACCAGCGCAAGAATGGTCTCGTCCGGGACCAGGCCACCTGCCTCCATGATCCCGCGTACCTCTAGACCTAAAGGCGTGCCCGCCTTGACCGCCGCGCGCAGCATGTCTCCCGTGGATATTTGTGGAATCCCGTATTTTTCCGTAATGTAGTTCGCCTGCGTGCCTTTGCCTGCACCCGGGCCGCCCAATAAAATGATGCGCATTGTTTTCTCCTTTGCTGCGGGGCCGTACAATCAGGACCCGTGCCATACCTCCCCGTGGATTCCGTTACGCTGGACACATGACCGGGTAACGTCCCCGGGCAGGCCATGAGTACCGGCCCGGATTATACAGAGGATGAGCACGACATCGTTTGAAAAAGTGACTAACTGATGGTGACAGAGGACGGTATGGAAAAACGCAATGCATTTTATGCACAGTCAGGTGGCGTAACCGCGGTGATCAATACGACGGCCTGCGGAGTGATCGAGACCGCACGCAAGCACAAGAGCAGGATCGGCAAGGTATACGCAGGCCGCAATGGAATCCTCGGGGCGTTCACAGAAGACCTGATCGACACCTCCAAGGAATCTGCTCGCGCGATCGCCGCACTGAAACACACCCCTTCGGGAGCCTTCGGTTCCTGCCGGTACAAACTGAAAAGTATCGAGGAAAACCGTGCCCAGTACGAGCGCCTGATGGAAGTCTTCCAGGCTCACAACATCGGCTATTTTTTTTACAACGGCGGGGGGGACTCGCAGGATACCTCACATAAGGTCTCCCAGCTGAGCAGGAAAATGGGCTACCCGATCCAGTGCATCGGCATCCCCAAGACGGTCGACAATGACCTGCCCGTCACCGACAACTGTCCCGGATTCGGATCAGTGGCTAAATACGTGGCCGTCTCGATCAGGGAAGCGGCCTTCGACGTGAAATCCATGGCCGAGACCTCGACCAAGGTGTTCGTCATGGAGGTCATGGGACGTCATGCAGGATGGATCGCAGCGGCCAGCGGCCTTGCAGGAGAGAACGAAGGGGATGCCCCTCACGTAATCCTGTTCCCGGAGATTGCTTTTGATCGGAGACGGTTTCTGGCCCGGGTGAAAAAATGCGTCAAGCAATATGGTTACTGCGTGGTCTGCGTTTCCGAGGGCGCACGGTTTGCAAACGGCAAGTTCCTGGCGGATGCCGGCAGCACGGATGCATTCGGCCACAAGCAGCTGGGCGGGGTGGCGCCAGTGGTAGCAGAGATGATCAAGCAGGCGCATGGTTACAAATACCACTGGGCCGTTGCAGACTACCTGCAGCGGGCGGCCCGGCACATCGCCTCGAAAACGGATGTCGAGCAGGCCTATGCCATGGGCAGGGCAGCCGTGCAGTTCGCACTGCAGGGCAAAACCGCGATCCTGCCGGTCATCGTGCGGACCTCCAACACACCGTACCGCTGGAAAATTGGCAGCACGACACTGGCAAGAGTGGCTAATCGGGAAAAGATGATGCCACGAAACTACATTACCAAAGACGGGTTCGGCATCACCCAGCGGTGCCGCACTTATCTTGCGCCCCTGATTCGGGGTGAAGCCTATCCGCCTTACAGAAACGGCCTGCCCTGCTACGTTCAACTGAGGAATGTTGCGGTACCTAAAAAACTGGGGAATCACATGCCCTATATAACCAACTAAGGTCTATGGTTCTGGAGAAATCACGCGAATTGCTGCTTGATCAGACATAAATGCTACAAGACCTCGTTCCTGATTGATTTCTAAGCTGCCTGCGCGGTTGCGCCTGAGGAAGCTGGAGTCCTTTGCGCGGCTTCGCACGGCGGGCTGCAGCGAGGCCGATGCCCTAGCACAACTGCAGATCAGCTGGCGCACGCTGTACCGCTGGAAGGCCGCACGGGCCGACTGCGCGTTCTTCTGCCCCTGCCCGCGCCCGCATGCCGCGCTCGACTGGAAACCCCCCAGCGAGCATCCAGTCCGGCTGGAGGCCGCCTGATCTCAGTGCCATAGGCGCTGAACCCATACACCTACTTGACATTTTATACCTGCAGACTGACACTTGTGCCAAATGTCCCCCCCCAATGACAAGAGCCCAAGGGGCTCTCACTGCAAAGTGTAGTTGGGAGGGTCACTTTTACCACCCTGCGCAGAATTTCTACCTCAGTAGTAATACCTGGTCTTGTTCTCGAAAATATCGAGTTCACTGCAAATTGCTGTCTCTATGACATCATAAAAACGCGATTCATTTGTGCACCACTTTCGATAAATTGCCCAGTTGCAATAATCGGCAATCTGAAGGCCATAGTGAGAACGTGAAGGATGATGCAAAAGTCTATACTTCACCCCACTTGGAAGCATCTGGTTCAATATTTGCTTAATACCTTTTTCTATTGCCCTGCGCTTTTTTTGATGTGGGATAACATCCGTAATAACAATGAGTTTTTGATAGCTCCTCGCATGCTTGAAGACGTTCCTCAACAGGTAGCCTAGCATTTCGGGGTAAAATCGGTTGTCAGTTCTGGAACTTGGCTCCGTTTTAGCTTTTTCAATAACAAGGCTATCTATACTCATCCCCTCCAGGTGCCTGCCAATGATGCCAAAAAGCTGATTGCGGATATGGTTGTTGTCATCCGCACAATGAAAATGATCAATGTCTAAGCCATACTGCAAACAATCGTGTTTGTAGTCATCCCAAGGCCCTCGAACAGTAAATGGTTGACGCATAGTCACACTGCTAAGCGTAAAATATCTTGTACCGGTGGAAGAAAAATCGAAATTCCCGCCCTCATCAAGAAAGACGTACAGCCAGCTATCTGTTGTCATGGAAGCTTTTCCTGAAACTGCTTGGCATTACTGTCCCTTTTCGAAGGTATTTTGTAAATCCTCGGCAGAGCCCATTAACAGGCTACCTACATATGAAGCCATGAAATCACATCATTGAAGCGAAGACATGCAGGATTCTTTGAAAGATATCGCGGTGGTATTGTACAGCGTCACGCTGCGGCCTCATTGCCCACGAAACGCTTGCACAACAGGGCGGACCATATTCAGCCAAACCTGTTTAACGCGCAATATGTAAATATGGCCATATGAAAACAACTATCGATCTCCCTGATGCCATATTTCGACAAGCCAAGGCTCTTGCTGCAGCCCGCGGCATAACTTTTAAAAGATTCCTCACCGAGGCACTTGATGAGCAGCTACAGCGCTGTGCTGCAGAGACTGACAGGAGTGGCGTTGAACCGCCTTGGATGGCCGGGTTCGGCGCACTTTCTGACCTTGCCGACGAAAACCGTCACGTCCTCAGGTTAATCGAAGAGGAATTCGAGAGGCTCTCGCCTGAAGACGTCCCATGATCCTGGATACCCGCGCCTAGTCTGCTTGAGCAAAGGGGCGTTATGAGATCAAAATATTGCCCCGCCGACTAACAAGCTTGCTGTGTGCTGAGCAACGATGCTCACTTTGATGTTGTTGACCGCGTCAGGCATATTGCTTTCTGAAATTGCCACGTCCCCTCCATGCAGTAAGTTACATAGATAACGCAAAAGTCTCTCGCCCAGTCACCAACTTTACTCCTGCTTTGCCCACCACAATTACAAGATTTCTACACAGACGTTTTGTGCCTGAACTTTGACCTGTCACAAACGTCTGCACGGACATTAAATTTGTTTGACCCTGAGTTGCAATGGAACGCCACATCCTTAGATGCCAACGCACATGGTCAATGAGGTTCAACTGACTTAGTCTTAAAAATTTATCACGTACAGTAAAATTTATTGCTTTTGAAGGTGCAGCGTGCTATTTTTTACCGTACGATCACTTTTTTGGGCTTTTATCCATGGCCAACTATCAAGTGCACTACGGTAAGGCCCGGTCTGCCAAGGAACTGGGCGCGCTGGTACGTGCGCACCGCAAGCAGCGAAAGCTGACACTGGAGACCATTTCGGGTCTGGGTAATCTGAGCACCCGCTTTCTGTCTGAATTCGAGCGCGGCAAGGAAACTGCCGAATTGGGCAAGGTATTAAAAGTGCTGCGCACCCTGGGGCTGGAGGTTGTCATCCAGCCCCGCAGGGCCGCCTTGGCCAAGCCGCTGCCACGGCATGATGGGGAGACCCGTGCGTGACCCGGACGGCCTGAACGTCTGGAACGATCAGCAGCCCGTCGGCTATCTGTGGCGAAATGCCCAGGGTCTGATCGGCTTTCGTTACGGGGAGGAATGGCTGGCGCGAGGCGGATTTCCCATCTCCTGCACGCTGCCCCTGAAACACGGAGATTTTGCACCTGAAGAAAACCTTGCCCACCGTTTCTTTGCCAACCTGCTGCCAGAAGGCAATGCCCGCGACCGGATTGTCCGGGACCTGAGGATTGCCGATACCGACTTTGACCTGCTCAGAGCCATCGGTGGCGAATGTGCAGGGGCACTTTCAATACTGCAAACAGAACACCGGCCTTCCACTGAATGCGAATACCGCGAAATCTCGGGCGATGAACTTGCGGACATGGTGACACGCCGCAGTCGGCCTTACGCCTGGGCTGCGAACGAGCGGCCCCGGCTGTCACTGGCCGGCGCCCAGGACAAATGCCCCGTACTGGTCAAGAACGACGGTTACTGGATGCCCAGGAAGGAAGCGCCTTCCAGCCACATCCTCAAGTTCGAAGTGCCTGACTACCGCCACCTGCCCGCCTATGAAGCCTTTACCACGATGCTTGCCGGGGCCACTGGCTTGCCCGCGATCAACATCCAGTTGCGAACAGCGGCAGGTACACACTATGCATTGATCGAACGCTATGACCGGTACAGGACAGAAGGTGGCCGGATAGCGAGACTGCACCAGGAGGATTTTTGCCAGGCACTGGGCTTTGGGCATGAACGAAAATACCAGGAGGACGGCGGCCCCGCTTTTGCGGACTGTTACCGTCTGGTTCAGGACGTATCCGGTGATCCCGCCAATGATCTGCAGCATCTGCTGCGCTGGCAAATTTTCAATGTGCTGGCAGGCAACTCGGACGGCCATGCCAAAAACCTGTCACTGGTGTACCAGCCCAACGGTGAAATTCGCCTGGCGCCCTTCTATGACCTCATATGCACACGTGCCCTCGAGCATATTGACTACCGTCTGGCGTTTCCCTTAGGTGAAGAAAAAAGTCCCGGCCTGGTTTCCCGGAAACACTGGAATACCTTGGCCCAACAGTGTGGGCTACGCCCCCGGTTTCTTCTGAGCCAGGTTCAGGATGTGGCTGACAGACTGCTACAGCAGCTACAGCCAGTGCGGCAAACATTTGAACATTCGTACGGGAGCTACGCCGCACTACAACGGATAGAACAGGTTGTAACCAGACAATGTCAGCGCACGGTGCGCCTCTTGCAGGACTGAAAAAGTGTCGGGGTTATCCAACCACTATCTGAATTCACAGTTTTTGTACAGCCCGAAAGACCCTTGAATGATGTTTTCCAGATTTCCTGAAATGCCCTGGACATGGTGCACCACGTTCAGGTAGTCACCATCCACGGAGAACAGCAGTTCACGGACCCCTGCCATACCGTCTGATTCCAGGTGCGTGTGAGCAATCAGTACTTCCGTGTCATCCGTTTGCTCATAGCGTTCCCACCTGATTTCTGCAGACCCCAGATTCGGCAACAGATAGTATTTGAAATAGTGCTCTTTTCCTTTTTCGAGCTGTGCTCTCCTGTCCCTGACCTTGTCCATATCTTTCAGCTTGATCTGGCTCAAATGCAGATGGTCCACGCGCCATAACAGGTGCGGACCGAGCTTGAACGTGACGGTCTCCCCAACCGCATTTCTCTGGTCCCGGATGTGCAACTGCCGACTCAATGCACCCCCAGGCAACTTGCACCTGAATGTTTCACTTGGAGAGACGTAGTATCCATGACTCAGATGTTCATTGGTCAAAAGCAGCATGCAGGAGGAAAGCGACATCATGCATACCAGAGCCAGCGGGAAACAAGCCAGTGCGGCGAACCTGTTCATGGCAACTCTCACAGGAATACCCCGATGCGCTCCGCAATGATCTTGCCGATCTTCTCAGCAGTTTTTTGTTGCCCGGCCACTGCTTCAGGGAGAACAATCTCTTGTATTGCATTCTCCAGCTTGATGGAGAGTTCCGAGACTGCAGACTCGGCCCGGGCAGCGGGCAAACCCATAGTGTTCGCCAGTGTCAGGAAATCCCGGGGCGTCAGACGGTCATCTTTCCCGTTAAGCTTGAGCGCCATGCGATCTGTGGCAAGGCCCGGGAAAACCCGCGTCGTCACGGTGTCATACAGGGGAGCGAACCGCACAGAATCGAACTGGCGCGATCCCGGCTCCGTGGTTTTCAACAGTGCAAGATTCTTCAGATGCATGTCGCCGTCAGCGATGAACCAGGCAAACAGTGCGCGGCGGAACAGGACCTCGAGATCTGCCACAGGATCTGTCGACAGCGATCGCAATCCCCGTGCCACGCGTTCGATTGTGCTGTCATATTTGGCGGCTGCCGGAAGTTCCAGGACCGAACAGAAATCTTCCACGGCCAGCATCCTGTCATCATCGGGCCTGCACCGGATATCAAACCGCTCAATGACAAGCGCTGGGGGCATGCCATCAGGCATATCGACCAAGGCAAAAGCCGGCACATTGAAGCCTGCCATCTGACCGATTGTCAGACACAGCCACTCAACCATGGGCAAGGTTTCGAAACCTGCCGCACCCGCCGGTTTCAGGATGTGTGTGAATGACTGATCCACTGCGGGAACGAGTACGCCGTCACCTGTCAGGTACATGGGCGCCTTGATCTGGACCCCGGACAGTCTCGGGGTTTGGGCTTTTGAAAAGAGCCTTGCCAGGTTCTGCTCAAACGTCTCGTCAAGGTCACCCCTTGCCGGACCGGCATAGCGCCCGGTAAAGACACCATGACAGGAGAAATCCTCAAGGGCTCCGTGCAGGACATCTGCAGGCAGTTCCTTGAGTTCAGCCTGGCTACCGACGATGGCAATATTGGACAGGTACCGCCTGCCGGACCGCAGCATGTCACGCTCGTTGCGGCTGTGCAGAACCTCGGAGAGCCAGCCTTCGGGCAACAGCGATTCGACAAAGGGGGGCAATTTCCCCGGCACAGTCCCGCGAACAAGTGGGGGACCGCTCTGCCTTGCAGGCTTCCACCTCCATTCGAAACCGTCATGCATCAGGCGACCAAGCGGTAATCCGTGCCAAGCGACAACAAATGCCAATGCCGCCTGGTTCCCTTTGATCTTGTCCGTACTGGGTCGCTCAAGGAGATATCGCTCAGCCTTCTCTCCTTCCCGGTGCCAGCTGTTCTCGCGAGCAAACGACCAAAGCGCATCAGCGACAGCTTGAGGTGACCCAAACTCCTCGACGAGGCGCGCTGCCATCTGTCTGCGCATTAGCTCGGTGACCGCGCTCGCATGTTCGCTCCTCAGCCGGAAGGCTTCAAGGAACCGCTGTCTTGGAGACGAAGCATTCATACGCATCTCCCCACTGGCATCGCCGACGACGACGCTGACGATGGAGGGGTTCGCAGGCGTCTTGTTCTGAACGATTTCCAGTGTCCTGAGGCGTGTGCGCTGGTTGCGCTGTCCACTGATAAACAACCGGCCGTCCAGGGCGGGCCCAAGCAGCACGGCACTGGCCGAGGACAAATAAGCTCTAGGATAAAGATAGTGTGCGATCCGGACTGCATGCCCGAGGACTGCAGCTTCCACATCGGCATCAGCATCGGCGTAAACACCTCGGATGAGTTGAACCAGCTTGCCAGCCTGAACCCACTGATGGGCGCGTTTGGCATCTATCGTTTCCCCAACGAGGTGTAGCATTTTGATTATTCCGCATCTCAGATGCGCAATAATTCCATCTAGGCCTGATCATGTCAAGAATTTTCATGCATCTGAAATGCGGGAAATTCAATTATATGGCACCCATCCGCAAGGAGCACTGCTGGCTCTGAGTGGAAACGATTTCTCGAGGAGACTAGAACATCTCCGATGAATCGATATCCGTTTGCACGTCTTCTTCTGCTGTACCGCGTGTAGGGATATGGTCTCCCGTGATCATCTGGTCGTAGCTCATTCCAGGCCCGACCATGGGATACACACCTGCATCCGGGTCGATCATGACCTCCAGGAACGCCGGCCCCTCGAATTCCATGAACTTCCTGATCACTGGCTGGAGATCTGCACTTTGCTCCAGCCTCTCTGCATATTCATAGCCATCCGCCTGGGCCGCCCTGATGAAATCCTTTTTGTGCAAGGACTTGTCGCTGGCGGATAATCTGCCCTTGAAGAAAAGCTTTTGCCATTGCTTCACCATGCCGTCACCGAGATTGTTCAGTATCACGATCTTGATGGGCAGCTTGTAGGTGGTGACCGTCTCCAGCTCACCCAGGTTCATACGTATGCTGGCATCGCCGTCGATATCGATCACGACGCGGTCCGGTTGGGCAAACTGGGCGCCGATCGCCGCCGGCAAGCCGAAACCCATGGTCCCCATGCTGCCCGAAGTCAGCCAGAGCCGTGGCAGCCGAAAGTCGAAATACTGGGCTGCCCACATCTGGTGCTGTCCCACACCCGTACTGATGATTGCCTCGCCTTTCGTGTACTTGTTGATTTCCTCGATCACTGCATAGGGCTGGATGAGATCACCTTGCCTGTCATAGTTCATGGCATACGTGCTCTTGAGCTTTGCAATGTGCGCATCCCAGGACGGGTAGCTCTTGCTGAACGAACGTGGACCCGCCCCGTAATCCAGCAGCTTTTTCAGCGCTTGCGGCAAAAGGCCGACGTGGCTCCAGTCCACCGTCTTGACCTTGTGGATCTCGGACGGATCGACATCCAGGTGTGCGATGAATTTTGCCTTCGGCGCGAACCTGTCCGGCACCGCGGCAACTCGATCATCAAAGCGCGCACCGATGGCAATCAGACAGTCACAGTCTTCAACCGCATAGTTCGCAAAGGCTGTGCCATGCATGCCAAGCATGTGCAGTGACCTTGCTCTCGTCGTGTCATAGGTGCCGATTCCCATCAGCGTGGTCACGACCGGAATCCCGAGTCGATCCGCCAATGCCCGGACCCCGTCTGCTGCACCGCCGTTGATCACACCACCGCCGGCATAGATGAGCGGTCGCTCCGATCCCTCCAGGGCATCAAAAAATGAACCGCACTTCTCATCGGTCAACACATTTCCGGTGACCTCGGCGATGCGCTCGCGGTAGCCTCGAACAAGCAACCGGCCCTTGCCCTGGAACACCCCTTCCCAGTTCTGCACGTCCTTGGGAATGTCAATGACCACGGGCCCCGGCCTGCCGGTACGGGCTATCTCAAACGCCGTGCGAACCGTAGCCTCGAGTTTCTCCGGATCCGTGATCAGGAAAACATGTTTTGCAACGGCCCCCATGATGTTGGAAATCGGGGCTTCCTGGAAGCCATCGCTGCCAATGGCGGGGGTCGGGACCTGTCCACAGATGACGACGATGGGAATCGAATCTGCCATGCAGTCGCGAACCGGCGTCACGGTATTGGTGGCCCCCGGACCCGAGGTCACCAGCACGACGCCGACCTTGCCACTGGCCCGCGCATATCCCGAAGCCATGAACCCTGCACCCTGCTCATTGGCAGGAACGATCAACGGCATGGACTCATTCGTTTCCGCGTTGTAACGAAACACCGCGTCATAGGTCGGCAGGATCGCACCCCCGCTGTAGCCGAAGATGATTTCAGTGCCTTCCTGCGCCAGCACATGCATGATGATGTCCGATCCCGGCATGGTAGTTCCAGCCAAGGGGTGGGGCCGCGCATCGTCTTCAATTTGACAGGCTGGTTGCATGATTTTTCCGCCGTTGCAGAGGGTAATCACTAAACGAATGACTATATCGTTAAACCAATAACGCTGCCAATTCGTTTTGTTCAGCGGATGTCCTTGGCGAATGGCAGTTATTCGCCTCATACAGCCAACGGCTCGTTACCTCACACGTGACCCGCCCGCGCTCGTGTCTGAGCGATCTGCCATGGCGTGAGATCGTGATGCCATGAACGCACGATGGCCATCCATTCCTGGTGAACTGAACCAATCTCATTTGCATCAAGGCGCTGTGCAATTACCCGAAGAAGACGCCAGCCTGGACAGTTATAAGGCTGCTTTAAACAGCCATAATTATATTTTTGTTGAATCGTTGCTGTATCGCTATCAGACTAGAGCGTTACAAGAACAGCCTGGACCTCAAATATGCTCACCGGCAATCCCTTTGCTGAACTCTCGACTTCCCTCCCCGGTATCGTGGCGCAGGTCTACGTTGTGATCATGTTCATTCTGGTCGTGGCAGGTACGCTGTTCGATGTGATGCACAAAAAAAGTGCCAAGTACTTTTTTGAAGACTGGCAGAAGTCGAAAAGCAAGGGCACCAGGCAGGTCGGCAACGGAGAAGTCGCGGCCCTGGCCGTGCAAACCCTGGCAAGCGAGGTGTTGACCTCATCGGAGTTTTGCTCCGCCCGCAGAAGGACTGCCCACCTGCTGACGATGTACGGCTTCGTCATTTATCTCGTTGCCACAGCAATCATGGTTTTCGGGTACCCGACTGCCGCGCATCCAACCCCGGTGATCTGGCCGCTGCTGTGGCACCTCGGGGCATTGATGGTCTGTATCGGCGGCTACTGGTTCTGGTTTTTCATTCGGGTTGACGTGACGGCCGAGGGGTATTCACCGTTTCGCATTGTACAGGCCGACCTGTTCATTCTTTCACTGGTGGCGAGTACGACCTTGGCCTTGCTGTGGTCATTGGCACAGTCGTCTGCAATCGGATGGCTGTTCTTCGGGCTGTATGTGCTTGCAACCACGATACTGTTTGGATCGATCCCCTGGTCCAAGTTTGCACACATGTTCTTCAAGCCCTCTGCGGCCCTGCAGAAAAGGGTCGCCGAAGCCGCGGGTTCAAGAAGCAATCTGCCGGCACCGGCGGACAAGCCTGAGACCTTCGGTTCGGCTCGCGGCCTGCCAACGAATTATTAAGTCAGCTGATCGGTTTTTGGTTCGGCTGGCATTTAGTCCCCAAGACAGAAGATACCCAACCACAGGAGATGACAGAATAGCATGCCCACTTTCGTATATATGACCCGCTGTGATGGTTGTGGCCACTGCGTCGATGTCTGTCCCTCGGACATCATGCACATCGACAAGACCTATCGTCGTGCCTACAACATCGAACCCAACATGTGCTGGGAGTGTTACTCCTGCGTGAAGGCCTGCCCTCAAAATGCCATCGATTGCCGCGGGTACGCCGATTTCGCACCTCTCGGCCACAGCGTGAGAGCGCTCCGCGAGGAAGAGAAGGGTACGATCTCCTGGAAGATCCTGTTTCGTGATGGTCGCGAAAAGAATTTCGTCTCGCCCATCCGCACGACCCCATGGGGCACAATCCCGTCGCCGGCCGAGCTGGAGACACCCAGTGCAGATGCGATGCAGTCCCAGGAACTTGCACACGAACCCGATTCACTCAATATCGAAGGCGGACTGCCGACGTTGAAAGGAGCGGTCTAGTGGGCTGGTTTAATCGCAGAAAAACGGTTTTTGAAGATTGCGACGTGCTCGTTGTCGGTGGCGGCATGGCTGGCTGCGGTGCTACCTACGAATCCAAGTACTGGGGGCGCGACCTCAAGGTGGTCTGCGTCGAAAAGGCCAATATCGAGCGCAGTGGCGCGGTCGCACAGGGCCTGTATGCAATCAACTGCTACATGGGCATGCAGTGGAACGAAAATCAGCCGGAGGATCATGTGCGCTATGCGCGTAATGACCTCATGGGGCTCGTGCGAGAGGACCTGGGCTACGACATCGCCCGGCACGTCGACTCCACGGTGCACAAATTCGAGGAATGGGGCCTTCCCATGATGCGGGACCCGGAAACGGGGCGCTACCAGCGCGAGGGCAAGTGGCAGATCATGATTCACGGCGAAAGCTACAAGCCGATCGTCGCCGAAGCGGCACGCAAGGCTGCGGACGAAGTCTACAACCGAATCATGGTCACCCACCTGTTGATGGATGAGGCGAAATCAAACCGGGTAGCCGGGGCCGTGGGTTTCAATGTCCGTACCGGGGATTTCCATGTATTTCGTGCCAAGGCAGTAATCATCTGTGCCGGGGGTGCATCGCACATTTACAAGCCACGTGCCGTGGGAGAAGGCATGGGACGCACCTGGTATGCCCCCTGGAGCAGTGCCTCGGCCTATGCACTGCCGATTCTCGTCGGCGCCAAGATGACACAAATGGAAAACCGGATCGTTCTTGCCCGGTTCAAGGACGGCTACGGTCCTGTAGGCGCCTACTTCCTGCACCTCAAGACGTATACGGAAAACGCGTATGGCGAGGAATACGAATCCAAGTGGTACGACCAGACGAAGGAACTGGTAGGCGATTACATCGACCATCACCCGACCCCGACCTGTCTGCGTAACCACGCTTTTCTTGAAGAGCTGAAAGCAGGTCGAGGCCCGATCCGCATGGTCACCAAGGAGGCCTTCCAGGATCCTCACAAGGAAACCGTTGGCTGGGAGAACTTTCTCGGTATGACCATCGGGCAAGCGGTGGTCTGGGCGTCGCAAAACATTGACCCCAAGCATATCAACCCGGAGCTGACAACTTCCGAACCCTACGTCATGGGGTCTCATGCGACCTGCTCGGGTGCCTGGGCAAGTGGCCCCGAGGATGTCGCACCTGATGACTATCAGTGGGGCTATAACCGCATGATGTCCGTCGAAGGACTGTTTGGCGCAGGGGATACGATCGGCGGCAGCGCACACAAGTTCTCGTCGGGGTCCTACACCGAGGGGCGGATCGCAGCCAAGGCGGCGGTCAACTACGTCAACGACATGAAAAGTGAAAAACCCCGGGTCAGTGAGAAACAGTATGAAGACCTGAAAAAAGTCATCTACCAGCCCTTGGAAAACTACGAGGTTGGCCGCAACGAGATCGTGGCAGGCACCGTCTCGCCAAGCTATATCCTGCCAATCCATGGACTCCAGCGTCTTGAAAAGATCATGGACGAATACGTTGGTGGAATCAGTACCAACTACATGACCAATGAACCCTTGCTCACCCGTGGCCTGGAGTTGCTGGACATGCTGAAGGAAGACCTCAACCACATCGGGGCCGAAGACCTCCATCAACTGCAAAGGGCATGGGAACTCCAGCACCGGTTCTTGGCTTCCCAGTCAGTGGCCCACCACACCCTGTTCCGCAAGGAGACGCGCTGGCCCGGGTATTACTATCGTGGTGATCACCCGAAACTCGATGACGAGAACTGGCACTGCCTCACCCTGTCCCGCTATGACCAAGAGTCCGACAGCTGGGACTTGGAGAAAGCGCCCGTCCATCACATCATCGACTAGCGCGGGACACACCGGACACCGCATCTGCGAGTCGGGGCGCACCGGCAGGGCTCTGTCATGCCCCACTCCAGAATTCGCACCTCAAGAACACCTTTCCCGGAGAGGTATCCTGTTTGTTCATGAACAAGGGTGCTTTCTGACCCGTGGGTGGGACAGAAGAGAACTGAACTTCCGACCAAGCAAGCCGTGTAACCAAATCCCGGCGGATGCTTGCGAATAGGTCCGGGAACCGGTAGGGTCAGTCCCTGCCACAGGATCAGGTCCACTTATTCCTATGAAAGCAAAGTCCTTCAAGCCAGAAGAATATTTCGTCGAAAAAGAACCCTATTACGAACCCATCGGCAAAGAGATCGAGGTATTCGAGGCGGCTTACAACAACCAGCTTCCGGTCTTGCTCAAGGGTCCCACAGGCTGTGGGAAAACCCGCTTCATGGAGTACATGAGCTGGCGAATCAAATGCCCGCTGATTACCGTGTCATGCCATGATGATTTAACGGCATCCGACCTGGTGGGCCGCTACCTTGTCACCGGGGGTGAAACGGTGTGGGTGGATGGGCCACTCGCGCGTGCCGTGCGCGCGGGCAGCATCTGTTATCTCGACGAGATCGTAGAAGCAAGAAAGGACACGACTGTGGTGATCCATCCCTTATGCGATGACCGCCGTGTATTGCCCATGGAGAAACTGGGAGAACTGCTCGAGGCACCCCCCGAGTTCTGCATGGCCATTTCATACAACCCAGGCTACCAGAGCGTCCTGAAAGATTTAAAGCAGAGTACGCGTCAACGGTTTGTCGCACTCAAGTTCGATTACCCGGATGCCGCCGTTGAACAGAAAATTGTCGAAAAGGAAACCGGTGTAGGCAGCGAGACCGCCAAGCAGCTGGTTAAATTTGCCCAGATGACGCGCAATCTCAAGGGAGGGGGCCTAGACGAAGGTGCCAGTACACGCCTGCTCGTCCATGCTGCCAAGCTCATGGTGGAGGGGGTAGCCCCAGTCACAGCCTGTGCAAGCTCCATATCCCAGGCACTCACGGATGACCCGGAGATGTTGATTGCAGTCAACGAACTGAGTTCTTCTGTATTCTGAAATATCCGGCACCGCCGGAGTTTCCGGTGCGTCATAAGTCCGTCAACCACTGACAGTTCGGTTTTCCGTCCTGAGCTGCGCCCTATCCGTGCAATGCCGTTTGGATCTTCTTGCGCAATTGCGGAACCGTCTCGGCCTCAAACCAGCAGTTTTTCTTCAGCCACCCGATGTTTCTCGGTGAAGGATGCGGGAGTGGAAAATACAGCGGTCCGTACTTTTCACCCTGGCGGACGGTCTCTGCAAGCGTGGGACGAAGATCCGGCAGATAGTGCTTTTGTGCATACTGTCCGACCAGCAATACAAGTTGGATCCTTGGCAGCAGGGACAAGAGCCGCTGATGCCACAACTCGGCACATTCCTTGCGTGGCGGCAGATCACCTGAGCGACCCGTACCGGGATAGCAAAATCCCATCGGGATGATGGCAATCCTTTGCGCATCGTAGAACACGCTCTCATCGAGATCCATCCACTGGCGCAATCGCTTGCCACTGGCGTCATTCCAGGGGATGCCGGTCTCGTGCACCCTGACTCCGGGTGCCTGACCCATCACCAGTATCCGTGCACTGCGTTTGGCCCTCAAGACCGGCTTTGGACCCAGTGGAAGCTCGGGCTCACAGATGCGGCAAGCCCTGACTTCTGTCAGCAACCTGTCGAGTCTGGTGGTCCTTGCCATCAGTCAACGGGGTCCCTGCTTTTCCCCCGCGTGCGGGACCGGTGGCGATGCGAGCGGATGCGGTAGGCAATGATCCCCTGCATGAGTCGGGAATACGGGAAACCGCTGATGCCGTCGAACTGACTTTCTGCCCGATGGATCAGTGAGTCGATGTCCTTCACGGTTGGTGCATCATCCTGGTCTACTTGCCGTTGCAGACCTAGCATGCCTCCGTTCTGTATCTTGATTTCATCGGCATGCGCCAGGGTCTGGCTGACCTTGCTGCGACGCAAAGCAAACCTTGCCTTCTCGCGTAATTCAGTCAGCAAGTGGTTACAGCGCTGCAGTCGTGGCAGGGAATTGCAGGCCACTCCCTCACGGTCTGCCAGGTTAAAACGATGTGACCTGCTGCAACTGCAAATACGCGAGTTGATCGCCTTCTCGAACACGCAACGGTGGGGATTGACGGACTTGTACGTGGTTTGGTACTGATGCTCATCCATTGAGCGAATACCCCTGCTCCCGTTGGATCACAGCGACAGGGAAAGAACAGGCCATGGACCCGCTACTTCTCCCATTCCCTCAATATGGGGGCATGGCGCGGCTCCCGCAGTCTTTGTTCGGCCTCAAGCTCATCCTTGGCGAAAATCATCTTGATTGCGGTCCTGCTGTCCTCGCCCACAATAGTTCTTTGTTCGCGTGCGAAATTCTTTGCCGGCTTGAACTCGTCGAAGCTGTCGATAAGCTCAAGGTCCTTGATCGCACCGGCAGACCCGGATGTGATTTTGTAAACAAAGTACGGCATGATGAGTACTTCTAGTGTAACAGTTCGTTTCCGATCCTTGATTCCATGGATTCCCAGGCCAAGTACATTGATGTCGCATCCCTTGCCGAGGTATTGCCCGGACATACCCTTAAAGTGACGACGGACCGTGGCGATATTCTACTTGCCAATGTTGAAGGCAAAATATATGCCGTTGATGATATGTGTACACATGAAGACTCTTCACTTGCCCTCGGATGCCTGAAAGGCGAACTGGTAAGCTGCACCCTGCACGGGAGCCGTTTTAACGTCCGTACCGGCCAACCGATGGAAGAACCAGCCACGGAAGCGCTGCGCAGATATCCCGTCCGAATCAACCAGGATCGGGTCGAAATTCGCCTGGATCACATCAAGGATGCCTAAGTTGATTTTTTCATATCAAGCCCCTATCTTACGTCATCCACTCAACCTGACCCCCGGATCACATGAGCAACTGGATCGAAGGCAAAGTTGTCCAAAACAAGCACTGGACGGACGTACTGTATTCGCTTCAAATCGAAGCAGACATTGAACCCTTCATTGCTGGCCAGTACGGTCGCCTGGGTCTGGATATTGACGAGCAGATCGTGGGGCGTCCCTACTCCTTCGTAAATGCCCCGCACGAGAACACCCACGAGTTCTACTCGATTACCGTCCGCCACGGCCCCCTGTCCACCAGGCTGTCCTCCCTGCAGGAATCCGATTCTATCTGGATTGATAAACGTGCCAACGGCTTCTTCACGCTGAATGAAGTGCCCGACGGAAGAGACATCTGGATGTTTGCAACCGGTACCGGGCTCGGACCCTTTCTGTCCATATTGAAATCGGATGAAGTCTGGCAACGGTTTGAGCGAATCGTGCTGGTGCATGCAGTCCGCTTTGCCAAGGAATTGACCTACCAGGAGACCATACAAAGGTTCAGCGAAAAGTATGAGGAACGTTTTCAGATGGTCCCGTTTGTCAGCAGGGAGGAGACTGACTTTGCCCTGCCCGGGCGCATCCCCGCGGCGATCAAGAACTGTGTACTGGAGGAAAGGGTGGGTCTTGAGCTTGACCCGGCGCATTCACAGACGATGCTTTGCGGAAATCCGAACATGCTCGTGGACACGCGCAATGCATTGAAAGAGAAAGGGCTTGAGAAAAATCTGCGCCGCAGTCCCGGGCATATCACAACCGAAAGTTACTGGTAGCCTGCGTGGTTTTTAGAGCCGTCAGTTGCTCAGTGTACGCCCGCCATCGATCGGGATGATCTGCCCGGTGATGTAGTCCGCATGATCGATCAGGAACAATGCGGCATCTGCAATATCTTCCGGTTTGCCCGCATGCTTGAGTGCGGTACGCGAAATGATTTCCTGGCGCATCGTTGCGTCCTGCTCGACCTCCGGCCACAGGATTGCACCGGGTGCGATACCGTTGACACGAACTTCCGGCGCCAGTTCTCGCGCCATCGACCGGGTGAGCATGGCCAGCCCCGCCTTGGAGATTGAATATACAGGATACCCCTTGAGAGGTCGGTCCGAATGAATATCCACGATATTGATAATACAACCCCGTACGGCCTTCAGGTGAGGGGCGATGGCCTGGGTCAGGTACAGCGGTGCCTTGAGATTCACTCCGACCAGTTTGTCCCAGGTGTCTTCGTTGATTTCGTCGAGTCGAGTCGGATAAAACTGGGAGGCATTGTTGATCAGGACATCCAGACGGTCAAAGCATGCCTTGGCGCGGGAAACCAGGTCCGGTATGGCTGCATATTCTGTAAGATCTCCTTGCAGTAGCTGCACGGACTCGGCGCGCGTTGTGTTGAGTTCTCTGGCCAGCAATTGGGCATCTCTTTCTGAATGGCAATAATGTAGAATGATCCGCATGCCTGAGTGGTGCAGATGCCGCACAAGTTCCGCACCGATACGTCGTGCACCTCCTGTAATCATGACCACCCGGGAATTTTCCATCGCAATCCTTCATGCCCGTTCGACCGGCGAACTCTAGCATACCTGACTGAGACAGACAGAATGCCCCGTCCTACCTTTTCCGAGCTGACAGCGGAACAGCAGCAGCACACTGAAGCCTGCAGGAAACGCCTGGCCCGGGAAATCCAGGCTCAGGGAGGGAGCATCAGTTTTGACCAGTACATGCAGCTGGTGCTGCATGACCATTCCGTCGGCTATTACCACACCCAGCAGCCGGTCTTCGGCAAGCATGGAGATTTCATCACTGCACCCGAGTCTTCGGTCCACCTTGCCTACTGCATCGCCCACGCCTGTGCAAAACTGATCCGCGATGATGCACAGCGCAACGTCCTGGAAATCGGTGCAGGCCGTGGACAGCTCGCACTGGACATGCTCCGGTACCTGCAGGCCTGGGGAGTCGCCCCCCGCAAGTACTACATCTTCGAGCCCAGCGAGATGCTGAGGGATGCTCAGAGAGAGCTGCTCGAGGAACATATGCCAGAGAGCCTGGCCATGGTTGAGTGGTTGCCCGATTTGCACATGGGCCTGGGCAGTGCCATTGTCATTGCCAATGAAGTGCTGGATGCCCTGCCGGTCAAGTGCTTCGTTGCAAATTCGCAACAGATCAACGAAAGATGCGTGACGTTGACGGATCAAGGAGAGCTGGACTGGCTCGTGCAAAATCCCTCCTATGAACTGGACGTGGCGCTGGACTACCTCACGGTCATGCTGGACCGTCCGCCCGCAGGAGAGCCCTATTGCAGTGAAATCAACCTCCAGTTGGGAAAGACACTGGCAAGCTGGTCAGACTGCTGCGAGCAGTGCATCATGTTTTTGGTTGATTACGGGTACCCGCAAAGTGAGTACTACCACCCGCAACGCCACATGGGAACGCTGCGCAGCTATTTCAGGCACCGTGTTTCAGAGGATCTGTTTGCCTGCCCCGGGATCCAGGACATCACAGCAGACGTGGATTTCTCCGCATTGGCCCAGGCGGCGCAGCGCCTTCAGATGGGTGTCCTTTCCTTCGGCTCGCAGCGAAACTTCATGCTGGCCAACCACCTGCTTGACTGGAGACCTGCAGGCAATACACAAGCGGAGCAGGTTGCACAGATCGCCCAACTGAAACAGCTCACCCTGGGCTCTGCCGTGGGTGAACGATTTCAGGTCATGGTACTGGGCAAGGGCATTGAGTACGGACCGGACCAATTTACCCTGCGCGACATGCGGGCACGACTTTAAGCGGGCAGGGAATTCGTGGAAGTCCTGCACGCATTTTTACTCGCCGTAGTACAGGGTCTCACTGAATTTCTGCCGATCTCCAGTTCCGCCCACCTGGTTTTGCTGCCGATCATCATGGATTGGCAGGACCAGGGACTGGTGATCGATGTCGCAGCGCACCTGGGCAGCCTGCTGGCCGTGCTGTTCTACTTTCGCGACGACCTGGGCAAGCTGGTGGGACAGGCGCTCAGACCTGCCAGTATGCCGGGTGAAAATGGCGATGCGAGAAACCTTGCCTGGCTGTTAATCTGGGCCACGCTGCCCATATTGGTGCTGGCCCTTTTCTTCCACGCCTACGTGATCCAGTACAGCCGCGACGCCATTGTTATTGCACTCACCTCCATATTTTTTGGCCTGTTGTTATGGCTGGCAGACTGGCGTGGCAGCCAGACACGCATGGCCCGGCAATTAACCACGGCAGATGCCCTGTTGATCGGCTTTGCACAGGCTTTCGCACTCATTCCGGGAGCTTCCCGCTCAGGCGTGACCATGACCGCAGCCATGTGGCTTGGCCTGACCCGGGTAGAAGCGGCACGATTTTCTTTCTTGCTGGCCATCCCGACCATTTTTGCAGCCGCCGTATTCGGCATTTACCAGGCCGTACTGCAGGCGGCGAACGTTCAATGGGGTTTCGGACTGGGTGTCCTGACCTGCTCGGCCATCGTGACTTTTTTCTGCATACACTGGTTTATCAAGTTTATCGCCCAGATCGGCATGCTGCCGTTCGTGATTTACAGGGTGCTGCTTGGCATCGTGCTGCTATACGCGTATTGGTGAGAGTGAACCGAATCAGGGGGTAGCCCTTGCATCAATCATCTCCTTCAGGAGTTGCAAGCGGGCCTGTTCCAGTTTGCCCGCAACCTCTTCATTTCGGACTCCGTCGCTGATCCACTGGCGGACATCGATTTCTTCGATTCGCCTTGATGCGAGCTGCAGCCAGTCTGCCTGAGGATACTGGTTTTCCTTCTTCAGGCTTTCGTGAATTACAGTAAATATCTGCAACAGATCGACAAAGCGCTCCGGCCTTCTTCTCCCGTCAAGCCTGCGCAACAGATCCAGCAAGGCCTCGGCATCCAGTTTGAAAACATCGTGACAGGCATGCTGCAGTTCTACGGTGAGCTCGAGAAGTTCCCGGCATGCACTAGGCAACCCGGGTTGTCTGGCCAGATACGATACCTCCTGCGTATCCTCTCCGGGTCGAAGAAAGTAGAGACCTCCTATCAGGGATGCAAACCGAACGCACGGTTTGTCCGTCAGCGAAGCCATCCGTTCCAGTGCCAATAATGCCGAATTGCGTGCCGACTCGACAGAAAAAGCACAGCCAACCCCCCCAAAGATCTGCTCCATCGCCTGCAAGCGGTGCAAGGTGGAAAAAAACACGCCGGGCGAGTCGGTGATCAGCGCCCTCAGGGTTTCCTCCCAGATACGCTCTGCAGAGATCTCTTGCAACTCTCCGGTCCTGACCATGTCGTGCATCAACTGCATGGTTTCATCTGCGATGCTGAATCCCTGTCTTGCAAATCTGGCGGCGAAACGGGCCACCCGCAATATGCGAAGCGGATCTTCAACAAAAGCAGCAGAAACGTGGCGAAGGTTTCGCGCTTTCAAATCCGGCTGCCCCCCGTACGGGTCGATGATGTCTCCCGACAGGCTTTTTGCCATGGCATTGATCGTCAGGTCGCGGCGGAGCAGATCGTCCTGCAGGCTGACGTCCGGCGATGCATGCACCTCGAACCCGTAGTAACCGCGGCCTTTTTTCCGTTCCGTACGGGCCAAGGCATATTCCTCGCCCGTTTCGGGATGCAGGAATACCGGGAAATCCTTGCCGACCTGGCGGTATCCCAAATTCAGCATCTCCTCGGCACTGGCGCCAACCACCACCCAGTCCTGTTCCCCAACAGGCAGCCCCAGCAGTTCATCTCGAACTGCACCACCCACGAGATAGACCTCCATAATCACATCCGTTGTTTGTGATAACGTGCATGCATGATGAAAAAGCTGAGCCGGTTGCTAACCCTGGTGGCACTGGTTAATTTTTGCACAGGCTGCAGCACGATCGGCTTCTATTACCAGTCCACTGCCGGTCATCTGGCCCTGCTGTCCAAACGTGAACCCATCCCCGACATCGTAAACGATTCTACACGCGACAAAAAATTAATCGAACAATTAATGCTGGCACAGGAACTGCGCTCCTTTGCGAGCACCGACCTCAGGCTTCCGGAGAATCAGAGTTACCGCAGTTATATCCAGCTGGACAGGCAGTATGTCGCATGGCATGTATTTGCCGCACCCGAGTTTTCCGTCACGCTGCAGAAATGGTGCTTTCTTGCAATCGACTGCATGCAGTATCGCAGGTACTTTGATGAGTACAAGGCCAAGGCCTATGCCGCAAAGCTCACCGCTGCTGGACAGGACGTATATGTAGCAGGCGTGCCCGCCTACTCCACGCTCGCCCCGCTGGTGAGCAGCATGCTCGATCAGGGTGAACTTGCGACAGCGTCCTATATTTTCCATGAGCTGGCACACCAGCAACTGTATGTAAACAGCAACTCCACTTTCAACGAATCCTTTGCCACAGCCGTAGAGGAACTGGGTGTGCATCGCTGGCTGCAGCATCATGGAAGACAGGAAGAACTGCTCAGCTATGAAAACTGGTTGACTCAGAAAACGGCTTTCGCAAACCTGATTCTCGATACGAGGCGCGAGCTTCATGAACTCTATGAAAGCGGCCTTCCTGTCGAGACGATGCGCAGTGAAAAGCAAAAATTGGCCGGTGCGCTCCGGCGGCGTTTCGAAAACCTGAGCCGGTCCAACAGTTCCTTGCAACGCTATAAAAGATGGATGTCGGGTCCATTGAACAATGCGCAACTGGGAGTGATCGCCGTGTATCGGGATCAGGTTCCTGATTTCAAACAGCTGTTCGTGGCGTGCGACAGTAATTTTGAGAAGTTTTACCTCCGTGCTGAGGAAATCTCGATGCTGAGTGCAAAAGAGCGAAAATCGGCGCTTGAAATGCCGCAGAAGTGCTGATCAGTGTCTGCTGCGAAACCGTTCATACTGCACATATCTTGATTGATCCAGCAGGTAGCCTGGAGCAACCGTCTCCAAAGCAGTTGGACAGTGTTCCGTCCCCGAACAGATGCTGTGGGTCTGCAAGGAATGATAATTGTCTACCGAGAACGGTTTCCCGGGAACAAACTCGAAGATATGTGCCTGCAACTTCGACAAGCTTTTCGGCAAGCCCAGTACTTTTGTCCTGGAGCCGCTCAGTGCTGCCGTGTAGTCCACAAGTTGCTTGAGGGTATACCTTTTGGGGCCGCACAAATCGATTCGGGACCCGTAGGTCTGGGGATCGTCAAGCGCATCCGCCATGACCCTTGCAACATCACCCACATAAACGGGAGCCATCTCGCTGTCCGCACATGCAAGAGGGAAAATTCCGGGAGCCAATCTTAGAAGGGTTGCAAAACGGTTCAAGAAACTGTCATGCGGTCCAAATATCACCGACGGCCTGAAACTGGTGACTGCAATTTGGTCTCCGGCGGTGTGCACATAATTTTCAGCTTCGCCCTTGGTGCGCAAATAAAAACTCTTGCCGTCAAGGCTGGCGTTGAGTGCGCTCATGTGAAGAAGCCTCGGGATTTTGTGGTTGCGGCACGCGGCGATGATTTTGTGGGTCAACTCCACATGGACCCTGCAGAAGCCTTCGCCCTTGTGGCCTTTCTCATTGAGGATGCCGACAAGATTGATCACGGCTGAGCAATCGCTGACACAGCTACTCAATTGGGGCCCATCGTGAACATCACATTCGACGATCCGGGTGCCGGGCAATACCAGCAAGTCCCGGCGCCGCTCACGCCGGCGGGAAAGTATCCTGATTCGATGGCCACGTTTTACCAATTCCGCGCATAGTCGACTGCCCACGAAACCGGTTCCGCCAAGCACACAAATGGTTGAGGCATTCATACAGCGATCCACCCGTGCTTATCACAACTGCCCGTTCACGGAGATTAGAAGCCCCCAGTTGCCATTCTACATGATGGCGCCAACTTCTTCGCACAGGCGGGGAATCAGGGCCAGGGCTGCCCGGAGCAGGAAATCCCAAGCCGGTTGCGAGGTACTCTGAACTGGCTGCTAACGGTTGTCGTTGACGGCACGGTGACCAATGTCCGGGCGGCAGAACATTTGCGGCCATGAGATCTGCTCTACGAGCCTGTAGGCACGCTGCTGTGCCTGCTGTACCGTATCTCCCAGTGCCGTGGCACACAACACCCGCCCGCCGCGGGTCAATACCCTGCCATCACGTTCGCAGGTTCCGGCATGAAAGACTTTTTGCACAGGCGTTTCCCTGGACTCGGACAGGCCGTGGATCTCCACTCCTTTTTCGTAGGTATCCGACGGATAACCACCGGCGGCCAATACCACCCCGAGTGCCGTCCTTGCATCCCATTGGATGACGCGCTGATCCAGCTGCTTGGCCAACGCGGCAAGACAAAGCTCCGCAAGGTCCGACTGCATACGCATCAAGATAGGCTGTGCTTCCGGATCACCGAAACGGCAGTTGTATTCAAGCACGTGGGGATTTCCCTGAGCGTCTATCATCAGGCCGGCATAGAGAAACCCGAGATACGGGGTCCCCTGTTCGGCAAATCCCTGGACTGTGGGATAGATGATTTTGTCCAAAATGCGCTGGTGAAGTGTTTCATTCACGATCGGGGCAGGCGAGTAGGCCCCCATGCCGCCCGTGTTGGGTCCTGCGTCGCCCATATCGCGCTTTTTATGGTCTTGGGAGGTGGCCATCGACAAGACATGCTCGCCATCCGCCATGCAAATGAAGCTGGCTTCCTCCCCCTGGATGAATTCTTCCACGACAATGCTCTTGCCCGCATCTCCAAAACGTTCTCCGCTTAGCATTTCCCGTGCACTGTCCAGCGCATGGGCGTGGTCCTGTGCAATGATGACGCCCTTGCCTGCCGCCAGCCCGTCTGCCTTGACCACCATGGGGACGGGCCGGGATACGATATAGTCGCGAGCCTTCGCAAAATCCGAAAACACCGCATAGTCAGCCGTCGGAATCCGGTGCTTTTGCATGAACTGCTTGGCAAAGGACTTAGACCCCTCCAGCCGGGCTGCGGCTGCCACCGGGCCAAATATCGGCAAATGCTCGGCCCCAAACTGATCGACAATCCCTTCCACCAACGGGGCTTCCGGCCCGACCAGGGTGAGGTCAATGTCCTGTCGTTTTGCAAAATCGAGCAAGGCCGAGATGTCTTCGGCACCGATCTCGACATTCTTCACCTTCGGTTCAGCCGCAGTCCCTGCATTTCCAGGGGCTACATACACCTCCGAAACCTGCACCGATTGGCACAGTTTCCACGCCAGCGCATGTTCGCGCCCTCCTCCACCTACGACTAGAACTTTCATTGTGATATCCGGACTTTGATCAAAAAAACCGATTACTGCCTGAAGGCGCGGATCAGCCCCTGTACAAATCTAGTGGCAGAAATGGCGCATCCCCGTAAATACCATGGCCATCCCGTATTCATCTGCTGCCGTGATCACTTCCCTGTCCTTGACGGAGCCCCCAGGCTGGATGATTGCGGTAATGCCATGCTCATGTGCCGTCTCGACAGCGTCGCGAAACGGAAAAAATGCATCGGATGCCATCACTGAACCGGCAATGTCCATGCCTTCGTCACGCGCCTTGAGTGCAGCAATCCTCGCCGAGTATACCCGGCTCATTTGCCCTGCTCCGACCCCTATCGTGCGCTGGCCACGCGCATACACAATCGCGTTGGACTTCACGAATCTGACCACCCTCCAGGCAAACTGCAAGTCTTCCAGTTCACGCCGGGTGGGTGAACGTGCGGAGACCATATCCAGTTCCTCCTCGTTCACAATACCCAGATCACGATCCTGGACCAGCAGACCGCCCGTCACCCGCTTGAAATCAAGGGAGGCATCCGCCGGCCCCCCGGCTCCACATTCCAGGACACGGACATTCTTCTTGGCCTCCAGCACCTCACGTGCAGCCTTGGAGATCACAGGCGCGATCAGCACCTCGACAAACTGCTTCTCGATGACCTGGCTCGCAGTCCCGGCATCCAGCTCTCGATTGAAGGCGATCACGCCACCAAATGCGGAAGTCGGATCGGTCTGGAAAGCACGCTCATAGGCCTGCGAGATGTCCCGGGCCGCGGCCACTCCGCAGGGATTTGCATGCTTGACGATCACGCATGCCGGGATCTCGAACTGCTTCACGCATTCCAGGGCTGCATCGCTGTCCGCAATATTGTTGTACGACAGCGTCTTGCCCTGAAGGAGCGCAGCACCTGCTATGCAGGATTCAGGGAGGTCTCTTTCCCTGTAGAAGGCCCCGCGTTGATGCGGATTTTCTCCATAGCGCAACACCTGTTCACGTTGAAACTGCAGATTGAGTGTGCGCGAAAACACCGGGCTTTCGTCGTCAAGCTGCTGCCCCAGATAGTTGGCGACCATGTCGTCGTAACGGGCCGTGTACTCGAAAGCCTTGACCGCCAGGTCAAATCTCAGGCCTGCATCCAGCACGCCGTCCGTTTCCTTCAAACAGGCAACAATGGCCGGATAATCATCGGGGTCGACCACCACCGCTACATGTGCATTGTTTTTGGCCGCCCCACGAATCATCGCAGGCCCCCCCACGTCGATGTTCTCAATGGCTTCCTCCAGCAGACAGCCTGGCCTTGCGGTCGTTTCAGCGAAGGGATAGAGATTGATGACCACCAGGTCAATTGGAGCGATGTCATGCTCACGCATGACCGGCTCGTCCTGACCGCGGCGCGCAAGAATTCCACCATGTATTCTGGGATGCAGTGTCTTGACACGGCCATCCATGATCTCCGGAAACCCCGTGTAGCTGGAAACTTCCGTTACGGGAAGTCCGTGCTGGTCGAGGAGTTTCGCCGTATTCCCGGTAGACAGGATCTCGATACCCAGGCCATGCAGTTCGCGCGCCAGTTGTACAACACCCGATTTGTCAGAAACGCTGATCAGTGCACGGCAAACAGATTGCCGTTTGGGACTAGCCAAGGGGGTGATCCAACGGGTAAGGGCGGCTAACCGAGCCCGTACATCTTGAGCTTCTTCCTGAGTGTACCGCGATTGATACCCAGGTACTTAGCAGCCTTTGTCTGGTTGCCCTTGCAATATTGCATGACCAGTTCAAGGAGCGGGCGCTCAACTTCCTCGATATACATCTTGTAAAGGCCCTCTGGCTCGTGACCACTCATCTGGTTGAAATAAAGATGCAGGGAACTGGTCACCGTTTCACGCAAAGAATGCTTGCTGCGTTCACGGCGCAGATCTGTCACCTCAGCGGTAGAAGGCGATGCGCTCATGCAGTTAACTCCATATTTTAGGCTGGCCAGTGCCAAAAAGTCTTGTTAGTACGATTCGCTGTGCGGGACATGGTCCGACTGCATCAAGATATTTTTTGATATCACGATATGCGATTGTAGATGCCATGCGGTATTTGTCAGGCAGCGCAAATTCCAAGTTGCACCCGTCATGCAGTACAGCCACTGACGCGTGCTTCAACGCTTCTGATTTTTCCAAGAGTGCGTGGGCAACGTCTTGTTATTTTTAAGGCAATTTGCCAGATTCGGTCCTGGAAATTCCCCGCGCTGCTTGGCCTATAATGATCGCATTTGGCTTTGCAAATGCCAAGGCTTTTTTACATCCTGGGCAGCTTGCGGAGGCACTTGGGACCGGGAAATGACTGCCCCGTCCGGTTTGCCGCAGGCACCTGCCCCGGACGGTCCGGGCCCGAGGTCATACACGCGGAAATAGGAACGGATCAGCCCAAAACACCCTGCGTGCCCCGACCGGATCGGGTACTCAGCCCTTGAGCTTGTTCTCGAGGTAATGGATATTGTGCTCGGCGTTCATATAGACGGGATCCTGCATCAGTTCCAGCAGCAATGGGACGTTGGTGGTGATACCGTCAATGACAATTTCATGCAGGGCGCCTTTCATCCGGGTCAGCGCCCCTGAGCGGCTGTGCCCCAGGGCCAGCAGCTTGCCAATCATCGAGTCATAGTACGGGGGTACGGTATAGCCGTTGTAGAGGTGCGTATCCACCCGAATCCCCGGTCCGCCGGGACAGTGAAAATGGGTCACCTCGCCCGGGCACGGGATGAACGAGTAGGGATCTTCTGCATTGATGCGGCATTCGATGGCATGCCCGCGGACCTTGACATCATCCTGGACAAAGGACAGGGGCTCGCCTGCCGCTACTAGCAGCTGCTGTTTCACGATGTCGATGCCGGTAATCATTTCTGTCACCGGGTGCTCGACCTGGACGCGTGTGTTGATTTCGATGAAATAGAATTCACCGTTCTCGTACAAAAACTCGAAGGTGCCGGCACTTCGATAACCGATTTCGCGACAGGCCTGCTTGACACGCTCGCCGATGCTGTGGCGCTGCTCTTCACTGATCCCGAATGCAGGTGCCTCTTCCACGACTTTCTGGTTGCGGCGCTGCATGGAGCAATCACGCTCGCACAGATGGATCGCATTGCCCCGTGTGTCCGCCAGCACTTGAAATTCAACGTGTCGGGGAGCTTGCAAAAACTTCTCCATATACAAGCGATCATCATTGAATGCCGCCTTGGCCTCCGCGCGAGTCAGTGAAATCGACTCAATCAGCTTGTCTTCTTCTTCCACTACGCGCATGCCGCGACCACCGCCGCCGCCTGCAGCCTTGATCATGACCGGATAGCCAATGTCCCGGGCCATTCGGGTATTTTCCTTTTCATCTTCGCCGATGGGCTCCGTACCCCCCGGCACACAGGGCACTCCAGCCTCCTGCATGGCCCTTTTGGCTGTAATTTTGTCACCCATCTGCCGGATGGTTTCTGCATTGGGCCCGATGAAAATAAAACCGCTGGACTCAACGATTTCAGCAAACTCGGCATTTTCGGCCAGGAAGCCGTAGCCTGGATGTATGGCCGTGGCGTTGGTCACTTCGGCTGCGCTGATAATTGCCGGAATGTCCAGATAGCTCTCTGCCGAGGGGGCAGGACCCACACAGACCGACTCGTCGGCCATGCCCACATGCATCAGGTCCCGGTCTGCCTCAGAATGGATGGCGACGGTTTTGATGCCCATATCGCGGCACGCACGCAGTATGCGTAACGCAATTTCACCACGGTTGGCAATTACAACTTTATCAAGCATGTGGAAACTGCCTGAGCAGGAAATCAGTCAATGATGAACAAGGCCTGTCCGTACTCGACCGGTTGAGCATTTTCGACCAGCTTGGCCTTGATCGTTCCGGCCTTGTCCGCTTCGATCTGGTTCAACATTTTCATGGCTTCAATGATGCACAGGGTATCGCCTGCCTGCACGGAATCCCCCACCTCGACAAACGCCTTCTGTCCCGGTGAAGGCGCCTCGTAAAACGTACCTACCATGGGCGAGTTGACCGCATGACCGCTGGGTAACTCGGGCTCCTGCTCGGAAGCGGCACCTGAAGGTGGAGGTGTCTCCGGTGCAGCCACCACGGATACCTGGGGTGCGGTCACCTGGCCGGGTGCGGCCATGGGCACGCCGCGACTGATGCGAACGGACTCCTCACCCTCATGGATTTCAATTTCTGCAATCCCGGACTCTTCCAGCAACTCGACAAGTTTCTTGACTTTGCGTATGTCCATACCTAGCTCGCCGACAGTTTGTGATGTGCAGCTTCAACCGCAAGGCTGTAGCCCTTGATGCCCAGCCCTGAGATCACGCCGGCTGCAACATCCGTCAGGAAAGAATGCTGCCTGAAGTCTTCCCGCGAAAATACATTGGACAAGTGCACTTCGATGAAGGGGATCGCCACTCCGAGCAGAGCGTCGCGCAAGGCGACACTGGTATGAGTGAAAGCGCCCGGGTTGAATATGATCATGGCAACACCCTCCTGGCTGGCCTGGTGAATCCGGTCCACCAACTCGTGCTCTGCATTGCTTTGGAAGTCATCCAGTTGATGACCCAGCTGCGTGGCTGTATCAAGTGCACACCGAACCACTTCTTCGAGCGTCTCATGCCCGTATACTTCGGGCTCTCGCTGGCCGAGCAGATTGAGGTTGGGGCCGTTCAGAAGCAAAATCTTTGCCATGGATGTATCCTGTTTCAGAATGTATGGAAAGTGCAGGCAAAATGTTTCGCACACATTCCTTTAGCCTACACTATACGCAGATTCCTGCATTTTATCCAAAATTATATATTTCTATGAATTTAAAGAATTTTCCTTGCATGATAGACGCAAGATCACGACACTTAGTAAGATTTTACGTTTACGAGCGTCCTGGAAAGCTGCCGGCGCGATAGCCGCTCAGGATTTGATGATATTGTTTAGTATGCATGACGCGTCGCGCCGTTGGACCTGCCAAACATGGATATGAATCCCATCATTTCGGTCGCCGGCCTGTCCAAGGTCTATGGCAACGGGCACCGTGCCCTTCACGACATCACCCTGAACATCCATTCAGGCGAGATCCTTGCCCTGCTTGGGCCCAACGGTGCTGGAAAGACGACCCTGATTTCCATTATCTGCGGAATCGTAAATCCGAGCGAAGGTTCCGTCACCGTCAGCGGCTACGACATCGAACAGGATTACAGAATCACGCGCGCCATGATCGGGCTGGTTCCCCAGGAACTGACGCTGCCCTCGTTCGACACGGTATGGCATACCGTGTGCTTCAGCCGGGGACTGTTTGGCAAGGAACCCGATCCCGCGTATCTGGAACAGCTGCTGCGGGACCTGTCCTTATGGGATAAAAAGGACAGTGCTATCCGAACCCTGTCGGGAGGCATGAAGCGACGTGTGCTGATCGCCAAGGCCCTGTCCCATCAACCTTTGGTCTTGTTTTTGGATGAACCGACCGCCGGGGTCGACGTGGAGTTGCGCAAGGGCATGTGGAACCTCGTGACGGGGCTCAAGAAATTGGGAGTCACCATCATCCTGACCACGCACTACATCGAAGAGGCCGAATCAATTGCAGACCGGGTAGGCGTCATCAACAAAAGTGAATTACTGGTCATCGATGACAAGCAGGCACTGAAGCACAAGCTCGGCAAACGCCAGATGACCATAGAACTGGAGCAGCCGATTGCATCGGTGCCACAGTCCCTGTCCGGCTGGTCGCTGGAGCTTTCCGGCGAAGGCCGGCAACTCGTATACACCTACGACAGCCACAGCGAACATACCGGGATTTCCGGATTGCTGGATGCGGTGAACAGTACAGGGTTGCTGCTCAAGGACGTGAGCACATCGCAAAGCTCACTGGAAGACATTTTCATCAGCCTGGTGAGCACGGAATGATCAACACACAGGCCGCCAAGACCATCTACAAGTACGAGATGCTGCGTGCCTGGAACACGATCATGCAGAGCTTTGTCTCGCCGATCATCTCCACAGTGCTGTACTTTGTCGTTTTCGGTTCTGCAATCGGTTCCCGCATTGAAACCGTTGAGGGTGTTTCCTACGGGGCATTTATCGTGCCTGGCCTGGTGATGCTGGCCCTGCTCACACAAAGTGTCGCAAATGCCTCGTTCGGCATCTATTTCCCGAGGTTCACCGGGACGATCTACGAGGTGCTCTCGGCGCCTATCTCCATTGCGGAGATCCTGCTGGGCTATGTCGGAGCCGCTGCAACCAAATCCTTTATTATCGGCATGATCATTCTCGCGACCTCCGGTTTTTTCGTCGATCTGAACATCAGCCATCCCTTCTGGATGCTCAGCTTTTTGATCCTGACCTGCATTTCTTTCAGCCTGCTCGGATTCATTATCGGCCTCTGGGCCGACAACTTCGAAAAACTGCAACTGATCCCGATGCTGGTGATCACCCCCCTGGTGTTCCTGGGAGGCAGCTTTTACACCATCGACATGCTGCCCCCCGCCTGGCAGACGGTCAGCCTGTTCAATCCGGTGGTCTACCTGGTCAGTGGTTTTCGCTGGAGTTTTTACGAGGTGGCCGATGTCGGTGTCGGAATCAGCTTGCTGATGGTCCTGCTGTTCACAGCCATCTGCCTGGCAATCATCTGGTGGATTTTCAAAACCGGGTACCGGTTAAAACAGTAAAAAATACCTTCCTTTTGCAAGCTTGTGCCCGGCTCTTGCAGTCGGCTTTGTAGTCGATCATCTTTGAAGGGCTTCTGCTCCGCTACAACCGACTGTGCTATCCTTGCCGCCCCAAAATTAATGAATTGGTGATGTACTTTAGGATAGCAATAAGCTAAGTCTCTAATCGTCGTAAGAGATACAACCACAATCGATCCGATTGAAGTGGATACTAGAAAAGTAGGAAATGATACAAGCGATAACATGGGATTTTGATCGAATCAGAATTGCAGATAACGTTACTCATAACGATCTGCGTAGGCTGTGCTTTGCTCTTTACAAAGTCATAAAACTGTCAGGATTTAAAGATGTCGTGCTGGACTTTTCAACGTGTGAACACATCACCGAAGCCGTCATGCTCCCTCTCATACCACAAATTGCAAAATACAGAAACAACGGTATCGATTTCAGATACATACCCCCACTCAACGAGAACTTGAGTCGTTTGTTTCACAATGCAAATTGGGCTCATCATCTAGACCCGAGTGGGAATAACACAAGTAACTATGAGGGTGGGCATGTTCCTGCGCTTTGCTTCGGAGACCATGAAAGCAACGATGCATTCGAAATCTTTAACAGAGTGATAAACATGATACTCAGGCAGCTGAACACGGATAGGCAGGCACTCAAGGCTGTTGAATGGTCACTTTGGGAAATTATGGATAATGTGACAGATCATGCAAATTCACAGGTAGGTGGCTTCATTCAGGCAACCGCCTACGAACGGCGCAATTCGGTTGAATTTGTTATTGCTGATGCAGGGATTGGAATTCCTGAAAGCATGGGTATGAAGGACCGCCGGAAGGACCACCCAAAGGCTCTAAGAGATGCGATCAGTGAAGGTGTTACAAGAGATCCAGAAAAAAACGCAGGAAATGGACTCTACGGAAGCTATCGGGTTTCAGTTCTTTCTGGGGGATCGTTTGAGATTCATTCCCTGTATGGATTTCTAGGATCGGATAAAAATCGGGTGAACAGTAACTATGAGAAAGTCCCCTATGCAGGAACGTCAGTTTTGTGTTCGATCAATCTAAGCGACCCTGATCTTTTGCATAACGCACTTCAGTTTAAAGGAAAGCCGCACGATCCGCCTTCAGACTACATCGAAAAACAGTTTGAGACAGCTGAAGACGAATTGCTGTTCTGTATGAAAACAGAGGCAGGGAAGGATTTTGGCTCTCGACAAGGCGGGATACGCGTTCGGAACATGATCGAAAATCTGTTACGTGATCGGGATTCAATCATACTGGATTTTGCTGATGTGGGTGTTATTTCGAGCAGTTTTGCAGATGAGGTATTTGGACGCCTTTTCATGCAGATGGGACCTCGTGCTTTCATGAGTCGAATTACAATGCGCAATGTGGATACAACTGTCAATGGCCTGATTGACCGTGCAATTGTACAGAGAACTAAACTGGACAATGGGAATAGCACATAACCAGTTCCAGCGATTCTATTGCTGAGGATCAGCTGCTATACAAACACCATAGCCTCCAGCTGTCTGCCTTTATTTCGATCAGAAAAATACAGGCTGTACAACCTCGCAGACATTGCGGCCTGTCTTTCCTTTGGAGGATTGCGTCTCTGAAAGAATAAGTACTGTGGCAGCCCGAAAAGACAGTAATCAACGGTATGCAGGTGCCCGAGCAACACCCCCGCACTTCGAAAATCTTGCATCAGCCATCCAGATCCAACGCGAGGGTGCCAGTGTTTCTGAAACGGTCGATGTGCGACGTGAACCGCGAAGCCCCCATGAACCCCACGATACGGTAGTCCCCCATCTCCTGGCCGGTACGGTCATAAAACAAAATGGCGGGAGGGCCAAACAGGCCCAGATGCTGCAACAGCGCCCGGTCCTGTTCATCGTTATCGGTGACATCGGCCTGCAGCAGCACGAAGTCGTCCAGTGCCGCCTGCACCCCGGAATTGCTGAACGTGAAGGCCTCCATCTCCTTGCAGGAAATACACCAGTCGGCATAAAAATCCAGCATCACGGGCCGTCCCTGCGCTGCGGCAAGCTGCACGGCCGTATCCAGCTCTTCAATCCCCTTGATCTGCCGGAAGGCCAGGCTGTGTGCCGACTTCCCGCTGCGGTTGGAACTGTCCGTGACTGCATACTGGGCAAATATCCCCTGCAGGGGATGCAGCAGGCTGTGGCTGCCGCCCGCAGCACCAATGACCAGAATGCCTCCGTAAACCAAGGCGATGAGCCCAAAGCCCTTCTGCAATCTGAGCCATCCGGAAGCTCCCTCCCGGACGGACTCCAGGGCACCCATGTATACCGAACAAGCGATCAGCAGGGCACCCGAAAGCAGCAGCACGATGGGTCCAGGGATGATGCGCTGCAGCATCCAGATTGCCAGGGCAAGCAGAAACACACCCGTCACGGCCTTGATCGCCACCATCCAGGTCCCGGCCTTCGGCAATATCTTGCCAGCGGACGTGCCCACCACCAGCAAGGGAATTCCCATCCCCATGCTCAGGGCAAAAAGGGCGAGTCCTCCGATGGTGGCATCTCCAACATCGGCAATGTAGATCAGCGCACCGATCAGGGGGGCATTCACACAGGGGCCGACGATCAGTGCAGACAGAAAGCCCATCACCCCGGCACCGGTGTACGAACCCTGGCGCTGGGAAGAACTGTAGGCACTCAGTCTCGACTGGATTGCATGCGGGATTTGCAGCTCATACAGCCCGAACATGGACAGGGACAGCAGCACCAGAATCCCCACAAACGTGCTGATCACCCACGGGTTCTGAAACCAGACTTGCACGTTTTCCCCTGAAAGACCGACCACCACCCCGGCTGCGGTGTAGGTAAGCGCCATGGCCAGTACATAGGCCAGAGACAGGCCGAAGGCCCGGGAGGTCGATACATTTTGCCCCTGACCCACGATGATGCTGGACAAAATCGGGATCATCGGGAACACGCAGGGCGTGAAGGCCAGCAACAGGCCCAGACCCAGGAAGCTGGCCATGATCCACCAGAGTTTTCCCGAGGCAAGCATGGCAGCAAAGCGGTCCTGCTCGGACTGGAAGCCAGAGCCCCCCGGGGTGCTCCCCGAACCCGGTCCTGCAGAGGTGGCTGCAGCGCCGGACGGGTCACCGGTCGGGTCCAGCGAGACATGGAGAATCTTGGTAATGGGCGGGTAGCAAAGACCGGCCTTTGCGCACCCCTGGTAGGTGACCTCCAGATCGAGTGTCCTGAGGTTACCGGCAATCTGGCGAATCGGGACGGGTGCCTCGAAATCGTGATCGATGGTAACCACGTTGCCGAAGAACTCGTCTTGCATTTCCTTTCCGGCTGGCAATTGCACAGTTCCCAGCGTGACCCCGACCCCGTCCATGGGTTCAACTGCAATCTTGTCCTTGTACAGATAGTGGCCTTCGACGACCTTCCAGTCCGTCAAGATGGTGTAGGCATCCCCCTTGCGTGCCGTAACCTGAAACGCCTCATCGGGGTGGAGGAATTCGTCCTCACCCATTCCCGTCACAAACGGTTCGAGCACGCCGGTCCCGAACTCTGCATGGCTTGCAGAATGCCCGAATACGAGCAGTATCCAAAAAATGATACTGAGGCCTTTCATATGTTCACACTCTCGGTCACCCAGCCCAGATAGCGATCCAGGCCTTTGGTAATGGGAGTCGCAATAATCTCCGGAAGTTCATAAGGATGATGGCTTTGTATATAGGACTGCAGCTTCTCATACCCGCTTTCAGTGGTTTTCATAAGCGCGATGCACTCCGTCTCCATGCACTGCTCACCTTGCCACATGTATACAGATTGTGCCTGAGGCAGGATATTCACGCAGGCTGCCAGCCGGCTCTGAACGATCTCTTTCGCCAGACGTGTCGCAACATCCGGACCCGGGAAAGTCGTCAGTACCAAAACATGTGGACTCATGTGCGCAACCCTTGTAAAAGCTGAGTTTCATAGCAAGCCCGAAGGGGTTGATGGCCTTCGGGCAGTTGCCGGCGTCCTAAGTGATTCGGGGCCATGGCCTGCAAAATACACGAGCACAATTATACGAGTTTCCAAGCCGGAAGGCCCAGTTTCCAAATGCCTTCAGGATTCGGCTGTCGACAACCGGCCTGCTTTATGAACCGGCTCCATGATGAATCGTGTTCTCAAAATAATTACTGCATAAGCTGGATAACCACGCCTTCTGACTCTAACTTGTCGGCCCTGTCATGGAGAAAAGGCTGAAACCCCGGATAGGTCTTATAGCTTTCTGTCAGTACGTAATCAAAAGCTGTCTGCAGGTGGAATGCTTTCATGTACCCGTCTACACGAAACACCTCATTGCCGCTTCTGTCGAAGAACAATATTGTGGGTATGAACTGCACCTTTTTTTCTCGAACCCAGTCCTTGGATACATGTGTTCCTCCTGCCGGGGAAACGATTTCTTTTTCGCTATGTATGTCAATCACCGCCAATGAGAATTTCTCCAGGAACTTTTCAGTCTCTTCTCTTTGCAAGATATCTCCATGCAACTCATCGCAGTATGGGCAATTGGCTTCTTCAAAAAAGACCGCTACAGGCTTCGCTTCGGACGCAATGGTTTTTTGCAGATCGAAGGGCGCAGTCTTGAACCTTCCAGTAAATACATCCGTATCGAGTTGCCCAGGCTTGTCTTTACTGCGGTACTCCGCAAGATAGTCCAAGAACTTCACCTGGGTTTCCATCTTCTGCGCCAGATAACTGAGCATGGCTGAGAATTTATCCAGGTTGTAGTAACCGTTCATTCGGAAAATGATTTTGCTGTTCTCATTGTAGACAAGCATGGTGGGTGTGAAGTTTACCCGCAGCTTTTTTGCAAACTCCTTCTCGCTCAAAACCTCGCCGTCGGTATCTGTCACATCCACTGAACCGAAGATGTCGATAGCAACGATCTCAAAGTTTTCCTGGGCATATTCGGATACCTCTGCCTGTCCCAGATTATGCTCGATGAGCTTTTTGCAATACGGGCACCCGGCCTGGTAGAAATACACGATCAGTCGCTTGTCTTGTACCTGCGCCTCTTGAATATCCTCGGATAGATCAAGAAACGAATGTTTGAACCAGTCAGGATGGAAGGTGGGTGCAGGGAACGTCACATGTTCCGCACCTGCAAGGAGGTCAGCTTGCGCTTGTTTTTCCGCGCACACATTGCCAGTAGCGGCCACCAGCACCAACAAGACAAATCCGAGAAACTGGTTGAACGACATGTGGCTACGTCCCTAATCACCGAACTCGATATCTTCTCGTACTGCATCGATGCCGGCCTGGGCACAGGCTTCATCGTCCTCCGAAGTGGCTCCCGAAACTCCGACACCCCCATACAGGTAGCCGCCCAGATTGATGGGCAGGCCCCCTTGAACCGTGATCAGCCGATCTGCGAAGTTCAGGGTTCTTCGATCCGTCAGTTGTGCGGTGGGCACGCGGGTGCTGGCTGAGGTATAGGCCTTTTTCTGGCTGATATCGATCGTGTGGGGTCCCGACAGCGGGTTTCGGAGAAACGCGACCAAATTCCCGTTACGCCCCACGACGGCAGCCCCGACCTGATAACCCATCTCGCCACAGGCTTGCACGGCTGCAGCAGCCACCCGCTGCGCCATGTGCAGGCTCAGTACCTTGGTCTCAAGGACCTGCTTTTCATCTGCCTGCAAACCAGCAGTCGACAGGAAAGCGAGGCAAATTACCAAAAAAGATGTAAACCGAACATCCATCCTGTGTTCCTTACGGGTTTCATTCGTACTGCTTTCATTATAGGGCATTGGAATACCTGTATTGACCGGCACAGGCTGCACTAGACGCCGTAATCACTGATGCCTGGGTTGTCTCCCAGATTTTTCAGTTTGGGCGTGTTCAGCCTGGATACCCTGATGCTCTTGTGTTCACGTATATATCGAGCGACAACATCCCACACGGGAGGACCGGGAGATTTTGACCCTACCGTCGCCCACCCGGCCACCTTATAGGTCTTGTTCGCCTCAACTTTCTCTCCGCTGTCCAGGGTCATCTCTGAAATCCTGCTTCCGATTGAGGCGGTCGGGTCACACACATAGTTCATGCCCGCCAGACGGACCATATCCCCTCCCTGCTGATAGTACGGGTCCGGATTGAACAGGTTGTCGCACACATCTTCAAGTATGAGCTTGATGGCTTCACCACTCATGTCGGCAGCATAGGTCTCGGGATATGTCATGCAGGTTTGTGCCAACACATGCTCCATCGTAATGTCGTCACCTGGCAGCACGGACACCCCCCATCGGAAACCGGGTGATAATGATATCTGGGTGTCCAGCTGTTCGACCAGGGCATCGCAAATCACCTGGTCAAACGATCCATTGAAGTTCCCCCGCCGGTACAGCAGGGAATCCGCGACTCCCAGCTTTTCCTCCAATTCCCCGAGATAGGGCTGTCTGACTTTTTCGATATAAGCAAGCATCTCGGGATCGGCTTCCAGCAGGTTGGAAAATACCGGCAGCAGGTTGTAGCTGTAACCGGATACCCTGTTGTTTTTGATATCGAGATCCATGACACCGAGAAACTTGCCGTTCGACCCTGCGTTGGTCACTAAAGTCACACCGCTTGCATTTTTCACCTCGATGGCCCGAGGCACTCCGTCGTGCGTGTGGCCTCCAAGAATCGCGGTCAGCCCCGTCACACGGCGGGCCATCTTCAGGTCAACGTCCATCCCGTTATGTGAAATGAGTACGACGGCGGCCGGCTTTTCCTTCTCGCGTACGGTGTCAATGACCTGCTGCATCTCGTCATCGCGAATGCCGAATGACCAGTAGGGAATAAACCGTTGAGGATTGGCGATGGGGGTATAAGGGAAGGCCTGTCCGATGACGGCAATACGCACGCCGCCGAGTTCCTTGATCGTATAGGGTTTGAATATGTGTCCGGTATTTTCATCATGGGCAGGCTGGTCCTCGAAAAAGCCGTCTTCGGTCAGCTTGACATTTTGTGCGACGAACTCACCGTGGAAATTCCGGATGTTACCCATCACCTCCGCATCGTGATAAGTAAACTCCCAGTGACCTGTCATCACCTCAACGCCCAGAAGATTGCATGCGCCGACCATATCCCCGCCACGGGTCCAGTAGGCCGTACCTGACCCTTGCCATGTGTCGCCCCCATCCAGCAACAGGGTGTTCTTTTCGCCAAACTCCTGTCTGAGTTTCTTAACCAGTGTGGACAGATGTGCAAACCCCCCCACCTTTCCATATTTTCTGGCCGCATCAACGAAATCAAGAAAGGTGAATGCATGTGCAGCCATGTCGCTCGCCGCACCCATGCCAAACCGGTCCAGCAAGCGGGTACCTACAAGATGAGGAGCTTTTCCGTAGGCTTCGCCTATGCCGATGTTGACGTTGGGTTCTCGGAAATAGACTGGCAGGAGCTGGGCGTGACAGTCCGTGATGTGGAGGAGCCTCACATTGCCCCTTTTGGGAACCTCGTAGACACCGGCATGCTTGCCGGCTTTCAGGCCCTGGGATACCGGCAATATCCCTGCCGCGGCGGCGGCGTTCAGTAATGACAGAAATTGACGGCGTGTGAAGTACACTGCTTGGTGGCCGACCGGACCCGGGCTAGCTTACTGCAAGTAGGAGGGATGCCCCGCTTTTCCTTTTTGCGAAACGGCCTGCTCGTATCCAAGTTCGCTCTGCAATTTGGCTTTCTGTGCGAGCTCATTCGCTTTCCCAAAATCTCCGTCAGCCGCAGCTTGCTCCGCCTCTCTTATGAACTTCCCGACATCGCGCCATTCGCCGCCTACGGAACTGGCCTTTTTTTGTGCAGCCTTGGCTTCGCTTAGCAAAGTAACAAACTCAGCATTGTCTGCAGCGGATACGTCAGCGAACAAGCCAGCGGACAACCACATGCCCCCAGTGACAATCGCAACTAAAACATATTTGAGCAGTACTCCCATGGCCTGGTTCTCCCGAATAGATCTACTGGGTGGATACAAAGTTCACAAACTCGTCATTTCCGTGAAGAGGGGCCATTCAATACGAACCCGTTGCTCATATGGGTGTGGAAGTATTCCAGGTTGCGATATTCCTCACCCTGGGCAGCGAAGGGTTTTGCGCGGACCTGCTTGTTACAGCCAGCATAACGAAGATGCAGTGTTCCGGCAGCCCCCCACCGAGAACGATATACCGGCCAGCCCGTGGTCTGTCCCACGGCGGTACTCAAGACATCCGAACGCAAATTCATGCCGGCACTGCCGAAGTGACAGTGATCACAGGAAAAATTCAATTGCCCCCTGCGCGTGAAATAGAACTCCTTGCCTTTTTCATAGGCTTCCAGTGCACGCGGATCATCTGCAGGTATGACTACATTGGTCACCTGCCCACGGCTCTCAAAGGCCATGTAGGACAGAATGTCATTGATGGGTCCCTTCTTGTACTTCAGGGGCTTTTCCCCATTGACTTCCCGGCATTGGTTGATCGCCAGCGCCAATGTAATCACCTTGCCCTGCTCCTTGCTCCATTGCGGGTACAGGTGGTTGGAAGCCGGTCCGTTCGGGAAGCAGTCGGCATAGGATTTTCCGTTCGCAAACTCTGTGTTCCACATGGATTCGCCACGTTCGATGAACGGCTCATAAGGCGGAAAGTCTTCAATCGCCTCCCAGTTTTCACGCATCTGGGTACTGAGAGCATAGACACCGTTCGCAAATTCCTGAAAATCGATACTTGGGAAGCGTTTTTTGAAGTAGTCCTGATACAGCCTCACGTCGTCCTCAGGGCCTGCTGACAGCGGTTGCACGAAGAATGAACATACCAGTACCACGATGGTTGCGATCAATGCATTTTTCATCTTACCTCCCCGGTAACCATCACTTGATCACGGCTTCTTTCGAATCAGCGTTGCCCAGATTGTCGATCCAGCTGATCTTGACAGTGTCTCCTGAAGTTGCCCCTTTGAATTTGAATGCGAAGTACGGATTCTTTGCCACGCCAGCCCCGGTGTTTGCATGGAAAACCACTTTACCGTGAGCCTCGGCTTTAACTTCCTGTATGAAGTGAGCCGGGACGAGCTTGTTGGTTTTGCTGTCTTTGCGCGTCCCGGTTTCCATGGGGTGCGTGACGAGTACCTTCACCGTGACAGTATCACCCGTGCTCTTGGCACGAATCCTGATTGTTTCTCCCATATCAATTCACCTTTGGTCTACGTGTTAACCGCCACATCCGCCGATGGTCACTTTGACTTCCTTCGCACCCTTGTACAGCTGGCCACCCGCCTTCACCAAAGCGACCACATGGGACGTTTTTGCCATCTTGATGCGCACCGACACGAACGGCTCACTGTCGGTGAGATCAAAACTGGCGACCAGTGGCTGAGGATTGTCCGGCACGATGATGGAGATGGATTCCGTATTGGCGATCTTGCTGGTAACCGAGATCGGCACCACGGCACCGTTCTCGGCAATTTCAGGTGCCTTGATCACGATCTCACCTGCTGCCGATTCGGTCGTACCCAGCAGCGCATTCAGTGCATCGTCCATGGATTTTGCCTTGAAGGCTTTTTCCGGCCAGGCGGCCAGTAAAAGTTTCGGCAAGCCAGCCAGGGTCGCCAAACCAGCGACAACGGTATTCTTGACCACTGCTCTTCGTGTAATGCTCATAGTTCCGACCTCATGAAATCTCAAAATAGGGTGCGCGGGATCACAGGGTGTACAGGTACTCGACGATGTTATCAATGTCTTGCTCACTGATGATCTTGTGCCTGCCAAACGGCGGCATCATCGTCTCCGGACGTGATGTGGTGATATCCCAGATAATGTCCCGAAGCTTCTGCCGGTCCGGAAAACGGGCTTTCATTGCGACCAGGGGCGGGCCCAGATTTCCGGTCGCCTCACCGCCTTCGACCAAGTGGCACGACAGACAGTTTCCCGCTTGGCGATCGAATGCAACTTTCTTGCCCTGCTCCACAGCATTTTCATTGGCTGACACGACCGGCTGCAGGATGAACACGCATACCGCAAGCATGGCCGCCAAAAGCACATAGACTGAATGATTGAATGCCGCCCCCATCTGCTCCTCCACCTCTAATTCTAGTCCAACATGAATGCGTTTTCCCTTGCCCGATTACCCAACGCATCAGGATCCCCTGCTTTGTTCCAGTTCCCTGCCGACCTGCCTGATATATTTTTGCGTGAACCGGAATCACGATTGATTGTATATGCCTAATGAAATCGGAACCAGCCAGATGAATCTACAATAAATATGGCTCCCCTGCTTGCAATCGGTTCCGGATAACTTCTGATCCGCAGCCCATTCCGCAGTATACATCTGCTAAAATCCGTTCAGTTGTCGAACCCTATAGCCTGCAAAGTCGCTTCACGAAAAGCGTCTTTCCTGACTCACGCCAACAGGGAATCGTCGAGGGAGTTGATACAAAATGCCACCAATCCATGTGCGCCCTTTTCCGCTCCTGTTTGCCGCATTCGTGATCATCCCGATCATCGAGATCTACCTGCTGATCCAGGTCGGCGGTTTGATCGGTGCACTGCCGACCATCGGGCTGGTCGTGCTGACCGCCGTACTGGGCGTGGCCCTGCTGCGTGCCCAGGGGTGGCAGACCTACCTCAGGCTCCAGCGGTCCCTGTCCGAGGGCCGCTACCCTGCCACGGAGATCCTCGAGGGCGTGGCATTGCTTGTGGGTGGCGCCTTGCTGCTTACCCCGGGGTTCTTTACCGACTTCATCGGCTTTGTCTGCCTGCTGCCCTGGACCCGCCGGGCCCTGATTTCGTGGTCCATGGTCCGTTATGTCCGGATCTATCCGAATACCCTTCACGGAGGACCCGGGGGAAGCATCTACGAAGGGGAAACTACCCGCCGGGACGACTGAGTCTCAAAGCCGTTTACGGCAAAGAAACCGCTTGACATCACGCATTTCGTGCGTACTATTAGCACTCTTTTGTGAGGAGTGCTAATGCTTGCAGCCTCCGTAGATAAAACAAACACGTTATCAACATCCAATTCAGTCGATATTTTTAAGGAGGCAATCCTGATGAAGTTACGTCCGTTGCATGACCGCGTGGTCGTCAAGCGTATGGAAGAAGAGCGTACCAGCCCCGGAGGAATCGTGATCCCGGATTCCGCTACCGAAAAACCGATCAAGGGCGAAGTGGTTGCCGTGGGGAATGGCAAGATTACGGAGAGTGGAGAAGTTCGTCCGCTGGACTTGAAAGCGGGTGACAAGATCCTGTTCGGGAAATATTCCGGTACCGAGGTCAAGGTCGAAGGAGAAGAATTGCTCGTGATGCGCGAAGACGATGTCATGGCAGTGATCGAAGGCTAGTCTCTCACAATCAAAAAGTTTCAACGCATTTAGGAAGGAATAATCATGAGTTCAAAAGAAGTACGTTTTGACGAAGATGCCAGACAACGCATGGCGCAAGGCGTCAATGTCTTGGCCAATGCAGTGAAGGCAACGCTGGGTCCCAAGGGACGCAATGTTGTTTTGGACAAATCGTTCGGTGCTCCCACGGTCACCAAAGACGGAGTCTCCGTTGCCAAGGAAATTGAACTTGAAGACAAGTTCGAGAACATGGGTGCACAAATGGTAAAGGAAGTTGCCTCGCAAACTTCCGACGTTGCCGGTGACGGCACGACGACTGCCACGCTGCTGGCCCAGGCCATCGTGCGTGAAGGCATGAAGGCGGTCGCCGCAGGCATGAACCCGATGGACCTCAAGCGCGGCCTGGACAAGGCGGTCAGTGCCGCGGTTTCCAGTCTGCAGGATCTTTCCAAGCCCTGTGAAGATTCCAAGGCCATCGCCCAGGTGGGCAGCATCTCTGCCAATGCAGACTCCTCCATCGGCGACATCATTGCCGATTCCATGGACAAGGTCGGCAAAGAGGGCGTCATCACCGTCGAGGAAGGCAATGCCCTGGAAAACGAACTGGAAGTGGTTGAAGGCATGCAGTTCGACCGTGGTTACCTGTCACCCTACTTTGTCAACAACCAGGACAGCATGAGTGCAGACCTAGAAGACGCCTACGTCCTGCTGCACGACAAGAAGATATCCAATATCCGCGATCTGCTTCCTTTGCTCGAAGGCGTTGCCAAAGCGGGCAAACCCCTGATGATTATTGCAGAAGACGTGGAAGGCGAAGCCCTCGCAACCCTGGTGGTCAACACCATTCGCGGCATCGTCAAAGTCTGTGCAGCCAAGGCACCCGGCTTTGGTGACCGGCGCAAGGCCATGCTGCAGGACATCGCCGTACTGACCGGCGGCACGGTGATCTCCGAGGAAGTTGGACTTTCGCTGGAAAAAACGAGCCTGGACGATCTCGGCAACGCCAAGCGCATCATGGTTTCCAAGGAAAACACCACCATCGTGGATGGCGCGGGACAGGCGAACGACATCAAGGCGCGCATTGACCAGATCAAGGCCCAGATCGAGGAGGCGACCTCCGACTACGACAAGGAAAAACTGCAGGAGCGCATGGCAAAGCTTGCAGGCGGTGTTGCAGTCATCAAGGTCGGTGCCGCAACCGAAGTGGAAATGAAAGAAAAGAAAGCCCGCGTGGAAGATGCCCTGCATGCAACACGTGCGGCCGTTGAAGAAGGTGTCGTTCCGGGCGGCGGTGTGGCGTTGCTGCGCGCATACAAGGTCCTGGACGATCTGAAAGGCGACAACCACGACCAGGACATGGGTATTGCAATTGCCCGCCGGGCGATGGAAGAGCCCTTGCGCCAGATCGTGACCAACTCCGGAGAAGAAGCCTCTGTGATCCTCGCCAAGGTCGATGAGGGAGACGGCAACTTCGGATACAACGCTGCGACCGGTGAGTTCGGTGACATGATCAAGATGGGTATACTGGATCCCACCAAGGTGGCACGTACTGCACTGCAAAATGCAGCCTCCATTGCCGGTCTGATGATCACGACACAGGCCATGGTCGCTGAAAAACCGAGTGAAGAAGCGCATGATCATCCGGGGGCCACGGACATGGCCGGCATGGGTGGCATGGGTGGCATGATGTAATCAGCCCAGCGCTTTTCCCTGTTTAAAGGCCCCGTACCCCGGGGCCTTTTTTGTGGGTCATGTATCCCGCATACTGCGCCTCATGCGTGTCGATCCCGCAAGCCACTTGATTGCCGGCGTGAATTTTGTAGCTTCGCCGAACGCCAATGAACGCCCGCAAGGCTGTCAGCCTTCCGTGATCGTTCTCCACAACATCAGCCTGCCCCCCGGTGAGTTTGGAGGCCCTGGTATCGAGCAGCTGTTCACCAACCAGCTCAGTCCGGATGCCCACCCGGATTACGCCTCAATTGCCGAGCAGAGGGTATCCGCCCATGTGCTGATACGACGCGACGGCAGCATCGTGCAGTTTGTACCGTTTCACCGCCGCGCCTGGCATGCAGGCGTCTCAAGTTACGATGGACGGGAGAACTGCAACGATTTCAGCATTGGAATCGAGTTGGAAGGCACGGATACCCTGCCCTATGAAAGCGCCCAGTACCGGGTGCTGGCCACGCTGATCGATGCATTGAGAATTGCCTACCCGTCGTTGAGCAGGCAAAGAATCGTGGGTCATTCCGAGATTGCTCCGGACCGGAAAACCGACCCGGGCCATGCATTTGACTGGGACCGCCTGCACCAGGAACTAGCCTGATCCCGTTGCATCCATGCAGCACCCTCCATAGAGTGTGTAAAATGCCCGTGAGAAGATGAATCCAAGGGCTGAATGGATACTTCACAGGGCAAAAGGAAATTATCAGCCTCCCCGTATCAATGTACGACCAGCTACACAGCCATCTCGCCAGGATCACTCAGGACAGGCAACAGAACCTATTATCTGGCGGCAAGATCGGCCTGGAGAAGGAGTCGTTACGGGTGGACAGTGAGGGGAAAATCTCCCAACAACCCCATCCGTCTTCACTGGGTTCCGCGCTGACCAACCCCTACATCACGACAGACTACTCCGAAGCACTGCTGGAGCTGATCACGCCGCCCATCCGGGGAATTTCCGAGACCCTGGAATTTTTGGAAAAAATCCACCAGTTTGTCTATGGTCAGCTCAAGCACGAGTCCTTGTGGGGCGCGAGCATGCCGTGTGTCATCGACGGCGAATCGAGCATCCCGATTGCGAATTACGGCCCGTCCAACCTGGGCATGATGAAGACGGTGTACCGGCGCGGTCTCGGCTACCGTTACGGCAAGATGATGCAGGTGATTGCCGGCATTCACTTCAATTATTCGCTGCCGGATTCGTTCTGGCCGTATTACAGCGAATTCTTCCCAGGTCCTGTTTCGAAGCAGGAATTCATTGACGACCGGTATTTTGCCTTGACGCGCAATCTGCAGCGTTACGGCTGGCTGATCTACTACCTGTTCGGGGCCTCGCCCGCGATCTGCAAATCCTTCGTCAACGGACAACCCGGCACACTGCAGCAGTTTGATGCCACCACGTACTATCTCCCTCATGCGACGTCATTGCGCCTGGGAGATATCGGCTACAACAACAAGATAGAAAGCGAGATCGGTATCAAGGCGTGTTACGACAGCCTGGATTCGTATATCCAGTGCCTGACCCACGCGATCGAAACGTCCTGTCCCAAGTATGAAAGGATCGGTGTGAAGGTGGCAGGCGAATACTGCCAGCTCAATACCAATTTTCTGCAAATCGAGAATGAATACTACAGTACGGTTCGTCCCAAACAGCCTTCGGTAAACAATGAAAAACCGGTCCATGCCCTTCGACAGCGCGGTGTCCAGTACATCGAGTTACGTTCCCTGGACCTGGACCTGTTCGAGCCGTTGGGAATCAGCAACGGCCAGCTTCATTTCCTGGAAGCCTTCATGATTTTTTGCCTGTTGCAGGAGAGTCCGCGCATCGATGCAGCCGAACGGCAGACGATCGACAGCAACGAAATCAACACAGCGCACTATGGACGTGACCCGAAACTCAAGTTGACGCAGGGTCAAAAACAGGTCTTGTTGCAGCAGTGGGGACAGGAAATCCTGCACGAGATGCAAGCCATCTGTGAAGTACTGGATGAGGCGAACTCCTGCAATGACTACAGTGCAGCCTTGCGGCAACAGAGCGCGGCCATGCAGGAGGCTGCCTTGACACCTTCTGCAAGGATACTGCATGAGATGCGCACCACCGAGGAAGGATTCTTCGAGATGGCAAGCCGCCATTCAAAAATACATCAAACCCGTATATGCGAGCATGTACTGAGCCTGCAAGACATCGAGTTTTTCACTGATGCCGTGCAGCAGTCCATGGAGAAGCAGCTCAGGATTGAAGCCTCCGACACGGTATCTTTTGATGAATTTCTGGAGAAATACTTTCAGGAGACACTTCCCGAAAAGGCTGTCACGGCATGAATCTGGTCAGGTTACGGACCCGCAGGCCCATCTGAGTTGGCCCAGACAGGATAAGTCGTGCAAAAGCCGAAAAACAGTACGGTGATCAAGGACCTGGTGCTGATCGGGGGCGGTCATAGCCATGTGGCCGTACTCAAGCGGTTCGGCATGAAACCCATTGCAGGCCTGCAGATCACCCTGATCAGCCGGGATGTGCACACCCCTTATTCCGGCATGTTGCCGGGCTACATCGCGGGCCATTACAGTTTTGACGAAAGCCATATCGATTTGCAGCCTCTGGCCCGGTTTGCCGGTGCACGCCTGATTCACGCACAAGCCAGCGCGCTCGACCTGGAAAACAAGGCTGTGCTGTGTAATGACCGGCCACCCGTGCATTACGATGTGCTGTCCATCAACACAGGATCCACACCTTCCTTCACGGAGGTTCCCGGCTCCCGCGAACACACATTGGGAGTCAAGCCCATCCACCGGTTTTTACGGGGATGGGATGCCATCATGGACGAGGTGCTCGCACGCGAGGGCGATTACCGGATCGCCGTGGTGGGTGCAGGTGCCGGCGGCGTCGAGGTCGCCCTGTCCACGCAGTATCACCTGCATGAGCTGTTGCGCGGCCAAGGCCTGCCCGTCGACAAGCTCCGCTTCCATCTCGTCTGCAGCAACGGCACCGTATTGCCTACCCATAACCGCTCCGTGCAGCAGCGCTTCATGCACATCCTGGCCGAACGCCAGATCACGGTACACAAGGCCTGCATGGTCACCGCAGCGGACACCCGCACCCTACATCTCGATACCGGCGATTCCGTAGACGTGGACACGACCATCTGGGCGACACATGCATCCGCGCCCACCTGGTACAGGGAATCCGGCCTGGCCGTGGATGAACGGGGGTTCATCGAGGTCAACAGCTCCCTGCAGTCGGTGTCTCACAGCGACGTTTTTGCAGCGGGCGACATTGCCGCGGTCACCGACTATCCGCGGCCCAAGTCGGGCGTGTTTGCCGTACGACAGGGGAAGCCGCTGTACAAGAACCTGAAACGCGCACTGGAAAGCAGGCACCTGAAAGAACACGTACCACAAATCAGCTTCCTGAGCCTGATCAGCACCGGCAACAAGTATGCGGTTGCCTCGCGTGGAGCATTGGCCACGGAAGGGGCCTGGGTCTGGAAGCTGAAGGACCTGATCGACCGCAGATTCATGCACAAGTACAACCGCCTTCCTGAAATGAAGGAAAAGCAGGACGACCTCATCGACAGCCGCCTGGCGAGTCGCGACACACTGGAGGAAATCTCTGCCATCGCCATGCGCTGCGGCGGATGCGGTGCGAAAATTGGCAGCAATGTCCTGAGCCGCGTCATCAACCAGCTTTCGCCCCACCTTCGCGAGGACGTGCTGCTTGGACTGGATGCGCCGGACGATGCCGCTGCGGTCACGGTGCCGCCTGGCAAGGTACAGGTTCAGTCCGTCGACTATTTTCGCGCATTCATCGATGATCCGTTTGTGTTTGGACAGGTCACCGCAAACCACAGCCTGAGCGATGTATTCGCCATGGGCGCAGAAGCACAGGCAGCCATGGCCATCGCAACCATTCCGTACGGAAGAGAGAACGTGGTTGAACAGCAGCTTCTGCAAATCATGGATGGAGCAGTGCGGGTTCTGGACCAGCACAAGGCCGCCCTGGTCGGGGGACACTCCAGCGAAGGTGCCGAACTTGCCTTTGGACTCAGTGTGACCGGACTGATCGAAAAAGAGAGGCTGCTGGCCAAGGGGGGCATGCAGGTCGACGATGCCATCATCGTGACCAAACCGGTCGGCACGGGCACCTTGTTTGCAGCCGAGATGCGGGGCAAGGCCAAGGGACGCTGGATCGTGGATGCCATCGATTGCATGCTTGTTTCAAACCACATGGCAGCACAATGCCTGTACAAGTATGACGTGCATGCGTGCACCGATATCACGGGCTTTGGCGTGCTGGGTCACCTGCTGGAGATGGTGCGTGCAGCCCAGGCGGACATCACAATTGACTTGAATCGGCTGCCGGTGCTGGACGGCGCCACCGAAACCATCGAGATGGGGATTTTCAGTTCCCTGCAGCCTTCCAATGTACGCCTGCGCCGTGCACTCAAGAACCCGCAGGAAGCGACCCGGCACCCGCGCTACCCGCTACTGTTTGATCCGCAAACTTCCGGGGGTTTGCTCGCCACCCTGCCCGCTGGACAAGCCGATGCCTGCATCCGGGAACTGCATGATCTGGGCTACCGGCAGGCCTGTATCGTGGGACGGGTTCAACCCCAAAGCGACATGCTGGAATCCGTGCATATCAACCTCGACAACGAGGCCTGCTGACGGGCAGCTCAAACGACACAGTAAATAAGAAAAGCCCGCAAGATGCGGGCTTTTCCGGCAGACCATTTTTACTGGTGATGTTTTATCGCACCGATTCGTACTTTGAGACGTTCAGGTTGTCCCCGCTTCGCAGTGGTCTGCGACCGGGACATGATTGTAAAGTTACGCCAAGTCGATCTGCGAACTGTTGCTTATCAGGCCTGCCAACAAAACAACAATAAAACATCCACAGTGCCTAGGCTACGTGGAGCCATCCCAAGGTACAACTAAAACCTCATTATGGGAAAAATCAAATACTTTGATACGCGTGCAACCGGCTGAACCTGCGGGCCTTTTGCGAGTTTCCAGGCCTGCAACCGCAGGTTCGGACGCATCGCAGCACTCAGGTTGTACGGTTCAGTAACGCCTTCCAGCCGGCCTTTTCCCGCGCATAGGAGAACAGCCCGGCCTTTTCCCGACAGGCCGCTTGCAATTTGCCCAGCCAGGTACGATCGGCCTCCGCCCGAAGCAGCAGTTCACGCAGCGCCCGGGTATCGCCGGTCGCGTAATAACCGGGATAGGCCTTGCCCAGTAATCCGACCGAGCCGGCAATATCCGAGGCGATGACCGGCAGACCGGCAACGCAGGCCTCCGAGATCACATTGGCCCCGCCTTCCATCCTGGAACTGAGCACCATGACATCGGCGCGCGCGTACACCCTGCGCACCTGCCAGTGCGGCACCTCACCGTGCCAGCGATAGCGGGGGTTTTCCTGCATCTCCTTCTCGGCCCGTGCTGCCCACACCCGGGTATGGGCCTTGCCATACTGGTGGATGTGGATGCAGGATCCCGTCGGCAGCCTGCGGACCGCGTAGGCGGCACGCAGCGGGTCCTTTTCCTCTCGCAAATGCCCGACCACACAGACGTCGAAGCGTTTTTTCCGACTGGCCTGCTTGCGTATCACCGGCTTGGCCGACTGGTGGATCACCGATACCTTGTCCCGGCAGGCTGCGGGGATGGCCAAAGCCGCCAGATCGTGCAGGGTGACCAGCCGGTCTGCCGCGCGGATCGAATACAGCGTGGGTTGTGGGGAAGACCGGATGAACTTGTAGATGTCGGTCCCCGTCAGCGCCACGATCAGCAGCCGATCGGGACATTGCGTATGGAAGCGGCGGATGGAGACGGCACTGCGCCACGCATGCAAGGCCACCATGGCATCGTACCGGCCTGCGGTAAAATCAACCTTCACATCCACCCGGTGTCCCAGTTCAGTCAGGATGTTTTTCCAGCGGGTGGCCGTGGCACGGTTTCCGGAACGGGAACGGGGCAGTGCCGGGGTGATCAGGACAATTTTCATGATATTGGCGGATGGTATTGCGTTATTGTATGGATAGGGAATTATATACTTCAGTCCGCAATGAAAACGCATCGCACCATCCGCTACCGCCTGCACCCCGGCTCCCGTGTCAAGGCCCGCAAGCTACAGGGCACGGCCGAGGCCTGCCGGTTCACATGGAACCATTTCGTCGGCAAGCTGCGAGACGATTACAGCTACAGCGGGCGGTGTGATCCGCGCTGGTACAGCCTCAACAAGCTGTTTACCACTTGGCGCAAGCACCAGGAGCCGTGGTTGCAAGACTACTCTTGCGCCATCGTGCGCCTGTCTTTAAAGCCCATCGAGACGGCCTACAAGCAGTTCTGGAACGGCAAAGGTGGTTTGCCACGCTTTAAAGCGCACTACGGTCATGTGCCCTCTTTTCCATTAGCTGCCGGCCTTTTCAAGCTGCAAGGTGAATATCTGCATATTCAAAGGATCGGCCTGGTCAAGCTTACTGGTAATAATCCCTACTCCAATGCCAGGCCTGTGTCTGGCACGGTCAAGCGTGAAGCCCGAGGCTGGTATGCGTACCTCACATTTGAAGTCGAGATTACTGTACTGCCGTCTGCTATCAAACCCGTAGGCATCGACCGCAACGTCGGCCAGGTCGCCCGCTCCGATGGTATCGTGCACTACACGCCGGATCTGGAGAAGCTGGAAGCCCGGAAACGAAGGTACCAGCGCATGATGGCGAGGCGCCAGCGCGGCAACAGAAAACAGGGCATCAAGCCGAGCAACCGGTACCTTAAAGCCAAGAACCTGGCCGCGCGCACCCAGCAGAAGATCGTGCAGGCGCGCACCGACTGGTGCCACCAGGTCTCGAGGGAAATCGCCAACCAGTACAACGTTGCTTACCTTGAAGATCTGGATACAAGAGGCATGACGGCCTCGGCCAAGGGTACGAAAGAGAATCCAGGCAAAAATGTAAGCCAGAAAGCCGGGCTGAACCAGGCAATTCTCAACTCGGGATGGTACAAGCTGGAGCAGTGCCTTGGTTATAAAACGACTGTCAAAAAAGTTGCTCCGTATTACACCAGCCAGACCTGCCATGCGTGCGGGCACACGGACGAGAAGAACAGAAAGACCCGGGCCTGGCATGAGTGTGTGGCCTGCGGCTATCGGGATCATGCGGATCACAACGCCGCATTGAACATACTGGCCTTCGGGAATGGGGGCGCTGGACGTGGAGGTGGCGGGGTTGCCCGGCCTGTGAAGCGTCAAATGGATACTTCAGGTCCCTTGCGGACTTGAGTCTATAATTCCCTATGGATAACAGGGTATATTGCCTGATCCAAACGGGATGCACACGAAAAGCTGATGCACTACGAAGAAGTGACCGCGGAAAACCTGGAAGCCGCCTTGCGGGATACGCGCTCCAGGACCCTGGCCCTGATCGAGGGGCTGGACTCACAGCAACTTCTCGGGCCCCGGCTCTCCACCACCAACCCCTTGTGCTGGGAAATCGCCCACACCGCGTATTTTCACGAGTTCTGGGTGCTGCGCCACCTGGGACAGCGACAGGAAATTCTTCCGGATTCGGACAGGCTGTTCGATTCCATTTCCATTCCCCACGAGACGCGATGGGATCTGCCGTTGCCCAGCATGGTAGACACACTCCAGTACATGGAGGACGTGCTGTCGGCGGAGATTTCGCAACTGGGTGAAATCGAGCTGGAAGATTCCGCGAAATATTTCTATCTGCTGGCCCTGTTCCATGAAGACATGCATGGCGAGGCTCTGACCTATACCCGCCAGACACTCGCCTACCCGGCGCCGCCCTACCTGGGCCATCCGGCGCTTGCGGACGACTCCAATGCTCCCGAAAATGAAGATATCGAATCCGCAGGCGGACAGTTTTTGCTGGGTACGGAAAGAAACGGCGGGTTCACGTTTGACAATGAGAAATGGGCGCACAGGGTGACCGTGGCCCCCTTTCGCATGGCCCGTCATGCAGTGAGCAACCAGGAATTTGCCGAGTTCGTGGAAGCCCGTGGCTATACCACGCGGGAATACTGGTGCGAAGCAGGTTGGCAATGGCGCAAGGAGCGGAATCTCGAGTGCCCGGTATACTGGAGAAAGGATTCCGATCGCAGTTGGCATGTCAGAGAGTTTGACCAGTGGCATGCACTGGCATTGGCCCAGCCCGTGATCCATGTCAGCTGGTACGAAGCCAAGGCGTTTTGCAGGTGGGCAAACCGGCGCTTGCCGAGCGAGGCAGAATGGGAATTCGCGGCCGCCTGCAGCCTGGAGGACGTGGCCTCGGACATGCCCTGCAAGAGACGCTTTCCCTGGGGAGACGAGGCCTGCGGGGACCGCGCCAATCTGGATGCCGGGGGATCCGGTCTTGCTGGCGTACATGCACATCCTGCGGGCGACAGCGCCCTGGGCTGCCGCCAGATGATCGGCAACGTATGGGAGTGGACGGATTCGACTTTCCAGCCCTACCCGGGCTTTTCTCCCGACTGCTATACGGAATATTCCCGGCCGTTGTTCGGGCAGACCAAAGTGCTGCGCGGAGGCGCCTGGGCAACCCGCAGTCGCATGGTCCACAACACGTGGCGCAACTACTATGGCCCGGACCGTAACGATGTGTTTGCCGGGTTCAGGACCTGTGCCATCTAAATCCGGTGACCGGCGCCGCATGCGTATACACGAGACAAAAATGGATCCTGGCCCGCAGGCACGCCCATGAGCTGGTGGGGAAAACTGGCCGGCGGTGGACTGGGATTTGCGCTCGGCGGGCCGCTCGGTGCAATGATTGGTGCCATGCTCGGCCACCAGCTGGACAAGTCCTCTGACAACAGGCAGGAGGGTTTCGGCTTTGACCCGGGCTCGCAGGAACGCACCCAGGCCGCCTTCTTTACCGCAACCTTTTCCGTCATGGGCCACATCGCCAAGGCGGACGGACAGGTTTCTCCGCAGGAAATCCAGCTTGCCGAACAGGTGATCTCACAGATGCGGTTGAACAAATCGCAGCGCAAGATTGCCGTGGCCCTGTTCAATCAGGGCAAGGAGGACGGATTCATGCTTGACGAGGTCCTCGAACAGTTCCGCAGGGAGTGCCATGGCAAAACCACGCTGATCCAGATGTTCATCGAGATTCAGCTGCAAGCCGCTTATGCGGACGGCACCAAGGACCCGGCCGAGGAGCAGGTGCTGCGCCATATCTGCAACGTGTTGGGATATCCGCATGCATGGCTCGAGCAACTGGAATCAATCACCTTTGGCCAGCAACGCCATTATCGGCACGGTGACCACTCCACCTTCGTATCGCCAGAGGAGATCGAAAATGCCTACAGGGTTCTCGGCGTTGAGCCGCAGGCCTCCGAGGCCGAAATCAAGAGAGCCTATCGCCGGCTGATGAGCCAGCACCATCCCGACAAACTGATTTCCAAAGGCCTGCCCGAAGAGATGGTCGATATCGCCACGGAGAAAACCCAGGAGATCCGCAAGGCCTATGACATGATCAAGGAACAGCGCAAGAAAATGCACTAGTTCCAGGTGCGGGGCCGATTGCGGCGCACCGGCTATTGCGTGCTAACATGGCCGCCCTACAAGCCAATCATACCCGATACGAATCATGACAAAACCTTATCCCGTCCTGGCATGGATGGTGGTTTTTGTGCTGGGAGCGGGCCTCGCCGTTCTGGCAGCCAACGACCCGATAATTTTTGCTTTGGGAATTATATACTTATGTTAGCAAATGTGCTATAGTGTAGTCATTGAAATTGAGGTGACACATGAAGAAGAAAGCCAAGACAATCAGCGCATTTGAGTTCATGGAGATGTTCCCGGATGAGACTTCGGCCCGTGAATGGTTCGAGAAAAAGCGATGGGGCAAGCAGCGGGTCTGCCCGAAGTGCGGGGGAATGCACAAGATCAAGACTACAGGCCGGGCAGGCTCCTACTGGTGCGGGGATTGCCGGGATGCCTTTACAGTTCGCACAGGCACGGTCATGGAATGCTCCCGTGTTCCGATCCGCAAATGGCTGTATGCCATCTATCTGGTAGTCACTTCCCGCAAGAGCGTATCCAGCCTGCAACTGTCCAAGGAGATCAGTGTCACTCAAAAGACTGCATGGTTCATGTTGCAGCGCATCCGCGAGGCTTGTGGAAATGACTTCGACAAACTGACCGGAATTGTCGAGGTAGACGAGACTTACTTCGGCGGCAAGCGCGAGAACATGTCCAACAAGAAGAGAAAGCAGTTGGCCAAGGAGAAACCGGGACGTGGAGCGGTTGGCAAACATGCGGTATTGGGAATGCGCGAGCGTGGTGGCAAGACCAAAGCCATGCCGGTTGCCAAGACGGATGGCAAGACACTTCAAGGCACGATCAAGAAACACGTAGAGCCTGGCTCTGTCATCTGCACGGATGAGCACAGGGGCTATTCCGGCCTTGGCGGGAAAGACTACCATCACAGAACGGTCAAGCACTCTGCGAAAGAGTATGTCAACGGCATGGCGCATACCAATGGCATCGAGAGTGTATGGGCCTTACTCAAACGTGGATACACGGGCACCTTCCACCATTTCAGCCTCAAGCACCTACAGCGTTATGTCGATGAGTTCACCTTCCGGCTCAATGAGGGCGCGTGTGATGTAGACACCATCGACCGTATCAATGCTCTTGCCAAGAGCATGGAAGGCAAGCGGCTCACGTATCGGGATTTGGTTCGCTAGATGGTCAAGAACCGGACCATCTTTACCCGCGATTGTCTGGAAGTCATGCGAGGCATGAAGGATGCCTGCATTGATTTGATCTACCTTGATCCACCCTTCAAGTCAGATGCCAATTACGCTGCACCAATAGGCAGTGAAGCAGCAGGGGCCGAGTTCAAAGACACTTGGGGTCTGTCTGATGTAGACGAGGCATGGCATGGCGAGATTGCCGAAGCGCATCCCGGCCTGTATGAGCACTTGCGGGCCACGCGCCTGATACACGGCGATTCCATGATGTCCTACTTGATTTACATGTGCGCCCGCATCATGGAAATGAAGCGGATTCTCAAGCCTACAGGCAGCATCTATCTGCACTGCGATCCTACGGCCAGCCACTACCTGAAAGTCGCTATGGATGCCATATTTTGCGGGGGGGGGGGGGGCAGGGCAGTTTTCGTAATGAAATCATTTGGCATTACTACAATAAATTCGGCAAGGGAACCCGTGTTTTCGGAAGGTGCTTTGACCAATTACTGTTTTACAGCATGACCAATAATCACATCTTCAATCCGCAAAGGGAGTTAAGGGACAAGCCGACAAAACAGCTAGTTCGAGAAAATGTTGATGGCGTTCTGAAAAACAAACGGGGACCTGATGGCAAGGTGATGTACAGAATTGTTACTGACAAGAAAGTCGATGCGGTCTGGAGAATCCCATGCTTGCAGCCTGCCAGTAAATCCTATCTTGGCTACCCAACTCAAAAGCCGCTGGCTTTATTGCAGCGTGTTATCAAGGCATCGAGTAACGAAGGTGATTTAGTGCTTGATCCATTTTGCGGGTGCGCTACAGCTTGTGTTGCTGCCGAGGTTGAGGGCAGGCAATGGATTGGTATTGATGTAAGCCCTAAAGCCTATGGCCTTGTGAGGTCGCGGCTTAAAAAAGAAGTGATGGTCGGGGAAACGGAACAGGAGGGTGATCACAAATCCATGTATGGCAGCGTGATCCATCGTGCTGACATCCCCAGTGATCGGGATGGCAAACTGTCCAAGGACATCAAGCACGTTCTGTACGGCAAGCAAGAGGGCCTGTGTAACGGCTGCGGAGTGCATTTCCCGTTTCGCAACATGACCAAGGATCATATTGTGCCAACAGCACGGGGCGGGCCTAACACGGATGACAATTTGCAGTTACTTTGCGGGGCCTGCAACAGCATGAAGGGAGCTGGCACACAAGAGCAATTACTGGCGAGGTTGCAACAGCTATGAAGCGCGAACAGAAGAAGCGATTTAATGAAATGGTGGAACGGCTGGCGCACTATCGGCCTGCCAGAAAGAAGCCGACTAACCCGAAATCCAAGCCTCAGAAGGCTTGATAGCTGCTAACCTAAGTATATAATTCCCTTTGCTTTCAAGACCAATCCGTGGTTCAACTCCCTGATCGTTCTCGTCCTGCTGGTAGGCCTGGGCTACAACTTTCTGCAAGTGGCCAGCCTGATCAAGGAAATTGAATGGATTGAACGTTTCCGCAGCGCGAAAAAGGTCGACCTGTCCGGCAGGGCGACCCCGTTGCTGGTGCCCATGGCGCACATGCTGGCCCAGAAGACCAGTGACCGCCTGGCCTTGTCCACCTTGTCCATGCGTTCCCTTCTGGACAGCATCACCAGCCGTCTTGAGGAATCCCGGGATATATCGCGTTACCTGATCGGTCTGCTGATCTTCCTGGGACTGCTCGGCACATTCTGGGGACTGTTGACCACCGTCAGCTCGGCCAGCGATGTCATCAAGAACATGTCCGCGGACGGGGAGAACAGCTTGCTGCTGTTCGATAACCTGAAGCTTGGTCTGCAGCAACCCCTGTCCGGAATGGGCATCGCCTTCAGTTCGTCTTTCTTCGGACTGGCAGGCTCACTGGTGCTGGGTTTCACGGACCTGCTGACCAGCCATGCACAAAGGCGTTTTTTCAATGAACTGGAGGAATGGCTCTCCGGGGTCACGCGGCTGTCAGCCGGTACCCTGGTCGATGATTCAAGCGTTCCGGCCTACGTGCAGGCCCTGCTGGAAAAAACCGCGGACGGCATCGAGAACCTCGAGCGGGCCTTGAGTGGACAGGCGGATGAGCGCTCCCGGCTCGATGACAATCTGCTGGAACTCACCCGGCAGCTGGCGGAATTGAGTGAATACCTGAAACGCAACCAGCAGCCGCTGTCGGATGACCTGCGCAATGAACTTCGCATACTGACCCGCACCATCGCGACCTCGCTGGAACAGCGCAAATAACCCGATCCACGTGCAACTCTCCCATACACACCGTCGCAGCATCAATATCTGGCCTGGTTTTGTAGACGCGCTGTCTGCCTTGCTGATCGTGATCGTATTCCTGTTGATGATCTTCATGATTGGCCAGTTTTTCCTGAGTACGGCGCTGACGAGCAAGGAACAGACCATTACCGAGCTGGACCAGATCACCGCGCGTCTGGCCGAGCTGCTGGCTACGGAAAAATCGAACACGGCCGACCTGAGACAGCAACTGCAAACCGCCACCGCCCGGCTGTCGGACCAGTCCGATGAACTTGCAGCCCTGCAGGCGGATGCACAATTATTGATGAATTTGCGCCGGCAACTCGAACAGGAGATCGCCGCACTTTCCGGCGAACTCCAGGCCAGCCGGGAAAGCCTGAAATCGGAGCAACAGCTCTCCTCACGGTCCCTCGCACAGATCGAACTGATCAATCGGCAGATCAAGCGGCTGCGCGGCCAGCTGGGAGCGATAGGACAGGCCCTGGGCATTGAAATGGCAGCCGGCGATGAAGACCTGGAGGCGTTTACCCGCGATATCAACCAGTCCCTGCTGCAGATGGTGCAGACGCTCGCACACTACCGTTCCGACTTTTTTGGCCGTCTGCGGGACGTGCTGGGGGATCATCCGAATATCCAGGTCGTCGGCGACCGGTTTATCCTGCAATCCGAGCTCTTGTTCGATACCGCCTCGGCCACCCTGGGCGCGAGAGGCAAGCGGCAGGTGGAAATGCTGGCCGGGATCATCAATGCCATGAGCGAGGAAATACCCCAGGATATCGACTGGGTGATACGCATCGACGGGCATACCGATCGAAGGCAGATCAACACTGCGGAATTCCCCTCCAACTGGGAATTGTCCACTGCGAGAGCCTTGGCCATCGTGCAGTTCATGATCACGCAAGGAGTCGCACCGGAACGCCTCGCGGCCACCGGCTTTGGCGAGTTCCATCCACTGGACCCGGCATCCAGTCCACAGGCCTATGCGCGAAACCGGAGGATCGAAATCAAGCTCACCGCCAGGTAGGCCGCAGCAGAACGAGTGCAGGAATGCCTTCAGGCCGGCGTGATTTCAGCGTCGCGGCCCGCAGGAGATGCGGCGCTCCCTAGCTGCAGGAAGCTGGGCAGCAGGATCAGCGTGAACACGGTGCTGATCGCCATTCCGCCGACGATGACCCCGGCGAATCCCTTGTAGAGCTCAGAGCCCGAACCCGGGAGTACCAGCAGGGGCAGCATCCCGAAAATGCTGGTCAGCGTGCTCATGAAGATGGGCCGCAGGCGAACCCGCACGGATTCACGAACCGCGTCAGAGCGCGACAGGCCTCGCCGCTCCGCAGCGCGGGCCTGGTGGACCAGCAGGATCGCGTTGTTGACGACCAGGCCCAGCAGGACAATAAAGCCAAGCATGGTCAGCAGGTCTGCGGGAAAATTCAGCAACTGCAACATGAGGACCCCGCCCACGGTGGCAAGCGGCAGGACCAGGATAACCAGGACCCCGTCAACAAAGGATCGAAACAGCGCGCTGATCAGCAAGTAAAGGATGATCACGGCCAGCACGAAGCTGCTTGAAAAGCCCTGAATGGCCTTTTTCAGGTTGTCGGCAGACCCGCTCAGGCGAACCGCTCCACCCTCGGGCAGTTCCTGCTCGATGACCGGTATGATCTCCTGGTGAATCTTGTCGAGCACCACTTCAAGGGGAACCCCGGGGGGCGGGCGCAATTCCAGGGTTACGGTCCGCCGCCGGTCGAGACGGCGGATGAGGTCCGGACCCGCGGTGCGCGTGACCTCGACCAGTTCGCTGACAGGCAGAACCCCGCCCTTGGGGGTATACAGCGGTATGGCGGCCAGTTCTTCCGGCGTATCCCACGGCTGGACCCTGGCGACCACGTCCAGTTTCTCATCGCCATCGAAATAATCGCCGACGAACAGGCCCTGACCCAAGAAGCGCGTCAGCATGGCCATAGTCCCGCGTCCCCAGCCGACCTCGACCAGGCGGCTCTCCCGGGGCACCATCTGCAACTCGGGCTCGGCCAGCTGCAGCCCGGGTTTCGGGTTGGCCCGTATTCCGGGAAACACCGAGGGGATTTTGAAAAAACCCACCCGCGCAGCGTGCAGCAGGCTTTCGATATCATTTCCCTGGATATTGATGTCGACGGCGGTTCTTCCGCCAACCCCACTGAACAAGGATGCCTTCTGCACGATGGCAAAGGTATCGGGAAAACCGCTGATGGTGCCTTCCACGACCTTCATGACCTTGTTGACTTCATCCTTGTGCGGATTCTGTGCCCGTGCACCCAAGAACACCACCCCGGGCTGGGCGACAAAGAAGTAATGCTTGATTTGCGGTGACCTCGTGCCGTCGAGATACGGCTGCAGGCGTTGGGCGATCACTTCCCCCATTTCCTTCTCGACGTGATCAATATTGACGCCCGGAGGCGGGATCACGATGCCAAACACCAGGTTACGATTTCCTTCCGGCAAATAGTTCAGCTTGGGGAAAGCCAGGTAGGTGATCGTAATGGCGGTCCCGATCAGGCCGAGGATCCAGACCCAGCGCATCTTCGGTGTGCCGGTGAGGTCCATGATTATCGAAGTGGCCCGGTCCAGCCAAGACTCCGGTCTGTCGGCAAGCTGCATTTGCGATGTGAACTCATGGGCCGCCACAGGGATCACGAGGCTGGCGACGAGCAATGATGTCACGGTGGCCACTGAAATCACGATGGCCAGATCCGAGAACAGCTGCCCGCTTTGATCCTTCAGGAAAATGATCGGCAGAAAAATAGCGACGGTCGTCACCGCAGAGGCGAACAAGGCCGGCCACACCTGCCAGGTCCCCGCTATCGCAGCTTCCTTGGAGGACATGCCCCGCTCACGCATGCGCACGATGTTCTCCAGTACGATGATCGCGGCATCCATCACCATGCCGACCGCAAATGCCATGCCCGCAAGGGAAACGACATTGATGGTGCGGCCCGTCATGTTCATCATCACCAGGGCCATAAACAGGCACAGGGGTATCGTCAAGGTGACCACCAGCGTGGGCCGCAGCCTTCTCAGAAACCACCATAAAATGGCAATCGCCAGCAGCACTCCCAGGCTCAGGCTGTTACGCAACAACTCGATCGCGCTGTCGATGTAGTGAGTCTCGTCGTAGACCTGTTCTATATTCAGGCCCGCACGTTTAAGGGGCCCCTGGTCGATCTCGCGGACCACTTCCCGGATCCTGCTCATGGTCTGCAACACGTTGACACCCGATTCCCGGTAGGCATTGACTGCGATCGACTGTCCGCCCTTGGTAATCACGAAGTTGTTGCGATCGACCGTAGCCAGTTCGACACGGGCGATATCCCGCAAAACGATGGCCCGGCCATCCCGCCATTCCAGGATCAGTTCATTGAGTTGCTGCACGTCCAGTGAGCCGGCATAACGCAATGTGTAGCGCCGTTTGCCGACGCTTGCAGTGCCACCGGAGATATCCTCATTGCCGTTGACCAGGGCGGCAGCCCGGGTCAGATCGATCCCCAGCCCTGCCGCCTTGTAGGGATCGACAGTGATCCTGACTTCATGCTCATTGCCGCCACGAACCTCGGATAGCGCAACACCGGTGATGCGCTCAAGGCGGGTCTGTACGACGTCCTCGACAAAATTCCGGTAGGTTTCTATAGGTCGGGGGTTGCCCTCGTTGGGCCGGATGATGAACCAGGCGATCGGCCGCCCCCGGCCCCCTGCCGTGCTGAGCACCGGCTCGTCGGCATCTTCGGGATAGCTGGGAACACGGTTCAGCCGGTTGATCACATCGATCAGTGCCCGGTTCAGGTCGTGTTCCACCTCAAAGGAAAGCGTGATCTTGCCTGTACCGGTACTTGCTTCTGAAAGCAGTTCCGTCATACCCGAAAGGCCGCGCAGCTGCTTTTCCTGGGGCTCGATGATCTCGGACTCGACCTCTTCCGGAGCTGCCGCCCGCCAACTGGTCGAGATCACGATCTCGGGCTGTTCCACGGCGGGAGTCAGCTGGATAGGGAGCTGGGTCAGCGTGACCGACCCAAACAGGATCACCAACAGGCAGCCGACCAGGGTTGCAGTGGGATTGCCCAATGCAAGTTTGATCGGGTTCATGGGTCCGCCAGCAGCGGTCGCACCTTGACTACCATCCCAGGCTGAAGGTTCTCGCCGCCGCGTGTGATGACCCGGTCACTCTCCTGGATGCCGCCGATCACTTCGATACTGTCCGACTCGGCGATCCCGGTTTGCACAGCGACTCTCTCCGCCACCGATTGATCACTCACGCGAAACACATACACCCCCTCCCGGCGCAGCACCAGGGCATCGCGTGGCACCAGCACCACTTCCCTGGGGTGCGCCGTAGGGATTGCGACGCGCAGCAGGGTGCCCGCACTCAGGGATGCATCCGAGATGGAAATACGCAGCTCATACAGCCGGGACAGGTCCCCGCCGATCGGCACCAGGGTGCGCACCCGGCCCGTGCCATTGAATTTTCCATGGCTGTAGGTCAACGGTGTGCCAAGCGTCACAAAGGGCAGTGCACTGGACGGGATGTGCGTTTGTATCTCGAGATTCTTGCTGCTGACCAGCCGCACGATGGCCTCCCCCTTGTCGGCCCACTCGCCAGCCTGCAGCCTGCGTTCGGATACGATGCCGTCAAATGGAGCGATGATTTGCGTGCGCCGCAAGTGTTCTTCGGCCTGCGCCAGGCGGGCTTTTGCAGAGAGGATGTTGCTGTGCGCGACCGACTGGTCCCTGCGGGCCGCATCCACCTGACTCATTGCAATGTTGTTGTCCGTCAGGAGTTCGCTGAACCGTTCCACCTGGCGGGAGTGATACTCGTACTTGGCCTGTTCGCTCTGGATGATGGATTGCTCTTCGATCAGTTGCTGGCGGATGAAGACGTCATCCATTTTTGCCACCGTTTCACCTTTTTGAAAGCGGCTGCCGACATCGGCAACCCACGTCAGGTGCCCTGGGACCTCACCCGCCAGATAGGCATCGTCCCGACTGATGAGCGTGCCACTGTACAGGACGGTGGGCGAGACACTTCTTTTCACTGCCGGCTCTGTGACCACAAACACAGGAGGCATTTCCATCCCCTCCTGTGCATGACCCGTCACCGCAAAAAGGGTCAGGGCAATGTGTACTAGCAATATTCTCATATCCGTGTGTGAGACAGGTTACAGCAGGCCGACTACAGCGACTAGCTCAGCGAACCGCCACAACTGCTCCCCTGTCCCGCCGTGCAGCCATAGCAGTGATCCGCCACGGCGATTTCACTTCCCTCCAGATCGACACTCATCAGCTCGGACAAATGCGTGCGCGCCTGATCGTGATACGGCAGCGGCAGGCCGAGCATCTGGTTGAAGTCACAGTCATACACGTAGCCGCGCCAGTCCACGCTGATCAGGGAACGGCACATCACCGCCTGCAGGTTTTTTTCACAATAGGCATCCCTCAGCAACTGCATATACTCGTCAAATTTTCTCTGGCTCACCAGCATGCTGCCAAACCGCTTGATCGGCATGTTGGTGATGGTGAACAGGTGGTCGAACCTGACCCCGTACTTGAGCAGGAATTCATGATAATCCCTTTCCAGGCCTTCCTGCGACGGCGGCAAGTCCGGGCCCTGCGGATTGTAGACCAGCGTGAGACTCAGGTGGGCATCATCGGTACCGTAGCCGAGTGCATTCAGCCGTTGCAGTGCCCGTATACTCTTCTGGAACACGCCCTTGCCGCGCTGGCGGTCCACATTTTTCTCAAGATAGCACGGCAGCGATGCCACGATCTCGACCTGCTGCTCTGCCAGGAACCGTGCAAGAGATTCCTGCCCGGGTTCCTCGAGGATCGTCAGGTTGCAGCGATCGATCACACGCTCGACCTGCCCGCGTGCCCGTTTGACCAGGCTTCGAAACTGCGGGTGCAGTTCCGGGGCCCCGCCGGTGATATCCAGCACCTGCACATCCCGCGTGCGCAGGTAGTCCAGCACGGTATCGATCGTGTCCGAAGACATCATCTCCTTGCGTTTCGGGCCGGCATTGACATGGCAATGCACGCAGCTCTGGTTGCACCGGTAGCCCAGGTTGATCTGCAGGGTCTCAAGCCGGGCCCGGTGAATTTCGGGGAAGTCGGATTGTTTCAGCAGGTGCAGGGTTTCATGCATATCCGGGGGCTCTCAAATCAGGGCCGCATCAGCCGCGTTCAAAGGCATGATACCTTTTTACCCAACTCAGCACTTTTTCAGGGGCATGCGCCTTTTTCCACGCGCCGGCGGCGTACTTGTTGGCCTCGGCCAGGGTCGGGTAGATGTGGATCGTGCCGAGAATCTTGTTCAGGCCCAGCTTGTGCTTCATGGCCGAGACGTACTCGGAGATCAGGTCGCCGGCATGCTCGCCAACGATGGTGACCCCCAGTATCCGGTCCTTGCCCGGAACCGTCAGTACCTTGACCACCCCGTGCGCCTCTTCATCGGCAATGGCGCGATCCAGATCGGAGATATCGTAGCAGGCCACCTCGTGTTCGATCCCCTGGCGCTGTGCCTCCTGTTCGTTCAGACCGACCCTGGCCACTTCTGGTTCCGTGAAGGTGCACCAGGGGATGACCGAGTAGTCCACGCGGAATTTCCTGAAGCGCCCGAACAGCGCATTGACGCTGGCATACCAGGCCTGGTGGGAAGCCGTGTGCGTGAACTGGTAGGGACCGGCGAGATCGCCGCAGGCATAGATGTTCGGGTAGCTGGTTTGCAGAAATTCGTTCAGCTCAGGCTGCCCGTTCTCCTGCACCTCGATCTGCAGGTGTTTGTCCCAGGTATGGTGGGAGGTCACCTTGCGCCCCACGGCAACCAGAATGGCATCGAACGCGATACGGACCTCTGTCCCCTTGTGGCTGCAAATCAGTACCCTGGAGTCCGGTTCCTGCACGACCTCCTGCGCGGCGTGTTCGGTCAGTATCCGCACGCCGTCGCGCTGGAAACTTTGCGCGACCATGGCCGCAATTTCCGGGTCCTCACGCGGCAGGATCCTGGACCTGCGCTGCACCTGGGTCACCTTGGAGCCAAGGCGCGCAAAGCACTGCGCCAGCTCGCATCCGATCGGACCCCCGCCGAGGATGACCAGGCGCTCGGGAAGGACATCGATGTCCCAGATGGTGTCCGAGGTATGGTAGCCCGCCTGCGCCAGGCCCGGCAGGTCCGGGACCAGCGGGCAGGCCCCGGTCGCCAGGACGATGCTCTTGCTCGTCAGCGTCGTTCCGTTCACGGCAACCGTCCACGGATCCTTCAGTTGTGCCTCGCCCTGGATGCACTCGACGCCCAGTTTCGTGTAGCGCTCCACGGAATCATGCGGCTCCACCGTCTGGATGACGCGCCGCACACGCTGCATGATCTTCTTGAAGTCAAATTCCACCTGTACCGGCTCACAGCCGTACTGCTGTGCCCGTTTTGCCTGCGCGATGAACTTTGCCGAACGTATGAGCGCCTTGGAGGGCACACAGCCGGTGTTCAGGCAGTCTCCCCCCATTTTGTTTTTCTCGATCAGCGTGACCCTGGCCTTGACGGTCGCGGCAATGAGTGCTGCGACCAGTCCTCCCGAGCCCGCCCCGATCACGATCAGGTTGCGGTCAAACTTTTTCGGCCTGCGGAAACCGGCATAGACCCGCCGGGCACGAAGAAGCTCCACGGCCTTCCTCGCGATCCACGGGAAGATCGCCAGCAGCAGCAGTGCGAACAGCAGTCCCGGTGTCAGGATCCCGCCCAGGGATTCCAGGCTGGCCAGCTGGGTGCCGACGTTCACGTAAATGATGCATCCGGCCACCATGCCGAACAGGCTGGTAACGAAAAAGACGGAGGTTCGCATGGGGGTGAGGCCCATGACGAGATTGATGACAAAAAACGGGAAGATCGGGATCAGCCGCAGTGTGTACAGATAAAACGCCCCGTCCTTCTCGATGCCCCGGTTCACGGCGACCAGCTTGTCCCCGAAACGGTTCTGCACGAAATCACGAAATATGTAGCGCGACAGCCAGAACGCGAGGGTGGCCCCGCAGGTGGCCGCAAGCAGCACGACCGCGGCGCCCACGGGCAGCCCGAAGATCGCCCCGGCCAGCAGGGAGAGCACGGCCGCACCCGGCAGCGACAGCCCGGTCACGACCAGGTAGATCAGGAAATAGATCAGTGCCGTCTTGACAGGATAGGCATGGAAGTAGTCGGTAAACTGGAGTTGCTTGGACTTGATGTATGAGAAATCGAGGTAGTGGTGCAGATCAAGAATGAAGAAGCCTGCGATCAGGGCAATGACAACAAAAAGAACCGCTATTTTCTTCATGGCAATGACTCCATGGTGCCTTGCGCCACACTGCGCAAAATCTGGCTTCGGGCACCAGGTCGGGATTACAATACTGATCCCACAAAACCGTGACACTCCGTAATGAAGCTTGCAACCTGCAAACACGACAGTGAAGCGCATCTTGCTGTGGTGCAAGGTGATTCTATCCTGTTACCGGCAACCTGTCCCGGCTGGCCACGGGAACTGGACAGCCTGCTGCAGCTCATCGACCAAGGTGACCGGCTGCTGCCGCAGTTGCACGATCTGGTACGACAGTCCCGTCCGGAGCAGTGGGCCGCACTGGCCTCGGTCGAACTGGACTCGCCCATCCCCAGGCCGCGCCAGAACATGATGTGTCTTGGCTGGAACTACATGGACCATGTGGAGGAGACCACGCGCAAGATCGTCGAAGCGCCGAAATTGCCGAAATACCCCATCGTCTTTACCAAGTCCGTCTCCAGCATGAACGGTCCCTATTCAGACATTCCGGTGGATGCAGAAGTTTCCGACAAGATGGACTGGGAAGTGGAACTGGGTGTCATTATGGGTAAAGGCGGACGCGGCATCCGGCGCGAGGATGCCCTGCAGCACGTGTTCGGGTACACGGTGATCAATGACGTCTCTGCGCGGGACCTGCAGAAACGTCACAAGCAGTTCTTCATTGGCAAGAGTCTGACCGGAGCCTGCCCCATGGGCCCCTGGATCGTCACCGCGGACGACATCCCGGACCCGCAGGCGCTGAACCTGACGTGCCGCGTCAACGGGGTGGTCAAGCAGGACTCGAACACGAAGTACCAGATCTTCGATATTGCCACCGTGATCGAGACCCTGTCCCGGAGCATGTCGCTTGAACCCGGGGATATCATCGCAACCGGTACCCCGAGCGGTGTCGGCTATGTGCGCAACCCGCCCGAATACCTGTTTCCGGGGGATGTAGTAGAATGCGAGATCGAGTCGATTGGCACGATACGCAATACGGTCACTGCTGCGTGAATCCTCGGAGCGAACTCGCACCGTCTGCCCACAGCATCCGATTGTTCATGAGATCACTGTGACATCGGTGAGCACGCATTGAGTCCCCGGAGACAGGTAGATGGATGTCAAAAAGCGCGTACGGGAAATTTTTGAGCAGGAAGCCGGGGCCATCGCTTCCATCCCGGTCACGGAAAACTTCGAAAAAGCGGTGTCCTTGCTCAGGGACTGCCACGGCAAGGTGCTGACGACCGGCATGGGCAAGGCCGGCCATATCGCGAACAAGTTCTCCGCTACCCTGTCATCGACCGGAACGCCGGCCTTTTTTCTGCATCCGGGCGAAGCCGCGCACGGGGACCTGGGGCTGATCGAGGAAAACGATGCCATGGTCGCCTTCTCGACCAGCGGCAAGACGCGCGAGGTCCTGGAGGTGCTGGTGGCAGGACGCGAACTGGGCCTGCACACGGTCATCGGAATCACTTCACACCCGGACTCGAAGCTGCGCGACCTCAGCGATGTCATCCTGGACATGGGCACGATCCGCGAGGCGTGCCGGCTCGACCTGACCCCGACCTGCAGCATGGCCGTCATGCTGGCCATCAGCGATGCCCTGGCCCTGTTGCTGATGGAACAGAAGGAATTCACCCGCGAAGACTACGGGATGCGCCATCACGGCGGGTACCTGGGAAAAAAAGCCCGCCGGGGTGACTGAAAGGCCGGTGACGGCAATGACCGCGGACCGATTGCGAAGCCTGACCCTCATCCGCCATGCGAAATCGAGCTGGGACCATCCCGAGCTGCAGGATTTTGACCGTCCCCTGAACCGACGCGGACTTCAGGATGCGCCGATGATGGGCCAGCGGCTGGCCCGTGCGAACTACCGCGCAGATGCCGTCATTTCCAGCCCGGCGAGGCGCGCCATCACGACGGCCGAAAGCATCGCGGCGGAAATCGGCTTCGATGCGGACCAGATCCAGCAAGACCCGCTCGTCTACGGTGCCAGCCTGGGAGCACTCACGGAGGTGGTCAGGGGAATCGGCAACCGTGTCCGCCATGCCGTGCTGGTGGGGCATAATCCGGGAATCACGCAACTGTGCAATTTTCTCGGCGACTCCCGGATCGACAACTTGCCCACTTGCGGCCTTGCCCGCATGGAGTTTGATGCAGAGAGTTGGGAGGATGTTCCCCGCCAAAAAGGCCACCTGGCCGAGTTTGACTACCCGAAGAAAAAATAGCCGCGTACAAGGTGCACACCTGGATGGACCGGGAATCCGAAACCGCCAAATACCAGGGCCAGGCCCTCAGAATTCGTACTCGACCTTTCTCATCTCCTGGTCCGAGACATGCGCCTCCCACAGCTCGGCAATCGTGCAGTTTTCCTGCGGATGCTGCACATCGCCCGCGAGTTCGGCCAGGGGCCTCAGCATGAAGTTGTAGCGAAGTACATCGGGATGCGGCAGGCTCACGCCGTCCATTTGCACGACCAGGTCGTCGTACAACAGCTGGTCCAGGTCCAGCGTGCGGGATACGAACGATTCCTTGCCGTGGGTACGGTGATGTTCCGACTCGATCCGCTTCAGTGTCTGGCTGATTTCCTGGGGGGATTGATCGGTGTCGAAGCCGACGACCAGATTGTGAAAGTCGTCTCCCTCGAAGCCGAAGGCCGGGGTCTCGTAGACACTGGAAATATCCAGGGGGCCGAAGTGGGCACGCAGGGTGGCCACGGAGGAGGCAATGTTTTTTTCCTTATCGATATTGCTACCGATGCCGATGAACACGCGGGCCATCAAGGGTTGCGGTTGCCACGCTCGATAGTGATTCCGACATCGCGTGCACCGCGCACGGCCCGGGGCTTGCTGATCGTGATGCGCAGCCACGGGATGTTGAACTCCTGGATCAGCATGGCAGCCACGTTTTCAATCAGGCTCTCGATCAGTTCGTAGTGGCTGGCTTCCACAAATTGCACGATGCGCTTGGCCACGGCCTTGTAGTCCAGGGTGTCGTCTATGGAATGTGAAGTGGCAGCCGGGGTGATGTCTGCGGCCATCTCGAGGTTGATGCATACCTTTTGCCGGATGCGCTTCTCCCATTCGTAGACTCCGATGGTGGCATCGACTTCCAGGTCGCGCAAAAATATCGTGTCCTTCGCCATGTTCAGTTGTTCCATCGAGAGAATCGTCTATCCCGGCAAAAGCCAGCCAGCTTGTGCCCGCATAGTGATTCTGGTATCTTGCGCGCCCTACAGATTGACTGCATCCAGTACAGAAACCACAGCCATGTCACGCGTATGCCAAGTAACGGGAAAACGGCCGATGTCCGGCAACCACGTCTCCCATGCACATAATAAAACACGGCGTCGTTACATGCCTAATATACATACTCACCGCTTTTGGGTGAAGAGCGAGAACCGCTGGGTCAAGCTGCGCGTATCCTCGCAGGGCGTGCGCATCATCGACAAGAAAGGCATCGAGGCCGTCCTGGCCGACATTCGAAAACAGGGGGTCAAGGTCTAGCGTCGCAAGGCGGGCCCGGGAATCAGCATGGCAAAATCAGTACGCGAAAAAATCAAGCTGGTCTCCAGTGCCGGCACGGGCCACTACTACACGACCAGCAAGAACAAACGCACCATGTCGGACAAGCTGGAAATGAAAAAGTACGACCCGGTCGTTCGCAAGCATGTTCCCTACAAGGAAGCCAAGATCAAGTAAGCCCGCATCCTGCCCGGCACCCCTTGGGCCAGGTGCATCCAGTGCCTTTTTCGCCTAGCCCACGGGAGTGGGCTGCAATGCATAGCCTCTCAGGCCTTGGGCGAAGGTCTGCAGAACACGAATCCCGGTAGCCTCCGCTTCCCTGCACCATTCGGTGATGGCCTGCACCAAGCGCTCGTGACTGGCGTAGGTCTCGTTCCACAATTGCTGCAGGCGCTCCTGAAACTCATACACCGTGTGCAAGGCCTCGCTGTCTTGCAAAAGCACCTGCAGGTGCTTGTGGTGCAGCGGCTTGAGGCGGGATTTTTCCCGGATCAGGGCCGTTCGCATCTGGCGCATCAGTTTTTTGCCGCGCATCTTGTCGCCGGACAATTCGCTGCGAAAAGTCGGCAGCGTCACGTGCTGGGCATAATCGGCCATGACGTGCAGCTTGCTGGAAATAATGGCCTTGGCCGTTTCGAGGTCGATTTTTTCCTTGATGGCGACACGTACGGGTTGCGGTGCGCGCCGGCGAACCCTGGCCAGGCGCAGGAAGGACAGCATCCGGATGTAAAGCCAGCCCGTGTCGAGTTCCCAGCGCTTGCTGGAAAACTTTGCCGAACTCGGGTAGGCATGGTGGTTGTTGTGCAACTCCTCGCCGCCGATCAGGATGCCGAGATTCACGATATTGGTCGAACCGTCCGGGGTTTCGAAGTTGCGGTATCCCCAGTAATGACCGAAGCCATTGACGACCCCCGCCGCAGTGACCGGTATCCAGGCCATCTGGACCGCCCAGATCACGATCCCGAGAAGGCCGAAGAGCCCCAGGTTCAGCGCCAGCATGAATACCACTCCCATGAAGGAAAAGGGCGTGTACAGGTTGCGCTCGATCCAGTCATCGGGAGTGCCATGGCCATAATGTTCCAGGGTCTCTGCATTTCCGGCCTCTTCCCGGTACAGCTCCGAACCCTGCCAGAACACCGTGCCGATTCCCACCACGTGCGGGCTGTGCGGATCTTCCGCCGTCTCGGTCTTGGCATGATGCTTCCTGTGAATCGCGACCCACTCCTTGGTCACCATGCCGGTGGTCAGCCAGAGCCAGAAACGGAACAGGTGTGCCGACAGCGGGTGCAGGTCCAGGGCACAATGCGCCTGGCACCGATGCAGATATACGGTGACCGACACGATGGTGAGATGGGTGAGTACGAGCGTGAGGACGACATATCCCCACCAGGGCAAAACTACCAATCCATCAAGCATAGCGTTTCCTGACCCGGGTTATTTTTGTTGTTTTTATGAGAGACCCGCTTTTCGGTCCGTGCATCATACGTGCTGGCAGGGGAAGGACACAAGAAGCCCCGTACGTGCTCGCAAGCACGGGAGCGCACTATCCGGTATGTTCCAGCAAAAGGCTGCCCGAATCCTGCTGCGTCGCCGTCCAGTCAGGAGCAATATACAGGGTCGCCTGGGGCTCGACCACGATGACCGGACCGCGCAGCGCCTGGCCCCGGGCAAGCTCGGAGCGGTGGATTACCGGGACTTCCCCGGCGTGCTCGTGCAGGCAGGTCGTTTCGCTCGGCGCACCCGGTTGCCTGCGGGCAATGCGGGGCAGCGGCAGCTCGGGTGTGTTCGTGCCCGTTGCCGTGAGCCGCAGGTTGACCAGTTCTACCGGCATATCCAGCGCATAGCCATAGCGCTCGCGATGACGCTCGTGAAAGGCCTGCCCGGCCAGGGACGGGTCCTGCCAGGGCAGCCTCAATGTGGTCGACTGGCCCTGGTAACGCAGATCGAGTTCCCTTTTCAGCGCGTACGACGAGGCGGACTCGGCTTCCAGGTCGGAGGCAATCCTGTGTTCCAGTCGGGCAAACGCCTCTTCCAGCTCCTTTGCCTCGCATGCCTCCAGCAACTGGATGCGGCTTTGGGATGCTTCCTTGCCGGATGGCGCCGCCAAAAGACCCAGCGCGGACAGCACCCCGGTATGGGCGGGAACCAGCGCCTGGTGAATGTGCAGACTCTCGGCGAGATCACACACGTGAAGGCCGCCCGCCCCCCCGAAGCTGACTAGCGTGAAATCCTTCGGGTCATGCCCCCGGTACACCGACATCACGCGCAGGGCCTGGGTCATCTGTTCATTCGCAATCTGCACGATCCCCCGGGCACTGGCCTCGGGATCCAGGCTCAGGCGCCGGGCGAGGCGGGAGATGACGCTTCGGGAAGCGGCAGGGTCCAGTGCCAGGTTCCCGGCAAGCCTGCAACTCGAGGGCAGGCGCCCCAGTACCACATGGGCATCGGTCACGGTCGGGAGGTCCCCGCCCTGCCCATAACAGGCCGGGCCGGGCGAGGCTCCCGCAGAATCCGGACCCACCCGCAGCAATCCGCCTTCATCCACCCACGCAATCGAGCCGCCGCCGGCGCCGATGGTATGAATGTCCAGCATGGGTACGGCCACCGGAAGTCCTGCAATCTTGCCCCGGCAGGTCAGTTCGAATTCCCCGTCGACGATGGAAACATCCGTGGAAGTTCCCCCCATGTCGAACGTCAGCAACCGCGTGCACCCGGCACTTGCCCCCGCCTGCAGGCTCCCCCAGAGCCCGCCTGCGGGTCCGGACAACAACAGGCGCACGGCATTGCACTCGGCAGCCGTCGTACTCAGGGTCAGACCGTCACTTTGCATGACGGACAGCGGCGAGTCCGGCAATGTCTGGCCCAGGCGTGACAGGTAGCCCTGCATGACCGGGCCCAGGTAACTGTTGATCCAGGTCGCCAGCCCGCGTTCATATTCGCGGTACTCCGCCAGCACCTCGGACGATATCGAAACGAAGTACCGCTCATCCAGGCGTGCCTTGAGCGCCTTCTCGAAGCGGTTGTCGACGAACGAAAACAGCAGGCAAACCGCGACCGCCTCGGCATCAAGCTGATCAATGGAGTCGGCAAGCGCATCCAGCTCGGCTGCGGGCAACGGCAGGACCGTGTTTCCGTGCGGGTCCGTGCGACCGCCGGTTTCCAGGCACAGCTGCGGCTCGATCAGCACGGGTTTTTCCCGCGGCGTGAGGTTGTACAGTTCATCGCGCGTCTGGCGGCCGATCAACAGCAGGTCCTTGAAGCCGTGGTTGGTGATGAATACCGTTCGCGCCCCCTTGCCCTCGAGCAGTGCGTTGGTAGCCACCGTGGTACCATGCACGATGTGCAGGCCACGGGTGTCGATCCCCAAGGCGGCAATGCCCCGCAGGATGGCGCGCTCGGGTGCCTGCGGTGTAGACAGTTCCTTGTGTGTCTGCACGGACTGTCCATTAAAATAGACCAGGTCCGTAAAGGTTCCACCTGTATCGACACCTAGCAAGCGCATAAAGTCATTCCGGTTCAGCCCATCGGGTCACGTCTTCGCAAAAACACGCAACCGGGAACAGCAAGAGGCCATAGCATGTCGGGTTTGAATTCTGTAATGGTGATGCCGTGGTGTAAGCCGGTACAAGCGCTGCCGGTCGCACCACACTTTAAACATCCTGGCCGGGGATTTAAAGCCGGCCCGGCCCCGTTCCGCGCCTTGGGTTCGCAAGGCTGTCATTTGCAGGTTACAGTATTCTCATGACCGCAGGTGATCCCAAGCCCACTCCCTCCACTGCAGTGTCCGACCTGGAAGTTGCCGTCCATGAAAGCACGGCCCGGGCTGCCGGCACCCCCGACCTGCTGGCGCACGTGCATTTTGGAGATTCCGGGCAACACCTGGCAAAAGGCTGGTCGGTCGAAAGCAGTCTCGAGGTACTGCAGGGATCCGATTTCCACTTTCAGGACTGGTACACGAACCGCCGGGTCACGCAGGGAGAGCATGGCAACATCCGGCACTCGGGCCACGCCCAGGTACTGTTTGGCCACCTCCGGCTGGCCTGTCCGGAGTCAGGCGATTTCCAGGCGCTGGTCCAGCACGCCTACCAGGAGATCTGCGACTGTCTGCAACATGGCAGCTGCAATCACCTGCTGCGTACCTGGAACTACTTTCCCGGCATCACGGATTCGGCCGGCGGCCAGTCCAGCCGCTACGACCTGTTCTGCAGCGCCCGCCTGCAGGCCATGCAGGCCTGCAACATCGAGCGCAGCATCTATCCTGCGGCCACCGTGATCGGCAGCCAGAACCCCTTCCTGCAAATCTATTTCCTGGCCGGGGATGCCCCCGGAATTGCCGTCGAGAACCCGCGCCAGACAAGCGCCTACGACTACCCGACCACCGAAGTGGGGGCACCTCCCCTGTTTTCGAGGGGCGTGCTCAAGCCCTGGGGCGGGCGCATGCACTTTTATGTCTCGGGCACGGCCAGCATCATCGGACACGAAACCCAGCATCTGGACGATGTCGGCGCGCAACTCAACGAATCCCTGAACAACGTCGAAACCCTGGTCGTGCACGCCAATGACCTGCACCAGACACGGCTGAACGCACAGGACGATCTGCTCTGCATCAAGGTGTATGTACGCCACCGCCGCGACGTGCCCTACATCCAAAGGGTGCTGGCGGCACGCTTGCCCAACCCGACGCCCCGCATACTGCTGCTGGGGGAGATGTGCCGCAGCGACCTGCTGGTGGAGATCGAGGCCCTCTACCAGTCCTGAGCCACGACCCGAATGCCTGAACTCCCGGAAGTGGAAACAACCTGTCGCGGCATCCGTCCGCACATTACCGGCAGGAGGATCACCGACCTCATCGTGCATCAGCGCCAGCTTCGCTGGCCTGTACCGGCTCAGCTGAAGAGATCGTTGAAGGGCCAGCGGGTCCTTTCGGTCGGGCGACGCGCCAAGTACCTGCTGCTGGAAAGCGGTAACGGCTGGCTCATTGTGCATCTCGGAATGTCCGGCAGCCTGCACATCGTCGCAAACGGTGTGCCGGCCCAAAAGCATGACCAGGTGGATTTCGTGTTCGGCAACACGGTGCTGCGGTTTCATGACCCGCGCCGCTTCGGGAGCATACACTGGACCCGCCGCGACCCCCTGCGGCACAAGCTGTTGCGAAACCTCGGCCCGGAACCCTTCAGCGGGGAATTCAGCGCCCGTTACCTGTATGACCGGGCAGCCTCCAGGAAGGTCAGTGTCAAGAATTTCATCATGAACAGCGGCATCGTCGCCGGCGTGGGAAACATCTATGCCAGCGAGGCACTGTTTCTAAGCGGCATACACCCGCAGCGCGCCGCAGGTCGCATTGCGCTGTGCCGATATGAAAAGCTGGTCGCAAACATCAGGCACGTGCTGAGCACCGCCATCGATGCGGGAGGCACCACCTTGCGCGATTTTACCCGCGAAGACGGCCGCCCCGGCTATTTCACACAACAACTCAATGTCTATAACCGCCGCGGAGAGCCCTGCCCGGTCTGCGGCCATCCCATCGTGCTTCGAACCCTCGGCCAGCGCAGCAGTTTTTATTGCAGCCGGTGCCAGCATTGATGCAGGCCATCATTTGCCGACCTGTGCCAGGCCCATCCCCCGGGGGTCGCTGGCCGCGCTCACCTGGCCGGTCTTTCGGTTCCAGATGACGGCATGCATGTCCCCGTAGCTGCGTGATGTGGCCTGCAGCGTGTGGCCCAGGGATGCGAGAGCTGCCAGGGTGGCCGCATCCAGGGCCTCGTTCTCGTACTCGATGCGGTCCGGAATGAACTGGTGATGAAAGCGCGGGCGCGAGACCATGGCGTTCGCATCCACGCCGCGGGCAAATTCCAGCGCGGCGAGCAGCACCATGGTTATGATCCGGCTGCCGCCCGGGGTCCCCAGGATCGCAACTCGCTCGCCGTCGTCCAGGAACGTGGGCGACATGCTCGAGAGCATGCGTTTGCCCGCCTCGATGGCATTCGCGCGGCTGCCGGTCAGGCCGTACAGGTTGGGATGCCCCGGCTTGACCGCAAAGTCGTCCATTTCGTTGTTCAGCAGGATGCCGGTGCCGGGCACCGCGAACCCTGAGCCGAACGGGTAGTTGATGGAAAGCGTCGTGGCCACGTAGTTGCCGTCCCGGTCGATGACGGAAAAATGCGTGGTGTTGCGGCCCTCGGCGGGTTCGCCGCCCGAGCCGTGCTCCTGTTTCTCAAGGTACGCGGCACTCGGGGAGGCCCGTAGCGGGTTGAAATCCGCCAGCTTGCCGGAAGCATGCGGCAGCGACAACAGTCGCTCGACGGGCACCTCGACATGGTCCGTATCGCCAAGATACCGGGCGCGGTCCACGTACGCCCGGCGCATGACTTCGACCAGCGCATGGCTGCGCTGTGCGCCTTCTGTCTGCGACAGGTCCAGCAAGGACAGCATGTTGAGCATCTGCACCAGCACGATGCCCCCCGAGGAAGGCAGCGCGGCACTGGTGATTCTCATGTTGTCATAGTGCGCGGAAACCGGCTGGCGTTCCCGGACCCGGTACTGGGCCAGGTCCTGCATCTGCCAGATTCCTCCGGCCTGCTGCACGCCCCGCACCAGCGATTCCGCCACTTCCCCCCGGTAGAATCCGTCAGCGCCCTCATCACGGATGCGCTCCAGCACGCGGGCCAACTGCGGTTGGCGCAGCACGTAGCCGGGTTCGGGCACGCTGCCCTGGTCCAGGAAAACCGAACTTCCGCCGGGGGATTCGCGCAAGTGGTCGAGCACGGCCGTGGCCAGCCTGTGATAACGCGTGCTCACCTCGAAGCCTTCACGGGCGTACCGGATGGCAGTGTGCAGGGTGCGATCGAGAGGCAGGCGTCCATACCGGTCCGACAGGTGAACGAGGGCGGCGGGGATGCCCGGGATGCCCGCGGCCAGTGGCCCCACGACGGACTCCCGGGTGGGCCTGCCGGCCTCATCCAGGTACATGTCCCGGGTGGCCGCAAGCGGGGCCACCTCTCTCCCGTCCAGCATGATCTCGCGCCCGTTTGAAGCCGTGTGCAACAGCCAGAAGCCACCGCCGCCCAGGCCCGAGGCATAGGGCTCCACCACGGCCAGGCTCGCCGTGACCGCAACGGCCGCATCGAAGGCGTTGCCGCCCTGCTCCAGGATATCGATGCCTGCCCGGGTGGCCAGCGGATGCGCACTGGCCACGGCATGGTCCGTGGGGGCGTGCCGGGACGATGGGCCCGGCCCGGCCGATTCGCCGGGCGGGGGTGTGCCACAGGAGACCGCTCCCCATGCCAGACACACGAAGACCAGGATTCGCATGGTCAGCCAGTTGAAATCAGTCCGCCAGCTTGGTTTGCAGGGCCCCGGCCACCGGAGGGGAAACGAACCGCGACACGTCACCGCCGAGACTTGCGATCTCGCGCACCAGGCTCGAGGAGATGAAGGTATGCTCCTCCGAGGGCGTCATGAAGATGGTCTCGAACTGATCATCCAGCCGGCGGTTCATGCTGGCCAGCTGAAATTCAAATTCGAAATCCGAAACCGCGCGCAAACCCCGCAAGATGGCCTTGGCCCCTTGCTGGCGGGCAAAATCCACGAGCAGGCCGTCAAAGCCGTGCACGCTTGCATTGGGAATCTGCACCAGCGACTGCTGGGCCAACCCGACCCGCTCGGCCAGGTCGAAAAACGGCTGCTTGCCTCCACCGCGCACCGCCACCCCCACCACCACGCGATCAAACAGCACGCAGGCGCGGCGCACCAGGTCCGTATGACCGTTGGTAATCGGGTCGAAAGTACCCGGATAGACTGCCACGAGTGCCATGTGCGGATTCTAGCATGAAGCGATCCCCGCACTTCCCGCAGGGCCCGTCACGTGGTTTCCTCTTCCAGCGCATACAGCCGGTAACGCACCTGTCCGGCGGTTTTCTCACGGATGCAGTGCAGGGAGTCGGGGAGTTCCGGGACCGACCCCGACGGGGATTCCACGTAGACCCGACCGGACGGGGATACCAGCCCGCGGGCCAGCAGCACCGGCAACACCTGCCGGCCCAGATCCGTGGCAAACGGAGGATCCAGAAACACGATATCGAACGGTTCTGTCGCCTGGCGCACATAGTCCAGCGCGTCCTGGCACACGACCTCCACCTGCCTGGCCTGCAGGGCTTGTTTTTGCAGTTCCAGCATCGCCATCACCGAAGCGTTGCAATCCACCTGGATGACCAGCGAGGCACCCCGGGAAGCCGCCTCGAACCCCAGCGCACCACTGCCGGCAAACAGGTCCAGACAGCGGGCACCCTCGATGCTGTCGGCCAGCCAGTTGAACAGGGTCTCGCGCACCCGGTCGGGAGTGGGCCGGATCTCCGGGATGTCGGCGAACCGGATGCGCCGGCTTCGCCAGGTGCCGCCGACGATGCGCAGACTATTCTTTTTCGGGGCCACCAACGACGATCTTGACCAGGCGGTCCGTGTGCAGATGTCGACGGAACGCCGCGCGAACGTCCGCCTGCGTAACCCCGGCAATGTGTGCCGTGAAGGTGTCGAGGTAATCCAGCGGCAAGTCGTAGTAGCCGATCAACGACAGGTAGGCCAGGATGTCGCTGTTCTGGTCCACCCGTAACGGGAAACCACCGATGATGCTTTTCTTGGCGAGTTCCAGCTCTTCCTCGCTGGGCCCCTCATCCACAAAGTCCTGGACCAGCTGCTGTGCCACATCGAGCGCCTGCTGTGCCTGGTCGGTGCGTGTCTGCAGGCCCAGCGTGTAAGTGCCCTTTTGCTGCAAGGGGAAAAAGTAGCTGTAGACGCTGTAGGACAATCCCAGTTGCTTGCGGATCTTCTTCATCAAGCGCGAAGAGAAGCCGCCGCCGCCCAGGACATGGTTGCCGGTATACAGGATAAAATAATCCGGGTCTCCCCGGGCAATGCCCAGCTGCCCCAGAAACACATGCGACTGCTGGGAAGGATAGGGAATGTAGCGGTACTGGGACGCACTCGCGGGCTGCGGGGGCGGAACAGGTGCAGGTCTGGCCCCCCTCGGAAGCCGGGATGCGATGTACCCGGAGATCCGGCGGGCCTGGTCCGTGTCCAGGGCTCCGACGATGGCGATCACGGCATTTTCCGCAACCAGGTACCGGCGCTGGAACGCCTGGACGTCCGCCAGTGCAATGGCCTGCACGCTGGACTCATTTCCCGCGACGGGCTGTGCATAGGGGTGGGTGCCGTACACGGCCTGGTAGAAGGCCTTGCTGGCGATCCGGTCCGGGCGCTGCTGTTCATCGCGGATTGCGGTCAGCGCCTGGTTTTTCAGGCGCATGAAATCCTTTTGCGGAAAGCTGGGACGCGTCAGGATCTCGATGAAAGTGGACAGCGCCTGCTCGAGCAGCCGTTCCTCGGTCAGACTGCGCAGGCTGACCCTGGAGTAATCCAGGTTGACATCGTATCCGTAGCGGGCACCGACCTCTTCGAACTTCTCGGCCACCGTATCGGCATCCATGGCTTCGGAGCCTGCGCTCAGCAGGCCATGCGTCAGTTGCGAGAGGCCGCCCAGCTGTTCATCGCGGTCACTGCCGGCACCGAAAGTCACGGCGATGTCCAGCATCGGCAGCTCCGGGGCCGCTACGAACAGGGTACGAACACCCGGTCCGCTGGTCCACTGCTCGATCGAAGGCGCGGCCTTCGCAGTTCCCAGCAAGGCCGCACAAAGCCACAGGGTGGCGCAGGCCCCTCTCCATGCCGGACTAGTGGGCAGCATCGGACAGCTCGGCTTCACCGGCAGGCCCGGCGGCCGGCAGCGGTTCCAGTTCGGACACGGTCAGGCGATCCTCGACCAGATAGCGGCGCGCCACCTGGCGCACCTGTTCGGCACTGACCGCGTTGATCCGCGGAATGTATTCGTCCATCACGCGCCAGCCCAGTCCCGCGGATTCCAGCCGGCCGATGACACTGGCCTGCGCACGGATGGAATCCTGTGCGTACACCTCGCTGGCAATGACCTGTGCCTTGACACGGGCGAGTTCCCGTTCACTGACCAGGTCTTCCTGCAGTGCCCGGATCTCGGCATAGAGGGCCTGCTCGACATCCTCGAGGCCGTGCTGCGGTGCGGGTATGGCCTCCAGCAGGAACAGGGAGGGATAGCGGGTGTACAGGTAGTACCCGGCGCCTGCACTCGCGGCCAGCTCCATTTCCCGTACCAGATGCTTGCTGAGCCGCGCGCTGCGACCGCCGTCAAGCACACCGGACAGGACCGACAAGGCGTACGGCTCCCAGTCCTGCTCCACCGTGGTCAGGCTCGGCGCCTTGTATCCCAGCAGGACGTACGGCAGCTTGGCGACCGCTTTCACCTGGATGCGGCGCGGCCCGGCCTGGGCGGGCTCGACCCGGGGCTTGCTGTCGCGGATGGGCCGGGGCTCGATCGCACCGAAGTACTTTCGGGCCAGGCCAAACACGGTTTCGGGATCGACATCCCCCACCACCACCAGGGTTGCATTGTTGGGCGCATACCAGCGCTGATACCAGCGGCTCAGGTCCTCGAGTTCGAGGTGCTCCAGGTCGTTCATCCAGCCGATCACCGGGTGGTGGTACGGACTGCTGGTGAAGGCGGCTGCACTCAGTTGCTCGTAGACGAGGGCGTTCGGATCGTCGTCAGTGCGCAGGCGTCGTTCCTCCTTGACGACCTCGCGCTCGCTGATGAAGTCATCCTGGGTCAGGATCAGGTTGATCATGCGGTCCGACTCGATATCGAAACTCACCTCCAGGTGCTCGCGGCCCATCACCTGGAAGTAGGCGGTATAGTCGCGCCCGGTGAATGCGTTATCGCGTGCGCCGATTTCCGCCAGGGTCGATGTAAACTTCTCGGCAGGATATTTTTCCGTGCCCTTGAACATCATGTGCTCCAGCAGATGGGAGATTCCGGTGATGCCGTTATGCTCCTGCGAAGACCCCACCCGGTACCAGATCTGGGACACCACCACCGGCGCCCGGTGGTCTTCCTTGACGATGACCTTCAGGCCGTTGTCCAGCACCCTCTCATGGGTGTTTTCGGCGCCGGCCTGAGCATGGCAAAAAAGTGCCAGACCCAGCCACAGTCCTGCAATTTTAGTGACTTTCATCAATGGTGGGAGTCGGGATGTTAGGATTAGCACCGCATCGGATGCATTGATGTATGATCAGCGAACCTTACTATAACTGTTTGCCCGAAATCCATGCCTGAAACCGGAGTTTTTTCGCGCCTGCGACAGGGTCTGCAAAAAACCAGAAATGCACTGACCGGTGGCATCCCCGCAGCGGCATGGCGGGGCAACGGCGAGGACCTGCTCGGTGAACTGGAAGACCGCTTGCTGCTCGCGGACGTGGGGGTCGATGCGACCACCCGGATCATCGACGACCTGAAATCGCGCCTGCGTCGCAAGCGCAGCGGAGATCCGAAGAGTGCGGATGCACTCCTGCAGGAAAGCCTCGCAGAGATCATGTCCGCCTGCAACAAGCCCCTGCTGACCCGCGGCACCAAACCCTTCACCATGCTCGTGGTCGGCATCAACGGTGCAGGCAAGACTACCACCATCGGCAAGATCGCGCACCGCCTGATCGGACAGGACCAGACCGTGATGCTGGCTGCCGGTGATACCTTTCGTGCGGCTGCAGTCGAACAGCTGCAATCCTGGGGGGAGAAAATCAAGGCCCCCGTGGTAGCACAGAAAAGCGGAGCGGACAGCGCGGCCGTCGTGTTCGATGCGTACCAGTCCGCCAAGGCACGCGACGTCGATGTGCTGATCGCCGATACGGCCGGGCGGCTTCATACCCAGCAGAACCTGATGGACGAACTGCTCAAGATCAAGCGGGCCATGCAAAAAATCGAACCCGAGGCCCCGCATGAAATCCTGCTGGTGATCGAAGCCGGCACCGGGCAAAATGCCCTGAAGCAGGCGCTTGGCTTTCACGAGGCCCTGAACCTGACCGGCCTGTGCGTGACCAAGCTGGATGGCACGGCCAAGGGCGGCACCGTGATTGCCATTGCAGACAGGCTGGAGATCCCGATTCGCTATATCGGTGTGGGCGAGGGCATCGACGACTTGCGCGTATTCGATGCCTACCGGTATGCCGAGGCCCTGCTGCACGGCTAGGCAAGGACGGAGTCAGCACGGATCGATGATAGAACTGCAGAACGTTACCAAACGGTACCCGGGAAACCGCGACGCCCTGACGCAACTGGACCTGGTGCTCGAACGTGGCGAGATGGCCTTTCTCACCGGACCTTCGGGAGCGGGTAAAAGCACCCTGCTGAAACTGATCGCGGCCATCGAGCGCCCGACCCGGGGCCGGATTCTGATCAACCAGAAAAACATCACGCACATCCCGAAACGCAAGATTCCGAACTTGCGAAGATTCATGGGCATCGTATTCCAGGACCATCACCTGCTGTATGACCGCAGCGTCTTCGACAACGTGTCGCTGCCGCTGCAGATCGCAGGGTACACCCGGGCCGAGATCAGCCGCCGGGTGCGCGCTGCGCTGGACAAGGTGGCGCTGCTGAACAAGGAAAAGGCCATGCCCATCACCTTGTCCGGGGGGGAACAGCAACGCGTCGGTATCGCACGCGCCGTGGTCCACAAGCCGGCCATCCTGCTGGCCGATGAACCGACCGGCAACCTGGACCCGGGACTGTCGGCCGAGATCATGCGACTTTTTTCCGAGTTCAACCAGGTCGGGGTCACCGTGCTGATCGCCAGTCATGACCTGGACCTGATTTCCCGCCTCGGCAGACGCATCATCCGCCTGCAGGGCGGACAACGCATCAACGGACAGGCGCAGCAGGCCTGATGGCTGGGGATGTGAAAGTACAGACCTTCGCAGGAACATGAAGGGACCCAGGCGTAGACCCTCGCCGAGCCGGCCGAATTCCCTGGCGCGACTTCGCGCACTGGTGCGCGAGCACCTGCGCAGCCTGGTATTCAGCCTCGGCAAGCTGTACCGCCACCCGTTCGCATCGACCCTGACCATCCTCGTGATCGCGGTGGCCCTGGCATTGCCGGCCTGCATGTACCTGTTGCTGGACAACCTGCAGGCGGTCACGGAAAAATGGGACGACTCCGGACAAATCACGCTGTTCCTGGACAGCGACAGCAGCGAGGCCGAGATCGGGAAACTGCGCACGCGCCTGGCCGCGCTCGAGGAGATCGAAAGCATCCGGTACGTGTCGGCCGAGCAGGCCCTGGCGGAGTTTCGCAGTCTCAGCAAGCTCGAATACCTGATCGAGGGGCTGGAGGAAAATCCGCTGCCGCCCACCCTGACCCTGACCCCGTTTGAGCAAGCCAAGCAGGCCGGTCACCTCGATCGGCTGGTGCAGGAACTTGCCACCTTTCCGGAGGTCGAGCAGGTGCAGCTCGACATGCAATGGCTGCAGCGGCTGCAGGCCATCACCGTCGTGGTGCACCGTGCGATCATGATGCTGGGCATCACGCTGGCCATCTCCGTGCTGCTGGTGGTCGGCAACAGCATCCGCCTGGACATCGAGAACCGGCGCGAGGAAATCGAGGTCGCCAAGCTGATCGGGGCGACCAACCGTTTCGTGCGCAGGCCCTTTTTGTACGGCGGCATGTGGTACGGCCTGCTGGGCGGGGGCCTGGCGCTGTTGCTGGTGATGCTCGTGATGTACGTGATCGAAGCGCCTGCACAACACCTGATCGGGCTGTACAACAGCAATTTCGAGCTGATTTTTCCGGACCTCGGGCAGGGCCTGGCCCTGGTCGCGACCAGCGTCGGGCTGGGCCTGCTGGGTTCATGGCTCGCGGTCGGTCGCCATATCGTGCGCATCGAACCCAGCTGAGCACTCGCATCTGAACGGGTGGCGCAGCCCACGCAGGGGCGGGCCCCGAGAATCGAGCCGCCAGACTGCTCCGAAATATCCTGCAAAGCACCAGCCAGCCAACGATCATGGTATATAAATTGTTGATTTTGAACGAATAAAAGTATTAGCACTCTATATAAAAGAGTGCTAATATTGGTGCTGAAGAAATTTGAACCGAACACTCCAACAGGGGAGAACCTGAGAATCGTGGCGACATCCATACAACCCTTGCAAGCCTCGACGGCGATTTCCACGGCGAACCTGGACAGCTATATCGCCTCGACGTTGCAGATCCCGGTGCTGAGCGTGGAAGAGGAACGCGCCCTGGCGCTGCGCCTGTATGAAGACGATGATCTGGATGCGGCACGTACCCTGATCATTCACAACCTGCGTTTCGTGATCCACGTGGCGCGCGGGTACCTGGGGTACGGCCTGCCGCTGGCAGACCTGGTCCAGGAAGGCAATGTCGGGCTCATGAAGGCCGTCAACCGCTTCAACCCGCACAAGGGGGTTCGCCTGGTCTCGTTTGCGGTGCACTGGATTCGCGCCGAGATCCATGAGTTCGTACTGCGCAACTGGCGCATCGTCAAGGTTGCGACCACCAAGGCCCAGCGCAAGCTGTTCTTCAACCTGCGCAACTCCAAGAAGCGCCTGGCCTGGCTGAACCAGGAGGAGGTCGACACAGTCGCCAGGGAACTGGGGGTCAAGCGCAGCGAAGTGGTGGAGATGGAAAAGCGGCTCAGCAATCACGATCTCGGTTTTGACCAGGATCACGATGACCACGGGGACGAGTCCGGCCACTTCGCACCGGCGGCCTACCTGAGCCACGAAGAAGACAGCCCGGAACATCAGGCGGAAGCCGAGGACTGGGAATCCCACCAGGCCCGGCAGTTGCAGGCTGCACTGGACGTACTGGACGCGCGCAGCCGGGACATCATCGCGCAACGCTGGTTGGGCGAGAAACGGGCCACCCTGCAGGAACTTGCCGCCAAGTACAAGGTTTCGGCCGAGCGCATACGCCAGTTGGAGAGCAACGCCATCCAGGCGCTCAAGGCTGCGGTCGTCAGCTGATCGCAGGCGTTACCACCGCGTCTCGCTGCGGGCGAGATACACCAGGGTTACCACACTGAGCAGCAGCAACGCGGCCCCGCCGTTGTGCATGACGGCCACCGCGACCGGCAGGTGCAAGACGATATTCGATACGCCCAGGGTCAACTGGACCAACAGTAACAGCAGGGTCACCACGCTGGTGAAACGCAACGAGGCCGTGGCACCGCTCGTGGCCAGCAGGTAGACCAGCAGTATCGCCCAGTAGGCGGCCACCACGACGGCCATGTAGCGGTGGCTCAGGTGAATGGCCGTACGTGCCGGATTGTCCAGCACCCCGAATTCATAATTGGTGCCGATGCCCCGCCAGAACACGAAGCCTTCCCTGAAATCCATGGGCGGCCACCACTGTCCCTGGCAGGTTGGAAAATCGGTACAGGCCAGCGCTGCGTAATTGGCACTGGTCCAGCCACCGAGAATGATCTGACCGATCAGCAACAGCAGGCCGATCACCAGCATCGGCAGGATCGCGGGATCGAGGCGCTGTCGGTAGATCAGCCGCTCGGTACCGGTCGCCAGATACGTCCACCACAGGAGCGACAACACGGCGAAGCCCCCGATCAGGTGCAGCATGACGATCACCGGCTTGAGCAACAGGGTCACCGTCCACATCCCGAGCAGGGACTGAAAAACCACGAGGAACACCAGGAACACCGGCAAGCTGACGGGCTGACCGGGGTCCTTGCGCTTGTGCAGGGCCATGGCGGCCATAAACACGATCAGAATGCCGAGGACGCCCGCAAGGTAACGGTGAATCATTTCTTTCCAGGCCTTGTCCGCTTCCACCGCACGCTCGGGGAAGGCCTGGTTGGCCTGCAGGATTTCCTGGGTCGATTCCGGAACTCCCAGCAGGTGACCGTAACATCCCGGCCAGTCCGGACAGCCCAGCCCGGCATCGGAAAGACGCACGTAGGCTCCCAGCACCACCACCAGCAAGGCCAGTGCACAACTGAACAGGGCCAGGGTGCGAAACCGGTTTATGCGCTTACTGTCCATCTGTCCCGTTACACTCATGCATACCTTCGGTGCGGTAATTTCCTTTGTCCGGCATCCACGACCGGTGGTCCCCTGCCGTCACCTACCGCTGTCTGCCTTGCAGGTGCGCGACCGGCACCCTGACCTCGTCGTCGTTTGCAGCTTCAAGAGCAGGGTCCGCCGACTTGCGGGCATACCCGTAAATCACTTCGTAGCTTGCCGGCAGCAAGCCACTGTCCTGGCGGTAATCCTCGTAGGCCTGCACCAGCGAGTTGTATTTCTGCCGACCCATCAGCCCCGATGCCGTGGGTTGTGCGGGGCCGAATTTGCCGCGGCTGCCGGTGTTTTTCAGGTCCTGCAGCAGTTGCGACAGGGATTGATATTGAATATCGATCATCTCCATGTCAACGACCGGGTCCGCGAAGCGCTCAGCCAACAGCAGATCGCCGATATCGTGCATGTCCACGAACTCGTGTACATGCCGGTAATCGTCCAGCCTCGCAAAACTGTCACGCAACTGGTGCAGGGTGTCGGGTCCGAACGTGGAAAATAACAGTACACCGTCGATGCGCAGCACCCGCATGCATTCTGAAAATACCTGCGACAGGTTGGCACACCACTGAAACGTCGAAGAGGAAAAAATCAGGTCGACCGAGCCGTCGGCAAAGGGCAACTGTTCGGCGTCATTGCACACCAGTGCGCCAGTGCATCCGGCATCCTGATGTTGGCGACACCACAACAGCATGGGCAGGGCAAGATCGCAGGCCACCATCGAGCTGTTCGGAAAACGCAATGCCAGGCCCTTCAGGCTGCGACCGGTTGCAGTTCCGATATCAAGCACACGTCGAGGCTGCAGCTTGAGCATGTCCACACGTTCAAGGGCACGTTCACATACCTCGTGTTGCAGCACTGCAGAGGAATCGTAACTGGCGGCGGCCTTTGCGAAATCATCGCGTACACGCCGCTTTCTTATGTCCGTGGGCTCACTCATGGAGTTTGCTTTCCTCCACCCACCTCAGAAACTCTGCTGGATGCGAAACAAACGGGGCATGCCCGGCCCGGGCGACACGCTCGAGTCGCGCATGCGGCCACATGCGACCCGTAGCTTCGGCGGTCTCGACAGGCAGTACCCGATCCTCCGCGCCGTGCAGCAAGTCGATGTGCAACTGCGAGAGCCCGGGGCCCGTGCGCATATCGACCTGCTCCAGCCAGTCCAGACCCCAGGCGATATTCACGGCAGGATCCGGTGGAGCGGACAGGGCACGGCGCAGTGTCAAAAGCGTGGGTTTCGCGCGTTCACTGTTGACGACCTGCAGCGAACAGAATTTTTGCAGGGTCTGCAATGGTGCGTGCGCAAACTGCCGTGAAAAATCCTGCAGCGCCGCGGGCGCCATGGCATGGGGCCAGTCCTGCCCCACGGTGAACCTCGGGGCACTGGAGACCAGCATCACCCGCGCAACCCGACCGGGATGCTGCCGGGCATACAGCAAGGCCCACAGGCCTCCCAAGGACCAGCCCAGGAGACTGGCCATCGGTGGCAACACCTCGGCAAGCAGCTGTACGCCCTGCTCGGTGCTGCCATCCCAGCGCATGTCGCGACTGTGTCCGTGCCCCGGCAGATCGATGCACCAGACCCGGTGCTGCTTACCCAGCTCACCGATCACCTCGCGCCAGATTTTCGAACTCGAACCCCATCCGTGTAACAATACAAGATTCGGACCCTGGCCGGATTTTGAACAATACAGGTTAGACACGGTACCTCGGATGGGTGTAATCCTTCTTCAGATCGCAGTGGTTATTGCGGCATATCTGCTGGGCTCGATCAACAGTGCAGTCCTGTCCAGCAAGGCCCTGCACCTGACCGACCCGCGAACCGCCGGTTCCGGCAACCCCGGGGCCACCAACGTATTGCGCGTGGGCAACAAGTCCGCTGCGGCGATCACGTTGCTGGGCGATGTCCTGAAAGGCTACCTCCCGGTCTTGCTGACCGCCGTGCTCACGGATGACCCGCGGCTGGTGGCGACCGTCGGTCTGGCGGCACTGCTGGGTCATATCTTCCCGGTCTATTATCACTTTCGCGGCGGCAAAGGGGTAGCGACCACATTGGGTGTCCTGCTGGCGATGGACTGGCTTCTCGGCGTGTTCTGGGCCCTGGTCTGGCTGGCCACGGCCTTGCTGTTGCGGTATTCGTCCGTGGCCGCGATGACCGCCATGACGGCCACCGTGGTCCTCGCACTGGTAACCCCGTCCGAGCAGATGTGGACCGCCGGTGTCCTCGTGATCATCACGGCCCTGATTTTCTGGCGGCACCTCAGCAACATCCGTGACCTGCTTGCAGGAAAGGAGGTCCGGCTGGATGAGGATTAGTCAGACATCCTCGAGCGCCCAGCGCGGCTGAACCCGGATCGAGAGCGGCTCCCGGCTGCCGCTTTGCAGCCTCAACAGGCCGAGCTGTGCGACCATGGCGGCATTGTCCGTACAGAATTCGGGGGCCGGAAAGATCACCTTCACATCCTGCTCGCCGAGTTGCCGCACCAGCTGTTGGCGCAGCTTCTGGTTCGCACCGACGCCACCGGCGACGACCAGCGTCTTGGCACCCGTATGCTTGATGGCGCGGGCGGACTTGATTCTCAGGGTGTCCACGACCGCGTCCTCGAAGGCCCGCGCCACGTCGGCGCGGTCCTGGGGGCCCGGCTTGGCAAGGCCTTTCAGGGTGTTCAGCACGTGGGTTTTCAGCCCGCTGAAACTGAAATCGAGCCCGGCGCGGTTCACCATCGGGCGGGGAAACACGAAACGTCCCGGGTCGCCCTGCCGGGCCAGCCGCTGGATCTGCGGCCCGCCCGGGTAGCCGAGACCCAGCATCAGCGCCACCTTGTCGAAGGCCTCGCCGACGGCATCATCAATGCTTTCTCCGAGCACGGTATAGCGTGCGACCGAACGGACCTCGACCAGCAGGGTGTGTCCTCCCGAGACCAGCAGTGCCACGTACGGGCAGGCGGGAGCGGCATCCTCCAGCAGGGGGGCCAGCAGGTGGGCCTCCATGTGATGCACTGCCACGGCCGGCTTGCCCAGCGCAAAGGCCAGGCTGCGACCGAGCCCGGCGCCCACCATCAGGGCCCCCATCAGTCCCGGCCCCGAGGTGTAGGCGATGGCGTCGATGTCCTCGTTCAGGGACAGCTGCGCCGTGCGCAGGGCCGTCTGGATCAGGGGGCCGAGCTTTCGAATATGGTCGCGTGAGGCCAGTTCCGGGACCACGCCCCCGTATTCGCTGTGCAGGGCCGACTGTGAATACAGGTGGTGTGCCAGCAGCCCCTGGCGTTCGCAGATCACGGCAACGGCGGTCTCGTCGCAGGAGGTTTCAATGCCCAATACTCGCATGCAAGCGCCTTGATGTGGTTCGTTGCAGCAAACATAGCACGGATTTTTACCGGGCGATCGCCGAACCTGCAGGCCGGGCGGGAAAGAACACGGTCCACCTTCCCCGATCAGGTTTGCAATCCGGTTCGCGCGTCATTAGCCTCCGGGCCATGAGACGAGTCCTTGCGCTCATCAAGCAACTGCTTTCACTGGTTTTTGAAACCGCGATTAAATGGTTCACCTGGGTGGTTCTTCTGCTCGGCATTTTCATGTTCCTTGTATATCTGTCGAATCCTTAAGGCGAGCGAATCCATTGTTTCTGCTCAAAATATATTTGAAATATAGGAACCTGCCGGTATAATCGCGGTTCTTTTTGGTTTGAGCATCCCAGGATCAGGACAGTATTGAATGCCCGGTGTACGCGTAAAAGAAAATGAACCGTTCGACTTTGCCTTGCGGCGATTTCGACGCTCCTGCGAAAAAGCGGGCATCATTACCGAAGTACGCCGACGCGAATACTATGAAAAGCCGACCGAGGTGCGCAAACGCAAAGCAGCCGCAGCCGTCAAGCGCAACCTGAAGCGCGTGGCGCGAACCAGCCTGCGACGTCGCCGACTCTACTGAATCCCCTGCGGCCTGCCACCCGAGTGAGGAGCCCGTAGTTCGGGCATGCAGATGTGCGCAAGCGGACCCGCTCTGGTGATAAATCCCCGTTTGCCGCTATACTCGATGCGCTATGCCGCCCTTACGAAACGATCTCCTGATCCGGGCACTGCTCAAGAAACCGGTCCCCCGAACCCCCCTGTGGATCATGCGCCAGGCGGGGCGCTATCTGCCTGAATACCGCGCCACGCGCAAGCGGGCCGGCGGATTCCTGACTCTTTGCAAAACCCCGGAACTGGCCTGCGAGGTCACGCTGCAGCCGGTCGAGCGCTTTGATCTCGATGCGGCGATCCTGTTCTCGGACATCCTGACCATTCCGGACGCGATGGGACTCGGACTTTCCTTCTGGGAGGGTGAAGGACCCCGGTTTTCAAGGCCGGTATCCTGCATGAAAGATGTCGAGCGCATCGCCGGTACCCGGCCCATGGACGACCTGGAGTACGTGTGCGATGCGGTGCGCATGATCCGGCGTGAACTGGACGGACGGGTCCCGCTGATCGGATTCACCGGAAGTCCGTGGACCCTTGCGACCTACATGGTGGAAGGTGAAACCAGCCGCGAGTTCCGCAAGATCAAGAGCCTGCTCTACGCGCATCCTGAAGTCCTTGAGCGACTGCTCGAGATCCTGAGCCAGGCGGCGGCCGACTACCTGGCGGCACAGATCCGTGCCGGCGCGCAGGTCGTGATGGTCTTTGACACCTGGGGGGGCGTGCTGTCCCGGGAAGCCTACCTGAAATATTCCCTGCGACCCATGCAGCACATCGTCTCGGAACTGCTGCAACTCGAAACCCCGCACACGGTTCCCGTCATCTTGTTCACCAAGGGGGTCGGACCTGGACTCGCGGATCTGGCGGGCACCGGATGCCATGCGGTGGGACTGGACTGGACCACGGAGCTGGACCAGGCCCGGGCGCAGGTTGGCTCCAGAGTGGCGTTGCAAGGCAACCTCGACCCGGCAGTGCTGTACGCACCGGACCCGGTCATCCGATGCGAGGTCCGCAAAGTGCTGGAGAAATACGGCCAGGGCAGCGGTCACGTCTTCAACCTGGGTCACGGAATCCAGCAGTACGTGGACCCGGAAAAAGTCACGGTCCTCGTGGATGCCGTCCAGGAACTCAGTCCCGCCTTTCACTAGTCGATACGGGCGGTTGCACCTGCCCACAGGGAATCCAAAGTTGCAGGTTCGGCGCAGTGCTGGACCTACAGTGCCTCGTCGTGGGCGTGCCCGAGCAGGCCGGCCAGCGCCTTGCCGTTGATTCTTTGCGCACTGCGGTGATGCATCTTGCTTTTCGGAGGCTGGTGCTGCTGGCGCAAGCTGAACACGGTGATGTCGATTTCGTGTTCGCGGTACGTGAACACCAAAACGGGCAGGCAGGTGTAGTGGCGCTGTTGCCTGAAATGGCGGTCTGCCAGCCGCACCGCCATGCCGCGGCGCTGCAGCAGCGTCAAAACCTCTTCGGTGCAGTCACAGGAGACGTGCAGGCTGATCGGTGTTTCCGCTCCCGCGGTCCCTTCCAGTACGGGGCCGGTCAGGTAGGGGTGATACGGGGTCAGCCAGTTCATCACGGTCAGGGCCGTGCATCGCATGTTCCGAAGGACCCGTTCATGGCCAGGCAAGAAGGTCCGCGTAAATGACCGGATGGCGGACTCGATCTCGACATTGCTGGGCAATGCCACACCCTGCAGTGCATGCAGGCGCTCACGGGCCTTGCACTTGGCTCTCTGGTAGTCGTGCACCCCTTCGCTGACAATGATCCTGGCAGCTTCCTGGGCGAGCTTCAACCGAAGCCGGTCCTGTTTTCTTACAGCCACGATTCGTCAAAAAAGCTGTTCTGGAGTTTCCATCCCCTCGTCATTTCGCGGGTACGCCGGCTGCGAACCCGGTCCGGAGCCTTCGGCCGGGACGTACCCCATGCGGAAGGTCTCCTCGATCCCGTCTTCACTGCCCGGGGCCACCCGCTGTCCCGTGCCAGGGTCGATGCGCACGCTGACGATCGTCTCCGGTCGTCTCAGCGCATTCTCCGGCTTGCCGCGAAGCGCGGCTCGCATGAACTCGATCCAGATCGGTAACGCCGTAACACTCCCCACTTCCTTGCGCCCAAGCGGCTTGTGCTGATCAAATCCCACCCAGGCAATCGCTACGATATCACCATTGAAACCGCAGAACCACGCATCGCGCTGCTCGTTCGTGGTACCGGTTTTCCCGGCAAGATCGCCGCGTCCGAGCTGGCGTGCACGCCAGCCGGTGCCACTCTGTATGACGTCCTGCATCATGCTTACCATCTGGTAGGCATTCTCCTTGGACAACACGCGCTCGGCGACCCGTATGCCCAGGTCCGGTGCACCGTCCCCGGCGACGATCTCCTCGCCACTGCGGTACAACTGCTGTTGCAGGTCTAGGCAGTCGGCCTCGCAGACCATCAGGGGGCTGGAGCGAAACAGGACCTCGCCCTGCACGTCCTCGATCCTTTCGATCACAAACGGCTCCACGTAGTAGCCGCCATTGGCAAACACCGCATAGCCGCGAGCCATCTCCAGCGGCGTGGCCACACCGGAACCCAGTGCCAGGGACAGGCCCTGGGGGATTTGTTCCGGGCCAAAACCGAAACCGGTGATGTGCTCCTCGGTGTAGCGGTGACCGACGCTTCGCAGCAAGCGGATCGAAACCATGTTGCGGGACTTCACCAGAGCCTCGCGAAGGCGCGTGGGGCCGAAAAACTTGCCGCTGTAGTTCTTCGGACGCCAGTCACTTTCCAGGCCACTGCCGTCGTACACCACCGGGGCATCGTTGATGATGCTGGCCGGAGTGAAGCCCGATTCGAGCGCGGCTGAATAGATAAACGGCTTGAAACTTGAGCCGGGCTGGCGTTTCGCCTGCGTGGCGCGGTTGAACTTGCTGTGCAGGTAATCGTATCCACCAACCAGGGCCAGCACGCTGCCGTTTTGCGGATCAATCGCGACGAAGGCCCCGGCCGCCTCGGGAATCTGGCTCAGGGTCCACTCGCCTGCGCCTTTGCGGGTGATCCGGATGACATCCCCCGGCGACAGCATGGCGGTGAAGTCTTTCGGCACCTCGCCCATGGAATTGACGCCGAGGTAGGGCCTGGCCCATTGCGCCTGCTCGATCGAGAGTACCGCGAACTGCTGCTCGCCCAGGTAGGCCTCGATTTCCCGGGGTTCGACCCGGGTCACCACGGCCGGCATCAGCCCGCCGGTCAGGTCCATGTCCAGAATCGCCTCGTCCAGGTTTTCATAGGCGATCTGGGCGGGGTCCTCCGCGGTGTACTCCAGTTCCAGCTGGGCCTTTGCGCCCCGCCAGCCGTGGCGCCGGTCATAGGCCTGCAGCCCGTTTCTCAGGGCCTGCTGGGCCTCGCGCTGGAGCGTGCTGTTGATCGTCGTGTACACGCGGTAGCCCTTGGTATAGGCCTCGGAGCCGTACTCCCCGAACATCTGCGCGCGCGCCATCTCTCCGATGTACGGGGCGTTCATCTCGACCCGGGGGTAATGGATCGATGCGCTCACCGGTTCCTCCAGCATCCTGTGATAGGTGTCATCGTCGATGAATTCCAGCTTGTGCATCCTGCCGAGCACGTAGTTGCGGCGGATGACGGCACGCTCGGGATTGACGATCGGGTTAAACCTTGAAGGTGCCTTGGGCAGTCCCGCGATCATGGCGATCTGGGCAAGATCCAGATCGTGCACGCTGCGCCCGTAATACACCTCGGCCGCCGCACCCACCCCGTAGGCGCGGTGCCCCAGGTAGATCTTGTTCAGGTACAGCTCGAGGATTTCGTCCTTGTTGAACTCGTGCTCGATCCTGAGGGCCAGGAAAATTTCCTTGAGTTTGCGCCGGTAGGTGCGCTCATTGTCCAAAAAGAAGTTCCTGGCCAGCTGCATGGTGACGGTGCTGCCGCCCTGCCGTTTTTCCCCGGTCAGCAGGACATGCAGCGCGGCGCGGGCCAGACCCTGATAATCGACCCCGAGGTGTTCGTAAAACCGGTCGTCCTCGGCGGCCAGGAATGCCTGCACCATCGATTCCGGGATCTCGTCCACCCCCAGGGGCTCGCGCCTTTGTTCCCCGTACACGGCGATCAGCTTGCCGTCCCGGCTGTACACCTTGAGCGGCACCTGCAGTTCCACGTCCCGGAGCACGGCCACGCCGGGCAGGGAGGGCGCCAGGTAGATATAGATCGCCAGTATCGTGATGACGATGGCAAGGAAAGCCCCGAGGGCAAGGCGTAAAAGCTTCAGGAGATGGGACATGAGCCCTGCAGGGGAAAACCACCGTCTGACATCATCGCGCGTGCGGCGGGGTTTGAGGCCGGACAGTCGGCTGAAACCGTATGGCTTGCTTCCTCATTCACCGGTACAGACATACTGACTCCCGCCAATCTCGACAATTCAACTCAAATGGACTGCGCTCCCCGCCCGGGCAGTTTCCTGTTCTGTCATTGTAAGTCAAAGCACCAGACAAGTCATGAAAGGAACAGGCGATGTCGGGAAACGACTGTGCATGTATAGGTATAGACGCGCACTGGAATGATCCGTTCGGAATTGCTCCCAAAAAATGCGCATGAATTCCGGGCTCGTGCCCTGCATGAAGATGAGCCGGCGGGTGCAACCGCCAGGATCGGTTCAACGATTTATCCGTGCGGATTCGCTCATCATTCACACACCTGCCCTTGTCTGGAAACCTGCCTGCCCCTAGAATGTCATTCTGTAGGTGATTGGGAACTCAATTAAAATAATCAGGAGAATTTGATCATGTCCTCAACAGAAGACCGCCTCATGGCACTTGCACGCGAAAATCTAGATATCGGCAGGGAACCGGAAATGGATGCCGAATTCAGCAATTCCGGTGTTTCCTCGGTGGATGCCGTCGCCTTCATCAAGAAGGCCAGTGAAGAGTTCGGGACTGCGATCCCTCCAGAAGATTTTTCACAGTTCAAGACCCTGAGGGAAATGGCTGCTTACCTGGATTCGCATTCCGGATAAGGTATTCCGGTTCGAGGATGCGTGCCGAAACCGGCCTTTTCACCAAGAGTACGCATTGATCTTGGCTTCCGACTAAAGTGTATCTGTGGCAGCCGCTAGTGCAATTTTTCAGTCCGGGTTCTGCGTGACATAGCTTGATCTCACATACTTGAAAGTGAGCATGTACAAGAAATCGGTCGCAGCGGCACAAGGCTGGTGGTTTCTGTACAGGAAAACCGAGAACGTCACAATTTTCTACGTGGACCTGCAGCCACACGAGATGCACGAGACTGAGGCACTGAAGTGTCTGGACCGCGAGGAACGGGCACGTTGGCACCGGTTTCGCCATGCCCGTGCCCGGTACGAATTCAGCTTATGCCGTGGCGCACTGCGCGCTATTCTTTGCCGCCGCCTGGGTTGCAGCAACGAAGAACTTTCCTTCGGGACTACAAAGTACGGAAAACCCTTTGCATGCGTGGATGGGGGGACAGAAAACCTCGATTTCAATGTCAGCCATAGCAACAGGCACGGGCTGATCGCCTTGGCCCCACATGGACGTGTCGGTGTGGATGTAGAAGAACGTAATCCGCGAAAGTGCCTGGACGGGGAACTTCAGTCGGTGTTCACCCGAAACGAGCGCATCGAGCTCGGTGCAGTCAGCGGAAAACAGAAAACCCACCTGTTTTTCAGGCTTTGGACGATGAAAGAGGCCCTGCTCAAGGCCCTGGGTACAGGATTCTCATTGGACATGTCCCGAATAGAGATTCCGAAGGCCATGCGCCAAGGCATGCCAGCCGGCGAATTCCGCTTCCCGCAGTTGCCAGCGGTCCGGTGGAGGCTCGAAAATCTGGACGACCCGGGTTTTGCCGCAGCCATCGCGTATGAGCTTGGTACAGCCGGCGCTGCAGAAACCTGGAAGATTCCGGCATAGGATAATGATGTGGCTTGTAGCCGGATGCAGACCCGACGGGCTGCGGCATATGACACGGGCAGGTGAATCTGGTTCCTGCGGATCAGGTAAAACGGGGGTACGTTCCCCATCCTAGCGGCTATGTGGAAGATTCCCGAGCCCATCACGGTGCACAAGACCCGACTGGACGAGAATACAGTCACGTTCTTGCGACAGCACGGCAACCCGTCCGGTCCTCGCCTCGTTCTGTGTCATGGCAACGGTCTTTCCATCGACCTTTATTACCCGTTCTGGTCTTTGCTCGCCGAGGACTTCGACCTGATCCTCTATGATCTGAGAAACCATGGCTGGAACAAGGTTGGTGCACGGCGAGAACACAATATTCCCATGCTGATGCAGGATTATGCCCTGATCCTTGAGTCCATCGATCACCACTTTGGGAACAAGCCAAAGATCGGTGTGTTTCATTCCATATCGGGCCTGATCACCCTTCTCTCATCTCCGCAAGTGAACAGCTGTGCGGCACAGATTCTCTTTGATCCGCCCGTATGCAAACCCGGTGCGAGCCAGATCGAGCTTGATGCAGCCACCGAACATGCCGCGGAAATGACGCGGCGCCGGGGATACCGGTTCAAAACGGAGGAGGAATTCTCGGAACTCCTGAGCTATATACCCGCCTTTACACGGGTCGTTCCCGGCGTGCTGCAACTCATGGCCAAGACTACGCTTCGCAGGGCTTCCAATGGACAAGATTATGAACTGCGCTGCCCTCGCGAATACGAGGCCCAGATCATGGATTATGTCCGAAGCTTTTCCCCGCTGGTGGACTTCACAACACTGCCCTGTCCAACGAAAGTCATCGGGGCTGACCCGACCCTGGCTTACTCCTATCTACCAAGCTTCGACCTTAGCAGTTTCATGACGCTCGATTATGATTTCATGCCCGATGCGTCTCATCTTCTACAATTGGAAAAACCTTCAGAGTGTGTCGAGGAGGTCTACCAGTTTGTTGCACAAAACCGCCTAACCTAGCGACCTCAGGCAGTTCGTGCTTGGCTGGAAAACGGGGATCGCTGGACCACGCATCACTGACTCCTCGCCCTGCCGGTCAGTTCCCGGTCTCGATCCAGTAACGTTTGCGCTGGAACGGATATCCCGGAAGTGAGATCCGACACCTGGACTCGCCTGCAAATAACCCGGCAAACGAAACTGGTAATCCTGCCTCGTATGCCTTGGCCACCGCGTCCACGATGCTGACCCTCGACGTCGCCTCGCCATCCGGCGACTGCCCGAGGCCTGACAGGACGACGGGTTTGGCGGCTTTGCCGGACGCTTCCGGCCAAGCTGCCATCAGCGTCGTCTCCATCGCTGCGACCGGACCGACTGCAACGACCGCATCGACAGCCGCCGCCTCCAGCATTTTGACGCCTCTCACAAAGCTCTCCTGCCCGCCCGCCACCTGCTGGTGCCAATACGCCGTATCCAGGACTTCATCGGGTGCAATTGCACGACCCGAGACCGCATCAACCAGCGTCAGCGAAGGCGCGCTGATTGCAATTTCGTCCAGTGGCGCTCCAGGATCGTCCCCTGCCGCAGCCAAGCGCAAGCCGTCCTCCAGGCTGAACACGCCAGCAGCCTGCCCGGCCGCAAGTGCACCGACCTGATGCCCGAGGGCAATGCCTGGCTGTATACCGACACTCGACCACAATGCCGTGAGGGCGCATTCAAACGCGTAGAGCGCCGGCCGCTCCCACTGCGGGTCAGCAAGGTCTCCTGTCGAACCCGGTCTGCCAAACATCACATCCAGCAGGGAAAGACCTCTTGCTTCGCCGATCACTTCTTCACAGCGGTCAAGTACCGCCCGCACGACCGGTTCGCTTGCATACAGTGACTCATCCATTCCCATCCACCCGTTCGCGTGACCTGCATAGGCGAAGGCGACCTTTCCCGGTATCCGCGGTTCGATTTCGACGTCTGCCGCCACAAGCACCCGCAGAGCATCACGCAGCGACTCGCTGTCCTCGAACACCACGGCCCCACGATGGTCGAAATGACTTCGCCCGACGCTGGCGGTCCACGCCATGTCAGAAAGTACCGGGTCAAAAGCAAGTGCCGATTCCCGTTCATCGAGCCACGCAAGATACCGCTTGGCCAGCGCTTGAAGCGATGTTCCCGATTTGCCGGAGAGAGGCAGGAGTCGCTTTTTGCGCGGGGCAAGCCCATCGTTAGTTAGCGGCAGCCTCCCTGCGGCATCCGGCAGCGAGAGGGTGACTGGCTGGGGGGTGCCCTGCGGTCCTGCAGATACGCCGTTCGGGGTGCCGTACCCCTCCATGATTACATGCGCGTTCGTGCCCGATATTCCAAATGCGCTGACCCCGGCCCGAGGCGCCCGGTCCGGCCTGTCCGGCCAATCCGTCGCCTCCGACACCACACGCACCGGCAACCGGTCCCAGTCCAAATGCGGGTTCGGGTCCCGAAAATGCAGATGCTCCGGAATCCGGTTGTGATGCATGGCCAGGACGACCTTGATCAGACCCGCCACTCCCGCAGCTGTCTCCAAGTGGCCGATATTGGTCTTGACCGAGCCGATCAGCAGCGGGCGGTCCCGGTCGCGACCCCTGCCAAATACCGCTGCTGCAGCCTGGACCTCGATTGGATCCCCCAGCGTCGATCCCGCCCCATGCGCCTCCAGGTAGTCCACGTCCGATGGCGGAATGCCTGCCTGAGACAGCGCTTCCTCGATCACTCGCTCCTGCGCCGGACCATTTGGCACCGTAGGCCCTGCAGTCGCCCCATTCTGATTGACAGCCGTGCCCCGGATCACCGCCCAGATGCGATCGCCATCGGCCTCAGCCTCTGACAGCCGTTTCAGGACGACCATCCCACAACCCTCGCTGCGCACGAAACCGTCCGCAGCAGCGTCAAACGTGTTGCAGCGCCCCTGCTTCGACAGCATGCCCAGCGCCGCCATCTCCTGGATCAGTCCGTGCGAGAGGACCGCGTTCACGCCTCCGACCAGGGTCAGGTCCACATCTTTGTCCTGCAAGTCCGCAACCGCCGCATGCACTGCAACCAACGACGCTGCGCAGTTGAGCGTCACCGGAATCGCCGGACCGGTGAGGCCGAGCCTGAGCGCAACGTTTCCGACGGCCATGCTGCTCGCGGTGCCAAGATAGTTGGGACCTTCGCCCCCGGCCATCATCATTAGGTCGCGGTATTCACTGGCCGCGACCCCCGCGTAAACCCCGGTTCGGCTGCCCCTCAGACCCTCGGGATCGATCCCCGCATCCTCAATCGCCCGCCAGCTCGTTTCCAGAAGGAGTCGTTGCTGGGGGTCCGTCATACGTGCCCCGATCGGCGTCATGCCGAAAAAGCGTGCATCGAAGCGGTCGATCCCTTCAACAAAACCTCCACGCCCCCAAATGCCGTCCGCCGCTGCAGGGTCGCCCGCGACCCCTGTCCAGGGGCCGTTGTCCGTACGTGCGTCCGTTACCGCGTCGCTACCGGATTCAAGTTTGCGCCAGAAGGTCGAAGTGTCCGGTGCGCCGGGAAAACGGCATGCCATGCCGATGATTGCGATTCCCTCGTCCCGGGACTGCACAACTGGCAGCGGGCCCGGTGCGGGCGCCGTCTCGGGGGCCGTCTCGGGGGCCATCTCGGGGGCCGGGGCGGACTCGCCCAGTGCGCCCACAAGATGACGTGCGAGATCGTCGATGGTCGGGTAATCGAACACCAGCGTATTGGGCGCCGCATAACTGCCGGAGAAGTCGCGGTTGAGACGGTTTCGCAGTTCGACCGCCATCAGGGAGTCCATCCCCAGGTCAAAGAAACCGACCGCGGACGCTGGTGCTGAAGGCAGCCGCAGTACCGCCTGGACTTCACGCTGCAAGAAGGACACCAGCAGGTCCTCGCGCCCCGCCTGCGGCGTCCCATCCAGCTGTGCAAGCAGATCCTCCGACGAGGACGAATCGTCGCCGTCATCTGCCGCATCGGCGAGCAACTCATCCAGCAGGGACAGACGGTCACCGACAGAATCTCCGAATACCGGCCAATCCACGGCCGCCGCCACGGCGCCCGTTGCATCCTGGTGCAGCAGGCGCTCGAGCGCCCTGAAGCCCTGCTCCGGTGTGAACCACCCGGTACCGAATGCTTCCCGCCGCCCGGCGATCCGCTCGCGTTGCTCCTCCGCCTTACCCAGTCCCGACCAGGCGCCCCAGGCAATAGCCTGCCCGGGGAGACCCAGCGCACGCCGGTGTGCGGCAAGCTGGTCCAGGAAGGCGTTGGCCGCTGCATGGTTGGCCTGGCCCGGATTGCCCAGAATGCCGGCGACACTCGAGAACAGGATGAACATGTCCAGATCGTATCCTGCCGTCGCCCGATGAAGATGCCAGGCCCCCAGCACCTTCGGCCATAACACGGCTTCGAAACTTTCCCAGCTCTGGTTGCCGAGGGCGGCGTCTGACAGTATGCCGACACTGTGGATCACGCCGGCAAGCATCGGCAGGTCGGCGTCCACCCGCGCCAGCATCGCATCGAGTGCAGCCGCATCAGTGACATCCGCAATTTCGACCTCGATCCTGTATCCGCGGGCACACAGCGCCTCAATCGTTTTCTCTGCCGCAGCATCCGGTGGCCTGCGGCCGTTCAAAACGACCGTCCCCGCGCCATGCTCGGCAAGCCATTCGGCAAGCGCGCAGCCAATGCCACCCAGCCCACCGGTCACCAGATAGGTTCCGTCCTGTCGCAGCCGACCTGTACCGAGGGGAGACGTCGTCAGCACGATCTTGCCGATGTGCCGCGCCGCGCGCATGAAGCCCATCGCAGCACTTGTCTCGGTCAAGGGCCACCGGGTATGCATGAGCGGTGCAAGCTCACCCGATGCAATGCGTGCCAGCACATCTTTCAGGGCTGCTCCCGGTCGCGCCGGGTCCTGTTGCTTCAGCGTGTAGAGATCGAGGATCGAATAGGCGACATCCGGGCGCAGCGCCGCCATCTCGTCCTCTTCCAGGATGTCCCGCCTGGCGAGTTCCACGAAGCGACCGCCCTGTGCGAGACAGGTGAGACTTGCCTCGATAAAGCCTTCACCGGTCAGGCTGTTCAGCACGACGTCGACCCCGGCCCCGTCGGTCACGTCGAGAATATCCCGGCCAAATGCGGTCGAGCGGCTGTCGAACACATGCTCGACGCCAATCGAGCGGAGGTAGGCCTGCTTGCGCGCGCTCGCCGTAGCGAACACTTCCGCTCCAGCTACCTGAGCCAGCTGGATGGCCGCAAGACCGACACCGCCCGCGCCGGCATGAATCAGCACGCGATCTCCCGCCTTCAGCCCGGCCAGTTCGTAAGACAGCACGGATGTCACGAACACCGAGGGGATCGTGGCGAGTGCCGCCGCCGGCACGTTCGCCGGCGCGCGTGCGACCAGTTCCTCTCGCGTCACCACTTCCGGCCCGAAAGTGCCGAACGCGAAGCCGGCCACTCGGTCGCCTTCCGCAACGGCGGTTACGTCCGCACCGGTTTCGACGATCCGGCCACAGAATTCCTCGCCGAGCAGACCCTCCTCGACCAGTCCCATGGCCCGGAACACGTCCAGGAAATTGAGCCCGCGAGCATCGACCGCGACGCGCACTTCATTGGGCTCCAGGGCTTGCCTCGCCAGCGACTGCACCCGCAGGGTCTCGATCACCCCTTCATCGCCCGGTGCCAGCACCCAGTCCGCCTCTTCAGGCAAGACCAGACGCTCCGTGCCAGAGTCCGCCCGAACCAGCCGGGCCACCTGGCGGCTTTCCTGGCGGTATGCAATATGACTCTCAGAATCCGGGAACAGCAACTCGTCCATGAGGTCATCCAGCGGCTGCCCCGACTCGGGGTCGAGGTCGATCATCCGCGATTGCAGCTGGGGTGCCTCCCGCGCCACCACCTTGCCCAAACCCCAGAGCGTGGCGCCGGCCAATTGCCCGCTTCGCTCCCGTTCCAGCACCTGCGCACCCCGGGTGACGAGCCACAGACCCTTTTCCGGCACGGCGTCCGCATCGACAATGCCCTGCACAAGCGCGAGCGCGCTGGCCGTCACCCGTTTCGCATCGGACGCCATGTCTGCGGTTGTTGCGTCCATACCGTGACCGTCCTGCGCGACGAGGTGCACCACACCCGCGAGGGGCACATCCGAAGGCAGATTTTCGATGAGCGCTTGCCAGGACGTGCGCTCCCCCATCTCGACCGATGGCGTGATCATCCAGGTCTCGCTTTCCATGATCGTGCCAGAGTCTTGCGGACCGTCGCCTGCCAGTACCACTCTCTGATTCAGCGCTGCGAGCTGTGCGGCAAGGGCCGCTCCCATGCCGCCCCGGTCGGCAGCTATAATCCAGACACCCTCCGGCAATGCGATCTCCGCCGGACCCTGCGCCACGATCACTCCCCGGTCCGGAAGACCAGCCGTATCCGACCGGTCCACACCGAGAATTTCAGTTTCCGTGAACCCCGTGTCGGTGAGCACCCGATGCCACACGTCAGGCCCCGCAAGGGCATGATTCGTGCGGTAGCGATCAGCGAAACGCCACCATCCGTCCAACTGGCCGAATATCAGGTCCATCCAGCCCCTGCTGCGCTGGTTTTCCAGCGCCACCAGCAGCCCCGACGGCGCAAGGAGTGTTCGGCAATGGGTAAGCGTCTCATCCAGAAAGCGCGTGGCGTGCAGCACGTTGGCCGCGATGATCATGTCGTACGCGTGCAGCTCAAAGCCCTGCGCCACGGGGTCCTTCTCGATGTCCAGCACCCGGTAGTCGATCGCAGCGCCGACGGCACTGAAGCGCGCCTCGGCATCGGCGAAAAAGCCTGCGGAGATGTCGGTGTACATGTACTCGAATCGTCCGGCAGGAAGCACGGGCAGGATGCATTCCGTCGCCGAGCCAATGCCGGCACCTACCTCAAGCACGCGCAGTGGCCGGCCATCCGGCAATTCCTCCACCAGCGTCCGAACCACCTCGCCCATCATCCGGTTCGCCGCCCGCCAGACCGGTGCTCGCCGGTAGAGATCGCCAGCCTGCGGCTCGGCATCGCCAAACAGCAACGACAATGGATCCTCCTTGCCGCAGAGCACCTCGGGCAAGGCGCCTGCACAACGCTTGAACAGCCCGACCTCGTTGGTGGCGTGCGGGAATCGCGCGGTTATCTCGTCCAGGAACACCTGCGAATCGTGCGGCATTTCGTCCGGCAACGGATCGCCGGCCCCCACCGTGGCCACGAAGCCCTCATCCTCGGCCTGCAACACTCCCGAACGGGCCAGGATCTCAAGCAACCGGCGGAGCAGATGCGCGTGCTCAGGCAAGACCCCGTGGCGCGCGCGCAACTCTTCCGGGTCCACGACCGCACCTGCCACGCGCTCCCAGCCGAGGGTCTCCAGGGCCGCGAGCGCATAGCACCACGACGCCCGTTCCATTTCCCCTTGCAGGTCACTCTCATCCGCAGCCTCGACTCCCTCATCGGCCAGATACCGGGAGAACAGCTGCGAGCGGGAAGCCGCAGTCGACGGACTCGGCAAGAAATCCGCCGGCATCATGCGTGACGGCAAGGCACGGTCGCGCCATACCACTTCGTAGAGCAGTTCCTCCAGGCCCTCCACCGCGGCGAGCAACGCGCTTCGCGTTGCTCGCTTCACCGTGTATCCTTCCAGTTCGCCAACGAGCATTCCGCTCGGATCGTAGAGGCGGATGTCCCCGGTCAGCACCTCGACCTGCAAATTCTCGATTTCCGTCTGCGAATCGGTGCGCATGCGCACGTGGCAGAGCACCTGGTTCGACAGCTTGCCCGACAGCCAGAGCCGGTCCCAGCCAAACGGCAGGTAGGTGGCACCCTCTTCTGCCCCGGCCCAAAGGCGGGCTGCCCCCATCACCTGGAAGCAGCCATCCAGCAGCAGCGGATGAAATTCGATCGTGGAGGACTCGCCGAGTTGCGGTATGGCCACCTCGCCGACGGCCTCGCCCAGCCCGCACCAGAGCTTTTGCAAGGTGCGAAACGCCGGGCCGAGATCAATCCCGGCTTCAGAGCGGGCGCGGTAAAAGGCCTGCACATCCTGCATGTCCAGGGCGGACTTGAGACTCTCCATGTCGGCCGACGAAGCATTGCCCTGCGCCCGAAGTTCGGGCGGTGTCTCGAGACGGGCTTCGGCATGCAGCATCCATCCCTCGTCTGCCGCCGAGCGACTGTGCAGCTGAAACCTGCGGGATTGCCCTTCCTCGGGGCTGTCGATCACGACCTGAACTTGTCTAACGGCCTGCTGCGCGTCCTCGTCGGAGTCTGCAGCCTGGAAAACCAGGGGATTGTGCAGTTGCAAATCCTGCACTGCCGCTGACGCGCTCCTCTCTGCCAGGGAAGCCGAGACCGCCATTGCCCCGTAGAATGCACCCGGTGCAATGATGCGCCCGAACACCCGGTGGTCGCTCAGCCAGTCCGGGTCCGAGGGAAGGATTTCCGAATCGTACGTGATCTCGCCACGGGCCGATTCGTGGCGAGTGCCGAGCAACGGGTGCCCGGCACCGGAGCGGGTGCGCCTTGCAGTTTTGACCCAGTGGCGCTCGCGCTGAAACGGATAACCGGGGAGTGAGAGGCGTCGCCTTTCCTCGCCTGCGAACAGCCCTGCCCAGGACACCGTCAGCCCCGCCTCGTATGCCCCCGCAAGCGCGTCTGTGAAGTCCGCTGCAGGCTCTTTCCCCAATGCATCCTCTGCCGGGCGCTGCAGGCTCTGCAACACCACCGGAGGCGGTGCGTCGTGTCCGGCCCCATCCGCCGGACCCGGCCATGTGAGTGCAATCATCGGGCCAAGTACCGCATGCGGGCCAATTTCCACGACCAGGTCCACGCCGTGTCGGGCAAGTGCCGCGATGCATTTTGCAAACAGCACGGGTTGTCGAACCTGCTGCCGCCAGTACGCCCCGTCCATACGTTCGTCTGTCCCCAGCACCTCGCCCGTCATGCTGCTGATCAGATCAAGTGAAGGCGGCTTGACCGCTACTTCCCCAAGCACGGCTTCCAGGTCATCCAGTACCGGCTCTACCAGTGGACTGTGGTAGGCAGGACTTTTTTTCAGGCGGCGCACCCGGGTGTCATGTGATTCAAATTGCTGCAGAAGGTCCTCGACCTGCACGGCCGGGCCACTCACGACCTGGTGAGCCCCGTTGTCAGCAGCGATACTCAGACCTGCCTGAGCACTTTTCGCATTGTGCTCATCCACGCTCGCCTGGACCTCGGAGGGCGGTGCGAACACCGCGCCCATCGCACCATCCTGTGACAGCCCCGCCATCAACGCGCCGCGCTCGGATGCAAAGCGCAGTCCATCTTCCAGACTGAATACCCCCGCTGCTTGTGCTGCGGCAATCTCCCCGAGACTGTGCCCCACGACAATCTCGGGCCCTATGCCCACACTCTTCCACAAGGCGGTCAGTGCGCATTCCAAGGCGTAAATGGCCGGCTGCGTCCAGGCCGGATCATCCAGCACACGGCTATCCTCACAGCGCCCGAACATGACATCCAGCAAGGACCCGCCACGTGACTCCATGCACCAGGCCTCGCACCGGTCAAGCACCGCACGAGCCACCGGTTCGCAGGCATACAGTGACTCGCCCATCCCCGGCCACTGACTCGCCTGCCCGGTGTACACGAATGCCACCTTCGATACACTCCCCGGTGCTGAAGCCGGGGCCTCCGGCCGGGTCAGCGCCTCAAGCCCCGCACGCAACGAGGCGAGGCCCTCAAACACTACCCCTGCACGGTATTCAAAATGACTGCGCCCCACAGCCGCCGTCCATGCCATGTTGGCCAGCAGTGCTTCCCAAGCCGGGTTATCTTCACCAAGATGCTGCGCATGCCCGTCCAGCCAGGTCTGATAGCCCGCGATCAGTTCAGCGAGTGCCCGAGGCGACTTCCCGGAAAGCGGCAGCAGCCGCCGCGCACGCGATGTTGCCAAGCCTGCCCCCGGCTTCGGCGATGCCATGGCCACGGGCGTGGCATCGCCCGTCACCCAAGACCCTGGACCCTGGCGAGCGGTCTCTGCATTCAGCGTCCCGTACCCCTCCACCACCAAGTGCGCGTTCGTGCCGGACCACCCGAATCCGCTGATTCCTGCCAGCGGCGGACGATCCTTGCGGTGTGGCCATTCCGTCGCTTCCGAGGTCACCTGCACCGGCAAGCGCTCCCAGTCCATCTGCGGAGTCGGGTTGTGAAAATGCAAATGTTTGGGAATCACTCCCCGCTTCATCGCCAGTATGACCTTGATCAAACCGGCCACGCCGGCAGCAGATTCCAGGTGGCCAATGTTCGTTTTCACCGAGCCGATCAGCAGGGGGTGCTCCGCCTCTCGACCACGACCGTAGACGGCGCTCGTGGCCTGCAGCTCGATCGGGTCCCCCACCTCCGTCCCGGTCCCGTGGGCCTCCACGTAATCCACCTCGAAAGGCGAAATGCCGGCTCTTCGCAACGCCTCCTCGAGTACTTTCTCCTGGGCTGCTCCGTTTGGCACCGTGAGCCCGGGACTTGCTCCATCCTGGTTCAGTGCAGATCCCCGGATCACGCCCCAGATCCTGTCCCCGTCCGCCTCGGCATCGACCAGCCGTTTCAGGACCACGATCCCGCAGCCTTCTCCGCGCACGTAGCCGTTGGCAGCTGCATCGAAGGTTTTGCATCTTCCATCCGGTGACAACATGCCGGCATTGGCGCGCAACTCCAGCAATCGCCCGGACAGGATCGTGTGTACGCCTCCTGCCAGCGCCAAGTCCGTCTCGCCCCGCTGCAGGCCGGAAACGGCCTGATGAGTTGCAACCAGCGAAGACGAGCAGGCCGTGTCCACCGCCATGGCCGGACCTTCAAGACCCAGCATGAACGCCACCCGGCCGATCGCCGTGTTGAAGGACGTACCCGTCACGGTATAAAGGCTTACTGCGGGTTCCGCCGTGTCGCTGGCCTCAAGCAGCAGGTTGCGATAGTCGTTGTTGCTGATGCCGGCATACACCCCTGTGCGGCTGCCCCTGAGCTGCTCCGGGTCCATGCACGCATCCTCCAGCGCCTGCCAGCTGGTTTCCAGCATCAGGCGCTGTTGCGGGTCCAGTAATTGCGCCTCGACCGGCGAGATTCGGAAGAAGGCGGCATCGAACAGGTCGAGCCGATCAAGGTAGGCCCCGAAGCGGCACGCCTTGCTTTGCACCTCGGAATCAGGAAAAAGTTCACCGATGCGCCCGCTTCCCGAGCCCGGTGAGCCTTCGATCACTGCACATTCGCCGTTCTCCAGCTGCTTCCAGAAGGCGGCAAGCCCCGTGGCACCCGGGAAGCGGCAAGCCATGCCCACGATGGCAATGGGGGCCGCAGACGCAAGGGAATCCGATGACCGCTTTTTGGATGCAGTAGATGCGGCTGCGGGGGGATCGAAAGACGGGTCCGGATTCATGTCTGCATTTTCAAAACACCAAGAGCCTTCTATGGTATGTCCAGCTTGTCTGCAGGGCAAACCCTCCGCCTTGCGTGCGATGGAGCAAGACGTTTTCATTTATACTCACGTCACTGCACAGGCACCCTCCCTTCATTCGATACAAGAACACGTACGTCCCGATGAACACCGGACACATCATCCTGATCGGCGCCATGGGGGTCGGCAAGTCGTCGGTCGGGCGAAAGCTCGCCAGAAAGCTGGGCCGGCCCTTTTATGACAGTGACCAGGTCATCGAGGAGAAGACCGGCGTCGATATCGCGACCATTTTCGAGTACGAGGGCGAGTCCGGCTTTCGGATGCGCGAGCAGAAGGCCATCGACGAGCTGTGCCGCCGGGAAGCCATGGTGCTGGCCACCGGAGGCGGTGCCGTGCTGGTCACGGCCACCCGCAACCTCCTGATGAGCCGCGGCACGGTCATCTACCTGAAGGCATCGGTCGACATGCTGCTCAAGCGAACCCGCCACAGCGACCACCGGCCCCTGCTGAACGTGCCGGACAAGCGCCAGGCCATCACCGATTTGCTGCAGCAAAGAGAACCCTTGTATTTGCAAACCGCGGCCCATACCATCGACACGGACCGGCACACCGTGAGCTGGACAGCCAACCAGGTGCTGCAACTCCTGGACCTGACAACGGAATCCTGAATCCCCGCCCGACGATGATTCAATTCGAAGTACAACTCGGCACGCGCACCTACCCGATCTACATCGGAGCCGGTCTTCTGGGCGATCCCGGAATCCTGAAGCAGCACATCCGTACAAACCACGTGTTCATTCTCAGCAACGAGCGGGTGGCCCCGCTGTACCTGGAAACCGCCCGCCGGTCGCTCGAATCGCTGCATGTCCTGCACCTTGCGCTTGCAGAAGGCGAGGACACCAAGTCCCTGCAAACCCTGGAGCAGGTGTATACCTGCCTGCTGGAAAACCGTTGCGGGCGTGACACGACGCTGGTGGCCCTTGGCGGCGGGGTGATCGGCGACATCGCGGGCTTTGTCGCGGCCACCTATCTGCGCGGCGTGGACTTCGTCCAGATTCCGACCACGCTGGTTGCCCAGGTGGACTCCTCGGTGGGCGGCAAGACCGGGGTCAACCATGCGCTCGGCAAGAACATGATCGGCGCCTTCCACCAGCCACGGTGCGTGATCGCCGACCCGGAGTGTCTGCACACCCTCCCCGATCGCGAACTGCGTGCGGGGATCGCCGAAATCATCAAGTACGGACTCATCCGCGATGCGGAATTCTTCGCCTGGCTGGAAGACAACGTCGAGCGTCTGCTGGCACGGGAAGTCGATGCCCTGATCCATGCCGTGCATCGCTCCTGCAAGAACAAGGCCGAGGTCGTGGCCGAGGACGAACTGGAAATCTCGGGGGCCCGCGCCATGCTGAACCTCGGGCATACCTTCGGTCACGCCATTGAGACCGCGCTGGGCTATGGACAATGGCTGCACGGCGAAGCGGTGGCCTGCGGCATGCTGATGGCGGCGCGCATGTCGACGCGGCTGGGCTGGATCAACGAGGCAACCTGTGAACGCATCCGGGCGCTGCTGCTGCGCGCGCAACTGCCTCTCACCCTGCCTGAAACCCTGCAGGCCGAAGCGCTGCTGGAGCACATGGCGCGTGACAAGAAGGTACGTGCCGGCCAGCTGCACCTGGTGCTGCTCAAGGACATCGGCCAGGCCGTGCTCACCGGCGAGTTCCCGGAGGCGGCCCTGCAAGACACCCTGCAGGAATTTTGCGGATCCTGAACGGTGCGAGGCATCCCGGCATCCGATCCCGAGCCCGGGGTCCCGTCCTCCAGGCTGGCTTCGTACGGCGCACACGAGTCCGACAGCCTCGGACGCGTCCATGCCGAGGCCCCGGCCTCGCACCGCGGGGAATACCGGCGTGATCGCGAACGGATCATTCACAGCACGGCCTTTCGCAGGCTGGAGTACAAGACCCAGCTGTTCGTCAATCACGAGGGTGACCTGTACCGTACCCGCCTGACCCATTCCATCGAAGTGGCCCAGGTGGCGCGCAGCACCGCCTATCGCCTCGGGCTCAACGAGCCGCTTTGCGAGGCCATCGCACTGGCTCACGATCTGGGCCATACCCCGTTCGGCCATGCCGGGCAGGATGCGCTCAACCGTTGCATGCAGGCGCACGGCGGCTTCGAACACAACCTGCAGTCCCTGCGGGTGGTCGACCGGCTGGAACTGAAGTACCCGCAGTTCCCGGGACTGAACCTGACGTTCGAAACCCGTGAAGGCATCCTCAAGCACTGTTCCAAAAAGAATGCACGCCAGCTGGGTCCGGTGGCACAGCGCTTCCTGGAGCGCACGCAGCCGGGCCTGGAAGCCCAGCTGGCCAATATCGCCGATGAGATCGCCTACACCAGCCACGACATCGACGACGGCCTGCGCGCCCACCTGATCACCGTGCCCCGGCTCAGGGAGGTCGAACTGTTTGGCTGGCACTTCGATGCCGTCGAACGTGAGTTTCCGCAGCTCGGACCTCGGCGCAAAACCTACGAGACCATCCGCCGGATCCGCAAGCAGCTGGCGGCGGACCTGATCAAGGCGAGTCAGGCGGCCATCGACCAGGCCGGGGTGGACAGCATCGATGCGGTCCGTGCCCACCCAGAGCCCCTGATCCGCTTCAGCGAATCCATGCGCGAGAAAAACCAGGCCCTCAAGAACTTCCTGCGCGAACACCTGTACCGCCACGAGCGGGTACACCGCATGAACCGCGAGGCTGCCAGGGTGGTCGCGGACCTGTATGGCGCATTCTTCGAGGATGCCTGCCGGATGCCGGACGAATACCAGGGACTGGCCATTGAGGCCGCGGCACGGGACGGCGACAGCGGGCGGGCCCGGGTGGTCTCCGATTACATCGCCGGCATGACCGACCGCTACGCGATCACCGAGCACAAACGCATCTTCAACGAAAAGATTTTCTAGGCACGTTCCGGTACCGCAAGATGCCGCAAGATGCTTGACCCTGTGCTTGCGCAAGGCGCATCATGGAACGAACACACGCCATCGGGGCAACCGTGGACGATGGCCCGGGCGTGAACAAGAACGAACCCTGCACCGCAGTGCCTATTGATTCGCCGTGTCGACCCGAATCCCGCAATCCTTCATCGATGAGCTGATCACGCGCACGGACATCGTCGAGCTCATCGGCTCCCACATATCCCTGAAAAAGAAGGGCCGGGAGTACATGGCCTGCTGCCCCTTCCACAACGAGAAAACCCCTTCGTTCACGGTCAGCCCGGAGAAGCAGTTCTACCACTGTTTCGGCTGCGGCGCGCACGGCACGGCACTCGGTTTCCTGATGGAATACGAACGCCTCGAGTTCCTGGAAGCGGTCGAGGTCCTGGCGCAGCGGGCGGGCATGCAAGTGCCCCGCGATGCTAACGCCCCGCCACCGCAGAGCCACCACAAGCTGCTGGCCCTGATGGAGCGCGCCCATGCCCACTTTCGCGCCTGCCTGCGCACCGAGCCCGTGGCGACCGGGTACCTGAAAGACCGCGGGCTGAGCGGCGAGGTGGCGGCACGCTTCGGACTCGGTTTTGCACCGGACCGTTTCGACAGCCTGCTGAAGGTGCTGCGCGACGAGGCCAGTGAAGCGGAGCTTTTGCAAAGCGGACTGATCAAGAAAAGTGCCAACGGCAAGCTGTATGACCGCTTTCGAAACCGCATCATGTTCGCGATCCGCGACCGGCGCGGGCGGGTGATCGGCTTCGGCGGGCGGGTCCTGGACGATGCCGTCCCCAAGTACATGAACTCTCCCGAAACCCCGGTATTTCACAAGGGCGACGTGCTGTACGGCATGTACGAGGCGCGCAAGGCCAAGGGCGCACCGCGCAACCTAGTGGTGGTGGAAGGCTATATGGACGTACTCGCGCTGGCCCAGCATGGCATCGAGAACACCGTGGCCACGCTCGGTACGGCGACCACCTCGCAGCATGTCCAGCAACTGTTCCGGTACACCCAGGAGATCATTTTCTGTTTTGACGGGGACCGTGCCGGTCGCGAGGCGGCCTGGCGCGCCGCCGAGCACACCGTCCCGGTGTTTCGCGACGGACTGGAAGCGAAGTTCCTGTTTTTGCCGCAGGGAGAAGACCCGGACAGCCTGATTCGCACACGCGGCAAGGAGATCTTCCTGCAGTATGTGAAGGACAGCATGGTGCTGTCCGAGTTCATCCTGGACAAGCTGAGCCGCGATACGGACATTCGCACGCCGGCAGGCAAGGCCCGCCTGGCCCAGCGGGCCAAGCCGCTGCTGTCCAAGCTTCCGGACGGCGTGTTCAAGAAACTCGTGTTCGAGGAGCTGGAAAAAATGGTCGGTGCGCCGGTGCACTACACCGTCGCCAAGCCGGTGCCGGCGAACGCCCACCGGTTCAAGGCGGCCGATGCCCTGACCCGCGCCACCCCGGTGCGGCTTGCCATCTCGGCCCTGCTGCACCAGCCCGGGCTGGCGAAGACGGTTACGTCGGTGGATTCCCTGCATGAGTCGCCGGTCCCGGGGGTGGCGCTGCTTGCCAGCCTCCTGCAGACCTGGCAGCGCGAACCCGGACTCGGCCATGCGGCGCTGATCGAGCGCTTTCGCGGCCAGGAAGAGGCCCAGCAGCTGCAAAAGCTGATAACCTGGGAGCCGCCACAACTGCAACAACCCGAGCAGGCCTTTGAAGACGCCATGAAATGGATCTTTCGCAAGACCGACCAGGCCCGGGTGCAGGTCCTGATCGACAAGGAACAAACCGACGGGCTCAGCGATGCAGAGAAGCGCCAGCTTCGGAACCTGCTCCACGACAAAGTGTCATAAGGACACCGGGACGGTTCGCATACGCAGGTCCCGTGAGTCATGGAAGGAGCAGAAGACAGGTTAAGTCCTTGATTTTAATCAGAGTACTACCCATACCGGCCTGATCCTGATATATTATGGTGTTTGGTTCACGGAACTCCCGGATCCGGGAGGCAGGGGTTAATTTGGACGAAAATCAGCAGCAATCCAGCAGTATCAAGCAACTCATCGCAAAAGGTAAGGAGCAGGGATTCCTGACCTACGCGGAAGTCAACGATCACCTGCCAAGCGGCATCGTCGATCCCGAACAGATCGAGGACATCGTTGGCATGATCAACGACATGGGCATCAACGTCCACGAGCAGGCCCCCGACACCGACAGCCTGGTGCTGACTGACAGTGCCGCCACCGACGACGACGTCGAGGAAGCGGCGGCGGCCCTGGCGACCGTGGACAGCGAGTTCGGCCGCACCACGGACCCGGTGCGCATGTACATGCGCGAGATGGGCATCGTCAACCTGCTGACCCGTGAAGGGGAAATCAAGATTGCCAAGCGCATCGAAGAGGGACTACGCCAGGTGCTGCTCGCGATCGGCCACTACCCGTCCACCATCGAGAAGCTGCTGGCCTTCTACGACAGGGTCAAGTCCGAGGAGTTGCGCCTCACGGACCTGATCGTCGGCTTCGTGGATCTCGACGAGGACACGGATGCCATTCCTCCGCCCGCCGCACAGGTCACCCAGGAAAGCAAGAATTCCGGGGATGGCGACGGTGATGATGTGGATGAGAAAGAGGTGGACACCGGGCCCGACCCCAAGGAAGTGCAGGCCTATTTCAGGAAACTGCAGCGGCTGTACAAGAAGTTCTCGTCCGCCAACAGCGATACCAAGAAACGGCTCAAGGCCCACGAAGAGCTGGCCAACGAGTTCACCCTGATCAAGCTTACGCCCAAGACGGTGGAGATCCTGACCACGGACTTCAAGAAGATGGTCGGCAGGATCCGCACGCATGAAGCGCGTATCCGCAAGCTGTGCATGACCGACGCCAAGATGCCGCGCGACCGGTTCATGAAGGTCTTCGTCGGCAACGAATCCAGCACCGAGTGGCTGGACAACCTGAACCGGTCCCGGGCCAAGTACGCGAAAGCCCTGCTGGCGGTGAAACCGAACATCGCCAAGGAACAGGACAAGCTGTTCCTGATCGAGCAGGAAGCCGGCCTGACCATCAGCGAAATCCGAAATATCAACCGGCGCATGTCCATCGGCGAGGCCAAGGCCAGCCGGGCCAAAAAAGAGATGGTGGAAGCCAACCTGCGCCTGGTCATTTCCATCGCCAAGAAGTACACCAACCGCGGACTGCAGTTCCTGGACCTGATCCAGGAAGGCAATATCGGCCTGATGAAGGCGGTGGACAAGTTCGAGTACCGGCGCGGCTACAAGTTCTCGACCTACGCCACCTGGTGGATCCGCCAGGCCATTACCCGCTCGATCGCGGACCAGGCCCGCACGATACGGATCCCCGTACACATGATCGAGACCATCAACAAGCTGAACCGGATCTCGCGCCAGATGCTGCAGGAAAAGGGACGCGAACCGACCCCGGAAGAGCTGGCCGAGCGCATGGAGATGCCCGAGGAAAAAGTGCGCAAGGTGCTGAAGATCGCCAAGGAGCCGATCTCGATGGAAACCCCGATCGGGGACGACGAAGACTCGCACCTGGGGGACTTCATCGAGGACGTCATCATCGAGTCTCCGGTGGACTCGGCCTCCTCCGAGGGCCTCGGTGAAGCCACGCGGGAAATACTGGCCTCGCTCACCCCGCGCGAAGCCAAGGTGCTGCGCATGCGTTTCGGAATCGACATGAATACCGATCACACCCTGGAGGAAGTGGGCAAGCAGTTCGACGTGACGCGCGAACGCATTCGCCAGATCGAGGCCAAGGCCCTTCGCAAGCTTCGCCATCCCAGCCGGTCCGAACAGCTACGCAGCTTTCTCGAAATCGAATAAAATCCTTCTTGAGACAAACCGTCCAGGGCCTGTAGCTCAGTTGGTTAGAGCAGAGGACTCATAATCCTTTGGTCGTAGGTTCGAGTCCTACCGGGCCCATCAAATCCGTCAGTGGTGTTGAATATCGATTTGGAGAAGCCGCACGAACCCGGCATAATCCCCCGATGACCCGCGAACCCGTCAAGCGATCCAGTTCCCGCTCCCTCGCGGATCTCGCCCCGGAGCACGTGAAGTCGGTAGTTGATGAATATTCCGGACTCCACGAAACCGACTCCCCGGAGGGCAGAAAAGAGCACTACCAGTCGCTCGTCAATCATTACTACGACCTGGTCACGGACTTCTACGAGTTCGGCTGGGGACGATCCTTTCATTTCGCTCCGCGACGCAAGGGAGAAAGCTTCAAGGCATCGCTGCTCAGGCACGAGCATTTCCTGGCGGACCAGCTGGGCCTGAAACCGGGGATGCAGGTGCTCGATGTAGGCTGCGGCGTCGGCGGGCCGATGCATACCCTGGCCCGTTATTCCGGAGCCAGTTTCGTCGGCATCAACAACAACGCCTACCAGATCGAGCGCGCGAAAGTGCACACCGAGGATATCCGGTCGCAGTGCCGTTTTATTCATGGCAACTACATGCAAATCCCCGAAGAGGACGACAGCTACGATGGTGCCTTCGCCATCGAGTCCATGCCCCACGCGCCCAACAAGACCAAGGCGTTCCGGGAGGTCTTTCGCATCCTGCGCCCGGGGGCATGCTTTGCCGGCTACGAGTGGTGCCTTACCGAGGATTTCGATCCGCAGAATGCAGAGCACCTGAGAATCAAGAAAGATATCGAGGTCGGGGATGCCTTGCCGGATATCGCGCGCACCACCGAGGTGTGTGCGGCCTTGCGTGAAGCCGGATTCGAGCTTTTGGACGCCCGCGACCTTGCCCTTGAATCGGACCCTGAGACTCCCTGGTACCGTGCCCTGCAGGGTCGCGACCTGACCCTTTCGAGCATCCCGCGCACGCCGATGGGCCGTGCCCTGACGAACATCGTGCTGAGGGTGCTGGAGCGCCTGAAGCTGGTCCCGGAAGGCACCCGGGCGGTGAGTACGATCCTGAACGAGGGGGCGGATGCACTGGTCGAGGGGGGGGAGACCGGTACCTTCACCCCGATGTATTATTTCCTGGTCCGAAAACCCCTGCCTCCGAAAGACTGAATGCACCGGGCGCCGTGCCCGGCACCTGCGCACTCACGGGCTAGGCCGAGGAGCGCAAACGCCCCACCGACTCTGAAGCCTCACCGGATTCGGACGGTCGTGCAGCAACGTTGTGGATGACGGGATTCGTCAGGTCCTGGCGGGCCTTGCGCCGCAGCTCGTAGAGTCCGAGCGCATGCAGCGGGAAGTACTGTCGATACAGAACGTAATCCAGCAGGGCCGTGCGGAAAAAGACCCCGGCCATATCCTGCCTGGGCCAGGACCCATCCTCTTGCTGGGCATCGAGCAAAAACCTGGCGCCCTTGGAAATCGCGTTCCAGCTCGAATCCCCCGCCTCGAGAAGTGCAATCAGCGCCCACGCGGTCTGGATGACCTGGCTTTGTTCATGCGCGATGTACTGACCGCCCAGACAGCCGCTGTGATGCTCACCCCATCCGCCGTCATCGTGCTGGCGCTCCAGTAACCACTGGCAGGCCTGGCGCAGCGCCGGATCACCGGGACCGGGACCAGCGGCCAACAGGCCCCGGATCCCGAACAGCGTGCCATAGATGAACTGAACGCCCCACACGCCACGCCAGGACCCGTCACTGGCCTGGGACGAGCGAATCCAGGTGTCCGCCCGCAAGATCGACTCCATCAATGGCCGGTCGACGAGTTCCGGGAAGTACTCCCGGCAGGCGGCGAATGCCGCAAGGCATGATGCGGTGCATTCAACGTAGGAATGCTCGGTCATCGATTCGCCAAACATCTCGGCCGGATTCAGCCACTCGAGTCCGAACACGGAGCGCTGGGATTCGTAGCTGCCAAAGCCGCCATCACGGTTTTGGCTGCGCAGCATGAACCGAATCGCATCGCGAAGCACGGTCGCATCCGTTGCTTCGCGGTGGGTGGCGATCAGTCCGAGCACGGCCTCGGCCGTGCAGTCGGATACCGGCCAGCCATGCCAGCCGCCGGCAAAGCACCAGCCGCCCCTGGGGTCGTTGCGGTAGGCCTCGCGATAGCCTTCGAAGCTGGTGGTGATCTGCTGGCGGTACAGGAATTCGGCACCCGCCCTGCAGGCATCCCCGACCCCGTCTACGTCGCTTATCGTCTCCAGCGCCTGTAACGCAAACCCGGTATCCCACGAGGCGCTTCTCGCACCGGTAACCCGTGCCCCCATCGCCTCGTCTTCCCAGATCCAGCCCTCCAGCTGGTCGAGCGCCTGGCGAAGATCCGGGTCGTCGGGATCGCGCAGCCACAGGGCCAGCATGTTCAGGATTCCGCTGACCGGCGAAATGCACGTATGACAGGTGGTCTGCAACTCCCACCGGATCTGGTGCAGGATCGCTTCCACACACCGGTCGCGAAAGCGCTGGCCGTGGTAGCGCTCGAATACCTGCGCAAGCCGGTAGCCGGCCCGAAGCCACAGGCTGGGACGAGCAAAGAGGTCGGCGTCTCGCAGGAGGTTGCGGCCCTGGCAGAAATCAATGGAATCGAAGCCCTGCGGATACAACTCTTCACGCAAGGAGGTGATCAGGGGAGTCACCGGGACCCGGAACCGGTGCGAGTACATCACCGACATCGCCATGTAGATGAGCCGGGTGTGGCAGTACCAGTTCGAGGGATGCAACGCGATCCAGCGCGGCAGGCTCCATAGCTCCGGTAACACGGCATTGATACCGCGCCAGTCGTAGAGATTGAGAAGGGCCAGCCAGAACTTCCCCCAGCTCGGAATGGCGAGCACTCCCTCGGCCTGCATGAATTGTCTCGCGGGCACGAGTAACGGGTCCTCGCGCTCGGTGCCGAGCAGTCTCGCCGCGATGTAGACCAGAGTGGTGACAAACAGGTGGGGACGGGAGTGTTCGTGCATTCCCCACGTGCCGCCTTCAAGACGGGTATGCTCGAACGAGCGCAGCACGAGCCTGCGCCGGGTAGGTTCCAGCGGCCTGCCGATGATGTGGTGCAACAATACGTACTGTGCCGTCAGCATGGGGCACCAGACCATCTCGCCTTCCCAACCCCCCTCCTTGCCCTGCAGTTCCAGCAGGCGCGTGCCTGCGCGCTGCAAGGCAGCCGTGGCATCGCGCGAGGGTACTTCCTTCGGGCGACTGGGCTGGGGCCCGCGGACTTTGGCCGGCATGGAGATCAGCAGCACGCCGGCCAGCGTGTTCCACGCTTCGTTGTCCAGTTCCCCCTTGCCGCTTCTCGCCCTGGAGAGTTGCAGCATGCTCCGCAAAAACCAGCCGAGCCGGACCGTGATCGCACGGACAATATCGCGTGCGCGTCGCCACGCGAGGTGGTTGAAGGATCGCGGGACTTGCTCGACGATGGCGCGTGCTACCGTCGCAACGAAGGCAACCCCCATGCGGACCGCCGAGGTGTCTTCACAGGCGAGCAGTCGCATGGTCTGGTCCCTGAACGCCGTGCTGGTGCGGGCACTTTGGTAAATCGTGTGCCGGAAGGCGACGGCCTCGGCGCGGTGGTCGGCGAACACCTCGTAGAGTCCCATGGCGAGAAACGCCGGACCCCGGGTTGCACGGATGCGCTGGTGGGTAAAGTCGCGAAAGTCATCGCTTTCGGCAAGTGCCAGCGCATCGCCGAAACCGAAGGTCATCCCCATGGCCGTCATCGGGTGGTAGTGTCCGGCCGCATCGCCGATCAGGACACGCTGTGCGCTCCCGTAGGTGAGCCGCGGTCTCAGCTTGTTGGTGGCGACATGGAATTGGCCGGCGCGCAACGCATCGACAAATGCCTCCCGGAAGGGTTCCGGCAACAGGTCGGTATACGAATCCAGCAGGAAGCCGATGCGGTCCCGGGGCGTGGTGCGCTCCAGCGGGACATCGACGATCAGCCGCACTTGCTGCTCGTCAAGACGGTAGATGAGGATGGGGCCCGGACCGCCGAGCAACACATGCCCGTAACCTTCCAATGGCAACGTGACCCCGCTCAGAACCACGCCCACCGTCTGTGAGCAGATCACCGGGTTTTTCGACAGTCCCAGCGATTGGCGCACGACCGATGCCTGGCCGTCGGCACCGACGATTCGCGGCGCCATCACCGTTTCGTCGGTGCCGTTGTAGCTGAAGGTGAGGCGCCCGTCCTGGATCTCGCGCACGCGGGCATGCACCAGGAACTCGATCTCGGGGTGGCGCCCGAGCGCTTCGCGCAGGTTCGAGACCAGTGAGGCATGTTCACAGGTCAGCCCGCGGGCGCCTTGCGGATAAGGAAAGAGGATCGGTTCCGTACCGTCTTCCGGGAACACGGCAAAGCCCTTGCCCTTGGGGTCGCTGAGCGCAAGGCCGAGATCGCGCAAGATCCTTACGGCGGGAGGATGCAGCCATTCGCCGGCTAGGCGCAGGGAAGCCTTGGGATTGGCTTCAAGCAGGATCACCCGGGCGCCCGTGCGTGCGTGAGCCAGTGCGCACAGGCTGCCGACCGGACCCGCGCCAACGATGGCTACATCGTAACGCCGGGCCGAGGCCGCGTTCACTGGAACAGGCCCGCGTTCGAACGCCGCCGGTAGCGCAGCCGGCAGGGCTCCACCGGACCGGTCACCCAGCTGCCGTAATTCGGGGCGGGAAATTCGGAGTCGAGATGAAAGTCGAAGCGATCGAGCAGCACGGTCCAGATCGCTTTCAGCTGCATGACTGCAAAATGCTTGCCCATGCAACGGTGCTTGCCGCCGCCAAAACCGATCAGGGCGAAGTGGTGCTGCTTGTCCTCGCTGGCGGGCGCATCGAAGCGCTGCGGGGCAAAACGCTGCGGGTCGGCAAAGACCTGCGGCAGGCGATGCGAGACCGCCGGCGAGACGACGGCCAGGGTGCCTTGCGGCACGCTGTAGCCCTTGTACTGCAGGGGCTTGAGCACCTTGCGAATCAGCATGATCAACGGCGGGTGCATGCGCTCCCCTTCACGCACGGCGTGTTCCAGCGCCACCTGTTGCTTGAGGCTCGCAAGGCCCACCTCCATGCTCTCGCGATAGACCTCCCGCATCTCGTCGCGGATGCGCTGCAGGTAGTCAGGGGCCTGTAGAAGTTCCAGCAGCGTCCAGGTCGCGAGCACGGCACTCGTGTGCTGGCCCGCAAACAGCACCGTCAGCAGGATCCCGGTAATCTCGTCGTCGCTCAGGGCACGGCCATCCTTGTAGCGGGCATGCATGAGCGTCTGCATGAAATCGTCGGGCTGCACCCCGGTGCGCCGGCGTTCCGTCATGACCCGGCTGAAGATCTCGGCCACCTTTTGCCGGGCCCGGTCGCGGGTACGATGCGCCGGGGTCGGCAGCCTGGGGAGGAAAAACCCCAGCGTATTGATGCCGTTTTGCAGGTCGTGATAGGCCTCGGCAAAGCCCGTGTCCACCTGTGCCCGGACTTCCTCCCCGATCAGGCAGCGACTGGCGATCTTGACGGTGAGCTCGTTCATGGCATGCGGCAGATCGATTTCACCGGATTCGCCGAGGGCATCGGCAAAGTCGCGGGTCTCCGCAAACATGATGCGGGCAAACCTGCGCATCGCGGATTCACGAAGTGCCGGATACAGAAACCCCAGCTGCTCGGCCATCAGTTCGGGGGAGATGTCGTACGCCACGCCACGCCCGAAGATGGGCACCGTGAACTGGTAGACGGCCTTCGCATTCAGCTGGTCCTCAGGCGTTCTGAAATAGAAATCGTGGGCCTCGGGCCCGGAGAAGAGCACAAACTTGCGCGGGCCGATCCGAAACTGGAAAAGCTCACCCTGTTCCTGCCAACCACGCTCCAGCATCGAGACCGGATCCTTCAGGAACTCCGTCAGGTGACCGATCAGCGGCCAGCCGCCGGCCATCTCGGGCACGGCCCTGTCCGGCGGTGAAGGGTTCGCAGAACCCAACGTGCCCACCCTGTCCGATCGCTGTACCATCCCGACCCCTAATAGACGAACGGCAACATGGAATAACGGACTCGCTTCTTGTAGCGGCTCCAGAGTTCGCCGTACTTGGCGCGACAGCGGCGTTCATCCCGGCGGGAGCGGTGACACAGCAGGCTTGCGAGCCAGGCCGGCAGCAGGTACGGAAGCCAGGATGCAAACCCGGTGGTCAGGGTAAAGGCGAGGTAGACACAGATCTCGCCGGTATAGTTGAGATGCCGGCCGATCCCCCAGAACCCGGACACCAGCAAGCGCCCGTCCAGGGTCTCCGCGGGCCGACCCCAGATTTTCACGCCCGGGTCGCGCTTGAAGCGGTGCTTTTGCTGATTGGCGCCGCGAAACAGCCAGAAGCCGAAGGCGAACAGCGAGACGATGGCCGCGGCCGCCGGTACCGGCAGCGGCTGCGTGGCATGGACCAGCCACCAGCCGGCAAGGCAGTAGAAAAACGGCACCAGCACGTAGTCGCCCCAGACCAGCATCCAGCCGAAACGCTCGCTGACGATGTCCCAGGTGTGGATCATGCCGTGTTCGAACTGGAAGTAGTTGAGCACGTACAGGAACGTGAAGGCCTGGTAGAGCGCCATGGCCAGGGTCAGCTCGCCGTAGGTCTCGTACTGCACGACGGCAAAGGACAGGTTGAACAGGGCCAGCCCGATCAGGGACGGCCGGTAACTGAACAGCTTCAGGTCGACCCCGAGCCAGCTCGGGTTGAGCTCGGCCCCGAAGAAAAAGCCCCGCCACGCGCCCGGGGGTACATCCTGGGCCTTCGCACCGCGCCAGTACAGCCAGGCGGACAGGACGAATGCGAACACGTTGGCCGCCACGAACAGGGCGCCAAAGTGGGTGTAGAGCGCACTGAGTGAAAACCAGCCCAGCCCCTGGGCGATGCCCGCCACGGTCACGCTCGCCAGGAACAGGGTGAAGCCGTTGAGCTTGTACGTGAACACCTGGCCCGCCACCTGCGGGCCGGTGATGCGATGCCCGGGCAGCAGGATCGAGCCTGCGAACAGGGCGGCGACAAACACCGCCAGCATGGTCGCGGCCCCGAGCAGGGTCGCCCCGGTCAGCAGGAACGGGTCGCCCGCGAGTTCAGGCCACGGCACGGCCGTTTTCCGCCTCGCGCGTCAGGTACTCCTGCCACTTGCGCACGGTCACGTTCTGGAAGGCCTTGACCACCGGGTTGAACTCGATGGGCGGTGCATCCCAGTGTTTCTCGTAGCCCAGCTGCTCGGCTTCGACCGCATAGCGATCCTGGTCCAGCAGGGGCGCGATCAGCATGCGGTTCGAGAGCCTCAGCACCGTGGTCATGGCAAAACGCGGAATATGGACCGGCAGCATGGGAATCTTCAGTGATTTGAAGTAGAACATGAAGAACACCCGGGTGGTGCGCTCATCAATCGGCAGGACGAACAGCCAGTGCTTGATTGCATCATCGGTGTTGGACCACTGGTAGGGGTACTCGAAGCACAGGTCCATGTGGTTGGTGTCCAGTTGCCGGTGATCGACGAACCGACCGGAGATGCGCCCGCGCCCCACCTTCGTGTCATACGCCAGGTGGACGTTGTCGCCGATGGTCTCGCAGCGGGTCAGGGTGGCGCCCTCAAAGGGGCGGTAGCGCCGGTGCAGGTGGGCATGCGTGAAGTCGCTGACGTTGTCGATGATCATGGAGTGGTGCGCGGACCAGGTGAAGCTCAGCGGCACACACGCCCAGCGGTCCGGTCCTTCAAGTTCCGGAATGTCCGGGATCCGGCGTTCCTCGGCACGCTCGGGATCGCCGGGGAACAGCCACACCAGGCCGTAACGGACCTGCACGGGATAGGCCCGGATGGAGGGCTTCGGAAGACCGCCCTTGCTGGCATCATGGATGATGTCGACCCGGCGGCCCTCCTGGTCGTATTCCCAGCCGTGGTAGGCGCACACCAGCTTGCAGCCCTGAACATCGCCCAGGGAAAGCTTGATCTGGCGATGCGCACAGCGGTTCTCGAGTGCATGAAACGAGCCGTCGTTCGAGCGATACAGGGCAATCGATCGTTTCCAGAAGATAATCTCGACCACCGTGCCCGGCCTGATGTTCCGCACTTCCTCGACGACGTACCAGTAGTCCGGGTCGAGCCCGGTGGCACGCACCTGCTGGCGCAGGTTGGTGGCCTCCTCAAAGCCCGGCGGCGGATCCACCATCGCGCTCACAGCGCACCTCCTTCAGGAGCGACGGGGATATCCGCACCGGGGACGGGCTGTTGCACCGCGCGCGGGGGGTTCGCCAGCGGGTTCTCGATCGCGCCTTGATGATAGTGAAACGCGTACGCCTGGTGGACTGCATCGCGGATACTGGTGGGGCGGTAGCCGAGTTCATGCTGCGCCTTGCCGGTGTCCGCGTGACGGCACTTTTTCAGCAGGCGGATGGCACCGGGCGTGAAGCGCTGCGGGAAGCTCGGATGAAAGCGGCTCAGATAAAAGCTCGCCACTTCCGAGAAAGCGAGCATCATGTGGGTGGGGATGCGCCGACCGGGCCGCGAGACGCCGGTGACCTCCTCGTAGAGGTCGAGAATCTCGGAGATCGTCTTGTACTCGCTGCTGAAAATGTACTTCTCCCCGGCACGCCCGTGCGCCATGCATAAAACATGTCCTTCCACGATGTCGCGCGCGGCAACGAATTCAAAGCCGCCATCCACGTAGGCGCGCAGCTTGCCGTTGGTGTAGTCGCACAGGGTCCTGCCCAGGCGCGACGGGAAATAATCAGCCCCGCCGATCACGGCACAGCAGGTAGCGACCATGACGTCCTGGCCGTGGGCCGCGGCGCGCCAGCACTCGTGCTCAACGAGCGCCTTGCTGCGCTCGTACGGCATGGTGCGCTCCATGGGATAGAACTGCATCGTCTCGTCGCTGGGCAGGGACGGGTTGTCCAGATCGTAGCCGACGGCACTGAACGAGCCGGTCACCACCACCCGCCCGGCATCATTTTCGCGTGCAGCCTGCAGCACGTGGCGGGTGCCCAGCACGTTGCACTCGTAGATGTTGCGGCGGTAGGCAAGGTTGCCCTCGATGGTGGAGATCATGGCGGCGACGTGATAGATGCCCTGGCAGCCTTGCAGCGCGCGCCGGGTCTCGTCGAGATCCCGGATGTCCCCGTAGACACGCTCCACATCCAGCCCCTCCATGGCCTCGTTGTTGTCCTCGCGACGCAGCAGCACGCGCACCCGGACCCCGTCCTCAAGCAGGCGCAGCACGAGGTTGGCCCCGACATGCCCGGCGGCACCGGTCACGAACACCGGCGGCGGCGAGGAACCGTTGGATGTGTGCTGCACTGAAGTCATTGGCTGTCCTGAATGTGACTCTGGGATGTCCTGGTATTTCCGCTTTGCGGCATGCGGGCAAAGCGGGCATCCAGCCCTGCCCCAGCCTCTGCACTACAAGATAAAACCGTATGGTACCGCTACCGATCCATCACTGACAACAGTGCGGCCCGGGTAAGCCACTGATTCATAATGCAGCACGGCACGCGCCGCGATGGAATTTCGTTGGAGGCAGCCGGCAAGCGTAGTAGAGTAGCAGCCTTTGATTTGCATATCGTCAGGATGCCAAGGAAAGTCGCAATCATCGGTGGGGGAGTCTCGGGACTGGGTACGGCCTGGGCGCTGCATCATCACCCCGAGCGGTTCGATTTCCGAATCTACGAGGCCCAGTCGCGCATCGGCGGCAACGCGATCACGGTGGACATGCCGCAGGAGGACGGCAGCTCGATCCCGTTCGACATTTCCGTCACCGCCTGCATCCCCTCGGCCTACCACCATATCGTGCTGGTCATGCAGCAGTACGGCATCGACCTGGTCGACACCCGCTTCAGCTACAGCGTGAAGTACAAGGGCGGGGTCTACGCGCACGATTTCGACTCCGACATCCGCCGCCAACTGCTGCCGGAGATCGAGAAATTCCAGAAGCTGTTGCGGCGCCTGCAGTGGTTCGGCCGGCTCAACCACACGAAGTCCGCCCTGCTCAATGCGCTCAACCCGTTCAACTACATCAGCATGGGCACGCTGCTCAACCTCGGGCGCTTCTCCGGCGACTTCCGCTACAAGATCCTCAAGCCGATGTTCGTCAACTTCCTGATGGCCACCAACGTGTTCGACATGCCGGCCGCCCTGTTTTCCCGCTACCTGGAGTTCTTCGACATCGAAACCGCCACGCCGATGCAGTCCTGGGACCAGGGCACGCGGCGCATCTATAAAAACCTGTCGGCGGAATTCCAGGGCAAGATCTACCTGGAGCGCCCGGTGAAGAAGGTGTACCGGCGCGAGAACGAGGTCGTGGTCGAGGACGAGAACGGTAACAGGGAAGCCTATGACGACGTGGTGTTCGCGTGCAATGCGAACCAGACGCTGATGATGCTGGACCAGCCGACCCTGCTGGAGACCTCGATGCTGTCCTCGGTCCGCTACGAGAGCGAACTGCACAACCATACGATCGTGCACTCGGATGCCTCGGTGCTGCCGGACACGGAAGTCCGGGAACTCGATACCCGCAGCAACCACATCGAACAGTACGGGGTGCGCCCGGACAACTACGAGATCACCTACATCATGCACAACCAGCAGCCCTGGGTGAAGCCCTCGGACAAGCCCTGCCTGGTGACCTACAACCCGATCAGCCGCATCGACGAGGCCAAGATCATCAAGAAGTGGTGGTTCCAGCACATCGTCCACGACGTGCGCCAGGTGGCCCTGCTCGTCCTGATGTTCCGCTTCATCCAGGGCAAGCGACGCAGCTGGCACTGCGGTGCGCACACGCTGATCAACAGCCAGGAGACCTGTTTCGTGACCGGCCTGGTGACTGCGAAACAGCTCGGCGCCGACTACCCGTTCCAGGACAGCGAGGCAAGGAAGTGGTTCAACTTCTACGGGCGCATGATGTACGGCTGGCGTTTCAAGAAAGCCAGAATCTAATCCTACCAACGCCGACTCGTCCGGCCTCCCGTTCGAACTGAGAGATCTCCCCTGACGCGGGCCACGGACCCCTAAGCCTGAGGTTTTCCCAAAAACGGGGGGCTGCTGACCTTATATTAATAGTAATACCTGAATTCTACCATAGTTTACAAATATTTTTATATTATTTATAATGTAAACTACTCATGAGGGAGGAAAAGACATGATAGGACAAAGACTTAAGCTCTCCAGGTCGGCTGTAGGTCTGTCTTTAAGACAGCTTTCTGACTTGATTGACAACCGCGTGACAGCCCAGGCGATCGGAAAATATGAACGCGACGAGTCGATGCCGAGTTCGGCGGTGCTGATGGCATTGGCAGACGCGCTGGACGTTACGATCGAATACCTGATGAGCGACCCGAATCTCGTCCTGGAGGAGCCGGAGTTTCGAAAAAAATCGCCCACGCACAAGCGAGAGGAGGCAAGGGTCAAGGCAAAGGTACTCGATCGGCTGGAACGTTACCTGACCGTAGAGGCGCTGTTGGGGCTACCCAGTGTTGACTGGGACAAACCCAGGGAAGCCCCGTATCCGGTCGAAAGCGAGTTCACGGAAGCGGATCGTGCCGCCAGGTGCGTGCGTGAACACTGGGGCCTTGGACTCGACTCCATCCCAAACATGATGGAACTGCTCGAGGAACGCGGCATCAAGGTACTTTCAATCCCGCTTCAGGACGTCGACGGGATGACGGCAAGGGTTCGCCGACAAGAGCATGTGTTTGCGCCGGTCATTGTAGTAAATGCCGATCACTGGGGGGAGCGCCAACGTTTTACCACAGCGCATGAACTCGGGCACCTGATGATGAGTGTGAACCCGGCGCTCGATCAAGAAAAGGCAGCGCATCGTTTTGCGGGCGCGTTCCTGATGTCGGCGGAAACGTTGTGGTCTGAAGTCGGCAAGCACCGCAAATCGATGAGTCTTGGCGAGTTGCTGGATCTCAAGCAGTTATTCAGCGTCAGTGTCCAAGCGATCGTCTATCGATGCAAAGAACTTGGAATTATAGAAAACTCGACGTATCAGGCATTATTTCAGGAATTTCACCAGCGTGGCTGGCGAACGCCTCCCTACAAAGAGCCCCTGGCATTGCCTGGAGAGCGGCCATCGCGATTCGAACGGCTGTGTTTTCGCGCCGCGTCTGAAAATGCCATTTCCGAGTCGAAAGCGGCGGAACTCCTCGGTTTGTCCGTACATGCATTGACGGAAAAGATGGATCGACCGAAAGTCATCGATGCAGCCTCCTGAGAGTGTCATCGTGCAAGTGCTGGTGTCAGACACATCGGTGTTTATCGATTTGGAGCGGGGCGGACTCATCGAAATCAGCTTCACCCTTCCGTATCGATTCGCCGTGCCTGATGTCATGTATGATCGTGAACTGAAGGACCATGGCGGACCGGAACTCCTCCGGCTGGGCCTTGAGGTCGTCGAATCAAGTGACACGATCTCCAGTCTCGCGACACATTATGTCCGGTCAGTCAGTTCGCTTTCCGTGCCCGACGCATTTGCGATCGCGTTAGCAAAATTTCACGGCTGGAGATTGTTGGCAGGTGATCGCGACCTGCGAAATTTAGCCGCTGCCGAACAAGTCGATTGCCATGGCGTACTGTGGGTTTTCGACCAGTTGCACAGAACCAAGCTGGCGCTGGCTCCTGCTCTTTGCGAGGCGCTCACTGTATTGAGCAAACATCCGCGCTGCCGCCTTCCCAAGTCAGAAATCCGGAAGCGATTGAAGACATACCGGCCGGCCAGCGAGTGAACGCAGGCGGCAGGCGAACCGGGTCGCCTTGCCAAGTGCCCACGTGCGACGACGGTCGCACAAAGCTGCGGCCGGATGCAGGGATGCCATGGAGTCCGCCGCCGGGCGACAAGGACTGGACAAGCTCAGCTGCCCAGTACTTCATCCTCTTCATGGGCAATTGCGATGACTGCAGGGCGAGGCGGCCTCGCGGCATCAAAATCCGGCCAGCGAGTTGAAGGATCATCGAAGCCCGACCCTTCGCCAGGGTGCTGTACGGAACAGAACATGGTTTTGTGATCCAGCGTGAAACACGGACTGCAGATCTCGCCCCCGCGCGGAGCACTCAGGAAATGTCGGGGCAAGGCGCGGTCACTTCCCTGGGTGCCACTGACCCAGATGCCGTCTGCCACGCCCTGCTTTCCAAAGCCGTCGGTGGCAATCCACAGATGGCCAAAACGATCGAACGTGCCGTTGTCCGGACAGGAAAACCACCCCGGTTCACTGGTGTCCGGGTGGTAGCGGGCCTGGTCCATCGGGCTTTGCGGGTCACCGGCCAGTATGAAGATCTCCCACGTGAACTGCGGGGCACTGTGATCGCCGCCGGGTGCGAGGAACTCGAGGATGTGCCCATGGCGATTGAACCCCCTCGGGTTGGCGGGATTGTCGGACAGCGGCTCGCGCATCACGTTGTTCGTGAGGATCGCAAAGACGTGGCCCGTGACCGGGTTGACCTTGATCTCCTCGGGCCGGTCCATCGGGGTCGCCCCTGCAAGATCGGCCGCGCCTCGCATGTCGATGACCACATCCGCCTGACTAGAAAAGCCGTTGTCCGGTGTACAGGCGCCCTGTCCCGACACCAGGGGATGCCAGACGAGCGTACCTTCCTCGGTGAACTCGGCCACCGACAGCTCACCATCATCCAGCAGGGTGCGGTTGTGCCCGGTATCCCCCGGGCGATAGCGGTGCTTGCTGACGAACCGGTAGATGTACTCGAAGGCCTGGTCATCGCCCATGTACACCACCACCCGCCCGTCCGGGTTGATGACCACATCGCAGCCCTCGTGCTTGCAGCGCCCGAGTGCTGTCCTTTTTACCGGCACGGAGTGCGGATCGTAGGGGTCGATCTCGACGATCCAGCCGGCGTGCATGCCCGCCTGCGGATGCAGGTCCAGGTTCCAGGTCTCGTGAAACAGCCCCCAGGCGGAGCGCGCCACATCGCTGCCGTGCATGCCGAAGCGCTTGTAGCTTCTCATCTCCTCCGTCAACCTCGCCTCGCCCATGAAGTAGGACTGCACGTTTTCTTCGGCCGTGAGCACCGTACCCCACGGCGTGACCTGCCCGGCGCAGTTGCCGAACGTACCCATGGACTTCACGCCCTCGGGGGAGAACGCGGTCTTGAGCCTGCGGTGCCCGCGGGCAGGGCCTGAGAATCGCATGTCGGTCCGCGGCGTGATGCGCCGGTTGTAGCCAGAGGAAAGGCTGGCCTTCCAAGTGTCCGCATGCCGATGGACCTCGACGATGGACAGGCCGTGGGCCTGCATCTCGACATCGACCTGTTCGCGACTCAGCCCGAAGGGGTCCGGCGAACCCGGGTGCATCATGGCACTGCTCACATACTCGTGGTTGACTGCCAGCAGGCCGGACTCTGACGGGCGGGTAGCGCCCGGCAGTGGAAGCCAGCCGAGAAAATCGTTGTTGTAGCCGAACTGGCCAGCCTGGGCCGCGGGCGTTTGCCGGTACGGATCGAATCCCGGGGCATCGGTGAACAGGGGGTCCCCCCAGGCAAGCACCACCTGCCAGGTATAGCCTTCGGGTACATGCAGGGTGTCGTCGAGCCCGTGGGGCAATTCCTTGAACGAAGGGGAGGATGCCGTACTTGAGGCCAGCGCCCGGCCCATCCACGTGGACTGTGCCCCGGCGAGCGCGGAGCCTTTCAGGAGCGTACGCCGGGCGATGCGGCGCTCGAGAATCTTGCCAAACGGGGTTGCGTGGTGTTCGCGCGGTGCCGGCAGATCATCCGCATCCAGGCTGCTCATTGTCTGTCGAACCCCCGATCCTTACCCAGCGAAGTCGTGATGCCGGAGTGTAGCAGGCCTTGGCTGCGGACCCGTGACAGGGCTGCCTGGCCGATGGCCCTCAGGTCGAGCTCGGCAGGTCCGGGAAGGCACTGGCCACGCCCGCATGGGTGATCTGCCCGCCATGGATGTTGAGCGCCTCTCGCACGCCGGCCTCATGTTCGAGAAACGCCTCCAGCCCCAGTCCGGCCAGCTTTCGGATATAGGGCAGCGTGGCGTTGCAGTAGGCCTGGGTGCTGGTGCGACTGACCGCACCGGGCATGTTCGGCACGCAGTAGTGCACGATGTCATCGACCACGTACACCGGGTCGCTGTGCGAGGTGCGCCGGCTGGTCTCGAAACAACCGCCCTGGTCGATGGATACGTCCACGAGGACCGCACCCCGCTTCATCTCGCTGAGCATCGCGCGGTGGATCAGTCTCGGTGAGCGTGCCCCCGGGATCAGCAAGGCGCCGACGATCAGGTCGGAGCGCACGGCAAACTCGTGTACGGCATGCGGATCGCAAAAAATCGTCGTGACGTTGTCCGGCATGACCTCATCAAGGCACCGCAGCTTTTCGATGTCGATGTCCATGATCGTGACGTTGGCGCCAAGTCCTGCCGCCACCCGTGCGGCATTGGCGCCCACCACGCCGGCACCGAGCACCAGCACGTTGGCCGGGGCCACCCCGGCCACCCCTCCGAGCAGGATGCCGCGCCCCTTCAGGGGCGTCTCCAGGCACTTCGCGCCTTCCTGGATCGACATTTTGCCGGCCACCTCGCTCATGGGCTTCAGAAGCGGGCGCTCGCCCTTGGGATTCCCCAGCGTCTCGCAGGCCAGCGCCGAGATGTTCTTCTCGATGCAGGCCTCGACCAGGGGCCTGGACACGGCCAGGTGGAAGTAGCCGAAGACGATCATGGAGTTCGCGTACTGTCTGACTTCATCCATCTGCGGCTCCTTGACCTTGAGCAGCAGCTCGCAGTCCGCATGGATGGCATCCGCCGCATCGACGATCCGGGCGCCGGCCTTCTCGAATTCCCCGTCGGTGTAGCCGCTGCCGTGACCGGCCTGGGCCTGCACCCACACCTCGTGGCCGTCCTCGACCAGCAACTGGGCACCGACCGGCAGCAGCGCGATGCGGTACTCGTCGATCAGGGTCTCTTTCGGTATTCCGATTTTCATGATGGCATTATCCCAGAATCAGCTTCCAGATGTCTTCCAGTATGGCCTTCAGATGAAGACAGAAACGCGCAGCCTCAGCTCCATTGATGACCCTGTGATCATACGACAGCGACAGCGGCAGAAAATTCTGTGCCGCTGAACCGGGGTTGGCGCGCACGATCATGCGCGACAACCCCAGGATGGCCACCTCGGGCGGGTTGATGATCGGCGTGAAGGCCTGCCCGCCGATATGCCCGAGGCTGGTGACCGTCATGCTGGCACCGCCCATCTCGTCCGGTGTCAGCTTTCGCTCGCGGGCACGCTCACCGAGGTCCGCCACCTCCGCGGCCACTTCGGCCAGGGTCTTCCTGTCCACATCACGCAGCACCGGCACCAGCAGGCCGTGCGGGGTGTCCACGGCGATGCCGATGTGGAAGAACTTCTTCAGCACGATACGCTCGTTGGTCGCGTCAAAGGAAGCATTGAAACGGGGAAACTCGGCCAGGGCTCCGGCCAGGGCCTTGATGACGAAGATCGGGGGCGTGAGCCGCAGTCCCCGGGCACCGGCTTCCTCGGCCAGTTGTGCACGATAGCTCTCGAGGGCGGTTACATCGGCACGCTCGAAATGGGTCACGTGGGGGATGGACTGCCAGGCCGAAAGCAGGTTCTCTGCCGTCAGGCGCTGGATCTTGGTCAGGGGCTCTTCCTCGGTGTCCCCGTACTGGGAGAAGTCCGGCAGGGGGGCCGGCGTGGCTGCCGTGCGTGCAGGCGGTGCCTGCAGGCGGGTGCGCACATGCTGCTCGATATCCTCCTTCAGCACCCGCAGTCCGCGCCCGCTGCCCTGCACGTGCTCGAGCGAGACCCCGAGTTCGCGGGCATACCGGTACATCGCCGGGCTGGCGTACGCCTGGGTGCCCGACTGCAGTGGCGTCGAACCCGGCTCGGGGTCCGGCGCGGGTTCTGGGTCCGGTACGGGTTCGTGGGATGCGGGAGCCGGCGCCTCATCGGGTGTGTCTGGCGTTGAACCCGAGGCGCGGTCGCTAAGCTCCAGGGTGAGCAAGGCATCGCCCTGCACCATCTGGTCGCCGGGCTGCACGTGAATCTTGCCCACCACCCCGGCATGCGGGGACGGGAACTCCACCAGGGCCTTGTCGGTCTCCAGCGTGGCCAGGGGCTGGTCGACCTCGACGCGCTCGCCGGGCTGCACCAGGATCTCGACCACGTCCACCGGGGCGTCGTCTTCGAGATCGGCGATGCGGATGTCCCTGGTCTCGCCCATCTGCGGTCAGTTGTGCACCGGGGGTGGTTTTTCGGGGTCCAGCCCGTACTTCTTCATGGCGGCAGCGATGTGCTTGCGCTCGATGGCGCCCTGCTCGGCGAGCGTGTGCAGGGTCGTCATGGTGATGGTCTCGGCATCGACCTCGAAGTAGCGGCGCAGGCTGCGGCGGGTGTCGCTTCGACCGAACCCGTCGGTGCCCAGCACGGCATAGGGGGCCTTCACGTAGGGGCGGATCTGGTCGGCGTAGATCTTCATGTAGTCCGTGGCCGCCACCACCGGCGCATCACAGCCGTCGAGGCATTGCTCGACGAAGGACCTTCGCGCCTTCTTCCTCGGATGCAGCCGGTTCCAGCGCTCGCCCTCCATGCCTTCCCGGCGCAGCCGGTTGAAGCTCGTCACGCTCCAGACCTCGGCGCTGACACCGAAATCCTCGAACAGCAGGTCCGCCGCACGAAGGACCTCGCGCAGGATCGCTCCGCTGCCGAGCAGTCGCACCTGCACCTCGCTCCCGGGGGCCTCGCGAAGGCGGTACATGCCCTGGATGATGCCGGGCTCGCAGCCCTTCGGCAGGGCCGGGTGCTCGTAGTTCTCGTTGGTCACCGTGATGTAGTAGTACCAGTCCTTCTGCTCGACGTACATGGCCTCGAGACCATGGTGGATGATGACGGCGAGCTCATAGGCGAAGGCCGGGTCGTAGGCGCGGCAGTTGGGGATCGTGGAGGCCAGCACGTGGCTGTGCCCGTCCTGGTGCTGCAGCCCTTCACCGGCCAGGGTGGTGCGCCCGGAGGTGCCGCCGATCAGAAAGCCGCGTGCCCGGCTGTCCCCGGCCGCCCAGGCCAGGTCGCCGACGCGCTGGAAGCCGAACATGGAGTAGAAGATGTAGAACGGGATCATCGGCATGTTGTGGATGCAAAAGGAGGTCGCCGCGGCAATCCAGGAGGACATGGCGCCGGCCTCGGTGATGCCCTCCTCGAGGATCTGCCCCGCGCGGTCCTCGCGATAGACCAGCACCTGGTCGGAATCCACCGGGTCGTATTGCTGGCCGCGGTGCGCGTAGATGCCGAGACTTCGAAACAGGCCCTCCATACCGAAGGTGCGTGCCTCGTCCGGCACGATCGGTACGATATGACGGGCCAGCGCCTTGTCGCGCGTCAGGCTCAGCAGGATGCGAACGAAGGCCATGGTGGTGGAATACGAACGCCCCTTGCTGCCGTCCAGCAGTTCCCTGAAGGCCGCAAGCTTCGGGATCTTCAGCTCGATCGTCGGGCTCTCGCGCCGGGGCATCTCGCCGTCCAGCTTCTCGCGCAGGCGCTTCAGGTAGCGCATCTCGGGGCTGTCCTCGGGCGGCTTGTAGAACGGCACGTCCTCGAGTTCGGCATCCGAGATCGGGATGCGGTAGCGGTCGCGAAACGCGACCAGGGATTCGTGCGCCGGTTTTTTCAGCTGGTGGGCGATGTTCAGGCTCTCGCCGCTCTTGCCCAGGCCATAGCCCTTGACGGTCTTGGCGAGGATCACGGTCGGCTGGCCGGTGTGCGCCACGGCGCGCGCATACGCGGCGTAGATCTTCTGCTGGTCGTGGCCGCCGCGGTTCAGGCGCCAGATGTCGTCGTCGGTCATGTGCTCGGTCATCTTCACCAGTTCCGGGTACTTGCCGAAGAAGTGCTCGCGCACGTAGGCGCCGCCCCTGGCACGGTAGTTCTGGTAGTCGCCGTCGACCGCCTCCTCCATGCGCTTTCGAAGGATGCCCTCCTTGTCGCGGGCGAACAGCGGATCCCAGTTGCCGCCCCACACCACCTTGATGACGTTCCAGCCGGCACCGCGGAAATTGCCCTCGAGTTCCTGGATGATCTTGCTGTTGCCGCGCACCGGCCCGTCCAGGCGCTGCAGGTTGCAGTTGATGACGAAGATCAGGTGATCGAGTTCCTCGCGTGCGGCCAGCGAGATGGCACCGAGCGATTCCGGCTCGTCCATCTCGCCGTCGCCGGTGAATACCCATACCTTGCGCGAACCCTTGTCGATCAGGCCGCGGTCGTGCAGGTAGTTCATGAAGCGCGCCTGATAGATGCCCATGATCGGGGCGAGGCCCATGGACACGGTCGGGAACTGCCAGAAGTCCGGCATCAGCCAGGGATGCGGATAGGAGGACAGGCCCTCACCCTCGACCTCGCGGCGAAAGTTCACCAGCTGCGACTCGCTCAGGCGCCCGTCGAGGAAGGCACGCGCATACACGCCGGGGGCGGCATGCCCCTGGAAGTACACCAGGTCGCCGGCAAACTCACCGTTGGCCGGGCGAAAGAAGTGGTTGAAGCCGATGCTGATCAGGGTGGCCGCCGAGGCATAGGTGGAGATGTGCCCGCCGAGCTCGGGGTGTTTCAGGTTCGCCTTGACCACCATGGCGAGCGCGTTCCAGCGCTCCAGCGAGCGCACCCGGTGCTCCATGCGCGGGTCGCCCGGAAGGCGAGCCTCCTCCTCGACCGGGATGGTGTTGACGTAGGCCGTGGTGTTTCGAAACGGCAGGTTCACACCGCGGATGCGCGCACTGTGGATGAGTTGCTCGATCAGGTGATGGGCCCGCTCGGCCCCGTCTCGCTCGAGCACCGCATCGAGTGCGGCCAGCCATTCGCGGGTCTCCTGCGGGTCGATGTCCTGCGCGGTGCCCTGCGCCTGTAAAGAGGACGAGGTCTCGGGTTTTCGGGGGCGCGGCTCGGACATGGCGATACGGTATACTTGGGATTCAACGCTAGTGTAATTGTACCGGATACGCGGCACATGCGGACGCTGGCCGCACCGGTCCACCCGGACCTGGATGGGACATGCCTGATGCCACCCGCTCGCAGCTTGGCCTTGCGATGACCGGCGGCGGAGCCCGCGCCGCCTACCAGGTCGGCGTGTTGCGCTACATCTGCCGCCAGTTCGAGGATTTCCACCCGCCCATCCTGACCGGTGTATCGGCCGGCGCCCTCAATGCCGTGCACCTGGCTTCGCATCCGGGCAGCTTCGCCGAGGCGGTCGAGCACCTCACCGGCATCTGGACGGCCCTGGATGCGGACCAGGTCTTTCGCACCGACAGCCGCTATTTCCTGGGCAACTTCCTGCGCTGGGGGCTGAGCCTGGTGCTCGGCGGGCGGCGCATCGGCGCGGGCCGGCGAAGCCTGCTCGACAACGATCCGCTTCGCAGGCTGCTAGAGCGAAACCTTGACACTCCCGCAGACCAACCCATCGCCGGCATCCAGGAGAACATCGATCGCGGCACGCTGCGCGTGCTCGGCATCACCGCCACGAACTACGGCACCGGGGTGTCCACCACCTGGGTCCAGGGGCACGTCGGCGAGCACTGGCGAAGGCCCCGCCGGCGCAGTGAAAACGCCTACATCACCATCGAGCACGTGATGGCCTCGACCGCCCTGTCGCTGATCTTCCCGGCCATCCAGATCAACGACGGCTGGCACGGCGATGGCGGCATCCGCTCGATCGCCCCGCTGTCCCCGGCCATGCATCTCGGTGCCGAACGCATCCTCGCCATCTCCACCCGCTTCCAGGACGCGCACCGGGGTGTCGAGGAATCCATGATCCAGGGCTACGTGCCGGTCGCGCAGATCATCGGCATCCTGCTGGACTCGATGTTCCTCGATCTGCTTGATTACGATGCCGCCAACATGAGCCGCATCAACGACGTCTACGAGCAGCTCAGTGAAGCCTCGCGCGCGCAATACAAGAGGGTCCGGGTGCTGGTGCTTCGCCCGAGCGAGGACATCGGCAAGCTGGCCGGACACTACGAGATCAACCTGCCGCAGCCCTTCCGGTATTTCACGCGCGGCTTCGGCACCAGGGACACGAAAAGCCCGGACTCGCTGTCCCTGCTGATGTTCCAGCCCGACTACCTGCGCTACCTGGTCGAACTCGGCGAGCGCGATGCGAGGCGAAACGCCGGGGAAATCGAGGTATTCCTGCACGCACCCGCTACGCATTGAATGCGGGGCTTGCACGCGGGCACAACTGCGCTAAGCTTGATGATCCCATCACGATCGGGCCATCACGCAGGACTCAGTACATAAACGACATGGCAAGCGAAAACCCGGACGAACCCGCAGGTCGACTGGTCGTGCAGATCAACGGAGAGCCCGTGCTCGAGTACGATCGTGCCCGGGCATTAAGTCCGAAGCAGCGCGCCTCGCTCATGATGCTCGACGAGAAGCTCGATGGCGGCATCCTGCTGAATGGCGAGTTCATCACCTCCCCGAGCGAGCAGGAACGCGTGGAATTCATGGCGGGGCACCTGGTATCGGCCCTGCTGGAAGACGATGAGGGGATTGCGGCGGCAAGCTGTGCCTACCTGGCCAAGGTACTGCCCAAGCTCAAGCAGGTGCATGCCGGCGAAAAAGACGGGGTCGTATCGATCGAGCTGATCTTCGACCGCGATTACCAGGAAGAGTTGCAGATGAAGTTCGTGCCGCTCGATGAGCTACGCTCGCGGCACTGAACACCGCTAGCGCTTCATCGCGTTGAAGAATTCCTCGTTGGTCTTGGTCGACTGCATGCGCCCGAGCATGAAGTCCATGGCCTCGATCTCGTCCATCGGGTGCAGGAACTTGCGCAGCACCCAGATCTTCTGCAGTTCCTCCTTGTCGGTGATCAGCTCCTCGCGGCGGGTGCCGGAACGGTTGATGTTGATGGCCGGGAAGACGCGCTTTTCCGCGATGCGCCGGTCCATGTGGATCTCCATGTTGCCGGTGCCCTTGAACTCCTCGTAGATGACCTCGTCCATCTTCGAGCCGGTCTCCACCAGTGCGGTGGCGACGATGGTCAGGCTGCCGCCTTCCTCGATGTTGCGCGCCGCACCGAAAAACCGTTTCGGGCGCTGCAGTGCGTTGGCGTCCACGCCGCCGGTGAGCACCTTGCCGGAGGCCGGCGCCACCGTGTTGTAGGCGCGCGCCAGGCGCGTGATGGAGTCCAGCAGGATGACCACGTCCATCTTGTGCTCGACCAGGCGCTTGGCCTTCTCGATCACCATTTCCGCGACCTGCACGTGGCGGCTCGCGGGCTCGTCGAACGTGCTCGAGACCACCTCGCCCTGCACCATGCGCTCCATCTCGGTGACTTCCTCGGGCCGCTCGTCGATCAGCAGCACGATCAGGTAGGTCTCCGGGTGGTTGGAGGTGATGCTCTGCGCGATGTTTTGCAGCATCAGGGTCTTGCCGGCCTTGGGCGGGGAGACGATCAGGCCGCGCTGGCCCTTGCCGATGGGCGCGCAGATGTCGATGATGCGCGCGGTGATGTCCTCGGTGGAGCCGTTGCCCCTGGAGAGCTTCAGGCGCTCGTCCGGGTGCAGCGGGGTGAGGTTCTCGAACAGCACCTTGCGCTTGGCGTTCTCGGGCTTGTCGAAATTGATCTCGTCCACCTTGAGCATGGCGAAGTAGCGCTCGCTGTCCTTCGGCGGGCGGATCTTGCCGGACACGGTATCGCCGGTGCGCAGCCCGAAGCGCCGGATCTGGCTGGGCGAGACGTAGATGTCGTCGAGGCCGGCGAGGTAGGAGCCCTCGGCCGAGCGCAGGAAGCCGAAGCCGTCCTGCAGGATCTCGAGCACGCCGTCGCCGAAGATGTCCTCGCCGTTTTTCGCATGCGCCTTGAGGATGGAGAAGATGATGTCTTGCTTGCGCGAGCGCGCCAGGTTCTCGACGCCCATCTCCGCGGCCGTATCCACCAGGTCAGCGGCCGGCTTCTTTTTCAGTTCCGTCAGGTTCATAGTCGTTCACACTCGTCGTGTTCAAAGGTTGCAGTGGGTTGTGCACGGGCCGGACAAGGTCCGTCGGGACCGCGCGAAAAAATGTCGTTTACACCGGGATACAGCGCCGGTTGTATTCAGGGGGTTCGGATGTGGCTTGTCTGTATCGTCGTGTACTGTGTATTAAAGTTCGTGAGTTCTGATAGTGGTTGCCGGAGCCTGTGGGTATTATTTTGTCTAGAGGCTCTGGTCAATGAATGCAGTTAACTGTGATTTTGACAGCGCGCCGACCTTGGTCGCCTCGGCATTGCCGTTTTTGAAAATCATCAGTGTCGGTATTCCGCGCACCCCGTACTTCGGGGGCGTGTCCGGGTTGTCGTCCACGTTGAGCTTGGCGACTTTGAGCTTGCCCTGGTATTCCACGGCGATTTCATCGAGGATCGGGGCCACCATCTTGCACGGGCCGCACCACTGCGCCCAGTAGTCCACCAGCACCGGCTCCTCGGACTGCAGCACTTCCTGTTCGAAAGTACTGTCCGTTATGTGACTGATCGCCTCGCTCACTCGACTGTTTCTCCCTGTCCGAAATAATAAAGTGATGTTCGTGAAAGCATGCGCACGGGACGGCGCACTCGGGATCTTGCAGACATTGCCTGCATCCCTAATTCTATGCATTCCTGACAGGATTACAAGCCCGGCTCACCATCACTTCGCGTTGGACAACTTTTAGCGTTGACGCTGAAAGCAATCTTGCTGGATTCTCCCCTGACTAGGTGCCGGTGGTCTGGAGAGAAGCATGCACCGGCACATGCTATTGACACTGATAAGTAATATTGATAGTCTCAAATGGAGCCGCATAGGTGAGCGGTGTAAAAGTTTTTGGGACAGGTTTTGACAGGTGAATGATACAGAAAAAGCAAAAACGGACCACGGGCCAGAGTCCTGTTTTCAACCCTCCCCCCCCCCCCCCAAAAAAACCGACTGACCAAACGAAAGCGCTGGTATAGCCCGACAGCGGTCACGGGCGTGACCGCTGCCACTTCGCTGATCCTGGCAGGTGCCGTGGGAATCACCTCGGTCGGGAGCCTCTACCCAACCAATGTACAGGCGGATGGACCGCCCGGGCCGCCGGGACCGTCTACAGGACCGCCGGGAGCGGGTGGCTCCAATCCGGGACCGACAGGACCCAAGGGACCGACAGGACCTGCGGGACCGCCAGGATCGGGTGGTACTAGTCCTGGACCGCCAGGACCCCCCGGGCCACCGGGAGCACCGGGCGTACCCCTTCTGCCGGAGGGCTGGCTCACAAACCAGGCGAGTCGCATTGATCACGCGGCCCAGGCGATCGACCGGCACGGCCAGCGGATCGAGTCGTTGCAGCTTTCGTTCGACAGGTTGCGCACGGAGTCGCACGAGGGGACAGCCATCGCCATTGCACTGGGCAGCATGCATATTCCCTACAACCGGGACCGGGCCTTCGGGGTACGGCTGGGCCATTACCGGTCCGGGGATGCCGTTGCACTCGCCGGGGCCTTTCGCCTGCCCGAAAAAACCCGTGCCGTGGTGGATATCGGCATCGCCTACGGTTTCGACTATTCACAGACCCGCATCAATGCGAGCCTGACCTGGCGATGGTAGGGGCCGCCAGTCCGCCAAAGCAACAGCTGGGCCCGGATACCCCTGCTGTCCAGCGGAACCTGCCGTGGCACACCGGCCCGACGATCCCGCTCGTCAGTGAAGGCGGATTCCTGTCAGCGGCAGAGTGCACCATCCTGTCGGCGTTTCTCGAAATCAACGTGAGGCGCCTGGGCAAGAAGAACATCGAGCCCTTCTTTTCCTACCGGCAGATCAACTACGCCAGCGTCGACAGCCTGCGCGTGCGCAAGATCATGGACGGGGTGCGCCGACGCATTGCCACACTCCTGTCCGATGAACTGCACGCCAGCACCGTGTATCCCGAATACACCGACCTGGTGCTGTGGCAGGCAGGCCAGCACATGAACGTCCACCAGGACAACCTGCCACCGCATTTCGAGCATCGGCTGTACTCCAGTATCCTGTACCTCACGTCGTGCCACGGCGGGGCCACCGTTTTCCCGACAGTGGGGATCGAGGTCCCCCCGGAAGCGGGCAGGATGATCACCTACCCTTCGTCCCTGCCCCATGGCGTGCGCCCGGTCGTCTCGGGCAAGCGGCACACGCTGGCCTCGTGGTACACGGGTGATGTGAAGCGCCGGGAGCGGTAATGCGCAGCGAATGGGCCTACTACGACTCGCTGATCCCCGCAGAGGAGTGCCAGGCGATCATCGACGATGCGGTGCAGCAGAGTACCACGGCCGGCACTGTCGGACTCGAAGGCACCGAAGTCAACCCGGACATCCGCCACGGCGAGGTCACGTTCCTGGAGCGCCGGGACCCGACATTCTCGCATGTCTTCCAGGCGATTGATTACTGCGTCAGCGAGGCCAACGACGAATGGTTCGGGGTGGACTACAACCCCGAAGGCGCCCGCAGCCTGCAGTTCAGCGTCTACCGGGCCGACACCGAAAAGGGCGGCCATTATTACCACGCCCACCAGGACACCCTGCTGGTCAGCGGCGACCGGCCGACCCAGCGCAAGCTGAGTATCACGGTGCAGCTGTCCGACCCGGACGATTACGAGGGCGGCGACCTCCTGATGCACCATGTTGCCGCCCAGCCGCCCGCCGATGTCATCCGCCGGCGCGGCACGGTACTGGTTTTCCCGTCGCTGGTCATGCACGAGGTCACGCGCGTGATCCGTGGCACCCGCTATTCCCTGGTCGGCTGGTACCTGGGCCCGGGATGGCGCTAGCACAATCCCTGTCGGTCCCCATGGACATCCCTGCTCACCCTCGTACCTGCCCAGGCTGCGTGACACCATGAGCCGCACGGACACCTCCGCCAGCGGGCAGGAATCTCTGAATGTCGTGTTGCACGGGCGCTATATCCGGGACCTGTCGTTCGAAAATCCCGGTGCCCCGGCAGCCCCGGACAAGGACGACCTGAGTCTCGATGTGTCGGTCCAGGTGGACAGCCGGCACCTCGATGCATTCCACGAGGTCGCACTGACCGTCGACGTCACCGCGTCCGACGGCGACCGGATCGTCTTTCTGGTTGAACTGGTCTATGCTGCCCTGTTCGAACTGATTGATCTTGACGAAACGGCCCGGCACCGCTTCCTGCTGTGCGAGGCACCACGCATCCTGTTCCCCTGGGTCGACCGCATCATCGCCGACCTGGCGCGGGACGGCGGACTGCCAACGCTGAACCTGAATCCGCCGGATTTTGCCACGCTCCATGAACAACAGCAGACAGGGACCGTAGAGACCTGATCGATAACCACACCTAGACATCATGGCCTGTCTACGGTATTGAGGTGGTTTCTCACTGGCAGTTGGCGAGGCGGTCTACCTCGGGTACCGTGGGTTACACGCCAGGCGTGCAGGGCCACCCCGCACGGCGCTAGATACGTTCGAGCATATCGACCCATCCATGAAACGGCACGGCCTCACCTGCATCACGGGACTAACGCTCACGCCCGCCGTAGACGACCAGCTTAATGGAAATATCCGGGACCCACTTCCCAATCGTGTTGAGAGCATCGAAGAAATCCGATGCGACGGTGGCGCCGGACTTGATCTCGATCGCGACCCGGCCAGCGGCGGTCTCAAACAGGAGACCACATTCCAGTCCCCGGCTGTCCCTGAAAAAAGACAGGTTGGCGCGCCGGCCGAGGTTGAACCGGTGCTTGAGTGCTTCCACCACAACCATGTTCTCGAACAACGTGCCGCGCAGGGGATGGGTGACGAGCTGTTCAGGTCGCTCGATCCCCACCAGGTAGCTGGCCAGCCCGACATCGTAGAAGTAGAGCTTCGGCGATTTGACCAGGCGCTTTCGGGTATTGGCGTGAAACGGCGGAAGCCGGAACACGATGAAACTTGCCTCCAGCACTTCAAGCCAGTTCCGTGCCGTGGCATGCGAGACACCGGCATCGGACCCGAGGGCAACGAAATCGGTCAACTGCCCGATGCGGCCCGCACACAGGCGCACAAACCGCTGAAAGCTCGACAGCTTGCGGATTTCGCTCAAGCGGCGCACGTCACGCTCGACGTACGTCTCAAAGTAATCGGCATACGCCTGATACGGTTCGAGGCCCTGCTCGTAGATGCACGGATAGAAACCGGAGTGGAGAGTCTCCTCTGTACTGCGGCCTGCACCCGCACGTTGGCGCTCGGCCAAGGAAAAAGGCAACAGACGCAGCAGTCCTGTGCGGCCTGCAAGCGATTGAGTGATGGCTTCGGAGAGCTTGAATTGCACCTGATATCGAACAATATGAAAATTTAAATTTCATACTGTTCGTTCCATAGCCCGGCCTCTGCAGGCCATCGTCTGCTTCCTTGCAGACAGAAGCCATCGCCTCTGCGATCCGCCAGGCCAAACCTTCTTGCATTGTATACTGATCAGTATATACTGTACCTATAAGTACAGTATAAGGAGGATTCCCATGGCTGAAGAACGTCCCCCCTTTCCGCCGTTCACCCCCGAAGAGGCCATGCAGAAGGTCCGCATGGCCGAGAACGCCTGGAACCTTCGCGACCCTGTGAAGGTCTCGCTGGCCTATGCCAAGGACAGTCGCTGGCGCAACCGTGCCGAGTTTTTCCAGGGCCGCGAGGCGATCGTCGAGTTTCTGACGCGCAAGTGGGCGCGTGAACTCGACTACCACCTGGTCAAGGAGATCTGGACCCACCAGGACAACCGCATCGCGGTGCGTTTCCAGTATGAGTACCGTGACGACTCCGACAACTGGTTTCGGGCCCACGGCAATGAAAACTGGGAATTCAACGAGCAGGGCCTGATGCAACGGCGCGAAGCCAGCATCAACGACGTGCCGATCCAGAAATCGGACCGCAAGTTCCTCTGGGGCGAAGGGCCTCGCCCGGACGACTACCCCGGCCTGACCGAACTCGGACTGTAGGCGCATGCCACGGGAAGTCGCCGAGCGCCGCGATGCCATCGCCGCGGTGGCCAAAGTGTTCCGCGAGCACGGCTATGCCGGCAGCTCGCTGGCCACCATCACGCAGCAGACGGGCCTCGGCAAGGGCAGCCTGTACCATTTTTTCCCGAACGGCAAGCAGGAGATGGCCGAGGCCGTGCTGGAGGACGTCAATCGCTGGTTCGAGGAGCACGTGTTCACGGCCCTGCGCGATTCCGGAGCGCCTGCACGCGGCATCGAGCACATGTTCGAGGCCGTGGAGGCGTATTTTCAGTCCGGGGAGCGCATCTGCCTGCTCGGGGCCTTCGCCCTGGGGGACGGGCAGGAGGCGTTCGAGGGCTTGATCCACCGGTATTTCAGCGCCTGGACCGAGTCCCTGGCCGGTGCCCTGCTGCACACCGGTTTCACGCCACCGAAGGCGGCGGAGACGGCCGAGGAAGTGGTGGTCGGCATCCAGGGAGCACTGGTGCTGGCCCGCTCCCGCCAGGACCCGCAGGTATTCACCCGCACCCTGGAACGCCTGAGAAGGCGCATCCCGACCATCCAGTGACCGGGCGAATGCTTCGACCCACAGCCACGCAGCCCTTATAATGGCCTCCATCCCCGGGCGGATACTGCATGACCCTCGACGATCCTTCATTACTGCGCACACAGGGCTATATTGACGGCGCCTGGGTGGATGCCGAAGACGGCGCTACGCTCAAGGTACGCAATCCGGTGGACGAGGCTCTGCTCGGCACGGTGCCTCACATGGGGCGAGGCGAGACCCGCCGGGCCATTGATGCAGCCCATGCGGCACAGCCCGGCTGGCGTTCGCTGACCGCCAAGGGCCGGACCGCGCATCTGCGGGACTGGTTCGAGCGGATCCAGGCAAACCTCGAGGACCTGTCCGTACTCATCACCATCGAGCAGGGCAAACCGCTGGCCGAGTCGCGCGCCGAGATCGCCTACGGGGCGGCCTACATCGAGTGGTTTGCAGAGGAAGCCAGACGCATCTACGGCGAGACCATCGCCGCCAACCGTGCCGACCAGCGCATCATCGTGACCCGTGAGCCGGTCGGTGTGGTGGCCGCGATCACGCCCTGGAACTTTCCGAACGCCATGCTCGCACGCAAGCTCGCCGCAGCACTGGCCGCCGGCTGCACGGTGGTGGCCAAGCCCTCAAGCCGAACCCCCTACTCCGCGCTCGCTTTGGCCAGACTGGCCGAGCAGGCCGGCCTTCCCAAAGGGGTGCTGAACATCGTTACCGGGCCCGGGCAGGAGATCGGGGCCGAACTCGCCACCCATGCCCGGGTTCGAAAACTCAGTTTCACCGGTTCCACGCGCACGGGCAAGCGGCTGATGGAACAGGGTGCCGGCACCGTTAAGAAGCTGGCGCTGGAACTCGGCGGCAATGCCCCGTTCATCGTTTTCGACGATGCCGAGCTCGATGAGGCGGTGGCGGGTGCCATGCAGTCGAAGTTTCGAAATGCCGGCCAGACCTGCGTGTGCGCGAACCGCATCTTCGTGCAGGACGGCATCCACGATGCGTTCGTCGACCGGCTCATCGAGGCTGTGCAGGCCCTCAAGGTGGGCCACGGGCTGGAGGCGGACACCGATATCGGACCGCTGATCAGCCAGCCAGCGGTCGAGAAGGTCGAGCGCCACATCGACGATGCACTGGCCAAGGGGGCACAGTTGCGCTGCGGCGGGGCCCGCCATGAAAAAGGCGGGAATTTCTTTCAGCCGACGGTGCTCACCGGGGTGCGCCCCGAGATGGCGGTCAGTTCGGAGGAGACCTTCGGGCCGCTGGCCCCGATCTACCGTTTTGACACGGACGAGGAGGTCATCGGCCTGGCCAACGACACCGAGTCCGGGCTGGCGTCCTATTTCTACACCCGGGATACCAAACGCATCTGGAAGCTCGCCGAGGCGCTGGAGTATGGCATGGTCGGCATCAACACCGGGCTCATCTCCACCGAGGTCGCCCCCTTCGGCGGCGTCAAGGAGTCCGGCACGGGCCGCGAGGGCTCCCGGCACGGCATCAAGGAATACCTTGAGCTCAAGTACCTGTGCATGGGAGATATCACCTGACCCGGCCCAACCGGAGTCCGGCGATGCACCCGGCACGGGGCGTCGATCAGAAGTGGTGCCTGAGACCGACCGATACGGCCCAGAAGCTTTGCCCGCGCATTGAGATCCCGTAGTGCACCGGAGCCCCGCCCGGTGCCACCGTGGAGGCATGCCCGCGCAGGCTGGCCCAGGGATGGCCGTCATCGCGAAAATCCCCCAGCGTACTTCCGTAGCGCAGCTTGGCGCTCAGTATCCTGTGCTCACCCAGGGCATAATCCAGACCCGCCATCAACTGGTAACCCCACAGCCAGTCTGACAGGGTCTTGTCCGCGATCGAGGACTGGTTGGCGGCCGCCGGGTGTCTGGGCGGATCCAGGGCGGCCAGGGCCGCCTCATCGCGCCGGGTGGAGATGGCCGAGTATTCGATCTCGATGCGAGAGAGCCCGAGGCCCGCCCCTACAAAGGGTGTGCCTCCCAGGAGCACCGGTTGTGCAAAGTCGTAGTAGAGATTGGCGAACAGGCTGTCCGCGCGTAAACGGTCGATCTCCTCATCGCGCACGGAGAACTCCTTTTGCTTGGGATCACCCGGCACGAACAGGCTGACCTTCTCGCCGTCGTGGCGGCGATGCTGGTACTCCGCCTCGATCCTAAACGGCCCAAGGCCCGCGTAGCCAACCTGGATGGCTGCCAGCCAGCCGGTGTCGAGATCGAATTTGCTGGTACTCGCGGGCAGCACGCGGGGCTGGCACTGATCCGCCGGCAAGGGCAGTTGCAACCCGCCGAGGTTCACCGGCGGCAGCCACTGGTCGCAGTTGGTCGGAATGCCGACGTTGGTGCGGGTGGACTTGATCGGGCGCGACTCGGCTGCGCCGAGTTCAATGCCCGCATAAAATCCGCGGCGGGCGTCCTGTGCAGTTGCAGCCTGTGTGAACGCCAACAGCATTGCAAGTGCAAAACCGGATAATGTACAGCGCATGAACCCGGTCCTCCCTAATCCACTGCAAGTGCTTCGAACTCTTTGTTAGTGCAAGGCGAAAAATTAGCAGGCCATGGACTGACCAACTTGCAAAGCAACTGGTATTGGACCGGTGCATCTTTATTGACCTGCTCAACTGTTACCCTGACCTGATTTAAGTCTGTGGATTTGATCAGCTGCGTGAATTCGGCAGAATAGTAGCGTGGGGCATAGCCAACAATGGAGATCGGATCACCAGTACGCATCAGTAAAGCCATTTCATCTTGAGGGTTTTGCAAATCCTGCAACAAGTACAATCGTTCACCAACTTGCATTTGAAGTGCATGTTCCCTGTCTTCCTCATGTAGGTGCCGTAGTCCCCTACAAAAAAAATGCACTTCGTAATTTTTCCATACTGTAGGTTCAGGACACGGAAACAGTTCCAAGGAATCCGTAGCACGCAATCCTCCTGTACGGGCAAGCTCTTCCAGCACGTCATAGCGAGCCTCGGACAGCCCCAGCCAATAGAGGTAATCCTTATATTCTGGACGATTCTTGGCCAAGATCCGACTAGTAAACATCGGAAAGAGTTCTTCGGATTCGTACACCTTGTTCAAATCCCGCATACGCCCAAACCGGTGAGATTCAGGCATTCCCTTTGCGCCTCGCGTGTAAACGAATTTGTAGAGATCGTCTTCCCTAGTAAGCCTTCCAACCGGTGCCCATTTCCTGGTCTTGGAATCCTGCCATGCGACAAATAGAGCTTTCATTGTGTCCGTCTTCTTTGCTAGAAATCAGATTCGAAGAATCCTTTCCGCATTCAGTTCCAACATCCTGTAGGCAAAATCACGCGCAGGTGCTGAAATTTCCTGGTCAGGTATTTCATCCAGTATCTCCCTGTATTTCTGAGAATCAATACCGGCTAGTCTTGCTACCCAGAAGCGGGCTGCATCAGGTTGAATCTTAGCTGATTCTTCAAAGGCTTCCAAGGTCATGAGGGGTTTGGGAGAGGAAGGTGTCGCATAAAAAGCAGATTTTGCGCGCCCTACATAGGCCTTCACGCTCCTGCCACGGTCTTTGGTCATAAGCATTTCTCTGCGGGTAGGATCCTGCTCGTTTCTCCCCAAGCTTGATGCATGATCGAATGTAGGAGAAAAGAATACTCGCTCCTGTTCTGGTACAAATATAATGCCCCAGTTTTCGTGATGACGGTCCTGATTGCCGACCAGTGCGTCCAACAGGAGATAACCTGTAAACAACCCTGCAGCATCCCTGATCTCAGGCGGAGCAGTCCATCCTATGGGTAGTCTGACAAACGGGATGGAGGCAGCTTCCATCACAATGCGAATCGTATGCTGACTTGCACGATAACGCTTGTTTCTTTCATAGTTATCGACGAATTTTGCTAAAAGCTCATTTCCCAAAACTAGACGCGCACCGGGTTCCTCTGGGACAAAACTTGGAGTGATCACACCATTTTTAGTTTCTGTGGGGCTTTCCCAAACTGCCAGATCGTATTCGGCATGCGGCAAGCCCAGAAGACGACACAACTCGCAACAGACTTTCTCGGCCCAATTCTCCCCGGTATCGGGCCTGCCTTCCTTGAACAGGGTCTTCTGGTCCTGTTCATCGCGGTACCAGAACTTGGTTTTTGTGCCCATTTGCTCAAGTTGAAATGGCTTAACTCCTGCAAGTTCAACAATTGGGTAGGTCATGTCGCTATGTCAATTCCGGACGGCAGTCAGGATCGGGCCTTCACCCTGCTGATCATTTTTTCAATATCGTCGGTCGTGCCTGTCCGATGAATGATAACCTCGGGGTGTTGCTGCTTGAATACCCGGAAAACCTCGTCGGCAAATGCCTGGCCGATATAGGTGATGCCCTTGAAGTCGAGTACCACCTCCTTGAATTGATCCGCCCGTTCAAGCAGGCGCTTGGCCTGGGAGCGGGAAAGCAATTTCCCGCCCTCGTGATGCAGCAACTGCAAAACGATGCGGGTCCGGGTGAAGCCCCAGTCCGCATCTTCCGAGGCATACTCGTCGAACACTTCGCTGATGCGCCGCTCGCAATTCGCCGAGGCCGTCATTCCTATATAGGTTCCCTCGATAAATTTTTCTTCATCGTGGGTTTCCGTCAGCCAGCCGGACTCTTCACCCTGGAAACGGGTCAGATAATGCAGATTCCCCGACAGAATCCTGAATTCATCAAACATCTTGGATGTGAAGAAGATTCCCTCGCCGCTGTGGGCATCGGGATCGGAAGTGAGCTTGCCCTTGCACAGCTCCAGCAATGCGTGGCGGGCATCATGCAGATCGAAGTCCTGCTGTATCTTCCTGAATATGCCCACTCCCCGGTCACGCACGCCCAGTCTCGTGACCGCCGCGTTGCGCTCGATACAGACATCCAGGACGTCGGAACCGGAGTGCGAGATGACATTGTTCACCATTTCCGTGATGCCATACTCGCAGATCTCCAGGACATTCTCCTTTAGGTCAGCCAGCCACGGTCGCACCGACTCGCTCCAGATGACGTGTTCTTCCATGCCCCCTGCCACGTCGAACCGGAGGCTCTCGTTTGTGTGTTCACGCAGGCGAAAGGTTCGATTTCTCGTCTGGCCGCGGGCCGCGAGCAAACCCTCGTCCACGAGTTCCTGGATGTGCCTGGAGACCGCCTGGCGCGATATGCCGAACTCCCGGGCGGTGCGCGCACCGATGCCTATGGGCAGGTCCGTGACATGCTCCAGGATGAACTTGCGCAGCTCGATCGTTTTCCTGCTTTTCCCTCGCAAGACGGCCCCCTTTTGGAACTATCACAGTCATTTTTGTCAATATTTGATAATATTTTATAAGCATACGGGGTGATTTTGTCAACTTTTTGGTTGGAGCCCGCAAACCTATCGCTTGAACGCCGCCCTGCCCATACCCCCGCCAAAACGCCCGGCGTCGTCCCCGCCCCGGGAAAGCGGCGAGGTGGCGGCTGTGATCGAGCGACCGATATGCACCCCCGCCCAGGCCATCATGGCACTCCACAGCAGCGGCAGGCCCAGGTACAGGCTGGTCGTGATCATGTTGAGCAGCATGCGCTTGAGATCGTGCTCGCCGGGGTTGGCGAAGACCTGCAGGAAGACGTTGATGTCCGGATACATGGAAAGGATCAGGTTCTGGTCCACCCACAGGGCCAGGTACCACAGCACGCTCCAGAACTTGACGGTGAAGATGGCAAGTGCCCCGGTGACCATCATCGACAGCGAGTAGCGCGACAGCACCACGACCATCGGCAACAGTGCGTAGATGCCCAGCAGCAGCACCGCCTGCACCATGGGCAGGGCCTGCAACAGGGCCGTCACACTGACCGAGAACAGCGCCGAGGCGGTCACGATCCCGCCGGCGGCCAGGCCGCCCTTGAGCCACTGCTCGGTGGTGCCGAGCCAGCCCCCGTGCCCGGTATTTCGCGCCACGAGGTCGTTGTTCGACCACACCGGCGGCGCATTGGCCAGCACGGCGCGTGCCGCGGTATCCAGGTGCTGCTCATGGGCCAGCCCGGGAGCCACCGACACCACCAGGCCGGAAAACCCGGCCGAGGTGAGGTCCGCCTGGGCCACCAGCTTGCGACGCAGCCCGATACCGGCCTCTTCCCACCACTGCTTGCACCAGGGCCTGCCCCAGCGAGGCGGGGCGCCCGGCGGGTATTCGCTGTCGCGCACCGCATCGAAGGCCCAGCCCGGAACCGGCGTGGTCGGGCGAAGCGCATCGTAGTAGCCAGCAGTCTCGCGGTAGACGTGCGAGCCCATCCAGTCCGGGTCATCGCCGCCATAGGTCACGAGCAAGGCCTGGATGGCGGGGCTTGCCGGGCGCTGTGCGAGGTACCGGGAGCGTGCCGGTGTATAGCACTGGCTGAAAAAGTCGCTGGATTCGCGGCGAAGCGCAGGATCGGCGATGGTGGCCAGGCGGGCCTGCTGCTCGTAGGTGCGAAGGTCGCTCGCCGAAGGCAGGCCTTCGACCACCGCGTGGTTGAGCCCCGAGGTGACGGCGAGCACCGCGTACCACCAGACGGGCACCTGCACCAGGCTCGGCGCCCCGGCAAAGCCTGTGCTGCCGAAGCTGCTTTGCGGGGCAGCCGGGGTGGCGGTGACCGGACTCGGATCGAGCAGGCTCGGCGGCGGCGTGTAGGCCAGCGTGCTGGCCTCAAGCGGGGCCAGGGCCGCGGGCTGGCCGGCCAGTACCACCACCAGCAGGGCCATGAACAGCTGGATCTCCATGCGCCGCAGGGACAATGCGGGGGCATTGCCGAACTCACCGCCCTCGGCCGGCTCGCGCCAGTGGTCGATGAGGATGCCAAGAAAGGGCAGGAACACGATACCGGTTCCGGCCAGCACCTCCCAGAAGATGTTGTAGAAGGTCCAGCCGAACAGGGTGGTGAACAGCTCGAGGTAACTGTCGACACTCACGGACTGCCGCCTCCCAGGGTTGCCAAGAAATGGCGCAGCAACTGCTGGCCGAGGAGCACCTCGATCGCCAACAGTCAGGCGATCACACGCCAGTGCCGGCCCTGGCGCAGCTTCAGGGCATGCACATCGATGCGCCCGCAGCGATAGCACCCGTATACAAACAGGGATCCACCGATGGCGACCAGGGCCAGTGCGCTGCACCGGATCACCGACCCCAGCGGCCGCAAGGCATCAAGATGCCCCTGCACGCTGGACAGGGAGGAGACCTGCACCGACTGCCAGAGCACGAACCCGGTGAGCGCTGCAAGTATGAGTGCCAGCAGGCTCAGCCATACGCTTGCCGAGCGCATGGGCAACTCAGGGCACCCGGCCGCGCACCAGCGGCCTGGGGTCGAGGGTGGGCGATTCCGGGACCTGCAGGGATGCGCGCCTTCGGGCTTGCGCACGTTCAAGCAGCACGCCCGCGGTCTCGGAGACGATCTCGCGGCGCACGCGCGTCTCAAACAGCAGGCTTTCGATCTCGCGGTCGAGTTCCGCGATCGAGGCATCGGCATGCTCGCGGGCCACCTCGGTGGCATAGACCTCGGGCACCTGGCGCCCGCTCAGCAAAAGGCGGCGCGCAAGCAGGGCTTTCTCGACCGTGCGCGCGGTACTGATCTCGGACACCAGCCGGCCCATGACCAGCGACTGCTCGCTCGCGGGCATCTCCCGGATCGCCTCGATCAGCTGGCGGGTGACCGCCACCCCGGGGGCTGCGACCTGTTCCAGGTTGGCCAGCGTCGACGGGCTTGCCCCGGAGACCAGGCGCTGCAGCTCAAGCGTGACCGCACCCGATTCCTGGTGCAGCTTGGGCAGCAGTCCGGTGCCCGGAATGCTGTCCTTGCGGCAGGTGTCGCAGGTGGTGACGATGTTCTCGCCGACGACATCCACGACCCAGCGCTGCGCCTCGGCCGGCGTCGTCCAGATCTCAGGCAGGCGCGAGCCCGGCGATGGCGGGGCCGCGGTGCTCGCAGTGACCGGGCGGTTCAGGTTGATGTTGTAGCCGGCCTTGACGATGTCCCCGGTAAACTCCAGCACGGGCTGGGCCGAACCCCCGGCCAGCCCGCCGATCCAGGGCACGCCGTTGTCGCCGTTGGCCGCCTCCACGGCCGCCTCGGCACTCACCGCATCGTTGCCGCCGATGCCCATCTCGCGCTTCCAGTCGTTGCCCTTTGACAAGACGATGAGATCGGCATAGGGATTCTTGCCCTGGGCAATCTCGGTTTCCATCTGCTGGCAGGACTTGGTGGCGAGCGACAGGGTCTGCTCGGCCTTGATCAGCGCATTCTGGAACAGGTCGTAGAGCCCCGGGTTGGCGCGCTGCAGGATCAGGGCCGGCAGGGCGGCCAGCGCCGCGGTCGCGGCATTGGTCATCGCGCCCATCATGCGGTCCGCGCCCGCGCCGATTTCATTGAGCGTGTTGGTGACGGCGGCTACCGGGTCGAACTGCGCACAGCTGTAGCCCAGGCCGAGCTGTGCCGAGCCGCCGAGGGTGACCGAGACCACCGAGGGGTTGGCCGGTCGCGAGATCGGGCGCGCCCCGCCGATCTCGTAATACCAGAAGCCGTCCTCGGTCGGAGCCATGACGGCCACCAGGTTCATCGGCATGCACAGGATAACAAGGGCAACACCGGCGCCTGGCCAAATCCCCCAGGGTTTCATGGTGGATAATCCATCCAGTCCACGTTGAACAGGAACCACTGGCCTCGGCGCCGGCAGCACTCGTACGGACGCCACAGGGTCCAGGCGTAGTCCCCGCCCGCATCGACGAGCCCGCCGCCCCAGCCCGCGGGATCGGCCCGGTCATCGTCTCCGAACACCTCGCATCCGGATTCGGGCTCGGGCAACAGGCGCTGCCACTGGCCACTGCGGGCATCGCCCTCGATAAGCGTACCGGGCGGCCACATCCGCTGGCCCGAGGCGGACGATCCGGTGAGCGCGACATAGACGTGCGGCTGCGCGGCCCGGGTGACGATATCGCCTGCGCGCTGTGCGATGACGGCCGCGGCCTTGGGTTCGTCGGTTTGCGTGACCCAGCCGGTTCGCGGATGCACCGGGCCCCAGCTCTGCCAGACACCCCCACCGATCTCTCGAAGTCCCGGGGCAACGCTCGCCGGGTAAAGCATCTCCGGGACGGCCATGCGCCAGGACAGGGCATCGATGCCGGACTGGAAGTACGGCACCAGGGGGCGGGTCTGCGATCCGCACACGAGCCCGGGCAGCGGCAATTGTGCCAGCGGGTGGCCGATCGCATCGGCCTCGCGAAAGATCAGGTTCGTGTGGGTGCGCATCGAGCCCTCGGTGCGGTTGCCGGCACTTCCGGGAGGCACCGAAAGCAGCGAGCCCAGCAGTCCACGCGCGACCGTTTGCTGGGCCAGGCCCAGGGTGGCACGGATCTCGCGCCAGGGATTGCCGCCCAGCTCGTTGTAGGCGGCAACCACCAGGTCCGGGTTGTAGTGTCCGACCTTGAGCGAGGACCGCACCCGACAGCCCCGCCACGTACAGCGAAGCCAGAAGCAGGTACCGACCGGCATCCACTGCATGCAGGAAGGGGCGGCTGCCGTGGTCCGGGCCAGGATCTGCGAGGTGTTGATCGAACCGGCTAGGGCCTGGCCGGACAGGCCTGCAAAAAGAAGCATTGTCAGGACACAAGACCCTGTCCGGTTCATGGTCGGTGCCAGTGCCGGTAGTGAGCGAGGGCGGCTTCGAGGTCTGTAAGGCCGTACACGACCGCGTGGCCGTTGAACACCATGGCCGGGTAGCGGCCGATGCCGTAGTGTGCCGCTCTTGCCAGGCCAACGGCGGCTTGTCGCAGGCGTGCACGGTCTGTCTCGTGGATTTCCTGTAGTCGGTCAAGCGCCTGCTGGCGGGCCAGTTCGGGATCGGTGGGCAGATCCTCGGACAGATGCACCTCCAGTTGATGCAATCGATCGAGCATGTAGATGCGAATCTTGGGGACACCGGGCTTGAAAACCGAAGCCTGATGGCGCGCGACGGGACGATCCGATGTCGTGAACACTTCGACCAGGTGCAGCCTGCCTGCTTCCGCATGAGCGATATGCGGACTGAAGACGGCCAGCAGAATACAACCCAGTAACGCCTTTCCGGCAGGCTTTGGTCCGAACGATACGCATTTCATGGCTGTAGGAATCCAGACAACATGCTTGCGCATCGTGGCCCATCCGCTGAAGGGGTAGAAGCGAAAAGGCGTACTGCAGGTGTAAGGGTTTTTTGAGCCAGGCTCGGGTGCAAGCTCGTACAGGGCCTATGAGCAGTTCAGGAGACGTTTGGGTACGTACGTACCAGAGCCTGATGCAAAAAGATCCTTGCCGCGTTCGGCTAGTCGCTAGCCAAGCCTGCAGAAGGCATGGGTATTGCGCGTCAGACCTTGTCGAGGCGCATCAGCAAGAAACAGGTTGCCCGAGTCAGCGATTTGTATGTGTGGTTAAACTGAAGCGTAACGCTCTACATGGACCTGTTCTGAGCGCGCACGCATCAGCGAAGCGTCGTACCACGCCTGCATCCGCAACAACATATCCATGCTTGTACCGAAGGCCTTCTCAATCCGCAGCGCCATCTCCGGTGACAGGCTGGCCTTGCCATTGAGGAAGTCTGAAAGCGTCGCTCTTCGAACGCCAAGGACCCTTGCCGCCTTCGTAATCGTCAGGCCCAGTTCCTCAAGAACCTCCGTGCGAATGAAATCACCCGGATGAGAAGGGGTCATGTTCACTTTGATGTCATGGCTAACCATCATTGGTAGTCCTCCAGGTTCAGGCCATCGATATGGCCATTCTCTTCTTTAAAAGTAATCCGCCAGTTTCCCGAAACCGAAACGCTCCATTCTTGCCGTCGCTTTCCGGAGAGCTTGTGAACCCTCCAGCCTGGTGGAGTAACTATTAGAAACTCGTCCATTTCATCGGCCAGGACCAGGACTGTCAAAATTTTGCGTATACGGTCGGCAAGCTCCTGACCCAACAATCGGTCATCATCATCTACGAGCAGCCTGCGCAATCCGCGATGACGTACAGACCGGATAATCATTTAAGGATTGTACGGTATCACCGTTCAAAATACAACCCTAGTGGTTCCGCATGGCACTGAAAAGAGGGCCTTCACGATGGGACATTGGGCGCTATAATCTACATCAAGTTCATGGAGGCAGAACCTGCATGGAGTTGCCCTATGCGGACAATGGATCGAAAAATACCACTCATCCCGTTCGTATTTCTTGCCGCTCTGGCTTGCAGCATCCAAGCCTCGGCCCTTGCAGACGAGCCTGCCGATGCGGCGGATCCGGTCGTCGAACTCGGGCAAATCATGGTCACCGGCTCACACATCCAGCGCAAGAACCTGGTCAGCGCAAGCCCCGTCACCTCGGTGGATGCAGATGAACTGCTGTACCAGGGCACAGTACGGGTGGAAGACATGGTGCGCACCCTGCCGCAGGTCTATTCCACCCAGAACACCAGTCAGTCCAACAGCGCCACAGGAACCGCGACCCTCGACTTGCGCCATCTGGGTACGGAACGCACCCTGGTGCTGGTCAACGGTCGGCGCATGCCGGCCGGCTCACCGTTGCAGGGCGGCACAGGGGCCGATGTCAACCAGATTCCCAGCGCGCTCGTGCAAAGCATCGAGGTGCTGACCGGTGGCGCCTCGGTGACCTACGGCTCCGATGCGGTGGCAGGCGTCGTCAACTTCCTCATGAAGAAGGACTTCGAGGGCGTGCAGCTCGACTACCAGTTCAGCCAGTACTCGCATCACAACGATTCGCGCAAATGGCAGCGCATCGTCGGGGAGGCCGGCTACCCGTTTGCTAACGGCACCGAGACGGACGGCGACACCTCCAGCGCATCCCTGGTGGTGGGCACCAACTTCGACGGCGGGCGGGGCAACGCGACGGCCTATGCCACCTGGCGCGACATCGAGGCGGTCTGGCAGCGCGACCGCGACTACGCTTCCTGCGGCCTGAGCGACGATGCGACTAGCTGCCTGGGCTCATCGACCATCCCGCAGGGACGCTTCACGAATTTCGCACACCCGGCCTACCCCGACCCCATCGACTTCATCGTGCAGGGGCATGAATTCGTCCCCCGCCAGGGTGAGACCTACAACTTCGCTCCCCTGAACTACTACCAGCGCCCGGACGAGCAGTACACCCTCGGCGCCTTCGCCCACTACGACCTCAGCGAGCAGACACAGGTCTACACGGAGCTGATGTACATGGATAACCGCACGGTGGCGCAGATCGCCCCGTCGGGCTCGTTCTTCGTCACGGAAACCCTGCACTGCGGCAACCCGCTGATGTCCGAACAGCAGTTCCAGGCCCTGTGCGGGGCGATCGGCAGGACCCGGAACGACGTGCTCGACCCGTTCTGGATCGGCCGTCGCAATATCGAAGGCGGCAACCGCCAGCACGACCTGCAGCACACCTCGGTCCGCGGGGTGCTCGGCATGCAGGGCGAGCTCAGCGACCACTGGAGCTACGACGCTTCCCTGCTGTACGCCGAGGTGCGCACGGACAACACCTACCTGAACGACCTTGGCACGACCAGGATCAAGCGCGCCCTGGATGCGGTGCGCGACCCGGCCAGCGGCGAGATCGTCTGCCGCTCTGCGCTGGACGGCACGGACCCCGCATGCGTGCTCTGGAATATCTTCGAGGCCGATGGCGTCACACAGGAGGCACTCGACTACATCGTCTTGCCGCTGACCGCGCGCGGCAGCACGGACCAGCTGGCCGCCAGCGGCATCCTGCTTGGCGACCTGGAGGAATACGGCCTTCGCCTGCCTGCGGCTGAGACCGCCATCGCCGTCGCACTCGGCGCCGAGTTCCGCGACGAGAACCTCGATTTCAAGCCCGATGAAGCCTTTCGCTCAGGCGAGGGCGCCGGTCAGGGGGGAGCGACCCGCCCGGTCTCGGGAGGCAGCAGCGTCGCCGAGCTGTTCCTGGAAGCCAACGTGCCGCTGGTCGAGGCGCACCCGTTCGCCGAGGAGTGGATACTCGATCTCGGGCTGCGTTTCTCCGACTATGAATACGGCGGGAGCGTGGAGAGCTACGGACTTCGCAGCGGCTGGGCGATCAACCGGGACCTCAAGTTGCGCGGCAGCTTCCAGCGGGCCATCCGTGCCCCGAACGTGCGTGAACTGTTCCAGCCCGAGGGCTTCAACCTGTTCGACATGAGCAGCGATCCCTGCTCCGGGGAGGTTGAAGACGGGGTGACGAGTGCGGGGCGCACGTTCGAGGAGTGTGCACGCAGCGGGGTGAGCGAGCGGCAATGGGGCAGCATCCCCGACTCGCCGGCCAACCAGTACAACTTCCTGCAGGGCGGCAACACCGACCTGAAGCCGGAATCCTCCGATACCTGGACCATTGGCATCGTGTTCTCCCCGCAAGCCATCGACGGACTGAGCCTCTCGCTCGACTACTACCATATCGAGGTCGAGAAAGGCATCAGCAACCTGACACCGGAGTTCGTGCTCACCGAGTGCCTGGACGGCGACCTGGTGCTGTGCGAACGGGTCCGCCGGGGCGCGACGGGCGACCTGTGGGTCGGCTCGGATGTCGAGAGCAGTGGCCATATCGTCTCCAAGGCGGAGAACCTGGCGATCGAGAAGGTGGTGGGCTATGACCTGATCGCCGACTATTCCCTGGGCCTTGGCGCCTGGGGCCACCTCGGCATCCGCAACGTGCTCTCGCTGATCGACAAGTGGGAGCAGCAGGAGGTGGCCGGGGCCCCAGTCGAGGACTGCGCCGGCAAGTGGGGATTCGTGTGCGGGTCGCCGACGCCGGATGTGCGAAACCAGATGCGCCTGACCTGGACCACGCCCTGGAACCTGACCGCGACCCTGATGTGGCGCCACATCGGCGAGGTGGATGACCGCAACGAGGACGATGTGGATCTCGAGGACATCGACTACTTCGACCTGTCGGCCCTGTGGCAGGTGAACGACGGCCTCCAGTTGCGCACCGGCATCAACAACCTGTTCGACCGGGAACCCCCCATCGCCGGCAACGGTGCAGGACCGGCCAGCGGGGGCAACGGCAACACCTATCCCGGCCTCTACGATGCCCTGGGCCGGTACGGATTTCTCGCCGTCAGCCTGTCCTTCTAGGAAGCCCCGGCACGAGGTCCTGCCACCCCAGAGTCCGAGTCGCGCCACTACGTGGAGTGCGAATCACCGTGGATGCACAGATTCAGATACCTTTGACACTTTTCGGCGATGATGAACCGTTGCTCTGAATGAAGGGGTGCAGAGGGAAGTGTGACCTTTTGCACGGCATGCGCTTTCCAACCCGCATTGCAACCGCCTTGTCGTGGAACTTTGCGGTATTCTTTGTTTTGTTACATTTCTAGATTGACTGCTGCATTCCCTTCTGATATATTTTTTGTCAAAACACAGATTATTACTAGGTTTTGTTTCAGAATTAGCATGGCATTCGTTACTCGTTCGCTCTCGCCCCAGGAAAGCCGCATCGTTCTCAGCATGGCTGAGCACGGCAGTCGGGAAATCGAGCGTGGTGAAATCATCGACATGCTTGGTGTCAGTCCACAGGCTGCCGATCACGTGATCCGCTCACTGCGCCGCAAGGGGTGGCTGGAACGCGCCAGTTGGGGGCGCTACCTGTTCATACCTCCCGAGATGGGACCGGATGCTCTTGGAGAAAGCAACGTCCTGGCACTCGCCAGCCGGATCGCCAAACCCTACTACTTCGGCTATGCCACAGCGGCAATGTACTACAGCTTCACAACGCAACATCGCCACGCCATCCGATTGGTCACGCCTGTGCGTGTGCGCAATCGCCGCGTGCTCGATACCGAGGTTCGCATCATCAATCCGGTTGCACGGAAGTTCTTCGGATGTGGCCCGGTCGAGGTGCTGGGCTATACCGTCATGATGTCCGACCGCGAAAAGACCGTCATCGACTGCATCGACCGTCCAGACCTCAGTGGCGGCGAAGGGGAAGCGGCGACCGTCCTGTCGACGGCTTGCCGGTGCATCGACTGGCACAAGACAGCCACCTATCTGGAACGGATTTCCTCCAGGACGCTCACACGACGCTTCGGGTGGCTGGCAGACCACGCCGGGGCCACGATCCCCGAGGATGTACGCAGGCATCTCCAGGATCTTGCAAAGGGGACTGGCAAAGCGTTCTTCGGTCCGAGGGCTCCCAAACCCGGTGCAATCGGCTATCAGGACAGTTGGCAGCTTGCCGTCAATGTCACCCGCCACGAATTGAGCGACAGTGCCGGCATCGCGCGACGGCACACGGTTGACCGGGAGGGCTGAGCCATTCTGACCCGCCCGCAAGTCCAGCGATACTCGGTCGAATCCGGGCTGCGCGATATCATGATTGCCGAGAAGGAGATCGTGCTCACCTACCTGCTCCAGCTGATGGCAGAACGCGGCATCCTGGACAAGTTCGCCTTCAAGGGCGGCACCTGCCTTCGCAAGATGTTCCTCGGAAACAGGGGGCGCTTCTCGACCGATCTAGATTTCACGCGAATCGAAGAACACGATCACGAAGACGTGGTTATCGCCTTGATGGAGGCATTTGAACATCCGTTCCACGGGATCCAGTTCAGCATCCCCGACGACAGTTATTACGAGACACAGGACGGATTATCCTGGGGTGTCAACCCGCATTACACCCATGACTGGAATCCGGGAGGGCAAAGCGAGATCAGGCTGCAGGTCAGCCGGAGGGAGGTGCCCACCCTCCCTCCGTCGCAGAACTTCCAACGCGTGCAGAGCTACTTCCGGTACCTGCCTTTCGACCCGGCCCAAATCACTTGCCTGTCGCTGCCCGAGATCATCGCCGAGAAGATTCGGGCCTGCTACCAGCGCAGCAAAGCACGCGACATCTACGACCTCAGCGTGTTTGCCGTGCGTCCCCTGGAGCAGCCACTCATACGCCGGCTTGTCGTGCTCAAGCTCTGGCAGGCAGGTGACGCCTTCGATCCGAAAGCTCTGCTGTCGAAATTCGACGATGCCAACGCATTCGATTGGGATGATCTTCAGCAACTGGTTCGCCGCACGCACTCCATCGAGCCTACCAAGATCACTGCCGTCTGCCTGAAGGGGTTCGCCTTTCTCTCCGAGCTGGGTCCTGCAGAGGCGAAGCTTGCTGCTGATCCTCATCAGCGCGATCAGGAGCTGTGGAAAAAGCTTCAAAATGATCTCCCGGTCAGTCACAATTGAGCGTACCCATGATCTCTGACACAGCTTTTCTCGTCAGCAGATGCTCAGTTGAGTGATATTCACCCGATCTGTACAAGCAAGGTGAGGGGTTGAAGTTGACTACCATGACTGTCATTAGGGAGTGAAGTTGTAGCCATGCAAAATCCTCCGCATCCGGGCGGAACTGTAAGACGGCAATGTCTGGAGCCTCTTGGCTTGTCGGTCACCGAGGCCGCAAGATGCATGGGCGTTGCCCGGCAAACCTTGTCGCAACTCGTCAATGGAAAAACAGGCGTCTCCACCGAGATGGCCATTCGCCTGTCCAAGGCGTTTGGCTCCACTCCTGAAACCTGGCTGGGCATGCAGACGGCTTATGATCTGTGGCAAGCACGTGAGTACGCTGACAAAATTCACGTTGATCGATTCGAGGCCGCCTGAATCCTGATCGTTGCAGGATCAAGGTGCAACGCCGTTGGCGTTGATACCAGATCCCGAACCGGCATTTGCTGACCCCAAAAGGATTGCGACCGGACCGGATAGTCTGCTCCGGGCAAGGCCTTCGCGCGCCTTTACCCGTTGCCGTGCGCGCATTATCCTCAAGGCATGAACGGCCTGTGTCGTGACTGCGGCGAGATATCGCTGGCCAAGGACGCCCGCACGTGTCCCGCGTGCGGCTCCTCGCGCCTTGTGCACCATGCGGAACTGCATGAGCTGGCCATCGCCCATCTCGACTGCGATGCCTTCTACGCGGCGATCGAAAAGCGAGACCATCCGCAGTGGCGCGACCGGCCATTGATCGTTGGCGGCCGACACCGCGGCGTTGTAGCGGCCTGCTGTTACCTGGCCCGCGCCCACGGCGTGCTCTCGGCCATGCCCATGTTCCAGGCCCTGAAGGCCTGCCCGGATGCCATCGTGGTGCGCCCGGACATGAAACGCTACCGGCAGGTCAGCGAGCAGCTTCGCACCCTGATGCTTGCCCTCACGCCCCTGGTGGAGCCGCTGTCGATCGATGAGGCCTACCTGGACCTGACCGGCACCGCGGCCCTGCATGGCAAGAGCCCGGCCCAAAGCCTCGCCGGGCTGGTTCGGCACGTGGAAGAGAAGCTTGAGATCACCGTATCCATCGGCCTCAGCTACAACAAGTTCCTGGCCAAGATCGCCTCCAACCTGGACAAGCCCCGCAGCTTCTCGGTGATCGGGCTCGCCGAGGCGCAGGCCTTCCTCGCGGACAAACCGGTGGACCTCTTGTGGGGCGTGGGCCGGGCCCTGCAACAGCGACTGGCCAAAGACGGCATTTCGCGCATCGGACAGCTGGTTCCCCTGCAGGAGGCGGTGCTGGTCGCACGCTACGGCAAGATCGGCCACTGGCTGTACGGCTGTGCCCGCGGACAGGATGCTCGCACCGTCAATCCCGAGCGCGAGGCGAAAAGCCTGTCCTCGGAGATCACGCTACAACGGGATACTGCCGACCTCGAGGCACTTCGCATCACCTTGTGGAAGCTCAGCGAGACCCTGTCGGGGCGCATGAAAAAGGCCGGCGTGATGGGCCGCGGCGTGACCCTGAAACTCAAGACCGCGGACTTCCGCCTGCTGACCCGCTCCAGGCGGCTGGAGGCCCCGAGCCACTCGCCCGAATCCATGTTCCGTCTCGCCGAGGCCCTGCTCGAGCGTGAGGCCGACGGGCGCGCCTTTCGCCTGATCGGCATTGGTGCCGCCCCGCTGATCGCGGCCGACCCGATGCACCAGGATGATCTTTTCGCGAAGGCTGAAGAGAGCACGGGCGAGACCCCGGTCGAGCAGGTCATGGACGCGATCAAGGAGAAGTTCGGCACCCGGGCCGTGGTGCGCGGGCGTGGCTTCGGCGTGGAGCTGAAACGCCAGGGACCCAGCAAGACCGAGTAATGGATGGACACCCCCGGGGGTTTTGCGTATAACCCTCGGATGCATTTCACACCTTTCCAGATACGGAGGGTTGCCATGAAAGACTGGTTCAAACTGCATCCCGGACAGGTGGTCGGCCTTGTACTCACGACCGCATTGCTGCTGGCAGGTCCGCTCCATGCGGTGCAGGCCGCACCTTCCAGCGGCTGGTATGGCGGGCTGTTTGCAGGCTCGGCCTGGCTCGATAACGGGATCGAGGACATCGAGGGCTTTTCCAACTGGGGGCAGCCCGGCTGGACGCTTGACGTCCACGACTCCGGGCTGGTCGCCGGTGTGTTGGGCGGTCGGGCCTTCGAACTGGCCGGGGTGGCGCTACACCTGGAGGTCGATGCCCTGCTCGGGGACATGAGTGCGCGCTCGATGCGCCTGGACCCGGAAGACATGGACGAAACCGTCGAGGTCGAATACCGCTGGGTGGCTACCGCAAGAATCGGGGCAGAGCACAGGATCGGGGCCGTGCGGGTGTTCGCCAGCACCGGGATGGCGCTTGCCGGAGTGGATCGTTCGCTCACCGACATCGATTTCGGACCCGGCATCGACCCCTACTTCGATGCGGACGATTCCTTTGACGATCACACCACCGAGGTGGGCTGGGTGATTGGTGCCGGTCTCTCGACCCCGCTGGCGAGATCCCTGGAGGTGCGCCTTGAGGGCCTGTACATGGATTTCGGGACCAGCACGCACTACGTGAATCATTCCGGCAACAACCGCTGCTGGCCCGACGGGCCACGAAGGCCCTGCCCCTACACGTTCGACAACGAGCTCGGGCTGGTGCGCCTCGGTCTCACCTACCGGTTCGGTGGCTAGTCCGTCGGATCGTGTGACTCCGGAGACTCCTCCGTGCGTACGCTGTCAGCTCTGGTAAGCCTTACCCCGTGAACCTCTTGGGCCGTACATGCATCGTGGCGATGACGGCACTGGGGCTGCTGGCTACAGTCACGCAAACCGCAGGTGCACTGGACATTGAAAAGCGTAACCTGTTTTCGCTATGCGCACCGCTGAACGTCGTATCCGAGCCCCTGCGCGATGACCTGGCGCGAAAGATCGGCCTTACAGGGCCCGCGATCGAACGCGTGCTGGAGTCCAGGCTCGACACAGCGCATTTGTTTGATGCCGACTCCAACGAGTTCCTCAGTGCACGCGTCAGTCTCAACGATACCGGTGATTTCTTCAGCGTGGAGGTGAACCTGAACCGGTTCGTCGGCAACATGGGCTACGGCATCGGCGGGATCGTCACCCTGTGGACGACCCGCACGCTGGGCCAACATGGAGGATCACCGCAGGTCATCCTGCAGGCTATCGCCGCCCTGACCGATGAATTTCTCGGCCATTACCTGTACGTCAACGAGGCGGAGTGCCAGGCCCGCAAGGACGCATCCGGGGACTGAGTCCCCGCCTTGCCGCCAAGAGCCCCTTCACAGCCCAAAGCGCAACGGGATGTACTGGGATGTACTGGGAGAGAGTCTAATCCAATACCGAAATGAGCCTGAAGGGGGAGCCTGACTGAGCAGCAGCGGGCCTCGGGATCGATATTGAAAGGACCTCCATTCTGATCCACTGGCGTCTTCCGGGCAAGGTTCGCGCATTGTTTTTTGAGGAAGGATCCAGTTGCCGGTGCACAGGGATAGCAGGTGAGAGGCGTGCGGATGCGCTCAGGCGGCGGAGTGCTGCGGGTCGATCAGGCGGAACAGTTCGGCCCGCGCCCGGTTCACGGCGGTGGCGGCGTCCAGGTCGCTGACGGCGTGGGCGTCGGCATCGAGCTGCACGAAGGTGAGGCCCGGGACCAGGTCCTGCTCGGCGCCGGTGAGCGACTTGAGCTTCTCGTACGGCGTCATGACGTCGGCATCGCGATAGCGCTTTCGCAGCCGGCCGCGGGTGTCGGTCTCCTCGAGGGGGAACAGGCAGGGGCGGTGGTAGTTCAGGAACGGCGACAGGGCGTCGCGGTTGAAGGCATTGACGCAGGCGGCATGGCGCGCCGGGATGTGGCGGTAGCCGAGCCACTTGCGCACCACGGCGGCGTTCTTGCTCTCGACCAGGGCGTTGTCGTTGCTGTGGCGCGCGCGCGAGCGGGTGAACGCACCGACGTGCAGCCGGTTCAGCAGGGCGGCGACCCGGTGGTTGATGTACTCGGACCCGTTATCGGCGTGAAAGCCGTGGACGCGGAAGGGAAACGCCTCCAGCAGCGCTTCGAGCACCGGCATCAGGAAGGCCTGCGAGACCGCCGCCACCGTGCCCACCTGCTGATACTGCGTGACCTCGTCCACCACGTTGATGGGGTAGACGCCCTTGACCCCGTCGAGGTCACCCTGGTGGACCGTGTCGACCCGCAGGTAGCCCGGCCGGCCCTGCGGCTGCGGGCGGCGCCGGATGCCAATGGCCACGGACGTTGGCCGGGTGCGGTCCCATGCCTGGCGCACGCTGCGGTAGGTGCGCGAGGCGCGCAGGTTGTACAGATGCCCGTTGGACAGGCCGGCCAGGCGCTCGAACCGGGCATCGCCGAACACCTGCCACTGGCGGCGCAGCACGGCGCGGGTGGCGGCCCCGGACATCTGCCCCAGTGCCGTGTCCACCTGCGCCAGCAGCCGGATGTCCGCGCGCGTGTAGCGCCGCTTGAACGGCTGCGGCGGTGCGCCGCCGCGCCGGTCCACGATGCACCCGGTTCGCCGGTGCTGGCCGATCAGGCGCGTCAGTTGCGCCCGCGACAGGCCGGTCACCTTCGCCAGATACCGCCGCACCAGCCCCTTGCCGGGCTTGCCCAGGCGGTGATAGTCCAACTTCACCAGCGTGCGGCGCACCAGGGTGTAGACGCCTTCGCGCTCACCCCCGGCAAAGTCCACCGCCTCGCTGCCCTCAACAAAGGCACGCACCTGGTCCAGGGTCCGCACCCGCTCTGTCTGTAGCGTCACGATCATCCTCCGATGATCCCTTACGACGCGCTACAGGCTCATGTCTCGTTGGACTTGCGTCCCCCAGTCAGGCTCATGTCTCGTTGGACAAGGCTGAGAGTGGCCCACACCTCCCGGTTCTGTCAGAATACAAAATCCTTTCTGTGCAGGCGGAGATGGCAGGAGACGACTCCCTAGATGCAGACCCATCGAATTACAGGACTGTTCCTGATAGCCGTCGCCCTGGCGGTCGCCGTCCAGTTCGTCCTTGAATCCACCTACGCCTCGGCCTCCCCTACGCCCGCGCAGGTCTGGCGAGTGCTTGACTGGTTTTCGCTTGCCGGATTCGCACTTTGCTGCATTTTCAATTTCGCCTACATGCGCGCCATCGCCAAGGACGAGGTGTGGGGGCGCATTGCCTCAAGCGTAGCCTTCTATGCATCGGTCGTGCTGACCCTGGCCTTCATCCACAATTTCGTGGCCTCGCTGGCCTCGGGGAGCGACGATATCCTGTTCTGGAAATTCATCAATGCGGCGCAGGTGCCCCTGTTCGTGGCCACTGGAGCACGGCTTTATCGACACTGACATATCCTGAACCCGGACGGGTCGAGGTGCAGGCTCAAGACACTAGGTGAGCAGCCTAGCCGTCTAAGTCATTGTTATGAGCTCTTCACATCCAATGCAACACAAGTTCAAAAGGCAGGGAATTCACTGAATTCTCTCGATTACACCTGTACACGAATCCTGAGTATGGGCCTGTAATTGATTTTTATCAGCCTGCTGGTATTACGATCTAAGTGAACTGGTGTCCTCAGCTTTACTCGAAGGCTATATAATTTGACAGAGACGATATACGGGTCGGATTTAAATGCAATGTCGGATGTACGGAATAAAAAACAACGATCTCACTGTATGTCCCAAATTAAAGGAAGGGACACCAAACCGGAAGTAGTTCTTCGCAAGGCACTGTGGAGCCTAGGGCATAGGCATCGTGTGAAAAATAAAGGGAATTATATACTTATTGCCCCAAACCATTAGTAATCAACGCCTTACCAGTTTCCAGCGTTTCTTGAGTTCTGCTGCTGACGGGGCCTTGTCCGGCTTGTTCATAGCCTTGGCTGGCCGATAGCTGGCAATCTGCTTTACCGCGCTTTTGAAGTCTTTGAGAGATTTGGGTTTGGTCATTGTGATAGCCTTTGGGTATGTCGCAAGGCAAACGTCAAGTACAGGATGATATTCGTGAAGAAATCCTTACCCGCGCCCTTAATCTGACACGCACAGGCAAGCGCACCGGACCCGATGCTTACGACGAACACGGCAATCCGTTTGAACTCAAAACGACCACGACCAAAGGACTGACAACCGCCCGCGACATTGGCCCGGAATATCTTGCCAGAATGCGGAGTCAATACTTGATCGCGGCCCGTGGTTATCAAACGGACTACGGCTTTGCTGCCAACGACATTTACTTTATGCATCCCGATGACCTGGATGAATGGATCAGCCCAATTGAGCATCGACTGAACGCCGACATGGACATTATCAATCAGGCACACAAAGCCCTGTCCGCGCTCGGGGCCTGCATCAACACGCTTAAGCGGTTGCTGGCTATCGGAAAGCGGGGAATCACCCTCAACAATCCCAAAATCCCTTGGCAATACGTGATGGAGCATGGAACTAGGCTAGGGCAGAATCCGGCACTAGACCTGCGAGAACTGGTTGCCGCCCGTCCGCTTCCAGTTTCAAACGCTGATTCCTAGACAGGGGTGGGCGGATACTGGCCCACGCGATTACAGCAGCTTCGCGCTGGCTGGCTGACAACTGCCTGTTGAATCGGTACATAAAGGCAGTCTTGATGTGTCTGTAATCGTCATGCAACTGATCCCGCCCGCCGTTGGATCGGTTGGCGTTGCCATGCAGACAGCCGCCGCTCTTGCCGACTTCCTCAAAGTTCGAGGCGCGATAGATCGTACCCTCATGATGTACATCATCGGCCCATGACACACATGCTTCGATCAGGGGCAAGTGCGGGTATTTGCCGTGCCAGTCTTGCCGGATTTGGCGCAAGGCCATCCCGATGGCACAAGTGGCAATGGACAGCGTGTGTTCCTGCCCATTGGAATCCTGTACGCGCTGACCCTGTACGCTTGGATCAATCCACATGCGGGCCAGTTCGATCAGGCACATAGGGCTGTAGCCGTGATACTCGACACTCATGCGGGGCAGGGAGAACAGCAAAACGCCTTGGCGATTGCCATCAAGATTGATCCAGTAGGGCATCTGGGCCATGGTGCGCCCACGATGCAGATAGTGATTCTCTACGATAACCTCAGTGGCTTCCTTGAGGTTCGCGACTGCAAGGCCCAGACGGTCCCGCAGCTTTGCCGCCGCCGTCACGAAACAAGACGCTGGTAGGTCAGCCTCTTGCCTTTACTGGCAGCGCATACGGATTTCATGCGGTCTATCGTATCCCGCTCGACATTGCCCTCGTTCAGCCTGAAAGTGAACTCATCCACGTATCGCTGTAGATGCTTCATGCTGAAGTGGTGAAATGTACCCGTGTATCCTCGCTTGAGTAACGCCCAGACACTTTCAATGCCGTTCGTATGGCACATGCCATTGACGTACTCTTTGGCTGAATGTTTGACGGCAGCGTGGTTGTAGAGCATCCCGTGAAGTCCGAGATAGCCCCTGTGATCGTCAGAGAATACGGTAGAGCCAGGTTCTACATTCTCATGTACGAACCCCTTGAGAGTCTTGGCATCAGTGTTGCTGATCGCCCGTGCCTTCACGTTACCCCCACGTTCCCTTGCGCCAATCACTGCCTGCTTTCCAACAGGCCCACGCCCTGATTTCAGTTTCTTGTTGTTGTGTTTGTTGCGTTCCTTGCCACCAATATAGGTCTCATCGACTTCTACGATATTGGCCAGCTTCCATTCTCCCTGCTTGCATGTTTCCCTGATCCGGTGAAGCAGGAACCACGCTGTTTTTTGCGTGGTCTTGATCTCTTTTGAGAGCTGCAAGCTGCTAACGCTCTTGCGACTGGTTTGCACAAGATATATGGCGTACAACCATTTTACAAGGGAAAGCCTTGATTTCTCGAAGATCGTACCCGTTCGGACCGTGAAATCCTCCCGACAATCCTTGCAGCGGTGGCCGTGTCGCTTCGGTCTGGGAGTGCTGTTGACGCTCCCGCAGTGCGGACATACAGGGCCATCTGGCCAAACCTGTTCCTCAATGAACCTCACGGCATCAGCCTCGGTCGGGAACAGTTCAAAGAACTCGAAAACGGATATTGTCTTTGCCATGATTACTTGCCAATTCAAGTGATTAACTGGCTACAATCTTACACTGTATGCCCCAAGATCGCAAGCACTTTTGGGGCAATAAGTATATAATTCCCAAAGCTTGGTTGAAATTGACGGAAAATATGCAGTGTGATGGATAGTTGAAAATTCTTTTGCAGTGTTTTGTGCATCCTTCTCAAGTTCTTCCAAGTCTTCCTTATCCAATTCGGCCAACTCAATAATCAGGTCATCAATCCTGCGTTGCTCTTTGGGTGATATAAACTTATTAATTGCCTGAGGGCCTAACTGGTCAAGCAGTGTTTCCACAGTTTTATCAGTAAGCCAACATATGTCAGAAATGATGTCCTCATTCCCATTTTCCAACTGATGAACCATGGACATAAACAACATAATCGCAGCCCAGGACACTCGGGCAGTTACTTCATCAGATGGATGAGCTATACGAAACTGGGCATTAATCCAAACCCAATCACGGAGCAGATAAGGTTCTGAGATAGCTTGCTGGGAAAGTATTTTTATAGATTGAGATATACTGAGGTAGAAGCCAGGAGTGACACATTCTGAGTCCCAAGTTTCCTCGAACTCTGCCACCAAATTTTCCAGTCCAGCAATATTTAAACTTACTTTAGTCATAGAGATTACATTCATTTAAATTCGCTTCAAAAAGAATGCAAACAGGCGGCTGGCAATTACAGGCCCTCCATATGTGATTTACTCTGCTTACTGCAATAGTGTCACTTCGGGAATTTCAATACCCAAGCATGCATCGCTATAAATTTTGTTCTCATGAAACTAACGCACTTCACAGTTCATTCAGGTGAATTTTTGTTGTATGACACAGAACCTTCCTCCCCGGTCCGAGAATGATCGTATAAGTTTTCACAAACTGACTGATAAGAACTATTAGGAGTGATCCCGCGATGAAAACAGAATCAGCTTGTGGGCACACTTGTAGTGCATACGCATCCCGCCCCTCAATCTACACCCCGACTCCACCATAATGCGAGCCAGTGTAGATACACAGTCAACTTTAAACTGCCTAGATTTCACTCAGCTTTATGGAGCCCAATCCATTAATCATTGGTAACAATACAGGTGAAAGCAACTTGGTTATGCTCTCGACTTGCGCAGCACACTTTTCTTCTTCAATCTTGGCTTCATTACTCATTATTCCCATTCCTATAATGACAAGAGCAGTACTGAACTGCGATTCCAGCAACTCTGCCTCAGTATCCTGAGAAATTTTTTGTTCTTGTAACAAGTAAGCATTATCACGATTATAAAAATAGTCATATCCTGCCCCGTTATGGACTACCTTTAAGCCACTAAATTTATCAAATCCGTGCTCCCCCCACTGATCCTTTTCTACAGAGTGCACGTTTGGAATACCGGCTTCCCCTCGATCAGGCACATCTGGTCCTGGTCTAGGTCCTGGAGGTCCGGGGTTCGGACTAGGCGACGAAGGCGGATGATGTTTTTTTGGCACGACGTTCAAATAAACATCATGCACAAATGGTTCAGGTCTACTTTCATCACCGACTGTTACTTGAATCACTAACTGTTGTCCTACCTCGGTAGTAGTTTTAGGTAAGTCAATCGTGATGTTATGTTTACCATTCCAAAGATTATCGTCCCAAGAAAGTTCCTCCAATCCGTTGCAGTCAACTTTGACAAATCCTGGTTCTATTTCCCGAGTAAAGTATTGGTTTTCTGCATCAGTTTTAAACTGAAGCCGCACGGCACGCCCTAACTCTGCCACTCGTGGCTTATCAGATGGATGAGAGTGAACTGGCTCAAAAAATGTAGGAAACGGTTTGCCCTCATATGTCTCCTGGCGCTATGACGTTTCGTTTTAAAAGGGTTTGAGATTCGTTTACCATCAATAAGAAATGCAGATAAACTTTTTGAATTTTTAAGCAGCGATTCCAATAATTCTGCCAAAGGTTTGTCGTCACTAATTTGATCCGCCAAAATCTCCCGCTTCTGTTTCTCACGTAGTTCTCTAAGCCCTTCGTGCTTGGAAATGACATTTTCTAGTTTCGACTCTATCTGTTTCTTCAGCTGCCCATTGCGAAGCCTGTCTCTGCTATTCATGAAGAGATTTTCACGCATAACTCCATCAATATTTGAGCAATCTATATGGATCAACAGGCTATTTTTTTAGGTAATCCATTCCCGTTTGCCTTCTTGAGAAAAAATCCTTGCTTAGAAATCCGTGTGCTTGTCCATTCACAGTAAATACAACACCTTCTGATTTAGCATATTTCTCTTTAGCAGACCCTTTGTCACGCTTCCTGAAGGCATAGATATCCATTTTGAGGCTGACACCATCTACAGAAATATTTGATGAAGTAGGAAAGTTCGATTCCAAATTTTCATTGCGATCTATCTCTACTCTAGTGGTTAACCCCGACAAAGTAGTTTCATAGCTATTTGCATCATATCCTTCCCCACGTTCATACAAGCGAACCGGAAGGAATAATCGAGGTAGTAGCAAATTTAGTCGGTTGTAGAGATCCAGCAAAATATTGGTCCTGAGGCCTGAGCCAATATCATATTCGTATAGTTTTATAAATGTGCCGTATTCTAATTCTCCCTGATATGCATCCGGATAGCCCCCATTCTCTGGAAGAATGCCTAAGCTATCACCCCTGAATCTCAGCACGCCATTATTTTCTGGAGCTAGGTATCTAAAGACAGAAGTTTTCATTTGTCCTACTGGAGGGTCACGTCTGACCACGGTTAGGCCCCAGAAATCACCGTTTTGAGTTTCTCCAGCTACGACAGGGTGTTTTTTGCTAATGATCAACTGGAGGTTCCTGTCGCCACAAAAAGGTAATGCTCCCGTCGAACCCATATTGAACTTTCCTTGAACAAAAGGTATACGAATTTTATTGGATGCATTCAAAGACATGAAGGTGCTGGGAAACTCTGACGGACTTTGCCCAATACCCCTATCAAAAATTGCAAAACTTGGCTTGGTCTTGCTTCCTGTCGCAACAAGACCAATTTGTTCAGAAAGTTTCACTCTTTCTGATTCCGAGAGATAGGAGATTACATCCTCTCTTATTTTGAAAAATCTTTGTAATGCATCTTTTATAGTCTGCGGAGCTAAATCCGATTCAGGATCAATCCTTTCTCTCAAGCAGGCTGACATCAATAATGAATCACAGCTATTGATAATCTTTTCGGTTAGTGCAGCATCAGCACTTTCCATCTGATTACCTATGCTTGAAAAGTTATTCTCTATATCACCATAGTCTCTCCACAGAGAATCATCTTTCCAGAGCCTATGTTTAGTGAGTACTTGTACAACTTCTTTTTCCTTCTCACACATTGCTAATTCGTGTGCCAGTTGTACCAACGTTTCATTACGAAAAGTTTGCATAGTAGTCTCCATGAAAATTCAATGTGAGAGGCAATTTATTTCTTCATTGTTTTGCAACTAAGTCCGGATAATCGCTATCCACCTGAATCTACAACTGATCCGTTGCACGTCTCTCTCACCTAATCAGAAATTTGTGCAGCCACGTGCGTGGCAAATCCTGAACCCGCCTCCGCATAGACATTGAATACCGTCGATGCTCCTGCCTCTTTGAGCGGCTCGACCTCATCCGCAAACCTGGCAGTAGCTGCAACCTGGCCCTTGAACCCGGCATTCTTGAGCTCATCAAGTACAGCTAGGTTGGATGCCAAGTTCGGCAGCGCCAGCATCACCAGCTCAAGCGTGTGAGTGGCCTGCACGCGATCCCAGAAGTCCGCATCGCTCGGATCCCCCAGCAACACCGTACGCCCTGTCGACTGCAGGCGCTCGACCTTGACGGGATTGGTGTCTATGCCCACGACCGCCCCGCCATGGCGCTCATGCATGTCATCATAAGCCCCGGTCCCGACACGCCCCATACCGATGACAGCGATCTTTGCACCGCCGATATCGAGCGCATGGTCATCGGGCAGCCGTTCCGGTCGCTGCAGACGTTTCAGGAGCACACCATGGCGGATGTAGAGCGTATGGGCCATGACATTGAGGCCCGCGGCAATTGCGCACGAAAGTGCCAGTGCGATCGCGATGACGATCAGCCAGCTGCTGTCAATCCAGCCGTTTGCCGCACCGACCGCTGCGACGATCAGTCCGAACTCACTGAAGTTGGTCAGGTTGAGCGAGGCGAACAGCGAGGTTCGTGTGCGCAGCTTGTAGCCCGTCATGAGCACATAGAAAAGTGCTGTCTTGAGAAGCACGAACGGTGTGAGGAGCAGCCCGATGAATGCGGTCTGCAGCGTCAGCGGTCCGGACAGCCCGATGGACAGGAAGAAGCCAACCAGGAACAGGTTCTTGAAGCTGAACATGACCTTCGCCATCTCGACGCCCTTGCTGTGGCTTGCGATCAACACACCCATGACGAGCGCGCCCACATAACCCTTGAGCCCGACCAGCTCAAACAGTTGTGCCCCGCCCACGGCCAGCAAAAAGCCGTACAGGACCAGAAGCTCCCCGTGCCCCACGCGATCAAGAATGGCGGTCAGCGCCGGGCGCAAGCCAATCAGCAGCACCAGGAGGATGGCCCACCCCGCCGGCCAGTGGCCAGCCGATGCCGCAAGGAAGATGACGGCGGCCAGGTCCTGCACGAGAAGAATGCCGATGGCGATGCGCCCATGCAGGGAGGAGGTCTCCTCGGTGTCCTCGAGTGCCTTCACGGCGAACACGGTGCTCGAGAAGCTCAGGGCAAAGGCGATCAGCAGCGAGGTGGCGAAATCGAGTTCTTCAAAGAGCGCTGCACCTGCGAGTGCCAGCGCATAGATGAGCACCCCGAAGACCACCACGGTAATGGCCATGTGCAGTCCGGTGACGACCCACACCTGCGGGCGGGCGAAGGTGCGAAGATTGAGCTTGAGGCCGACGACGAACAGCAACAGGATGATGCCGAGCTCCGACAGTGCCTCAAGCATGGCCCCGCTGGTGACCCCGAACGGGTTGAGCACGAATCCCGCGGCGAGAAAACCGACCAGTGGCGGCAGGCCGACAGTCCTCGACAACAGGCCGAGTGCGAACGCAAGGCCGATCCAGGTGGCATCCCCCAGGGCGATGGCGATGGTGTCAAAACCCATGAAGCGAATTATCTTTGTTGTTGCGCAATTCGGCTAGCAGAAGAGAGGCACCACTATGCCATGGAAAGATCACGCGCCGAAACTTCCGGCCGGATGATTACCCCGAGCCTACAGATATACATCTGTTTGAACACCGGCGTCTTTCGACGGCGATAGAGCGAGACGGCAGCGCCGCGAGTATGGTGATCGCAGTATGGTGATCGCATGTATGGTGATCGCATTGACCTTCGCGCAACTGTACGGCAAGATGATTGCATTGCAGTCATCACATTGATTGAATTCCTAGACAACTTGGAGAGCATGACCATGGCAAGCATCACGATTCGCAACCTTGACGACAAGGTAAAAACGCGTCTTCGCATGCGTGCTGCCGAACACCATCGCTCCATGGAAGAGGAAGCGCGAGTAATCCTGGGTGAAGCAGTAGGACGCAAGCCGAGTTCCCAAAATCTTGCGGAGATTGCCCGGTCCTATTTCGGACCGGACAACGGCGTGGATTTGGAGTTGCCGGTGCGCGAGGCAGGGCGCGAACCCCCGTCTTTCGATTAAGCCCCCAACCATGTCCGTACTGCTGGACAGCAACGTGGTGTCCGAGTTGATCCGCAAGGCATGCGATCCCGCGGTTGCAGCCTGGGCTGCGGGCTTGCCTTTGGAAGAGCTGTTTTTCTCGGCAGTAGGTGAAGCGGAACTGCGTTACGGTGCCGCAATTTTGCCAGCGGGCCGACGCCGGCGCACGTTGTTGGCGGACATTGAAGGGATGCTTCGCGACGCTTTTGAGGACCGTGTGCTGCCATTTGATAGAGAAGCAGCGCGCGAGTATGCGCACATTGCGACAGTACGACGTTCCGCGGGCCGCCCTGTCGCACCTGCCGACTGCCAGATCGCCGCGATCGCCCGTTCGCGGGACCTGATGGTGGCAACGCGCAATGTTCGCGACTTCGACGATATCGGTGTGGAGATCGTCAATCCCTGGATGGCTGCATGAACATCTTGTAGTCGTTGAATCGTCCGATCCGAAGTCACCGACATCGGCGAAAATTCCCGCCCATCCACGCGAGATCTGGGCGCGCACTGGCCAGTGCAGGCGCTCAGGAACCGATGTCCGAACCGGAGGACAAGTGAGGCCCCTTTACGATGGACTTCAGATGCAGGTCCCTTTGCGGGTAGGGGATCTGGATGCCATGCTCGTGAAACAGGTCCCACACGCCCAGCAACACCTCGTTCTTCACGTTCGCACAGCCGTTCATCGGGTCCTCGATCCAGATGCGGACCTCGAGGTCCACGGCACTGTCCCCGAATCCCTTCAAAAGACACGCCGGAGCGGGATCGGACAGCACCCGTTCCACGCGGATGGCCGCCTGCTTGCACAACTCGATGGCCCGGTGCACGTCACAGTCGTAGTGCACGCCGACCGGGATCTTCAGGCGCACGTTCTTGTGGCTGTAGGACCAGTTTTCGACCCGGTTGGTGATCAGCTCCTCGTTCGGCACCAGGTGCTCGATGCCGTCACGCGTGATCACCGAGACGTAGCGCGCGCCCAGGGTTTCGATCCGGCCGTACTCCCCGCTGATGTGCAGGGTGTCGCCGGGCTTGATGGACTTGTCGCTCAGCAGGATGAAGCCTGCGACGAGGTTCGAGAAGATCTTCTGCAGGCCGAATCCCAGGCCGACGCCGATGGCCCCGCCAAAGACCACGAAGGCGGTGAGGTCGATGCCGACCGAGCCGAGCGCAAACAGGAAGGCGCCGACGATGATGATGATCTTGAGGACCTTGGTGATCAGGACCTGGGCCGTTTTCGAGATCTCGGAACTGGTATGGATGCGCGCCTCGATCATGCGGATGATCAGCAGTGCCAGCCACAGAAAGACGGCGACGGTGATGATCGAGGCCACCACGTCGAAGACGCTGATCTCGGATTCTCCCAGGCGAAACTTCTTCGCATCGAGGAAGCGAACCAGGGGGATTAGCCAGCCGAACACGTGCAGGGCCGCGATGCCCCATACGAACGTGGCGATACTGCGGCTGATGGCGGTGTCGGAGATGATCGAGGAGCCCAGGCGGATGATGGCCCAGGCCAGGGTCAGGATGATGGCCACCTCGATCAGGGCGTAGGGTTGTCCGAGGGTCACGTACAGGCCCGTGAAGGCGCCGAGCCACACCAACAACAATATCGGGACGGAGAACCGGTACAGCACGCCGGTGAGAAAGGACTGGATGCGGATGGACTCGAAGGGTTCGAGTTCGGCCAGCTTCTCGTTGATCTTCTTCGCGGCCACAAGGGTGATAAGCAGGCCTGCGCCGACGATCACAACCTGGATGAAGTGGTCCAGGTTCAGGACGTGCTGATCCACCCAGCCAAAAAGGCTTTGGAACACCCCGGTCAGGTGCTCCGGGTACAGTACGCTCTCAAAGTGTGATTGATTGTCTTCCATCGTGCTTCAGGCTCCGCCGCAACCAATATACCATCGATCCAGCCCGGCATGGCCTCGGGGAACCACGAGAATCCGGAAACGGAAAAACGCTCCGGGCACCCGGCGGAGAATCCCCCGCGCAGACTGCCTTTCGCCGCCGTTGCAGCATAAAGTTGTGTACCTTTGCATGGGGTCCGAGCACCATCACGATCCGGTGCGCTCTGGCGGGCCAAACACTCAAAAAAGGGCTTGCGGGGCACGATTGACCTACGACCTTAAGACATTCAGGGGGGATCTTTTCGGGGGCATTACCGCCACGGTCGTGGTGTTTCCGGCGGCACTCGCATTCGGCATGGCATCTGGGCTCGGGGCGAGCGCCGGCATTTACGGCTCGATCGCGGTCGGGTTCTTCGCCGCGGTGTTCGGCGGCACGCGCACGCAGATTTCAGGCCCGACCGGCCCGATGGCGGTGGCCACGGCGGTAATCGTCGCAAGCCACGCCTCGACGCTTTCCGAGGCCCTGGCGATTGTCGTGCTGGGCAGCGGGCTGCAGGCCGGGCTGGGGCTGACACGAATCGGGCGCTACGTGGCATACACGCCGCATGTGGTGATCTCCGGGTTCATGTCCGGCATCGGCATCATCATCATCCTGATCCAGCTGCTGCCCCTGCTGGGTGCGCCCGCAGCGGGCGCACCCATGGAGTCCGTCGGCGGGCTGGCGTCTGCACTCGACAACGTGAACCTCAGTGCGCTCGCGATCGGCGTGCTCTCGCTCGCCATCAGCATGCTCTGGCCGCACCGGTTCTCGACCTGCCTGCCGGGGCCGGTCGCAGCCCTCGTCCTCGGCACGCTGCTGGGCGTGATGTGGCTGCACGATGCGCCGGTGCTGGGACCGGTGCCGATCGGTGTGCCGGTGTTCGCCCTGGAGCTGCCGACGACCGGGTTTTTGCTGCACGCCCTGGAGCCGGCCCTGATCCTGGCGCTGCTGGGATCGGTGGACAGTCTGCTGACGTCGCTGATCGCGGACACGGTCACCGGCACGCGCCACGAGCCGAACCGGGAACTGGTGGGCCAGGGCATCGGCAACATGGCGGCCGGCCTGCTCGGCGGCATGCCGGGCGCGGGCAACACGCTGGGCACGCTGACCAATATCCGCGCCGGCGGCACCACCCGGGTGTCCGGTGCGACCTATGCGATCCTGATGCTGGTGCTGGTGCTCGGTTTGGGCGACTACGTCGAACCGATCCCGCGCGCGGTGCTCGCGGGCGTACTGATCAAGATCGGCCTGGACATCGTCGACTGGCGGATGCTCGCCCGGGTCCACCGGATGCGCCCGGAACACGCGCTGGTCATGCTGGCGACCCTGGGCATCACGGTGTTCGTCGACTTGGTGACCGCCGTGGCGGTCGGACTGATCGTGGCGGGACTGACCCATGCGCGCCAGCTCGAGGACCTCGAACTCGACAGTGTCGTCTCGGTGCCGCTGCTGGACCGCAATTTCTTCGATCTTGCGAGCGATATGGGTGACCCGTACGCGGCGCGATGCGGGCTGATCGCACTGAAGGGCACGTTCACCGTGGCCTCGTCCCATCGCCTGGTCGGCGCGTTCAGCGTCGATGTCCAGAAGCACGAGGTGGTGATCTTCGACTTCTCCGACACCGCGCATGTCGACGACAGCGCGGCCATGGTGGTCGCACAACTCATGACCGCAGCCCGCATGGCCGGCACCGAACTGATCGTGATGGGCCTGTCCGGGCCGGTGCTGGAGATATTTCGCGCGCTCGACCTGCTGCGCAATGTGTCGGCAGGACGAAACGTCGAGACCCTGGAGGAAGCCCGGGAGATCGCGCGAGCGTTGCTGAACGTTGGCGCAGACGATTGAATACGCAGGCATCGGTGAGTGTCAATCTCACAATCAGCCGATAAATTCTTTACGTCGTGATTCGCCTATCAGTTCCCTAGATAAAGTGCTGGAAACCATCGCTCTACAACACGAGCAGGAAAACCCAGGCGCACCGGTGCCTTAGGACCTGTTTGCACAAGCAACCCCTTTTGAAGCAGTATGGCTAAGATTTCCCGGGCTCTTCGTTCCTGATAGCCCGTAATTTCAGGTGCCCTGCCGCGTTCAACTTCTCCCATTAACAGGGCCTCCCTTAACAAAGCCATGGAACGCTTCGGCAATCTTCCCGCAGCGATCTCATCATCACAGTACAGTTTCATCCTGCGAAGCAATTCGCCTGGCTGCAGCAAAGACTTCATGAAATCGATCTGGTCGATGCAGGCGCACAGGAAAAATTCACAAAATTCTTCGAATCTTTTTTCAGACCGGGCACCACGACCATCATAGTCATTGTGACGCGCCTCATCGGCTGCCATGAGCTTGACCTTGTATTCACCCACCTCACGGGCCAGTCCCCTGGCCACTGACCAGATGCTGCTGCCTACACCAGTGCGCATCAGCATGGCATGCGCCATCAGGCGTACAACACGTCCATTGCCATCGTAGAACGGATGGACCCATAAAAACCGGTGGTGGGCTGCGGCGATTGCAATGATTCCCTGCACTTTGGACAATTGCTCAAGATCATAGACCTGCGCAAGACGCGCCATATACTTCGGCAATTCATCGGTATCCGGGGGAATGTGCTGGCCAACTTGCACAGGTCCATCACGAAACTCACCGGGTATGACGGGAACACGCTCATGAGAATCCGGGTTTTCGACCCACAACAGTTCATCCGGCAAGCGCCTACAAAATTCATAGTGCAGCCATTTCACATATTTCTCCGATGCAGGGGGGTCCCTGGGATCTTCTCCGGAATCGATCATTTCCTGAACCTCGATATGAGCACGGGCTTCGAGTTGCAGTGCGCGTTGTCTCGGTTCCTGAGAATATTGATCGTGGAGAGCACGATCAATATCGCGAGGATGCGTGTGATGCCCCTCTATCAAATTGGAGTAATAACAATTCATTGATCGAACCAGACCACCGATGCCATCAGAGACTTCAGGGCGAAGCTGACCTTTCAGCCGATTGGCTTTGGCGACCAGTTCAACTGCCAGATTGGCCAGGCGTTCAGATTGATCGCGAGGCAGCATGGGTTCCATGTCGTAGGCGGCCAGCATGTTCAAATTATGCCGGTATTTATGCCGGATTTCAAATAAAATAAATATTTATTAAACAAATATTTAATAATCTTTTAATAAAAATATTACCTGTATTATTGCCGGTTTATATGCCGTGACCTAGTCCTAGGGGAAATGAGCCCGGACCTCAAACCTGAGCCGCTTTTGAGTCAAGGCCATATCACAAGTTTGGATCGCAGGGACATGACCCGCGCAAAAGATATGCTGCGAACAAGCAGGGCAATTGCCTCACTTTCTAGGGCACTGATCCGATTTTGTCCCTTTTCTTGACCCGCTCCACGGTCGGCACGATCGTCTGGCGGTGCCCATAGGGCTTCCAGGCCGGTGCGATCACGTTCGGCATGTCCGAGCGGTGCAGCAGGCTCGCGCGCATCACGGTAAATTCCCCGTAACGGTCATTGACCGCATCTATGGCCCGGTTCAGCCGGTCGAACCGGTTCTCTTTGCCTGCAAACAGCTCCCGCTGTCCTCGTGCCGGGCGCGGGTCCAGAGCAGAGACCTGCACCTGGAACACCCCTTCACCGCGCCAGTGCTCACAAAGCATGCGCTTGCACAGCCCGATGATCACCCGGCTGTCGTTGGTCGGGGTGTCCGTCCTGAAACGGTGGCTGCCGAGCCAGCCTTGCCGGGTGCGAAGGCCGATCAGGTAGCGCTGGGCGACCAGCGCGTGCTGGCGCATCCGCGCCCCCAGCTTCTCGGCCATGTGCACCAGGTACATGAGGATGATGTCGCGCCCGGTGGTATCTGGAGGCATGATCTTGCCGTGCCCCATGCTCTTGGGGGCACCGACCCGGGTTTCCACCGGGGCCGGGTCCTCGCCGCGGCACATCTTCCAGATGCGCCGGCCCGGGTTGCCGAAGCGCTGCCCGAGTACGCTGATCGGAAGCCTGGCGACCTCCCCGCAGGTGACGGCCCCGTGCCGGGCCAGTAATCCGGCGATGCCCCGGTTGACCCCGCACAGTTCGATGACGGGCACGTCCTTCAGCCGCTCGCGGGCCTCCCAGGGGGCAATGATGGCCAGGCCATCGGGTTTTTTCCGCCTGGCGGCGTACTTGGCGGTGGTCTTGTCGCCGCTGATGCCGACGGTGCAGCCCAGGCCCGAGACCTCGGCGACCTGCGCCTTGATCATCGCCCCGATGACCTCGGGAGGCCGGTTCCAGTAGCCCTGGCAGTGGGTGAGGTCGAGGAACGCCTCATCGACGGAGAACACCTCCACGTCCGGGGTGATGTTTTGCAGGGCGAGCATGATGTCGGTGGAGACCCTGGCATAGCACTCGGGGTGGGCCGGGACCTGGAGGATCTCCGGGCACACCTTCCGGGCTGCCTTCAGGCGCGTGCCAATGCCAATGCCGTAGGCCCTTGCCTCGTAGGAGCAGGTGATGAGGCAGGTGCCGGTCAGGCCGTTGGTGATGCCGATGGGACGGCCCCGGTATTCGGGATGGTCGCGCTGCTCGATGGAGGCGAAAAAGGCATCCATGTCGACGAAGGCGATCAGGCGGGGCCAGCGCTGGGGGTTGTCCGGCATGGGACCATTCATGCCGGGACCCCGGGCCGGGATCAAGAATAAAGCGAACCCCGGGTTGTTTCGGTTTTTCGGACCGGGGAAGGGTCAGTTGATCACAAGTTCATCGGTGTGTACCGTATGGCGTTGGATCAGGAGAGTTGATATGGTCAGACTCAAGAACATTCATCCCGGCGAGGTGCTGCTCAACGACTTTCTTGAGCCGCTGGGCATCAGTCAGGACAGGCTTGCGAACGGTATCCGTGTGCCGGCGCGACGTATCCATGAAATTGTCCTCGGCAAGCGTTCTGTCACGGCAGATACGGCCCTGCGGCTTTCCCGCTACTTTGGCAACAGCGAAAAATTCTGGATGGGCCTGCAGGATGACCATGACCTGGAAGACTCCAGGAAAAAGATTGCCGCCACGCTTGAAAAAATTGCAAGCCATGGTGCACGGCCGGGACCGGTCCGGTCCTGATTGCAGGGACTGCAACCAAATCCCCGGGACCCTGTCTAAGAACCTGTTGGCCATCGAAGCACGGTCGTGCAGGCGTGCCCAACGCACACCCATCAACAAGGAGATCAGGCTCATGAAAAGACAAACCATACTTCGATCCACCATCGCGGGAATCTTTGCCATCGGCACAGGCCTTGCGGCCGGCAACGCCCTGGCTGGTGTCCCGGACGCCCCGAAAAACTGGGAAAAATGTGCGGGGGTGTCCAAGGCGGGCATGAACGACTGCGGCTCGTTCGACGGCAAGCACGAGTGTGCGGGTCAGGCCACCGAGGACAACTCCGAGCATGAGTGGGTCTACCTGCCGGAAGGCACCTGCACCAAGATCGGTGGCATGGTCAAGGCCGTCAAGCCGGCCAAGTAACCGGGCCCGCCCGGACATGGGAGGCGATCCTTCACCGGATCCGGCAAAGCCGTCCACTCCAAGGACCGGAGTGGGGCTTCGCGCCCCCCATGTCGCGGAAATCCTCAACACCCGCCCCGACCTCGATTTTTTCGAACTGCTGACCGACAACCACCTGTGCGACGGGGGCTATGCCCGGCAACAGGCCTACCTCGTTCGCGAGCACTACCCGGTGAGCCTGCATTGTGTCGGCATGTCCCTCGGTGGCACCGACCCCCTCGACTTCACCTACCTGGGCAAAATCAAGACGCTCGCCAAAGAGCTCGAGCCCATGCACATCTCCGATCACCTGTGCTGGACCTCGTATCATTCCCACCATGCCCACGACCTGCTGCCCCTGCCCTACACCGAGGAAGCGGTCCACCACGTCAGCCGGCGCATCCGCGACATCCAGGATTGCCTCGAGACCCCCCTGGTGGTGGAGAACGTCTCGAGCTACCTGGAGTTTACAGCCTCCAGGATGAGCGAGTGGGAATTCCTGACAGCCGTGGCCCAGGAGTCCGGCAGCCAGATCCTGCTGGACCTGAACAACATCCACGTGAGCCACTACAACAACGGCACCGACGCCGGGGAATACATCGAGAACATCCCGCTTGATCGGGTAGCGGAAATCCATCTGGCAGGCTTTGAGCCCAAGGGCGAGTACCTGCTCGATGCCCACAACAATAAAGTGTCCGAGCCGGTCTGGGCGCTGTACCGGCAGATCACGAAAAAGATCCCCTCCATCCCGACGCTGATCGAATGGGACAACGACCTGCCGCCCTTTGAGGTGCTGCTGCGTGAAGCCGGCAAGGCGAGGGCGATCCAGTCGCAGGCAACGGGGATGCCACATCGGGACGCCCATGTCTGAACTGCAAACCCTCCAGCACGAGTTCTGGTCCAGCGTGAAACAGCGCAAGAGCGAACCCGGGTGCCTGGAGCGGGTGCGCGATGGCGGGAGGATCCCCAGCGACCGGCGTGTGAACATCTACCGCACCACGATGCGCGAAGCCCACGTGCGGGCCCTGGCCAGCACCTACGCGGGCTGCGAGAAGATTCTCGGGGTACGCTATTTCAAGCAACTGGCTGGCGAATTCTATTACCAACACCCGTCCACGCATGCAGACCTGAACCGCTACGGGGAAGCTTTCCCGGACTTCGTGCAGGACTTCATTGAACATCATCGAGAGCTGGCCGAGTACCCGTACCTGGCCGACCTGGCCAGACTGGAATGGGCGTACGAGCAGGCCTATTACGCGAAAGAGAATCCGGTATTTGATTTTGAGGGGCTTGCAGGGCTTGAGGAGGACGCCTGGCGCGGGCTTCGCTTTGTGCTGGGTGCATCGGTTTCCATGCTGAGGTCCGACTACCCGATCCTGGAGCTATGGAGCGCTCAGCGGGGACAAGAGACCATCAGGGAAATCGAGGCCATCGATGAACCCCAGCACCTGTGTATCACGCGGGAGGACTTCAAGCCGGCCATCCACAGGATCGATCATGCCCTGTGGTGGGTGATGGACCAGGTGAACCAAGGCTGTACGTTTGGGGAACTTGAGGTGCTCGCCCGGCAGGAAACAGCGGAGATTTCCTTGCAGGTGATCATCCCCGAGCTGATTTCAAGAAAATGGGTTTGTGAATATAAGATAACTAACCCAGTCCAAGGGAATTGACTGACAGCTGGACCTTAGGCTCAAGATCCTTGACCGCAAGGCCTCTTCATTCCATCTCCAATTTGATGACTTCTACAGGGTCCAGCATCTTCATCGGATACTGCTTGCGCTCATAGGCTTCGACAAGGGTGGCCAGGATATCCAGTGTCTCCCCTTCCGGCGTATCCGGGGCAGCCTTCATCAGCGCCTCAATATCCTTGAGTACCCTGCGGTAGTCGGCGCCGGTTTCAACAGGCTTGATGTCCATGGTTTTACTTCCGGCATAAAATCGTTCGCGCATCAATAATATCGAGCCTTTGTAAGTCGGAACGATACAGACCCTCGATTTTCCTTTTGCGTGGATTGCGCTGCTGTAAGCTTGACGATTCTCGCCGAGTTATCCAGCGGCGGGCTTGACCTCTTCTCCGACAAGCACCAGATGTTCACCTTCGAGCACCCGCATCAGGAAGGGGCTTTTAGCCGATCGCCGGGCATCGAACTCTGACACCGTATAGAGCACGGGGCTGACCTTTCGATCGAGGCTCGATTCCACAGGAGCGAGGGCGGCGTAAAAGTCTTCCAGCATCATGCCATCGGCGACGACGAGCAGGTCGATGTCGCTGTCTGCCGTATCCCTGTCCTGCGCCACAGAGCCGTAGAGTATTGCCAGCGTGAATGGTGTCCTGCAGGACATCGTGGTGCACTGCGAAGGCGTGCTCGAGCGTGCGCAGGTCCTTGACCAGCAGACCGCCGACCTCGTATGGCTGGAAGAACCACTTGTGGGCATCGAGCCCAACCGAGTCGGCGCACTCGATACCGCGCAGCAGCGCCTGGCCGGCCTCGGTGACGACGGCAAAGCCGCCGTACACCCCGCACGAACTGCCCAGGGAGATCAAGGGAGAACTTGAAAAAGGCTGCCAGGGCCGGGAGACGCCAGAACTCGACCCGCTTCTGAAGTAAACCGATGCCGCTGGTGCCCTGCGCCCCAGCCTTTCAATCCGTTTCTGCCCATACCCTCTGCCCTGTCCTGAACCGCACCCCCAGTTGTGCATCCCGTACTCTCCGACAGGCGTGCCGAGCCTACTCATCCGGTCCGCCCGCGATGCGCTTCGCGATCACCTGCACCGCCTCGAGCTCCGAGCAGCCGTGCTCGCGCATGATCGCAGCACGCTCGGCCTTCTCGTGCTTCTCGGTCATGGCGAGCGCCAGGCTCAGCGGCGGCGGCACATTGCGGAACAGGGCTTCCAGGTTGTCGGAGAGCACCACGCCTTCCACGTACTTGCCTGGCTCCTTGCGCGCAGACAGTAAAAGGCTGCGCTGCTCCTCGCTGAGTTCCCGAAACCGTGCAATCTGCTCGACCTCTTCCTTGGGCATCACTAGGCACAGCCACCACTCCATCATGTTCAGCATCCTGCGGCTCGCATCCGGGAAGTCCTCCAGGTTCTGAGTCGCAATCCAGAACCAGGCACCGAGCTTGCGCCACATTTTGGTGATCTTCACCACGTAGCGTGCCAGCAGCGGGTTGGTGGTAATGATATGCCCCTCGTCGGTGACGACCAGCGTGGGCCGTTCATCGTTCTGGTGGCGTTCCACCAGGTCATTGATGTGGCTCATGATGGAGATATAGGCCACGGTCAGCTGGTCCTCGTAGCCCTCGCGCGCCAGGATTCCCATCTCCAGCACGGTGACGTCGGCCTCGGGCCAGGCCCGGCCGGTGCGGTTGAAGAAGTGCCCGGCAAGCCCCGAACAGAACAGGGCCATGCCATCGCCCATCTCGCTCGCACGGATCCGGCGCACCTCTGGCAGCTCGGGGTCTTGCGCAATTGAGCGCAAGGCCTCGACCACGTCCTCGGTGATGACCTGCGCCCGGCCGGCCTCGCGCACGCGCTCGGCGGCGCTCAGGATCGCGTTTCGGATCAGCAGGCGGTCCGCACGGCTCATGCGCGCATCCTCCCCCGCATCGCCGCCGGTGATCATGACCCGGGCGGCAATCTCCATCTCGCCGAGCACGTCGCGCCCGGTGATCGATGCGCCCTCCCCGGCTTCCTGGCCCGGGACTTCCATCTCCGGTGACCTTGACCCTGCCCCCGCCTTTGGGGTGAGCACGCGCAGGGCATCGGCGAACGGCGGCAGGCTGACATCCCGGTCCGGGTTCAGGGCTACGGAGTTGACGCTCACCCCGTGCGCCTCGAAATGCTGGGCGAGCAGCGTGAACGAGCCGCCCGCCTCGATGATGAAGATGCGCGGGCGGTACATGGCCGTCATCTGCTGCAATAGATACACCAGCAGCGCCGACTTGCCGGCCCCGGTCGGACCGAGGATCAGCATGTGCGCGTTCTTCTTGCGGTCGTCACGGTGCAGCGGGTCGAATACCAGCGGCTCGGCGCCGCGGTTGAAAAACACCAGGCCCGGGTGGCCGGTACCCCTGGAGCGCCCGTACACGGGCAGCAGGTTTGCCGCATGCGAGGAGAACATCAGCCGCGAGCGCTTTCGCACGCGGTCCAGGGATTCGTGGTAGGCCATCGGCAGGTTGCGCAGGTAGGCGTCCTGGGCCAGCAGGTCCGCCTCGGCTGCGATCGGCTGCAGGCCGTTCGGAAGCAGCTGCGCGTTCAGGCGGTTGACGGTGGCGCGAAGCGCCTTGCGGTCGTTTGCGCGCACGTAGAAGGCAAGGCTCACCGGGTACAGCTTGTCGCCCTCGGCCATGGCGCGCTCCGCACTCTCGCCGGCTTCTCGCGTAAGCGCCACTTCGGCACTGTCACCGACCGCGGCCCGCCTCACCCTGCCGATATGATCGCGCACCCGGTCCTGTGCGCGAACTGCCAGGGTGAGCGCCATCACGGTGTGCTCGGGCAGGCGGTCGAACAGGGCGAAGACATGATCGCCGGCACTGCGCTCGGCACTCATGTGCCCGATCTCGGGGGTGCGGCGAAGGCCCTGCACGCTGACCACGGTATGCGCGAGTCCGTCGAACCACCACAGGCCCTCCTCGTCGCTTCGCGGCATCGACAGGGTCAGGCACTCGGCCAGGTCGTGCCCGAACGGCAACGCCTCATCGCCCGGGTAGGGGGCGAGTTCCAGCAGGCGTTCCGGATCTCCTCCAGCGATCTCGGGGCGCGGATTGAACCAGCGCAGCAGCCAGGTGTAGAGATCACGCCCGGTGCAACGCCGTGCCCTGATCCCGGCAGACGCCAGGGAGGCCATGAACCTGGAGACGACATCCTCAAGTCCTTCGAGCGCCTGCGCATGCGAGGTCTCGGGGCGCGAGCTCGCGCGCCGGTAGAGTGTTGCGCGAACGCGCCTGACCTGCCCTCGCCAGCGCCCGCCGGTCACGGCGGTGTCCTCGAACAACCCGCCCTCTTTCGTGATTCGCGACAGGTGCTCGCGAAACATCTTCAGGTAGGCACGCGTGTAGTCACTGTCGCGCACGGCCTTGCCGGGATAGGTGCCGAGGCGGTTCGCGAACTCGCTGAGGCTGGGCTCGTCCTGCACGTAGACCTGCAGGATCCAGGAACCCTCGTCGACCTCGGGAAGCGCTTCGGTGAGCACGGTCTGCACGGCATCGCGAAGGGCGATCATGTACGTCTCGGTGCGTGCCTCGGTGCCGGCCGCGGTCAGCTCCAGCAGCACGCCCAGGCTTTGCCCGTCCTCGAGCAGGAAGGCGGCACTGTCTGCATCGTACTCGACCCAGGGCAGCAGGTCGGTGAAGGAGGCTGGTCGCACGTACAGGGCTTTTTCAGCCTTAAGCGGGACCGGCGCCTTGCCGGGATTCGGGGTGCGTGGCCCCCGGCGAAGGCTCATCGGTAGGGGGCCGCGAGCGGACCCTCGCCCGGGCGCGCGTACTCGGTGCGCTCGTACAGGGGAAACACGGTGAAGTAGCCCGGTACCGGCACGCGCTCCTTTTCCGCCAGGTGCGGATAGACATACAGGATCAATACCGGGTTGGCGAGGCGCACGAAGCGCGCCTCCACCGCATCGAATGCTTCTCGTGCGACTCCGGTCGTAAGGTCATCCTGTACCAGACGCTTTTGCAGGACCTCTCGTTCCGGCTCAAGGTCCGTGGCAAGGTCGCCCTGGAAGTGTTCGGCATAGATGGCCTCGATGGTGGGCGCCTGCTGCGGCAGGACGGCCTGCTGGGCCGTGCAGCCGAAAAGCAGGCTAGTCCAGGCGAGCGTGATAATCGTGATCCAGGGCACTGGCATGATCGAGTCTCCTGCCTAACGGGTCGTGGTCAATGGGAAGTTCGGCAAGCACGTGGATGGCCACCTTGGCGCCGGCCGGCACGAACACGGCGTCGAAGCTTTGCGACTGGCGCTCGGCGAGCCAGCGGCTCACCTCCTCGCTGGTCGAGGCGCTCGCGCGGCCCAGCACGAAGGTGCCGGCATCGCCGCTGACGTGCCCGGTGGTCGCCCCGGCATCGCTGACCACCGTGGTCGTCTGTGCGGCCGCGGCCGCTTCAGCGGCGGCCTGCAGGGCCACCATGCCGATGCGCTGGGCAAGAAAGGCTGGCGCATTGGTCTTTCGTTCGCCGTGGATGCAGGGCACGCCCTGCGCATCCGAGATCCAGCCGAGCGCGTTTACATTCGAACCCCCACCGCCGGTATCGGACGAGTGCGTGTGGATGGTGCCGTCATCGAAAACGAAGGTCACCGAATCCAGGCGCCCGGTCACGCAGGACAGCGTCCAGTCACCGATCGCCGTACCACTCCACACCATGCCGTGCACGCCGGGGACAGTCAGCCCGTTGGCGGCCAGGTTGTCGGCCCCGGTGATCACCTTGAACGGCATCGCATCGCGTACCTGGCCCTGTACCGGCACGCGACCGACCAGGGCGGTGAGTGTGGTCGAGCCGAGCAGGGTGGCATTGCGCGGCACGGTGAAGGCCGGCTGCACGGGCGCAGGCTCGGGCTCATGGATCGAAAACAGCGAGTCCGGCGTGCGCGCGCCAAGCGATGCCCTGGAGGTCTCGCCCGACACGGCGCTCCCGGCCGGGGCCTGCCCCTCCAGAGGCTCAATCCACACCAGCGATGCGCCCTCGCCATGACCCGTGCGGGAATCCGATGCAAAAGTCCCGACCGGCATGTCGGCATCGCGGCTGGGGGACTGCACCAGGGATTGCGACAGGGCCTCGATGCGGGCCGCAAGACTTTCCAGTCGGTCGGTATCGGCCGCCCGCCGGCTGGCCTCGGCCTGCTCTTTCGCGCGCCACTCACCGCGAAGGCGCGCCAGCAGGTTCTCCTCGACCTGCACGTCGTCTTGCAGCAACGCGCGGTTTTCCTCGCGCAGGCGCTCGCCTTCCCGGCGCAGCGCCTCGACCTCAGCGGTCATGGCGGCGACGTTCGCGGTCAGCGTCTTGATGGTATCGGCCGGGGTGTCGGCATCCGGCACCGGGGACTGCGGCACGGCCTCCATCACCGCCACCGACGGAGCCTCACCGGAGCATGAGCGAAGCACGACGAACGCCACCATCAGTCCGATGACCCCGAGCAGGATGGGCAACAGGCGGCTCGTGCGCTTCACGGGGCGGGAGCGGCCTCGGCGAACGGCCGGTTCGAGACCAGGTAGACCACGGTGGTGTCGACCTCCTCACCCGCACCGTGCAGGCGGTGGTGCTGGAAGGTCGCTGCGTGCCAGCGACCTCGAAGGGCGCGGGCATCGAGGTCGTGGGCGAGTGCACTGCGGTTGGTGAGCTGCACGGCCGTGACAAACAGCGATCCCGCACGCCAGGAGGCCAGTGCTCGCGCCTCGATGTCGGCGCCGCGCACCAGGGCCCTCGGTTCACGGTTCACCGCCACGCGCACGATGCCCGGCACATCGTGTGCCAGGCGTTTGGGTGCGTACAGCTTTTTCGCGGCGAAGCGGGTCAGGGCGACGTAGCCGAAGAGACGGGGCCCCTCGGTGAACTCGCCCCGTTGAGTTGATACGGGCGGCAGTTCCACCTGCACGGTCCGGCCCGGGGGGGCGTGATCGCCGGCACTGACATCCAGCAGGTAAATGGGCCCGGCGTCTACGCCTCGCACCTGGAGGCGCACTGGCTCGAAGGCTTCCTGGGCGCTCAGGTACACCGTCCCGTCAAGGCTTTGTGCACGTAGCAGGTGGCGGTGGGATTGCGGCACGCCGAGGCTTACCGGATGCGGGAAGTGCACGATGCGCTCGATGCCGGTTCGAAGCTCAAGGGGAATCGGCACCTTCTCCCAGAGGATGCGCCGGGGTGCCTCGGCGAAGGCAGCGCTGGCCAGCAGGCACGTGGCCAGGGCGAGCGAACAGACGATCCGGGGGTTCATGGCGCTGCCCGCTCGATGTAGCCTTCGAGCTCAGAGGCCTGCAGGCGCCTCGGCCCGGGTGCTTCGAAGCCGTCGAGTGCGAGGCCCCAGGGATTGGTTTCCGGGTCGATGTCCAGGCGCACAACGCGAATCGGGTAGCGGATGTGGGTTTTCTTCACCGTCATGCCCTTGACCGACTCGGACAGCTCGAGATCCAGCCACACCACCCAGGTGCCGGCCCCCAGCACATCGACCCGGGCCTCGCCAAAACCGTGACCCGGCACTTCCTGCACGCCGCGCACCCGGTAGGCGAGCTCGCCTCGCTTGCCCTTGAGTTCCATGTCCGCGGTGAGCTGCGCACGGTAGCGCGCACTGAGGTACGGCGAGACCCGGAAGATCGCCTGCCCGTAGTCCTCGGCACCATCCTGCGCCCAGCGGTTGAGCTGCTGGAAGATGTAGAAGGCGAAGGCATAGACGTTGGCTTCGGGTACGTGGTCCGCCGCCTGTACGGCGCCTGAGCGAAGGTCCGGCGGCAGGTGCACGGTGAGATGCTTCGGGGCCTGGCTCCAGCCGAACCACAAGGCTGCGATCACCACGGCCTGCAGGGCAATGACCGCCCACAGCGAGCGCAAGTGGGCGCGCACATTGTCAATCTCGTGGCGGTAGCGGCGCACCGGCGCTTCTTCCGATATCCCAGGTGCCGACGCGGCGGATGAAGCCGGTACGGTGCAGGCCACGCGAGTCCAGTGCGATCAGGAAGCGCTGCTGGCAGTAGCCGTCGGGGCGCCCGCGTTTGATGCGCTGGAAGATGCCCGCGAACACGACCACGCTCCCCACCACGCCGATGGCGGCGAGGCCAAAACCCATGGTGATCGCGCCCATGAGCGCGGATACCACGAGGCTCGCCGGCAGCCACACCAGGGCGCTGACCCCGGCGATGACGGCGAGCTCGAACGACGTGCAGCCCTTGAAGACCACGGGCTCGCAGTTGAGGCGCTCGGCGCGCAACTCCTCGCTCGCCATGGCTCAGATGACGCCCGCGGCTTCGCTCAACAGGTAGGAGGCGAAGGTCAGCACGATGGCGCCGACGATGCCGAGCACCCCGACCTCGGCCCACTCGGCCTTGCCCTGGCGCGCCTCGTTGAACTTGGCAAAGCCCAGGTAGGCGACCCACAGGAAACCGAGCACCGCGATGGCGAGTCCCAGCACCAGCCCGCCGTCCTTGATGTAGCCCTGGATCAGCCCGATCCAGTCGCCGGCTCCCGGGGCGGTGCTGGGCGCGACCGGGGTGGGCAAGGCGCCGCGCACGGGGAGGGCAGCGAACGAGAGCGGCAGCCCGATTCCGGGTGATGCGTGTTTGAGAGTCTTGATCATCATGGTGTTGTCCTTTGGCGACGGGAAAGTTGAAGTGTTTGAGTGCGCCAGGGCATGCCTCAGCGCAGATAGAATCCCAGCACCATCAGGATGATGCTGGCGCGAAGCGCCGCCCAGGTGAGATCGAACAGGTCGGCCTGTCCGCTCTGCCAGGCGCGAAAGCTGCCGAGCACCACCCACATCCCCCAGAGGATGGCGAGCGTGAGCGTGACCGCGGCGATGGCCCCCAGCAGGCTGGCCGGACTCACTCCGGATCCGGCCTGGAAGGCGGCCTGTTGTGCGCCGTTCATGGCCCGGCCTCATCGACGGTAGTCGCCGCGAAGCGGCGCGAAGCTGTGCGGCTCGTCAAGGGCGGCCTCAAGATGGGTCTCGAGCCCGCCCCGGACCCGGGCAAGGTCGCGGCGCAGCCAGTCGTAGCGAAAGCGGATGCGGGCCTCGGGGATGGCTGCGGATTCGGCCTCGGCGATCAACGGCTCGAGCGCTTCGAGTTCATGCACGATGCGCGCGAGCAGTTCAGACTCCGGGGGATTCAAGTCTTCAGCGTGTACCTGTGGAGTACATAGGAGCCAAGCCATGGTGGCTGCCATGAGCCAGTTGGAGCGTAAAAGTGAGTGTCTGTGGTTCATGCACGCCATGGTGGTGCACGATGGGTGCGCATGCGAGGGGAAACCAATTCCGGCAGGTGCATACTTTGTGCGGGCAAGCGTGCCCGGGGCGTACGGGTTCAGACACCGATGGCACTTTCCGGTGCTGGTGGCATGGGACCTGAATGCCAACGAACTGCATGCCCGGACTACAAGAAGATGCAGGCCCTTCTCCTTTACATCAATGCCAGGGCCTGCTCCATTGCATCATGCTGGAATGCGGCGGCAAAAGAATCGATTTCACCTGCGGAGGCTCCTTGCGATCGAAGGGATTCGCGCCACGCCCCGTTCACCACGGTTGCCATTTGAGACGCCATCCTTTTGGCATCCTCTGGTTCGATGTCGAAGAATCCGGCGGCATCCAGCGCGCGCATCAGCGAGGCGTCGAATGGCTCGCCCTCCAGGATTCCAGTCTGCAGCATGCGCTGGCGCGTCGGTGCGGGATTGATGTCAAACGCCGGGGAGAGGCGCCATCGGTTCCTGCCCACATAGATGAACCCGTGGTTTTTCAGGTGATCATCGGTATTGGACACGAGGATCGTGAAGATGATCCGCTTCCAGAGTTCATGAAGGTCATCGCGTGGCCGACTGGAAATCTGGCGAATGACGTCCGCGATGTCCGTATAGTACCGTTCTTCTGAGCCATCCCAATCGAGTGCCGCGCGTGCCGACATGTAGGGAATACGAACCTCGCCCCGGCGGTCGAACCGCCGGATGAGTGCCACCGGACTGTCACTATGGGTCAGTTCCAGATGAGCCTCTGGAACGCTCAGACCGCACCTTGCCGCAAGCTTCAGCGTGGCGATCTCGGCACGCTCCATGGCGCGCTGGTCATTGCGCGAGGTGAATTTCGCGATCCACAACTGTCCTCTGCTCTCAACGCTTGCCTTCGGACGGGCGCCGCCCAGAGAGCCCGCCACGCCTGCAAGCTCCAAAGCGTCTTCTTCCACGCCCTCGGGGTCGAGCTCGAACCGATGCGCCAGTGCTCTCAATTCCTCGAGTGCGACCAGCCGCGGCACCGGCGGGGACAGCCGGGACAGCGGCTGCAAGTTGTCATCGAGAAAACGCAAGGCGCCCTGGCGCGTGTGGTCGTCGGATAGCGTCAGATAGTCGAACTCGGTAAGCCCGCCACCGAGCGCCCGGATCATCAAGGCCCGACCCCAGGAATCGGGAGCGGCGTCCTGAAAACTGTTGTGCAAGGCGTTGCGCCGGTCGTCTCGACCACTTGCAAAGAAGCCTCCTGCCTGCAGTGGCAAACTGGGAGCAAGCTGGAAACGGTCGTCCGCTCGAAGCCATGCACGGTCATATTCGAAATGTGAATGCTGCCGTCGGCCATCACTCTCGAAATGCAACCGGCCGACCACGCGCTTTGCTTGACCCAGTGCGACAATGGCTTCGGGCATCAGAAACCGACTCCTTCATCGTCCACGCCGGCGCTTTTCGAGTCGCTTCGGCCACCGGGTGCGAGTGGGCCGGATGTTTTGCTCCGCTTGGCCCTGACCCGCTTTGGTAACAGGTCGCGCTCCAGCAATAATGCCGTGTCGTCCGAGGCCGGATCCAGCAGATCGTGGATGCGGTCGATTTTCCCAAGGACCAGGCATGCCATCGCCAGGGTTCCCGTACTGACACCGTCATCGCCTTTTTCAAGGCGCGTGATCGTGCGAGCGGACACGCCCACGCGGTCCGCAAAATCCTCGACGGCAATCCTGCGCTTCAATCGCGCTGTCTTCAGGTTCCCGGCCATCTGGCGCAGCGCTCTTTGAGCCCGTTTGGATTTTATATTACTTGCCATATTTATCTCCTAAAAAGATATTATATGACAAATATGTCAGTTATTGGGAAATAGTAATGAAGCCTGCCCGCTAGGTTCTCCCTTCACCCTGACTGTCCAGGGATTCGACCTCAACGATCGATCCCCGGTCGTAGTGGTACCGAAGATATCTCCAGTGTATGGCGTCCGAGAGCACTTTGGGACGCATCACGGCGAAACACTCGCCCTCCGCCCTCACGCTCAGGTAGTGAACCCCGAAGCTGTGCGCAACGCGCGACCGAGCTGCTGTGCCGCACCGTAGTCATCGGGATGGTATATGGCGTGCCCGGCCAGTTGTCGAACGTCATGCAGCGTGGCGGGCCCCAGTTGCGCCCGTATCACGCGCATTTCCTGGGTGGTTTTTTCGATCCGGGATTCGCGCAGGAACCGCGCCCGGTGAAACGAGGACTCGGCGACGGCAACTTCCTCATCGGGCGCACAGTAATAGATCCCGAAATCCAGGTTGAACCTTCCACTCCGGCCGTCGACCGGCGGGTGGGTAAAAGCCGCCATGATCCAGGATGCGCCCTCGCCGTATACCCGGTCCAGCGGTGCCGTCCCGTTGGACAGCGGGTTGTCATTGGGAGTGGCCAGCCAGTGGTCGGCCAGTGCCGGGTCAGGCAACAGGATTTGCAGAGATTGATGGATTCCCAGGATATAACTGGCCCGTTCCAGCAGGTCCCGTGTCAGCCTGGCCTTCTCCGGCTGGCCTTTCCAGTTATAGAGGGTCTTCTCGGTGCTGAGCCCCAGCAGGGCCATCCCGAGCGCTGAGGCACTGACCCACGCCCAGGCCTGCACATGCGAGGGGAAACCGCTTCCGGCGGCTGCTCGCTTTGTGCGTGGAGGCGCTCTCTACAGGAGGCGCTCCCAAAGATGTAAAAGGTCGTGAAATGAGGCAAAATTCCGCCATGGAATCAGTCGCTGATTCCATGGCCGAAGGTCGAAAAATTTGGAGTGGCGCTCGACCTGTTCTGTCTCCATTCCAGTCATAAAATCCGTGCACAGTACCTCTCTATTTTCTTCAACACATGAGGATGCCGGACCCTTTGCAGAGGCGATAGACACGACGCTGGAACTGGGCGCGTATGAGGCGCTGTGGTCTCTGCCGAAAACGTCCTTCAAGTCGCTCGCAGCCCAGTTCGCTGAACATAAACCGGCCAGGCCCTCGGACTTTGTGTCCGAGGACGAAGCGCGCGAGACCGGTTTGCGGGTGGTGCAGAAGCTGCGCGAACGCCTCAATGGCTGGTTCGGCTTGCGACTGCAAGGTGATATCGACTACCCGGCAAGATTAAGGGATGCCACCTACCCCGTCGAGTTACTGTACTTTCAGGGCTACTGGGACCTGTTGAGTCTGCCCTCCGTCGCCGTGGTCGGCACCCGAAAACCTACCGATGACGGGAAAAGAAGAACCCGGCGGCTGGTCAAGGGATTGGTGAACGAAGGCTATGCCATCGTCAGCGGACTGGCAGAAGGTATTGATACCGAGGCCCATACCAGCGCCATTGAAAATGATGGCTACACCGTCGCAGTCATCGGGACGCCGCTGGGCGAGGTCTACCCCAAGCCCAATGCCGCCCTTCAGCATACGATTGCGGAAAAATTCCTTTTGATCAGCCAGGTTCCGGTCGAGCGGTATGACCGACAGAATCCTCGCTCCAACCGCTTTTTCTTCCCGGAACGCAACAAAACCATGTCTGCCCTGACGCAAGCCACGATCATCGTCGAAGCAGGCGAGACTTCGGGCACACTGATTCAAGCCAGGGAGGCCCTGCGCCAGAAACGCCAAGTGTTCATTCTGAACAGCTGTTTCGAACAGCCGAATCTCAGCTGGCCTGAAAAATTTGCGAACCAGGGGGCGATCAGGGTCCGAGAGTATGACGACATCAAACGGCAGTTGGTCAACCAGGCTCCGTAAAATCGGCGACTACGAGAGAGCCGATCACCCGCGCCTGAGCCCAGATGACTGATGCGTGTACTTCGGCGAGTACACCCCTGCGGGTGACTCCGGAAAGCCCGCCTGGTCGCTGAGCAAGGCGAATCAAATCCTGGCGAACCTGAAAAAGGATCCTTCCAAGAAAAACTCGGATGAGTGGCGTTATAAAACTCTGGCGATCACGGAGGTGGGGGAGTTGATCCGCCAGAACCTGAAAAAAAATATGTTACGCACGATACTGTTCGTGCCCGCACCGCCTTCGAAACCTGAGGCCCACCCCGAACATGATGCGCGAATGCTGCAGGTGGCCAAAGCAATCGGTGAAGACATTGATGCTCGCCCGGTACTGGAAACCATCCAGGCCCGCGATCGAGCAAGTCTTGGTGACGAACCCCGCTCGGTTGATGCACTGAAGGCAAACCTGCGCATCGTTGATGCGCAGGTGCGGCGCAGGCAGATACCTGAAAGACTGATCATCCTGGACGACATGATCACGACCGGAGCGACGTATGTGGCCTGTCGGGACCTGTTGGTAGAGCGCTTTGGGGATATCAGGGTTTTCGGGCTGTTTGTCGTTCGACGGGTTCCACTGGAACCCGATTAGCCCGACTTCCGCAACTCAGGCTCAAAACGAGTGCAAGTGATTGATTGGTGGTGAATGGAGGCTCCAGGTCGGCACTACAGGGTGGCCGGATGGGTGGGGGGATGGAGTAGCTTCAGTCGGCGATCCTGGGCAGGGGCTGTTGTGGCAGGTGCAGCTTCAGTTGTTCCAGCAGCAGTTGGTGTTCGGGTTGTGGCTGGGGATGTCGGGGCAGCACCAGGTGGCGTCCGTCGGTGGTGGGCAGGTGTACATCGACCATCTGCAGGGTGGCGAACTTCTCGAGGATGGCGCGCGGTGTCAGGCCCGGTGCCCGGGCGCGGGCCAGGTTCTTCAGGGTGACGTGCAGGCAGTAGGCGATGAAGGCGACGAAGATGTGTGCCTCGATACGGTCTTGTCGCTGGTGGAAGACGGGCCGGATGGCGAGGTCGTGCTTGAGTTCCTTGAAGGCCTGTTCGATCTCGGTCAGCTGCATGTAGTAGCGCCACAGGGTGGCCGGGTCTTCGCTGGTGAGGTTGGAGCGCAGCAGGTAGCGGCCTTCGCGGCATCGTGCCTGGCGCAGCCGGTCACGGCGCAGCGAGAACGTGAACGTCTGCGGGGTGACCGGCTCATCGGCCCCGGGCAGGTGGATGTGCACCAGGTTCCAGGTCCGTCCGGCCTCCTTTTTTGCAGCGCCCAGCTTGAGCAGCAGTTCATCGCGCCTGAGGGTCTGTGCGTGCAGTTCGTGCAGCCGGTGCCACAGCTTCTTCAGCCGGCGTCGGCGCATGCCACGCTCCTTCAGGATACGTGAGGCACTGCGGGCCAGGATGTACAACTCGCCGTCCTCGGCCAGCAGCTTGACCTGCACCGCCTCGCGCACCTCGTGCCAGGGCAGGCCCACGAAGTCCTGCTCCAGCGCGCCTAGCCGGCCCTTCGGTGTGCCGACCAGGTAATGCACGGGAGCCTCCCCTGCACGCATGTCGGCCAGCGTTGCCTCGGTGGGAATGCCCCGGTCCATGATCCAGACCCGCTGTGAGCGGCCATACTGGGCCTCGATCTTGTGCAGGAAGTCGGCCAGCGTGGTCTTGTCACTGGTGTTGCCGGCCATGACTTCGTAGGCCAGCGGAAAGCCCTGTGGCGTGACCACCAGGGCGATGACCACCTGTACGCAGTCCGGGCGCTTGTCCCGACTGTAGCCGAAGCGGCGCTTGTCCGAGAACGTCGGGTCGCTCTCGAAGTAGGTCGAGGTCAGGTCATACAGCAAGATGTCGAAGCGCGCCTCGAACAGGTCCTCCCAGCGCGCGCGCAAAAACGAGAAGAAGGCCGCCTTGTGCACCACCAGGCGGTCCAGGCAACGATACAGCGTATCGACCGCCACCACAGGCGCTGCATGACCGAGCAGGTCTGCCATGGCACTGTGCGCGTACCACTGCCGGTGCAAGCGCCATTCGCTGCCCGGATCGATCAGCTGGTAGCAGACCAGGGTCTTGAGCACATCCAGCCAGCGGGTGCGCTGGCGGCTCGGGCGCAAGCGCGGGGCCCAGAACCGGTCCAGGTCCAGACGCTCCCACAGCGCCAGCCAGCATGCACCCCACTGGCGTGGACGGTGCAGGCTCAGGTCCCGGACCCGGATCTGGACCACTTCGCAGTCCATCTCCGGGGCTTCCCGGTCCGAGGGAAACAGTGCCATCGGTGCCATACCGCAGGCCCCGCGCAGCACCTCGATCGAACGACACCAGGCGGCACGCTGGTGATCATTGATCTCGCCCAGGTACAGCACCTGGCGCTGCACCACGCGACCGTCCGGCTTGCGGTGGTTCTCGACTACACTCCAGTAGCGGTGCTCCTTGCCGTCCTTGAAGCGTCTCTTGGCACGCACGAACATGATGGCATAGCGTGCCTCAACGGCCGTACAAATCAAGAGGCAAGGTCGGCACTACAGCCCTCCCCCGACCGTGCCGTACCCCTCAAATCAGACACTTGCACTGCAGAACACAGCACAAAACCCCTTACATCAGATGAAATCCTGGCTGAGTTGCGGAAGTCGGGTTAGATCAGGCCAGGCGCTGCAACAGCGCCAGCGGGTGGGCGCGCAACAGCCCGCGCGTGGACGCCAGGCCGAGCCCCGCGATCACGGCCATCCCGAGCACGGGAGCGGTCATCCACACCCAGGCGTGCATGCGAAAGCCCTGTTCCAGGACCTGCGTTTGCAGGTAATAGACCGCGGCTTCCGCCCCGAGCGCGGCCAAGATACCTGCCGCCAGTCCCAGCCAGGCGAACTCGATGGCGAGCGATGCCTGGATCAGGCGCCGTCCTGCCCCCAGCGTGCGAAGCACGGCATGCTCTCGAAAACGTTCGTCGAGGCTTGCCTGGATGCAGGCCAGCAGCACCAGCAGGCCCGCACCGAGTACCAGCGCGAAGATCAGCTCGATGGCGAGGCTCACCTGGCGGATCACGTTGCGCACCTGGGCCACCAGGGCATCGACCTCGATGACCACCACCGTCGGGAACGCCCGGGTGAAATCATCGAGCCGGGGTTTCTGCGAGGGGGTCATGCGAAACGTCGACAAATACGTGGCCCCGAAGCCCTCGAAGGTGCCCGGCGAGAAGATCAGGAAGAAGTTCGGCTGCATGGTCTCCCACGTCACGCTTCGCACGCTGGAGACGCGCGCCTCGATGCGCTGGCGGTTTGCCTCGAACTCCAGCACATCGCCGACTTCGATGCCGAGCCAGGTGGCGTACTCGTGCTCGATCGAGACCTCCCCTGCGAGCGCACCGGACCCCCACCAGCGCCCGGCCAGCACCCGGTTGTCCTCGGGCAGGCTCGGCGTCCAGGTGATGCGCCGGTGGCGAAGCGCGGTGCTGGTGTCCCCGGTGGTACTGCGGGGGTCGCGGCGCACGCGATCACTCCAGAAAAAAGGCCCCTGCGGGTCGGGCGGGGATCCATTGATGGCGGTGAGGCGCGCGCTCAGCAAGGGATAGAAGGCCTGGCTCTCGAGGCCATGGCGCAAGAAGAAGGCCTCGATGGCGGGGATGTCGTCTCTCGCGACGTTGGTCATGAAATGGTTCGGGGCGGACTCCGGCCACTGCGCTCGCCAGTCGTCCATCAGGTCGGTGCGCAGGATGGCCAGCACCAGAAGCGCCATCAGCGCCAGCGCGAACACGCTGACCTGCAGCAGGTTCGAGCTGCGCCTTCGCCTGAGCCCGGAGAGCGCGAGGCTCCAGGCGTGGCCTGCGCCCATGCCGAGCACCGCCCCGCCCTGCAGGAAGGCCCAGGCGATGCCCGCGAGAACCAGTCCGGCGATGGCCAGTCCCATGATGACCAAGAGCGTGAGGCCCAGGTCGCCGCTTGAGGCGAACACCAGGGTGATGGCCCCGAGGGCCCCGAAGGCGTACGGCATCCACTCGGCGCGCGCCTCGCCGAGTTCGCGGTGCAGGACGCGAAGCGGCGGGGTCTTGTGCAGGGCGAGCAGCGGCGGCAGGGCAAAGAACAGCAGGCAGGCGAGACAGATCACCGCCCCGATCGCGAAAGCGCGCGGCCCGGGCGGCGGCAACTCGATCGCGACCAGCGAATCAAGTATCGCCAACAGGCCGTAGTGCACGAGCGCCCCGAGGGCACAGCCCACCAGCGTGGCGGTCGCGGCCAGCATCAGCACGATCAGCCCGTACAACACGCCGATACGCCTGGCCCCCGCCCCCAGGGTTTTGAGGATGGCGACGTAATCGTAGTGGCGCACGCTGTAGCGGCGTGCGGCCAGCGCGATGGCGAGCCCGGCGAGCAGCACGGCCAGGCCGGCGCCCAGGTGCAGGAACCGCGCCGAGCGGTCCAGGGCCTCAGCCACCACCCGGCTTTGCGTTCGCACATCGCGCAATTTGTAGTGCCCAAGGTAGGCCCGGGTCAGCCAGTCCCCGAAGGCCTCCAGGGCGAAGGGGTCGGGATGGGCGAACAGGTAGCGGTAGTTGACGCGCGAGCCGAACTGCACCACGCCGGTGGCCGGCACGTCCGCGATGTGCATGAGCAGGCGCGGCCCGGCGTTGTCGAGCATCCCGCCGAGTCCGCGGTCGGGTTCGGTGATGAGCACCGCGCCGATGCGAAGCTCGGTCTCGCCGAGATTCACAAAATCCCCGACTGCAAGCTCCAAGGCGCGCAAGGCGCGCGCCTCAAGCCAGACCTCGCCCAGGGCAGGCCCGCGCGCAACGCTCCGGTGCGCGGCGAACGGTGCCTCGGCGATCTCGAGATGTCCACGTAGCGGATAGGTACCGCCGGCCGCCTTCACCGAGACCAGTGCACTGGCCTGCTCGGAGAAGGCCATGGAGACGAAGTTCAGCGTTCGCGCAAGCGCGATGCCCCGGGTGCCCGCCTCTTCCAGCACTGCGGCGGGCACGGGATCGCCCGAGCGCAGGATGCGGTCTGCGGCCAGGATGCGGGTTGCCTCACGCTCGATGGCGGTCTCCAGGCGTTCGGTGAACAGGGCCACGGCCACGGTCGATGCGACCGCAACCGCCAGGGCGAGCGCGAGTACGCGAAGCTCGCCGCCGCGCCAGTCGCGAAACAGCAGACGTGCCGCCAGGGCCACAAGGCCCGGCATCGACATGGCTTTTGCCTCAACCGGCATGCGAACTCCCGGGACCTTCATCGATGCGCCCGCCCGTCAGGCGCACGATACGATCACAGCGCTGGGCCAGGCGCACATCGTGGGTGACCAGCACCAAGGTTGTTTCGAACTCGCGGTTGAGATCGAACAGCAGATCGATGATGTGCGCACCCGTGTCGGTGTCGAGGTTCCCGGTCGGCTCATCGGCGAACAGCACCCTGGCATTCGTGGCGAAGGCGCGCGCCATGGCCACGCGCTGCTGCTCGCCGCCCGAGAGCTGGCCGGGATAATGGTGCAGGCGCTCGCCCAGGCCAACGCGATCGAGCACGCCCTTCGCCTGTGATTTGGCCGCGGCCTGCCCTGTGAGCTCGATCGGCAGCATGACGTTCTCCAGGGCGGTGAGCCCGGGCAGCAGGTGAAAGGACTGGAACACGAAGCCGATGTATTGGGCGCGAAGTGCTGCGCGCTGTTCCTCGTCCAGGGTGGAGAGGCGATGCCCGTCGAGGATCACCTCGCCCGAGGTGGCGACATCGAGGCCCGCCATCAATGCCAGCAGCGTGGATTTCCCGGAACCGGAGGCACCGACCACGGCAATGGATTGCGCACGCGCGATCTCCAGGCTGATGCCCCCTAGAATCGTCAGCCCCCCTTCCCGGGTCGCCACGCGTTTGACGAGATCAACGGTACGGATCATGGGATCCTCTGCTGTGCGATGGTCTGCTTGGTGGTAGCACTCTCTTGAGCACAACGATAGTCACTCTTCTCACAGAATCCAAGGCAGTGGTCCACGGCATAAACCCGTGTACCCGTCTGACGGATGAGTCCATCCGCTGAAGCACCAAGGTGGAACCCACCTGGTTTGCCATTCGGAGGACTCATGCGAGGGCCGGACCGGCCATGGAAATTCCAGGATTGCTTATCGACAGGCAGGCTGGACCAGTGCTCACCAAACAGGAATGTCAGGGCCACAGGGTGTTCCCGGCAAGTGCCTCGTGCAACCGGGCGATTGACCACACATCGATCCCGTCTGCAGTACGAAAAGATCGCTCGCCACCGTAGACGAGCAGCCGTTGTACCAGTCCCGGAAGCTCTGCAATTGCGCGCAGCCCCTGCAGCATGCCGGTATGGTAGCGGGCCTGGGACTTGACCTCGATCGCCGTCAACTGACTGTCCCGGCGCAGCAGGAAGTCGACTTCCGTGCGATTCGCGGGGTGTGGTGCCCAGTAGTGCAGTTCGTCGAACAGCTCGCCTTCCTCGCCATGTGCGCGCAACAGGTGCAGGACCCAGCCCTCGAGCAGCGCGCCGCGCTCTTCCGGTGCAATTGGCCCGCGCAGCTTTTTCACCGCACGAACCAGACCCGGGTCCACCCAGTAGAGTTTTGGGTGACGTTGCTCACGCGCCCGGATTCTTGGCTGGAAGGCCGGCAGGCGAAATGCAAGCAGCGTGTCCTCGAGAATGTCCAGATAGCCCTGTACTGTGGTGCGTGCGACACCGCAGTCACGCGCGATCCCTGAGATGTTCACGACCTGGCCGTGGTAGAGGGCAGCAACCGGCAAGAAACGCGCGAACCCCGGGAGGTTTCGCACCAGCCCTTCGGCCCGGATTTCCTCGCGCAGATAAAGCCGGACATAGCTCTCCAGCACGGCGTGGCGCTCATCGGCCACCCAGACCAGGGGGACGGTACCCGTATCGAGAGCGGCATCGAGGTCGAAGTCGTTGCCAAGCTCGACCGGAGTCAGGGGATGCATGGTCTTGTGCAGCGCGCGACCGGCAAGCAGGTTGACCCCTGTCGCCTTGAGTTTTCGCGCACTGGAACCGAGGAGGGCGAAGTTGAGCCGACGATCCTCGATATGGCGGTGCACTTCGTTAAGAAGATTGGGAAGGCGCTGAATCTCGGCGATCACCACCCAGCTGCCGGGCGGGGCCGACTGCAGGTCGGCGGCGAAGAGGGACGGGTCGGCGAGGTAGTCCTGGTAGCGGGCCTCTTCGAGAAGATCAATGTGGCGCGCATCCGTGAACTGCTGGCGCGCCCAGGTGCTCTTGCCGACCCCGCGCACTCCAAGAAGAAAGAAGCTCTGCCCGGGAAGTCGGGTCAGGCGCGGATAGGGGTTTTCTGACATGCTATCGTCATAATTCTTCGAAATATGACGACACTATGTCAAGGGAACATGAACGAATCAACACGGCCTCAAGGAGAGATTCCCGTACACCGGGCACCTCCCATATCGAGTCCCCCAGCGTGCGGATTGCATCCGAGGGGTCATCGCCATTATATTCAAATCCTGACGACAAGCGCCCGCCCGGGCCCCACCATCATGAAGATCCGCTGGCTCGTATCCGCCCTGCTGCTGTGTGTCCTCGCCTCCCCTGCCAGCGCGCGTGTGCTGCTGGTCTTCGGCGACAGCCTGAGTGCCGCCTTCGGCATCCCTGAGGAGCAGGGCTGGGTGTACCTGCTGGACGAGCGCTTAAAGCGCGAAGGCATTCCCGTTCGGGTCGTCAATGCCAGTGTCAGCGGCGAGACCACCGTCGGCGGGCTGGCACGCCTGCCGGGTGTACTCGACCACTACGCGCCGGCCTGGGTGATCCTGGAACTCGGTGGCAACGATGGGCTTCGCGGCCTGCCCGTTCAGAAGATTCGCGAGAACCTCGAGGCAATGATTCGCCTGATCCGCGAACGCGGCACCGAGGTCATGCTGACCGGCATCCGCCTGCCGCCCAACTACGGGCCGCGCTACACCACCCCGTTTTTCGAGAACTATGCCAGGCTGGCCCGCGCCCATGACCTCGCGCTGGTGCCCAACCTGCTGGACGGCGTGGCCCGCATGCCGGACGGCATGCAGCTCGACGGCATCCACCCAAGTGCCCTCGCGCAGGCGCACATCCTCGACAACGTCTGGCCGCAGCTCAAGGCGCTGGTGCTGCAACCCGCCACGGGCGTGGCCCGCGGGCCCGCCTGTGCGAACTGGAACGCCCGGGGGTTTTTCGAGTATGCGGATGCGCTGCTGGTGCGCACCTGCCTCAAGACCGGGGTCAAGGTGAACGCGCGCGATGAACTGGGTCGCACGCCGCTGCACTGGGCGGCCGGCTACAGCCCGCATCCCGCGCTGATCGGGGTACTGATCGAGGCCGGTGCCGACCCCGGGGCGCGGGCAGCCAACGGCGCCACGCCGCTGCACTGGGCGGCTGGCTACAACGATGACCCGGCGATCATCACGGCCCTGCTTGCGGGCGGGGCCGACCTGCACGCCACCGACCGGACCGGGGCGACCGCCCTGCACTGGACCAGCTACAACCCGGCCAACCCGGCGATGGCCACGGCCCTGATGCAGGCCGCCAGGCGATGATGCGCAAAGTCCACAATGCAGCCTGGGCCCTGCTCAAACGATCCACCCTGCTGGTGCTGGTACTGGGCCTGTCCACAGGATGCGAGGATGCCCGGGTCGCCGCCGACTGCAGCCAGTGGAACACGAAGGAATTTTTCCAGCAGGCGAGCGCCTCCGATGTACGCACCTGCCTGGAGGCCGGGGCGAGCCTTGAGGTGCGCAACTTCTTTGGCGAGAACCCGATCCACGTGGCGGCGATGCACAGTGAAGAGCCTGCCGTCATCGAGGGGCTGGTCGATGCCGGCGCCAACCCTAATGCGCTTGCTGCAGAAGGCACCACGCCCTTGCACGCGGCCGTGGACCTGAACGAGAACCTGAAGATCATCGCCGCTCTCGGGCAGGCCGGCGCCGACCCGAACCGCCGTGACCACTACGGCTGGATGCCGCTGCACGTGGCCGTGGTCAATCCGCACCACGCCCCCGAGATCACGAAGGCCCTGCTCGAGATCGGCGCTGACCCGCATGTCCGCGGCTACTACGGCACCACCGCGCTTCACCGTGCGGCCCGCTATGCTACGCATCCGAAGGCCGTGATCCGCATTTTGTCCGGGGCCGGGGTCGACCTGAACGTGCGCACCTCGAACGGCTCCGCACCGCTGCACTGGGCAGCCACCTACTCCGGCGGGACCGACGCCATCCGCGCACTGGTCAAGGCCGGCGCCGACCCCAACGCCCAGGACCGCACGGGGGCGACCGCGCTGCACAGCGCGATACGCTTCAACGAGCGCCCCAAGGCCGTGGTCGCGACACTGATCGAGCTCGGCACCGATCCGAGCCTTCGCAACCTGACCGGGCAGACGCCCTGGGAGTACGTGCAGATGTACGACCCGATGGAGAACACCGGCTCCTGGAAGGCCCTGCGGGACGGATACCTGCAGGCGATGGGACGTGCCTCCGACCCGGAGCCTGCCTGGGGGCCGCCGGATTGATCACGCCGGATTGATCACTATTAAATATAATTGGCAATTATGTACTATAATTGCCAGCATCTACACCAAGGAACATAGAGGGGAATCTCGGTAGTGTTGAGTCAAGAAAATAAATCTGGATCAATCAGAATCTGTCTGCCCGGGACGGACCATTGAGATGAGCAGTAACCCCCCCCCCCCCAAGTGAAGCAGGTTCTTTCGAGCAATGCCCCGCTTTGGGGAAGTGCCCGTAAGGACCGGTACCTCCCTGCAGTTCTTGCCCTGGTCGTCCTTGCAACTCTCGGCAGCATCGGGAATGTCCATGCCGCCGCCGTGTGCCCTCCGGATCAGACGCTCACTGACGGGGATCATGTCGAATGCACAAAGAACGATGCAACCGACATCAGCATCAGCCTCAGTGGCGTCGATATCGATACGACCGCGAATCTGACGCCTGCAGTGTCCGCCTCGCACACTGGCACCGGCAACGTCACGATCGATGTCTCTACACAAAGCGAGCTGACCACCACGGGCGCTGGCTCCCATGGCATCAGCGGGACACATACGGGAAACAGCGGCAACGTCAATGTCCGCGTCAACGGTTCAACGATCGAGGCGGGTATTGAGGGTGAGGCCAAGAGTGCCTACGGGATCACTGCCGGGCGCGGGGTTGCTGATGCCTCTCTCCCCCTTGGCGGACAGACCGGGGACCTGTCACTCAGCCTCACATCATCCAGCGTGACCGCGCATTCGGCAAACGCCATATTGGCGCAGCAGTACGGGACCGGCAAGCTCGATATTCTTCTGGACGGCACCTCCACGCTCACCACGACGGGTACATCTGTCGAAGCTGTGCGCGGACAACATGTTGACCAGTGTCCTGCAGGCTCCGGCTCGTCCTGTTATGCCAGGATCCGGTCCCAGAACGGAGTCACCATCATGGCGCCCGGTGCCCGTAGCACCGGCATCATTCTTGCCCGTGTTCAGCGGCCGGGCCAGACCCACTTGTCAACGGATGGAATCATCGAGGTGACCGGCAATACCATTACAACAGGGGGCTTTGGTATCTTCAACTCGACCGAAGGGGTGCGCCCGGGGAATGTCAGGACAACAGTCACGGATACCAGGGTCACCACCACTGGGGAGGGTGCCTATGGGGTCACCAGTGCAAGGTCTGATACGGGGGATCAGGCGATCAACCTGGTCTGTACGGGATCTTCTACAGTGCCCTGCAGGATCACGACACAGGGTGCACTGGCACGTGGTGTTCTAGGCGAACATGCAGGAGCTGCCAGCAGTGGCACCGTCCGGATCGACCTGCGAGGTGCCTATGCCATCACCACGCAAGGTGCCGACGGTATCGGTATTCAGGCCAGCAACGGGGGTACCGGTGATGTCCGTGTCAATGTGCAAGGCGGCAGCATCACGACAAGCGGCGATAGAGGTCATGGGATTTTGGGCTGGCGCAGCAACATCGACCAAAGTTCCACTGGTGATATTGATATCACCACTCAAAACCATGCTATCGAAACGACAAGTACATCTGAATGGCCAGACCAGTCCTACGGCATCTGGGCCGTACACGCGAACTCCGGCACTATCAGGGTGAACAGCGGGTCAGGTTCCTCCATCAGGACAGCCGGACCTTTTGCTCATGGCATCGTGGCTTATCACGGTGGCGGTGCAGATGCAGACACAAGGCGTATTGACATTACGGTAGGCAGTCCGATCAATGTGACCGGCATGCGTGCCCAGGGTGTGAGCGTAGGCGCAATCACTGACGGTGCCCCGGTGCAGGTCGCGGCGCGCGGGGCTGATGGCTTCTTGCAGCAGACGGTGCGGGTCAATGATGCGATCACCAGTGCGGCCGAAGGGATTTTCCTCGCCGGGGGCGGCAGGGTGATCATTGGGCCACGGGGCAGCATCAACTCGGGCTCGAATATCGCTATCTGGACTACAGGGACCGTCCCGGAAGACAGCTCTGACGTGGACAACGTGATCGCGGCCATTCCGCCGAGGCTGCGGGTCGACCTGAACCCCGGCGGGCGGCGGATCGCACAGGTACTGAATGGCGGCTGGATCATCAATGACGGTGGCGAGACTACAATCGCAGTGAATAATGTCGTGTTGCATGACGGGACCGAAGGTGCCACAGACAATACGGCCCGTAACGGCATCTGGAACGTCACGATGCTTTCATCAGAAACCATCGCCGACCGCAACTTCTCCGAGGCAGACTTCACGGAGATCCGAAGGCCCACGCCTCCGCCCATGTGCGAGGAAGGACAGACCGGAACGCCGCCCGACTGCATGGACCCAGATGCCGATCCTGACCCAGATCCAGATCCAGGCACGACGGACCCGGACGCCGATCCTGACCCGGATTCCTCCGAACCCTCCGGCCCGATGATCATCGAGGACTACGCACCCCGTGCCGCCCTGTACGAGGCCCTGCCGGAGTTCCTGCTCGGCCTGCACACGCAGACGGACTCCGCAGCGCATCGGCTTTCTGCCGCACTGCCGCTGTGGCTGGAAGTGTCCGGCCATAGTGGCGAGCACGACCCGCAGGACTCCACCGTGGGCACCGGGTACGACACCGGACACCGGGTCGCGGCCCTGGGCGGCACCCTGGTGCACAACGAACACTGGAACGTGCAGGCTTCAGTACACCGGGTCTCCGGGAGCGCCGAGGTCTCGTCTGCGGTCAAGGGCGGCGACATCGAGGCCGAGGGCCGGGGAATATCCCTGCAGGCCCGCTGGAGCCCGGGGGGCGGCCCCTATGCGAGTGGCAGGATCGCCTGGACCGACTATGCACTGGACCTCGACTCCGATGACGCGGCGGTCGGGCGCCTGGTGTCCTCCGTGGGGGCCGAGCGTCTTGCCCTGCAGCTCGAGGCCGGGCACCGCCTGCCCTGGGGCACCCGCAGCTTCCTGACCCCGCAGGTGGGCGTCTCGCACACGCAGGTGGACATTGACGGCTTCACCGATGCCACCGGGGCGCGGGCCGCGTTCCGGGATACCGAACGCTCCAGCGCCCGCCTGGGCGTGAGGGCCGATACCACCACCACCGGAGTGGCGTTATACGGTGCCGTGCATCTGGCGCATCACCTGGAGACCGGCACCACCGCAGACGTCTCCGGCGAGCGCCTGCGCGCGCGCACCCCGGACCACGACCTGCACCTCGCCCTCGGCGCACAGTGGCAGACCGGGCCGTGGATCCTCCAGGCCGGCCTCGGTGCACGCCATGCCCTCGGCAGCGACAGCCACGCATACTCCGGGAACCTCAGGGTCGGGGTGCCGTTCTAGAGAGACTTCCTTGGTAGAGGTGAATAGGCACAGCGCATGCTTCTGAAGGGAATTCTGCAGCAGAATCTGCATGAAGACGCACCGCACCCTCCGTTGCCGTCTGTACCCCCGACTCCCGCACCAAGGCCTGCAGGGTGCGCCTCGGCCAGGGGTACGAAGGAGCACCCGGACAAGCACGTGAAACAAAAGACCTGGGCCACCATGAGTGTGTGGCCTGCGGCTATCGGGATCATGCGGATCACAATGCTGCATTGAACCTGCTGGCCTTCGGGAATGGGGCCACTGGACGTGGAGGTGGCGGGGCTACCCGGCCTGTGAAGCGTCAAACGGGTGGTGAATCCCCTGCGGGTTTTGCTACATGATTCCCCTGGTAATGCCCGGAACTTCGTGATGGCGCTTCCGGAGAGTCCTGTGCCCCTTGGAGGCTCCTGATCCAACCGTGCCATAGTGCAGAACCCATGCACGGGCTTGCATCAGGCCCGCCGAGGGGCCATCATTGGGGTCCATAGTCCGGAATTAGAACGATAATATGAACCGGTTCCGCAGCCTACTGGTGGCCTGCCTGTGTCTGGCGGCGGCCAGCCAGATCACCCAGGGGGGCCAGTGCATCCACTGGAACTCCGAGCAATTCTTTGAGCGCGCCACCGTGGATGCGGTGCGTGCCTGCCTCGCCGAGGGTACCGACCCGAACGATCAAGATGAGTACGGCATCACGCCGCTGCACCGCACGACCGGGCTCAACAGCGATGCCACCGTGACCGTGGCGCTGCTGGAGGCCGGGGCGGACCCGATGGCACGCATGCACGAGTACGACTGGACCCCGCTGCACGTGGCCGCCATGAACGATGACAACCCGGTCGAGGTGATCACGGCCCTGGTGCGCGCAGGTGCGGACCCGAACGCGAAGGCCGTCGATGGCCTGACCCCCCTGCACATGGCCGCCGGCATGAACGCCAACCCCGAGAGCATCCATACCCTACTGGACACTGGTGCGCTTCTGGATGTGAAGGGCTCCAACGGACTGACCCCCCTGCACATGGCCGCACGGCTCAACAAGAATCCTGCCGTGGTCGCGGCCCTGCTGGGTGCCGGGGCCGATCCTAATGCACGCGATCGAGAGCGCAGGACGGCCTGGGACTATGCCAAGCACAACCGCACCCTGCGCGGCACCGAGATCGCCAAGCAGTTGAAGATGCATGTCTCCAAGGCCTCCGGGCACCCCTGATCGATTCGAGCCACTCTCAAGCCCTTTCCAACCAGAAATGCAACTGCCGCAAGCCGCAAGCGGTGTTTTCCGCTAGCATCGCTGCGCAAATCGGTTTACAATATGTAAACTATTATTGATATTTTGTAAACCTTGTGGGAGGGTGAGAAATGCTGGGGAAACGACTCCATCAGGCGCGACAAGCGAGTGGCCTGTCGCAGCGGGCCTTGGCGGACAATGTCGGGGTTTCCGCGATGATGATTTCCAAGTACGAACGGGCTCAATCGGTCCCGTCTTCGGATGTGCTGCTGGCATTGGCCCGTGCACTCGGCGTGCGCACCGAATATTTTTTCCGTACCGCTTCAGTGGACCTCGAGCGTGTTCAACACCGCAATCGCCATGTCTGGAAGTTGCCGATGTCAGCCGAGAAGAACGTACTGGCGGATGTACGCGATCAACTGGAACGCTGGATGACATTGGATGAGGTAACCCCTGCTCCCTGGTCAGTTCCTTTTGCATTGCCCGACGATTTGCCGGACAGCATCGAAGAACTGGACGTAATCGAGTCCATTGCGACTCGATTACGTCATCACTGGGATCTTGGCTTGAACCCGATTCCAGACCTCATCGACACCTTGGAATCGCGCGGTCTCAAAGTGTTCACGACCAAGTTTGACGATCCGCGATTTGAAGGGATGAGCGCAATGGCGGATAACCAATGCATTATCGTTGTAGGGCGCAACTGGCCGGGTGACCGCCAGCGATTCACACTGGCTCATGAACTTGGTCATATCGTCCTGGATGAGCGTCTTGCAACACATGTTGACAAGGAAGACGCGGCCAATCGATTTGCAGGAGCTTTCTTGGTACCGCAGGAAAAGGTGGTCGAGGTACTCGGGAATCATCGACGATCACTGGAGTTTGCGGAACTCTATCTGCTCAAACACGAATTTGGACTGAGCATGGGCGGGTGGAGTTACCGTGCACTTGCTACCGGTGTAATTACGAAAGCGGCACATAAGGCGTTCTGGCGAGAGTTTGTCCATAAAGGCTGGAAAGAGAAAGAACCCGGCGAACCCTGTCTTCCCGAGTCACCCCGGCTGTTTGACCAGACCGTATACCGAACCCTAAGCGAAGGATTGATTGGCGAAGCCAAGGCCGCTGAATTGCTAGCAATCACGGCCTACGAGCTTGCCGCACGACGACGAATGGAGATCATCGATGGCGATTCTGGTGAGTGATGCCAATATCTTTATTGATATCACGGTTTCAAACCTGACCAGGATGATGTTTCAGCTCGGAGACACGATCGCAACACCCGATGTGCTCTACCAATAGGAACTTCAAGAGCATCACCCAGAGCTTCCCGCCTTGGGATTGAGAATCGAGCAACTTTCAAGCGAGGGGGTCGCAGAAGTCGAGCTATTAGGAGATGCCTACACAGGCCCGAGCAGACTCGATCTGTTCGCGTTAACGCTCGCAAAAACTAATGGCTGGACGCTTCTGACCGGAGATGAAAGTCTACGTCTGGCGGCAGAGGCCGAAGCAGTCGAGGTACACGGAACCCTCTGGCTGGTGGAGCGCATGGTAGTTGCTCGAGTGATAAATTTGGAGCGGGCCGAAGCAGCTTTTGAACTGATGAGAAACAATGACCGCCGATTGCCATGGAACGAGGTGGACGAATTGATCGCCCGACTCAGGGGTTAGTTGTTGTTCCGGTCCTTCATGCCTACGCCTCTTTGATTGTAATTTTCACTTTCACAGCTCATTCCCTTGAACTACCCTGCAGGCACGCAGAATCGTCTGTACCGCCTAGATGATTACCTCGCCGAGCAGTGGCGAGGCGTAGTAGCGCAGCCAGTGCGTGATGTCGGCATCGCCGACCCCCTCCCACTGGCACACCACCCGGATGACGTACAGGAAATCCCCTGCCTTGATGAGCGGCTGGAACTGGGCGTAGACCTCGTAGACCTCCTGTTGCGCGTAGATGAGGTAGGCGTGCTCCGAGATCTTGGTGTATGGCTCGAACGTTTCAATCAGCTCCACCAGCGGCTCGCGGCTGGCCATGTTCTCCGGACTCAGCTTGAAGATCACCATGTAGGACATTGCACATCTCCCCGGGATGTCAGTTAATGATGGTCAGCGCTCCTCCAACGCCAGGACAGGCCCTTTTGTGCGAAGCGGGTACGTGAACAATTCTAGCAAGCCCACGGGTGTGCTTCCATGCCTACCCGCTTACAGGTACTTCTTGAAGCTGCGCGCGGAAAGCGCCACGGCCAGTCCCGTCAAACCGGCGGCCGGGAGCACGATCCAGCCCGGGTGCAGGCTCACCGGCAGCGCCAGGTAGGTGATGAACGGCAGCACCAACAGCGCCGGGATCGCCGCCCTCGCATGGTGGTAGACGAACGAACTCTCGCGCCCGCCACCGCGGCGGCGAAGATCGCGCGCCACCAGTCCGTCGACGAGCCCGACCGTACCCAGCAGCACGAACGCCGGGATGGCGAGTGCGAGGATGACCAGGCGCACGGCGAACAGCTGGATCACCTGCAGGGCCGCGAGCAGGAAATGCGAGACCGGATGCACGATCCGGTGTACGCGTGCGGACCAGCTTTGGGTGGCGGGGTCCGGGCGGGCGATGGCCCAATGCACGAAGCCCGCGATCCCGGTGTGCTCCAGCAAATCCCGGGCATGATCGCGGGCATCCAGGACGAGGCCGTGCGGTTCGCCCACCAGCAGACTGTGGTCGAGCTCGGACTCCACCAGGGCGATCTCGTATTCGAGCATGTTTGCGCTGTGGGCGAGACCCTCCTCGGGCCACCAGTACACCATGCCGAGCCATTCGAGCACGATCGAGAGCAACAGCGAAAACGCCAGCCAGGCGAGCAGGCGCGACAGAGTCTGGAAGATGCGGGTGAACACCCCGCCTTTCGCCCACGGGTGGGTGCGGGCTGCACGTCGATCAGCCACGGGAGGTGCGTGCGGGGTGCGCCATACCCTGCGTGATGTCGGCCAGGTCCTGCGGGAATCCATGCATGGGGGCGGCTTCGGGCAAGGGCATGCGAAGCTTCCACAGCTGTCCGCCTTCCAGCAGGGCGAAGGCCTGGCCCTTGGGCAGTGTGATGAGATCGGCCGGGCTCAGCATGGGCGCCTTGAAGACGCTGATGCGGTCCTCGTTTCGCGAGCGAAAGTCGATGCCGGAGGCCGGCTCCGCCGAGTCGTTGACGCCGGAGACGCTCATCAGGGTATGCACCTCGACCTCCGGCAGCTGGTCGGTGAGCATGCGCGCGGTGGCCAGTTCCTTGACGCGCAGCATGATCAGCGTGTTGAAGTTGCCGGCCACCTGCCCGGCCTTGGCACGGTTGCCGATGCGCGCCTCCACGTCCGACCAGGTCTGGGTGTAGGCGGTGACCTGGAAGCCCGCCCCGCCGGCCTTGTTCAGCAGCGGCACGAACTCCTCGCCGATCAGCTCGTTGAACTCATCGGCATGGATGCTGACCGAGGGGCGTGCCTCCTCGCCGGTGCCGTGCTTGTAGATGTGCCCGGCGACCGACACGAGGTCGGCGAACATGGAGTTGCCGACCGCGCTCGCCACCGTGGTATCGCTCAGGGCATCCAGTCCGACGTAGACGATGCCTTGTCGGCGGATCACGTCCAGCCACTCGAAGATCGGGCGCGCATCTTCCCGGGTCTCGCCCGGGGAGATCAGGTCGGCGATCGCGCCGGTGGTGAGCTTTTCCATCAGCGGCCCGACCGAGCTGACGATCTTGTCGAAGTAGGTGCGGTCGTACTTGAAGGCACTGACCAGGCCATCGAGCACCGGGTCGAACCGCGTGTGCCCGGGCAGGTAGCGCATCAGCGCGACGGCCTTCGCCGAGCGCCCGCGAAGCGCGGCCGGCAGGTTTCGCTCCTTGATGGTTTCCGCGATCTCGGTGACACGCTTGCGCCAGCCGGGCGCACCGCAGTGCCGAAGATGCGCCTCGGCATACTCGATGAACAGCGGCTCGATGTCGTTGATGTAGCGGTGTATCCGGCGGTAGTTGGGGGTCTGTCCGAGTGCCACCAGGGCGCGCGCGATGATGTTGACGAAACGCCAGGCAAATTCGCGAAAGGCCGCGGAGTTGCCCTCGTTCGGCAACTGGTTGGCGATGCGGGTCGCCACCTCGGTGATGCGCGAGAAGTTGCCGATGGCGTTGTAGCGCGCCGAGTGCTCGGGAAAGCCCAGGTGAAACAGGAAAAAGTCCGCGCAGCGCCCGGCGCGCCTCGTCTCCGCGTACACCCGTCGCAACAGCCCGGCATCGCCTTTCGGGTCGAACACGATCACGGTATCCCCGCGTGCGATGTCCTGGGCGATCAGCAGCTCGGCGAGGCGCGTCTTGCCGACGCGCGTGGTACCGAGCACCAGGGTATGCCCGGTGCGATCGGCACGGTCCATCCACACGGCCTGCTCGTGCGGCTCGACCCCGTGCAGGGCCGCACAGCCGCCAAGCGCGGGCCGCCATGTTGCGCCCGATGCGCTTCGATGCAATAGGCGGTGCAGCGGGCCCGGTCGCAGGTAGCGCTGGACCCCCGGGTGCAGGGTGTCGCGAAGGCGCTGCGTATGTTTCTGGCTCCAGCGAAAGCCGCGCCCGAGAAACACCTTGTGCGCACGGCTTGGCAGGTGTGCACAGGAAAGTTCGTAGCGCGGCAGGTGAATCAGGTGGGTGCGATAGCGAAGCACGCGAAGGGCCTGGGCGGTGCGCACGACGGCCAGTGCACCGAGCCCGACTGCGCAGCCGACAGAGAGCCCGCCCGGCAGCATCAATGCCTGCGGGGCGAGCAGGGCGAGACTGGCACAGGAGAATGCCGCCAGGGCGGAGTACAGCTCGATCGGCGGGCGAAGCAGTGCCTCGATGGGGTAGCGTCTCACTGCGAGATGCCGCTCGCCGTGATCAGCACGGGATAGTGTTCAAGGCCCAGCACGCGGGCAAGATCGGAGCCTGAGGCGGGCGTGATCGGAAGACCTTGGGCCAGCCGTGCGACCTGCTGGAGTTCTCGTTCACTGTCCGCGGCCACCAGCAGGCCGACGGCCCCGATCGAGACCAGGTGTTCGCGCCGCCTCGCCAGCCATCTCCTTGAGCGCGCATCGGCGCCGACCATGAAAAACGGGCGAAGCAGAGGACGGGCATGGGCCCTCGCGTGGACCTTGCCCGGACTCAGGCCGGGGGAGCGAATCGGCAACAGGTTGTCCAGTTGGGCGGCGCCAAGCGACGGGGTGGCAGGGGTGGCAGGCGTTGGAGTGTGCGGCCCGGGTTCAATGGCTTGCAGGTATGGGGCCAGCGATTGCGTGCGCCCGTTGTCGAAGATCACGACAAGTTCTGCCCCCGCATCCAGTGTGCCGAGTGCAAGGACCGTCAAGAGGAGGATGCGCACCTGGTACGGGAAAAGCTTGTTCAAAGTTCGGAGGCACGAAGTACCGCCAGGGTGCCGTCTCGCTCGCGCAGGAGGTAGGGGATCGTGCCTCGCCCTTCGGTGAGTTCCTCGAGTCTCGCCCCGGCATGATTCAGGGTGATGCGCCGGGTATGCACGGCGGTCGGATCAATCCCGCGGGCCCGGGCCCAGGTGCGCACACCGGCATCATCGCCGGGCTCGATGCCCGCGATGTAGAGATCGATGCCGGCCACGCGGGACTGGTGTTTGAGCACGCGCGAGAGTAGCGCATCGCAGGGCGGGCAGTCGGTGCGGGTGAAAAACAGCACGCGGTCACCGGCCTGCAGCGGTGCGGGAGGTTCGTTCTGTGCCAGGCGCTCGCGATCGATCAGCACCGCGTTCGGGTACAGCCTGCGAGACGCTGCCTGGTAGGCACGCTCGAAGGCGAGGATGCGCTCGACGTCCTCGTGCATGGTCCTCGCCCACTGCTCGGCGTAGCGCCTTCTCTCGGCAGGGTTTCGGGCATGGATGCCGAGCACCTCGATCGGCGAGATGGTGGACGGGCTGATGCTTGCGCGAAGGCCCTGCATGAGAGTGCGGTAGCGCTGCCACTCGCGCGCATCAAGCCCCCACGCCTGGGCACGCGCCATCTCGCTCTCGCCTGCCTGCAGCGGGACCGTGCGGGTGGCCACGGTAGGCGTGTCGATGTGTGTCGGCGCCTGGGCCTGGAGGGTTGCAGGCACGATCAGGGCAAGCACGACCAGGAGGCGTTCATGCATGCACTTATGGGGGAGAGCCGTGATTTGCGGGCTGGACGGGGGGTGCAGCGGGGATCAGGGTCGTGCCCGAGAGGTCTCTGTAGACCGGCGGGTCTCCCGCAGGTGGGCAGCGGTGCGGCTCACGCACCTTCGCATCCGGGGCCGTGAGGATGACCGCGCCTTCGGGGGAGTCGGGTAGCGGCGGGGCCACGTGCGCGGCGGCCATGAACAGGGCGATGGCGAGTGCGAGGTGTGCCAGCATGTCAGGGGTCCGGTTGCGTGCACAACTCGAACGCGATGCGCCGGTGCAGCGGGTCCTGCACCAGTTGAAAAACGGGGCCCGCCAAAGTCTGCAGGGCCTGGTCCAGTCGCAACGGGCCGAGCGAGCGGTGCACCTTGGGCAGGGGCTGGGCCAGCATGATGGCCGCAGGCGAGTCGGGGGCTCCCGCCAGCCGGTAACCGCTGCCGTCCAGGAGGTGTTGGACAGCCTGTTCGACGGTTTGCACCGGCCTGGGGAACCGCACGGCCACCATTGCGGAGAGGGGGGCGGCCTGTGCGCGGGTGGCGGTGACCGGCCAGACGGAATAGCGCCCCACCTGCATCTCGCCGGCCAGTGAGGTGGTGCACCCGGCCAGCATGCCGAGGAGTAAAAGCCTCGCACGGGCAACGTGCAGCGGGACAGGTGAACGGGGCGGGGTCCGTGGTGTCATGCGGTCCTGGGATCGGGTGTTGTTCAAAGAGGTTGGGATCATGGCCGAGGCGGGACGGATTGCGAAGGGAAAACCGCATCCGGCCCTGCTGCGGTTTGGCCGTGCAGGCCTTACCTGCCGCAGTAAATCGCCGTCACAGACTCGCGCGCATGACCGAGTTCCGCACTGATGGTGAGACGCGCACGCCGGTCGATGGCCTTTTGCTCCGGACTCAGGTCGCGCGAGCGCGGGCCGCCCGCCACCGGGGCGGGCCATCCGGTCAGTTCCTGGTAGCGCTCTTGGGCATAGCGGTGGCGCAGTCCGTGCAGCCTGGTCATGCCTGCCCGGTACGTTTGATATCCATAAATCCAGAATTGCTCATGGAATTGACGGGTTGGCGGGATCATCGAGCCGAGTCCGGCCAGGCGCCGGGCACGCTCGAGGAGTTCGCGCTGTGCCTCGTTGCGCACCGGGATTATGCGTGGGCGACCGCCCTTGGCCCAGCTGCCCTTGAGACGGATGTGATCGCCCTGGTCGGCATAGGCCGGCTGGAACTTGAGCGATTCCTCGCGCCGCAGGCCGAAGGCGCGCTGCAGTTCCAGGCTGATGCGAAGGTGTGCGTCCCCGATCCGGTCCAGTTGTTCCTGCGTCAGCTCCTTCGCCTTCGATTCGTTACTCACCATGCGACGGCGTTCAATGCCATAGAAGTCGTTGGAGCGGGCCACCACGCTCGCACGGTCGACCTTCTCAGCCCACCAGCGCAGCGCGGACATGCGGACCTTGATCGTCTGTGCGGAAAGTGCGCGTGCCTGCCAGGCCTTGACCAGGGCCTCGATGTGCTTGGGTTTGAGGGAGCGGACGTTCATGTGGCGGTAACCCAGGTGGTGCAGTTCGTTGGCGATCAGGGCCAGTGTGCGTTCGCGTTTATCCCGGGTTGCAAAGCTGCCGTCGCGGTTGCGGCGGCAGAGTTGCTTAAGCTGGTAATTCAGACGCTTCACGGTGTAGGAATTCTGGTCAGTGCTTCTAAGCGATCCCGGGGGCCATGACCTTCCGGGCCTGCGCGATGCAATAAGCTTGTGGGACACCACGCCCTGGCCTGAACATGCCTGGTCACAGGCGCACGGATTCTCGCGCATCCGAGCCGATCCATGCTGCTCGACTTGCCCGCTGGCGGGCCTTGAAGTCCGGTGATGTGTCACCGTCGCTGGAAGGTGGACCTGCGGCCGGGGCCGGGGCGCATTGCAAGGTCCGGGTGCGCCGCTTGCCACTGGATTGCCGCAGTGGCCACGGACGAATTACTGATACGCGACCAGCCTACCTGCAGACCGCAGGTGCCGTCATGCGAAAACCGAATCCGGAGATGCAGTGGTTTCGCCGGTCACTTCGAATGGAACGATTTGGGAGGGCGTCTCCGTCAATGGACACTGCCCGGAGACACCGGAATCCGCGGGATGCCTTGCCCTGGGCCATGGCCAAAAAAGAATTGCGGATAAACGTCAGGCCGCGATGGTCTTTTGCACAAATTCCGGGTCGGCCTGGATCATGCGCAGATAGTTGCTGGCCGCGGCATCCGGGCTGCGCTTGCCCTGCTCCCACCCCTTGACGGTCTCCAGGCTCAAGTGGAACGTACGCGCAAAGACCGCCTGTGACATGCCAATCTTGTGCCGCATGGCCTTGATCTGGGCCGGGGTGACCATCACGTAGACGGTTTTCGGCACCGCACGGCCCCTGGCAATGCGCACCGCCTTCTTCAGGTTTGATTCCAGCTCATTGAACAGCCTGTCGTCCACTGTCAACTCCTAATCAAATGCATCCATTAACTCGTCAACGTATTTTTTCAATTGCGGCCTTTGGGCGTCTGGCAAGGAACTCCAGCACGTCCTCGAACCTGGACTCACCTAGCAGTCTTTACTGTGGTTCATTGAACCCTTCTGGGTCAAGGGTATCAACTGCACTATTTCAGGCACCGCTTTACAAGGGAGAGGAAGTGCCACTTTAACCCAAGTGGCCAGGGGGACAAGATGCCGGGCTTTCGCCCGGCGTAGCTCAGTCCTCATCGGGCAGCATCACGGTGACCACGGGGTCGCCGTCATCGCCGGGGCCGATGAGCAGCTTCAGGCAGACCGCAGCCGCCTCGATCGAATGCCCGTCGCGCGGTACGCGCTCGAGCCCGAATGCCAGCTCGGCGCGTGCACCCGCTTCGGTGCGGATCGCGTGGGCGGCCGTAAACAGCACATCCCACAGGCGGGCGGTCTCGTCCTGGTGGACCTGGTGGAGGCTGTCCGCCTCGCGCCAGGCCACGCACTCGGCAAAGGCCTGCGCGGTGATCGCCACCGGCAGCACGAAGCCGGCCTGTTGTGCCAGAGCGGACACGTCGATCAGCACCCCGTCCGCCAAGGCCTGGGCCCGGGTGTAGGTGAAGATGACGTCACCGAAATACGGTGCGCCGGCACAGTCGTTTGAAGGGTTGGACATGGTATCGCTCCTATTGCAATGACACCGGGTCACAGCCCCGTCCCGGCCGGGAGGGGTGCCTCCCGGTCGGGTGGATCAAAAAGCCTGCGCTCAGAGCAGGCCGCGTTCGGCAAACGAGACGCTCTCGCCGGCCGAGACCACGAAGTGGTCCAGCACGCGCACATCAACGAGTGCGAGCGCTTCCTTGAGCCGGCGGGTGATCATCTCGTCCGCACGGCTCGGTTCGGCCACCCCGGAGGGGTGGTTGTGAAAAAAAACGATGGCGGCGGCATTTGCCTCCATCGCCTGCTGTACGACCACGCGCGGGTGCACCGAGGCACTGTTGACCGTGCCCTGGAACAGCTCGCGAATGCGGATGATGCGGCACAGGTTGTCCAGGAACAGGGCTCCGAACACCTCGTTGCGGTATTCGGCCAGGCGCAGACACAAATAGTTTCGCGTCTCGTCCGGGCTGCCCAGGGTCTGGCCTGCGCGATGCCTCATCGCCAGCGTCTTGATCGCAAGCTTCACCACCGAACCCCGTTCGGCCTCGCTCAGTTGCGACAGTTTCAGACCGGAAAACCGGTCATGCTCTTCGTTCATCATGGATCTCCTTGATGGTGCAGGGAGACCCGTCCCGCAGGGAAGGCATCCCCTGCGGGTGAAAGGTGGCCACCCGGGAAACCCGGATGGCCGTGCTTGAATCAAGCGGCGGTCTTCGCGTCCGTGATGAACGGCTGACCGTCCACCTTGGCATACGAAATACGCAGCAGTCGCGCCTTCAGGCGCACGCCGGGCTGGCCGGCCTGCTCACCGCTCTTGAAGATGAAGGATTCCGCGCTCAGGTTGCTGAGCGTGAATCCGATGAGCACCTTCAACTGGCCCTCCACGGCCGATTGCAGCTCGCGCACAGTCGCCTGTGCCTTGCTGCCGACCACGGAACACTCGAAATGAGTGTACTGGACCTGGCCTGTGCGCCCGCGAAGGGCGCCGATGGTGACCGCGAGAAAGGGCGAACCCTGCTCTGGAGTCACCTCCCGGACGCGGCTCAGATAGCCGACGCCGGTGGTTTGAAGATCGAAATATTTTTCGTCTTTTGACATTTGCTTACTCCTTCAGTTGAAAAAACTGCCGGACAAGCGGCCCCTGCGGGTCGCAACCCGGCAGGGGTGGTGCAGGCAAGTCAAGCCTGCCCGCTCAAGGTGGACCGCAGCGTTCGCTGGTGCACCGGTTGCACGGTCCGGGCGGTGCCTCATTGCCACTGATATACCGCAGTGGCCACGGATCAATTCAACGTGGGCCGGGCCGGGGTCCGGGACTTTCGTGGCACCTGGGGTGCCTGGTGTTTGCCCGATAGGATGGCCTCGGGCACCTCGCCCATGGTCCAGCAGGCGGTACGGATCCTGCCGTTCCCCTCCTGCAGGGCCTGGCGGTCGACGCCGGTGTAGCGGTAGCCTTGCGGGATCATGAAGGTCGCGCGAAGCCTGCGTGCACAGCCGACCAGCAACTCATGGCGGGTGATGTTGTCGAGGCGCCCGATATGGCTTGCGGTCAGCGCCCGGCAGACCAGCGCATCGTACTCGGAAAGCAGCTGGGCACCCTGGTAGGCGTAGGGATTGGCGAAGGCCAAGCGGGTGCGGTGCGGTCGCGTGGACTCCGCCAGCGACACTTGCATGCCGGCGACCTGCAGGGCCAGCAGGTTGTCCATGTCGCGCCGCCACTTGCCGATGAGCTGGCGGGTGGCCTCGAGGGCATCGCAGACCTTGATCAGCCACCAGTCGGCCCAGGGGTCGTCGGCGCGCGCACCGTCCCAGATCAGGCGCAGGCGATCGGCGAAGCCGAGCAGCCCGATGATGGTCGGCTTGTTGCGGGCTGCGGGCCGCCCCTGGACCAGCAGCTGCGCCTGGCGGGTGTGCAGGGTCAGCCAGACCTTGGTGCGCAACACCCCGGGGCGGCCCGGTGCAGGGCTAGTCTGTGGCGGGGCAGCCTGCAGGGATTCGAAATCTTCGGTGTTCATGGTCGGGTCTCCTCCAGGGGTTGGATGCGAGCGCCTATGTATCCATGCGAAGACGGGGCTCGGCAAGTCGAAAACGATGCACCGGGTGTCGCCGTTCGCACCCTGTGCACCGCCGGTGCGCTTTTTGGATTCGCAGGGCGCATTCGGCGGAGTCGCCGAGTGGCTGCGCTCAGTGCCGGTAGCCCCTCAGCCGGTCGTACGCCTCGATCTGCCAGGTGTCAGTGCACGGGCACTCTCGATGTGCCCGAGCAGGTGAATGGCCCGAAGCTGTCCACGCAGAACCCCGAGGTGTTCAGTGGCACGCTTCACTTGTGCAGGTGCCGGCGATCCCAAGGCAAACAGGTTCGCTAGGTGGAGTTCTGCCTGGAGGATGTCTTCGCCTTTGGCGATGGCCTGGGTTTTCATCTTCCGATGAATCGCCTTGATGCGCTCGATCCGTGCGTCGCTGAGCTTGAGTTCCATGCGCAGATCGAGAAGATGTTTCGGCCCGGGGAAGTGGTTCAGCTTGGCTGCGCGTGCAAGGCCCATGCCTTCGCCGTTTCGCAGTGCGCGCACTTCACCGGGCGAGAGGCTTGGAACCTCGACGCTCTGGGCATGCGCATGCGGCGATGCCGCGTGAGGGTGCTGCTCCAGCGCCGAAGCGGAAGCGATGGCGAACACGCTGATCCAGCCGAACAGCCTGAACAGGGTGGCAGGGATGGTCATCGATTGAACTCCATCATCAAGAAACGGGAGAGTGGTACTGTTGCCTGCTTTGACACCTGACGCCTCGCGAGGCGCTGACGGGGTTCGGGCTCTTGGGCGGTTGGCAAGGGCATTTGTCTCACATGTGTCTGAACCTGCACATGCACCCTTGGTCCCCAGGGGACCATACCCTTGGCATGAGGTGCGCGACGTAAGTGCCTGTTTGACAGTAGCAGCAAATTCAGTTGGCGGTGCGGCTCACGGCCTCATCGAAGGTCTCGGCCAGGTTTCCGTACTGCACCCAGCGCCGCGTCAGGTACCAGATGGCGCGCATGGACAGGCCGGTTTCCTGCTGCAGTTCCAGGTAGCCCTTGGGGGTCAGCAGTCCCGAGGCGTCACGGTCAGTGCGCGCCGACCAGATCTTCCAGAGCTTGTGTGAGCCGTCCTCGTCCGGGACCGGCGGGCGCCCGCTCGAAGGGTCCACCGACAGGCTGCGCCGAAGCCGCCCGTATTCCCTCGAGTTCAGGCCGAACAGCACCTGCAGCATCTCGCGCGGGGCATCGGCGGCGACCAGCGACTGCAGCACCTCCTCGGATTTGCGCTGCTCGCGCAGGTACTCGATCATGGGCCAGTACACCTGCCGGTTCAGGCGGATCTCAAGGCAGTGCGCACGCAAGACCTCGACCCGGTAGAAGTCCGGCAGGCTCATCTCGCGAAGCGCCTCGATCTCTCGCGCCCCGAACTTCATGTGGCGAAGCGCGGCCAGGTCGCCCTCGGCCAGACAGCGAACGGCGTACATGAGCACCGCCGTGACCAGTTCGGCTTCCTTGGTCCCCTTCACGGGGTGCGCTCCCACAGCGTCTGGCCCCAGGCCGCCGCACCCAGGTGCAGGCGCCGGTAGGCATCCATCAGGCGCACCAGGTCGTTCCAGTCCTGCTCGTGCAGGCTGCGCCAGAGCCGGGCGAGATCCTGGACCTCGATGGCGGTACAAAAGACCGTACCTTCGCAAAGCACCCCGGCCGGGACCTGGGCCATCTCCGCGCAGGCCGCAAGCTGAGACCACAGCATACGAGTGCAAAAGGCCGCCTCCTCGCGGACCCCGGTCGGCTCGGGCGGAGCCCCGTCCAGCACGAAGCCACACCCCAGATCCTCCAGGGGCCGGACCTGTGCACCAAAACCTGCCCGCTCGCCCAGTCGCATGGCCAGCTGGCAGATACGCTGGCGCAGTCGGTTGAGGTCCGGGCCTTCAACCAGGGCCTGCTCGGCCAGGACATACGGCAGGTCGCGATCCTCACGGTGGGCCGGGTCCGGGGATTCGGGGTCGAGTCCGGGGGCGGTCTTCGCGGCTGGTGCGCGGGCGGGAGCAGGCGGCGGATCCGGGGCTTCAGGTTCGGGGGCCGGGAAGGTCACGATGCGCCCCTGCAGCTCGGCATCCAGGGCCGTTCGGACGGTGTGCAAGCCGAGCTCGGCCTCCAGTGCAATCTCGACCTCGACGGCGCCCTGCAGGACGGCCCCGTCCCAGTCCGGCCCGTCGTAGCGCTGGCACAGCACCGCGAACAACGCATCGAAGGTCGTCTCGCAGCCCGGGCAATAGCGCTTCCACAGGCGCTCACCGGCACGGTGCAGGGCCCGGATACGGGCCACCTGCAGCTTGCCGAGACCGGCTTCCAGCGCCTGCGGAATCCAGGGCGCCAGCGTGGTGACCGCGTACTCCATCAGCGAGATGCGCCCGTGGGTAATGCTGTAGCCGCGCTCGCGAAGCCGCGCCTCAAGCGCGCGCTGGGTGAGGGACTGGCCCTGCTCTTTCTCAAGCAGTGCACGTGCGGCCAGCACGGCCTGCGCCTTGTCGATGAAGGGAAGGTTGCCGCGCAGCTCGTTCTCGCAAAGGTGTGCGAGCAGCACGTCGGACTCGCAGGTCCAGGGCCTCAGCAGGCAATGCACGCGTGCATAGCGGGCCTCGCCGGTACTTGCGTGCAGTTCCTTGAGGATGCGAAGCCGGGTATTGCCGCCGGCCTGCACGATGTAGTCCGACTCGCCGGGGCGACAGGTGATGAACAGCGGCTGGTCCATGCCGCGGGTGCGGATCGAGGCCTTGATGCGGTCGTACTGCGGGTTCTCCAGGCGCCGGGGATTGCGCTCGTAGCACCGGATGCGGGCGATCTCCACCTGCATCGGCTGCGGACCCTCAGCCGGGACCCACGGATCGCCGGGAGCGACCGGCAGGGCAGCTTGCGGGGAACGGCTCATCCATTTAAGTTATCAGAATGATAACTAATAGGCAAGTTAATATTATCAGTCAGATAATTTATGCTATACTTATGGCCATGACGCGTAAACAGGACCAGATCCGCCTGCAAAACCTCGAGCACTTGATCCGCGAGGCGGGCTCGGTAGCCGAGCTGGCCAAGGCGGCCGGCACCAACAAGTCCTACCTCAGCCAGGTGCGCCACCAGACCCGCACCCCCAGCGGCACCCCGCGCCGACTCGGCGATGAGGTGGCCGGCATGCTGGAGGCCGGCATGGGCAAGCCCGAGGGCTGGATGGACGAGCGCCACGACCCGGTGACCCGCGAATTCGGCGCCGGGGTGCGCTTTTCCGGCGAGGGCGGCATCCACACCCTGTGTCCGCTGATCTCCTGGGTGCAGGCGGGTGCCTGGCGCGAGACGTGTCAGGAGTTCGTGCCGGACTACGACACCGACCTGCTGCCCTGCCCGGTGCGCTGTTCCAGTCGCACCTTCGTGCTTCGGGTCGCCGGCGTCAGCATGGAGCCCGACTTCCACGAGGGGGACCTCGTCTTTGTCGACCCCGAGGTGGTGGCAAGCCACGGCAAGTACGTGGTCGTGCTGCTCAATTCCAGCAACGAGACGACCTTCAAGCAGCTGGTCGTCGAGGGCGAGCGCATGTACCTGAGGGCGTTGAACCCGGCCTGGCCGGAGCGCATCATCGAGGTCGATTCCGATGCCACCATCTGCGGGGTCGTGGTGTTCAAGGGCATGGTGGTCTGAACTTGTCCTGATTCATCCCGGTAGTTGCTGCATGTAATTCGTGTGCATTAACCTTCCTATAGTTCAATAATATTACTTGTTCATTAATAATGAACACAGTATCATGATATACATTAATATCTATATCGGTGCACAGCATAAGTAGCAACCGCCATGTACGGACTCGAAACAGAATTGGACATCCTATATGCCGCGCTCGGAGTCCTCGGTCGCGAGGCTGGTCTGTGCCTGGAAGTTGTTGCATATGAAGTGAAGAAAGGTGACAAGCAGATAGACGCAATCATCCAGATGCCCGATAGCGAAACCAAGCTGATAGCAGAGATCAAAAAATGGGCGGCGCAGGCCAATCTCGGGGCCATCATCCATCAGATCAGGAATCTTGCGGAACCGGGTCAAGGCCTGTTTGTTGCGGACTACATCAACCCGAATATGGGGAAGCAACTGAAGGCAGCTGATATCCAGTTTCTCGATACAGTGGGCAATGCGTATATCAATCAGCCACCGGTTTTCATCTACACCCAGGGCCACAAGCCACAACCTGCACTTGCTGTAAAAGAAAAGGTCAAAACCGGCAAAGCCTTTCAGCCTACCGGTATGAAAGTCGTCTTCGCGTTTCTAAGGGACAAGGAGCTTGTCAATGCGCCCTACCGGGAAATCGCGGACCAGGCCGCGGTCGCCCTGGGGACCGTTGGCTGGGTAATCCGGGATCTGATCGCCCAGGGCTTTCTTCTGGAGGGGATCAATAAAAAACAGCGAGACCTGGCCGACTTTGATCAACTGCTGGATCGATGGGCAGATGCTTACCCCTATAGGCTCAAGGGAAAATACAGAGTCGGGACATTTGCTACGGACAACCCTGACTGGTGGAAAACGCTGGACCCTGAGGATTTTGATGCGCTGTGGGGCGGAGAGATCGCTGCCGCAAAATACACCCACTACCTGAAACCCGTACACGGCGAAGTATATGTCCATAAGGCCAACCTGAAAAAATTTTTGCAGGCTGCTCGATTGAGAAAAGCAGAGCCTCATGAAAGACACGATTTACGAGTGGACCTGATCGAGCCGTTTTGGAAAGAGGTAAAGAATGCAGGCGATACGAAACAAGCAGGGCTGGTACATCCCATCATCGCCTATGCCGACCTGATCGAAACCGGCGATACCCGCAATCTGGATACAGCGAATCGACTCCGTGAAAAATACCTCCGTTAATATTGTTGGCAAGCTGCCTCTAGGGCTGGTCGCGCTGTATGCCGACATCCAGGGACATGCCAAAACCCTGGACATTGATATCCTGGTTATTGGAGCGATGGTCCGGGATTTGGTATTGGAGTGTGGATTTGACGCCAAAATTCAGCGTGCCACCTTAGATCTGGATTTCGGTATCAATGTGGCGAACTGGGATGAATTCAATGCGTTGAAAGAAAGCTTGCTGGAAGCCGGCTATGCATCGGATGAACACATAGTTCACCAGTTGACCCACAAAGACAAAGAAGGTGTGCCCCGGGAAATTGACATTATCCCTTTTGGCAAGATAGCGGACGAAAACAATCGTATCAGTTGGCCGCCCGGACAGGACATCGTGATGAATGTGCATGGCTTCACAGAAGCATTCGAACATGCACTGGAAGCCCAAATCGGTGAAGTGCCGGATATTGTCATTCCGGTGGCATCTCCCGAAGGATTCGCCTTGCTCAAGCTGGTTTCGTGGCTCGACAGGGGGCGCGAATCCAGGCCTAAAGACGCCTCAGACTTCTTCTACATGATCCAGAACTACCACAAGATTCCGGAAATTTTAGATGCCCTATATGAGAAGGGCTATATGGAGGCTCAAGAGTGGGACGAACTCAATGCCAGTGCCATGAAGCTGGGCAAGGATGTCGCAGCAATTGCATCCCAGGAGTCAATAAAACTTCTGGAAAGTGGACTGTTCAAGCATCCAGAAAGAGCAGAGCAATTTGCAAGAGAGATGCAGTGGGATAGCGGTAGGGGTTTGCAACGCTGCATGGATTGCTTCGACATCTTCATAAAATCTTGTTTAGGTGACTGAGGTACAGGGAGTGGGGATAGACCCGTCCTGCACACTCGATGTGAATGCTCCAGCTGCACCTTCGTACTGCTCAATTCCACCAACGAGACGACCTCCCAGCAACTGGTCGTTGAGGACGAGCGCAAGTATCTGAGGGCGTTGAACCCGGCCTGGCCAGAATGCATCATCGAGGTCGATTCCGATGCCACCATCAGTGGCGTCGTGGTGTTCAAGGGCATGGTGGTCTGAGTCTCTCGACGGTAAACGTATGACAGTGTAGTCAGTGAGGGTCGTTCGGTATTTGATTCCGACCCAAATTGCATACAAGGCTTGATTTTATCTCGTTTAAACCCATAATTAACAATATATTGTTAGTTATTGGATAGAATGCTTTATCCAGGTGGGATCATGCTCCATAAATACCGATTCAAAAACTTTTTCTCGTTTGCTGAGAAAACGGAGGTTTCTTTTGAGCTCAATCGTCAGGTGCCGGACTCGGACCTAGTGTTCAAAAGCCAAGACGGCACACGTCTGTCCAAGATCCTGTCAGTCATTGGTCCCAATGCGTCCGGCAAGACCAATGTGCTGAAACCGCTGTCTTTCCTGCAGTGGTTTGTCGCACAGTCGTTTACTGCCAGCGATCCTGAAGAAAATATTCCAGTACAACCACACTTTTTTTCTGACTCGGCCCAAAGCGAGTTTGAGGTCGAATTTGAAAACAAAGGACAAACTTACCGCTATTACCTAGTTGTCACCCCAGAACAGGTGATACACGAATCCTTGCATCTCAAGACCAGTAAATTGTTCAGTTTTATTTTCCGGCGCGAATGGTCTGAGTCAAAGTCTGCTTACGATATTCGCCAGCAGAAATTTGGTTTTATGATCAGCGAAGCTGAAAAAGTCCGCGCGAATGCATCATTGATTGCGACGGCTGCCCAGTACAACGTGCCGTGCGCAAGGGAACTGGTCGATTATTTTTTACGGTTTTATCCTAATGTGGTCTATGGAGGTAGGGGTCATCTCAATACCAACGATATAATTGATATCACCAATTTCTTTCATGAACACCCGTCACTGCGTGCACAGATGTCAAATATACTGAGCCGCTTGGACCTGGGTCTATCAGAAGTCAGTATTGAAACACGTCAGTTCGTCAGAAGGCAATCCGGTGAGAGAGAGGAGGCCAAGATTCCCTTGGGCGTACATCTCAAAGGTAAGCAAAAGCACAAGCTGCCGCTCTGGTACGAATCGAGCGGTACTTTTACAGCATACTGTCTGCTGGTGATTATCCTGCAGGCCTTGGAACATGGAGGCATCGTCATCATCGATGAGATGGAGGCAGACCTGCATCCGGATATGGTTATGGCGTTGCTTGATCTGTTCATCGACTGCGATCGCAATCCGCATAATGCGCAAATCATCTTTACCTGCCATGCCCATGAGCTCCTCAACGAGCTGCAGAAGGAGCAGGTCCTGCTCATTGAAAAAGACTCCGAAGGCAACAGCGAGGCCTGGAGGCTTGGTGACATGAAAGGTATTCGCAGGGATGACAACCTGTATGCCAAGTATCGCGCCGGCACATACGGTGCCGTCCCGGACCTTTAAAAAGATCACAGATGCCTCCTCGCGCGCGAAGGGCTGCCCTTCATACCGTCCTGTTGGTCGGTGAAGGTAAAACCGAGTGCGCGTTTCTCAGTCACATCAAGTCTCTATACATCAGTCGTGGCTGTGGTGTAAGTGCAAAGATTCGTAATGCACATGGCAAAGGGCCTGATCACGTTGTGGATTACGCCATCAGGCTCCGCAGAAATGCAGCATACAATCGGGTCACAGTGTTGCTGGATACTCACTTGGAAATGTCGGCTGCGATGCAAAAGCGTGCCAAGTCTAAAAAGATCCAGATTATCGGGTCGACACCCTGTATCGAGGGACTACTGCTCAAAATTCTCGATAAGCCCGTGCCGGTCACATGTGCTGAGTGTAAGATACGAGTGAATGATGTGCTCCCGACTTCACTGACGAATCCGGACAACTACGAGGTCGACTTTCCTAAGGGCGTTCTGGAGGAACGCAGACATGAAGTTCCAGAACTGGAAACGTTGTTAGGCTGCTTGTCATTTGATGACTGGAATATGCGCCACGGAACAGATAACAAAAATCGTGATGAAGGTACTGACAAATAATTTTAAAGAGTCCATTCAGGCGCGTGCCCAATGCGAGCCGGCATTTCGTTCAGCCCTGCTGAAAGAAGGCATCGAATGTCTCCTGGCCGGGGATTTTGATACTGGAAAATCGGTACTGTGGGATTACATCAATGCAACGGTCGGATTTGAGCAATTATCTGAAGCTTTCGGGAAATCGAGTAAAAGCCTCATGCGCATATTCGGGCCCAAGGGAAATCCACAGGCGAGAAACCTGTTTGCTGTAATCAGCTACCTGCAAGAGTGCGAGGGAATCCACCGGGAAGTCGAAACCAGAAACTTGGCGATCATCAGGCGACCGTCATGGTCAACGACTGCGGACTTCGGGCGGGCACCCCCGAGTGGAGAGCCCTCGTTCAGGAGGAGCTTCAGGTCCTCGGCCGTTTCGGTATTTGACTGTACCGCATCGGCGGCATTGACCAGCGCCGGCAGCCGGATCAGGGGAGGAACACGGCACTGGCCGATGTTGTGGTCAAAGATCTCCTCACCTTCTCGCCGATACCGAAGTGCTCCAATTCGCGTTTGATCGGTGATGGCCAGCAGATAGTCAATTTCGGACAAGGTGCGTTCTTCGCCGGCTTTTCGGAAGGCACGCCGGATCAGCCGCTGACCCCAGCGATTCGGCGCAGTATCGCGCAAGGCTCCAGGCAACGCTGAATTTTCCGACCTGGTGTAGATCGACCGTCGTTCGAGTGGCAGGTTCGCCGGATCAAGGGCAAATGCATCCGGTCGTTCGAGCCATTCATCCGTGTATTCAAAGACGGAGCTTTGCCCGCGACGTCTGGCAATGTAGTAACAACGGCCAACGAAAAATCTCTGTCCATCGTGGTCGATGAAGACCTCAAGGGTATCCGTCATGACGGCTTGCGAGACCGACGACGTGCCCGTACTTTCTTGGGCAGCCGTTCCTCTTCGATATCCAGTCCGAGGGAGTCGATGCTGCGGTCGGCGGTCTGTGCGAGACCGTCGGTGAGTCCCAGGATGGCCAGCACCGTCGCATAGACACCCATGGAGACCGAGGGGTCGCCGCGTTCAACCTTGTAGAGCGTGCCGCGGCTGATGAATGCACGCTCAGCCATCGAAACCGTAGAGATGCGACGTTTCTTGCGTGCAATAGAGATGTCCTCGCCAAGCTTTGCGAGAGACTGTCTAGCGGCTCTTGGGAGCGTTTGTGTGGCTAGGGTTTTCATAATATGTCTTATATTATAACCAATATAGTATTATATTGTTATATATATAAGACAATATTAGCTAAATTCAGTCATTTGTAATAATTGCATAAAGTATCAATATTTGCTCACCCCATGCTTGCAGACTCGCTGGCTTTCCGGAGTGGTACGGCACTGTACAAGTTGCACATCGATCCACCGGCACGTTATTCCGAGGATGTCGATCTCGTACAGGTTCGGGCTTCCCCCTTGCTCGCTACAATCTCCATCATCGCAGATCCTCTGCCGTGCCTTCAAAGACAAAGTCATTCAGAAAGATACGCTCGCCAAACTGATTGCGCTCAACTTCAGTCAATGAGGCTTCCTCGCAGATGTCGTTCCATCCATCCCGGATGGTGCCGATCTGCCGGGCGATGATGTCCTTCGCTGCTTTCTCGCTGAGCTGGAAACTGGGTGCGGCCCCAAGGCAGTTCGACAGTGTGCTCGCCCGATTGTCTCCGACGACCAGCATGGCCTGGCTGGCCACATTGCCGGTGCGGTTTTGCGGGCAGATGTCGTAGGCCGGTGTCAAAGTCAGGTACTTGCCGTCCCAGAAGCCTGCATGGTTGCGGGCGTGATCGTCCGTGTTGCCACACAGGATGTTGAACACGAGTCGTCCGTAGAGTTCGTGCAGCGTCGACTTCGGCGAGGTGAAGCGGTGCCGAATGATTTCTGCAAGGTCTTCATAGCTGGCGTAGCGTGCCATCATTTCATCGAGACCGGACAGGGTCAGCGCCGAGACCATGGCCTTGCGCGCCCAGCCGTCTTTCGTCCTTGTGCGATCAAAGCGCTCGACCAGCAGCACGTCCTTGCCGGCAACGTGCTCAAGGCGCACCGGGGCGACATCAAGGCCCGCCATGGCTGCAAGGCGCATGGCGACATACTCCGCCTTCACGATGCTGTAGGTGTCGGTCGAAGACGAGAACTTGGCGATCATCTTTGTGTCACCGTCCTGGATCATCGCCTTTGGGCGCGCACCGCCGAGCGACGTACCGTGGAGCAGCGCCTGATCGAGGTCGGGTGTCAGCGGCTCGCCTTTCTCGACTTTCTCGGCGACGCTCAACAGCTCTTCGAGCGTCGCGTTTTGAGCAACGCGCGGCACATACTCGACAGGGGAGTGCTGGAAGTCCAGCGCGCCAGTGCGCTCGGAGCCGGACTCCAGCAGATAGGCCAGCTCGTCGAGCACAGCGATATCGACCTCCCTGCCCTTGCGCCCGAAGGTCCGGTTCAGGATGACGCGGCGTCCCCACGCATCGGGCGCAGCATCGCGCAGACATCCGGGCATGCTCAGCCCGGCCCCGGGCGCAATCGCTCCTCTGCGCAACGGCAGTTCCGGTTCATAGATCGGAATGCGTCCATCCAGATCCAGGTAGCTCTGACCGTAGTTGAAGATCAGCCGGTTGCCGTCACGCGCGATGCGACCGGCGACAACCGGTGCCGTCGCACCAGGCAGCCATATCCAGACATAGGCTTCCTCCGGTGCTGTCGTGTCGGGGCGATCAGAAGTCATCTTTTATCTTTGCCGCTCCCGTGCGAACGGATTGCGGCAGTAGGATGAGCTTGTCGCGTTCCATCGACAGATGACGTGTCAGCGTTGCTGGTTCGGCTTCAAACAGGCGCAGCCCGATAATGGCAGCCACCTCAAAGACTGCACCGATGGAGGAGCCCATCCCCCCTTTCTCAATGCGGTGCACAAGGCCACGTGAAATCCCGGCACGCTCAGCGACCTCGGCGATCGTGAGGCCGCGTTCGATGCGCGCGTTACGGATCATCATCCCGAGAAGTTCTGTGGCTTCGCGGCTATAGCGGGAATAGCTTCTGTGTGCAGGCTTGACCATCACTAACTTTGCTCCATAAATAGGATATAATAAACTTTCATGTACTATTAATAGGTCATAATAACAGATTTTGAGTAGTGGCGGGTATATATTCGATAAATAGATAGAACCCATACCTGGAGGAAGAGATTCAGTGCAGGATGCAAAAAGGTGGCAACTTCCATTTTAGTCTGTGAGCCATACTTGACCGTGTATTGATGTCCTGGAGCTCAATCGGCATGCCGGTGAAACTGAAAAAAAAACATTGGCCAGGGTGTTACGCATGAGACGAGCAAAGCCGTCAATGAAATTGTACGGGCTCCAGTGTTCATCATCGGCAAGGACAAAATGCTGCCTTAAGGGCATTGAACCCGGCCGAACCGGAGCGAATCACCGAGTTCGATGCCGATGCCACCCTCTGCGGGAGCGAGGCATTCAAGGGTCATTTAAGACTACCACGTGAGTGTGCCCAGAACTCTAAAATGAAATCCAGGAAAATCATCCAATGGCGAATGATCACACTGACATAGAAGGCAAGGCTGTTCGGTACGCCAAAGAAAATAAAAAGAAATCTATAGAGAGAGCCAGAAAAAGATTCTGGACAATGCAGCCAACTGATCCAAGCTGAATACAGGAACCTTGAATCCGGGCGTAGCGTGCTCGGTGGTTAGCGCGACCCGATCGCGGTCAAAATAGACTCTCGCTCTGAACAAGCTGCACTCGCCAGACACAGCACAGATTCCGGATGTGGCGTGGGTGCAAGAATGACCGCAGGGGATCCGGCAGACGAATGAAAAACGGCGTGCGTGAGCAGAAGCATTGGGCCGGGGAATACCCGCAGTTAGGAACGGCACTGCCCGCCACTGAGCCCCTGTGTTTCGAAATAGCTCAGTCCCGAAACTACGCCGCAATTTCGATTAAGTGATGGGCGGCCTCAACCGATGAAGCCGAGGTGTACAGGCTGATATCACGCCTGGAGGCTTCATGTGCTAGTTCACCCACAAATTCACTTACCTCGGCAGAACCGCTGTTTTCTTCCGGGATTCTCAAAAGCAGTTCACACAATGCCGGCTTGAACAACGCATCACCATCGCGCAGCCGGTCGAGCTGCCACAGCTTGCTCTGTGCCCGCACAAGGGCATGCTGAAAACTTCCGTTTTCAGAAATCGCATCAAACTGGGCAGCATATTTTTCGGAGATGAAATCGAACTTGAAGGGAACCCCGGAACCATGGATCTGGAACTTGCGCTGAAAGCAGTCGTCGAAGTCGTGCCTGTTCATTTGAACGGCTGCGATGATTTGTTTCCTCCAGTCTTCGGGCGCTGACCGTTCGGACCTTTTTGCAGTCTTCACCTTCTCGGCATTGAAAGCGACACTGAAGGATGAGCTGTGCATGGCCGATACCAGCAACCCGTCATCGATGTTCTTGGCCAGCGTTGTTTTCTCATTCCCCAGGTAGAAGCCGTCCAAAGGCGGGGTCCAGCTGGAGGACAGCGGATTCACGGAATAGAATTTCTCAGCGGCATCGACACAGAACTGCAGGGCTTCCCCGATGCGTCTGCCAAACTCCTCGCCGTAGATCTTTTTAAGTTTTTGGACGGGAAGCAACTTGGCTGCGATCAATGACTGGTCCTCTCCTTTCACGATCGTCCCAATCGAAATCCTTTCACCGGAATGCGGAATGGGCTCCATCTGGATACTTCGCCAGGAAAGTCCGTATTCAGGGAGTGCGGGGAATTGGGATTTCATGTTTTCTCCTCGGATTTGTCGTTTGGAACCGGGTGGTTCCCCAGGTCCAGCTGTGTTTGCCGGATGCCGATACTGGTGGTGATGATGTCGTGCATGGCAGGGATCCTGTCCCTGAGAAAACTGATATGGCGGGCATAGTGGGCTTCACTGCCAGGCAGGTTGTCTGGCCTGAGCAACTTCAAAACTTCTTCCCAGTTGATTTTCTTGTATTGCTGCACCCGTTTCATGGCATTTTCCCGCAATCGCCATAACTCAATTTCCGACATGGGCTGTGACAGCAATTGCAGCAGTGAAGAGTTCGCGGGAGTCCCCGGTGAAGCATAGTTCGGCAGTGCTTCATCATGGTCGATCAGCCAGTAGACTCCTGTGCCGTCATAGATCAGGTTGTCAGGGAGCCGGTCGCGATTGAAAATCCATTCATCGAATACGGCACAATTGGTCAAATCCGGCTCCTTCCAGCCATGAGCCAGATTGTCCAGATCAGCACTCCTGATGGAGAAGGTAGGACATTCGCGATCCTTCCTCAACCCGAACGCGATGTTCTGTCCGTTACCCACGTGGCCACCCACATAGGAAGGATCCACGTACACGTAATAAGCCTGTGGGATCGGCAACCCCAGCTTGCGGGCAAGGGTTGCACAAAGTGCCTCCCTCGCAATATCTTCAATGTTGAGAAGTTTCAAGTGGGCCTGCGTTCGTTCCCTGTCCGTCTGCACGTCCGCCAAAAAGGTTCGGCCTTTTCGGGAATTCACTGGCTCGACAGGCTGAATCGCTGTGCCAAGCTGAATGTTTGCATCGTTCAGTAGCATGTTTGATACGCAGGATCAGGACGATCAACCTGAAAGCCAACCTCGCTTCAAAAGTCTAGTCCCTGTACCTAGACTGTCAATGCACAGGTCTGTGCATTTGAAGTGGAAATTCTGTTGATAAGATTTGTGCCGCATAGGCTGGATGCGTACCTCAAGGATTAAACGGGTGATCGTCCTGTTCACTTAGGGGATCCGAGTCCTCTGCTATGCCATCGGGATGGTTTTGATGTGTGAGTCGATGGCGTCCATCACATTGCGCATCAAGGGCAGGTGGTTCTTTTCCGCCTCCCAGTGCTGATGGAACAAGGCAGCCGTCTCCCTGGCCGTATCCAGCACCAGCTTTTCCGGCAAGCGCGCTTTCGCAGCAAGATGCACCAACTCGTCGTCGGTGAATTCATCAAAGCGCTTGGTGCGACTGACCTTCAGTGCAGCCCGGTCATAGGGAAGGTAGGCGATCGTCGAGACGAAGTCGTAGGCAGGTGCCAGGGCCGCGCGGCGCTGGTCCGGATAGATCAGCGACCAGTTCTTGAGGTGCATATCGCCATTGCCGATCAGCGTGTTGAACGTCAATCGCCGGACAAACTCGCAGACGTCATTCAGGGTACCCTCCGCCCCGATGACCCTGGCGATGCTACGGGTACTGCCCTTGTTGTACTTGGCTTCGGGGTAAACGCCGAAGACCTGTGCAAAGTCCTCAATGTGCTCACCCCTGCCGTTCGAAAGCCGGTCGAAGCGCTCGATGACGAGCGCCTGTCCCTTGAGTCTGCCGAACCCTTCGGGCAGGTTGTCTATCGCATCGAGATCAACCAGGTCCAGGGCCGGCACATCCATGCCCAGCAGGCGGGCCAGCGTCATCATCGAGTACTCGTTCTCCGGCACGCCTTCGAATTCAAGGGAAGGCAACTTGATGATCCAGGCCCCGCCGATGCCTTTCGCCGGGATACCCAGCCCGGAGCGCATCTCCCCGAGGGCCGAGAACTTGAGCTGCACACCGGCCAGAGAAAAGCGCAGCGCCTGATCGTGGTGATCCCGTCTTTCCGGGCCTTCTTCGTCGGCCTGCAGGGGCCAGTCATCATCATCGGAGGCGCGAATCGTGATCGCCCCGGGCAGATCACGGCCCAGGGCCCAAAGCAGGAAGAACTCCCGTTTGGGGTTGACCCCGGCGCGCTGGGCCAGGTACGTGCGCATGCGGCCCTCCGGCAACAGGTTGGAAAAAAATGGCATCACCCGCGTCTGATACGACGGGAATTCAGTCATCAATTTCCCGAACTGGTCCTTGAAGCCGAGCCCGAGCACGGCCCGGTTCCCATCGCTGATGTATTCGTCACGGAAGGTGAAGAGGGTGCGGTCCCCCTGTACCCGGGTCAGCGTACCGACCGCCACCCCGTGGAGCAGGACATCCAGGGCCGTGATATCAGCCACCCTCATCCTCGTCCAAACGATAGGCCGGGCGCGCGGGCGCATCATCCTCTGGTGCTTCGCTTCCATGGGCCAGTTCATTGCGCAGGCGAACGATCCGCTCAAACGCCGCCTTCAGGGAAACCATGCGCTCACGGTCGTTGGAATACTCCCCTACCAGATCCTCCACTGTCTGGATCACTGCAAGCCGGGACTGTGGAATCCGCGCATGCGCCAACCCGTTCAACTGGCGTTGCACCTGGGCCACCTCCGGCACGGTAGGATGCTTTTGCATGAGGCGGTCGACCCTCTCCTGCAATCGACTCAGCTCCCTGGGCACTGTGAAGGCGGACTTCTCCTCGAGCCCTTTCGTGTTACGTACCAGGGCCTGCACGGCCGTGACGCTTTTGCGCGGCACGAGCATGACCTCCAGACCCAGCACGCGGGCCAGTTCGACCAGGCTCGAGATCCGCAAGTCCACCGCCCCGTTTTCGATTTTCGAGATGTGCCCCTGGGGCACGCCGGCCTGGATACCGAGCGCACGCTGGCTGAGCGCTTGGGCCTCCCGGGCATGCTTGAGCGCTTGGGTGATAGGTTCAGTGGTGTAGGTCATGGTAATCCATTATTCTTAATCATAAGACTAATATAATATACTTTAATAGATCAAGTATGAATTATTATTCAGATTTTGATATATAAATACAAATCTATACAGACTCAAAATACAAAATTATAGTTCAGATCAGAATTCGTACATGAGGATGTCCGCCCGCATTCGACCCAGGCAGCTGCCGAGGTGACCTCGTGCAAATTCCTTTCCTGTATCCGGGTTGGCATAATCACCCGGTCAATCGGGCCGACGCACAACACCCCCGTACTGGACAGGGTTCTTAGTCCAGGATAGAAACACCCCCTTGTGAGGAGGCATACATGAAGCGCCGGTATTCCATTTTTTCGCCATCACACTTCCGCTTATCCTGTCCGCCTGCACCCTGCTGGGCGGCAAGGCAGCTGAAGAGCCGACCTACCGCGTCACGCTCAGGGACGGGTCCATCGAAGTGCGCGAGTACGCGGGCTATGCCATCGCCCGCACCACCGTCACCGCATCGTACCGGGAGGCCACCCGCGCGGGTTTTCGCCGCCTGTTCGGGTACATCACCGGGGACAACCGGGCCACGGCCGACATCGACATGACGGCGCCAGTGCTGCTCACACCCCAGTCCGAGGCGATTGAGATGACCACTCCAGTGCTCATTGAACCGCAATCCGGATTCCGGACAGTGGATTCCCTGGCGGGTGATGACATCGATGCCTGGAGTGTGGCCTTTGTCCTGCCACAGGGCTACACGAAAGCCAGTGCCCCGCCACCGAAGGATGAGCGGATCACGGTCACCGACATCGGAGCGCACCGCATCGCCTGCATCGTCTTTCGCGGACGCCTCAACGACCAGGCGGCGGAAGCGTCCCGAAAGGAACTGGCACAATGGCTGGATTCCCGCGGCCTCAAGCATGCGGGCGACTGGCAGATCGCCGGCTACAACCCGCCCTGGACGCTGCCCGGGCTGCGTCGAAACGAGGTCATGGTGACCTTGCGATAACGTGACTGCAGACCTCGCGAGGCAGGTCATCCGGGTGGCTGAGACACCCCTCGGAGACAGCTTAGGGCACCAAAGTGGGAATCTGCATTAAAAATACTATATATAGTGCTTGACTTTACTTGAAATACAAGGCAGTGTGTATCCCCGATGCGATCTCCGTCGCATCGACTGGTGATGTGAAGTCGGCAGGGAACGCTGACTTTGCATCCAAGAACAGGCCTGAAAATGCCAGGGGGGAGGGAAGCTCAGCCTGCCGGATCAAGAGGAGAGTCCGCCAGCAGGCATCCATGTAGACGAGTTTCTGTGCAGTGGTCTGGACACCTAAGTCCACTGCAGTTTTAGTGCTTTTCAGCCAGGGACGTAGCGGAGAAGCACACGACAGGTGCCCGCTTCTTCGGGCACCTGTTTTTTTCGCACTTGCCGGCCCGCATGTTCGCTCATTTGCTTGTTCTTTGCTCATTGATTACCATGGCGCAGCGACCGATACAGGCGCTTTCTTGAACACGACTCACTGATGCAGATGCGACGGATTCCATTGCCTGTTTGCCTGTGGCTTGCCCTGGCTTCGGGCAGCCATGCCGCCTGCGAGCCGGAAGATGTCGCCTTCTACCTGGACAAGGGCTTCACGCAAGAGCAGATCACGAAAATCTGCTCGGTCGATGATTCCGAGGTTCCCGAATACACCCCGTACGAACCCCCGGCCGACGTCATCCCGCGACCAGTGCTTCGAGTGCCAAGAGACGGTCATGCGGGTAACACGCGGGCGCTGCCTGCCACCGCCCGCATGGACCTCAGCACCTTCAGCGACCGGGAGCGCACCGCGGTCGAGACCCTGGTCTCCGGGGCCGACGTGCTCGCCCTGTTGGTCGATCAGGACTCGATCCAGTACACCAAGCAGGCCTGCCTTGAGGTGCGCGAGGACCCGGACTTTCCATCAGACCTCAAGCTGTGCCCCGAGGTCGACTACCGAATCGCGCGCGAGGGACTTGCCGTCGGCAAGTACGGGCGCGAATACGGCATCTTCGGCAAGGCCACGATCACGATTGAGGGCAGGATCCAGCGCTTCCCGCAGCAGAACTTCGCCGACTACCCGAGGAAATACCAGCAGAAACTGAAACCGCATTTCAACTGGAGCACACGCGCCAGGACCACCCGGATCCCGGTGAAGAGCGGGCATACGGCAACCCAGCTGGCCGGTGCCCTCAAGACCCTGACCCGGGCGAAGAAGGCCCCCGCAGCTACATCAAAGGTTGAGAGTCCGGCCAACCCGGACAAGAAAGACCGCTGGTGGAACCCGTTTGACTGAATGACCGGCACGCAGCCGGAGCGCACTCAGGTCAAAGAAAAGAACAGGATTGAAGCCCTGCCCCGGGTGGCATGTGTGCCACCCGGGAAGAGCGGTAGATAGAAGCGTTGCCTAGAGCTCCGCTTCGAAGTCGTAGCGAAAGCCGATGCTGATATGGTCCTGCTCTTCGCCATGTTCAATGTCACGCTGCAGCCATTCGGCATGGACACGCACCTGGTCGTTGAGCTGCCTCTCCAGTGTCAGGTTGTAGCCGTCAAAACTGCGGCGAATGCCGTTTTTAGTCGGCTGATCGTCACCGTCAAAGTCGAAGTAGGAGGCCTTGAGCTTGTAGCCCCCGCCAAGCGCCATGGCGGCTGCGATGTCCAGCGAGGACTGGTCGAAATCCATGAGAGTTCTACCAACCATGTTGTCATCATCCTCGATGTCCTGATAGGTGACGGCGAGATACAGGTTTTCCGACACGTCCATGCTGGCACCAAACCCCATGAAGGTCTGCTCGCGGTCTTCGGCATGATGCACTTCGAGGTAGGACACCCCGGCGTACAACGGTCCCATGCGGTAGCCGATGCCAAAGGATCCGGCATCCGCATCGTCGGGTTCTGAAGCGCTGCCATCTTTACTTTCGGCATTCTCATCATCCGGTTTGCCGTCAAAGCGTGCACCGGCCTGGATGTTGAGGCCGCCCATCTGGGCCTGGTAGGTCACCAGGTTGTTGGTGCGAAACGGGCCGATATCGTCATAGGCAAACGGGCTCGCGCGGTGATTGAAGATATCGGTCACCTCCGCCACGATGTTGAAATGCGGATCCCACTGCTTGCCGATGGCGATCTGTCCGAGGCCGGTCTGAAGCCCGACATAGGCCAGACGTGCATCGCCGAAGTCACCATCCGCTTCAATGTCGGCATCCCATTCCCCCCGGTAGATCGCGGTCAGGCCATCGCTGATCGCCACATGGCCCTTCACGCCCACGCGGGAGAGGAAATCCGTCACGTCGTAGTTGGTGTCATCACCATCATCCGTGTAAGTCAGCGAAGGCCGCAGGCTGCCATAGACGACTACGCCGTGCTTCTTCTGTGCCTCGGCCATGGCTTCCTTGGCATGGCTGTCGGCGGCTGTGGTCTTCGCCTTGAGATGCTCGACCTGCTTCTGCAGTTCCTCCAACTGGCGCTGCTGCTCCTTGATGGTCTGTACCAGGTGTTCGAGGGTGGGCTCCCCGCCACCAGCATGGGCCGACCCCACCAGGAACATGGCAGCAGCTACCGCTACTGCCTGAATGGGCTTCAGCGCCTTGCGGAATGTAATCATTCTGTAGTATTGCATTGCTACGGTCCTCTAGATTTACTTTCCAATGGTGTGCAGTATAGTCCAAAATGGAGCGCGTATGCTAGGGAATGAGGAGCCGACGCTCATCCGGCCTTACTGAAGAAGGCCTGCGTGCCGAGCAAGCCGCCCAGGCTTGCGGCGCCAGTGCACGCACTGCCTGCAGGTGGCTGGCCCGCTACCTTGGCGCAGGGGACGAACCATAGGCGCGGCGGTATTCGTGGGCCAATAGCCTGGCGCGTTCGCGCTCGGAAGGTGTGAGAACCTCGTCGATCATGTTTACCGTTTCGGTAGCCGGCGCATCGCCACGGGCGGCTGCGATACTGATCCAGGCGTAAGCCTCTACGGGATCGCGGGGCACACCGGTGCCGCGAATGTACATGGCACCGAGCTTGGACTGGGCTGGGGCGTGACCCTGCTCGGCCGCTTTTCTCCACCAGCGAACCGCCTTGGCGTCATCCTTGCTCACCCCCGTGCCCTTGTAGTGCATGAGACCGAGGTCGTGCTGAGCCAGGGGGTATCCCTGTTCGGCTGAGAGCCGGAACCAGTGCACGGCCAGCTCGGCATCCCGGGGGACGCCTTCTCCGAACGCATGCATCACGCCCAGTGCATATTCGGCCGCGGCGTACTCCTGGGCTGCGGCTTTCCGAAACCAGTACACCGCTGTACGAGAATCGCGGGCCACCCCTGCGCCCTCGGCATGGCGCAATGCGAACCGGAACTGTGCCCAGGCATGTCCGGCCTCGGCGGCTCCCCGGAGCTTTCGCAAGGTCACATCACCGAGGTTTTCCGCTGCACCCGCCTCGGGCAGTGGCTGCAGCTCAAATGCCGGGCGCCCGGTATCGCTTTGTGGCAGGCCTTGCAGCTGTGCAGACCCCCCCAGCAGCAAGAAACCAAGCAGCATCCATCGGAACATACCGGGGTTATACCGCAATTCCCGGGCCGAATCCTGCCTGCACACATGGCACCACCCATGGGGATGCCTGGATATATCCCCGTGCAGATACGCGATGCATGAGTCGCCTGATGCCAGAAATTAACGAACACCGTGTGACCCGATCGCTGCAGATCTCTCACTTGCGGTAAATGATCTGCCGGATTTTGGGTTATAATTCCTGCAACCCATAAGAATGTAATCATCGAAAGGAGGTTTCCCATAATGAGAATTACCCAATCTATGGTCCTTGGTGCGGTCCTGGTGCTGGCCTCTACCATCACCCAGGCGGGCACACTGGAAGAAGTGAAAGCCCGCGGCGTGCTGAACTGCGTGGTGACCACCGGGCTGGCCGGCTTTGCCGCCCCGGATGAGAACGGCCGCTGGGAAGGCTTTGATGTCGAGTTCTGCCGGGCCGTGGCCGCGGCCGTGCTGGGCGATGGCGAGAAGGTCCGCTTCGTGCCGTCCACCGGCAAGACGCGTTTCACGCTGCTGAACTCCGGTGAAGGCGACATCCTGTTTCGCAACACCACCGAGACCATGAGCCGTGACACCGACCTGAAACTGACGTTTTTGCCGGTCAACTACTATGACGGACAGGGCTTTCTGATCCGCAAGGACTCCGGCATCACCTCCGCGATGCAGCTCGACGGCGCCTCCGTGTGCATCCAGACCGGTACCACCACCGAGCTGAACCTGGCGGACTTCTTCAGTTCCAACAAGATGAACTACGAGCCGGTGAACTCCGAGACCAACGAGGAAAGCATCGCCAACTACACGTCGAACCGCTGTGATTCCTACACCACGGACGCTTCTGCACTGGCCTCCACGCGTGCGGCTCTCAAGGACCCGTCCGCACACATCATCCTGCCGGAGATCATCTCCAAGGAACCGCTGGCAGGTGCTGTGCGCCACGGCGATGACAACTGGACCGACATCGCCAAGTGGGTAGTCAACGCGCTGATCATCGCCGAGGAACTGGGCGTCACCAAGGCCAACCTGCATGATCACTGCGCCGCCCCCGGCGACAACCCGAGCATCAACCGCCTGTGCGGCACCGAGGGCAACATGGGTGCCTTCATCGGGCTGGACGCGCAGTGGGCCGTACGTGCGATCGGCAATGCCGGCAACTACGCGGAGATCTACGAGGCCACCATCGGCCCGAACACCCCGCTTGCCCTGGAGCGCGGCCTGAACGCATCCTGGAAGAGCGGCGGCATCCTGTACGCAGCGCCGATCCGCTGACCGCGGCGACCGTAAACCCGGCGGGGATCCCTCACATGGGTCCCCGTCTCGCACCGGATACCTCCGTGCGCTCGCGGTGCACGGAGGATGGCCGGGGCCTATTGACAGACTCGGGGGTCCGGTCCATGCTCATGCTAAACGATTCGACGATGCAATCCGCCCGCCATTTCGATGCCCGCACTGAGCATTTCTGAAGGCCATTTCCTGAGCCGGCTCTGGAACGACAAGGAGACGCGCTCGCTTGTCGTGCAGGTCCTCGCCACGCTGGCCTTCTTCACCTTCTTCGCCTATATCATCCGCAACGCCTACGTCAACCTGGAGGCGATCGGCAAGGGTTTCAGCTACGAGTTCCTGTTCCAGACCTCCGCCTACGACATCAACCAGCACCTGATCGAATACTCCTCGAAGTCGACGCACTTCACGGCCATGCTGGTCGGTATCCTCAACACCCTGCTGGTGGCGGTGTGCGGCATCGCACTGTCCACCGTGGTCGGGTTCATTCTCGGCGTGCTGCGCCTGTCGAAGAACTGGCTCACCAACCGGCTCGCCTACGTCTACATCGAGTTCGTGCGCAACGTGCCGGTGCTGCTGCATATCCTGCTGGTGCACGGCATCATCGTGAACACGCTGCCCATCCCCCGCCAGGCCATCAGCGTCGGCGACGGCGCCTTTCTCACCAACCGCGGCTTCTTCGTGCCCAAGCCCATCTACGAGCCCGCGTTCTGGGGCGTGATCGCCGTGTTTGTCGTCGGCCTCGCCTTCTTCATGTGGTTCAGGAAATATGCCAAGCGGGTGCAGGATGACACCGGCGCGCAATACCCGGTGTTCTGGATCGGGGTCGGCGCGATCGTCGGCGCCCCCCTGCTGGCCTTTGTCGCTCTCGGGGCCCCGATCAGCTGGGACGTTCCGAGCCTGCAGCGCTTCAACTTCGCCGGCGGCATGGTGGTGCGCCCCGAGTTCATCGCCCTGTGGCTCGCGCTGTCGCTGTACACGGCGGCCTTCATCGGCGAGATCGTTCGCGCCGGCATCCAGGCGGTCAGCCGCGGGCAGACCGAAGCCGCCTACGCGCTCAGCATCTCGTGCGGGCGCACGCTCTCGTTGGTGGTCATTCCGCAGGCGCTGCGCGCCATCATCCCGCCGCTCACCAGCCAGTACCTGAACCTGGCGAAGAACTCCTCGCTGGCGATCGCCATCGGCTACATGGACATCGTCGCGACCATCGGCGGCATCTCGCTCAACCAGACCGGGCGGGAGATGGAATGCATGCTCATCGTGCTGCTGCTGTACCTGCTGCTCTCGCTGGCCATCTCGGCGGTCATGAACTGGTACAACAAGCGCATCAAGCTGGTGGAGCGCTGAGGTGATGGATCCCGTGAACTACAAGGTGGGCGAACACCCCGATCTGCCGCCGCCCGCAAGCGTCACCGGGCCGCTCGCCTGGCTGCGCAACAACCTGTTCTCCTCGCCCACCAACATCGTCATGACGCTGGTCTCGATCTGGCTGCTGTACGAACTCGTCCCGCCCATGCTGGACTGGATGTTCTTCGATGCGGCCTTTTCCGGCGAGAACCGCGAGGCCTGCCGCGCGCAGGCCGGCGGCGCCTGCTGGGCGTTCATCGCCGAGCGCTTTCGCCTGTTTACCTACGGCTTTTACCCGGCCGGGGAGCGCTGGCGCGTGAACCTCGCCTTCGTGCTGCTGCTGGCGGCCCTGGTGCCGGTGCTCTACGACCGCCTGCCGGCGCGAAAGATCGGGCTCTACTATTCCATGGCCTTCCCGCTGATCGCGGGCTGGCTGCTGCTCGGCGGCTGGGGACTCGCCCCGGTGGATACCGACCAGTTCGGCGGCTTCATGCTGACCCTCGTGATCGGCGTGACCGGCATCGCCTTCTCGCTGCCGATCGGCATCCTGCTCGCACTCGGGCGCCAGTCCTCGCTGCCCATCATTCGCCTGTTCTGCGTCGGCTTCATCGAGTTCATCCGCGGCGTGCCGCTGATCACGCTGCTGTTCGTGGCCTCCACCATGCTCAACTACTTCCTGCCCAAGGGCACGGTGTTCGACCTGCTGCTGCGCGTGCTGATCATGGTCACCCTGTTCGCCTCGGCGTACATGGCCGAGGTCATCCGCGGCGGCCTGCAGGCCATTCCCAAGGGCCAGGTCGAGGCGGCCGAGGCGATCGGCATGAAGTACTGGCAGTCGATGCGCCTGGTGGTGCTGCCCCAGGCCCTGAAGATCTCCATCCCGGGGATCGTCAACACCTTCATCGGCCTGTACAAGGACACCACCCTGGTGATCATCATCGGCCTGCTGGACCCGCTCGGCATCGGGCGCTCCTCGCTCGCCGACACCAAGTGGACGGGACTCCACAACGAGGTCTACCTGTTCGTCGCCATCTTCTTTTTCATCTCCTGTTTCAGCATGTCGCGCTACTCGCTGTATCTGGAAAAAAAGCTCAAGACCGAGCATGATCACTGAACCGGACCCCAAGGAACCCCCATGAGCGAACACCCGAACGATCTACAAACCGGCGAAGGCAGCGAGTACGCCGTGGTCATGCGCAACGTGCACAAGTGGTTCGGCCCGTTCCATGTGCTCAAGAACCTCAACCTGAACGTCGCCCGCGGCGAGAAGATCGTCATCTGCGGACCGTCCGGCTCCGGCAAGTCGACGCTGATCCGCTGCATCAACCGCCTTGAGGAACACCAGGAGGGTGACATCATCGTCGACGGCACGGAACTGACCAACGACCTCAAGCACATCGACAAGGTACGCAGCGAGGTCGGCATGGTGTTCCAGCACTTCAACCTGTTCCCGCACCTGACCGTGCTCGAGAACTGCACGCTGGCCCCGATCTGGGTCAAGAAGATGCCCAGGGCCGAGGCCGAGGAGGTCGCCATGAAGTATCTGGAGCGGGTCAAGATCCCGGAGCAGGCGCACAAGTACCCCGGGCAGCTCTCCGGCGGCCAGCAGCAGCGCGTCGCCATCGCCAGGAGCCTGTGCAAGCGCCCGCGGATCATGCTGTTCGACGAACCCACCTCGGCGCTCGACCCGGAGATGATCAAGGAGGTGCTGGACGTCATGGTCGAGCTGGCGGACGAGGGCATCACCATGCTGTGCGTGACCCACGAGATGGGCTTTGCCAAGACCGTGGCCGATCGCGTCATCTTCATGGACGGCGGCGAGATCATCGAGCAGAACAGCCCGCAGGAATTCTTCGACAATCCCCAGCACGAGCGAACCAAGCTCTTCCTGAGCCAGATCCTCGATCACACCTAGCCAGTTAAGTCTATTGAAGACCAGCCAGTCAGCAAGGAAAAACAAGATTTCCTACTGCGTCTATGGTGTCCTTCATGTCCCTGCCTACAGGAAACACTTTGCCAACGATTTGCCACGTATCCCGATAGCACCGGATTTCCATGCTTTTGCCGAAGCTGGAAAAAAACTGGCAAAGCTTCATCTAAACCATGAAACCTGTAAGAGAGTACCCGCTCGAAATCGTGCACACTCAACTTGAGGGCCCACGACGGGAGCATTTCCAGATCAGACATAAAGCCATGCGATTTGCTGGTGACGATAAATCAGCACTCATCGTAAATGACCATATTCGTTTGGAAGGCATTCCTGCAGAAATGCATCACTATGAAGTCAATAGCCGTACTCCACTGGACTGGTTCATTGATCGTTACAGAACAACCAAGGATACACATAGTGGTACCGTGAATGACCCTAACGGTTGGTTTGATGATCCAAGAGACTTGATCTCAGCATTTTGTCATATAGTGCATGTCAGTGTGGAAACGATGACTATCGTCACCAATCTTCCCAGCCTGTTTCCCAAATCAAAGGACCAAATGAATTGAGAGTGCTATGACTGCCGAGCGGATTGCTAGACTAGTTGCAGCGGGCGAGTCCGAGACTCTGGAGTTCAAGAGCTCTACAGGAACGCGGCGCGAAGCGACACAAACTATCTGTGCCATGCTTAATCATCAAGGTGGCCAAGTGCTGTTCGGCGTCACCCCGGAAGGCCGTGTGGTTGGTCAACAAGTAAGTGACCACACTTTGGAAGACATCAGTGCGGAACTCCAAAGAATCGAGCCACCTACTTTCCCGACGGTCGAGCGAATTCAGGTAGGTGAAGGCCTCGAGGTCATTATTGTTTCCGTCAACACGGGACAAACCAGGCCATATATGTATCGGGGAACTGCATATCACCGAATGGGTAGTACCACTCTCGATATGCGTGCGGATGAATACAATCGTATGCTTTTTGAACGCATACACAGTGAACAGCGTTGGGAGAATCTGCCAACGCAGGGATGGTCAGTGGATGATCTCGATGCAAACGAGATTCAAATCACCGTTGAGGAGGCAATTCGTCGAGGTAGATTAGAAGATCCAGGAACTCGCAATTCTGCCGACTTACTGCGGGGCCTTGGCTTGTTTAGGGATGGTATTCTGTACCGCGCAGCTGCCGCACTGTTCGGCAAAGAGGAGCGGATCAGACAAGAGATGCCGCAATGCTTGCTCCGGGTTGCGCGCTTCAAGGGGGTGGATCGGACAGAATTTCTCGACAACCGGCAGTTCCATGGCAATGTCTTCTCCCTACTCAGCGCTGCCGAACGTTTCCTACGTGACGGTTTGCCCATTGCGGGCCGCATTGAAGGAGACCGCTTTGAGCGGATCGACGAGCCGCTTTTCCCACCCCTTGCAACTCGTGAGGCCTTGGCGAATGCGTTCTGTCATCGTGACTATTCGATTGGTGGAGGTTCTGTCGGGGTGGCAATCTACGACGACCGGCTGGAGATCACGTCTTCGGGAAGCCTGCATTTCGGGCTGACACCGGAAAAACTTTTCTCACCACACGAGTCCGTACCATGGAATCCGTTGATTGCGGAAAGCTTCTACCGGCGCGGCATTATCGAGCGCTGGGGACGTGGAACCCTCAAGATGCTGGAATTAGCAAACACTGCAGGTTTGCCGCCGCCTGAGATCGAAGATGATGGCGGGTGCGTGACAGTCCGCTTCAGACACGAGGTCGTTCCGGTGCGAATTGCAGGTATCAGTGAAACTGAAGTTGGTGTGTCGGCAACCTTGTCTGTCAGGCCCCAAGGAACAGAGGACCTGAATGAGCGACAAAAGGCAATTCTTGATGTGTTAAAGCGTGCGGATGGCCCTCTGGCACTCCGCGAAATCCGTGCCAAGCTGGGCCCTCAGTTTGATGAGAGGCGGATCCGGGAGGATTTGGCCATCATGAAGACTAGGGGACTTGCAGTACTGAGTGGGTGGGGGGCAGGGTCGCGTTGGAAAAGCTCGTGAATCAGGGGATAGGCTCATTCTGGCTCATTCTGGCTCATTCTGGCTCATTCTGGCTCATTACTCTCTGTCCGCTGAAGTTGTTGACCAGATTTTGAGAATGCCTAAAGCAAAAAGACTACTCAGAGGTAACTGGCTTGGCAACCAAGGAGATATCCTTGAACAGAAAGGGATAGCAGCTACGAACCGGGAGCAATTTATAGAATCTCAAGGGGCAACCTGTAAAAACTGGTCTTGGAGCTGGTCTTTCATCCCCACCTCCAGTCTGAAGTGCAGCACTGGCCGTGATCCCTGCGTTCGGGCTACGCCCTCACTCCGGGATCACGGCGGGCGACGCAAATACCCGGCCCCGGTGCGGCCCACCTGGCATCAATCTAGACATTCGAAGGATACTGACAGAGGCGATGGCCGGGTGCAAGGCACAGGCCGACCCCGAACGGACCCTGCCAGGCCGCTATGCAATCCGATGCAGGGAAAGCGCAGTAGCGCTGCCCTCAGGGCAGGGCCTGTGCCTCGGCAAAGACCTCTGTCGGCAACGTGAGTGCTACCAGCCCAGGCTGGCGCTGAGGAAGTAGGTGCGTCCCCTCGTGGAATCGTAGCTCAGATTCGGGTTGTTCGGATTGGCCGGGTTCAGGGCCGGCTTGCGGTCGTCGATATTGAGCGCGCCTGCGGTCAGCTCCAGTCCCTGCAGGCCGTACGCGCCGCGCCACTGTAACGCCAGGTCATGGCCCGTCCAGCTGCCCCAGCGCCCGGTTCGCGTGGCGTTGTAGAAGCCGGACATCGAATGCACGTTCCAGCTCGCCGTCCAGTCGCCGCGGCTGGCGCGCAACACGGCATGCGCGCGGTGGTGCGGGAAGTCACCCGGCTGTTTCACGCCCTGCACCCGCGTCTGGCTGTCGATGGTGCGCAGATAACGGACGTCCAGGTCCAGCAGGGCCCAGGGGGCCTCCCATTGTGTGCCTGCACGCATGGCCAGGCCCTCGGTGCGGGTGTCGTTGTCCCGCTGGTTGAACAACGGGCGTACGATCTTTTCGATCGCCCCACTCTCGCTGCCGCCGACGCGCAGGACTTGTGCACCCTGTGGCAAGTCCTCACCGTGGTTTTCCAGGTTCACCAGGTGCTGGGAGCTCGGCCTGGAGGCCTGGTTCCAGGCTTTCTGGCGATACCAGTCGGCTGCCAGGTACAGGGTTTCAAAGTGCAGGGTGGCACCGATGCCGACCGTGCGGGCCTTGGACGGTTCCAGGTCCGGGTTTCCGACATCCTCGGTCTTGATCTGGACGACGGCGACCTGCTCCACGCAGGCCTCCAGGTCATCGACGTGGGCCTTGCAGTCGAGAAGGTAAGGGAAAACATTGCGGTCGAGCTCGTACAGCTGGCGCACACCGGGCGAGAACTCCGCATGGTCGGTGTGCAGGCGAACGCTCAGCACGTCGCTGGCCTGGTAATGACTCGTCACCCGCCAGGCCGAGGTCCCGCCGATGTCATCGTATTCGCGGTGGCGGCCCGTCAGCACCAGTTCCAGGCCCGGCAGCACGGGCAGGGCCGTGGCGGCCTGTGCGAGCATGATGTGGCGGTCCGCCCGGACGATGGCGCCACCATTTCCCAGCACCTGGGTGACGTCATGCGTGCGGTTTTCAAAGTCCCGGTGGTGGATGACATCCCGGAACGCGTAATCCTCGTACTCAAGGGCCGCCGTCCAGCGCACCGGACCCCCCGGCAACTCCCAGGCGGACCCGTCCAGTGCGGCACGCAGGACGGTAATTTCCTGGTCCTGGTTCTGACGGGAGCGAAGCGAGGTGCTGTGGATGGCCTCACGGTGGGCCGGGTCGCCCGAAAGTGCGTTCACGATGTCGTAATTACCCTGCAGGACTGCCGCGGTGATCTGTTCTTCGCTCACGAACGTAGCGCCCTGTTCCAGACCGCGCGTGCGAAAATGCCGCAGGTGCACGTCGTAATCCAGATGCCCGGTCAGCGCCCCGCGAAGACCCACGGCGAGATTGCGGTCGTCCCAGTCCCAGCGCCAGGTTCGCGGGCCGTGCCCGACAAAGCGGTGGGCGAGCGTCACGCTGCCATCAACCGGAATTTCAAGGCCCGGCAAGGCGGCTTCCAGCGCGTCCCTGACGGGGCTGTCTTGCGGGACATCGAAGGTGAATGTGCCGGGCGACGGGGCCCAGGTGTAGCGGGTGCGTGTCTTGGCGGCCAGCACGTCCAGATAAAGCTCCGCGTTTTCCCCGAGGGGATGATCGGCGTGCAAGAACAGGCTCTCTCGCTGCGTCCTGGGGTACTCGTTGAACCACGCGACATCGGCATACGGGTACCCGCAGGCCTGCCCGTCACCGTTTTTCAGGGGGCCCGTGTAGACACTCGGATTGCAGGGGCCGAGGGCATACGAGTCTTCACCGACGAACAGGGTGTTGCCGGCCGTCGACACGCCCTGCGAACCGGCCAGGGAATCGCTGAACCGGGTATGGGTGTAGCTGCGCTCGGAGCTCCGGACTTCCTCGCTGAATGCATGATCGATGCCCACCAGAACCCGGCCGCGGCCCGAAGGGCCGCCCCAGAGGGCGCTGCCCGCGTTCGAGTCCATGCCGGATTGAACGGGCCGGCCCAGGCCTGCGGAAACCTCTGTGCCCTGAAAGTCGCGACGGCGCACGATGTTGATCGTGCCATCGCCGATATGCCCGCGAAAACGGGTCGCGCCTTCCTCGATGAGCTCGATGCGCTCCACGCTCGAGAGCGGGAAAATGGCAAAGTCCAGGCCCGTCACCGGGCGCCCGTCCACCAGGTAGGACCCGCCGATCGCCGCCGACAATCCCCGGATTCCGAACACGTTGAACGCCGAACGGTCCGACAGAAGCTGCGACAGGGTCGTCAGGCCCGACATCTCGATCGCCACGCGGTCGATGACCACCACAGGTTCCGGTGCCTGACTGTGTACGGGCCAGGCCGTACATGCCAGTGCAAGTACGAGCAGCAGCCCGACCAGAGGCCGGCGGACTCGCCGGTTTCGACAGGGGATCAGGGAAATAACAGAGGCGTTGTCGGACATCATGATTCCTCCTCGCAATCCAGTGGAAGTCTGCGCCCGAATGATGGATGTCCCTCAGGCCATGGGATTCGCACCGCACGTCCGGCACTATAGAAACCCGCGTCCGTTCATGTCAAATCTGGGCGGGGTCCGAACCTGACCTGGCCAGCAGCGCCTGCGCCGGGCGAAAGGCCGGGCATGGCCCGTGAACCGGCTGGCGAAGGCATCCCCGTGCTATGCGTGACCTGCGAGATGGATTTTGCCAGGACCGGGGCCGTGTGCTAGCGTGGTTCGCGAGGGAAGTCTTGTGAAAACGTAGCCGGCCCGGCCATCTTCATGGATGGTGGCGGGATCATCGGAAGGAAAATTGCCTGCAGGAATTCTTGACAACCCGGACATGAGCGAACGGAACTGTTCTTGAACCAGGTCCTCAACCACGCTTGAGCGTGTAGCGGCCAACCTTGTCTACCCCCATGCAAAGCCCTCCAGAATCCCTGCCTGGCCTGGACTGCGATACCTCGGCCCCGGTGCTGGTGACCGGTGCCACCGGCTACATCGCAGGCTGGCTGGTCCGGCGGCTGCTGGAGATGGGGTTCACCGTGCATGCGGCAGTGCGCAACCCGGGCCTGGCCAACCGCATGACGCACTTTGAGCGCATGCGCCGCGAGTTGTCCGGCACCATCCAGTTCTTCCAGGCCGACCTGCTCGAGCGCGGCAACTACACCCGGGCCATGAAGGGATGCCAGGTGGTCTTTCACACGGCATCTCCCTTTCGACTCGCCGTCCGAGACCCGCAACACGATCTGATCCAGCCCGCGGTGCAAGGCACACGCAATGTGCTGGAGAGCGCCAACTCCGTCGATAGCGTGCAGCGGGTGGTGGTCACCAGTTCCGTGGCGGCAGCCTGCGGCGACAACGCGGACATCGCGAGACTGCCAGGCAAGGTCCTCAACGAGGAGGCCTGGAACACTTCGTCTACCCCCAGGCACCAGCCCTACCCCTACTCGAAAGCACAGGCAGAACGTATCGCCTGGGAAATTGCCGAAGCCCAGGACCGCTGGCGCCTGGTGACCCTCAACCCGGGGCTGGTGCTCGGACCCTGCGTCACCGACCACATTCCCGAGACCTGTTCCTTCTCCCTGATGAAAAAATTCGCGGACGGCACCATGAAGGCCGGTGTGCCTCCCTACGAGATCGGCATGGTGGACGTGCGTGATGTGGCCGAAGCCCACCTGCGGGCGGGCTTCATGCCCGGGGCCGAGGGACGCCATCTCATCTTCCGCGATGTGAAAAGCTTCATCGACGTGTCCGCTGTGCTGCATGCCCAGTTCGAGAGCCACCGGCCGTTTCCCCGCCGGGTGCTGCCGAAATGGCTCCTCTGGCTGGTCGGGCCACGAACCGACAGGGCATTCACCCGCCGCGTCGTCCGCAGGAACATGAAGCATCCCTGGCGCGCGGACAACTCGAAATCCAGGCGCGCACTCGGCATGCGGTACCGCGCAACCGAGCAGGCCATCACCGATATGTTTGCACAGATGATCGAGCTGGAGGTGGTGTAGGCCTGGCGCACGCTTTTACGGCACGCAACCGCACGGCGGTGCAGTGGCAAATTCAGAATGTGTACAGCCAGCCGGTGAGCAGGGCATGCTCGTCCCCGGCCGCCTTGCGATGCCGGGGCTCGCGAGACCAGGTGCCCAGCAGGCGCCACTCCCCCCCGGCCAAGGGCCGGGTCCAGTGTGCAGAGACATCCACCTGGCGCCCGCTCGGCGCGAGGTGTGTGTGCATGGAACGGTGCACCACGTTGCCGGTCGGGGTGCGTCCCGTCGGCACCGCAAGCTGCGCGTGTCCGCCTTCGATGCGAAGCGGCTGGGACACCGACAGGCGGAGCGTGCCGGCACCCGCCATCTCCCGGCTCGCATGCACGGCAAATGCACTGGTGGCCAGCGCAGATACCCTGGTGATGAGCCCGCGCACGGAGGCAGGCTGCACCCGGCCGATCTCGGCACGCGCGCCGAGCTGCCAGCCTGCGACATCGGCATCGGCCTCCGCTCCGAAGAAAATGGCGTTTGAGGCCAGATTTCCGAACGCCCCCCCAGCCACGCTCCCCATCAGGGTTTCACGTTCTCCCAGCCAGCCGGCCCGCAGCGCGAATGGCGAACCCCCGGGCCGCCAGGCAAGATGGGCACCCCTGACCGGGCCCTGTCCCGGGGTCCCTTCGGTCGTGAACGCGCTGGCCTCCAGGCCATATTCCCCGGACACGGACACGGTCAGGGCTTCTGTGGCCAGTGAGAAGTGACTAGCGCTCTTGAGCAACGCCGAGGGCATGCGGGCCGGCCCGATGCCCGGAGGCCAGGGGTGCGCAGCCACCAGGTTGTTTGGGAAACGAAAATCAAAGCCCGGCAACGGCAGGGCCTGGGATGAAGACTGCGGGGACAGGAAGGACTGCAGCCTCGCGCCCATGGATGGCCCCGGGGCCGGGTGCGCAAAATCCGCCAGCTCAAACCAGAAGGGGGCCCCAAGGGCATCGAAGGCGGCCAGCTCATGGCCTTGCAGCGCATGTGCCAGGGCATCACCGAAGGCCGGGCCGGTCTGCAGCTGTGTGGTCTGCAACAGGCTGCCACGAGTGGCCAAGTCGTTCTGCCGGGGAACCTCGAGCACGCCGACCGGCGAGGTGGCGGCTCCCAGGTCCATCAGGCCATGGCCGTAGACCGAGCGATCGGCATACACTCCGCTGTCATTGGCGGTCTCGAGCAGCCTCGACAGCAGGGCCGTGTTGGAGAGCTGATCGCGAAACAGCTGTTTCATCACCGCCAGCCCGCCGCTGACCATGGGTGCTGAAAACGAGGTGCCACTGACCGTTGTAATACCCCGGAATCCGTCCTGGACCACATCCTGGTCATCATTCGGACCGTAGTAGGCGACCAAGACGTCGTCCCCCGGGGCCGCCAGGCACCAGTTGGCGGCAATGCCGCAGCGGTTGGAAAAGTCCGCGATCCTGCCGTTCTCGCCGGTGGCCACCACGGCAACCATGTGGCCCTGAAGCTCCGGGATGCGTGCAACCAGACCCGGGTAAACCTCCACCGAGGCCGCATTAATGTAGTACCTGTCATTGATGCTGTCGTATTCGCAGTTGTCCGTGCTGGCATCGCAGGGCTTTCCATGGGCATTGCCGGCTGCCCATACCAGGATGGTTTTCTCGCTCGCCCCTGCCTGGGCCATTGCGGCGATCGGCGTGGCAAAGTGGGTGCGCAGGTCCGAGGTGCTGTAGTTATCGATGATCCCCGGGATGCCTACGCTGAGATTCAGGAAGTCAACGGCCCGTGTGCCGTCGCGCCAGCCCAGGGCACTGTTGATGATGGTCACCCAGTCATTCTGGCGTGCCTGCAGGCTGGACAGCGAGACCGGGTTGTACACGGCAGGCCCGCTGCCTAACGGGATGGCAAACATGGCGATGTCTGCACCGTGGGCGACTCCGTAGCTGGTATTGGTGAACTGGGGATTGAGCGGAGCCGCGGCCACGCTCGCGACCGCGGTCCCGTGGGAGAACCGGGTACCGGTTTCGTTGGTGGCACCCAGCAGGAAGGTCTCGTTGATGGCTGCACCGGCAAACAGCTGGTGGGACGTGTCGATGCCGGAATCGACGAAGCCGATCGTCACGCCGTCTCCCGGATCAGCACTGCTTCCCTTGAGCAGTTCGACATGGGCATAGGCACGCTGTGCCTGGATGCTGACGAGTCCCCACTGCTTCTGGAAATTACGGATTCTGGCACGCTCGCGCCGGGCCGGGATGGTATCGAAGTCCAGGCTCAGGTACTTCATTGCCAAGGCATCCGCCGCGCTTTCGTAGTCGGCCGGCTCAAGGCAGCGGCCATCGGAGAGTTCAATACACGCTGCGGATGGTGGCGGTGGCGGCATGGTGCAGTTGGGCGGCGTCCCGACCTGCCCCTCCGGGCATCCGGGTGGCGGTGGCGGCATGGTGCAGTTGGGCGGCGTCCCGACCTGCCCCTCCGGGCATCCGGGTGGCGGTGGCGGCATGGTGCAGTTGGGCGGCGTCCCGACCTGCCCCTCCGGGCATCCGGGTGGCGACGGATCCACCAACACCGGAGCCGGAGGGTCGGGGGTTTCCTCGGGGGGTGGCGTGCCCGGGGCCGGAGAATCCTCTGGAACGGGCTCGCCCGGAGGCCCGTCGGGGGGGGGCGCCCCCGGAGACTCGATGGGTGATCCCATCTGGGAATCGGGAGCATCCGAGCCACCGCCTCCGCCACCTCCACAGCCGGCCGCCAGGAAAAGCAGGAGCAGCAGGCAGATACAGGAACGTACCCTGCAAAATCTGGTGCCATCCCCCTGGCAGTCGCAGAAAAGGGACACTCCGTACCGGCGCGCTATCATGTATTTTGATCGGTACTGTGGCATGGATCAGACAGGCCCTTCAGGGAGTCTTGCGTATGGAACCATTTACCATTTCGCGGTGGCCGGCGCAAATCAGCCGGTGGCCTGGACGGCATATGCGGGTTCAACAGGTGGGCTCATCCACCGGGCCTATGAGGTCAGTGAATTTCTGGCAGAGTTATCTTGCAGCCTGTGAAACGAACTCACAGCAGTAGTGCCAGGCGAGTTTTTGGTCCAGTTTTCGACTTCTTCACGCACCCCTGACACGTTGTCTCCTGAATGGTGAGAAACTTAACAAATCCCGTATGAGGACTCCACTATGGCAGCCAGTGAAGAACTGCGCAATCCTCGGGCCTGGCAATCTGTCGCTTCAGTGGATGAGCACTGTTAGCCGGCTAGCATGGAAGCATGGCCACCTTGGCGCATGCGGAATCCATGCGAGAGAGGATCGGGCCAATTTCTTCGATTACTGAACACAGGGTACCCCGAGCGTCTTCGGGCATTCTTGTGGAGATTCATTCAGGTCGCTCCCTCACTGTCTGAGTTTGGGTTTCGCGTCGTGTCGGACATGCAGTCCGAATGAACAACGTCTCGGGAGGCACATCCAGGGACTGGCTCATGCCACCGTTTCGCACCGTGGGGAAACAAGGCCTGCCATCTGCGGGAACATTCTTCACGGCTTGCAGTCATAATTTGTAGGCGAAACAGGCAGTTTCATGCCGATTCGCAGCTTGCCCGGACGGCTTTTGCTCCCGATAGCTGTAACTATCGGGAGTAAATTTGTAAAGGCAAATTTATTTCGCCACCCGAACCCTTGTGATGCCTGCGGGCACATCCCCTGGACCGGCCAACAACTCCCTGATTCCATGCACGTTCGGGCAGGCAGGCCGGTGCGCATGGTGCCATCCGGGTTCTCGGGGTCCGGGGCCCCCCGTCCGTTTTGCTCCCGATAACATCCGCGCTGCTGGGTGCCACGGAATGTGCAATGAAAAGCCCCCGCGCCCCCCTTGGCCCGCCTCCGTCACGGGATCCCTCCCCAGCCATTCCTTTCGCCACCCTGTTGCGGTCTTCCTCCGCCGATCCCCTTATCTGCGCTGCTGTCGCTCGGCCAGCTGCGCCGCACCACTGCGCCGGGCCAGCAGACGCTCGCCATAGCGATGCACCATGGCCGTACTCTTCCAGCGCCCGGCCTGCAGGATGGCCGGCAACTCGATGCCACAGGCAATCATGTCCTGTGCGGCCCCGACCCTCGCACTGTGCCCGGACAACCCTTCCACCACCTCGGCCCCCAGCCCGGCCGCCCGGGCCATGGCCTTGTAGATGCGCGGCACCTGGCTGTCATCGAGCTTGTCCCCCAGACTGCCATCCTTGCGCAATGACCGGAACAGGCGGCCCTGCAAGATGCCACTTCGCCCCAGCCATCCCTGTACCAGGCGTACCGTATCCGGGGCCAGGTACAAGACCGTCCCTTCTCCTCCCGGATCGGTCTTGCCCCGGCGGATCAGCAACGTGCCCGAGCCATCCATCTCCACCAGCAGATCCGATACTTCTAAAGCCACCAGCTCTGATCTTCGCAATAGCGTGTCATAGGCCACGGCCAGCAGGGCCTGGTTGCGCACATCGATGAGGCGCCCGCGACAGGCCCCCAGCATGCGCTCGCGCAAGGGCCAAGTCAGGCCCAGCGCCTGTTCCTGGCGGTGCCCGCGCTGGCGGTGCATGCGCTGCATGGCCAGCCGGACCCGCGCCCGCTGCAGGGGACTTTGCAGCTGTACGGCCTTGTGCAGGGTGGTAATGCTGTAGACATAGCGCCGTACCGTCGCCGGGGCCTTGGTTTGGGCCATGGTGTTGATGAAGGTGACGAGGGTATGGGTGCTGGCCGGCAAGGCACGCAGGCCTTGTGTCTCGCACCAGTGCGTGAAGATCTCCACGTCCGAGCGTACGGCACGCTCGGTGTTGTCACTGAAGGCCCCGTGGGCTTCTTTCAGGTACGTCGCCAGGCGCTGTCCGAGCGCGGTGTCCGGGACAGGACAGGGCATCATCGGCTTGCGTGGTTGCGGGGCAGCATGCTGCATGTAGGGGCCTCCATTTCACGGTCAGAAGCCTCGGAATTTTACTCCCGATAGTTACAGTTATCGAGAATAAAAGCACCTGCCCGGGTCGGGTATGAGTCGGTGAGTGTCTTTGTCGCTCCAATAGAGGAGGAGTTATGAGAAGTCGTTGTATTGTAATTGCGCTGTTTTCCTTGTTCATGCTCTCTGCCTGTGGTGGCGGAGGGGGCGGTGGCAGCGATGGCCTGCCGGACAGTACGAACGGCACTCCAACCGGGGGCAATGGTGGTAATACCGGCAACGACGGAGGAAACACTGGAGGCGGTGGTGGAACTGGTGGAGGCGGCACTGGCAGCCCTCCAATTAGCGGTACCGGAGGAGGGGGCACCGGAGGTGCGCCTAGGATGTCCGTTTGCGGAACCACTGAAAGCTACTGCCATACGATAGAAAAACAGCTTAACGCAGCCGCAGCAGCCGGCAATCTCACCGCGCTGGATGCCGTGTGGGACCAGATCCGGCGCGCGTTGCATGATTCGGTAGGGTTTGGCAGAAATCCAATTCCAGATCACGATTTTTATAGACTTCCTGTCCCTCAGCAACAGGCGCTGATAAACCTGTACATCCAGCATGAAAGTACTCTCAACCCGTCAGCCCAAATAAGGCCGTCAGCACCGGCGCCAACACTGATTATTCCAGCAACAGGCTATTACACCGGAAGCGGCAACGTTAAGTCCTGGGGCATATGGCGAGACGCAACTGCCCCGGCCACCGGCCAGGAGCGTTTCAGTGTCGCGTTGTTGTCAGAAGAGGACTTTTTCGCTTCTTACGAAGTCACGGGGACCCCGGCCTCGGAAGCAACCCTTCCTAGCGGAACTGCCACCTGGGATGGAGAATACGAAGGCGTTTATCAGCTGGGCGATGACAACGGAGTCTAGGGCACGCAAACGGCCGATCGAGGAACCGCTTCCATTGAAGTGGACTTTAGTACTACTGAGGACGCTGTAACGGTAACGCTGACAAGCGAGACTACGGATGCCAAAACCTTCCCCGGCGGAAGCGATTCCAGCGGTGATGAGTGGGTGCTGACAGCCGACCTCAGCGAGGTGAAAAACACTTTCGACAACCGTAGAGTTCGCAACAAACCAACCGGGGATGAATACCGCAAAATCGTTGGTGCTGTATTCGACACAGATAACGCCGCCGAAGCCCTTGCCGGCGTGTATGAGTTCCTCTACCAAAAGGACCATGCCTCCCTTACGGACAGCAACGATGACCCTGTCAGGGTCGACGACATTCGCGGTGCAGGCTGGTTCGGGGGTTGCAAGGACTTATTAACGGACATTTCCTGCTTCGGCCGCGTATCCGCTGATACGGACGGCGACGGCACGCCCGACCATTTGGATGCCTTCCCGAATGATCCTCTGGAGGACACCGATACAGACAACGACGGTGTAGGGGACAATGCGGATGCCTTCCCGAATGATCCTACCAGAACAGTTGCTGACCCTGTTACCGATCCCGATCCCGATCCCATGGACGATCCCGATCCCATGGACGATCCCGATCCCCCTCCTCCGGGCACGTACAGTCACCTGAATTTCGGGGCATGGGCCGATAAACCAGCGGATTTCAACACTAATAATGCTGGCGATATCACAACGACCCTTCAAGGTATTAATTACTACTACTTGAGGGGCACGCGCACGTCGCTAGTGGATCTAGCTGCAGCATTGCCGAACCGTGGGGGCACGGTAACCTGGACCGGAACCTACGTGGGCCAATACCGCACCAACCCCGCAGATGATGATCTCACTGATGATGTAGATAAAAGCGTTTGGGGTGACTTCACCGATGATTCCGGAACGGTCCACATGGAGTTGGATTTGGAGGGAACCACGATGAATGTTACGCTCACAAGCACGGTCGGGAATACCTTTCCCGGTGGACCTGCGAACGCGGCCACGCCGAAAAACTCGTTTGCTTTTGACCCCACCGTTGAATTTAGTAGGGTGGATATTGACGGATTTCGAGGCGATCAACACGACACGGACGAACGAGGAGGCAGTGCCATCGGCAACATCTATGGTGCATTTTTCGGTCCCGCTGCGGCAGAGGCGGGCGGCGTGTATGAGATCACGCAAAGTGGAGGCCTAGGTCAGATGAGAATGGGCACCCAGGTGGAAGCTGTAGGCGCGTTTGGCGCTGGCGGCAAAACAGTGACACCCCCCTAGACAACCGACCCAAGAAACCCCTGCTATCGTTTTCGGTAGCGGGGGTTTCTTTGTCTGCTATACTTCGCATTGCACAAGCTGTCCTGCAGCGGGCTGCATCAACGACTGAACTACAAGGATCGTAATACGCATGAAGATTCCCGCCCTGTCAGCGACCGTTGCGGTGGTACTGGCCGCAAGTCTTTTCCTGTCCGCCTGTGGTGGCGGTGGCGGAGGAGACAGTGACAGCCCGCCCGGGGTAAACAACAACGGCAACACTGGTGCAAGCACTGGTTCAGGTGCGGGCAGCTCGTCTACCACTACGGCCGACACCAGCGCTTCCGGCCTCACCGCGGCCGAGATCATGGGCCTGCGCTCTGCCATTGAGCAGAGTTCGACGAATACTCCGAGCACGGTGGACTCCGGGATTGGGCAGGTACAGGCAGATACAGGCACCGACACCCAGTCCGTTTCCTCCACAGACACAAGCACAAGCACGGATACAGACACAGACTCAGGCACCCAGGTGCCTTCTCTTTCCCTGTCCCCGGGTACCGTGCCCAGTGCCCCGACCGGGGTTTCGATCCGCATCGACCACCTGCTGGGCCCGACGGTCATTGATCTGCAGGACGGGGTCACCAGCGTGGCATGGAGTGCTCCCGTCTCCATCGGGACGGGCCGCTATGACGGCTTTCGGATGACCCGCCCCGGGGGCGAGATCAGGACCAGCGGCAACCCCCCGTTTCACACCACCGACGGTATCCCGGAGACGGCCTGGGTATGGACCGACATCGAGGATCCCTCCTACGTGGACTTCGAGGTGGTCTATCCCCTGGATTACGACTCCGACAGTGACACTACCCATGACTCCCTGAGTATCACCTCAGCCAATGTACACCACGTCACCCACATCGGGCGCCTGGCCGATGACCTGCGCGAGGACGATACCGATTCCATCAATCCCGTGAACCGCGGCATCCTTGGCCAGGACACGACCTTTGCCCAGGGCCACCGCATCTCGGCCCGCTTCGACGGGGCCTACGGCATCTATACCTGTGTAGCGTCCTCGTGCAACATCAACATGCCAGATCCCCGGGAGGGAGACCTGTCCATGAATGGCTGGGTGTTCATGCCCGAGGACGAGACCGGGGCCGGGGGCGGCACACGCCCACCGCAGGTGCCGGTATACGATACGGATTACCGCTACTTCGGTCTTTGGCTGAGAGGCCCCTACGATACCAACCAGTTCGACATCGAGACCTTTGCAGGCGGCACACAGTCCTTTACAGGGGATGTCACCACCCTGACGGGCCGGGCCACCTATGTAGGCCCTGCCGGAGGACAGTATGTATGGGGTACGCAGGACACCACGCCACACAGTGGCCTGTTCACTGCACAGATCACCCTGCATGCAGACTTCGGCGCACAACCGAAGATCCACGGCGGCATGGACAGCTTCAGGGGCAACAACCAGGACCTGGGCTGGGACCTGTTCTTCGACGAGGCCCCGATCACGGGGACGACTTTCTCCGGCACGACCTCGGCCAACTCTGCAAAGGGACCCCTCCATCGCGGCAGCTACGAGGGCGGGCTGTATGGGGATGATACCAGTGGCTATCCCACGGCGACGGTCGGTACCTTTACCGGCAGCTTCGACGAGGGCCTGGTCATCGGCAGCTTCGGAACCTACCGGCAGATTACAAACCCGTAGATATCCGGCCCTGCCGACGGATGCTGGTAATCCGGGCGTGCAATTTCACTGTGGTACAGCCAGTCTCAGCGGTCAGCGGATTCACTATCGCAGGACCTTCAGTCTCGCTGCTGAGCGACCCAGGCTACTGCCAAGGACTGTTTACACCTGCCATGAATGTTGTTGCCGACCTGCCCCAGCTGCCGCTTTAGCCTGGCATGAAAATCAACCAACAAGGTCGCTGATCAGTATCAGAGACGACAGTCTTGCCCGATTTGTTCAGGTCCAGACGGGATGATGCAGGACAGGCACACGACTGCCGGGCGCTCAGAAGCGGTACTTGAGCCCAACCGTTGCCGCCCGGTACTCGATATCATCCATTTTGACCTGGTCCCCGAAAGGGGTGACGCCGTCCACATCCACGGGCTCATGGCTTCGGATCCGGGTATAGAAAGCACGGTCCCTGAAGTCATCGAAGCGCGCCCATCGCGCTTTCATGCCGACCGAGATGTGATCCGTCAGGGCGTAGTCCACACCGGCAAGCAACTGAACCCCGAACAGCGTATCGGACAGCCCGGTATCCATGGAGCTCAGCGTGCCCGCCGCATTGCTGCGCCACTCGAGCCATGAACCCTCGTCCCAGCCATACCCCCGCTGCATCTCCGGAACCTCGGGTGCCACCCCCAGATAGCCCTCAGCCTCGGTCTTGCGCAGGAGCCTGCGTTTGTACTGCATCTGGACACGGGCCCAGCCCGCCCCGAGACCGACGTAGGGCGTCCATCTGGACCCCAGTGGAAAATCATAAAGCAGGTTGGCGAAGTAATGCCGGATGCGTAACCCCGAGACCCATTCATGGGGCGGCTCAGTCTCGCTCCACTCGCGATCCTTGCTTGCCAGACCCGGATGGGTCGAGGCCGTGATGATGGGATGGCTCGCCGAGCCGGGCTCGACCTGCATGAATTCCAGCTCGAAGCGGATCCGGTCATAAACATAGCCGACCTGCAGACCCGCAGCCAGTCCGCTTCCTGCATCAAACCGGGAATTCCACTTGCTCTTTATGTCCAGATTCCTGCAGGCGGGATCACTGGCGATCGCCCCGGACGGGCGGGTCGCATCACTGTACATCAGCACATCGCACCGCGTCGGCCTGCTGTGCCCGGTGACACTGGAACCCAGGGCCCGCACATCACCCAGGCCGATATCAGCACCTGCATAGAAGCCGGCCTGTGCGACGCTCAGCATGTTCAGGCCGAACACAGCCATGCACATGTGAAGCAGTACTGAAGACCGCATTTTCCAAGAAGTATCCGCAGACATGGAGGGTTTCATTGTATGGGGAAACTGCCGGTTTGTGAACTGAAAGAGTTCAATGTGTAGAGAGCACATGACACTAGTCGTGCACCTCTGCGCAGGCGCGAGGATGACAGGTGAAGTTTGATGGCCGGCAGGACTCGAACCTACGACCAAAGGATTATGAGAGCCAGTATAATCAATAACAATTTGATTTTGTAGCTATTGGAAACATCCAGTGCGCTTAGTATAAGTCTCGTTGATTCAGCAGGCTAACTAAGTTTGGCTCAAGTAGTAAAAACTAAAGGGTGTACCGGATGTGTACTGAAAGCCCGAACAAAATGTAGACTGTCTTAATACGAGCTGCCCTAGTTTAAATATCCTTTTACTGGATACTCAAGGCAACTTGAGCTAATCGAAAATTTCTGAAATATCTTGAAAATCTTCATCATCTCTACTGATTAGCAATGCACGAACAACCGCCTCACATGGCAGTTCACCTATGTATGCAGCCTCTATGTGAGGCATGACCCCGTGTCTGTACGCATTTTCTCTATCCTGGCGGGCAAGTAGATCACGACCACAAATGTCTCGGAAGGGGACGAACTCGCGCCAAGTAGACATTGGACATCTTCTATCGTAAGTCCTGTAATTGAAATCCTGAAAGTCAAATAAGCTGACCCCACCCAATGTGCGGACGTAGGGATAGAGATCAGGCCCTTGCGAAGTGCTCCATCGATCTCTGTCAGGTATGCAGTCGGGTTCAGGCACGATTGCACCCGTCTTAACGATGATGTCGAAACGATCCGGATGCGTTGTGTGCCAAAGGCCTCCTATAAGTGTTTCTAGTGCTCTTTCTGGACTAGGAGATGGCAACTGCTATTTATTCCTTTCCTCTGTATTCTCAAAGAATTCTATTTCGTGATTACAGCTTCTCGCCTTAAAGTATTTAGACACTGTTTGATCGACGACATGCTACAAAGATCTGCTTATTTTAAAAGAAATTGACTCACTGCTGTTTAACCTAGAGTGCCGATACCCTGCAGTCAGGACCAATCGTTCACCTGATCTTCAATTGCTCGAATCTGTTCGATAAGAGCCTCGAAGTCTGGAGCATCATCTCGCAGTATGCCGGCTGTGTGCATCGCCCGGTAATCTGACTTCAGGCCGAGCAGGCTGTCTTTGTCAGGGATTAACTGCAGTTTACCAGCCAGACAATCATCATAGTGAGCATAGCCGGCATTGAAAAAAAGTTTCTTGTGCCGAACGACATCTTCCAAAAGAGAACGGTCAGCGACGGCCTTCCTGCTAATTTTGTGCTGACCAAGGCACATCAGGTCATACCAATGCCGGGAGAGCCTTTCTGGATCGATGGATAAACGACCTCTATTGCATTCGACATGAATCAGGGTGGCTTTCTCCCAGAATGTTCGCAATGGAGAGAGAACTGTTACGGCTGCAGCGGGATAATCGATTCCAGTAGTCACTGAGGCAATGTCGGGCCTAATCGTGTGTTGCTCATTAGGATCGATAACGTTGCGGCCCCAAATTCCAGAAGAACCTCGCTCGCGAGATAGTCATCCGGATCTTCGATGGCAGACGGATAACTGAACCAGACTTTTTCGCCAAGATCGTCAGCCCGAATTTTGTGCTGACCGTAAGTAGCGAGCAGCTCGGACGCTTTTTCAAGAGCAGGTATGACAACATCCTTGGTATAGCTTTTAACAAATAATTTTAAGCGGTCACTGAATTGTCTGATTTTGGTCTTGCTGACACCCTCTGCCAAGGGGTCGAAGTCGTCATCGAATGCCCGGTAGTCAAGAGTGATGTCCACGTCTTCTGAAAAACGATCGATAATTGCGTAAACCTTGGACAGGGAGGTGCCGCCCTTGAAGGCCATGGGGTGATGTTCAGGGACAGCGAAGAGGACCTGCAAAACCCAACACAGCCAAATGTCTTTCTCCAAGATTGCAGGCAGACGTCCGCTTTGGTCAGCAGCTGCTCGAAGAATTTTCCTTTGCTCTCGAGCGTCCAGCGACAGAAAAGCTTCACCCATGAACTGTATCTTGGGCAAATCCGTCGAGTGCAGCTGCCATCCACGCCGGTATGTCGGCGGATCTGAGCCTCTCAAACTCTTCCGTACTAAGGCCTGACTTGATCCTGGAGACCGCCTTCGCGTTCACGTGGTCCTTACCAAGATACCAAAGGGCAGAAAGGGCAAGCCCTGTCTTCTCGCCCGCAAACTGAAGTCGACGTTGATTCGAGGTGTGTATCATTTTGACAGTGACGCTTCCGATTTTGATCGAGCGGCTAGAAGCACTCGTATGGAATACAGGTACTACGGGCACCTGAGTACTAAGCTTGAAGCGCCTCGCGGCTTCTGCACCATGCACCTGGATAGTTTCATGATTGTTCCTAGCTATGATCTCCACGACTTCGGAAACTTCCGGCACGACATCTCCGACGAAGCGACTTTTTTGGGGACGAACGAAAACACCGCGAGCAAGACGTTTGACTTTTCCTTCTGCAACCAGGCGTGAGAGTGCCCGATCGACGGTGCCGCGCGACCCATGCTTTAGAAAGCGCGAGTTTGTGAACGGCTTTCCCTTAGGCAGTCTCTGCAGACCGGTTCGAATAGCTTCTGTAGTAGTCATAGTACAGTTCTCCTTTGTCTGAAAATATAGTGATTTTATAGACATATTTCAAGAAGAGATATTGACTGCTATCAACCCAAATTTCACTCATTAACACATTTTGCCAAAATGCCGTTTGTCCAGATACCAGTGTGGTCCGTACGCCAAGCTCATTGTGTCGGACACAGTGGCACGAAATGCGACCTCAATGCCTTCCAGCGCATCCAGAATGTGGATTCTGAGTTCCTTGTCAAAGATGTACAACTCAAGCACATCATCAAATGAAGTGCCTTCAACAAATGCATGATCACCTTTTGCGCTATCCTGAAAAGGCAGGCACTACCCTGTGAAACGGTAATAGCCGATATATTTGAGGTAATGGAGGGCCTTATCAAAGTCCGGCACTTGAAGCCCCCTCTTTTGCATAATCTTAAGATGGTGCTCTGCCGAAAGGGCGGGCTTGATGTATTCCAACTGCGGACCTCAGGCAAAAAAAAGCCGCCAAGGTAGCGCTTCAGGGAGAGGCGTGGCAGCTATTGTTACTCATAATGCTAGTGTCCATGCTACGAGATGTCAATATATAGAGTTGTCCATGTAGAGAACACATGATCTGTCCGGTCTTGTAGCACGTAATGTGTCCGGTTCTCATAGCCCCCTATAAGGGGGTGTCAGATGAGACAGACACAGTGGTTACAGGAGATCCGGAGAATGAGGTTTGAAGAAGCGTATGCGGGCTGCAGGGGCTGGACGATCGCAGCCGCAGGCCCTTCGGCATGCCAACCGCCTGCCGTACCCGGTGGAGCGAACGATCCTGCGCATCAAGCGCGACTTCGAAGGATGCTGACAGAGGCCATGGAAGTTATCAGGGCAGGGCGTAGCGGATCGTGAACAATGCGGAAAACCGGCTGGTATCGTTGGTGCGCGACCGGGTGCTGACCGGCTCGCTGCCGTCGAGGCGCAGGTTGGGTGCGTGGCTGCGCACCAGTTCGCCCTGGTAGGGGCGGGATTCGAACGCCTCGAAATGTTTCCACTGCGCCCTGAACCCGAACGAAAGCACCTCCGAAAACCTGCGGTCCACGCCCAGGACCAGCGCATAGCCCGTCAGGGTGTCTCGCATCCTTTCGCGGCCTACACTGACCGTTCCGGCCAGGTTGCGGCGAATCTCCGCCGCGTTGGGCTGGCCAGCGCCGGTCGCAATATCCCGTGAATCCGCGCTCCGGGCCCAGAGCCAGGAGAAATCCATACGCGGCCGGGCAATGCCCAGACCCAGCCCTGCATAGGGCGTCCACCGGGTCCGGTTTGGCCAGTCACGATAGCCCATGACGAACAGTTCGTCCGAAGTTGCGGTGTCGAGCGTCTCCTCGCCAATGGAAAGTTCGTTGCTGATCTTGTCAAAGTCCACGCCAGTGGCATCGGACGATGAAACCGTCTGATCGAACCGTGTGACGTGGTGCGCATAGGACACAGCCAGGCGAAATCGAGGCGATACCCGCAGACCCAGCTCCGTCTCGATGGAAAGCCCGCGGCCCCGGGCGAAATGTGCCTGCCATCCGTCCCCATAACCGCGATCGGGCGCGGTGCAGCCGGACACTGCAAGCGCCCTCGGGTTGATGTACTCGTCGCAAAGGCTCGCCCGGTCGTTGCTGCGGCTCACCACGGTCACGTCCCCCGAAGTGTTCCCGCCGACGGCAAGCCCCCAGTACCATTGTGCAGCACTTGTCTCTGTGGGTACGACGAAAGCCGAAAGTGCCAGCAAAGCCATCGCCGCGGCCCACTGACGAACCCAGTTGAACCTGTACACTCCGAAGGTCATCGCCTCGCGCACCGGCGAGAATGACGTATGCCGCCTGCCTGTCACCCTGCCAGGTAATGCGTCACCGGTAAGTGCCACGATTCAGATTCCGGGAATTCGAGTAAAATGACTTCTTCAAGACTAAAACCAGTATGACAGGCATTGTCAACCGTGCAGGTATGAGCGTGCAGCGAACATATCAAGCCTCCGGTCGTGCAGCTAGGGGAATACGGTGCGAAGTGAAGGCGGCGTGGGTGAGTCAAGGCAACGGCCTGATGGGTTGCTCCTTCATTAATGTGAATTTCCATTTCTAAGCGTGTCAGGCATACGGTTTGAGTGAACAACATGCTGAGTCTTCATACCTAGCCCAAACCCACCTGCCGCACCGGATATGCTGCGAGGCTGCCCGGTTCCTCATTGCCGCGGGCACCGGGCTGACACATGACCCTGTAAAATTGAGAGCTGATTACACCGATAATGTATTGATTATTCCAGGTATAGAGATGTCCGGTACAATTAGTGATTATTATTTTGATTCAGTATGTTAGACAAGCTTAGCATAGGTGATGGAGACTGGAGAGTGTACCGGGACTATGCCGATCTTTATTAACAATTCTTGCTTAGCGAGGAGTATAATCACTACTACTGGGATCCCCTTACATACCAACGCTCTGCAATTTGCTAAATTGAAGTGATAGTCGAGACGGAGTTGCAGTTATGCCTGTTTCTCACATAGAACCTCTCGCATCGGATTTTGGCGGAGAAAGTGTACGGCTGGACCGTGACCACCGTCGACCCCCATACAACTTTTTTTCAATAGAGACAAACAGTAACCAGGTCGATTCACTCGACCGGTCCACGCTCATTCAGGGGCATGCAGTAGATGCGCTGGACCTACTCCCTGAACGGAGCATCCAGACGGTGGTCACATCCCCGCCATACTGGTCCCTGAGGGACTATGCTGTCGATCAGCAGATTGGATGCGATGACACTCTTGAGGATTACATTGCTGACATTGTCAAGGCTTTCAGCAAGGTGCGGAGGGTACTGACTGAAGACGGCACGGTCTGGCTGAATGTGGGTGATGCCTATACTTCGGGCAATCGCAGGTATCGTGCACCAGATAAAAAAAACCGTGCAAGAGCTATGTCCATGCGCCCTCCCACGCCAGATGGACTAAAGCCAAAGGATCTTATCGGGCTTCCTTGGAGGCTGGCGTTTGCACTCCAGGATGCTGGCTGGTGGCTGCGGTCCGAGGTGATTTGGTGCAAACCGAATGCGCATCCGGAATCGGTCAGGGACCGCCCGACAAAGGCGCACGAAACAGTATTTCTTTTGTCCAAAAGCCAGGACTACTACTACAGTGTGGATGCAGTCCGAGGGCCCAACGACCGCCGCCTTCGCACAACCTGGGACATTCCTACGGAACCTCGGAAACGATTCAATGGTGATCAGGATGCGCATCCGGCTGTCATGCCGGCGGCATTGGCACAGCGTTGTGTGGAAGTGACAAGCAGAAGTGGTGACATAGTGTTGGACCCATATGCCGGTTCAGGCACAACACTGCTAGCGGCACAGCACCTGCAACGGCGATGGGTCGGCATCGAACTAAAACCGGCTTTCATTGACCTTATCCAGCGCAGGCTAGAAACGGGTGACCCTCGCTGAACTGAAAGACCAGCTGGAGGCACTCTCACCGACAGGAATCCTGTTCGTTGCCAAGATGGCGGAGTCCCTGGCTACACCTCCACAAGCCAGGGCAATTCACACGGAAACGTGGTTGACCAGTGAGTGGATCGAATATTTTGGATTAGCACTTTCCGTACATCATGGAACGACAACAGAACCGCTTATGCAGAAAAGCTTCGAAACCGTTTTCCGCAATGCATGCGAATCCGTTGACTGGGAAATCCAGAATCCCGTGTCAGAAACCCAAAGGTTCCTGGACCTTGAGATCAGGCGTGACGGCTATCCTGAGCAAAGACTGTCACTTAAATCGACGGCTGCACAACGACTTTCCCGTACCACTGTACATATCTCGAAACTGACCGAAGCCGCATGGGTGCAGGACATGCGTACAGCGAGGGATCGTCGGGACTGGACATTGGTGCTGTTCCGAGAATATATGGCAACAGTGGATTCCATCATGATGCTGCGGGCATTCCGCGAGGGACAGGATGTTCCATCCGTGTATCAGCTTGTTGAGATTCCGAGTGAAATATTTGAGTCACTGGAGCATGCACCTCTGACATCATTCAATGCGGATGGACCAACCATTGACTGCCCCTATGGTGGACAGGAAGTGGCAGCCCGCGTATCCCTGGACCGGTCTGATGCAAAGATCACGGTTAAACAGATTCAGCTTTCTGCCTGCACTGTGCATGTGGAGTGGGAGATTGGGCAACGATAAGTTCTGAAAGCATACGGACTTCCGACAGGAAGAGCTTGCCCGCACTCGACGCAAGCCTAGGGGATGAAAGTTAAGCCACTTTGACACACACTGTGTTTTAACGGGACTTCTTCTTTGCTGAACGAATATAAATGTCCCATACAGCTCAGACCACTGAGATCCGATTCCAGTTGACGGTAAGCGATGCGAACTAAGAAAAGCCAAGCGTCCGAGATTATGCCGTTTTTCCAGGAGATGGCAGAAAATCAACAAAAAAGAGATGACAAAACTGAACAATATGTCACACCGCATCTAAAGTCTGCAGTACTTCCTACGCCAAGAGATGTACGAGATGCAATCAATTCCCTGGTAGGAGAAAAACGGCAGCAAGTTCTCTGTCATCATCCATATTGGAAAGAGTGGACACTGCGACAAGGGCTGGAATCTCTTATCCGTGCTTCACACCAAGCATCTATCGATATTTGTCGCCACGATGCAGCTTTAGGTGCACTGGCAGGCTCAAAGGATTTCCAAAACCACATTGACCATGCTGTCGGTTATTCCGCGCATTCTCTTTCGACTTCTGATGCGCCTCTGGACTCTCCATCCCCGTTATCTTGATTCCAAGGGCCTGGTCGCGCTCTGGCGCGAGGGCTTGCTGGCCCAGAAGGTGCTGCAAGGCCAAACCAAAGGCTACCGCAATCACCCCCAGTTGCAGCGCTTCCTTGCTACCTCTGATCCTCGCTCGTTTATTGCCCGGTATCTGGAGACGGTGTATGAGGAGGCCTGCCGGCGGAGCTACTCATTCGATGTATCCAAGCTCGCGGATGTTCGGGCACCGGGAACCATTGCAGTCACCCAGGGACAGCTCGCGTTCGAACGGGTCCACCTGCAAAAGAAACTGCAGGCACGTGATCCCGGGTGGCTCGAACACCATCCGGTCGGCACTGCAGCCCACCCGCTGTTTCATATCGTGCCCGGGGACGTGGAAGCCTGGGAAAAGTCGCAGGCCGGCTAAGTTTCCTTGCCGCCTGCTTGTTAGGCTTGCGGAGTTGCTCCAAGCATGTCGGCGTACTCAATCCTTCCGGCTAAGGTTTTTCCTTACCTCAGCCGACGGATGCACCTGCTCCTGCCCTTTGCGAACACGTTCCAGTACGTCAGCTGCAAGGTAGTAGTCCTCCATCTTCTCAATGCCCTGTTCGATCAATTCCCGCAGGTAGTAAGCCTTGGTACGCCCAGTTTGCGAGGCAATATAGTCAAGCCTCCGCTCTCTTTCCGGGGCCTGACGAATGGAAGTAGCCATGTCACAATTCCTTTTTCAATACATGCATTCACCATGTCACATCATTGCTGTGCAGGGCCAAGGCAGGAGTGTATGCATGGCTCGAGTATGTGTGATCCCACTCACCCATCATACTTGGATGTCTCTGGGCCACGGTCGGCTCGGCGCGTGCGAAATGACCTCCCTGGCCGGCACCCGGCATCTCCATCAGGCCCAGTCTCCAGCGGGCTGTGCCTGGGCTCGACGACACCAACTCCTGCACGTAGGTGAAATCGAAGTCCTCGCTCAGGGTAGCTCGGCCACGGGAGGCAGCGGACAGGAAGGACTGCAGCCTCGCGCCCATGGATGGCCCGGGAGCCGGGTGCGCAAAATCCGCCAGCTCAAACCAGAAAGGGGCACCGACCGCGACCCGCTTCGCCAGTTCAGGGCGTCGTTGATGATGGTGGTCCACCTGGAGTCCTGCGCCTGCAGGGCGGTCAGCGAAATCGGGTTATACCCCACGGGACCCCGGCCCACGGGAATGGCGAACATGGCGATATCCGCACCCCAGGCCACGCCGTGCCCTGCATTGACGGTCGTGACGATGCGCGGAGCGGCTGCCACGCCGGCCACCGGGGTGCCGTGGGAGAACCGGGTACCGGTTTCGTTGGTGGCACCCAGCAGGAAGGTCTCGTTGATGGTTGCACCGGCAAACAGCTGGTGGGACGTGTCGATGCCGGAGTCTACGAACCCGAGGGTCTCCCCTTCTCCCGGATCGATCGGGGTTCCCATGAGCAACTCGACATGGGCATACGCACGCTGTGCCTGAATACGGGACAGGCCCCACTGGTTTTTGAAGTTGCGCTGGTTCGTGTAGACCGTCGTGCCGTGGTCCACCTCATGCTCGTACTCGGCAAGACTCAGGCAGCCCCGGTCGGCCGTCTGGATGCAGAGCGTGGAAGGATCCGGCGGGGCGGTGTCAGGGTGGGTGGGGGTGCGGTCGTCACCACCGAGGCCTGCTGTCCCGGGGTTTCCACCAAGGGTGGAGTTGTTGGGGTCGTAGGGGTCGTGGGCACATCCGAACCGCCTCCACCCCCGCCTCCACAGGCGCCAAGGACTAGGACTACGACCAGTGCAAGACAGGCCAGCCGCAGGCTGCACCTGCCCGCAAGACGGGGGGATAGGTCCTGTGCAGGCTGCTTGTTGACAACAGGATGAGTCATCATGTTCATGCTCGAACGTATCCCGTCCCGGGGAGTTTTCCGGAAACCACCCGTAAAGCCAGAATCACCGTGGCGGCAGATTATCAATCAGGAATTCGTCTCGAGAGGTCACGGAGAGTCCTGATCGGGTGCATCTTGCACGGGACTCGAATCGCTGGCCCGCCAGCCGTCCAGGGCACCAAGATCGAGGGCTGTACGCGATGCGCCTTCGCGAATGACCTCGGACAGGCCGTGAAAGTCATCCTGTCCGCTGGAACGCGCAATGGCCGCCTGGACCTTCGGGCCGAGGTCTTCTCCGTTCAGGGGGTGGCCCACCACCAGTTGCAGGGCACCCCGGATGTTCCTCCACAGGCGGGCGGCTTCGGCCAGGCGCGCGGCTGCGTCCTCCTCCATCAACCCGCAGCCCCCGGCCGTCTCGAACACGGAAGCGGTATCGGGAACCAGTAGCGCCAGGGCATCCTCGGCATGGGTCAACTGGATCCAGCGCGCGGCATTCTCGAGGTCGTGCAACCCACCGTGCATGGTATCGATGGAGGCAAGACCCGCCCCGGGGGCATCGCCGGTAACCGACGAAAGCCTGTCCAGCAACTCAAGGCGACCCGTCCCGTGCGTCAGCACTTCACAGCGTGCCTTGTCAAGGTTCACTTCCAGGCCCGAGTCGAGCGGTGCAAACACGCATCGCGCCTGCATCAGCGCCTGCAGTTCGCTGGCCGTACCGCTCGTCCTGTGGTACTCGGAAAATTCCTCCAGGGAGCGCACCGGCGGGACCTCCCGGGTGCACGGGATCTCGATGAACAGCAGGTTCTCATGCGAGAACGCGCGCAGCGCATTGTAAAAGCGTGCGCACAGGGCCCGATAGTACTCGGGCGGGGTGCCTTCGTACACGAACGCGACCTCGAGTTCGCAACCCGGGACCGCTTCGCCGCTCGCCGCTTCGCCGAGCAGGACGGCGGCGACCTCGCCTCGGGCACGCCGCGCGCGCCTGGACGTGGAGCGGTACTCGTCCTCGACGGCCACCAGCAACACCGAGATCGAGGCCTGTGCGAGATTCGTGAACACGGGGCCGGCCTCCACCGGCGAGAGGCTGCCGCGCATGACGTGCATGCTCACCTGGAAGACCTTGTCGTTCAGCCAGTTGCGCACGGTCTCGACTTTCTCGCGCTCGCCCTGGGCCGGCAGCTCGGACAGCTGCTCGGTCATCTCGCCCACGCCGAATTCATGCGTCCAGTACAGGCGTGCGAGCCCCTTGCGCGCGACCGTCTCAAAGCCCGTGTCCGGACCGAAGCCGTCCGGCAGGTCGAGGTCGGTGAACTCGCGGTCCTCGAGGCAATCCAGCAACTCCGGGGCGGCGTTGATCCACTCGGACAGGCGCGGCGAGGCCTCCAGGATCTCCTGGATGCGCTCGATCGATTCCGGTCGGGCGACGAAGGCGGGGCTGTCATAGGCGCTCCAGTCATTGATGTGCGGGTAGAAGCACGCGCGCCAGCGGTCCACCATCGGGTCCATCAGCTCGAACCAGCGCTTGGGGAACACGGCCAGCCCGGCCATCTCGGAATAGTTCTTGGGCAGCTGCGGGGACTCCTCCTCGCCATGGAACTGCAGCAGCGGGTAGTAGCGGGTGGCCTCGATGTGATGGTCGGCATGGCGCTGCATGTTGTAGTAGATCCAGTTGGTGAACTTGCTGGCGGCACTCCAGGAATGGCGTGGTGCGACGCGCTCGAAGCGGCCGTTGGGCAGGCGGATGCGCTGCAGCCCGTAGTGCTGCACGTAGTTGATGATTTTCATGGACAGGATGATGCCCGAGCAAAACAGCGCGAACACCAGCACCGCCCAGATGCCCCCCATCCAGTATACCAGCAGGTACCAGCCGGCCGTCTCCAGGCCGTAGCGCCAGAACGGGTTGCTGTAGTGCCACACCGGCAGGTGTCGGCGCGCCAGCCGGCTGCGCTCGAACCGCCAGGAGGACAGCAGGCTCGAGGCCATATCCTTCGGCAGATACTGCCAGAAGCTCTGGCCCTTGATCGCCGTGCCGTGATCGGCCGGCGTGCACACCAGGGCGTGGTGTACGTAGATATGTTCGGTGGCGTAGATCGGGTAGGACACGGACGCCAGCAGCAGCTCACCGAGGCGGCGCTCCCACAGGGCGCGTTGATGGATCAGTTCGTGCCCGGCGATGAATACCGCCTGGCCCACCAGGGCCAGGATGATGGCCATCAGCAGGCTCTCCCACAGCGCCAGGTGGCCCGCGACCAGGATCTGCCAGAGCGCATAGACGAGCGTCACCAGCCACAGCATCGCCCAGGCCCAGATCGCCAGCTTGTACAGGATCAGCTGGCTCTCCAGGGTGTGGTCCGGGTCCATGTTGCGCGTTTCCGTGCCGAACAGCTTGTCGAACCAGCCCGCCAGCATGAAATAGACGGCCGGGCCGAGCAGCCACCAGCCGCCGTGGGTGGCGGCCAACATCACCAGGGGAAAGACCAGCAGCGAGATGAAATACGGCAACGCCGCCCAGACCGTCGGCTCAATGATCCCGCCTTGAGGGTTCTCACCGGCACCCAGACCGCCCGGCTCTACATTACCTATCGCCATCGCAACCTCCAGCGCACCACTGGAACGTGTTCTTCATTGAAATTCATTGTCCGTATCGGGATTGCCATGTCAAGGCACAGGCGGGCGCACTTCATGCTGGTCAGCGCCCGTGATCCCCATTATGCTACGGAGCATGTTTGCTTCGATCATGGCCGGACCGCCTGGTCCTTCCAAGCGCGGTTGACGAAGACCATGGCTGCGGATTCGGGCGCGCCTGCATCGCTTGGCCTGCTGCACAAGGTAAGTGCGGCCGATACGGGGATCATCGACAAGCCCGTGCTGGCCCCGCACCTCGAGTACCGGATCCTCGACGAGGAACGCGTGCTGCTGCTCTCCGAATCCTTCAACACGCTGCTGCACGGCCCGCTCTATGGCCCGTTGCTGGGCCTGCTGGACGGCAGGCGTTCCCACCAGGAGATTCTCACCGCCCTGGGGCCTCAGTGGGTCGGCCAGGATCCCGGGACCGTGCTTCAGTCGCTTGCCTCACGCGGCTACCTGGTTTCGGGTGACTATGACATGGCGCGCGAGCGTGCCGCCTTCTGGTCCGCGCTGGGGGCCTCGCCGTGCTTTGTCGAGGAACGCCTGGCCGGGGTAGGTGTGGCCGTGGACGGTGATGCGGACCACAAGCTTGCCCGCGCCCTGGAGTCGATGGGCGTGGCCGTGGGCGAAGAGCACGAGGACCTTCGCGTGGTGGCCTGCGAGGACTATCTCGATGCCGGGCATGCGGATACCAACCGCGAGCAGCTGGCCTCGGGCCGTCCCTGGATGCTGGTGCGCCCCTGCGGGACCTGTCCACTCATCGGCCCGGTGTTTCACCCGGGCGGGCCGTGCTGGAACTGCCTCGCCTACCGCCTGCAAAACCACCAGGAAGTCCACACCTTCGTGCGCAACCGCGACGGCGAGGCGGGTGCCTTTCGCGCCTTCGCCGCAGAACCCGGGCTCTTGGACGCCATCCATGCCCTGGTCGCAGCCGAGATCGCCAAGTGGCTGGTGTTCGGTGCGCGCGCGCCGATTCACACCCATGCGATTACGCTCGAACTCGCAACGTTGAAAACGGCACACCATCCGGTGCGCCGGCGCCCGCAGTGCCCGGTGTGCGGCGAGGAGGAACATTACCGGGCGGATCGCCCGGCCCGGCCGGTGGTGCTCAAACCCAGCCCGAAGGATGTGCAAAACAGCGGCGGGCTGCGCTCGGTTCACCCGGAGCAGACTCTGGCGCGCTACGCTCACCTGATCAGCCCGGTCAGCGGTGTGGTCAGCTGGCTGGAGCGCACCACGGAAGTTACCGACCCCTGGCTGCACGTGCACTGGGCCGGCTCCAACCTGGCGCTTCGCATCAAGAGCCTGAGCTCACTCAGGCGCAGCCTTCGAAGCAAGAGCGCAGGCAAGGGGAGCACGCCCGAGCAGTCGCAGGCAAGCGCACTGTGCGAGGCGATCGAGCGCTACTCGGGTGCCTTCCACGGCGATGAAATCCGCACCCGCAAGAGCTACTCGGAATTTGTCGGGGAGGGCGAGGACGGGCAGGCCATCCACCCGAACGCGGTACAGCTGTTCAGCGACCACCAGCTCGATCACGCCGAGGAGATCAATGCCCGCGCGCACCCCTACAACATCATCCCCGCCCGCTTCGATACCGAGGCGGCGATCGACTGGTCGCCGGTGTACTCGCTCACCCGGCACTGCCACCGCTACCTGCCGACCTCCGTGCTCTATGGCATGACTCCCGAGCAGCGCGGGCCGAATGACCTGTGGGCGGACTCGAACGGCTGCGCGGCCGGCAATACGCTGGAGGAGGCCATCCTGCAAGGCTTTCTCGAGCTGGTGGAGCGCGACGCCTTCTCGATCTGGTGGTACAACCGGCTGCGCTGTCCCGCCGTCGACCTGGAGAGTCTCAACGACGACTACCTGGCCCGGGCACCGCAGTACTACCGGACGCTGTCGCGCGACCTATGGGTGCTCGACATAAGCGCCGATTTCCCCATCCCGGCGTTCGTGGCCCTCTCGAGGCGAACCGACACGCAACCCGAGGACATCCTGTACGGGGCCGGCGCGCACACCGACCCGCGCATCGCCGCCTTGCGTGCGGTCTGCGAGATGAACCAGTGCCTGACCTGGGTGCCGTGCCCGCAAACCGGCCACACCGGCTACGGGGTCGATGACCCGATGTGTCTCGCCTGGTGGCAGAACGCCACGCTCAAGGCACACCCCTACCTGGCCCCCGATCCCGACGTCCCCGCACGCGCCGGCGCGGACTATCCGCTGCCCGACACTGCCGACATCAAGGAGGACGTCGAGCACTGCTGCGCCCTGGTGGCGGACAGGGGTCTGGAGATGCTGGTGCTGGATCAGACCCGGCCCGATATCAACATGCCGGTGGCGCGCGTGATCGTGCCGGGCATGCGCCACTTCTGGGAGCGCTTTGCCCCGGGGCGCCTGTATGAGGTGCCGGTGCAGATGGGCTGGCGGGCGACACCGCTGGCCGAGGCCAAGCTCAATCCCGTGGCGGTCATCGCCTGAGTCGCCGGCCCATGGACACCCCCTCCCATCGACCGTTCGCGATGCGCTTTGGCGAGCGCGTGCTCGCCTGGCGCTGGCCGATCATCGTCGCCTCGCTGGTGCTGGTGGCCTTGGCTGCAAGCGGCATTGCGCGCTTGGAGTTCTCCGCCAACTACCGCATCTTCTTCGACGACGACAACCCGCAGCTCCTCGACCTGGAGGCACTCGAGAAGACCTACGGCAAGAACGAAAACCTCGTCTTTCTGATCGTTCCCGACGACGGCGATGCGACCTCGCAAGAAGCCCTCGAGGCCACCGTCTGGCTGACCGAGGCCGCCTGGCGCACGCCGTACTCGAGGCGCGTGGATTCGCTCGCCAACTTCCAGCACACCACCGCCGACGGCGATGACCTGTACGTGCGCGACCTGATCGACCCGCAGGCCATCGGCGATGCGAAAGCGCGCGAGCAGATTCGCACTATTGCGCTGTCCGACCCGCGCATTGCCGGCAGCATTCTCGGGCGGGGCGGGGATGTCAGCGTCGTCAACGTCACCGTCGAGCTGCCGGAGGAGGGACTGCTCGAGGCCAGCGCCGAAGTCGCCGGGTACGCGCGACAGGTGGCAGCTGAATCCGGACAGCGCTTTCCCGGCATCGACCTTCGCATCGTCGGCACGGTCATGGTCAACCAGACCTTCGTGGAGGCCTCCATCGACAGCCAGATGATTTTCCTGCCGGCCAGCCTCGTGCTCATGGCGGTGATCCTTGGCCTGCTCATTCGCAGCTGGGCGGGCGTGGCCGCGACCGGCCTGGTGATCGTCTTCTCCATCCTCGTCTCGCTCGGCGGGGGCGTGTGGCTCGGCCTGCCGTTCTCCCCGCCCATCTCGCCGGCCCCGACCATCGTGCTGATGATCGTCGTGGCCAACTGCGTGCACCTGCTGGTGGCGCTGCAGCAGCGCCTGCGTGCGGGCGATGCCAAGCCGGACGCCATCGTCGAATCCCTCAAGCTCAACCTGCACCCGGTGTTTCTGGCGAGCCTGACCACCGCGCTTGGCTTTCTGAGCATGAATTTCTCAGAGGTGCCGCCCTACCGCCATCTCGGCAATTTTATCGCCATCGGCATCGCCGCCTCCTTCTTCCTCTCGGTGACCTTCCTGCCAGCCTTGATCTCGCTGCTGCCGTTTCGCGCACGACCCCAGCGCAAGCGCAGCGCAGCCAGCATCGAACACCTCGCGGATGCCGTGCTGCGCCACCGCACGGCCCTGTTCGTCGCCTGGCTGGTCATCGTCCCGGTGCTGGTGATGTCGATCCCGCGAAATGAGCTCAGCGACGTGCTGGTGCACTTTTTCGATGAGGGCGTGGAGTTTCGCCAGGACACCGATTTCATGGACGAGCACCTGAGCGGCAATACCCTGCTCGAGTACTCGCTGCGTGCCAGCGAGGAAGGCGGGGCCACGCATCCGGATTTTCTGACCGAGGTCGCCCGCTTCGCTGCGTGGTACCGCGAACAGCCCCCGGTGCGCCACGTCGCGGTCATCACCGACACCTTCCAGCAGCTCAACCAGAGCATGCACGGCGATGATCCGGCGGCCTACCGGATTCCGGAAAGCCAGGAACTCGCGGCGCAGTACCTGTTGCTGTACGAACTGTCGCTGCCGCAGGGCCTGGACATGAACAACCAGATCGACCGATCGAGGTCCGCAACGCGCGTCTCGGTCTCGGCCGAGACGCTGTCCTCCCGGGAAGTACTGGAACTGAATGCAAAGGCCAGGGCCTGGCTTGCACAAAACGCCGCGCACATCACCGAGATCAACAGCACCGGGCCGGCGGCCCTGTTCGCCTACATCGGGCAGCGCAACATCCGCGCCATGCTGGTCGGCACCGTAATCGTGCTGCTGGCCATCTCCGCCATCCTGCTGATCGCCCTGCAGTCGTTTCGCCTGGGGCTCATCAGCATCGTGCCCAACCTGTTGCCGGCGGTGCTGGGCTTCGGGGTCTGGGGACTGACGGTCGGGCAGGTGGGACTTTCACTCTCGGTGGTGGTAGCCATGACCGTGGGCATCGTCGTCGACGACACGGTGCATTTTCTCAGCAAGTACCGAAGGGCGCGCCACGAATACGGCCAGACGAGCGAGCAGGCCATCCATTATGCCTTCGACACGGCCGGGCGCGCACTGCTCACCACCACGCTCGTGCTGGTGGCCGGCTTTATGATTTTCGTGTTCTCGCCGTTCGTACCCACCGCACAGGTGGGCGTGCTGACCGCGATGATCATCGGCTTTGCCCTGGTGGCCGATCTGACCCTGTTGCCGGCCCTGCTGACCCTGGTCGACCGAAACCGCTGAGACGCGACCGGCCCCTGACGGGCTGACTTCAAAAAAAGGGCATCGCCGCCGGACCGGGATCGCTCAAGCGCGCTGCAAGCCATCAGGGGCTTAACTTCTGACGTTCACTGACCTAGACTGTTCCTGCCATGGTCAAAGCCCGAGCCATCGATATCCTGCGGATCTTCCACCGCTTCCCGAACCAGGCCGCCTGCATCGAGCACCTGGAAGGGATCCGCTGGGGGGAGCAGCCCCGTTGCCCGCATTGCGGGGGCCTGCGGGTGGCCCGGAAGTCGGATTCCGGCCGGGTCGGGCGCTGGAACTGCCATGAATGCAAGTCCAGCTTCAACGTCCTTTCGGGCACCCTGTTTGAGAAAACCCGTATCCCCTTGCAGAAATGGTTCCTGGCGATCGGGCTGATCGTCCATGCCAAGAAGAACCTGTCCAGCTACCAGCTGGCCCGAAGCCTGGTCCTGAACCAGAAAACCGCGTGGTTCATGACCCAGCGGATACGCGCCGAGATGGCCAACAAGGAGAGCGGTTTCCGCTTACGGGGTATTTTCAAGGGGGACGTGACGTTCAAGTAGGCGAAGATCACGCAAATGGGCGCTTCGGAGTCAAGCCCCTATCTACTTGGATTTGTTGATGAATCCGGGCAACTGCACTAGCATTGATTCAAGAACAATAGGCACGACCTGTAGCCTACTTACAAAGGAGGATTGCCATGAGAAGCGGCGATGACATGCTTAAGCAGATTGTGGAGAAGTCCGCTCTGGACACAGAATTCAGGCAACAACTTCTCGATGATCCGAAGTCAACCATCAGTGCAGAATTGGGCATTACCATGCCCGAGTCCATGAACGTTGTGGTTCATGAGAGCGATATGCAGACAGTGCATCTGGCTCTACCCCCGGATCCGAACATTTCCGAGGAGCAACTCGAAGCAATTTCGGCCGGGCTTTGCTGCTGCTGGTAACACCGGCGACCGGTGACTAGCCGGTCAAGATGCGGACCGTTTGCGCCCGCACCCGTCTGCTTTAGTTTAGAAGACCCTTCGTCCCTTCCCGGGGCGGAGGGTCTTTTACGTGCGCCCGTGGTCGGATTCAGGGGCTGAGCGCTCCGGAAAGCACCATGAACACGTAGGCCTTGGCCTTTTGCAGTGCCTTACCACAGATCACCAGCTTGATGTGGTGGATGCCGCGAAGCAGCACGAAACGCCCGGACTTCGCAAACAGCGTTGTCGGCTTGCTCACCCACGGGGCCAGCTCGGCCAGCTTGTCCCGGTCCACCAGCGACTCCTGGCCGAGCGCCTCCAGAAACGGGTCCCAGTCGGTCAGCCCGTCGAGCCAGTAGCGCGAGTCTTTCGTGTAGCGCTGCTTGACGATCAGCGTCAGGCCGAGCGTCGGTCCGAGGCCTTGCTCCTGCACGTCGATATTGATGCCGGTGCGAACGATGTCGGCGCGTTCGCGAAAGCGTTCGATCACGGTCTCGACAGTGGCCAGGTCCCCGGGCCAGCCGGTGTTCTGAAGGTATTCGCGCAGCTGGGCGCTCGACTGAAAGCCCATGATGGCGAGGCGAATGGCACGCGAGCGAGACGGAAACACTCCGAACGAGTCCATGCGCGTATCCTCGGGCTGCATCCGGTAGCTGCGTTCGATGTGAGCGCGATGGGCGGCATCCATCGACCAGCCCAAGCACGACACCAGCGCATCCACCACCAGGGCGACCTCGTCCAACTGTTCGCAGGCACCCAGGATCGGGCGCTCGCCGGGGCGCAGGAACATGCCCGGGAACAAATGCTTGCCGGGCTTGCCCGAACCGATGTCGTATTCGAGCATGAGTTTTCGACCGACCACCTCGCGTAGCGCAGAGGGCTCGGCCTGCATCTGCCCGAACAGGCGAGCGATCGCCCCCGCCAGCGCATCGCCCGGGTCGGCCGTCGCCTGCTCGAGGAACGGCTCGGCAGATCGTGTGCCGGCCGCCAGCGAAGCACCGAAATCCGCCACCGGCGCTTTTTCATGCAAGGGCAGCTCGAAACCGAAGGGCAGGGCCGCCATGGTGATCGGGAGCTCGGCTGCGCAATCGAGCACGCGTGCCCACTGGGCCTCACCGATCAGGACCGGCGAGATCCGATCCCTGAAGTGCCCGAGCAAATCCCCCATGCTGCCGCCCTCCTCGGCCAGGCGCTCCTGGGTCTGCAGGATGGCCTCGTCGATATGGATGTCCCCGGGGGCGGATGCCATGCTCAGCTCCCTCAGCCCTGCAGCGCCTGGACAAGACGATCCAGCGCCTCGATACAAAAGGCCGTGGTGACGGGCTCCGAGCCGTGCCCGAACTGCCCGACGACGCCCCACTTCAGCGTCTGGTCGCCAAAGGCGAGCAACTCCGGCCAGCTGCCGTCCTCGTGCTGTGCGCCCAGAAGGCGCGCCAGCTCGACCTTCACATCGATGCGTTCCAGGCTCTTCACGTTGTCGAGCGCCGAGACCGCCTGGGCGGTCTGCAGCAGGTTGGCAAACCCGCCCTGCGCATCGCGAAGGTCAAGGATGCGATCGGCCAGGATCGGACGCAGGGACTCGAGTGCGGGTACTGCGCGCACCAGCGCGCGGGTGATGGCGTAATAGATCGCGACCGTATCCGGATACCATTTCGAGGTGCCGTGGATGCGGTCCTCGCGCACCAGTTCCTCCAGCCAGCGCTGTGCGGGACGGGTCTGGGGGTGATCGCCGAGGTAGGCGATGACGTTCGCGTTCACCACCGGGTCGGCCTCGATGCGAAACTTCGCGACGACATCGGGCTCGTCCTCGCCCAGCACCCAGGTCAGGAACCGTCCCTCCCCATCGCGGTTCTCGAGGATCTTCGCGACGTTTCGCCCGAGCAGCATCCACGGGTGTGCATCCAGGACCAGCGAGGACAGGCACGTACTGTCGAGGTCCTGGGGCAGGTGGCGGTAGTAGCGCCACAGGCCGGGGTATTCCATGGTCTCGGCCAGATACGCCCGGCTTGCCTCACACAAGGCCTGGGCGCGTGCATCCCGGCACTCCTGCAAGGCCAGAACGCAAAACGCGGTCACGAAGGCGGGGCGCTCGAAATGCCGGGGCACCTCGGGGTCTGCGATGTTGAAACGGATGCAGTGCCAGGCGCCGTTCGCATCGACGCTCGCTTGCAGGAAGTCGAGACCGCGCTCGAGGCTTTCACGAGCGCCGGCCAGCATAACGTTCATACCCACCCCGGGGTCCACGGCCTTGGGCGGTACGGAGGCGCGCATCGGCGGGGCCGGATCGTGGAGCGTCTTGCGAAGGAATTCCAGGGAGGCCACGCCGGTGCGTGCGGCCTCGCGCTCGGCGGGCGTGCGCCTGGGTCTTGGCAGCAGCACCAGGTGGGTTTCGGTCTCGCTCGCCTCATGCACGAACACCCGCTGGTCGGGGGCGAGACGCACGCCGAAGGCCTCTTCGAGGGCCTGCCTCGGGTCCTCGAGCAGGCGTTTTCGAAATCCGGCGTCGCGGTTCGCGCGGCGAATGAGGTGGGCCGCGCTGTCGATGGGAGAATTCATGGAAGTCCTGTCACAAGCTTGGCGGGCGACGGAAGTGGGCCGTCCGGTTCAGGCGATCTGGCGTCTCACCAGTTCCTTGAACACGCCGTCCTCCTCCATGAGTTCGTCGAAGGCACCGCTTTGCACCACCTTGCCGCCGGACAGCACGTAGATGCGATCGGCCTGCTCCAGCGTGGACAGGCGATGTGCGATGACTACGCGGGTGGACGTCAGCGCGTTCAGGTTGTTCATGACGTTGACCTGGTTTTCGTTATCCAGCCAGTTAGTGGCCTCGTCCAGCAGCATGATGCGCGGCTTGCCGATGACCGAGCGGGCAATGGTGACGCGCTGGCTCTCGCCGCCGGACAGCACCGAGCCGCTGGCACCGACCATGGTCATCATGCCCATGGGCATAGCCTTGATTTCCTTTTCGACTTCGGCGATGCGCACCGATTCCCAGACCTCATCGTTTGTGACCCCGTCGTGATGGCTGGCCAAGTTGTCCCAGATGTCCAGCGGATGAAGCCCCACGGCCTGCGGCACCGCGCCGACCTTGCGGCGCAGCTGGCGCAGGTTCAGGTGACGCAGATCGCGCCCGTCGTAATACACCGCGCCAGCACTCGGGTGATCGATGCCGAGCGCCAGGCGAAACAGCGTGCTCTTGCCGGTCCCGGATTCGCCAGCGATCGCGATGAATTCCCCGGGTTGCGCGTGAATCGTGACATCATCGAGAATCAGCGGGCCGTCGGGATCGTAGCGAAACGAGATGCGGTCAAACAACAGGTCCCCGCCCAGGTATTCCACCGGCTCGCCTTCGGTCTCGGTTTCGGGGACGGCGCCAAGCAGCGGGCGCATCTGTTCAAAGGCCGACAACATGGCCGCGACGGTGCCGAAGGACTCGCCGAGGCGGGCGACCGCGCTCTGGAAGGCAATGAAGACCAGGTAGACGACGAGGAAATCACCGACCGGCATGGACCGCTCGCCGACGCTCACCGCAGCCGCCAGCAAGACCGCGGCTGCCAGAAACGGCAGGGCTGCCGAGAACGCCCGCGAATGGCCCTCCAGCACGCTCAGATCGAGCTCCGCGCGTTTTTGCTCGCGGTAATCCCGGGCCCACATGGCGAACGCCGAGCCTTCGGCATTTTCCACCCGCAGCTTGGCAAAGCCGCCAATGATCTGGAACAGGCGCCCGGCGACAGCCCGCGAGGCACGGATCATGCGGGCGTACGGGGCCACCTGCACGGCACCGAGCATCGCGGCGATGAGCAGCGAGGCCAGGCTGAAGGCCAGGGCGAGGCCGCCGAGCGCAGCATCGTAGAAGAAGATGACGGCGAACACCGGGGCCAGAAAGATAAGCGACAGGAAGCTGTCGGCGACCACTCCCTGCAGGCCGTCTCTAAGATTCTGGAAGGTCATTCCCGACATCGCCAAATCACCTGACGGATGGCGGTGCAGGACGGCCGGCGGCAGGCGCATGAGTCGATCCCAGAAGGCCGCTTCCGCACGCGAGGCGGAGCGCCCCTCAAGGCGCATCATGGCCATGCTTTGCCCGAGATGCAGCAAGGCCCCGAGCAGGCCGAATCCGGCCAGCACCCAGGCTACGGTATAGATGGCACCGGCGGTGCCGCCCGCGGCGATCTCATGGGCAACGAAGCCCAGCGCCAGGGCCGGCAGCAGCTGGATCAGCCCGTAGGGAAGTCCGGCGGCCACCAGCCGGGCGATGTCCGGCACCGAGCCGTGCAGGGCCAGGCGAAGCAGGTCCCGGGGTTTGACCCTGCCAGCCGGCAGGGGGCGGTAGAACATCCACGCATCCTCGCGAAGCGCCCCGGCCTGTTCTTCGTCCACGCGAACGGTGCGCTTGCTGACCGGGTCGATTTCGCGGTAGCGCCCGAACACACCCGGCAGCAGAGCCACGGGTTGACCGTCCTGTTTGCGAAATCCCAGCATCGCATGGCTGTCGGTGCGCCACCACGCATCCTCGTTCTTGAGACACAGGCGCCTTGCGCGAACCCCGGAGGCATCCAGCACATCGACCAGGCCGGGTGCAGACTGCGAGGGGCCGGTGCGCGCAGGAACCTTGAAATCAATACCTTCATGGCGGCCGATGAGGTGCAGGGCATCGATCAGGGCCGTGTCCTCCAGGCCGTCCCGTCGCTCCACCGGCTGATCGTAGAGATTGAACAGACGGGCGCGGGCGGCCTTCTCGGCCGTTCGCCGGCTCATGGTGCGTGCGTGCTCGAGATTGACATCATCGACCACCGCCAGGCGGCGGTTCAGGCGCTCCAGGGTGAAGGCCACCCCGTGAAAATACGCAAGCGCTGCGGGCAGGCGGTCCTGCTCGACCAGGGTTTGCGTGTCCACGCACGCAAGCGTGGTTTCCTCCAGCGGGGTCAGCCAGCTGGTGCGGGTCAGCGGCAGCCACGCCTTGCCGTCCTCGGCCAGTTCCAGGGGATCCACGATGTCCATGTACAACAGTGCACTGCCTGCAGGCGGGGCTGCCCAGACCACCTTGCGCTGCACCGATAGCGTGCTGTGCGCCAGCAGTTGTATCTCACCAGCCTCACCCAACGCCGTCGGGCGCGGTATGGGTGCAGCAAACCGCGACAGCGTGTCGGTCATCTCGCTCAGCCAGACATCGGTCTGTTCAGCAAGCTCTTGCGGGTGCACCTTGGACAGCAGGGAGACCGGCAGGCGCTTCAACAGGGTGCCCGGCAAGCCCTTGGCGAGCAGGCTCAGCGTGGTGCCGTCCTGCAAATCACGCTCGCCCGGGGCCACTCCCGGTAAGAGATCACCCGCCACGCGGCGCAGCAGATGCTGCGGTGCCGACTGCTCCACGCCGTCCTTGTACTCGACCAGGAACAGGTTGACGGCGCCCCGGTCAATGAACCAGAAGCTGTCCGCGTCGTCGAGTTCCACTGGCAGGTTGCCGGCACAGGGTACGTCGGTGCCCAGGCGAGCCGCGAGGTCTGCGATCGAAGTGTAGATGGGCTGGACGTCCTGCATCAGCTCGACTTGACCAGCTTGTAATAGATGCCTTCACGGTCTGCGATCAGGGTATCGTGCGTACCGCGTTGCGCGACGGCCCCCTGGTCGAGCACGATGATCTCGTCGCAATCGCGCACCGTGGAAAGGCGATGCGCCACGATCAGGCAGGTTACGCCGCGACGGCGCAAGGCATCGTCGACGTGTTCCTCGGTGGCCGCATCGAGTGCACTGGTGGCCTCGTCCAGGATGAGAACGGTCGGGTTGCCGACCAGTGCACGGGCGATTTCCAGGCGCTGGCGCTGGCCGCCGCTGAAGTTCACCCCACCTTCCTCGACCTGGGTCGCATAGCCTTGCGGGCGCAACAGGATCTCGCCATGGATCCAGGCATCGCGCGTGGCGGAGAAGATGGCCTCATCCGGGATGGCCGAGTTCCACAGGGTAATGTTGTCGCGCAGCGATGCAGAAAACAGCACGGCCTGCTGGTCCACCGTGGAGATCGACTGGCGCAGCACTTCCTCCGGAATCTCGTCGCGCAGGTGCCCGTCGAACAGGATCTCGCCCGACCAGGGCTGGTACACCCCGGACACCAGATGCGCCAGGGTCGACTTGCCGGAACCGCTCGGCCCCACCACGGCGACGCGCTGCCCGGGCTGGATGCTCAGGTTGAACTCCTTGAGCAGGGGCGGGCGGCTCCGGTTGAACCCGAAGGTGACATCGCGCAGTTCGAGATGGCCGGTCAGCTGCAGGCGTCCGTTGAACGTGGGGATGGATTCCGATTCCGGGCTTCGCCGGTGGATCGCGGGGTCTACGGCAGCCCTTGAGATGTCATCGAGTCGCTGCAGGTCGGTTTCCAGCGCCTGACGCTTGTCCGAAAACTCCAGAAACTGCCCGATGGGGGACAGGAACATCTCCGCCAGGATGTAGAACCCGACCAGGGCGCCGAGGGTCATTTCGCCGGCCAGCACCAGGGCTCCGCCGATGCCGAGGATCACGGCACTTCGAAAAATGGCCACCAGTCCCGGCAGCGCGGTGTTGAACGCGCTCAGCTCGGTATAGTGCTGGCGCGCCTCAAGCTCTCGTGCCTGCTGGCCGCTCCAGCGTGAGAAGAAGCGGTCGTCCGCACCGGTCATGCGCAGGGTGTCCGCATGGCTCAGCATCTGCATGCCGACACCGATCAGCAGCCCCTGTTCGCGGCGCATCGCCTGGATGCGCGCCGTGCGAAGCGAATTCAAAAAGTGCACGACCATGCCGTGCAGGACCGCCAGCAATACCACGAGCAGGCTTAGCAACGGGTGGTACACCAGCATCGCGATCAGCACCACCACGGCCATCACCATGTCGACGATCAATACCAGGAACTGGTCGGTGAGATTTTTCGCGATGCGGTCGATGGCGGAGACCCGGTCGGTCAGATCGCCGATCAGGCGGTGTTCGAAAAACTCCACCGGCAAGCGCAACAGGCGCGTCAGGTTGCGGTTGTAGCCGACCACGGAGATGCGCACCGCCAAGCGCTTCAGGAACCGGTGCTTGAGCAAGGATAATACATAGACCAGCAGCCCGGCGCCCAGCAAAGCACCCACCAGCCCGCCCCAGGAGCCGTGATTTTCCAGCACGTCGTCGACGAAGATGCTGAGTACCGCAGGCACGACGAGGGCCAGCAACGTCACCATGAGTGCGGTCGCCAGCACCCCGGCGAGCACCGTCCAGGAGCCGGCCAGCAGGGTGCCCAGTTGTGTGAACAGGCCGGGGGCCTCGCCGCCGGTCTCGAAATTCTCGGTGCGCTTGAACCGCAGGGCGATGCCGCTGTAGCCCTTTTCGAACTCCTCGGCACTGACCTTGCGCCGCCCGGTGGACGGGTCGTTGAGGTAGAAATACTTCTCGTCGAAACCTTCAAGCACCAGGAAATGACTGAACTGCCAGAACAGGATCAGCGGCAACTCCAGCTTTTTCAGCGACTCGGAACGCAAGCTCAGGCCACTGCATTCCAGCCCGTAGTGGCGCGAGGCCCGCCGGATGCTCGCCGCGCTGCTGCCGTCGCGGCTGACCTCGCACGTCTCGCGCAACTCGGACAGCGGCACCCAGCGTCCGAAAAAGCCCAGTACGCTGCCAAGGCTCGCCGCCCCGCATTCGGAGGCGTGCATCTGCAGCATTACGGGTGTTGCGATCCGGTGCTTGACGGGGTCCGAGGCGGCCGGGTCCCCGGTGCCCTTGGAGGCACTCGGTGCCATCTCAGGAGGGCCTCATTCGAAGGCGTGCAATCAGCGACTGGCGGCCCACCTCGATGACGACCTGGCATTCCCGGCGGGCGGGGGGTGCTCCCTCTGGACGTTCCTCAAGTACGACGGTGAGGCGGTACACCGACAGCGGTGCACGGCCCTCGAACATCGTCAGGAACTCGGACAGGGGCAGCGCGGAAATACCTGCCACCTCCCCCGTCAGGGTGTGAAGGTGTCCATCGGCACCACTGAACTCGATTCGCGCGGGCTGGCCAGCCTCGATCTGGGCGGCGGCATCGCGCTTGACCCACACCATTGCCTGCGCACTGGGCTCGCCCGAAAGCGCGCTCTCCCCGGTCCTGGCCAGGACACCGTCGAGCGTCAGGCTGCGCGCCACGCTGCCGAACAGCAGCCAAGCCAGAAGCAGCACCAGAAGGCCTGCAATGCCGGCCACCAGCATGCGCTCGTGCGGAGTGGAGATGGTCAGCAGCCGATCCAGTTGTTCGCGCTCTCCCTTGGCTTCGGCGACCATGTTGTGAAATGAGTCAAACGGATTGTTGAACACGACCTTGCACAGCCTCCTTACCGGGATCAGGCGACACCCCAGACATATCCCGTTCGACTTGAAATTGAATCTTTTCGCCGATTATATGCAATCTCGCCCGGAAAAGATCAAATTCTCGCCATGGCGTGAAAACCCCGGCCCGGCGCCCGCGTCCAGGCCGGCCTGCAGGAGTCCCCAGCGCCTCAATGGCTTCACCTGTTCCGGGCAGTCAAGGTATAATGTCCCGCGTCCATCACCGCACCTGTGCAGATGTCTCCTGATCACGAAACCGCCCGAACACGGTGGGTCGGCCCCGACCCGGCGAAGCGGTTCCCATACCTTCGGGGAGCGGCGCTCGGGAGCCTGGTCCTGGCCTGCCTGGGCCTGGTGCAGGTGCCGGTCACGGCCCTGGCAGAGACGGTCGAGGAAAAGGGGCTCAGGATCGCAAAAGAGGCCGAGGCCCGCAACGACGGCTTCGGGGATTTCACCGCCGCCATGACCATGGTGCTGCGCGACCGGTACGGGCGGGAGAGCCTTCGCCAGATGCGCTTCAAGGTGCTGGAGGTGGACGGCGATGGCGACAAGAGCCTGTTCGTGTTCGACCAGCCGAGGGACGTGCAGGGCACCGCCCTGCTGACCCATGCCCACATCAATACCCAGGATGACCAGTGGCTGTACCTGCCAGCCCTGAAGCGGGTCAAGCGCATCAACGCCTCGAAGCGTTCCGGCTCCTTCATGGGCAGCGAGTTCTCGTACGAGGACATGACGACCCCGGAGGTCGACGAGTACACCTACAAGTACCTGCGCGACGAGCCCTGCGGCGAGTTCGTCTGCACGGTGAGCGAGCAGGTGCCGCTGGACAAGAATTCCGGCTACAGCCGCAAGATCGTCTGGCAGGATGCCATCGAGCTTCGCGTCTGGAAGATGGAGCTGTTCGACCGCAAGGAGTCGCACCTGAAGACGCTCACGTTTGCGAACTACGAGCAGTACCTGGACCAGTTCTGGAGGGCCGGGGAACAGACCATGGTGAACCACCTGACCGGGGCCAGCACGGTGCTGCGGTGGACCGATTACCGCTTTCGCACCAACCTCGATGACAGCGAATTCAACAAGCTGGCACTGCGACGCGTGCGCTGATGCGATGCGCCGGCGCCATAGCGGCCCTCGCACTCCTGGCCGGCACCGGGCTTGAGGCCCGCGCCCTGGACCTCTCCGGTGATCTGAGCCTGCAACCCCGCGTCTACCCCGAATCCGCGGCCTTCTCCGGACAGCGCTCGAGCACCGTAGGTGTGGTTTTCGAGCCCACGCTGCACGGCGAGCTCACGCCAAGCACCAGCTTCACCTTCACACCGCTCTACCGCCATGACAGTGCCGATTCCAGGCGCACGCATGCGGACCTGCGCGAAGCCTACCTGCTGACGTTCGGCGAGTGGGGCGAGAACTCCTGGCAGTTCCGGCTCGGCGTCGATCGCGTCTTCTGGGGCGTGGCCGAGGTGCACAACCTGGTCGACATCGTCAACCAGATCGACCTCGTTGAGCACCCGCGCGATCGGCCCAAGCTGGGCCAGCCGATGATGCACCTGGCGGTCACCGGGGACTGGGGCCTGGCCGAGGCCTTCGTGCTGCCGTACCACCGAAAGCGCACCTTTCCGGGACGCTCGGGGCGGCTGCGTGCAGGTCGCCTGATCGAGGACGATGCCGCCTACGAGAGCGGCGCCGAGGAGCGCCACGTGGATGTCGCGTTTCGCTACAGTCTGGCCGTGGGCCGGCTCGACCTCAGCCTGAGTGCCTTTTCCGGCACCAGCCGCGAACCCCGGTTCGTGGTCGATGCGGGTGGCGCGACCTTCCCGGGAATGGATGCCCCGCTGCTGCCCTACTACGAGCAGATCCGCCAGTACGGGCTTGAGGCACAGTTCACCACCGAGCCCGTGCTGCTCAAGATGGAGGCCATCCGCCGTCATGGCGCGGCCAACCTGCTCGGCGAACAAGAGGATTACGGCGCCTTCATCGTGGGGCTTGAGCGCACGCTGTACGCGCTCTTTGATTCCCCGTACGACCTCACCGTGCTCGGCGAGTGGCTTTACGACGAGCGTGGCAGCCGGGCTACAAGCGCCTGGCAAAACGATGTCTACCTGACCGGCTTTCTCGCCTTCAACGACGTGCAGGGCACGGAACTGATCGCCGGTCTGCTTGCCGACTTGCGCCACAACTCACGCACCCTGAACCTCGAATTCAAACGTCGCCTCGCGGGCGACTGGTCGATACGCCTTGAAGCCTTCGCCAACCTAGATACCGACCGCAAGGACCTGACCTATGACGCCCGGCGCGACAGTTTCGCGGGCGCGGAACTCATCTTCAGCTTCTAACGGTGCGAAGCTGGCATTGACCGGTTTCGTTCAGCACTTGACACTCCCCGACCAGAATTTGTGCAGGCGGCCAAGCGCGTGCAAAACTGTGAACCAACAGTGGCTGCGCCGATGCATGGAAAAGAGGAGGAAATCCTGCATATCGGTGCAGTACACGGTGCAGCACAAAACTTGATCCTGAGTGTGAGAATGCTAGTATGTTGAGAATACCCCTTGCGGTTTCGACCGCAGGGCGCAGGGTCTCTTCGGAGGCCCTTGCTTTTTTTGGCGATCTGCAATGCGCACTTTTGTCTATGTCGATGGCTTCAACCTCTATCACGGAGCACTCAAGGAAACGCCTTGGAAGTGGTTGGGCTTGGTCGCCTTGTCGGAATGGGTGCGCCAGTCGCATCACCAAATACTGACGATCAAGTACTGCACAGCGCGTGTGTCGGGCACACCAGGTGACCCTTCTAAACCGCAGCGCCAAGACATATATCTACAGGCACTCCAGAGGTTGAGGTGTATTTCGGACACTCCTTGAGACATAGAGTCCGCGCCCAGTGGGCACGCAGCGCACTGTCGAAGTGATCAAGACTGAAGAAAAGGGCTCGGATGTCAATCTTGCCGTGCATTTGCTGAATGACTGTTGGCTCAATGCCTACGACCGTGGCGTCGTGGTAAGCAACGACAGTGATATCGCTGAAGCCATGCAGTTGGTGCGTCGGCATCACGGCAAACGAATTGGGCTAGTAACGCCTGGGACAGGGAGGCCGTCGCAGCAACTTTTGGCGCACGCAGACTTCTCGCGTCATGTCAGGAAAAGTGGCTTACTGAATTCACAACTTCCCGACACGATCCCGGACACCAACCTTAGGAGGCCTGCGGCTTGGCAGCAGAGTCACTCACAAGTCCGAATGAATGGACGAAGCACTCTGTAGCATCAGCGAAGGTCACGAGGGATGATCCAACCAGGTAGTCAATCCTTGCGCAAGGTCGCGGTGGTCGGGCGAGGCACTGCAGGGTCTCTGGCGGCAGCGAGCATCACGCGCCTGCACCCAGGGGACGACTACGAACTGCACCACATCTATGACTCGCGCATTCCGGTCATCGGCGTGGGCGAGGGCAGCTGGCCGGCCCTGGTCGAGCACCTGCAACAACTGACCAAGCTGTCGAACGACGACGTCCAGCAGCACTTGCGGGGCACGCGCAAGTACGGCGTGGCCTTCGAGGGCTGGGGACGCTGCAACCAGGATTTCACGCACTTCTTCGCGCCGAAGGATGTCGCCTACGCCTACCACCTGTCGGCCGACTATCTCGCCAAGCTCCTGTATGAAAAGACACGCGCGCAGCACATCGATGCGAAAGTGCTCGACATCACGCGCATCGAGGGCGGGGCCGAGATCCGTTTTGAGGGCCGCGACCCGGAGCGCTACGACCTGGTCTTCGATGCCCGCGGCTTCCCCAGGGAACTGAACCCCAAGGACCACATCGACATCTCGTTCATCCCAACCAACACCGCCGTCATTCGCCGTTGTCCGGGACTGTTCGATACCAAGCAAAGCGGCCCGGTGCTGCAACACACCTACACCCGCGCCGTGGCGCGCCCGCACGGCTGGGTCTTCGTGATCCCGCTCACGGTACACACCTCCTACGGTTACATCTTCAACCGCGATTTCAGCGAACTCGATGAGGTGCAGGCGGATTTCGATACCTTCCTGGAGAGTGACGGGGTGAGCGAATTCGAGGCGCGCTCGGTCATCCCGTTCCCCAACTTCGTGAACCGCAGGATCTACGACGGTGCGATCGCGCGCATCGGCAATGCGGCGGCCTTCATGGAGCCGCTCGAGGCCACCGCGATCGTCTCCGCACAGATCCAGATCGGCATGATCCTGCAGATGCGCCTCAACCGCCCGGGCGAGTACGCCGATCGCGATGCCCCGGCCGTCAACCGGTTCCTGGTCAACAACATGCTCTGCTACGGGCTGTTCGTCGGCTGGCACTATTCCTGTGGCTCGAAGTTCGACAGCCCGTTCTGGCAGCATGCCAAGGATCACGTCTGGCCGTCGCACCTCACTGCCGCAGCCCCCGAGGCGGTGGACTGCAAGGCGCTCGCCCAGTTCAACGAGATGCTCGAGACCCTGAAGCTCCCGGACCTCAGCGAGGAAGACTGGGCACGCATGTGTGCGGTGCCGCTCACCAGCTACGACCAGATGGCCCGGGGACTGGGCTGCTAGTACCCGTTGCGACACCCGTCCTGACCCGGCGGGTGCCGGAGGTTGCGAGCGGGGCACTCCTTGATCATGGCTAAAGACGTGGACTTCGACCGTGAATCTGATACATTCCCGGTTTCAGTTGAAGGGGATGACCCCAAAGGAGTGACAAAAAGCATGATGAGAACAACACTGGCCTTCGCAGCACTGGGCTTGTCAATCGCAGGCTGCGGCGGCAGCCCAAGGCATGATCCACCCGACACCCCGGAGTACCATGCGATCCAGGACTATGAGAAGATTGCCGGTAACGCCAACCTCTTGCTGTCCACGGACCGGATCAACTGGGTGCCGGGCCGCACAGAACCCGAGCGCGTTTCCGTGGAATGCCGGGGGAGGTACTGTTCCGTGGGGTACTCCGCTTTCCTGCGCTCGAACAAGGTCATCCGCGTACTTCCTGAAGAGCTCACGATATTGCCGGATACCAACGGCATTCCTACCGCCATAGACTATTTCTCCGACCCTTTCGGTACCCTTCACAGTTACGCTGCCTGGATGGAGCACAGTTTCTTTGCGGCTACCGCAGTCAGGTACACGAATGACCTGGACCCCGATCAGGGAGTCGTCCAGACCTACGGTACCGTTACCGGGAATACCACCAACACCAATCCCGAAATCGAGGCCGTCTGGACAGGTTTTGCGACGGCAAGAGATCACAATATCGCAACCGATATCGAATCCGTGGTGACCGGCGATGCGCGCATCTCCGTGAGCATCGGGGAGTCCGTGACGGCCGATGTGCACCTGGGCGATCTGGCCAACATCACAACCGGCCAGATTTACACCGACATGGTCTATAACGGCATGGCCGTAACAGAAGGTCAGTTCAGCCGCTACCATGCCGACAATAACCGATTATCCGGTGTGTTCTACGGTCCCAACCACGAGGAAGTGGGCGGGGTATTCGATCATCCCCAGGGCCTGGTTGGCGCGTTCGGCGGAAGGAAGGTTCCCAGGTAAAAAAGTTCGTGGTCGTCTGATCTGTAATAGCCGTGTGTGCCGTGAGGAACACGCTTGGCTGTCCAGAGCCTTCCAGCGATATTTTGGACCGGAGCACGGCGTCGAGCTGCCGCTGTCTACACGTTATGGTTACCAGCCCGTCGAACTCGACGACGAGAGAGGAACATGACCGCACCGACCGCCTGGCTGCTCGATTTCCAACAAGTGAATTTGGATTTGAATTCAACCCAGAAACAGGAAGTATAGATGGGATCGAACATCATTAAGCAAACTAAATTGCAATAAATATCAGCCCAAGCGGTTCATCAAAGCTGCTAAAAAGCCAGTAGGCCCCTATATATTGTATTTATAAAATTCATATACTCAATGAATTGCGTTCAAGAAACCTTACCGGCATAAAAATAATTGTGTCACAATATTGACATATGGTTAATTTTGGTATAAAGGCATTTGCCCCGCTCAGAATAACCTTTTGCAACAAATTAATTCGAGAGTAACCAATGTCGACACTTACTAAAGAAATTCAGGCGTATGAGGCCATGCTCGAAAAACTGGAAACAGATCATTTTGGAAAATGGGTAGTTTTCCATGATGAAGAACTGGAAGGCATCTATGAGTCTTTTGATGAAGCTGCCCAAGAATCCATAAAAAAATATGGACGAGGACCTTATTTGATCAGAAAAGTTGGAGAAGCACCAATCACACTGCCTGCATCTGTAATGTACCATCCTGTATAAGCCATGCCAAAAATTGAGTGTGGGTTTACAAACCCCAACCAATTGGTCAATTTTGGGCCAACAATACAAGTCAGGATTGCTTTTGATTTTGACAAAGAACAGCCAGATACCACATATCACGCTTTAATTGACACAGGTGCTACCGTAAGCTGTATAAATTCAACTATAGCCGATACACTAGAATTACCCATCATCAACCGGATACCTATATCTGGTGTACATGGACAGCAAACTGTTAACTTACACTTGGCACAAATTGAAGTCCCTCAAATCGGGGTAATCGTCGGACCATTTGCAGGCGTCCATCTTCATGCTGGCGGCCAGCCTCATAGTGCTCTTATAGGTAGAACTTTTCTACAGCATGTGGAAATGAAATATAATGGTCAAACAGGTTCAGTTGTCCTTGAGCAGCCGAATGATGCCTGAAATCCCGAAAGTTGACAGCCCTGAACAGTCCGGTCGTTTTATAAGGACAGTAAAAAAACTTGGGTGCACGCACTAAGACTACCAGGACGTTTGAGAAAAACTGATTCAGGTCTCCATATCTAAGCCTCAATAAAGCTAGACAGTTTCCAACTTTTGAGCAAGGTGTGCCATGAACACCTTGATAGCGAAATACTTGTTAAACGCTTCTCCTATGGCTTCTTCTATGTATGTTTTCAGGAGATTCAGTCGGATACAGTACAAGCATGCGTGTATGGGGGCTTGACAGCATAATACTTAGGTCAGGCGGCGCGCTGGTAAATGTCAGCTAGCGCCCGTTGTAGGGCACTAGCAGGGAGCGTCCTGTCATCGCCTTGGGCTTTCTTATCCCCATCAGCTGCAGGATGGTCGGGGCGACGTCGCTGAGGCCGCGCCCGTTGGCGAGATCCCAGTTGCCCTCATCGATCACCAGGCACGGCACCGGATAGGTGGTGTGCTGGGTGTGTGGCTCGCCGGTGTGCGGGTTGACCATTTCATCGCAATTGCCGTGATCGGAGGTCACCACCACCGAGATGCCCTGCTCCACGGCGGCATCAAGTACGCGCCCGGCATGGATGTCCAAGGCCTGCAGGGCCGCAATCACCGCCTCCTTCTTGGCCGTATGCCCGACCATGTCGCCGTTGGCGAAGTTGGTCACCACCAGGGCGTAGGCGTCGTTGCGGACCGCCTTGATCACCTCGTCGGCGACTTCCTCGGCGCTCATCTCGGGCTGCTGGTCGTAGGTGTCGACCTTGGGCGAGGGGATGATCTTGCGGTCCTCACCCTCGTAGGCCTCCTCATGCCCGCCGTTGATGAAGTAGGTCACGTGCGGGTACTTCTCGGTTTCCGCGCAATGAAACTGGTGCATGTCGAGCTTGCTGATGATCTTGGCGAGGCTGGTGTCCGGGCGACGCGGCGGGAACACCACCGGGCCGAGAAACTCCTTGCTGTATTTCGTCATCATGGTCAGGCGCACCGGCTCGAAGTTCTTGCCGCGCTCGAAGGCCTGGAAGCCTTCCTTGGCGAGCGCCTTGCTGAGCTGCAGCGGGCGGTCGTTGCGAAAATTGCAGAAGATGACCGAGGCACCGCCCCCCATGGGGCTTGCCTCCGGCAGCACGGTCGGCTGGATGAATTCATCGGTCTCGCCGCGCTCGTAGGCGTTGACGATCGCGCTCTTGGCATCGGCGGCCTCCTGGCCCACGCCGCGCACCAGCGCGCGCCAGGCCTTTTCCGTTCGATCCCAGCGGCGGTCGCGGTCCATCGCGAAATAGCGGCCCATGACCGTGGCGATCATCCCGTCGGCCTTGTTCAGGGCGCGGTTCAGGCGCTGCAGGTACTTGCGCGCACTCTGGGGCGGGGCGTCGCGCCCGTCGGTGATCAGGTGCAGCATCGGGCGGGTGTCGTGGTCGCGGCACAGCTTGATCAGGGCGATGATGTGGTTGATGTGCGAGTGCACGCCGCCGTCCGAGAGCAGGCCGATCAGGTGCACGTGGCCGTCGGTCTTCTTGCCCTTCTTGATGGCGCGAACCAGCGGCGACATCTCGAACAGGCTGCCGTCGGCGATGGCATCGTTGATGCGGATCAGGTCCTGGCGGATGACCGCACCGCAGCCGATGGTCATGTGCCCGACCTCGGAGTTGCCCATCTGCCCGGGCGGCAGGCCGACCGCCTCGCCGGAGGCCTCCAGCACGGTGTGCGGGTAGGAGGAGAAATAGTGGTCCAGGCGCGGGGTCTTCGCGTGCAGCACGGCGTTGTTGGCCTTGCTCGGGTTCACGCCGAAGCCGTCCAGGATGACCAGCAGGACGCGCTTGCGAAGCTTGATCAGTTTTTTCACGAAAAACGCGGGGATTTGAAAGTCGGCAATTATGCACCAAATGCCGGGAAGTGTCTGCTACCCGAAGGGCCGGGTGTTGCCCTCGCTGTGACCCCGTCACGAGGGACTGGACAATGAAAAGACCTTGACGGGCAGGCCCGGTGACCATGATTTCGGGATCTTTGGAAAATAATCCCGAAATTGCACAAACCAGCGGTTGTTACAGATTTGTGAAAAAAAAGCGGGATTTGGTGTAGACTGACGTGTTTTGTACACTGGCCGGAATGCTGAAGAAGATCCTGACCACGAAAAGCGTCCGCATCGGTATCCGAGGGGCACGAAAGAAATATCGGATGAGTCCAACCAGGAAAATTGAACTGGACACCTTGGAGACAAATTGGCCACCCGGGTCGATCGAGACAGACCACTGTCTCACCCCCCCCCCCCCCAATAATGAAGCAGGTTCTGGCAGGCGATGTTCCTCTTCGGAAAGGAGCCCTCCCGGGCATACGAGCCCGGGCAGTGCTGGCCCTTGTCGTCCTTGCAACTCTCGGCAACGTCGGGGATGTTCATGCGGCCGCCGTGTGCCCCCCGGATCAGGCACTCACTGACGGAGATCATGTCGAATGTGAAGAGGGCGACATGTCGACCGATGACATCGATATCAATCTCAGTGGTATCGATATCGACCTGCAGGACGGTGCCATCGCCACGGCGGGAGTGCAAGCCATGCATGCGGGCAACGGGGATGTCGATATCAGTATTACTGGTACAACAACCAACATGATGACCACCCCCTCGACGATCGATACGACGGGAGCAAACACCCATGGCATCCTTGGCGTGCTGGTCGGCGAAGGCACCCTCACTTTCTCACTGGAAGATACCGAAATCCGAACACAGGGTACTGGCTCCATAGGACTGCAGGCCCGGCACAAGGGCAACGGCCATCTCAAAGTGGACTTGAGGAACGGTGTCGTGATCGATACCCAGGGAGGCGGCAGCGCAATCGGTGTCCGTATGGTGCAGGAGAATGCCGCTGCAGACCAAGTGAACGACGTCACCTTTCTGGGCGAGGGAATTTCCGTTACTACAGCAGGAAGTCGAGGGTACGGCCTTTTTGCCACTCGAGAGGGCGGTCCCGGCAATATCCTCATGGCGGTCCGGGACAGTACGGTCATGACCCAAGGTAACACAGGGGTTGGCGTGTATGGCGAGCATTCCGGTACAGGCGACACAACGATCACCCTGGTCTGCACGGACTCCCCCGCAGTTCCCTGTGAGATCACGACCCGGGGGACCCGGGGGCATGGCGTGCACAGCAGGCATCATGCCAGCTCCAGTGGCGATGCCCGGATCAAGATACAGGGCAACTACGACATCCGCACAGGGAGCACAGCCACCAACAACGCCTACGGCATATACGGACTGCATCAGGGTACCGGAAATATCGATATCGACCTGCAGGGCAGTGCCATCACCACCACCGGGGCAGCTGCCCACGGCATTCACGGGTGGAAATTCACAGGATCCCGGGGCAATGTCGACATCGACGTGCAGGGTGGTTCGATCACCACGGACGGAACAGCTGCCCACGGCGCGTATGGGGCGCATCAGGGCACCGGAAATATCGAAATCAACCTGCAGGACGGTGCCATCACCACGGCAGGAGCCACTTCCTATGGCATCTATGGCTTACATACCAGATCTGGCAACATCCACCTTGCCACGCAAGGAGGTAATGGGGTCACCACACAAGGCTCCAATGCGCACGGTGTCGTCGCCCTTCATTTGGGGACGGCGACGTCGGGACGAACCATCGACATCACGGTGGGCAGCCCGACCGGCCTGGGCGGTTTTGTCCGGGCAAGTGGTACAGGTGCCCGGGGTGTGCATGTAGGTGGCCTCAGCAATGGCGCCCCGATCCGCGTGGCGGCCCGCGGGGCCGATGGCTTTTTGCAGCAGACGGTGCGGGTCAACCGGTCCATCACCAGCGCCGCCGAGGGGGTGTACCTGGCCGGGGGCGGCAGGGTGGTCATCGGCCCTTCGGGCCACATCGACTCGGGCTCGGACATCGCCATTCTGGCCACCGGCACGGTCCCGGAAGATACCAGTGACATGAACAACGTGATCCCGGCCATTCCGCCGAGGCTGCGGGTCGACCTGAACCCCAGCGGGCAGCGCATGACGGGGGATCGCGGCTGGCTGGCCCAGGCCCTGGGCGGGGGCTGGATCCTCAACGATGGCGGCGAGACCACGATTGCGGTCCACCATGTGGTGCTGCACGAGGGGGCGACGGGCGTCGTCCCCGGTGCGGTGGCCCGCAACGGCGCCTGGAACGTCACGATGCGCCCGGACGGGGTCACGGTCACGGACCGCAGCACGGACCCGTTCACCACCAGCGTGCGCACCGCGAACGTCATCGCCGACCGCGACTTCGATGCGAATGACTTCACGGAGGAAGCCGGCATGTGTCCAGCAGGCCAGGTGGGAGACTACCCCGACTGCATGAATCCACCACCCCCTCCGCAATGTCCGGAGGGTCAGACCGGCACCCCGCCCAACTGTGTCACACCCCCTCCGCGCCAATGCCCGGCAGGGTATGGTGGAACCTATCCCAACTGCACCATGCCTCAGCCCGAACCGGAGCCCATGCCGGATCCTGAACCGGCACCCGATCCAGGCACGACGGAGCCGGACGCCGATCCAGACCCGGATTCCTCCGAACCCTCCGGTCCGATGATCATCGAGGACTACGCACCCCGTGCCGCCCTGTACGAGGCCCTGCCGGAGTTCCTGCTCGGCCTGCGCACGCAGACGGACTCCGCAGCGCATCGGCTTTCTGCCGCACTGCCGCTGTGGCTGGAAGTGTCCGGCCATAGTGGCGAGCACGACCCGCAGGACTCCACCGTGGGCACCGGGTATGACACCGGACACCGGGTCGCGGCCCTGGGCGGCACCCTGGTGCACAACGAACACTGGAACGTGCAGGCTTCAGTACACCGGGTCTCCGGGAGCGCCGAGGTCTCGTCTGCGGTCAAGGGCGGCGACATCGAGGCCGAGGGCCGGGGAATATCCCTGCAGGCCCGCTGGAGCCCGGGGGGCGGCCCCTATGCGAGTGGCAGGATCGCCTGGACCGACTATGCACTGGACCTCGACTCCGATGACGCGGCGGTCGGGCGCCTGGTGTCCTCCGTGGGGGCCGAGCGTCTTGCCCTGCAGCTCGAGGCCGGGCACCGCCTGCCCTGGGGCACCCGCAGCTTCCTGACCCCGCAGGTGGGCGTCTCGCACACGCAGGTGGACATTGACGGCTTCACCGATGCCACCGGGGCGCGGGCCGCGTTCCGGGATACCGAACGCTCCAGCGCCCGCCTGGGCGTGAGGGCCGATACCACCACCACCGGAGTGGCGTTATACGGTTCCGTGCATCTGGCGCATCACCTGGAGACCGGCACCACCGCAGACGTCTCCGGCGAGCGCCTGCGCGCGCGCACCCCGGACCACGACCTGCACCTCGCCCTGGGCGCACAGTGGCAGACCGGGCCCTGGGTCCTGGAAGCTGCCATATCGGCCCGGGAAGCAGGGTCCGGAAACTCCATGTACTCGGGTACATTCCATATCGGAATGCCTTTCTAGTGTCCTGTCATCCCTCAAGTGCCGGGTAGAGTCGTTCTAGAGAAAAGACCCCGGGAAACCGGGGACCGCCCCCGGAATCCCGTCGTGGATGGACGGGCCAAAGGATTGAGGCGTCTATAAAGATGACCTTTAGATGGTCCGGGGAATCCTTCGGGCCAGGCGTACTCATCAGTCCAGGGGAATGCGAATCACCACGCCGCCCATGACCTCCCCCACGCCAAGATCCTTGCGCGGGGAATCCTTGTGATTGTTGTGGCACTGGACACAGGCCTCAACGACCGCATAATCAGGGTACACCGCACTGAAATAGCGTTCACCACCGAGTTCCTCTTCGCCGTAGAAGTTTTCTCCCGGTACCTTGGCAACATGCTCAAGCCCCTGTCGCTCCAGGTCCGTGGCCGGCCCGTTCTTCTTGTTGATCGGGTCTAGGGACAGCAGCGAATAGGAGAAGTCTTCCGTGTTGTCCAGCACTTCCTCGGCCACAAAACGAAACATCTGTGACGGCAGGGGCAGGGCTGCATCGTCCTCAAAATGCTCCGATGCCGTCAGGATTTTTTCGTCCACGGTCAGGCGCTGGACCACAACACGGGTGTAGACCTCGCGGTTGGCTGACATCACCTGGTAGAGCATGTCGGTGACCTTCTCGTAGGGAATGCCTTCGGAGGCTGCAGTGACTGTCATGGCCACACCAATCCCCCACATAATCCCAGCTATGGCTGCAATTTTCTTCATGACTGCTGTCTCCTGTGCGGTACTGAAAATTCATTGTTACTGAAAGTGCCGTACCGCTTCAAGCGGACAAGCGGAGTGCCAGAACCGATGCCCAGCAAGTCATGGCTCAGGCGAGTGCTCAGAACTCCTTGGTTCTTGCAAGGTGAGAAATTGGCAGACCATGGGCTGGCTTCCCTGCACAGTAACTGGTGCTGGGCCGGCGCATCCTGATCGGTCTGTCCAGTTCTCCCGGAGCGAATTGTTATCTGTTTTTGCTATGCTGGCCTTGCGTCAAAGTAAGGAATCCCAATTCAGTAAGATCATGCAGGCAACTGTTACCAGCAAAGGTCAAATCACCATCCCTAAAAGCGTGCGAGATGCTCTGCACCTAAAGACGGGTGACCGGATTGAATTTATCGAAAGCAAGGCGGGAGACTGTCGGATGGTGCCGGTAACCGCCTCGATCAAACAGTTGAAGGGGATGACTCCCAGGCCTGGCAAGCCCGTTACCCTTGCTGAAATGAACGAGGCAATTGCTCTGGGAGCAAGCACCTGATTGGCCTGGATACCAGTGTGCTCGCGCTATATCGTGCAAGATGATGTGCAGCAGGCAAAAGCGGCTGGCAAGGCCATCGATGAATTGACAAGCGAGAGTCCCGGTTATGTGTCTCTCTTGGGGTTATGTGAACTGACCTGGGTACTTGAGCGTGCCTATGGTTACGATAAGGGAACCGTCACTGCTGTAATTCACCAGGTGCTCTCAACGGCAGAACTGATTGTGCAGTCTCCCGAAATAGCCTGGGCTGCGCTGCGTGACTATCGTTCAGGTCCAGCAGGCTTTGCCGACTATATAATGGCCCTATGTGTCGGGAACCACATAATTGCGCGCCATGCCAAAGCAGCAGGATGTCTCGAAACGTTAACTTTTGACACAGACGCCGCGAAACATCCTCTTTTCAGGAAAATATAAGCAATCAAGCATAACCTTCCGTCAGTTCTCTGGCGGTTCGGGGCTTGACAGGCTGCGCGCGATGGCCCAGTCGATGCTTTGCACGTGAATCGCGGCCTTGCCGGTAAAGTTCTGCCGGATAAGTGCCTCATCGGCGAGCGCATCCAGTGAGAAGCGGAGGCTGTGGCAGTCGAGGCAGACCGACCGGATCATTTTCTCGTTGGGCCGCAGGTTGTCATTCTGGTTGTGGTTAGTGCGCACTTGCCCGCGATGTTCGAGCTTTGGCATGTGACAGCTGGCACAGCTGACGCCGCTGCCGGGCGGAGTCTCGCCAGCCTGCTCCAGCTGCCACAGCGCATGGTGGGGGCTGTTAAAGTAGCTGCGGGTATGCGCATCGTCGTGACAGGAGGCGCAGGCGTCCACCACAGCCCGGACCGTATCGAGGGCATGTGCGCGATGACAGGTGCTGCAACTGAGTGCCGTGGAAGGATCCACATCGGCATGCATGGGCAGGCGGGCCTCTCCCACGGTCATCGCCGCAGGCAGGACCGGGTCCCTGAGCCAGCGACTCATCCAGGCGGGCACGGCCCCGGAAAGACCGCGGCCCGCATCCCTGGGTTTTGCGATATGAGGATGCTGGCGCATGCCGTGGCGCCCCTGGACAAACGTACGAGCCTGCGGCTTGTGGCACTCCATGCACACCCCTGTCTCCGGCACATCGACCCAATGTGCGAGCACCTCGGTGTTCGATGCTTCCCGGGCAGGCTTGGGCACATGACAGCCCGTGCAGTTGATCCCCGCCTGCGCATGACCGGAATCCGCCCAGTGATCCAGCGCGCCCGGGTGGGCAAGGGCTGCAGGCGGTGCGATGGCATCCCCTCGTTCCAGGGTCTTGTCGACCGACACTGGCCGGACTAAGTAACGTGCAGACAACCCATGCACAACCGGTCGCGCAGGCTCGGGCTGACCAGCATGATCGAGCAGGAAGTCCTCGAAGAGCGCCTGGTTGTCGTGGAAATTATGGCAGCCTGCAGATGCGCAGGTCGTGAAGTCCAGCCCGGCATGACTGGGGCGGGTCGCTCGGATGTCCTGCTCGCCCTGGGAGTGGCAGGCCACGCAAAAATCCATTGCGACGGTGACAGCACCCGCTCGCGTGATCTCCGGGCGGTGCTCAATGTGACAGCTCGTGCAGCGCCGCGCATCGAGCAGATCCCAGTACTGCGCCATGCGCGGGTTGCGGAAGCGCTTTCGCGAGTGGCTGTCCTTGGCCGCCTTCAGCTCGTCCTCGTGGCACTTCCGGCAGTTCTTGTTCAGCACCTTTTCTGTGGCCTGTTCCCCGGCAAATAGGGAGTTGCCGTGACAGGTCTCGCAGGCCATCTCCAGCTGGTGATGGGCATCGGTGGTCTGCCCGCCCAGCAGCAGGCGACGGTCCCCGGCGACCGTCATCGTCACGATGACGTACGCGGCCCCCAGCAGGCTCACCACCAGCACGGCCTGCATGAGCCTTTGAACCATGCGGCGCGTCCTAGTAGAGGTACACGGACAGCACGTGGACGATGAGCAGGGCCGGCAGCAGGCAGATTGCCAGGCCATGCACCCACAGCAGGGTGCGCCGGGCCGCGCCGATCCTGTGCAGGCTCACCTGCTTGAGAAGGCGCGGCGCACCGCCAACCACCATCCCGACCAGTGCGCCCGACAGCAACACGGTGAGGTAGCTGGCCATCAGTGCGGCATTCAGGTTGGTCCCCAGGCGAAATCCCGTGTGCATGAAAAGGGTAAACACGCAGGCGATGCCGAGCACAATGTGGGAAAGCCGCCAGCGATGCGAACCCGAGACCCAGGCCAGCAACTGCTTCTTGATCGCCACGGCGACCGCCAGTCCGGCGAGGCTGAACGCAAGCAGCAGGTAGCCGCTGAACTGCTTCCAGAACCCGTCGAACCAGAGCAGCCCTTGCAGCGAAGGGGCCCAGTGATCCGGAACCCCGATCCTCGGCACCAGCAAGGTGGCGACCGCGGCCGCGCCGCCCACCGCGGCCAGGCCCAGCAGGGTTTTCCGGAAGCGTTCGGCCTGGGCGCGGGCTGCACGGATGATCCGGTCCTGGATCTCGGTGATGGTCCCGGTGAGCTCACGGCCGATCAGGTCCATCCTGCGCAACAGGTCAAGCCGGGAGTCGGTGCGTTCGGCCTCCCACTCGGGGAACAGGTCAGGGAGGATCTGGCAGGCATCCACCAGGCAGATCAGGGCCACGTCGCGGGGGTCCGGGATGTCATCGGAGACGACCGCCTCGATGCGCGACTTGATCGCCTGCACGGGCCGCTCATCCAGGGTGGGATAGCAGGTAGAGCGAAACACTCCCAGAAAGCGGCTGTGCTGTCTTTCCAGGATGCGGCGCTCGACCAGACGGTCCAGGGCCTGCTCACGAATCACAGCGGCATCCTCGGTGGCCAGCACCTTGAGCCATGTCGGGGTGTCAGTGATGTCTGTGCGCGCGACGATCTTGGCCAGCACATAATCGAGCATGGGATTGCCCGTCGGGGTGGGGTCGGTGACCACGAGGGTCTCGAGGTCGGTGTCAATGCGGAAGGCAAAAGCCAGGTCCATCAGGATGGCGCCCGCCAGGGCACATTCGAAGGCGTGCTCCTTGACGGGAAGAAACAGGCCTTCCTCGTCCCCCAGCAACAGCAAGAGTTCCTCTGTGAATGTCAGCATCAGTCGCCCTGCAGAAGTACACGCATGGCGCAACCCATGCCCGATGAACGAAGGCAGTGGCCTTCGGCACACAACCTGGATCAATCAGTTAGACACATGCATACAGGTCATGGCCAAGTCTATGGCTTTACCCGTCGGACCTCAACCAAATGCACAATGTGCTGAGAGATCACAGCTACTCGCAGTTTCAGGTACGCCGGGCATACTCGCGAAGAACACGGTTCATTTCGGTCTGGTATCCGCGTCGGTCCGGGTCATTCGACTTGAACCAGGCCACTACGTCGACATCCAGTCTCAACGTGATCTGTTGTTTGACCGGCCGGTACAGGAGACCACGCTTTGCTCCAGCCCAATCCAGAATCTCCGGTATAGCACCTGTATCAATTTTCTCATCGGCAAGCGCAGCAAGCACTTCAATCCCTGCTTTTTGCTTTTTGGTCAGTTCTTCAGAAGTTCCCTTCTTCACAGGCTCCACTTTCATGTGCTGTGGCTTTCCGGGCACGGACTATACGACCCACTTCCACACCCGTTTCATGTTCCGGTCCGGGCCATGTGTGTGCCACAATCACCACCACATTGCAGATCATACCCATGGTATGCCATCGTTCATCTTCCGAGTTCGGATCTCGCCTCTGTACCATCAGCGGGTCACCGAACACCTACTGCGCCGTCTCGAAACCCATGCCGTGTTCTCGCTTGTTGATTCGGTTTTTGTTCTCATTCCATGTCCAGCGCAAGATTTAACCCTGTGTAGCTACACAATTGTACGCTGTCAACTCTGATGGCCTAAATTTGTCTTGCATATCTTGAAAAATGATGACTTCCGTAATTTGATCATTTGTTTGCAACACAGTCGCGAAATTTTCGGCTGTCTCCATTGCGCAGTAAAACCGTTTGCCACCAGATATTAGGGCCTGCCCGCGAGCATGAGGCAGGCGACGATGTCTAGTCCGGTGCGCCCTTCGAGTCCTCGTCCTCCTCCAGGGGCGGGATCGGTGCGAGCTCCGCTTCACGCTCCTCAGGCGAGAGCGGTACTGCAGACGATGCACGTGAAACGGCAGTTCCCTCGGCAGCAACTGGCTCCACGTCCGCGGTGCCTGCCTCGGCCTCCTTGGGTGTCACCAGGCGCGAGAACAGAAGGCCCATCTCGAACAGGAGCCACACCGGGATGGCGAGCAGCACCTGGGAGATCACATCGGGCGGGGTCAGCAGCATGCCCACCACGAAGGCGGCAACGACCACGTACGGGCGCTTGGCAGCCATCTGTTCCGGGGTAGTCACGCCCATGCGCACCAGCACCAGGGTCACTACCGGAACCTCGAACGCCAGGCCGAAGGCGATGAAGATCTTCATGACGAAATCGAGGTAACGGCCGATGTCGGTCATCACCGCGACCCCTTCAGGCGCCACCTTGGTGAAAAAGCCGAACATCAGCGGGAAGACCACGAAGTAGGCGAACGCCATGCCGATGTAGAACAGCACGGAACTCGAGACCAGGATCGGGAACACCAGGCGCTTCTCGCTGTTGTACAGGCCCGGGGCGACGAACGCCCAGCCATGGTAGAAGATGATCGGCACGGCCAGCACCAGGCTGACCAGGAAGACCAGCTTGAACGGGGTCAGAAACGGCGAGGCCACCTCGATCGCGACCATGGTGCTCGCCTCGGGCAGGTGCGCCATCAGCGGGCCGGCGAGCCAGCCGTACAGGGTATTGGCGAACGGGAACAGCACGATCAGCAGGGCGAACACGCTGCCGACGATCCACATCAGTCGCGAGCGCAGCTCGTACAGGTGCGTGAGCAGGGTTTCCTGCTTGGAATCGGTGCCCTCGGGTTCAGTCGCCATCGGGCTTCTCCGTGGCGGGCGCGGCCTTGGACCTGGAGGATTCAATCTGCTCCTCGACGGCGGCGACCAGCGAGTCATCGTCATCGTCTTCAAAGTCCTCCTCAATCTCGCGCTGCGTGTCCTTGAGGATGGACTTCAGCTCGCCGATCTCATTCTGCTGCTTCTCCAGCATCTCCTTGAGCTCGGTGGCACGGATCTCGGATTCGATGTCGGCGCGAAAGGCGGTCAGGGTGCGCTTGGCCTTGCCGAACCAGTGACCCGCCTGGGCGGCCAGGCGCGGCAGGCGTTCGGGCCCGACCACCAGCAACACCACCACCATGATCAGGGTAAGCTCCCAGAAGCCGAAATCGAACATGGACCGGGGAGGTTATTCTTTCGGCGGGGCTTTCTCGGCCTTGGGCTCTTCGGGCTCGCTGTCTTCTTTGACGGATTTCTTGAAGTTCTTGACCGCGCTGCCGATGTCCCCGCCAATGTTGCGCAATTTTTTCGTGCCGAATATCAGCACGATGATCAGTAGTACGATCAGTAGTTGCCAGGGGCTGATTCCCATAACGTGTACTCCGGTTCGCTCAAATAAAAGTCCGGGCTCAACGTGAGCGCTCGCGTTGTGCCTTCTCAACAAGTCCCGAGGTCCCGAACCTGCGCTCCAGTTCGTCCAGTACCGCCCCGGGACCCAGGTCCCGATAGGCCAGCAGCACCAGGCAGTGAAACCACAGGTCGGCCACTTCGTGAACCAGGTGCCCGGGATCCCCGCCTGCGGCCTCCACGGTCTCTTGCGCTTCCTCGCGGATCTTGGCGAGCATCGCCTCGAGCCCGCCTGCATACAGTCCGGCCACGTAGGAGTCCTCGGGCGAGGCCTGCTTGCGGGCCTCGAGGGTCTCGGCCAGTCGGTGCAGGGTATCGTCGGTGCTCATCTCGTGTTCGCCAGGCTGCGGCCCCCTACAGTACCACAGGCCCGGCCTGCGCCTCTATTATAGCGCCTTTGGGGAAATGGCTCATTTTGAAATTCAGCTGGCCGGATGCACAATCCCGCTATGCAATGAACGGCCACTTTCTGAATCCGGTTTCAATGCGCCGGCAAGGGGTATGTCCGGGAGAGAATCTAGAAGCCCTGGGGGATGACGAAGAGTTGTCACGAGATCGGGAATAGGCGGACGCCCAGCACGATGAATGAAGAGGGAAAGGGCGTGTCCGGTGTTCTGTACATACCCATGAATTATGCTTGACGTAACACGTATATATTGGCTAAGGTATCCACAGTGAGGTTGCAGCGGGGACACAAATCATCGTGATCGTCGGCTTCTCCGACAGGAAGACTGAGGCGTTCTACGAAGGATACCGGGTAGCGGCCTTCTCCGGCTTTGCCCGTAGCGCTTCGCGCAAGTTCGACCAGCTTGATGCAGCCACCTGTTTGGGCGACCTGGCACGCCCCGGCAATCATCTGCAGGCACTCAAGGGTCGGCGCAGGGGGCAGTGGAGCATCCGTATCAACGACCAGTGGCGAATCTGCTTCAAGTGGCCCGAGGGCAGTTCCGGTCCGACCGAAGTGGAAATTGTTGATTACCATTAAGAGGAGGCATCAAATGCGTGAACCTATCCATCCCGGCGAGACCTTGCGCGAGGATCTCGACGCGCTCGGCATGAGTGCGGCAGAATTGGCACGACGGATCGAGGTGCCGGTGAACCGAATCACTGAAATTCTTAACGGCCGACGGTCGATCACCGGCGATACCGCCTTGCGGCTGGGGCGTTTTTTTGGCACCTCGGGCGAATTCTGGCTCAACCTCCAGAAGCTGTACGAGCTACGGCGTGTGGAACAAAAGCACGGAGCGACGATCGCCCGGTTGCCGACACTGGATACCGGGACGAATCTGCACACTACGGGGTAAGTGCCGGCATGTACTGACCGCCATGGCGCTCATATGTTCGTGCTGCAGCCGTGTCGACGGACTGTGCCAGATTACACAATCCGTGCTCGATCGGATTGCACTTGGGTCGTTGTGAAGCTCACCTGTGGGATGCAGCGAACATCCTTCGCGACAAGACGGCAGGCCCGGATCAGGGGCGAACGACGATGCCCTGAGCGGCCATGTAGGCCTTGGCCTCGCCGATGGTGAATTCCGCAAAATGAAAGATACTGGCGGCGAGCACCGCATCGGCGCGCCCGAGGCTCACGCCGTCTGCCAGGTGCTGCAGGGTGCCGACGCCGCCCGAAGCGATCACCGGGATGCCGACCGCCTTGCTGACCGCGCGGGTGAGCTCCAGATCGAATCCCGTCTTCATGCCGTCGCAGTCCATGCTGGTCAGCAGGATCTCGCCGGCCCCGAGCGCCTCCATCTTCTTTGCCCAGCCGACCGCCTCGATGCCGGTCGGCTTTCGCCCGCCGTGGGTGAAGAGCTCCCAGCGAAGCGGCTCGCCCTCACCGCTTACGCGCTTGGCATCAATGGCAACCACGATGCATTGCGAGCCGGTCTTGTCGCTGGCCTCCTGCACGAACCCGGGATTGAACACCGCCGCGGTGTTGATGGCGACCTTGTCGGCGCCGGCGTTGAGCAGGGTGCGGATGTCCTCGAGCTTGCGGATGCCCCCGCCCACGGTGAGCGGGATGAACACCTGGGCGGCCACCTGCTCGACCACGTGCACCATGGTGTCGCGCTCATCGAAGCTTGCGGTGATGTCGAGGAAGGTGATCTCGTCGGCCCCCTCGGCATCGTAACGCTTGGCCACCTCCACCGGGTCGCCGGCATCGCGGATGTCAACGAACTGCACGCCCTTGACCACGCGACCGGCATCGACGTCGAGGCAGGGGATGATGCGTTTGGCGAGCGACATGGGTGGGCGAGCTGTGATATCCAGGGGAATTATATACTTCGACCCTGCAGCAAGACCGGAATTTCTTCGAGGGCTTAAAGGCTCAAGCGACTTCGCTGTAGTCAATCGGCGTTAGTGCCTCCGTGTCTACCGATTGGCGCGCTTTGCACAGATCGTAGCTCTCCTGCAAGGTAAGCCAGCTTTCTGCGGAGCCACCCAAAACCCTGGACAGCCGTACAGCCATTTCCGGTGAAATTCCAGCAACACCGTTCAACAGGCGGCTGAAGGTGCTGCGTGCAACACCGAGTTGGTCAGCGACTTTATTCGCAGAAATCTCCGCGAACGGCTCAATGTACGTGCACCGGATCAAGGCACCCGGGTGCGGTGGGTCATGTTGCTGAAACGTCATCAGTGATCGTCCTCATAGCTCACTACATAAGCATCGCCATCTTCATTCTAAAAATCGTTGTCCAGGCTTTCCGGTTGACGGGTTCGGGCACGCTCACGGTGCAGGGTGAGTGCTAGCCCCTCCTTGTCGAGTGCCGGATCTGCAATCTCTCTCAAGGCTTCCAGCAGGTCATACGCCCAAAGCAGCGCAATGTAAACTGCGACTGCGGTCGAAGGCTTGCCTTGCTCGGCATTGGATACTGGACGTGGACCGGTACCGATCTTCTCGGCAACATCCTGAATTGTGAGGTTTCTCCGGAGCCTTGCAGTCCGCAGGTTGGCACCCAATTGCTTCAACGCCTGTTCCACGAGATAGGGGGGTGCGGTCGTCAATGTGTTTCTAGCAGTCATACGCTCTTAACTACATGTTACGAAGGTTAGCATGCTCTTAAGAGCATACCTTATTTTGATGGACAAGCAAGCAGCCCAGTGTCCTGTCATCCTTCAAGTGCCGGGTAGAGTCGTTTCAGTTTCCGTCGTGCGTGCGCAGTCGTGAACTGCCAGACACCGACCTCCTGTGCCAGCACCTGCATGCAGTCGATGCGCCGGTTCAGGCACTGGCGGATCATGACACTGAGCTCGGCCTCGGCCACGTTCAGCCAGCTGCCGTGCTTCGGGGTATACACGAACTCGAAGCGGCCCCGCCGCATACATACTCGCAGTCGTGGGGTGCAGGCGGTCCGGAGCCCATGGGGTCCGCGTCTCGCGGATCAGCTGGCGCGGGGTCTCGGCCATGCACACCACCGGGAAAGCGGCATCCCAGGGACACGGGTAGACATCCAGCACCTGCTCCATCGAGGCCACGAACCCGGCATGGGCCGGCGGCGGGATTACCCAGCCGGTTCGAGGAGGGTAATCGGGGCGGTCCCATAGATTCAGGCTTTATTATGAAACGATATTTAGTTATCATTTCATAACAAGGAGAGGGCATGACTGCAGCGAAAGGAACCTTACGTAACAAACCGGGGCGGGGTGACCCATGAAACGCAAGGCAGGGGAATATATAACACAAACAGTAGCTGGCGAGGGATACCATGCTTATGTGCCTGCTCCCCTGCCACCGGACCCGCCACTGGCCCTGGATACCAGGTTGTTACAGCACATGGACCAGGCCAACCGGGCCCTGGGCCGGCTGGAAGGCATCAGCCAGGTCTGGCCGAATTCCAGCCATTTCCTCAATCAACTCCTGTACCAGTACGTTCGAAAGGAAGCCGTCCTGTCTTCACAAATTGAAGGCACCCAGTCCTCGCTTTCCGATCTGCTGCTTTACGAACTCGAAGAAAAACCTGGAGTGGCGCTGGGCGATGTTCAGGAGGTATCGGGCTATGTCGGCGCACTCACTTACGGGCTGACCCGATTGCGCGAGGGATTCCCTTTGAGCTTGCGACTGCTTCGGGAAATCCACGGGATCCTGCTGGCCCAGGGACGAGGGGCCGACAAGACACCCGGGGAGTTTCGCCACAGCCAGAACTGGCTTGGCGGCACCCGTCCTGGCAATGCCATGTTCGTACCGCCGCCACCAGACCGCTTGATGGATTGCCTCGACCCGTTTGAGCATTTCCTGCATGACAAGCCGGAGCCCATGCCGTCACTGATCAAGGTGGCCCTGGCCCATGTGCAGTTCGAGACCATCCACCCGTTCCTGGACGGCAACGGCCGGCTGGGCCGCATGCTGATCACCTTGCTGCTATGTCACGACAAGGTGCTCAGCGAGCCGTCACTGTACCTCAGCCTGTTTTTCAAGGTCCACCGGCTCGAATACTACGATCGCCTGCAGCAGGTGCGTGTCGACGGGGACTGGGAAGGATGGCTGCGTTTCTTCCTGACCGGCATCACACAAACCGCGGCGGAGGCCACCGAAACTGCACAAAAGATTCTGGCATTGTTTGGGCGGGACCGGCAGAGAATCCAGGAACAGGGCAAAATTGCAGGCACCGCGCTGCGTGTCCATGAATTGCTCCAGCAACGCCCGATCCTCTCGATCGCGGCAGGCTGCAAGGCCCTGCACCTGACCCACCCCGCAGTGAACAAGAGTCTGCGCAGACTGGAAGATATGAGAATCGTCAGGGAAATCACGGGCCGACAACGAAATCGCCTGTATTCGTACGAGTCCTACATGAATATCCTGAATAGAGGACTGGAACCGCCTGCAGGCTAGCCTGGATATTGCACAAGGGGGTAGGCAAGGGTTCCTGTATTTCAATATAATTCAGTTAGTTAGCTCGATATCGAAGGACCCCTTGCCCATGACGGATTGTGCCCAAGAACCGCTTTCCTTTCCACGCTTAGCCTCAAACAGCTGAGGAAAGGACGAAAATCACATCTTGAACAGACAACTACTTGATTTGATAGGTTAGTTTTTAGCCTCACAGCCCTGTAAGTTTTCAGGCATAATTGCTGTCACTACCCCGTGCCGGTGTCGTAACAAACACTTTAATATGTCTTTCTCCTCCCCCAGTTTTGTGGATGTTTTTGCTGGATGTGGAGGGCTCTCCCTTGGGCTCATGCAAGCTGGGCTGGCTGGACGATTTGCTATTGAGAGTAACCCTGATGCGTTCGCTACCCTGTCAACGAACTTGTTAAAACGTGGATCGCGGTGCAGGTACTCTTGGCCAAGATGGCTGGCGAAAGAACCGATTTCCGTCGAAGATTTTATAAAGTCTTACTTTGTACTGCCGCGACAGGTGATGGGCGATATTGACATACTCGCCGGTGGGCCACCATGCCAAGGATTCTCAGTTGCAGGAAGAAGGGAACATGATGATCCTCGAAATAAGCTTTTCAAGTCATATATAGGCTTGGTTGAGAAAATACAACCGAAAGTTGTCCTTGTAGAGAATGTGAGGGGTTTCACGGCTGATTTCAGCAAATCTTCTAAAGTTGAAAATTACTCACACATGCTTAGGGAGGCACTAGAAAAAGATTATCAGGTTTTTGATAGGCTATTGGACCTCTCAAAATTTGGTGTGCCGCAAAGAAGAGTGAGGTATTTCTTGTTGGCCTTTTCCCCGGATATAGGTCTGACTGAGGATCCATTCACAATGCTCTTGGAAAGGCTGCCCTCTTTTTTGAGAACAAGGAAAATTTGTGTTCCGGTAACTGTCTTTGATGCTATCTCGGACCTTGAAATTTCCAAGTGCGGGACGCAACCAGCCCGAGATACAAAGAATTTTGAAGAGATTGCATTTAAGAAGGCTATAACTTCGTTCCAAAAACTGATGAATTCCCAAACCCATGAAGTGAAAGATTTGCGGTTGGCCAGACACCGGCCTGAAATAAGGGAGAGGTTTGCAGAAATTATTAAACTTATGCGTACAGAAGGTCGTCTCAACATATCTGTTGGGAAAAAGACTCGTGCAACATTCAAGTTAAAGAAGCAGGCATTACGTGTCTTGGATCCTTCCAGTCCTGCCCCTACGATCACGAGTATGCCAGATGATTTGCTGCATTATGTGGAGGCAAGGACGCTGACAGTTCGTGAAAATGCCCGTCTCCAAACTTTTCCAGACTGGTATGAATTTAAAGGAAAGTATACAACTGGAGGTGCCCGTCGACGCTTTGAGGTCCCACGTTTTACACAGGTTGCGAACGCTGTTCCACCTCTTGTCGCAAACGCATTCGGCGAATTAATAGTGGATATCTTGTGCCCAGACTTGAAAGCAAACAAGAGGTCAAACTCTCACAAGCTTGATTGTAAGCGAAGGCCTCGGCGATTAGCCGCGTGATTCAAGCAAATTACTGGGATTCTATTCTTAGGTTGTGCAAGCTCAAATGCTGTACACATTCCAATTATTCGGCTCATGGATTTTATATCAAACCCCGCTTCCACTCTGAAGTGCAGCACTGGCCGGGTGCAAGGCACGGGCGGACATCGTGCGACCGTGCCAGACCGCTGCGATCTGCAGTCCGGGATTGTACAGGGGCAGTGGCCTTCAGGGCGAGGCCTGGGCCTCGGCAAAGACCTCTACCGGGGTGCGATAGCCCAGCACCTTGCGGGGCCGGTCCGCACGGATATACCAGTAGATCCACTCACGACCCGCCATCACTTCGCCCAGGTGATGGTAGCCAGCCGGCATGACAACTCTCCGTTTTTAGCTTACAGAGATTGTTTGCCATCATCTGGCTTACTGCAACCCGCCTCAAACCCTGCTCGTGTTGCACTTCAGACTGGCACGGGGGAAAAGAAAAACGTAGCACAACCATGCGTGGTGTCAAAGGGAAAGACACAAAACCCGAGACAGTCGTAAGATCATACCTTCACGAACATGGGTTTCGTTTTCGGTTGCACAGGAAAGACCTGCCAGGGAAGCCAGACATCATCTTGCCAAAATACAAGGTCGCTATTTTTGTTCATGGGTGTTTCTGGCATCAACATCCTGGTTGCAAGGAGGCCCGTATCCCAAAATCAAATACAGAATTTTGGGCGGAAAAATTTTCCAAGAATAAAGCTCGGGACAAAAGAAATCTTGAATCCATTAAAGCTGTCGGCTGGGAGTCGATCGTCATTTGGGAGTGTGAACTTTTTTCAGACAAGCGACTTCTTGACTTAGGGACCCATTTGAGGTCAGTCAATTAGAAGTCATGATCAGCACATTGTAAGCAGGTCAGTCCGAGACTTCGCCACATACGTACTGTTTTCGCACGATCATCAACGATGAACGCAACATCATCGAGCGAAGATGTCAATTCGCCAAGCATCTCTTGTTTTATTTCTGCGTCAGGACGGAAATCCTTGTCAGGGCGCATGAGCAACCGTGTGCAGTCAATTTCGTGATGGCTCAGCCAGTTTTCAGTTACTGACCTATATCTCTCAGGCCGTGCGGTAACCAATACAACATCATAGTTGCCAGATCTGGAAAGTGTTCTATATAGACTAACTACGCCGACATTTGGCCTGTCTTCGTTCATCTTGTCATAAAACTTATCCCAGTGCTTAGGTGATGATGCTAAAAAGTGTTGCCGATGTGAATTGTCGGCAAGGGTGCCGTCGATGTCGAAAAGCACGAGTTTCTTAGCGTTCATTCAGCATCTCAGGGATGTCTTTGCATGTGTTTTTCGTCTGTAATCGGATTTCTCGCCGGATAGTAATGCACATATCCTCATTATGAACGTCTTCCAATTGTGCCCGTGTTTTGTGGGCATAGTCATTACGCATTGTAATAAGTGGCCTTCCATTGCCCGGCGGGTCGAAAAGCTTGTGGAATATATCAACTTCATCGCCTTCGACTCCTAGCAATTTAAACATCTTTTTCAAGATCTTCCATCTAATAATCGTATCGTATTTAATAGATACGAAATCTGATTGCATGGCTCTACTGAATTCTTCGAGGTCGTCTGGCAGTGACCCAATGAGTTGTTCTGCATTTTTTAATCTCTCACCAAGTTTTTCCTTGAAGTATTTGATAAGCTTTCCTTGTCGTTCTTCATCGAGTTGGTCCCAAAGTGATATAAATATGCTCCCAAAGTTTGCATCGATCTCACTAACGCCTTCCATCAGCAGGCCACGTGTACGTTTTGAGGTTTGTTCCTTCTTGAGTAGGCTTTTTGCGACGTCCTTGATTTTGTCTAGGACATTGTCACGATGGGAAATATATACACCATCCAATGACGATTCCGCCGCTTGTCTATGGAGTTCTTTCGGGCCGTTTGTAGAATAAAAGACCACTGGCAAAAATATGTGGTCTGTAGCGCGTATAGTATTGATAAGTTCACTGCCATTCATTCCATCCATCAAGAAATCCACTACAATCAAGTCGATATCAGGGCTATCCAACGCATCCCTTATATCTTCATGGATGTTTGTGTCTGGTCCACCTGGGAACTGCATGATATTCGCTTCTATCCCATAGCCTTCAAAGAAGTCCTTGACATCGGCCATGTCAGTTTCTACAGATTCAATTTGATCATCCACCCACAAAATTTGGTAATGAGTCTTCATGATCCTCCGAAAATTATTTTCACGGTTGCACCGCGGTTTTCATTATTCTCGATTGAGATTTCCCCTTTCATTTGGTCAATAATTTGCTTCGCGTGGCGAAGCCCAATTCCCGATCCGGAGGTGGTTGTTATACCGCTATGGAAGTATTCTGTCGGCTTATATTTCCCAGTCAGGCCTTTTCCGTTATCGACAAACAAAATTGTAACCCGCTTCCCCTTTTTACGTACTATGATTTCAAGCCTGTTGGCAGATGCCTTTCCCGCATTGTTGATCAAGTTATCGATGAGCATCGTGAGTTCGATAGGCCGGAAAGGCCTGGTGAACTGGACGCCCGAAGGGTTGGAAAACTTGATCTTGAGATTTAAGTCGATGCTTAATTCATTGAAGTTTTCTACATACTCCTCAATAAACTGGATGAGATTCTCATTGATGCTATTCGTGGCAATATTAAATGAAGCTTTGGATGCAAACTTTGAAACTTTGCGAATCTTGTCTATGTCGAAAACTGACTGTTCGACCAGCCCAAATAGCTTAACCTTAGTGAACGATTCTGGGTCTTCCCTATATTTGCGAATTGTCCGGTTAAACGATTTGAAGAGCTTTCCTGAAATCAAACCAATCTGATGATGCATTTGCAAGATTCGCTGTTGGTCAACAGTGCTTTCATATTCGGCAAACAGTCGGCGTTTTGTTTCAACACTCAGTTGCCGCTCCGTCTCCACCTTTTGTTTGGTTAACTCAATGTTTTTTTGCTCCAGCAGGCTTGTTGTCCTTTCTTTCGCAGCCAGTTGCTTTGCTTGCTTTTCAAGAAAACGGGAAATATTCCGCTTGTCAGCTGGAGTCAGTTGTGCAACTGACATACCTTCAAACCTCTCTTGAAGGATATCAAGAAAGGCTTCGTATGAGTCTGCCTCCTCTTGGGCTAGCCGGACGACATATGGAAAGTTTATTTTTATGTCTATCAAATGGCTCATGGGGGTGCGGATCGTGATGGTTGGTATCAGGCTTTCATAGATTTTCCACCCTGCCGTCATATACTCAGGTTTTTCTTCCTCCGCTCCATGCACATTTTTCCGTATTCGATCCCAATCGAGACCTTCAACTACGAACCGCTCAAGCTTCCTGAACACCTTGTGAAAAAACCCGTAAAGTTGTTCACCATCACCCCTTGATGACTGGATCGTTTGATTAACACTGACTAATTCGTCAAAAGCGGTATTATTGACCAGCCCCTCCCTGCTAGAGATTGGCTGGAAATTTTCTTCCCTGTCGTTAACCTCGATGTATCCAATAAGATCCCGTGTGGATAAAAACCTTCGTGTCCCTTGCTGCTTACGCCGATCTAACCCCAACCAGTCGTCACCCTCCTTGCCATACGGCAGGACACGAAACCCATTAAGAAAGAAAAATATTGAACCAAACTCAACAGAATGATAGCCAGTTTGCCTCTTGAAATACGATTTCGCAGGTTGATTCAAGAAGAATATCTTGACTTTTAAGTCCCTTAGGTGAGCATAAGGATTTTTTTCAATCAAGCGGAAAACTTCTTCACCATCGTGTCTTAAAGCCATAACAATTTCTTCCCCGTCGGGAGATATAGCTGCATTGATTGACGTTGTCCTGAAATCAAGTTCATCAAAGATTTTGTTTTCAACTTTGCTGTTCAATCCCTTATCATCTGGGTAATCTTTTGCAGCCAGATGAACTGAAAATTCACCCGTAGGGTCTACTACAAATCGTTCCAGTTCCCTGCGCAGCTTCACCAGCTTGTCTTTGGGCCAGGGCGAGCGTAATTTCTGGATAACGAGCGCAGTTCCCTTTGTAAATTTTTTGAGACCCGTTTCTTCAAGGAATTGCTGGTCAGTCATGCTGCGGATACGAGACTTGATCGTTCCGATCTGTGTATCTCGATCGTCGACTTCAAATTTCGTCCAATCAATTTCGAGACAGATCAAATCTTGTCGGCGAGCACGTGTATACAGCTCAAGCTTTTTGCCTAGTCTGTCACAAGAGAATCGGCCTATTCCTTTACTGCCTGCATATGTCCTACCGCTTTTGAGTTTCGCATTTTTCTTGTCGGAGTAAGCAATATTTAACCACTTATGCTGAATATCGTTCCCGGACATCCCTTGCCCAAAATCCTGGATAATCAACAGCGAGTCATCATTGATCTTTTCCGCATTAGAAAAAGATATATAGACTGAGTTTGATCCGGCATCTTTTGAGTTTTTGATCAGTTCTATGATGGCTACGTTGTCGTCATTGATCAGCCCACGACCCACAATATCTTTCAGTCGGGCATGCGCACTAAAATATACGGACTTGCTTTGCATGGGCACCCTTAGTGCTCGCCTTCTTGCTTGAGTACTGATTGAGCAAATCTTGTCGGGTAGGTTTTTACTTCAGTTGCAAAACCCTTCTCCAAGCTAAATTCTAGGTTTTGTCGCACAGTTAGCGAACCCCTAATTTTAGGTTGCCTACTATTCCAACCCAGCTTGTTTAATGATTCGTTGTTCAAAGCTGTTGAAATTGGATGCAATGGAATGCTTCAGATTGCAATGAGGGAATTATATCAATGGCAAAATGGAAAAGCGGTGCCTTAGATCGAGGAAATTGCGGCATAGCAATTTATGGTTCAATTTTCCCGTGATTTAAAAACTTTGGTGTTGTCGCCCCAAGCCTTTGCCAGTCCCGCTGCGATGACTTATATGAGGAAACTATGGACATGGTGAAAACTCCATCTTAATCGAGTCAACTTTATATAGTCCTAGCTAGCACAACCCATCTGCACGGCCGCAGCGCGAACATTAGAGCGCCATGGCGGTCAGTACATGCCGGCACTTACCCCGTAGCGTGCAGATTCGTCCCGGCATCCAGCGTCGGCAACCGGGCGATCGTCGCCCCGTACTTCTGTTCCGCGCGCCTTAGCTCGTACAGCTTCTGGAGGTTGAGCCAGAACTCGCCCGAGGTGCCGAAAAAGCGCCCCAGGCGCAAGGCGGTATCGCCGGTGATCGAACGCCGGCCGTTAAGAATTTCAGTGATCCGGTTCACCGGCACCTCGATCCGTCGTGCCAATTCCGCCGCACTCATGCCGAGCGCATTGAGATCCTCGCGCAACGTCTCGCCAGGATAGATAGGTTCACGCATTTCATGCCTCCTCTTATTCGCCATTTCGGATTCGAAGTCTCGATAGCTTTTCCTAGAACAGGAAACGTGCCGCGCTAGGGTTGCGCCTCATCGGTGATCGCCTGGGCACGCTTGAGCTCGATCGTACCCTCGTACAGGGCGCGCCCGACGATCACCCCGACGATACCCTCCTCACCGGACTCGCACAGGCGCCGGATGTCGGCCTCGTCGGTGACCCCGCCGGAGGCGATCACCGGGATGTGGACCTTGCTCGCAAGCTCCACGGTGGATTCGGCGTTCACGCCCTGCATCATGCCGTCGCGGCTGATGTCGGTGAAGATGATGGCGGCCACCCCGTCGGCCTCGAAGTGCTGTGCCATGTCGATGGCATCGTGGTTGGAGAGCTTCGACCAGCCGTCGATTGCGACCTTGCCGTCGCGGGCATCGAGCCCGACGATGATGTGGCCAGGAAACTCCAGGCACAGGTCGTTGACGAAGTGCGGGGCACTGACCGCGCGCGTGCCGATGATGACGTACTGCACACCGATGTCCAGATACGCCTGTACGGTGTCCTCGTCACGGATGCCGCCGCCCGCCTGGATCGGGATGTCTGGGTGCTTCTCGGCGATTGCCTGGATGATGGAGGCATTGCGCGGCGCACCCGCGTAGGCCCCGTCAAGATCGACGATGTGCAGGCGTCTCGCACCTTCCTCGACCCAGCGGTCGGCGACCGCCACCGGATCCTCGGAGAACACGGTGACATCGTCCATGGCCCCCTGGCGAAGGCGCACGCACTTGCCGTCCTTGAGATCGATTGCGGGGATGACCATCATCGCGGAAATCTCTCAGTGCGATCCCGGCTCCCCGTCCCAGTGGACGAAGTTCTGCAACAGGCGAAGCCCGGCGGCGGCACTTTTCTCCGGATGGCACTGCAGGGCGAAGACGTTGTCTTTGGCAATCGCGGAGGTGAAGGGCACGCCGTAGTCGGTGGTGCCGGCGACCAGCGCCGCATCCTCGCAGGCAACGAAATAGCTGTGCACGAAATAGAAATAACTGGAAGGGGCGATGCCGTCCCAGAGCGGGTGCGCCTGGTCCTGGCGCACGGCGTTCCAGCCCATGTGCGGGACCTTGTAGCTGCCCGGACCCGCCCCCACGGATACATGATCACCGAAATACTTCACGCTGCCTTCATACAATGCCAGGCATCCGGTACCCTGGTTTTCCTCGCTCCTTGCCATCAGGACCTGCATGCCCATGCAGATGCCGAGAAACGGCTTGTTGCGCGCCGCTTCCAGCACGGACTCTTCCAGACCATGCGCCCTCAGCGCCTGCATGCAGTCCTGGGCCGCCCCCTGGCCGGGAAAGACCGCCCGGTCACAGGCAGCGATCGCATCGGGGTCCGAGGTTGCGAACACGCGGTCCGCCGGGTCCGCCACATGCTCTAGCGCCTTGATGACAGAATAGAGATTTCCGATGCCGTAATCAATGATCGCGATTTGGCTCATGAGTGCGTGTCGGGGTACTGGAATGTGCGGTATGTCGAGTTAACCTGCCTGCACTTCTCTTCTGCTGCGTCGAACCATCAGGATCAGCATACCAAAACAGGAACAGCTTTTGTCCCTGCTGAAGGTGCAAAGCCCGGATATTGCACGAGCCCGCCGGTTGGGGGGTTCAGTGGTTTTCATGGGATGGCCGGGTCTGAGCGCTGCCGTTCAACGCCACGGCCCCCGTTTGCGGTCGTGCCCGGGGGATGCACCGTGACTTTTGAGGTCCAGGCGTCTGAGCCGGGCATTCTTCTTGGCACGCAACACGAAGTGTGCGCTTCCAAAGGCGCATCCTGCAGATCCCGGCCGACCGCCACCGCTGCCACTACATGAGGCGCAGGGTCCGGGTGCTGCGCCATGGCCATGGGCCCAGGGAACTGGCCCGCTACGAGGCCGACGGCACCCTGCAAGAGTCGAACAGGAAAAAAGCGGACAGTTTATGTGTTACAGAGCCGGACAAGTCTATTTGCTCTTAACAGTGTGTGAGTTGTCTGTGCGCCAGGGTCTGCTCATTTCCCTTTTAGAAGTTCAGCAAGGGTAGTCATGGGCACATTGGACCAACAGTCTCCATGACTTGTCGCCCTCCTCATTTGATTCGGTAAGTACGCAAGTTCCGTTTTACTCAATTCGTCGTCCAGGGGTTAATAACCTCAACGCCAAGGTGTCCAAAGTCTCGAGTGTTGCGCGTCGCCACCAGCATATCCCGCGAACGGGCGATTGCAGCAATTTGGCAGTCCGCCTGGGGCGCAGGGTGGCCGGCAGAACGGCATGCTGCCGCCATGTCCACATATTCTCGGGCAGCGCTGCTGTCGAACGGGAGAACCCGATCCACGAAGTCCTCTTGCAGAATCGCATCGATGGCAGAGGCAAGCGCCGTCTTCCTCCGGCCGGCTGGCAGAATGGCAACGCCGTAACGAAGTTCCGCCTCGCCAATTGCCGAAAAATACAGGTCTGTTTCCCAGTGGCCGTCAATCCAACTCTCGACCACAGCATCGGGCGACGTGCACAGGAGTTCGGAGACCACGTCTGTATCCAGCAGGAACATCACCGTCGCCTCAGCCGAAAGATGGTGGCTTGCGCCCGGGCTCGCGTGGAGGCAACTCCAGGTCCACTCCGCCCAGAGGCGCGATCCTGGAGCGAATCGTGCGTGCCAGATTGCGGGCAGGCCTCTTGCGCCCGACTGCATCACGCAGAATGAGCCGCACTTCCTCTTCCATAGAACGATGATGCTTGGCTGCTCGTACCCGGAGGCGTGTTTTCACCTCCTCGTCGAGATTGCGGATCGTGATGCTCGCCATGGCGATGCCCCCTGAATCTTCCAGATGTTCAATCAATGTTTTGATTGCGATGCAATCATCCTGCTGAAATCGTGTGCAAAAGTCAATGCGCGGACCGCGGGCCGACCGTAACGCTTGCATGAATCCGTTGCCGTTATTCCAGTGATTCATGCGAACAAAGTCTTGATTTGTCTATCGGCAAGTTGGCTGACGTCCATTTCCTCAAGAACCCGGCGCCACATACCTCTGGTGTCCGGATTGTATCCACCATTTCGCCCGGGGCTGCCCACCCTGGATGGAGACAGGTGCAGTGGACTTCGCTGAGTGGTCCTTTGCAGGCAATGTACGGGTTCAGTCCCTATGGCACTGGGGGATCAAGGCGGGTCCCAGTGGGACAGGAGACTCGTTGGGGTTTGATCGTCAAGCGCGGCATGCGGGCCCGGGTCGGTGCTCAGGAAGCCGTCGCAGCAGCCCCGGAACTCGATGCGGACACTGCGGTCAGCACGTTCCGCACTGCAGTTGCTGCTGGCCTGCACCTGTGGACGTTTTCTCGCTGGGACGGCTTGGTGTCCGCTTGCCAGCTTCCCGGCTCACAGGCTGCCCTTGGTGGACGGGATTTCCCCCTCAAGGCGGTCATCGAAGCTTGCGGCCATGCGAAGCGCACGCCCGAAGGCCTTGAAGACGGTCTCGGCAATGTGGTGGGAGTTGTCGCCTGCGAGGTTGTCGATGTGCAGGGTCACGCCCGCGTGGTTGACAAAGCCCTGGAAGAACTCGTGCGTCAAGTCGACATCGAAGTCCCCGACCCGGGCGCGCGGGAAGCTGACCCGGAACTCGAGGCCCGGCCTGCCGGAGAAATCCACCACGACCCTGGAGAGGGCCTCATCGAGCGGCACGTAGGCATGCCCGTAACGCCGGATGCCCTGCTTGTCGCCGATCACCCTGGCGAAGGCCTGGCCGAGCACGATGCCGACGTCCTCCACGGTGTGGTGCGCATCGATCTCGAGATCGCCTCTGGCATCAATGGCGAGGTCCAGCATGCCGTGGCGGGCCACCTGCTCGAGCATGTGCTCGAAAAACGGCAGGCCGGTCGCAAGCTCGGATTTCCCGCGACCGTCGAGGTCCAGGCGAATGGTGATCTGGGTCTCGCGGGTATTGCGTTCGACACTGACGGATCGCGTGCTCACGGCTGGGTATCCAGGAGAGGGTTCGGAGAAAAGTGGTTGTGTGTTGTCAGCAATTAAACTTCGAGCCAGAACGTGACCGGCCCGTCATTGACCGAGTGCACCTGCATGCAGGCCCCGAATGTACCGGTCTGAACTTTAGCACAGTTTGCCCTGAGGTTGTCTGAAAAACGATCGAACAACCCGCCCGCACGTGCCGGCTCGGCCGCCCTGGAAAAGCTCGGCCGAAGGCCCTTTCGGGTGTCGGCGGCGAGCGTGAACTGGGGCACGAGCAGCACCTCGCCCCCGACCTCCATCACGCTCCGGTTCATGCGCCCGGTGCCGTCATCGAACATTCGGTAGGCGAGGAGTCTCTCGCCCATGCGAGCGAGCGTGGGCTCATCGTCATTTTGCTGCACGGCCACGTAGACCAGCAGTCCCTCGCCGATCTCGGCCACGGTCTTTTTGTCGACAGTTACGCGGGCTGTCTTTACACGCTGGAGCAGGGCGATCATGACAGGATCAAGTGTGTGCCAGGGAGGACACGAATGAAAGACCTGACGTTTACGTCAGCTTTTGCACGGCGCGCACCAGCGCATCGACGATCTCGGGCTCGGCCGCCGAATGCCCGGAGCGCGGACAGATGACGAACTCGGCCTCGGGCCAGGCGAGGTGCAAGGCATGGGCCTGTTCGATCGGACACACCACGTCGTAACGTCCATGGACGATGACCCCGGGGATGTCCTTGAGCCTGTGGGCGTCTTCGAGCAGCTGGTTTTCGCGAAGGAAGGAGTCGTGCATGAAATAGTGGCACTCGATGCGCGCAAGGCTTAAGGCAGTCGCCTCATCCGAGAAATGATCGATCACCGACGCCCTGGGCTCCAGGTTCGACGTGCTGCCTTCCCACAGCGACCAGGCGCGTGCCGCCTCACTTCGCACGTTCGGATCCTCTGAGGTCAGGCGCCGGTAGTAGGCCCCGACCATGTCGTCTCGTTCATCTTCCGGGATGACCTTGAGGTATTCCTGCCACAGTTCCGGATGGATGCGACCGGCCCCGTCCTGGTAGAACCACTGGATGTCCTGCGCCCGGCACAGAAAGATGCCGCGAAGGACCAGGCCCGTGACGCGCCCGGGATGGGCCTGTGCGTAGGCGAGGCCCAGGGTCGAGCCCCAGGAGCCACCGAACACGAGCCAGGCCTCGATGCCGAGGTGTTCACGGATGTGCTCGATGTCCCCGATGAGGTCCTGCGTCGTGTTCTCCTTGAGTTCCGCATGCGGGGTGGAACGACCGCAGCCACGCTGGTCGAACAGGACGGTGCGGCAGTGCTTGGGGTCGAAAAACCGGCGGTGGAAGGGTTCGCAGGCCGCACCCGGGCCCCCGTGCAGGAATACCACGGGCACCCCATCAGGATTGCCGCATTCCTCGACCCGCAGGGTGTGCCGGTCGGAAACCTTAAGTGGGAACTCCCTGTACGGATCGGTGTTCGGGAAGAGCGGTCGAAATTTCATGGGACTAGCCAAAGGGAACAGGGTGTGCGATGGCTGTGTCTGAATCGTTTATACAGGGTGCGCATAGGAGCAGCTTTAAGGAGCCTCTGATTCATCAGGCTTCAGGGATTATAATACCTGTCAGGGATTGAATGGCGATTCAGGAGCGTGCCTGAATGTCATACGTGACACCGATCCCGAACTTGAACAGGATCCTCGATTCCAGAGCTTGCCAGAAATCTTACGGACAAATGGGAAAGATCGGGTCTGATCCACTCATTGCAGTTGGACAAGTGGGCAGGCAGAGAAAAGTATTTTATGGACTGGGTCCAACAATAGGAGGAGCGACTCCAACTTGGACTGCCGGTATTGCCTGTGCAGCATGCTGTTTGATGAATGCTCTACCGTCATGGTTTTCGACAATTTTTACGGATGGTGTGCCAGTGAATGTATGTGTCGTAGAGTGAAAAACAGAAAGAACCAGATCTTGAAATCTTTGATCAGCTTCTAACCTTGATACTATCAATTCGCGGTTTTCGACTTCTAGCCGAGGGATGTGTCTAGCGTGACTCTTGAAATTTTCATGACCAGCAAGCCACTCAGAGATCATTTCTGCTTTCTGCGAACGGTCATCGATATTTTTGAACATGTAAGATTCAAGCCATGTCTTGACCAGCTCCTTGGACATGTCTAATGCCGACTCGCATTGTACAAGAAGGTCGGGTCCATACTGGTTAAGCATTGGCAACCAAGCAGATAGCTTTGCCGGGTCTGCACACTCCTGCTGTGCCCGGTCAAATTGGTCAAGGACCGCCTGCGCTGGCACTGCCCGTACTCCTAGGGATGTAGGAATCAGAATCTGTGGGTCAGTTGGACCTAGAGATGAATGTTTGCCGAGCACGATTTGGTCTGCGGCACATGCAATCATTGTTGCAGCTGACATGGCAAGTTGCGGCACAATGACTCGAATATCAGAGAAACGCGAGCGCAAGTAAGAGACAATAGCCTCGGCCGCCTCTGGAGAACCTCCAGGGCTATGGATAATCAAATCAAGTTTTCGCCTTCCAGTGCATGGCAGACTTCCATAAAAGCCTGCATGTCCTCGTCATTGATGGAAATTGAGACAGGTGGTGCATCCCTTTGCAACCAGCCTGAGGCGTAAAGGATGACATTACGCTCAGTATGTTGATGGAGCTCAACAAGGTACTTTCTTCGAATACTGTCGAAATCCGGAAACTGTCCCGGTTGGATTACTGTGGCTGATAGTTCTTCGAGAATCTCACTCCAAATCGGCATTTCTGGAATCCCGTATGCTTTAGATTCAAGAAATGCTGGAGGAGTTTGTTGTCGTGACTCTTACAGGATTTTGGGTAACAGAGCGGTAGGGGTTCAAGCCTTGATCCTTTTTCAGCCAGTTGCAATAAACTTCCATAGCCTCATGAATACCGGGACGGGCAAGTGCTGCCTCAAGCATCTCGGCATGTGCTTGTTTTCGTTTGGTCGGCTTGCTTTGTGTAGGCATTAAAACATTCTCAATGCTTTATGTAATTAGCCACCCTATCACAGTCCTTGCCGTTCTGCGAACGTATAGACCCTGTCCGCGATTTCGGGCCTGAGGTCACGGATAATGTAAACGCAGGCGAAGAAGTCAGAACCTGACTTGGTTCTAGCCTATGTGGTCTACAGGCGGCGCTAAATATTGAAAGATTTTGTCAATGAGCCCGCCTAACCATTATTGCTTCCAACGGTATATTAAGGTGAGTGCCTCTAATTCAATGGGCTACACCCTGCTACCATGACAGATGAACCCGAACAAGTGAACAGTGTGGCGGCCAAGAGCACACGTAATTAACCTGAGGAACCTCTGATTAATCAGGCCTCAGGGATTATAATGCCTGTCAGAGATTGAATGGCGATTCAACGGAGGTGTATGCCATCAGCAGCCGACCTTTTCTGGAACCGGATTCGATCAGTACAGGAAGAAGGCCCGCAAGGAAGCGTTTCCGGAGGACATGGAACAGATCATTCCCCGGCAGGAGCGGGTCGCGGTCATCGAGCTGTTCTATCCGAAGCCCGAGAGGGCCGGGAGAAGGCCCATCGGCACCGAGCGCGTGCTGCGCATCCGCTTTCTGCAGCACGGGTTCAGCCTTTCGGACCCGGGGGGCCAAAAAGGCCTCGTATGGCTCCCGGGCCATGCGCCGCCTTGCGGGCATTGACCTGGAGCGTGAGCCGGCCCCGGACGAGACCATGATCGTGGATGCCCGCATCATCCAGGCCCCGAGTTCCACCAGGGACCACACGAAGGCCCGGGGTCCGCAGATGCACTCTGCTGAGGCCTGTGGGGGCGTGCGCCTGAAACATCGAAAACAGGGAAATCCCTCGCATCTGCCTGCCCACAGGGGCAGATTCCGGGCCTCCTGATCCTCCGGAACAGACTGAATTCCATGCCCGGCAGAAATTGCCTCTCAGAAACCTGATTGATCAGACCTTAATGGACATTGTTCAAATAATAGATACTGCATGCTCCCCTGCGCCCGTCGTTCACGATAAAGCAGAAATAAAATGCAAGGGGAACCGGAGATGTTTTCGCACCTGGACAAGCGGTGCTCAACCCCCCCCCCAACTGCCCGCATATGGCTGTTTGAGCCGCTTGTTACAGGAATATTTACATAAAAAAGTGGTTGCAGTATGTGTGGAGACGATGTAGATTTGGTATAAATCATACAGGCACTCTCACCGTTCCGGGGAAGTTCGGGCGCTGAAGTGTATGCTTGTACAATCGTTAGGATAGGCAACATGCCTGTTAATTCAAGTTAAGGGAGCTTCGAAAGATGTCTACACTTTCCAGTAAACTAGCGGTGATTTGCCTGATCACTGCAACCTCCATGGTGATGTATGGCTGCGGTGGCGGTGGCGGCAGTTCGGATGACACTGCAATGATGGGCGATGACATGATGGCACCGCCTACACCTGATCCTTGCCCTACTGGGTATATGCGCCCGGCTGCAGGTTCAGATTGTGAGCCTACGCAAGATACTATTGATGCGAGAACCGACGCGGCAGAATCGAAGGAGACTGCTATCGAACAAGAGGCTCGTGAGACAGATACCGATGATGCAGGCTTGGGTGGCACTGCTGCGGCTGCTATCAGTGCAGGTACTCCAGGCTCGTACTCTCTCTCCATCTCAGCTACAGGGGTTGAAGTCACTATTATGGGTGATCCGGATGCCGACCCAGTTGTTCCCAACACCAAGTTTGAGGCTACGAATGTAAGTGATGGACTCACTATGCACACACGCACGATGGACGCGGATATGGATGGCAACGTAGTGGAAGAAATCGTGATGGTGAGCACCGATATTGAAAGCCCCAAGGCCACGCCGTTTGCAAATGTTTATACACTGGATGCAGATACGGATGCAGATACAGATACAGATAATGATGCTTTGAGTGTTGTTACAGCTAATCTTTCGTTGGTCATGGTCTCTGAGTTTAGCTCTGTGCCCAGCGGCGTAACGACCAGATCGTTTAATGGCGATAATGCGGGCACCACTGATGATGACGAGGCTCAAGAGTATGCGGGCACCTACAACGGCGCACCCGGCACGTACAGGTGTAATGCTGGCACAAGCGGCTGCACAGTCACTTATGCGGATGGCATGGTCTCCGGGTTGACCGGCTGGATTTTCACGCCTGATGCGGGGGCCACCTCTGATGTACCAGACAGTGACTACCTGCGCTACGGCTTCTGGCTCCAGAGGACCACTGATAAAGATGGTGCAGTCATGTATAACGAAGTGGAGACCTTTGCCGGGTATTCCATGGGCGATGCAAGTGATATTTCTGCGGTCACTGGATCTGCAAAATACAGCGGCGGTGCGCTTGGAGTGTATATGATTGAGAATGAGTTTAGCTCGGAAACAGGCGACCTTATAAATGCCTCCTCGGGTCATTTCACAGCGGATGTCAATCTGACGGTCTATTTCGGTGGGACTTCTATCCCAGCAGATAAGCACAATACCTTAACCGGGACTATTAATAATTTCATGCTCTCTGGTGGAGAGGAAAATTCGTGGTCAGTGTCTTTGAGTGACACTGATATTACGGATAATGGTGTAGGCGGTGGAACGGGAAATGATGTCTGGAGTGCCAACTTCTATGGCCCGGTCACAGATGGCGCCGATCCAGTTGCCCCCCACACCATAGTTGGTGAGTTCAACAAAGGCTTCGACAATGGAATCGTTGCCGGCGCTTTTGGAGCAAGAATGGAGAGCGAGTAGTCCCCCGAAAGAACAAAAGGGGTGTGTGACACCCTAGCCTAACGTTTGGAAAAGGGCAGTCTCTTGGAGACTGCCTTTTTTTGTGGTGCGCCAGGCATGGCGCGTAGCGCCGTGACAGGCGCTGTTCCGATACACGTGGTGGTGGTCGGATGGCTGGGCGGTGCAAGTCCGCTATCGGCCCGGCAAGGGTGCCCGTCGCGAGGTGGAATCTGAAGGAAGCCGAAGGCAGGCCACTGGTCCGACAAACCCGAACCGTATACGAGGCGTACACGGTGGGCAAGAAGGCGACTATCTTCAAAGCTCGGCACTTGCATGGGATTCGTGGACGTACATGCGGGAAGGTCATGCACATCATCCTTGACAAAATATCTTTCCTTCGCTTATAACAAAAATTACCGCGCGTACCAGCTTCATGCTATCCTGCACCCCTCGGTGATCCTGGATATTCGAGTCTTTGCTTACAGGCAACTGTCTGCCCGAGCAGAGCTATCTTTGCTAAAAGCACGAAACAGGGTTCACGTTATCCGAAGTTCCAGTTTGCATACATAAACTCCTGCCACCAAAATCTTCCTCACAGATCCCAACACCTCAATGACCACCAGGCTAGCTTGCCATGCAGCGATCGCCGCTGCCCTGTTTCTTTTGGCAGGCACTTCCCTTGCGCAGGCCGAAAACCCCGACCAGGATCAACCTGCAACTGCTGCAGCACCAAGTGAGGAAGCGATCCGGACACTCATCCGGCAGGGAAAATACGAAGCGGCTGCCACACACTTGAGGCATCTTTCAGAATCCCGTCCAGAGGACACCAACAGCCACTTCCTGCTGGCCTTCTCCCTGATCGAGCATTCGCGCCAGGTGGCCTCCAGGGAAGCCCAGGAGGCCCTGCTGGATGAAGCCATTGCAGTCCTCCATGCCCTGCTGGTGGACCAGCCCGGGCTTGTGCGCGTGCGGCTCGAACTGGCCCGCGCCTTCTTCTACAAGAAAGAGGATGGCCTGTCCCGCAAGCATTTTGAGCGCGTACTGGCTGGCAAGCCGCCCGCCCCCGTGGCCGCCAACATCCAGCGCTTCCTGAATGAAATCCGCGCCCGCAAGCGCTGGTCAATGTACCTGGGCAGCACCCTGAAACCAAGCTCCAATATCGGCCGCAATTCGGAGACCGAGATCATCAACATCTTCGGCCTGCCCTTTCGCCGCGATACCGTCGAGGAGGAAAAATCAGGAGTCGGGCTTTCCGTCTGGGCCGGGGGCGGCTACTGGTATCCCCTGGCACCGCGCCTGCGCCTGCGATTCGGCACCGACCTCGCGCGCGAGGAATACCCGGGCAAGGAGTATGACCAGTCCTTTCTGGGCGTCCATGCCGGCCCGGAATGGTTTCTCGATGCAAACACCAGTGTCAGCCTGCTGGTCGATGCACGCCAGCAGTGGCGCATCACCGCACCCTATTACTTTGACTTCGGTGCACGCTCGGAAGTCAAGCACCGGCTGAACCGGCGTCTCTGGCTGACCGGACGGGCATCCTGGCATGACCGCGAATACAGGAAGCTCGACTACCTGGATGGCTCGACACTGGATTTCTCAGTGAAGGGTGCCTGGGTACTCTTGCCCACTGTGCGCCTCGAAGCCACCGTGGGCTATTCCGATGAGCACACGGCCACCAAGCGCTGGCGCCATGATACCCGCTGGGGACGCATCGGTACCACGGTGGCCCTGCCGCGCGGCTACACCGTGGGAGGCAGTACCGAGTTTCGAAGAACCCGCTACGAAGGCAACTGGTTCCCCTTCACCAGCGGCACCCCGCGCAAGGACCGTACCAAGATCTATCGCGCATCGGTACACAACCGTGCGTTCACGCTGTACGGATTCAGTCCGCAGTTCGTGGTCACCCACGAGGAAAAGAACACCAACTCGCAGGTCTATGGCTACGACAGCACCAGCGGCGAAATCCGCTTCGTGCGCCAGTTCTGAGCAAACCGCGGCCTGATCACCCTGGCACAGGCCAAGATATTCCGCTGCCGTCACACCTGTGGGCTGAAACACGCAGAGGCACCCTTTCTCAAGGGGTGCAGGTCAGCCCGGACTGCAGAAACCGCACCTCTGCAAATACCGAATTGAACAAGCGTCGGTGGCCGGACAGGAAGTGATTTTGCAGATTTTGCTACATAATCCCCTTAGATAAATCTTCAACGGGCTGGCTATTGTGGTTAATCGACTATTAACCTACACTTCGATGCCCATGTCCTGAGGGCGAAAAGACAGATTAGCAGCCTAAATTGTATTTAGGGTAAAGATTGCGATCGGCGAAAAATAATTAAAAACTAATCCGGCTACAAAAGTAATTGTGAATTATTGTTATCATTAAGTGTCTGATGCGGTAACATCGTATTTTGACACGCCCGGCATAAGCTACACACAATCTTTAGCCCTCATGGGAAAACAACTGCATGCTGATTGAGTTGTCCGTGGTATTGGTTGCAGATTCCAATAACCCGTCTATTCTTAACCCTGACTTTCTCCACTACAACAAAATAGTTGACAAAGGGCACGGGGTCCTAGACTCCCCTATTTCTACACCGGGGTTTTCACAGGTGGCATATGAAAATGGGGTTACAGTCACCTCAACTCCTGACCGTGTGGTGTTTACACAGAGTGGTGTAAATCTTGATATTGAGAATTTAGTATGTCCAGAGATTGCGAAACGCTATTTGCAACACATCCCTCATGTACCTTATGTCTCAATCGGAATTAATCCGAAGATTTTTGTGCCGGTTCAGGATAAAGACCATGTTTTGAAAATGTTGCGCGATGAAGGGTCGTGGATGTCTTTTAAAGACAGTATTCCAACAGTACATCTCAAGGCAAAGTATGAGTACAGTAAACGTAGCATTACCTTGGAAACCTCAGTTGGGCATAGAAAGGAAGGTGACGAGGTAATAATGGGAATTGTCTTTCAAGGTAATTTTCACCGCGACTTACCCAAAGGAAATGTAAAGCCTGGCGTTACCCATTTACATTCGATTCTCGATAAGTGGGAAAGTGATATGGATGATTTTTCCAATTTGATAAAAAAATACTGCGGGTAGAGGTATGTCAACTGCAAAAGCCTTAGGGTCTATACAGGATTTAGGTACTGTAAGGAGTTCCAGCCAACCTTTCAGGGCTCCCGGGGGACAAGATTATTCTTGGGCACGCGCCCATGAGCAGCCAGTGGTTGAATATGGCGAGGAAAGCACTTCGGGCTGGTGGCTATATGATCAGAATGTGCCAGTTTTAGCTATGCCTGAACTTGAGCAGCCCGTTGGTGTATTTGATAAAGAAAGCAATTCAGACTGGTTTTCGCTTAGCCGTCATGTGCGTGTTTCGGAGACATCTTATCTAGTGTGGTCTCAAGTAAGTGGGGTTCTTCCTCGAATTCTATTCAGTTATTGGAAAGAAAGGAAAAGGCTAGATTTTCCTGCTCAACTGCAATGGGAATTGCTAGGTGAATATGCCACTTGTGTTGCAAAAAATCCTCGCGTGCAACTTGCCAATGCACTACGCGATCTCAGTGAAGTTGTCGAAGAAGCTAAAGAGGAAAACTATCTAGTCCCAAATGAAATAGCGGTTAGAAATGCGGGTCGGTTACTCAGAAAAATGTATGACATACTGCCACTGCGATATGAGGTTTATCCCATGCCGGACGGTGAAGTTTCCATTGATGCACCTACTGGTCATGGTAGTTCAGTCATGGTTGTGTGTGATTCAGGTGGTGGGGCATTGTGTTTAGTCAACATAAACGGCGATAGCAAGCGGGCTCGGTATTCGACGACTAAGAGTTTGCCTGATGGTTTCATATATGAAGCTCTAAATGAGCTTGACAGCCTTACTTAGTGAAAGCACCTAATACCATTGAATCAAGCGAGGAGCTTGGTCGCGAAATTTTTTCCAGCAGCCAAGCTAAACGAGCTGCTCGGAATACTATCCCAAAAAATGTGTTCTTAGAGAGAGAAGGTGTAGCCAAACTTTCTGTAGATAGGCTAAGTGTTGCGCCTGTAGAAGAGATTGTTATTAATGCAGACAAAGTTGCAAAGAAGAGGAACCGCACATTTTATGGTTGGGCGGCACTTATAGCTTTGGATGCATGCTTAAATGAACGAAAAGTACTAGCCTCGCCCACACAAGATAACCCTTACCATGCTGATATTGAACTGCCTGGGAAAGCAGTTGAGGACAAAGATGAACAAATATCGCACGCTCAGCAGCTTGCGGATTTATCAACTCGGAAAAGCTGTCCCAGATCATGAGAGCCAAGTTGTGTCAGGTCTTTGGGTATGCAACACATTCTGCTAGAGAGATGGGATGATAGTTTCCAGAAAATGTGACCAGTGTTTCAGGGTATCTGCTCTAAACGAGTTTTAACGAAGTTCCCTCGTTATAAGGTATTGTGCCCATAATAGTTCCCTTCGCTGGAATAGCGAAGTTAATGGGCCACACCCGCGCCCAACTGCCACGTAATCACATACGCAATCTCGTACACCGACGGAAAGAGGCACAAGAGCACAACGCCTAGTTCCGAGAACAGGTGCGAATCAGCCTTGATGCTGCTAATACAGGCGACCTGGCCTTGGCCAGGGAAGTCGAGGCAGAAGCAGTTGCTTGGCGTGAAGCGACCCATCGCAAAATACAAAGTGCCGAATCTTGAAGCTGGCATGGACCGCACCGGCACACGAAGATCGAAAGAGATTTGGAAGTACATTGCCAACGGCAACCCTGCAACGAACTGGCGGTATCGCAGAAGTCTCGGCCCGCTCATGCGATGATGGGATAGAAGGGAAGCTGCACCCCGGCGCAGGAAGTACGGCCTTTCAGGGCCTGCGCCTGCATACGTCCAAAAGATCAGGGGCTGTATGATGCCGGCCAGCCCGTTCGCTGTTGTGCCACCAGGCTGGCGATGTCACGAAGACCCTGCCCCAGATTCCCGGTCCGGCCCTCCTCATGAAAGACCAGCACGTGCAGGGGTGCGAACAGTTCAAGCAACTCATTCGGACCCAGCCGATAGGCCGGATTGGACGGCCCGTTATCCGTGACCCGCTCGTCGATGAAGGTCTGGTAGTACAGCAGTCCGCCGGGCCGAAGCGCCTTCCGGATGCGAGCCGTGATCAAGCGCTCCAGGTAAAAGCTCACACAGATCACATCGAAGGATTCCGGGGATGGCGGGCGCTCACAGACATCGCGCACGCACGCCTCAATTGCAAGGTTCTCCCGGCTGGCCTGTCGCCTCAGCGCCGCGATCGCCGTCGCGGAGAGATCCCATGCCTGCACATCCAGCCCCTTTCGTGCAAGGAAAAGAGCGTTGCCTCCCCGCCCGCAGGCCAGGTCCAGGGCCTGCCCGGTCCCGGGCAGGAGGTGCGCATAGTCCTCGAGCACCCGGGCCGGGGTCTGGTCAGGCGGGGCCTTCGCATGTCTTCGGTCCCATTTCTCCCGGGCGACTTCATCCACCATGGAAGCGATACCTACCTGCGCCAGAAGGCCGGGGTCAGCACCACCAGCAGGGTGAAGATCTCCAGGCGCCCGAGCAGCATGCCAAGGCACAGCACCCACTTGCTGAAGCCGTTGATGCCGGTGTAATTCAGTGCCACCTCGCCGAGGCCCGGCCCCAGGTTGTTGAGCGTGGCCGTCACCGCGGAGAACGCCGTGACCTCATCGAGTCCCGCGGCCATCAGCAACAGCAGCATGAACACGAACACCGCGATGTAGGCCGAGAAAAACCCCCACACCGCTTCTACCACCCGCGAGTCCACGGCCTTCTCGCCGATCTTCACTGCAATCTTCGCACTCGGGTGTACGAGGCGCAAAAGCTCGCGCAGGCCCTGCTTGACCAGCAGCAGTACGCGGACCACCTTCATGCCGCCGCCGGTGGAGCCCGCACAGCCGCCGATGAAACTCACCAGCAGCAACAGCACCGGCAGGGAGCCCGGCCACAGGTGGTATTCGGAGGTGGTGAAGCCCGTGGTGGTGCCGATGGAGACCGCATGGAAGATTCCCTTGCCGAAGGACTCGACCAGTCCCGGGTAGACGTTCGCCGCGTTCAGGGTGATGACGGTGACCACGGTCACCGCCAGCAGCACCCAGAGGTAGGTGCGAAACTCCGCATCCTGCAGGTAGTGGCGCAGGCCCGCCGACTTCCAGGTGATGAAGTGCAGGCCGAAGTTCGCGCCTGCCAGCAGCATGAACAGGATCGCGATCGCCTCGACCGCCCCGCTGTCGAAATAGCCGATGCTGGCATCGTGGGTGGAGAACCCGCCGATGGCGACCGTCGAGAAGCTGTGCGCGATGGCATCGAAGGCACTCATGCCGGCGAGCCAGTAGGCGAAGGCACAGGCGAGCGTCAGCAAGAGATAAATGTACCACAGCGCCTTGGCGGTCTCCTTGATGCGCGGCGTGAGGCGATTGTCCTTCACCGGCCCCGGGGCCTCGGCCCGGTACAGCTGCATGCCGCCGACGCCCAGCAGCGGCAGGATGGCCACCGCCAGCACGATGATTCCCATACCGCCCAGCCACTGCAGGCTCTGGCGGTAGAAGAGGATGGATTTCGGCAGGGTATCGAGGCCGGTGATGACGGTCGCCCCGGTCGTGGTCAGCCCGGAGATCGACTCGAACACCGCATCGGTCAGCCCGAGGTCGAGCGATGCGGAGAACAAGAACGGCAATGCCCCGAAAAGACCCAGCACCGTCCAGAACAGCACCACGATCAGGAAACCCTCGCGAAGGCGAAGGTCGTCCCGAAAGTCGCGCACCGGGTACCACAGGGCCACGGCTGCGGCAAAGGTGATCAGGGTCGAGGCGATGAACGGGGCGAGCGGTTCGCTCGGATCAAGGAAGCGAAACAGCATCGGCGCCAGCATGGTGAGGCTGAAGGCGGCCAGCAGCAGGCCGAGGATGCGCTGGATGACCTGTCGTTGCATGTCAGTGACCCCGTAGTCCAGGTGTGCGGAGCCCGTCCTTAAATGAACGTGGCACTGACCTGGAACAGGCGTTCGATGTCGCGCACCCCGCCCTTGTCGGCGAGGAACAGGATGACGTGATCCTCGGGCTCGATGAGCATGTCGGGCTCGGCCATGATCACCAGGTCCCCGCGGGCAATGGCGCCGATGGTCGCCCCCTTGGGCAGCTTGATCTCACCGATGCTGCGCCCGACCACCTTGGAGGTCTTGCGATCGCCGTGGGCCACCGCCTCCATGGCTTCGGCCGCTCCGCGCCGCAGCGAGTGCACGGCCACCACATCACCCTTTCGAACGTGGGCGAGCAGCGTGCCGAGCGTCACCTGGCGTGGCGAGATCGCGATGTCAACGATGCCGCTTTCCACCAGTTCCACGTAGCTCGGACGGTTGATCAGCGACATGACCTTGTTGGCGCCCAGGCGCTTGGCCAGCATGGAGGACAGGATGTTGGCCTCATCGTCGTTGGTCAGTGCGCAGAAGACGTCGGTGTCCTCGATGTTCTCCTCGAGGAGGATGTCCTGGTCGGCGGCATCGCCTTGCAGGACGATGGTCTTGTTCAGCGATTCGGACAGAAAGCGGGTGCGCTCGGTATTGCGGTCGATGATCTTGATCTGGTAGTCGTCCTCCAGGGACTTCGCGAGGTGGTAGCCGATGTTGCCGCCGCCGGCCAGCAGGATGCGCTTGTAGGGAAGATCGTCGCCGCGCCACTGCCCGGTCATGGCCAGGGCATTGTCCGAGGAGGCCAGGAAGAACACCTCGTCGTTCTCCATGATGATGGTCAGGTCGTTGATGGGGATGGGGCGGTTGTTGCGGTACAGGGCCACCACCTTGGCCTCGGTTTCCGGCATCAGCTCCCAGATGTTGCCGAGCCTTCGCCCGATCATGCGCTTGCTGGCACGCAGTCCGAGCAGCTTGATGCGCCCGTTCGCAAAATCCAGCACCTGCAGGGAGTCGGGGTGTTCGATCAGGCGCTGGATGTACTGCGAGATCAGGTATTCCGGGCTGATCAGCACATCCACCGGCAGGGCCTCCTGCACGAACAGGTTTTCGTGGGAGAAGTATTCGAGTGCGCGGATGCGCGCGATCTTGGTCGGCGTGTGGAACAGCGTGTAGGCGACCTGGCAGGCCACCATGTTGGTCTCGTCGCTCTGGGTCAGGGCAATGATCATGTCGGCATCGCGCGCGCCGGCTTCCTCGAGCAGGGTCGGGTGCGAGGCCTTGCCGATTACCGTGCGAAGATCGGCCCGGCCCTGGATGTCCTGAAGGATGACGGGGTCCGCATCCACCAGGGTGACATCGTGGGCTTCATTGGCCAGACTGATGGCCAGCGAGGAGCCGACCTGGCCGGCTCCCAGTATGATTATTTTCATAGCAATGCCTCGTCTATCCGAACCTGTGAACAGGTGCAATGCAGGCGGGCAGCATAGGGCAAGTCATGGAGGCGGGCAAGGGTTTTTACCCGGATGATGGACCCTCATGAGGCCCTCAAAAATCTGCAACTCCTTGATTGTGCAGGGATCGGAAAACTGCCTGGTTTCCCGCAGCCTGCGTGCGGACCAGGGGGTGCACTCAATCCCGGGCAGCCTGGGGAAGACCCCGGTTTGCCCCGCGATGGTGCAGGCGATGGTGCAGGTTCTTGCAGCGCGTAACGCATCACATTACAATAAGACATGAGGATCAGGCACAAGGGACTGCGGGCACTGCACGAGCGGGACAACGCGACGCGGCTACCTGCCGGTCTCGTGCCACGGCTTCGGCGCATCCTGTTTCGATTGCAGGAGGCGACGCATCCGAGCAGCGCCGAAGCGCCGGGCTTTCGGCTGCATTCCCTGAAGGGTGACCGGGCCGGACAGTGGAGCGTGCGCGTCTCAGGCAACTGGCGTGTTGTATTTCGCTTCGAGGACGGTGAAGCCGTGGACGTGAACCTGATCGACTATCACTAACCCATATGAGACCTGATATGAGACCTGATACGAACGACACTTCAGATGATCGCGTCGGCCCGATGCTGAACCCACCGCACCTAGGCGAACTGATCCGCGAGAACATGGACGATGTAAGCTGGAACGTGACCGAGACTGCGGCTCGGCTTGGTTGCGAACGTGGCACGCTGTCGCGGCTGCTCAACGGCAAGGCGGGCGTATCGGCAAACATGGCACTCGCATTGGAGAGCATTGGCTGGGGCACCGCCGATCACTGGATGCGTATGCAAGCAAGTTATGAGCTTGCACAGGCGCGTCGGGAACAAGCCGCTGCAGAACGACGCGTAGGTACGGATACACGTTTGGTCTAGTCCTGTGCCAACTAATGACTAAGAATCCTTTGGGGCACAGCCTAGAAGGTTTTTTTCAACAAGAGGTCTTGCACCCTGCAGCGCCACATTGACTTGTTTCAATTCAATGAAATCGCAGCGTCTTACTCAGTACATTCGCCTTAGTGACTGAAGCGTAGCCCCCGAAGGTCATGGGCATTGATAAAGTCATGTGCCGACAAGGGTTTTCCTCCTGGCAGCTGTAAACGATCAATGACCAGCACTCCCTCGCCAGTGGCCACCTCGATCCCCTTTCGGGCCTCAAGTACCGCCCCCGGCGGTTCATCAGCGCTGCGCATCAGGGGATGGGCTTCCCAAATACGCACTCTTTGCTTCTCCAAATGACTGTAGGCCACTGGCCAGTCGTTGAAGGCCCGGACCTTGCGTTCAATTTGCACGGCACTTTCGCTCCAGTCGATCAGCGCCTCACACTTGTCAACCTTGGGTGCGTACAGGATCCTGGAGACCTCCTGCGCCTTGGGTGTGATCTCACCGCCCGCAAGCCTGTCTAGCACCCCCGACATCTCGGATGCGGCCGACTGGGCCAGGCGCTGTCGCAGTTGTGCCGTGGTGTCTCCAGGGCGCATCTCGGTTGATACTTGGTGCAGGACGGGCCCGGCATCCAGGGCCTCGACCATTTGCATGAAGGAGATGCCGGTCTTGGTATCCCCTGCCAGCAGGGCACGCTGGATCGGAGCCGCGCCGCGCCAGCGCGGCAATAGCGAGGTGTGAATGTTGATGCAGCCCAGTCTCGGTGCCTCCAGTGCAGCTTGTGGCAAAAGCAGTCCGTAGGCAATGACCAGCATCACATCGGCGCGAAGACCTGCCAGATGCGCACACTCTGCTTTACCAAAACGCTCGGGCTGGCGCACCGGCAGGCCCGCCTCGGTGGCCAGCGTCTTGACCGGGCCGGGGCGCACCTTGCGGCCACGCCCGGCCGGGCGGTCGGGCTGGGTATAGACACAGATGATGCGATGTTTGTCCTCCAGTAGGGCTTGCAGGATCGTCGCTGCAAACGCCGGGGTACCCGCAAAGACAATGCTAAGGGCGCTCGACACGGGGATGCAGGCTCACAGGATGCGGGGGTATACCGCAATTACAGGGGAATGGATTGACCCGAAGACGGCATGGCCTGTCCAGCCTTTTGCGCCTTGAGCATCTTCTTTTTCAGACGCTCACGCTTCAGCGGCGACAGGTAGTCAATGAACAGGCGGCCCTGCAGGTGGTCCATCTCGTGCTGGATGCACACCGCCAGCAGTCCGTCCGCCTCCAGGGTGCTGGCCTGTCCGTCGAGATCCAGAAACTCGACAGTGACCCGTTCTGCACGCTTGATGTGGGCGAACACCTCGGGCACCGACAGGCAGCCCTCGCGCATCTCCTCCTCTCCGTCGCGCTCGATGATCTTCGGGTTGATCAGGCAGCGTGGCTCGTTCTTGTCTTCGGAAACGTCGATGACGGCAATTTGCTGCAGGATGTTGACCTGGGTCGCGGCCAACCCGATGCCCGGGGCGTCATACATGGTCTCGAGCATGTCCTCGGCCGTCTTTCGAACGGCATCATCCACGACCTCCACCGGACGGGCCTTGCGGCTCAGTCTCGGGTCGGGAAAGTGCAGGATTTCCAGTAAGGCCATGGTGCGCTACCCGGGGTTGTGCCGATGTTTCGGCAGGATCTTCGCCCGTTCCGAACCCTTGTCCGGGGCGGGCCTCCATGCCCTCGCAGTCTAGCAAAATTATTCCCGGGCAACATGCAGCGACAAGTGACCTTGCCGAAGCCAAGCGCCTGGTTTAGCGCTTGCCTCCGAACGTGCCCTCGATGCGGTTGCGGCAAGGACGCCACCTCACTTCCCGGCATCTCAGGCAACGCGCCATCCTGGCCTCCACCACCGCTGCCACAGGCGGTAAGCAAAATGGCCGTCAGCACGACGGCGACGCGGTCCCTCACAGTTTCTCCCTGTTGCCCGGCCGATGTGTTGCCGGCCCGCTGGAGCGTCCAGCGGTTCACCTCGGCCGTGGACAAGTACAGGAGGCACCCTATAACAACCCGGGGAAGGAGATATAGGGCAGGTGACGGAGATGCCAGTGATCAGCGCATACCGCCTGCAGCGGCCAAAGAAAGCATGGCACAAGAATTTTATCCCGAGGCACGACCTTTCGGGAAATTGATAGATACGTATCAATACCTATCAACAAGCTATATTCTGATAGAAACTGATGGATACGTATCAATACCTATCAATATTTCAATAATTGATAGATTATGGTATAGTGCACTATCAATAATCTATAAATTGATAGTTTAGGGCATCATGAAAAGACCTGAAAGCGCACCCTCTCTGAAAGAGATCATGGCCACGATCAGCCGCGAGGATCTGGGCAAACTGTTTTCACCTCCCCATGCCCAAGCCCTCCCTACCGTCCACGGGAAATACCTACACTGGTCTGAGCTAAGACATCGAGACCCACCCGAAGGGCTCGACCACAGACTTTGGTGGGCCACGATCAAGCTGGCTCGTTCGCAGCCGCGAAAAGTGATTCCCCTGCAGGATGCCAGCGGGACAGACTTCAGTTTCGGCATGCATGATATCGTCCTGGAGATGCTGTACAAAATTGACGGCAAAGCCACAGGCCAGGTAGCGATCTCGGATCAGGTCACCAACCCGGACACAAGAAACCGGTACATCGTGAGTTCACTGATCGAGGAGGCCATCCGCTCGAGTCAACTGGAGGGCGCGTCCACTTCGAGAAAGGTTGCATCCAACATGCTGCGGTCCGGCCGCAGGCCCAAAGATCAGAATGAGCGCATGATCCTCAACAACTACCTTGCGATGCAACATATCCGCGATCTCAGGGATGAAGACCTGACCCCCGAACGGGTTTTGGACCTGCACAAGTTGGTGACTGATCGGACACTGGAAAATACCGAGGCTGCCGGAAGACTGCAAACCGATGAAGCCGAGAGGGTGCGTGTCTTTGATAACAGGAGCGGGCAGGTGCTGCATACCCCGCCTCCTGTGGATCAACTTCCTGACCGACTGGAAGCGTTATGCACTTTCGCAAACGAAGAACATACCGGCTCAAACTTCATACACCCTATCATCAAGGCGATCATCCTGCATTTCTGGATCGGCTTCGACCATCCGTTTGAGGATGGCAACGGCAGACTGGCGCGGGCATTGTTCTACTGGTCCATGCTCAAGCAAAAGTACTGGCTGTTTGAATTCTTGTCTATCTCGGGGAATATCAGGAAGGCCCCTGCCAAGTATGGGTATGCCTACATGTACTCCGAGACCGATGAAAACGATCTGACCTACTTCATCATCCAGCAACTGCGAGTCATCCTTTCTTCGATTGCAGACCTGGAAAAGCACCTGCACAAAAAAATCCAGCAGGTCGCCTCGCTGGAAGGCAAGCTGAGGAAAATCGGCCGCTTCAATCATCGACAGCTGGCCTTGCTGAGTCATGCGCTTCGAGGCCACCGCGACGGTTACACGATCGGGTCGCACCAGAGAAGCCATGGCATCGCGTATGCCACTGCGCGTGCAGACTTGCTCGCGCTCGAAACACATGAACTTCTGTTCAGGGGGAGCGGAAAAAGCAAAGCCTTGCGATTTTATCCGGTGGAAAATCTAAACGAGATCATCGGGAAATTGCCAGACTGAAACGGGAAGCGTGGGGTTGCCACTGCCGGGGACGGTTCGACGACATCCCGCAATCACTCCTTCAATCGCTTCCTGAACCAGACGGCAAGCTCGGATTCGCTCACCTGCCCGCTGGCCACACTTTCCACCTGACGGACAGCCTCCACGGGGTCAAATTCAAGACGGTACCCGTGATCGGCAAGGAACAGGCAGGAGACGACCCAGGCTGTGCGCTTCTTGCCATCCGCGAACCCGTGGTTTCGGGCAAGGCCAAAGAGATAGCTCGCGGCCAGCTCAGCCGCATCCGGGTCCCCGTAACTTTCACGGTGTACCGGTCGTGCCAGGGCAGATTCGATGGCCCCCTGGTCGCGGATGCCGTCTAGGCCACCATGCTCTGTGATTTGGCGCTCATGAACGGCCAGGAAGATGGGCAACGATACCCAGCGCCATGAACCCGAAGGCCCGGCCGTCATTTAGCCAGCGCTCGCAGCACCTCGCGGTCGTCGTGCATGATCTCCTCGGCGAGTGTCATCTGCCGGGCGAACTCCGGAGAATAGGGGGTCAGGCGATAGCCCCCGTCGGGTGTCTCCGTCAGGTAGAGGGTATCCCCTTTCTTGACCCGCAGACGGGCCATGGCCTCCTTGGTGAGAATGATACCGGAGGAGGCCCCCACCGTGGTCACTTTGAAGGTAAGCATGAAATATTTCCTCTTCTATATAATCTTTATTATATAGGACCATTGGCTCGCTGCCAAGCCGGTCTTTGGACAGGCGCCGTACGGTCGGGCTACCCGGGCAGACCATGATGTCTAGAACAGGTACTTGAGCGTCAGGCTGACACCGAACAGTTCCACGTCACGGAGCTTGAACGTGCCCTCCACCTTCTCGCGGTCTGTACCGCTTTTTCGGATATAGGGCGGGTGGCCTCGAAGCGGGTCCCACACGATGCCGGTGTCCCTGAAGTCCTCGAACCGCACCCAGCGCGCCTTCAGCCCGGCCGTCAGGTGACCGGTGAGCCGGTAGTCGAGGCCTGCCATCAGCTGGTAGCCGAACAGCGTGTCGGTCAGTTCCTCGTCGGCGACGCTGGCCGTGCCCGCCAGGTTCTGGCGGATTTCATCGGCGTTGGGCAGCCCGGCACCGGTGGAGATCGCGCCCGCGTCCGGGTTGCGTGCCCACACGCTCGCGTAGTCCACCTCGGCAAAACCGAGCCCCACGCCCGCCCCGACATACGGGGTCAGCGCACCGGTCCCGGCAAAATCCAGGTACAGGTTGGCGAACAGGTTGTGCGAGACGAAGCTGCCGATGGCGTCGGTCGCGGAGACGATCTCCTGGGCAATCTTGTCCTGGTTGACGCCCATGGCCGAGGGCACCGGGGCGGTCTCGTCGTAGCCGGTATCCCGGTACGAGTACTCGATCTCGGTGCGCAGCGCCGAATCCTGCAGCCGGTAGCCCAGTGCCAGGGCAAACAGCGGCCCCTCATCGGAGGAGAAGCCGTTCTCCCAGCCATCGCCCAGGCCGCGCTCGGGCGCCGTGCAGCTCTTGCCCTGCCCGTCGTCCGTGACGCTGGCATAGCTCGGGTTGATGTATTCATCGCAGACGCTGGCACGGTCGTTGCTCACGCCGTGGGAATCGAGCGAGGCACCGAAATTGATGCCGAAATCACCGCTCAGGTACAGGCCTTGGCCGCCCGCCGGGGCCTGGCCCGGCAGGGCCAGCAGGGCAGCCAGACCCACTGCCGTCATCATAGGGTTTCGCACAGCTTCCTCCTTGTCAGAATGTGTATTTCAGGACCAGACTGATCGCAAACATGTCCATATCGTCGACCTTCATATCGTACACCACCGGCTCACTGCCGTCGCGTCTCAGGTTCGAGTCTCAGGTTGGAGGCGTGGCTGCGCAAGATGTCCCACTCATCCTTGTCCTTGAAGGAGTCGTACTCCACCCAGCGCACCTTCAGCCCTGCGACCAGGTGATCGGTCAGCGGGTAATCGAGCCCCGCGATCAGCTGGTAGCCGAACAGCGTGTCGTCGAGTTCCCCGTGCTCGGTGGTGGTCGTGCCCGCCAGGTTGGCCTTGATCTCGGCAGCGTTCGGATGCCCGTCACCCGTGGAGATCGCCGCCGGATCAATGTTGCGCTGGAAGACCCCGCCGTAGTCCATCTCCGCGAACCCGAGGCCAATGCCGATGCCGACGTACGGGGTGATGCCTACCGGGTTGTCAAAATCGATGTACAGGTTGGCGAACAGGTTGTGCGAGGCCACGCTATCGACGGTCTGGGTCGCGGTCTCAATTTCGCCGCCCAGCTTGGCGAACACGGTGCCGCCCGTGCTGGTCACATCGGAGGTCTCGTCATAGCCGGTGTCCCGGTAGAAATATTCAAGCTCGGTGCGGATCATCGAATCCGGCATGTCAAAGCCCAGCGCCAGGGCAAACAGCGGCCCTTCATCAGAGCCGGCCCGGCTCTTCCAGAGGCTGTCATGACCCCGGTTCGGACCCGTGCAGGTGTTGCCGGAGCCGTCGTCCGTGACGCCGGCATAGCTCGGGTTGATGTATTCATCGCAGACGCTGGCACGGTCGGTGTCGTGGCCGTCCAGGGTCAGCGACGAGCCGAAATTCATGCCGAAGTCGCCACTGATGTACAGGCCTGCATGCACCGGCTGGGCCAGGCACAGGGCGATCAAGGCGGCCAGCGCCGCCGTGGGGAAACCGGATTGGTTCATGGCTGTGCTCCTCTTGAAGACTTGCAGGACACGGCGGTCGGTTAACTGCCCTACTGCAAGCGTCAACACAAGCCCAGAGAGTACCACCAAGCATCGCCGGACGTAAATCAGGGGCCCGTTCCCGGACCGGATTTTTCGCCGTTGTGAAGGGCGTGCCTTGCAGGTGCCAACCCCGAACCGCGGGACAAGAAAATACGCAAACATATTTACAAATCGATCAGAACAGCGTATTAGTTTGCCGCCGAACAGCTTGATGAGGACCGATGAACCCACACCCCCGAGCCCGAATGCGAGTGCCCTGCCCTAGATGAGCAAGAACCTGGTCATCGTCGAATCCCCGGCCAAGGCACGCACCATCGAGAAGTACCTGGGCAAGGATTTCGGCGTGCTCGCCTCCTACGGCCATGTGCGCGACCTGATCCCGAAAGACGGTGCGGTCGACCCCGAGCACGGCTTCGAGATGAAGTATGCGGTCATCGGCAAGAACGAGAAGCACGTCACGGCCATCACCCGCGCGCTGAAGAAATCCGACGCCCTGTACCTGGCGACGGACCCGGACCGCGAAGGCGAGGCCATCTCCTGGCACCTGTACGAACTGCTCAAGGAGCGCGGGGTACTGAACGCCAAGCCGGTGTACCGGGTGGTGTTCTACGAGATCACCCGCCAGGCGGTCAACGAGGCGATCGAGAACCCGAGAAGCCTCTCCGATTCACTCGTCAACGCCCAGCAGGCCCGGCGCGCCATGGACTACCTGGTCGGCTTCAACCTGTCGCCGCTGCTGTGGAAGAAAATCAAGCGCGGCCTGTCGGCCGGGCGCGTGCAGAGTCCTGCGCTTCGCCTGATCTGCGAGCGCGAGGACGAGATCGAGAAATTCAGGGCCCGGGAGTACTGGACCCTGGAAGCCGACTGCAGCAAGGACGGCCAGGCCTTCATCGCCCGCCTCCAGGTCCTGGGGGATCAAAAGCTCAAGCAGTTCGACATCGACAGCGAGGTCAAGGCGGGGGCAGCCCGCGAGGAACTCGAACGCCTGGCCGATGGCCGCCTGCGGGTCGCCAAGGTCGAGAAAAAGGCCCGCAACCGCCACCCGTCGCCGCCCTTCACCACCTCGACCCTGCAGCAGGAGGCGGTGCGCAAGCTGCGGTTCTCGGCGTCGAAAACCATGCGCACGGCCCAGCAGCTCTACGAGGGCATCAACCTCGGTGACGGCCCGGTCGGCCTGATCACCTACATGCGCACCGACTCGCTGGCGCTCGCAGGCGAAGCCATTGCCGAGCTGCGCCAGTACATCTCCGGACAGTACGGCCCGGATGACCTGCCGGGGAAGCCGCGGGTCTACAAGACCCGCTCCAAGAACGCCCAGGAAGCCCACGAGGCGATCCGCCCAACCTCCTGCATGCGCACGCCCGCGGGCATCCGCAAGTTCCTGAACGCCGACCAGTACAAGCTCTACGACCTGATCTGGAAGCGGGCCGTGGCCTGCCAGATGATGCACGCCACGCTGGACCTGGTCTCCGCGGACCTCGAATGCGGGACCGGCAACCGCTTTCGCGCCACCGGCTCCTCGATCAAGAACCCGGGCTTTATCCAGGTCTACCAGGAAGGCCTGGACGACCGCAAGCTCGAGGCGGACGAGCGCCGCCTGCCGGTGCTCAAGGAGGGCGAGGACGTCGACCTTGAGAAGATCCGCGCCGAACAGCATTTCACCGAACCGCCGCCACGCTTCACCGAGGCGAGCCTGGTGAAGACCCTGGAGGAATTCGGCATTGGCCGCCCGTCCACCTACGCGAGCATCATCTCGACCCTGCAAAGCCGCGAGTATGCCGAGCTTGAAAGACGCCGCTTCATGCCCACCGACATGGGCCGGCTGGTGAACGCCTTCCTGACCAAGCACTTCTCGCAGTACGTCGACTACGACTTCACCGCGAACCTGGAAAACGACCTGGATGAGATCTCGAGGGGCGAGAAGGACTGGGTGCCCGTACTGCATGAATTCTGGGACCCCTTCAGCACCCTGATTCACGACAAGGAAAAGAGCGTAAGCCGCGAGGAGGCGGTGCAGGCGCGTGAGCTCGGCACCGACCCGGACTCCGGCAAGCCGGTCAGCGTGCGCATGGGGCGCTATGGCCCGTACGTGCAGATCGGCACCCGTGATGACGAGGAAAAGCCCCGCTTTGCAGGGCTCCTGCCCGGACAGAAAATGGGCGAGGTCAACCTCGATGAGGCCCTGCAGCTGTTCAAGCTGCCGCGCGATCTGGGAAAAACCGAGGCGGGCGAGGACGTGTCGGCCGGCATCGGGCGCTACGGGCCGTACATCAAGTGCGCCAAGAAGTACGTCTCCCTCCCGCCAGGCGATCCACGGGACGACCCGCATACCATCACGCTTGAGCGAGCGCTCGAGGTGATCGCCGAACAGCGCCAGCGTGATGCCAACAAGGTCATCCAGGAGTTCGAGCCCCAGGGCATCCAGGTGCTGAACGGGCGCTACGGACCGTACATCACCGACGGCACCAAGAACGTCAAGATCCCGAAGGGCCGCGAACCTGCCGAGCTGACCGTCGACGAGTGCGAATCCCTGATCGCCGCCGCCCCGGCCAGGAAGGCCCGCAGGCGCAAGGCAGCCAAGGGCACGAAACGCAAGACGGGTGCCAAGCGGGCCAAGGCTCGCTGACTGCACCGCCGTGGCACCGAGCCCTGCCATCGAACAGGCTGCGCGCATCCTGGAGCTTGGCGGGGTCATCGCCTATGCCACCGACACCGTACTGGGCCTCGGTTGTGATCCGCGAAACCGGGCGGCCGTTACGAAAGTCCTGTGGCTGAAACAGCGAAGCGTCGATGAAGGCCTCATCCTGCTGGTCGAGAACCTCGAAGCCCTGGAGCAGGTCGCAGGGCCGCTGAGTGCCAGGCAACGCCTTGAGGTACGCGGTGCAGAAAAGAAGTCGCCGACCACCTGGGTGGTGCCGGCGGACGATTCGGTGCCGGCCTGGATCACCGGGCGCCATGACAGCGTCGCCCTTCGCATCCCGCACCATGCCACGGCGAGTGCGCTTTGCCAAGCGGCGGGTGCGATCGTCTCCACCAGCGCCAACCTCACGTCCTACCCGGTGCTGACCTCCGCTCAAGAGCTTCGCGACTGGTTTGGGCCACATCTGGATTTCATACTTTCCGGACCCGAGGGTACCGGCGTGCCGAGCGAGGTGCGCGAGCTCATGGGTGCTAAAGTGTACCGTCATGGACGCTGAGACCCCGGACCGGCCCCACCCGAATGCCGTCATCCGGCACCTGCAGGCACTGCAGGAGCGCACCTGCCAGGCCCTGGTGGAGACCGACGGGCAGGGACGCTTCATCGAGGATGCCTGGCAGCGGGTGGAAGGCGGGGGCGGCACCACCTGCATGTTGAGGGACGGGCAGGTCTTCGAGCAGGCCGGGGTCGGCTTCTCGCACGTCTTCGGCCAGGAGCTGCCGCCTTCGGCGAGCCGTGAACGCCCCGAGTTGGCCGGGGCCAGCTTCCAGGCCACCGGGCTGTCGATCGTCATCCACCCGCACAACCCGTACGTGCCGACCACGCACTGCAACGTGCGGTTCTTCCAGGCGAAACGTGGCCAGGAAGTGCTTTGGTGGTTCGGCGGGGGCTTTGACCTGACCCCCTATTACGGCTTTCACGAGGATGCCGTGGCCTGGCACCGCACGGCGCGGGAGGCCTGTGATGCGATCGATACCGGCCTCTACCCGGTGTTCAAGAAAAACTGCGACGAGTACTTCTTTATCCGCCACCGCAACGAGGCGCGCGGCATCGGCGGGCTGTTCTTCGATGACTACAACAGCGGTGATTTTGAACAGGATTTCCGCCTGCTGCAAAGCATCGGCGAGCATTTCCTCAAGGCCTACCTGCCGATCGTCGAGCGCCGCAAGAAGCATGCGTTCGGTGAGCGCGAGCGACACTTCCAGCAGTACCGGCGCGGGCGCTATGTCGAGTTCAACCTGGTGTATGACCGCGGCACCCTGTTCGGACTGCAGTCCGGTGGGCGCACGGAATCCATCCTCATGTCCCTGCCTCCGCAGGTGCGCTTCGACTACGACTGGCGCCCGGAACCGGGCAGTGCCGAAGAAGCGCTGTACCTGGAGTTTTTGCCGGTGAGGGACTGGCTGGCCCCGTAATTCGGCCAGCGGGACCCTGCGATTTATTTGCGCCGGGCTTCCTTGCCGAATCGAACGATCGCCTCCAGGGTTTCCTTCACGTCCTCCCAGCGGGTCGTGTAGTTGAGGATGCATAGCCTCAACGAGAATTTACCACCGAGCGTCGTTGAGGAGATCAGGGCCGGGTCGTCCCAGAACATGTGGGCGAGCACCGCGCGGTTGATTTTTTCCAGGGCGTCCTCGTCCAGCCCGGCACCCGCAGGATTGATTCTGAAGCACACGATCGACAGGGATACGGGATTCATCAGCTCCAGATCCGGGCTCTCACGCACGAACTCCTCGGCGCGCTCCGCGAGCTCAAGGCCCTTGGAGACGGCCCGGCGAAATGCGGCCATTCCGAAGGTCTGCACGGACATCCATATTTTCAGGGCCCGGAACGAACGGCTCAACTGCAGACCGCGGTCGGAAAAATTGGGATGGTTCGCACCCCAGATCGTATCCTGCAGGACATCGTGTCGCACCGCGAATGCCTTCTCCAGCGTGGCCACGTCCTTGACCAGCAAGCTGCCGACCTCGTAAGGCTGGAAGAACCACTTGTGTGCATCCATGCCCACGGAGTCGGCACGCTCCATGCCACGCAGGCGCTTCTTGCCTTTTTCAGTGACAACGGCAAACCCCCCATACGCTGCATCGACATGCAGCCAGACGCCTTCCTGCTCGCAGAACTCGGCCATCGCCTCCAGCGGATCAATGGCCCCGGTGCTGGAGGTTCCGGCATTGGCGCATATGGCGATCGGATTGAGCCCCTGTTCACGATCCTGCATCACGGCACGCACCAGCGCCTGCATATCCAGACGGTAGTGCTCATCGCTTGCAATCATGCGGATGCCCTCCGGCCGGATTCCGATGATCCGGGCGGCACGAACATGTGCACTGTGGCTCTGGTCACTCATGTACACGGCCGCCTGTTGCGGGTTGCCGGCATGTTCGCGCGCAGCGACCAGGGCATTGACGCTGGCCGATGAGCCGCCGCTGGTGAGAAGCCCGCCCGCACCCTCCGGATACCCCATCCAGCGCCTGAACCAGTCGATGACTGCCAGCTCCACTTGACTCGGCCCGCTCGCCGTCAGCCAGGTGGCCGTGTTGATGGCGTAGGCCGCCGTCATGAATTCCGCCAACACTCCGGGCCAGGTGGGGGAAGTGGGAATAAACGCAAAGGAACGCGGGTGGTCGTGGCGTGAAGCCATTGGAAGAATCTTGCGCACCGCCTGCTCCAAGACCTCCTCGGCTGGTCGGCCGAGTTCAGGCGGGAGCCCCATCAGCTGATCCTCGAGTTCCTGTTTGAACTCGCCATCCCAGGCACCTTCGCGCGGTAATTTCTCGATTCGCTCGATGACCAGCTCGATCGCACGGTGGGCGAGATCGAGCATCTGCTCAGGCGTCATCTGGAGATCACCGCATGATTCGGCGCTGACTTGCGAAGCTTCCCGTATATCCGCCTCGTTGTTGTCTTGATCCATGCCGCTGCCTAGCTTCTGGTATCTCTCCCGAGACCGTCTATGGTATTCCATTCCCGGCGACAATGCCTACCTTACTTGCATCCGATTTTCCTTAGAAGTCCGGTTCTTTGCAGCGATGGCGATGCGCGAGCGACTCCTCAAGTTGCCGGTCGTGGGCTTGCAGGTATAATCGAACTTTAACAAAAACAAGCCATCGGACTTTTCAGCCGCTTTGTTCTTGCTGGTCTGGGCGAGCAGACATCCGCGGTCCATCCCGCATATAGGGGAAAGGCACCGATGGCATGAGAGGCACTTACATCAAGGGAGAGTAGGGATGGAATACCTGAGACGAATACTTTTGGGAGTCCTTGTGCTCATGTTCACGGGCGCAACCACGGCCTTTGCACAGGGTGCCTGCCCGCTGCCGGCCGGGGTTGCCGACAACCCGCTCGCCACGCCCAGCGTGACGGCCGCCCAGGTGGAAGACGGCAGCGCCGATCTGCGCGATTTCGCACTGGCGGCCCGCGATTACATGGAAAGCGTGACCGGGGCGGAAATAGCGCACAACGCATGCGTCATCCGCGAGGATGGCGGGCCCTGGAAGTCCGGCTCGACCTACCTCGTGACCCTGTCGGCCGATGGCAGGGTATTTTTTCACTCGGCCAGGGCTGCCCTGGGCGGCAGGCCGCTCAGGCCAGCCGTCTGGGCAGCGATTGCTGACGCGACCGGGGCCGCGGACTTGCGCACCACACAAAATTTCGGAAACCCGAACGGCGGAGCCTTGCCGGCACGGATCGGGGGGGGCTACGCCATCGGCTTTCGACGCGCCGGGGGGAATCCGCTCATTCTCCTCGCCGGTCTCGATATCGGTGAAGCCCACCTCGCGATGGAAACCGTCGATCCCGGACAACCCGCGGTGCGGGCAGACCAGGTAGTGGACCGCACCACGCTCAAGGCCTTTGTCGACGGGGCGACCGAGCATCTCATCGATCTCTACCGCTCCGAGGGCCGGGCTGCCTTCACGAAGGTCAAGAGCGTCTTTCGCGACCCGAACGGACCCTGGCGGCACGGGCCGATCTATCTCTTCATCATGGAGCCGACCGGCTACACGATCTTTCACGGTGCCTTCCCGGACGAGTTTGAATTCCGCACTCCCACGGATACCCTGAGAGACGAGGTTACCGGTCAACTGATCCTGCCGCAGATCATCCAGGCCGCGAGCAGCAGTCCCGACGGCGGCTACGTGCGCTATTTTTTCGACAATCCCGATGACGACACCGACAGCGCCACGATCCCCAAGGTGACCTACGCGCGCCTGCACGTCTTCCAGGGACGGCGCCCCGATGGCAGCACGTTCCCCGCTCCGCTCATCTTCGGGGCCGGCATCTACGGCGATCCCGCCTCCGGGCAGAGCCAATCCGCCGCCAAGGACTGGCTGGCCCGTTTCGGGCGCACCGTCGCGAGCCAGGCCGTGGACATGATCGGTGACCGCCTGTCAACGCCCGCCTCCGGGATGGCCCATGCCGAGATCGCCGGGCGCACCTTGAATGCGGATACATTGCGAACCTGGCAGGCCTCGGGCAATCTGGCTCTCGCCGAAGAGCTGCTGGACGATGCGCCGGCCATCGGCGGTTCCTCGTTTGCGGACTCAAGGCCTGTGAGCGCCGCATCCTTCACACCTTCCATCAATGACCTGCTGTTCAGAAGCTCGTTCTACCTGCCGGTGGCGGCCGGCGGCAGCGCTGGCGGCTCGGGTCACGGGCGCTGGGCCCTGTGGGGGCAGGCGGCCTGGACCGAGTTCGACGGCGGCAGCGGACTGTCCCAGGAGGGCGAGGTCAAGACCGGCATGCTGGGCGTGGATTACGAAATCGGCAATATGGTGTCGGGTCTCGCGGTCTCCCGCACCTGGGGCGATGGTGACTTCGAGGTGGATGCAACCGAGGAGAATGATATCGAGACCGCGCTGACGAGCGTGTTCCCCTATCTGCGCTATGCCCTGGGCGAGCGGATGTCCGTATGGGGCATGCTGGGCTATGGCGAGGGCAGCATGTGGCTCGATGAGAACGCCATTGACCGGTCCACCAAGACCGACCTAGAGATGAATATGGGCGCTCTCGGATTCCGTGGCGACCTGATGACGGCCTCCGAATCCGGCGGCTTTGGCCTGGCGGTGAAATCGGATGTGTTCATTGTCCGCGTGGAGTCGGACAGCCATGAAAACCTGAGCTCGATCGATGCGGATACCCGGCGGCTGCGACTGGGCGTTGAGGGCTCGCGCGAGATGGCGCTTGCGCGGGGCAGCCTGCTGCGCTCGTCTCTGGAAGTCGGGGTACGCTACGACGAGGGCGATGCCGACACCGGTGCAGGGGTGGAGGTCGGTGGTGGCCTGCGCTACACCTGTCCCGAGAAGGGCCTGATCATGGAAGCCAATGCCAGGGGCCTGCTGGCCCACGAACAAAGCGGTTACGACGAATGGGGCGTCAGCGGATCGATCCAGTTGCGACCCGGAGCCTCGCAGCGCGGCCTGTCGTTGACGCTGGCGCCGTCATGGGGCGTGGCCTCCAGCGGGGTCCAGGGCCTGTGGTCGCGCGCGGATGCGATCTCTGCGGCCTCCAGTTACGAGGCAGACCCCAGGGGACGCCTGGATGCCGAGGTGGCTTATGGCATGGGAGCCCTGGGCGGGATGGGCCTGCTCACCTCGTATGCCGCCGTTGAATTCTCGGACAGCAACCCATTCCGTGTCGGCACGCGTCTCAACGTGGGCACCTCGGTTGAATTGAGTCTCGAAGGCCTCCACCGCCAGGACGCCGATCACAGCGACCGCTCGGAAAATGCGCTGATGCTGCAAAGCGCCGTGTACTGGTAGTCGTTTGGAGTTTCGAGGCCACGAGCCTCGAATCACGCACTGGCCTCGGGACGGACCTTCGGGTCCGCCTGTGGCCTTCGGATCACACGAGAGGAAATTCAGGCACCGCAAGCGCGCTCGTGCATGGCCCGCTCGATCTCGGACAGGATCGCGGCTGCAGACTTTCGCGGGTGCTCGGCCTGTGCGATCGGGCGCCCCACCACCAGATGATCTGAACCGTCCAGGATGGCCTGATAGGGCGTGAGTGAGCGCTTGTGCTCGTCCACGGATTCACCTGCCGGACGAATCCCTGGGGTGACGATCAGGAAGGCCTGATCCGGGAAGGCCTCGCGCAGCTCCCGCACCGACTGTCCGGAGGCAATCAGCCCTTCGCAGCCAGCCTCGAGCGCACGTTTCGCACGCTGGTGCACTACCGTTGATGCATCCAGTGCAGGACCCGCGCCCGGTACGGTGAGATCACTGCCGTCCATGCTCGAGAGCAGGGTGACCATCAGCAGGGCGGGTTTTTCTCCGCGCCGACCGGCTTTTGCCGCGCGCACCGTGGCCTCGTTGCCCTGCAGGGTCAACAGTTCCAGCGCCCCGGCAAATTCATCCGGCATGTTGCGCAGTGCGGCGCGTACCGTGTTGTCGATGTCCCCGATCTTCAGGTCGAGAAACACTTTCTTGCCCTGGTCCAGCAGGCGCTCGACATAGCTCCACCCGGCACCCATGAACAGCTGCCAGCCGACCTTGTAAAAGCCCACCGTCTCTGCAAGGCCGTCCACCAACACATCGGCCTCCCCGGCCGTGTCGAAATCCAGGGCGACGATCAGGTGATCGGAGACAGACCGTTCAGTCATGGGGGAAGGGAGCGATGTTGCAGCTTGCGGCCCGGGATCGATGCCGGTTCGTGATTCATTTTTCCTGCGCCAGATACTATCATAGCTTCCCGCCGAACACCGAGACTGCAAACCCGACCTGGAGAGGATACCCGTAATGCAGCAACTGCCCCATCATTACACGGTACGCGCCGAAGGCCGGCCCGCAGGCACCATCACCACCCGAGTCGATGGCCTGGAAACACTTGAAGTCGCCGCCCCGAAACAGTTCGACGGACCGGGGGATAAGTGGTCGCCCGAGGACATGCTGGTGGCCTGTGCCGCCGACTGCCTGATCCTGACCTTCCGGGCCATCGCCACGGCCTCGAAACTGGATTGGGTGAGTCTGACCTGTGATGCGAAGGGCACGCTCGATTCCGTCGAGCGCGTGACCCGGTTTACCGACCTGCACCTTACCGCCACGCTCGAGATCGCACCGGATGAAAGCCCGGAGAAGGCCGCCAAGCTGCTGGAAAAAGCCGAGCAAGTGTGCCTGGTCACCAACTCGCTCAGTTCGCGAATCCACCTGAGCGTGCACATCGCCTGAGCCCGGGCCGGGGCTAACCTGGCAGGGGCCTTCAAGACAGCACACCCCGGCTTTGCTACTATCGGCAAACGCCTACATCCAGGAGCCCCGAATCGTTCCATGAGCCCCCGCTATCCCAGCACCCGCATGCGCAGAATGCGTGCCGATGCGTTCTCGCGTGACCTGATGCGCGAACACCGCGTGCAGGCCACGGACCTCATCTGGCCGGTATTCGTGCACGAAGGGGCGGGGCGTGAGCCCGTACCCTCGATGCCGGGCGTCGAGCGCCTCGGTATCGAGGCCCTGCTCGAGGAGGCCGGACAGGCGCATGCGTTGGGGATTCCCGCAGTGGCCGTATTTCCCGTGGTCGGGGCCGACAGGAAGTCCGAGCGGGCCGAGGAGGCCTGCAGCCCGGACGGTATCGCACAGCGTGCGATCGCCGCCCTCAAGCAGGCCACTCCCGAACTCGGCGTGATCAGCGATGTCGCCCTGGACCCGTTCACCTCCCATGGCCAGGACGGGCTGATCGACGAGAAGGGCTACGTGGTCAACGATGCGACGGTCGAGGTGCTGGTCGAGCAGGCCCTGTCGCATGCCCGTGCCGGGGCCGATATCGTCGCGCCCTCGGACATGATGGACGGGCGCATCGGCAGCATCCGCCACAGCCTGGAAGTCAACGGCTTTCAGAACACGAAGATCCTGGCCTATTCCGCCAAGTATGCCTCGGCCTTTTACGGGCCGTTTCGCGATGCCGTGGGTTCTGCGGCGAACCTCTCCGGAGGGGACAAGTATTCCTACCAGATGGACCCGGCCAATTCCGAGGAGGCGCTTCGCGAGGTGGCCCTCGATATCGAGGAGGGTGCGGACATCGTCATGATCAAGCCGGGCCTGCCGTACCTGGACATCGTGCGGCGCACCAAGCAGCAATTCGGCATGCCAACCTTCGTGTATCAGGTCAGCGGTGAATACAGCATGCTCAAGGCCGCCACAGAAAGCGGCTGGCTTGAGGAGCGAAGCTGTGTGATGGAGTCCCTGCTTGCCATCAAGCGCGCAGGTGCCGATGCCATCCTGACGTACTTCGCCAAGGAGGTGGCGCACTGGCTGGCCGAGAACTGAGCCGGCTTCACTACTTCGCGTACGGCTCCAATCTGTTAACCGGCAGACTCACCGCCCGGAACCGGTGCCCGTCAGCGCGGTATCTTGCAAATGCCACCGCTGATCAGTTCAGGCTTGAATTCTCGAAAGTAGGTGAAGACGGTTCGGGCAAAGCCACTCTGGTCCGGTCCCACCGGGCGCGTGTTCACGGTGTGATCTATGAGGTCGGTCGCCGCGAACTTGAATCTCTCGACAACGCGGAACCCAATTACTGCAGGGAGGACTGCTTCCAGGTGACTGTTGCCAGTACGGGGGTTTGCGAAACGGTGACCACCTACATTGCGCCGACTAAACACAGAAACTCTGAAATGAAACCGTTCGATTGGTATCTGGCCCTGATCGTCGCCGGTGCGATGGAACATCGGTTTCCTTCGACAGTCATTGCGGCCTATCGCGGCACCGCTGCTTGGGTCGACGAGGAAAAGAGAAGAAAACTCGAGGCGGACTCGCTCCTTCAGGAATCAGGATTTGCAAGTGTGGAGCAGGTGCTGAAACCGAAGTAATTAATCATGCCAGTATTCAATACCCAGGTTCAAAGTTGCCCAAATGACAAATCGCCTGCTCTAAAATTTCTGCGGATCAGCTATAGAGAACCCATATTACCAATGCCCGGAAATTCGACTGATGGACTTTCCGTAACTTTTCGTCCGATTTCGTAGCAATATAAGGCACACGGGAAATGGTCGATTCGCACGTTATCCTCACACGTCTCAACAGCCTCTGTTTTGGAAGTCGCGCCAACAACAGAATCTGATGAAAAATTTTTCCTCGCAAACTCCATTAACCCCTTTAATTCGCTGGGGCGATGAACAAAACGGTCTGACCATTTTATTTCCATCGCCCAACTTGGGCGGAATGAACGGGAAGGAGCAAGAACGACAAGATCAACTTCCAGATTCTGGCGGCCTTTTTTCCAGCGAGCATAGTGAATATTTCTCATAAAGTCAGAATGAAACCACTGGCTGAATACAGCAGTCTCTGCCATGAGCCCCATTGCTTCATCTTCTTCACGGAGCGGAGAAAATAGTGCACACCTCATGGAAGGATTGGTGAGGTATACCTTGAAATTCCTGTTTCGTTGAAATGTTTTGCCCGAATCATCGACGCGTCTGATTCGTACAATAAGAAACGCTGCTTCAAGATATTCCAGATAGCGGCGGATAGTATTTTTTCTAACACCTGAGCTCGTTGCCAGACCTTCCAAGTTGAGTTCCTGACCAGAATGATACGCTATGGTTGAAAACAGGCGATTGAGTTCCTGGACATCCTGGATCCCATACAGTCCAGGTAGATCTCTGAGAAGCACCTTGTCAATAATGTCTCGCCCCAGGTAACGCTGTACGTCCTGTTGGATATGCTCATTCAGCACCGCCTCGGGGTAGCCTCCATAGTTCAGATATTCGATGAACTTGCGATTCAGTCGGTGAATATCACGAGCGGCGTAATAGGTGTTCTGTGCGATGGACATTGTCGCGATCAGATCATTTTCGATTCCCTTGAAATCAAGGAATTCCGCAAAGGTTAAGGGAGGCAGATAAAATTCTGTGAACCTGCCGGCACCACTTTCCTGACTTTTAAGACGAAGTGCTGCTGCCGCTGATCCTGATGCGATAAACCGTGTATTGGGATATCGGTCAGTAAGTGCCTTGAGGTGAACTTCCCAGTCCTTGAGGTACTGTATTTCATCGAAAATCATCACCCTGCGTGAACCAGGGTCATGAAGGCTCTGTTTTTCAAAAAGCTGCAGCAATCTCTCCAAGGCCATCCCGCTGTACAGGGGCGTATCAAGGGAAACCATGAACAACTGACTGGCTGGAAACCCCTCAGACAAAGCGTGCTCAACCAGCTGCTTAAGCATCACGGTTTTTCCAACGCGCCTTGGACCCATCAATACGACAGAACGGTTCACGTCCCAATTCAGGGCAACCTTGACGAACGGCTCGAAATAGGCGCGCCGGCGTAGGTCTGGAGGAAGACCTGCTCTTCCATCGAACCACCAGGTATTGTCTCTTTTAAGGCTCTTCAAGATGTCTGCTTCTGCGATCTCCAGCATAGCTATGTTCACTTAAGTTCTTTCGATTGATCTTAACAGGATTCAGGCCTGTAATCAATTGAATCTTAAATGAATATTTTGTCAGGAATATCCTCCCCATCGATCCAAATACCGGGATAGGCCGCGAAAATGCCAAGTAACGCTCGCAAGAGCCTGGCAATTCGGACATGGTGCAGAAAGGTGGTATACCCCGCAAATGGTCCCGCACAGACCCTCCCGGCGACGCTCCTTCGGAGGTCGCCAAGGAAAGATCAGGCGGTGTGGGTACTCAGTGTGCCGTTTGCAGCAACTCGCCCAGGTAGCCGTTGATCTGGTCAAAATCCCCGTCGAGCAGGCCCAGCATGCCGAAATGCCCGGCCAGGGTGGGAACCTCCTTGAGCTCGCTGTTCGGGATCATCTGCTGCTCGGCCTGGCAGTCACCCAGCGGAATGAACATGTCATGGGTAAAGGCAATGACGAACACCTTGGCCTGGATGGCCCCCAGGGTGTCTTCCAGGCTCTTCCCGGAATATGCCCCGACATCCCCGCGTTTCCACTTTGAGGCCATGCACAGCAGGTTGTTGGGGTCCATGGGCTTGAACCAGGCTTCCCAGAAACCGGTCAGGTAGTTGTCCAGCGAGTCGATGCCGAGCGCCTCCCATTTTTGCTGGCGGTAGAACTCCGTGCAGTTTCCCATCAGGGCAAACACGTGGGCCATGCGCTTAAGGCCCAGTTCCACGCCGTGCGCATCTGTGTACCGCCCGCCCTCGAAGGCCGGGTCCGACTTCAGGGCATTGCTGAACACGTCCACGTACAGGGAGTCGTGCGGAGTGGTCTTCGCCGTGCCGCCGATCGGGGCGGCGCGCTTGACCAGGTCCGGATAGCGCACGCACCACTCGTAGGTCTGCTGCGCGCCCATGGACCAGCCGGTCACCAGTTCGATGCTTTGCACGCCGAATTCCTCGGTCAGCAGCTTATGCTGTGCGCGCACGTCATCGCCGATGGAAATGTCCGGGAAGTCCGCACCGTTGTCCGGCACCGGGGCATTGTGCGGCGAGGTCGACAGTCCGCTGCCGAGCTGGTTGGGCACGATGATGAAGTATTTTTCCGGGTCCAGCGCCAGGCCCTTGCCGATGTACGACTCCATGGCCTTGTTGGTGCCGGAAAACATGACCGTGAAGACGACCGCGTTGGTCTTGTCCTCGTTCAGTTCACCGAAACTGGCATAGGCCAGTTGACAGTCGGGCAGCGTCTTGCCGCATTCCAGTTCGAAATCGCCGAGCTCGTACATGGAGTACGGGCCGTGGTTTTCCTGGGAGTAGTATTCGTTATCCATTCACGCCTCCTCGCTTCAGCGTCGATGTGTTTTGATTGTTGTTAAGACGACCACCGGCAAGCCAGACCAAGCGGCACGCTTTCAGAAGGCTGATTTTAGCACCCGATGGTCAACGGCTTGCAAATTGCTACAATATAGTAGTATTTAGCTGTTTATTGGCGAAAGAAGTAATGAACGAGAAACGCATACGAAAAGCCGTTCATTCGCAACTGCTTAGACATTTTCGTCAAAATTGTTCAGCACGTATTATTGACGAACTAGGACTTCTCCATGGAGAAGCTAGAATTGACATTGCTATCATTAACGGAAATTTATACGGCATCGAAATTAAATCTGCATACGATGACCTGTCTAGGCTTTCTTCCCAAGTCAAAACTTACAACCTAATCTTTAATAAAGTCACTTTGGTTCTTGCTGAGAAATTTCTTGAAGAGGCAAAAGAGATTGTTCCAACTTGGTGGGGGATTGTCACAGTCATCCAAGGTCCACGTGGAGGGATCAATTTAAACAGGGTGCGTTTGGGAAAATCAAATATGAAAATTGATCTCCATTCAATGGCAATGTTGCTGTGGCGAGATGAGGTGGTTAATTTATTGAAGGCAGAAGGAGTTACGGGTGCCACACTGCACGAACCTAGGTCTGTCCTATATAGCAAACTAATGACTGCAATGGATCCTAAATCTCTCCAAAAAAATATTTGTAGCACACTTAGGCTTAGGGAAAATTGGCGCAATCTCGGACAATCTTAGTTATATGGTGGTTCGTACCTACCCATCTCCATAGAGTTAAGTTTCCAGTAGTTGCCTCACCCGTAGCACATTCCTTTATACGCTCATCCCCTTTGGAATAGCCCTCCCCCATATAATGCCTTGAATTCATAATTTCTCGACAAATTTCCTGGTATTGTCCAAAGCCGTTTTTTCTAACATTAGTTCCTTTATGTATACGCCAAGCATCATCGATCGTATACCTTAAGCTTGCAGATGGCGTAATGGCCCTCATGTCTAGCTGTAGCAATTTTGGATGAGCAATTGCGTAGTCTCCAAAATTTGGCTTAATTTCATTCTTTCCCATTTGAGAACGATACTCTAAGTAGAATAGCCACTCTGTTCTTTTCCTTATATTGACTCCTTGATTCAATTTGCCCATTGAGTCTGGGAAGTTAGTAGAAGCTATAGTCAGAGAGCGCATCTTATCAATCTCTGGTACATTTCTGATCGCCTTGCGGGAAACGCTAACGAACTGCCGTAATGGGTTATAACTGGGCGCCTCTAAATCTAAAACGATATCTACATCATCAACGCCAACATTAAAATAATTTAGCATTGACTCAACACTAATCCCCATATTGGCTTTTACGATATCTTTGGATTTAAGCCGTATACAAACCCCATTATTACTGGCTTGAACTACTTGTTTTACTGCTTTCTGGTACAACTTATTCCTGTCCAAGCCTGTCACTGGAATGACATTTTCATTTTTCGTGCTGACATTATCAAAAATATAAGTTACCGGATGAGATCCGTCACTCATGGAAATATTTGGATCTATATAATTTAGGTCTAAGTAGGCGTTTCGGCTGGCCCATTTCTTGTCCAGCCTATTAGAAAACGGTTCCAGATGTTCATCTATTGATTTCGCTTTTTTATTCTTTTCAAAATCCCACTCGATTGGTGGTATTTCAATCAGAGGGAACACTTTTTCCTTAATCTGACTAGCAAGACGTTCTAAAGCCAGGTATTCACCCTGTCGCCACTTTAGAATTGGGACGTAGCATAAGTCATTCATCAATCTGAAATATTTTAGATACTTCGGTATGGCCTATCGCATCATTCAATATGGTGTAATTTTTTTGCTCATATCGAATGCGTCCAGCAACAATTGCAGGGTGTATATGGAGTTGTTGGGCTTCTTCTCTGACAGTATCAACATCCAAGCTAAATCTAGACAGACAATTTTCCCAAGAGTCCTCAGGAAGTAATGTATTCAATGCAAACTCGTCTGCTTCAGCTTCAATGTCATTTGAATCAATATCAAAATCATCAAAAAAATCTGTATCCGCTTCATTGTCAAAATGGAGATGAATATGTGCTAACTCATGAAAGAGAACAAACCAAAAATTATCAAGCCGATCATATCTAACAGTTAAAGCCACAATGGGCGAACCATCAGGATGCCTTATAGCTGCACCATCTAAATAGGTCTTTGCAAGGTGTCGTTCAATAACAAAGTATATTCCGCTACTTAGTAATTTTTCCCGAGCTAGTGCAGGCCCATTATCATACTGGCTCAACATTGCTAGCTCCCTAAACCATTCTGGCGTAAACATACTTTGATCGAATCCTGTTGATAACGTCTGATGCTTAGTTAGTGCAGTAATACGTGCCTGCCAAGCCACAAGTGAATTTTGGTTTATATTCCCACTAAGTCGCGTTTGTTTTTTATGTTGGACAAGCTGATCGGGCATATAACCAGATTGAATAAAAAAATTTTCTATCAAAGCATGTGACTTTTTTTTTGCTTGATACACAGTGCCAGAAAAATCCTCAAACCATCCACGCTTATACATCTCGCTAACTGGGAAATCTTCTGTCTCATCAGGTTTTACAGACAGGATGATCGTTTTTGTTAAATCTAACTCCAAAGCATCAGCTACACGAAGGAGAGTTGTTAAATTTGCTGCTCTGTAGTCATCAGCCTCATAGCGTTGAATTTGTTGTGCTCTAAGGTTCATCAATTTTGCAAGATCTTCTTGCGTCCAGCCGTGGGCGATACGTGCTTTTATCAACGCATATGGCAGTTCTTGTAATGAGGTTACAACGATGTCTGTTTCAGCCCCAGATGAAAGTTTTTCATACTCATCAATTTGTTCACTTAGGACTTCGTACTCACTTTTCAACTGATTTAACTTTGCTTGAGCAAGACTTAAGTCAGCACCGGATTCAATTTCAGCATCCAAGTCAAAAGCATCGATAGCTGATTTGAACTTATCTCTGTGCGCACGAGTGATCTTAAAATGCCTCTCATTTTTAATCATAGCGGCATGTCCTCCATTTCTTCTAACTTCTAACTTCTACCGTCCAACATTAAAATCCCTTTTTTCCTTCCCGTCTCACGATCTTGTTGAAAATAATCCAAAAAAGAGGTCCCATTCACAGCATTCATATCAGCAATAAAATACTCGCCACCATATTTTAATTTTTGAGCTGCACGGTTATTCCTGAAATCTAACAATGTTTCATCAAGCTTCCTAGAATCGACTCCTTTTGCCTCCCAACAAGCGTCAAAGTCACCTGGGCGATTCTTGCCGGTAGTGTAACTTCCATTCAAATAGATGGCTTTACAGCCTGCAAGAACGAGATTTTGATACCCGAGACGGAAACCCTTAAAAAGCCGTCTTCTATGAGGAGTATATGCAAATTGCTCCTCGACCTCTTCAAGGTTTGTCTTATGAATTCCTGGTGGTAGAACTGGAAATGTGCATCCAGCACCCAAGTCAACTAGCTCTGGAATCATAACACAACATTATAGTTGTGTTACTTGACATTTTCAAGAGGAAGATATAAAGTGCAAAGCCTTGCAATCCTGCAGTCCAGTTTCTGAAATATCCAGAAACACAGCGCTGAAGTTGCGATTGCAGAAACCAGCACCCTAGGCTTGGTAGAGCCCAAGGTGCTGAATACAAAAAGGAAGTTGGTATTGAGGCCGCTTCCTTCTTGTGATTGCTAGCAATTAGCAGACCAAAGTCTATCACAAGTTTTCACGATATCACCTCAATAAATCGGGCTTTGTCCTGAAGATTACCAGCTCATTCAAGCTCTTATGAGTTGGTGGTTTAACAACATTCAATCCCTGAAGGAGGATGAAATCATGAGTAATGCAAAATTCAAATTATTCAAAGGTTCGAATGGACAGTTTTATTTTAACCTTACGGCGCCTAATGGCGAAAAGATTGGCCACTCAGAAGGCTATACCACAAAGCAAAATGCGCTCAATGGTATAGACGCTGTAAGAGCTAATTCTCCATATGATTCAAGATATACGTTATTCCAGGGCAAAGACAGCCAATACTACTTTAATCTCAAAGCACTAAATGGCCAAATTATTTTGCAGTCAGAAGGCTATGCCTCGAAGCAAGGAGCATCGAACGGAATTGCATCTGTCAAACGGTATGCGCCAACCGCTGAGCTCGTCGACTTAACATAAATTGTCGATTGTGAAAATCCGGGGCGCAACTATTTCGCCCCGGCATCGCACTACACACCGACGCTCGGGTTTCTCGATGCGGCCGGGATATGCAACCTACTGATAGGTTCCGGTTCTTTGCATCACCTCGATCTCGTAGCCATCCGGGTCCTTCATGAAGAAGAACTTGGCGATCACCTCCCCGCCTGGGGCGAAGGAGACGATGTCCTGGGGCTCGTAGCCCAGTGCCTTGATGCGTTCATGCTCGGCGTCGAGGTCATCCACGCACAGCGCGATGTGCCCGTAGCCGTTGCCGTGGGAATAGGGCTCCGTTCGACCCTTGTTCAGGGTCAGCTCGATCTCAAAATCGTTCTCGTCGTTGCCCAGGTACACCAGGGCGAAATCGTCGAAGTCCAGATAGCGTTTTTCCTTGATGTTGAACGCCTTCTCGTAAAAGCTCTTGGAGCGCTCGACATCCAGAACACGGATCATTGAATGAATCATTTTAGCCATTGTCGTTCACTCACCAGTTAGTGATAAATCTGGTTCAGCCAGTACCTAATATACGCCAACTCTTCACTATTGTAGGCATTTAAGGTTAGCTTATCCACACGATTGCAGAGATTCACCCCTGCCCACCCGATGATTTGATTTGCCCGACAACCTGACCGCTTTGTAAGATTCATGGCGCCAACACAGTGATCTTCAGTAGTTCGGGCAGCAAAGTCAGAATCATCCCCAACTAAATGGACAAAATGCTCAACTGCCACGTTTCTTTTTTGTCTGCTTGCGCCATGCTGGCAGATCGGTAGGGTTTGACTCTGAGCTTTCCAGCTGCGCATTGATATCCAACCTATCTAAAAATAAAACAAGATTTAAACAATCCCATCTAGCACTTGGAACAATCAATGCCTCGAAGTCCAGCAAGTGGGCTGCTGCACCCACTTGTTGGCTAATTTCATAATTGATACGACTTGCTAACGGGTCTGTAATACCTGCCTGCCGTAGTCGCTTGAAATCCAGTTTCAGTACGTTTTTTAAGTCTGCATGTATCTTGTTAAGCGCCATTTTTGAGGAAGGGGGTACAGGAGCGCGTGACAAATGATAGTGAGCTTCTGCACAAGCGCCATCAGGCTCGAAACTCGTGTAAACGGCCTCAAATCCACCATCAGGAGACCATCGACCCCCGCCGGAATTCCCTACTAATGGATCCCGTTTTGCCCATGTCACCCTCCAAACATCACCATAGAATGCAATGCTTTCTAAATTATCTAAAGCATCAAGTAACGCCGGGTCGATGACTTTTCTTCTTGATATCACCAGCCAGCCTATACATGGTTACGGTCATAGATAGGTCAGTGAATCCAATCGCTCGATTGCTTGTAGAACTTCATCAGTCCGGCTCTCATGAATGAGTTCCATAGCAACCTCACCACCAAGCAAGTCGTTGCGGGAGTACAGCCAGGCCCGCGACTCATCAGGATCATAAAACTCACTTAAGCGACTGACGACATATAGCAAGTCCGATAACACTAATTGCGCTTTTGGGTGAGGTGCAGCTTTTCCGGTTGACCATCTGGAGACTGTTGCTTTCGAAACTTTTGCCACATTAGCAACATCAACTCCTCTCAAGTTACCACGATCCTTCAATTCATCTATTGTCTTTGTTATTACATTCTCCATAACATTACCCAGCCTTTTTCATTGTCCGAATTTTCTTTTTCGGTAGCCTGGCAACGGGGATTGATTTAGAACTTTTACCCGCCCACTCTCCTATCCGGTGTTCGCGGCTAGAACCTGCCCACGGCAACTTTATTGATGCTGGAATTCAGTCCAGCTTTATAGGCCAACTCCGCACATTTGGTATCGAGTATGATTTCCGTGCCGCCACCAAACAAGGTGTGAAGGAGGTCCTCCCGTCGATTAATGTGATTGGTGTCAAACACCGCGTGACTGATGCTTACACGGCCTGCTGAATACAAATTTTCAAGCACTCCGTGCCCTGTATGGCCAGTTCGAACAAAATGACCAATTGGGTTGGCAGTCTGCAAATAAAGCTGATGAATGCTATTCATGGGAAGTGCACCTCTAGAAATTAGTATGCATTTTAGTTTCAAAAATATTAATCATGAAACAATAAAGTCAACTATCCCGCGTTCGCATGTGCCATATCCCGACAAGGGATTTGAGATTCTTCTGAAAACCATGAGATTGCTACATAAGGCGGCAGCTCTATGCTCTCAGGTGCGTTTGCATAAATTTTTTAGGCGCATGTTTACTGTGTTGGATCATAGGTTTACTGGCCTCAAACCCATTGTGCCGCTTGGGTATTTCCTGCTATACAGGCAGAACTTCATAACCCGCCCGTGGTGTCAAGCCTAGTGACCTCCGAACCCGACCGCTATGCCGTCATCGGCAACCCGATTGCCCACAGCCGCTCACCCGAGATCCATCAGCTGTTCGCAGACCAGACCGGAGAGAGCATCCGCTACGAGAAGGTCCTTGCAGAATGCGGCGGCTTCGAGGACACCGTGAGCCGGTTTTTTGCAGCCGGCGGTCGCGGCCTGAACGTGACCCTGCCGTTCAAGGGCGATGCCTTTGAATGGGTCGGCCAGCGCACTGGCCTGGCCGAGCGTGCCGGGGCCGTCAACACGCTCATCGCACAGGATGGCGGCACCTGCCTGGGTGCGAATACCGACGGCATCGGGCTGTTACGCGATCTAAAGAAGTCCCTGCGCCTGTCCATCCAGGACACGCGCATCCTGATCCTCGGGGCAGGCGGGGCGACCCGTGGCATCCTCGAGCCGCTGCTGCAGGAGCGTCCCGCCATCGTGCTGGTGGCCAACCGCACCCCGGTGCGCGCCGAGGCCGTGGCCGGGCATTTTCAAACCCTCGGCCCGGTTCAGGGTTGTGCGCTGGATGCGATTCCGTCCGAGCCCTTCGACCTGATCGTGCATGCCACTTCGGCCAGCCTGCAGCACCAGGAGCTCGATCTGCCTGCCGCCCTGGTCGGACCGCAGACCTGCTGCTACGACCTCATCTACGGCGAAACCCCGACTCCGTTTCTGCGCTGGGCGAAGTTGCAGCAGGCCGCCCGGGTCGCCGACGGCTTCGGCATGCTGCTTGAGCAGGCCGCCGAGTCGTTCTACCTGTGGCGCGGCAAGCGCCCGGACACCGCCATGGCCGCCAACTTCCTGCGCCCGCAGCCGCCGTATTGATGCCCGCCGCCTCCACGCCGCCCCATCGCCTGACCCTGTACGCCCGGCTCATCCGCCTGGACAAGCCGATCGGCATCTACCTGCTGCTCTGGCCGGCCATGTGGGCCCTGGTGCTGGCCGCCCGGGGCATGCCCGACCTGGCCATCCTCTCGGTCTTCCTGGCCGGTGTCGTACTGATGCGCTCGGCCGGCTGTGCCATCAACGACTACGCCGACCGTGAGATCGACCCGCACGTGGCGCGCACACGGGACCGGCCAGTGGCAAGCGGCGCCCTGCATCCCCGCGAGGCCCTCATCGTGACCGGTGCACTGGCGGCACTGGCGCTCGGGCTCACCGTGCTGGTCCTGAACTCCCTGACGGTCGCGCTGGCGCTGGCCGCCGGGCTGCTGGCAGCCACCTACCCGTTCATGAAGCGGCTGCATTCCTGGCCGCAGGCGCACCTGGGAGTCGCGTTTGCCTGGTCCGTGCCGATGGCCTTCACCGCGATCACCGACGCCTGGCCGCCGCCGCTCGCCTGGCTTTTGTTTGCCGCCGTCATCGTCTGGACCGTGGCCTACGACACGCTGTATGCGATGGCCGATCGCGAAGATGACCTCAAGCTCGGGATCAAGTCCACGGCCATCCTGTTCGCCTCCGCGGATCGCCTGGCGGTCGGCCTGCTGCAGGGCCTGGTGATCGTGATGCTGACCGGTGTCGGTCTGCTGGGCGGGCTCGGTCCCGGCTACTATGTCGCGCTCGGGATCGGGGCGGTCCTGTTCGTCCACCAGCAGGTGCTCATCCGAGAGCGAGCGCCCGAGCGTTGCCTGCAGGCCTTCCTGAACAACCAGTATTTCGGCCTCGTGGTGTTCCTCGGGATCGCCTCGCACTACGGGTTGTCGCTGGGCTGAGCGGGCACTGAAAAAAGCGGGCAAAGGTGTGGGGGTTCGCTATAATCCGGTGAGTCCGCGCAAAACCGCACGGGCCACCGAGCCTGACACCGCCCACATGATTCGACCCTGTATGCACAGAGATCCTGACTGATGTCCGAGCCGCAGGCACAGCCTTCCGATATCCGGCATGACTGGCAGCGTGAGGAAGTGCTGGCCCTGTATGCCCTGCCGTTCAACGACCTGCTGTACCGGGCCCATGGCACCTATCGGGCCTGGCATGACCCCAACAAGGTCCAGATCAGCACCCTGCTGTCGATCAAGACCGGGGCCTGTTCCGAGGACTGTGCCTACTGCCCGCAAAGCGGTCATTACGACACCGATATCGAGCCCGAACGCCTGCTGTCCCTGGAGGAAGTCGAACAGAATGCCGCTGCCGCCAAGGCGAGCGGCGCCTCGCGCTTTTGCATGGGGGCCGCATGGCGCAATCCCACCGACAAGCACCTCGACGAGGTCATCGGCATGATCGATGCGGTGCGCAAGACGGGGCTTGAGACCTGCATGACGCTGGGCATGCTCACCCGCAGCCAGACACAGCGCCTGGCTGCGGCCGGGCTCGACTACTACAACCACAACCTCGACACCTCGCCCGAGTTCTACGGCCATATCATCTCGACCCGCACCTACCAGGATCGGCTCGATACCCTGGAGCACGTTCGCGAGGCCGGCATCCACGTCTGTTGCGGCGGCATCATCGGCATGGGCGAGTCCCGCGAGGACCGCACCGGCCTGCTGCTGCAGCTGGCCTGCATGCCCGAGCACCCCGAATCCGTGCCCATCAACATGCTGGTGCAGATCAAGGGCACCCCCCTGTACGGTATCGATGCGCTCGACCCCTTCGAGTTCGTGCGCACCATCGCCGTGGCGCGCATCCTGATGCCGCGGGCCTACGTGCGGCTGTCCGCCGGGCGCGAGGCCATGAACGAGCAGACCCAGGCGCTGTGCTTTTTTGCCGGGGCCAATTCGGTCTTCTACGGTGACACCCTGCTGACGGCCAAGAATCCGGCCCCGCACAAGGACCAAGTGCTGTTTGCCCGCCTCGGCATCGAGGCCGACCGCCTGCCCGTCCCGCAAGCTGCTGAAACGGCCTGACCCACACCCGGGCATGAAGAACCTGACGGCGGCACTCGACGAACTGCAGGAAGACCACCAGTGGCGCAGCCGCAATCTGCTGAGTTCCGCGCAGCAGATCGAGCCGGTGATCAACGGCCAAAAGGTGCTTTCGTTTTGCAGCAACGATTACCTCGGGCTGGCCTGCGAGCCCCGCATCATCGAACGTTATATCGAGGCCGCCAAGACCTTCGGTGTCGGCAGCGGCGCCTCGCACCTCATCACCGGGCACCATGCCTGTCACCACGCCCTGGAAGAGGAGCTGGCGGAATTCCTAGGCTGCGAGCGGACCCTGCTGTTCTCGACCGGCTACATGGCCAACCTCGGCCTGGTCGGCGCACTGGCCGGGCGCACCACCACGGTCTTCGAGGACCGGCTCAACCACGCCTCGCTGATCGATGCCGCGGTGCTGGCCCGCGCACACCTGAAACGCTATGACCACCTGGCCGTCGATGCGCTGCATCGACAGCTGCGCGCGAATGTCGGGAAAGACGGGCTGATCGCCACCGACGGGGTATTCAGCATGGACGGCACCGTCGCGGACATCGAGGCGCTGCAAAAGCTGTCCGACAGCTTCAGTGTGCCGCTGGTCGTGGACGATGCGCATGGCATCGGCGTGCTGGGTGAGGAGGGAAAGGGCTGCACGGAAAACTGTCGTCGCGACGATACCATCCTGGTCGGCACCCTCGGCAAGGCCTTCGGTGTATTCGGTGCGTTCATCGCCGCACGTGGCGACATCATCGAGTGGTGCGTACAGCGGGCCAGAAGCTATATCTATACCACCGCGCTGCCGCCCTCGGTGGCCGAGGCGGCGCGCACCGCCCTGGCACTGATCCGCGAAGAGCCCGGCCGAAGGGCGCTGCTGCTGGAACAGGTGGCCTATTTCCGCCAGTGTGCACGCGAGGCCCGCCTGCCGGTCACCTCCTCCAAGACCCCCATCCAGCCCGTGATCCTGGGCGCATCCAAGGCGGCCCTTGAAGCCAGCCAGGCGCTGCTTGAGGACGGCATCCTGGTGCAGGCCATCCGCGAACCCACCGTACCCAAGCACCAGGCGCGCCTGCGCGTGACGCTTTGTGCCACGCACACCCGCGAACACATCGACCGGCTCATCGAATCTTTAGCCGGGCACTGTTCCCGCATCAGCGAAGACAACTCCTGAAAAACCGGACGCGTGATGAGGGCGGCGTTCAGCCGGCGCCCTGTGCCTGTATCCAGTTATCCGTGGCCAGTCCCGCGATGTTGGCAAAACGCTCCGGGGTGCAGGTGACCAAGGGCAGGCCCAGCGCCAGGGCATGGGCCACCACCCACCGCTCATTGACCCCGATGGCGCTCGCCGAGCATTCCGTGCCTGCGCAAAGGTCGGCATAGGTTGTTGCGACCTGCTCATCGAGGGCCAGCACCGAAACGGCACCCAGGAAGTCCTGCACGGCCGCTTGGTTTCGCTCGCGCCGGGAATCCATCGAGTGCGCCACGCCGGCATACAGTTCGCCTGCCACCACGCTCGAGATACGGCAATCCTGGATCGGTGCGCGCGGGACGACCTGCGGTGAGCGCACCAGCAGGTGCACGCAGTGCGTGACATCCAGCATGCAGGGCATCAGCCGGACTCTGGTGGGGGGTCCGGCGGGGCGTTACGGTCATGGAGTTCCAGTACGTCCGGACCGAGACTCCCGTAGGGGCGGGTTGAGTCGGCCCAGTAGGCCTCCCAGTCACCAAAGCGCGGACTCAGGACCAGGTGGTGCCCCAGCCGGCGCACGGACACCTCGCTGCAGCCCTCGGGGAAGCGGAATTTCTTCGGCAGGCGCACGGCCTGCGAGGGACCGGACATGAAAACCTTGGCCGTATCCTGTTTCATGGGCACTCACCGGTGGATCCATGGGCAGACATGCCCCAGTCTACCATAGATATATATTTATTATATATATTTATTGTTTCAGACCAGAGTGCCGCCTGGCGGGTTCCCGTTTGGGAGCCCGCCGCAGGGTGGATTCACCGGATCGGTGTTGGGCGCGGGTGGACTGGGTGCGGCCTCAGGAGGCCTTGCGGTCGGCGAACATCAGCAGGGCTGGCAACAGCAGGAAGTCTGTGGCCAGCGCGAAACCGACCGTGATGGCGACCATCAGCCCGAGTACCCAGCTCAGCTGGAATCCCGAGGCCGTGAACACCAGGAAACCGGCCGCCAGCACCACGGTGGTCACCCACAGCGCCTGGCCGGTAGTGTGAAAGGCGTAGCGGACCGACTCGGGAGCCGCCTGGCCCTCGTGCCGGGCCTTCAGGTACTTGCTGAGGAAATGGATGGTGTCATCGACCACGATGCCGAAGGAGATGGCGATGACGACCGAGGAGACCAGCCCGATCTGCCCCACCAGGTGGCCCCACAGGCCGAAGCTCATCAGCGCCGGAATGAAATTCGGCAACAGGCTGATCAGGCCGATGCGGACGCTGCGGAACACGACGATGAGCAGCACGGAGATGAAAACCATGGCGCCGATGATGCCGACCAGCATGCTGCTGACATTGCGGTCCGACATGTGGGCGAAGATCATGCTGATGCCCGAAGCCTCACCGGCCAGTCCCGGCGATTCTGCCTCCAGCCAGGCCTGGGCCCGTGTATCCAGTTCGCGCAGGTCCCGGGAGGACGCGTTCTCGATGGTCACGGACATGCGGGTCGCGGACTTGGCGACATCGATGCGGTCGTTGAGGTCGCTGCCGAACGGGATCGAGAGTTCGTAGAGCAACAGGTACTGGGCCGCCAGGGCCGCGTCCTCGGGCAGGCGGGCAAAGGCCGGGTCGTCGCCATGCATGTTCTTGTTGAGGCGCTTCATGATGTCCGAAAAGGCCTGCACGTGGGTGACCCCGGGCTGTGTCCGGTACCACTCGGCAAAGGCCTCGACCTTGTGCAGGTAAGCCGGGTCGGTGATGCCGCCCTCGCGCCCCGATTGCAGCGAATACTCCAGCTTGTCCAGCCCGGTCAGGTTCGCGGTTATGAAATCGGCATCGCGCCGGAACTCGTAGCGCTGGTCGAAAAACTCCGTCAGGTTGTCGCCGAGCTCGATCCGCGGCACCCCCGTGATCAGGACCGCCGCCGCCAGCGCCACGCCCCAGAACAGCGCCTTGTGGCGCGTGACCACGAAGTCGGCGAAGCCCTCGAGAAGTGCGCCGGAGCGCACCTGTGTACGCGCACCGCGCAACGGCAGCACGGCCAGCAGCGCCGGCAGGAACGTCATGGAGTAGACAAAGGCGCACAGCACGCCGAAGGCCACCCAGTTGCCGAGCACGTGGAAGGGGGGCGAATCGGAAGTGTTCAGGGTCAGAAAGCCGATGGCCGTGGTCAGCGAGGTCAGGAACACCGGGTAGGCATTGATGCGCATCGACTCGAGGATGGCCGCCTGCTTGTCCAGGCCGCGCTGCAGGCCCTGCAGCACGCTGGTGATGATGTGGATCGAGTCCGCGATCGCGATCACCATCACGATCACCGGGATGCCCGAATTGGTCGGGCTGATCAGCACCCCACTCCAGCCGGCCGTACCCATGGTGCTGTTGACGGCGAACATGACGATCGCGACGACCGCCAGCGTGCCCGCCACCGAGCGAAGCAGGACCACCGCGAAGCCCACGATGACCACGAACACGATCGGCAGCAGGGTCTCGAGGTCGTCCTGGGTGGCCTGGGAGAACGCCCGGTTCTGCACCACGAAACCGGTGGTGTAGTAGCCGAGACCGGGGTGGCTGGTGCGCGCCTGCCCGAGGATCCCCTGCAAGGCGTCCGTGATTTCGATGACCTGCTGGTCCGGATTGTCCGCCAGCACAAAATCGACCACCACCGCGGCCACCCTTCCATCCCGGGACACCAGGCGCCCGGCGATATCGGCATCGCCGAGTGCGATGGCCTCGACGCGCTCGAAGGCCGCGGCCTCCATGGACAACGCATCCTCCACGAGCGGGGCGACGACCAGGTCGTCGCCTTCTGCCTCACTGTGGCTGTAGTTGGTCAAGGACGTGACCCGGCTCGAGTACGGCAGTTGCCAGACCGCCTCGGTCAGGGTCTCGACCGCGTCCAGGGCTGCTTGCGTAAACACCGAGCCCTCCTGCACGGCCACGGCAATCAGCAGGTTGTAGGACTCCGTGTAGGTGGCCTCCAGCGCATCGAAGGCCATGAGCTGGGGGTTGTCATCGCTGAACAGGATGCGGTAATCGTTGGAGACCGTGAGACGGGGCGCCCCGGCCGTCATGGCCAGCATGGCCAGGGTGGCCAAGCCCACCACCCACCAGCGATGGTGCAGCAGGGTGGACGTGTACCGGTCCAGCCTACCCACCGGGCCTACCAGTCACCGGATTTGGAGGAGTAGACGTGGTCCGGCAGCTTGTAGCTGATGCCCACCTCATCGTACTGTGAAACGTCGAGGACCTGGGCAAAGTTTTCCGCCTTGATCGCTTTCTTGTCGCGGCGCATGCGGTCGATGGCCTGCAAAAACCTCCACTTGTACAGCGAGGTCACCTTTCCCTTTTTCGGAAAACGCAGCAAGTCGGCCATCTCGTGCCCGAGCAGGGAGCGGGAGATCCCGTAAGCCAGACTCTTGACCGCCCGGGCTTCGCGGGGGGACTCAATGTTCGCCACTACCGGGATGGCATTGATCAGCGAGTTCGCCATGATCACGGAATCCAGCCCCGGCGGGGGCTCGCACTTCAGGCCGGTGGCGAGCAGGGTCGCTGCTTCCTCCCGGCTGGCGAAGAGGATCGATTCCGGCACCCCCATCAGGTGGCCCGTGTAGCGCCACAGGCGCATCACGCTCTCTTCCTGCTCGGGGGTGTACTGGGCGCCGATCAGGGTGGAGTGCTCCAGCAGGCGCAGCGAAAACACGACGCTTGCCAGCCCCAGGTGGGCGGCACTCACCGGCACTCCCCAGGACTCCTCATGCCAGTCCTCGCAGTGCGCCATCAGCCGCCTTACCTGAGTATGGACAAAACGCACCCTCATGGTGGTTTTCCAGCCTTCCCCGTGACGCTCCAGCCCGCCGGGGAAAAAGATTTCCATCAGGTGGCGGTTGTTCTGGCGCAGGCGCCGGTCACCGGGGCCTCGCGTCACCCGCCCGGTGATGTTGAAGGACTTGGCGATCAGCGTGGTGAAGCCCTCGATCAGCGTCCCGCAGACAAAGGCCACCAGCATGTTGTTCACTTCCGTGTAGAAGATTCGCGCGGCCGGCTCAAAATCCTTGAAGTCACACCACGGGGGGGGGGTGCTGACCTGGTCGAAAAACTCGCGCAGTGCCTGGGGCGCCTTGCGCATTTCCTCCTCGTCGTTTTCGATGCCTACACCCACCCAGCGGTGCAGGTCTGCAGGCGGCAGGTCGGCGAGCTCGGCCATCACGGGATCCAGCAGGGGGTCGCCGATCATGGTGTGACGAAGATAGTTGTCGGCGGTGACCGCGTCGTGTTCGCGAGCCTCCTGGTAGCCCTTGGCGTATGCGCGTGGAACGGTGATTGCGTTCATTTATTCTTCATCCCCGGTACAGGCGCCAAGACTGCGACCTGCGGGTATCCCCGCCCAAGTCTGCGCCGAATGTTCCCAAGCCCCGACCTGCACGCTGGTTCGCAGGCCCTCGGACCCCTTGAATGATACTATCGAACCCGCACAAAATACCACGGCGAGCGACAGGTGCCAGGAGTACCGTATGGATTTGATACGTGATGTGCTGATGCTGTCCCCCGTGATTGTCGTCTGGTCCGGGTGGATGTTCGGCCTGTCCGTCATCACCCCGATCGTGCTGCTCCTGTTTCCAGGTGAGTGGCGTGACCGCATCGTGGTGGCTGCGGCCTGCGCGGCCGTGATCGTGCTGATGCCGCTCTGGCATGCACAGGTAGGCTATGTTCGCCTCGTCGCCCTGCCGCACATCGTGATCTGGACCCCGCTGGCCATCTATCTCTACCGGCGGCGCAAGCACTTTGCGGCCCACTGGCCGGTACGCTGGACGGTGGCGGCCCTGATGCTGACCATCGTGGTCTCGCTGGGTTTCGACTACGTGGACGTCCTGCGCTACCTCCTGGGCGAGCGGGCACCCCTGGTGTGACCGCGAAAGCCGCGCGCGACGTGGGTTCCGGGGATTACACGCCGGGGCCGACCATCCACTCCTGGGCCTGATCTGGTAGACTCGGACCATGTCCCTAGCCAACAAGAACATTCTGCTGGGCGTGACCGGAGGGATCGCGGCCTATAAAAGTGCCGAACTGGTGCGTGAACTGGTGCAGACGGGCGCGCAGGTGCGGGTCGTCATGACCGAAAAGGCCAAGGCCTTCGTCACCCCGCTCACCTTCCAGGCCCTGTCGGGCGCACCGGTGGCCAGCGACGAGTTCAATGCGCCGCAGGCCGAGCACGGCATGGACCACATCACCCTGGCCCGCTGGGCCGACGCGGTGCTGGTTGCCCCGGCCAGCGCCAACACGATCGCCAAGCTCACCCACGGCAGTGCCGACGACCTGCTGGGCACGCTGTGCCTGGTCACCCGTGCACCGATTGCCCTGGCCCCGGCCATGAACCAGGCCATGTGGTCCCACCCGGCCACCCGCCGCAACTGCGAGGCCCTGAAAAAACGCGGCATCCTGCTGTTTGGCCCGGCCTCGGGCAAGCAGGCCTGCGGGGACGTCGGCGAAGGACGCATGTTCGAGGCGCACCAGCTGTTGCTGTCGCTCGACCACCTGTTCCACACCGGCGAACTCGACGGGCTCCATGTGCTGATCACGGCCGGCCCCACACGGGAGCCGATCGACCCGGTGCGCTACATCAGCAACCGCAGTTCCGGGCGCATGGGCTACGCGCTGGCCGAGGCCGCCCGCGATGCCGGGGCCAGCGTCGAGCTGGTATCCGGGCCGGTGGACCTGTGCGCAGGCGAGGGAATCCACTGTGTGCCGGTGAACACGGCCGAGGAAATGCTGCAGGCCGTGCGCCGGCATGTGGACCATCAGCAGATTTTCATCAGCTGTGCGGCAGTGGCCGATTACCGGCCCGTGGACAGGCAGCCGGACAAGATCAAGAAACTGCATGCCGACCTGTCGCTTGAGCTGACGCGCAACCCGGATATCGTATCGGAGGTGGCGCGGCTGCCTCGACGCCCGTTCGTGGTCGGCTTTGCTGCGGAAACCCGCGAACCCGAGAAACATGCGCTGCAAAAACTCGAGCGCAAACAACTGGACATGATCGCCTGCAACAACGTGGCCGACCCGCAGTGCGGGTTTGACAGCGAGGAGAATGCACTTGAGGTGTACTGGCCGGGCGGGCATCATTCGCTCGAACAAGACCGCAAGCCCAAGATCGCGCGCGGGCTGATCCGCCTGATCGCAGAACGTTATGCCAGCACACACAAGCCGGGCAATGTCACAGTCCTCAAAAAAGTCAAAGACCGAAATCAGAATTCTTGATGAGCGCATCGGCCGGGAAATTCCCCTGCCGAGCTATGCCACGCCCGGCTCTGCGGGCATGGACCTGCGCGCCTGTCTGCAGGAATCCCTGAGCATCGCGCCCGGGGAGTCGGTGCTGATCCCGACCGGAATCTCCATTTATATCCGCGACCCGGGACTCGCCGCCACCATCCTGCCGCGCTCCGGCCTGGGCCACAAGCACGGCATTGTGCTGGGCAACCTCGTCGGCCTGATCGATTCCGACTACCAGGGCCCCCTGATGGTATCGCTGTGGAACCGCGGCACGAGCCCGTTCAAAGTCAATGTCGGTGACCGCATCGCACAACTGGTGGTCGTGCCGGTGGTGCAGACCGAGTTCGAGATCGTGGAGCAATTCGGTGCCACGGACCGGGGCGCCGGCGGCTTCGGCCATTCCGGGATCGCCTGAGCCGCCCCGTGGCGCGCGCCATGCACGTCAATCCACTCATCTTCCGGGCCTACGACATCCGCGGCGTCGTGGAAACGGACCTGACGCCGGACTGCGTGCAGCAGATCGGACAGGCACTGGGGGTTCTGTATCCGCACAAGATGCCGGTGGTGATCGCAAGAGACGGGCGAAGATCCAGCCGCGTGCTGGCCGAGGCCCTGGGCGGCGGCCTGCAGGACGGCGGGCGCTCCGTCACCGACATCGGCGAGGCGCCGACTCCCCTTTTGTACTACGCCACGCATCTTCTTGGGACCGGCGCCGGCGTGATGGTCACCGGCAGCCACAACCCGCCCGAATACAACGGCCTCAAGATCCTGATGGGCGGCAGGACGCTGTTCGGCGAGGCCCTGCAGGCCGTCCACCGTCAGATCCTTGAAGGCGCATTGCCCGCACCCCGGGGGCAGCGCAGCCAGGACGCGGTCCTGGAGCGCTATCTCGACGAGGTATGCGCGGACGTTCGCCTGGAGCGCCCGCTTCGCATCGCGATTGACTGCGGCAACGGGGTGGCCGGGCCCACAGCCCAGGCCCTGTTTTCGCGGCTGGGCTGCGAGGTCACGGGCCTGTATTGCGAGGTCGATGGCGAGTTTCCCAACCACCATCCTGATCCCAGCGTCCCGGAGAATCTGCACGACCTGATCGACTGCGTCACGCGGGAGCGACTGGACCTGGGGCTCGCGTTCGACGGCGACGGCGACCGCCTGGGAGTGGTCGATGAGCGTGGCCGCGTGCTGTGGCCGGACCGCCAGATGATGCTCTATTCCCGGGACGTGTTGTCAAAACAGCCGGGAGGGCGTGTCGTGTTTGACGTGAAGTGTTCGAAAAACCTGCGCACGGTCATCGAGCAGGCCGGCGGCGAGGCCGTCATGTGGAAAACCGGGCACTCGTTGATCAAGGACAAGATGGCAGAGACCGGCGCCGTGCTCGGCGGCGAAATGAGCGGACATGTCTTTTTCAAGGACCGCTGGTACGGCTTTGACGATGCCCTGTACAGCGCGGCAAGGCTGCTGGGAATCCTGTCCCGGCAATCCCTGCCCGCCAGCCAGCTGTTTGATGCCCTGCCCGATGATGTCTGTACTCCGGAAATCGTTGTTCGCCTGGGCCGGGACGGTGACCAGCATGCCTTCATGGAGGCGTTCACCCAGGCGGTACGCCTGCCCGGGGCGCAGATCCTGACCATCGACGGAGTGCGTGCCGAGTTCGCCGCCGGCTGGGGCCTGGTGCGTGCCTCGAATACGACGCCGGCCCTGGTGATCCGCTTTGAAGCCCAAGACGAGGCGGCGCTGCAGGACATCCAGGGGGCTTTCCGTACCCAGTTGCTGGATGTGGACCCTGGGCTAGAATTACCTTTTTAGGCGGCGCGATCCCGGATAGAATAGCCCCCTTTTGAAAAATGCCTGCATCCGTCCATGAAACCTGAAGACGCCACCACCACGGCCAAGGTGCTGATCGAGGCACTGCCCTACATCCAGAAGTTCGCCGGCCAGACCGTGGTCATCAAGTACGGTGGCAACGCGATGGTCGATGAAGTTCTGAAAAGCAGCCTCGCGCGCGATGTCGTGCTGCTCAAGCACGTCGGCATCAATCCGGTCATCGTGCACGGCGGCGGCCCCCAGATCTCGCAACTGCTGGAGAAAACCGGCAAGGCGAGCAAGTTCGTGGAGGGCCAGCGCGTCACCGACAGCGAGACCATGGACATCGTCGAAATGGTCCTCGGCGGGCTGGTCAACAAGGAGATCGTGGAGCTGATCAACCAGCATGGCGGACGGGCCATGGGGATCACGGGCAAGGACGGCCGCCTGATCCGGGCCAGGAAACTGACCCTGAAGCGCAAAGCCTCCGAGTCCACAGAAGTCATTGACCTCGGCCATACGGGCGAGGTGGTGAGCATTGACCCCACCCTGCTGAACCATCTCAAGGGAGATGACTTCATCCCGGTGATCGCACCGACGGCCAGCGACTCGCAGGGTGTCGCCCTGAACATCAACGCCGATTCCGTGGCCGGCAAGGTGGCCTCGGCCCTGCACGCCGAAAAGCTGATCCTGCTCACCAACACGGCAGGCGTGCAAAAGGACGGTCAGCTGGTGACCCGGCTGGCTTCCCGCGAAATCGAGTCGCTGATCAAGGACGGCGTCATCCGCGACGGCATGCGACCGAAAACGATGTGTGCCTGGGATGCGCTGGCCTCGGGCGTGAAAACCGTGCATATCATCGACGGGCGCATCCAGCATGCCGTGCTGCTGGAGCTGTTCACGAGCGAAGGCATCGGCACCCTGCTGTACAGCTGATTTTCGCGCGCGTGCTTCAGGCCTCGGGCTTGCCGAACGTTTGCAGGTACGAGCGGATACGTCTCAGCTGCTCCGGGTCGCAGGCCCCGGTATCCGCATGCTCGATGAGATCCTCGATGGTTGCCACGGAGAGCACCTCGATGCCGTGTCGCAGCCGGACCTCGTCGGTGGCCAGCTGACCCTGTATGGCACCCCATTCCCTGCGGTCAAACGCAATCACCACGCCGTGCGGCTTCGCCCCGCTGCCCCGGATGATCGATACCGCCTCATCCACCGCGGTCCCGGCCGTGAGCACGTCATCCACGATCAGCACCCGGCCCTGCAGGGGCGCACCGACGACACTGCCCTGGTCGCCATGCAGCTTGGCTTCCTTGCGGTTGAAGACATAGGGCAGGTTGATGCCGTGTTCCCGGGCCAGGGTCATGGCGACCGCCGCCACCAGGGGGATGCCCTTGTAGGCGGGCCCGAACAACATGTCGACACCGAGGTTCGCCTGCACGATCGCCTCGGCATAAAAGCGGCTGAGGCGCTCCAGGGACTGGCCGTCATGGAACAGGCTGGTATTGAAGAAATAGGGCGCCACCCGTTTGGATTTGAGCGTGAACTCGCCGAACTGGATGACGTCTTTCTCCACCGCAAACTGGATGAATGCCTGGCTGTTCTTGATGTCCGTTCGGGTCACCGATCTTCCTCCATGCGGTCAATGCTCAACTCTCGATGTCGAATGCGTAGATTGTACCTGTCGGCCCGGCGGATCGTAAGAACCCTTGTGGCCCTGAAGCGATACCTCCGAGGCCTGGGCCTGCCACACGGTTTGGCACAGTTTTGCCGCCAGCCCAAGCGCCTGCCGTCGTCGGATGAGTCCGTGCATTCCGCCATCGCAGCGATTATTCTTGCACACCATGCGCATTATCACCCTCAATGCCAACGGCATCCGGGCAGCCGCCCGCAAGGGATTTTTTGACTGGCTGGCGGCCCAGCAGGCCGACCTGGTCTGTGTGCAGGAAACCAAGGCCCAGATCCACCAACTCGAAAACGATGCCGCGTTTTTCCCTGCCGGCTACCACTGCGAGTACGTGGACGCGCTGAAAAAAGGTTACAGCGGGGTGGCCCTCTACAGCCGGCACGCCCCTCGGCGGATCATCCGAAGCTACGGGGACCGCGAATTCGACGAGGAAGGCCGCTACCTGGAATACCAGTTCGACACCCTCTCGGTCGTGTCCCTGTACGCACCCTCCGGCTCGTCCAGTGACGAGCGCCAGCAGGCCAAGTTCCGTTTCATGGACAGCTTCATGCGGCACCTGAAAAAACTCAGGCGCCGGCGCCGCGCCTACATCATCTGTGGCGACTGGAACATCGCCCACAAGAAGATCGATTTGAAAAACTGGCGGGGCAACCAGAAAAACTCCGGCTTCCTGCCGGAAGAGCGTGCATGGCTGGATACGCTGTTCTATGATGTCGGGTACCTGGACGCGTTTCGCGAGGTCAACCAGCTGGAAGACCAGTACACCTGGTGGTCGAACCGCGGTCAGGCCTGGGCCAAGAATGTCGGTTGGCGCATCGATTACCATGTGGCAAGCCCCGAGCTGAAAGGCAAGATCCGGCAGGCGGAAATATACACCCGGGAAAGATTCTCCGATCATGCCCCGCTCACCATAGAGTACGACCTATCGATTTGAGTTCAGTACACGAAAATGCCCGCCAGTGGCGTCAGGCCTTTGCCGTCTACACCCGGCCCCGGGTCCTGGCCATGCTGTTTCTGGGATTCTCCGCAGGGCTGCCCCTGCTGCTGGTGTTTGGCACCCTGTCCGTGTGGCTGCGCCGGGAAGGCATCGACCGCACCACCATCGGCTACATCTCCTGGGTCGCGATCCTGTATGGCTTCAAGTTCGCCTGGGCTCCCCTGGTCGACCGCCTGCGCCTGCCGCTTCTGACCGGCTGGCTGGGGCAGCGCCGCAGCTGGATGCTGCTCGCCCAGGTCGGCGTCCTGGTCGGACTGTGGCTGATGGCCGGCAACCACCCGGGGGCGCAGTTGACCATGCTGGTGCTGGCCGCCCTGCTGGTCGCCTTCTCGTCGGCCACCCAGGACATCAGTATCGATGCCTGGCGCATCGAGGCGGTGGCCGATGACCTGCAGGGAGCCATGGCGGCAACTTACCAGATGGGCTATCGGCTGGGAATGATCCTCGCCGGGGGCGGCGCCTTGGTCATCGCGGGCAACTATTCCTGGAACACCGCCTATTTCGTCATGGGCTGCTGCATGCTGGTGGGCATGATCACCACGCTCATCGTGGCCGAGCCCGAGCATCCGCCACGACCCGCGCCTCAGGATACGCAGGCGGGCACCCTGCTTCGCCTGGGCCGCTGGTTCGTCGAGGCCGTGGTCCAGCCCTTCGTGGAATTCTTCCGCCGCAACGGGCTCATGGCGCTGGTCATCTTGCTGTTCATCGGGCTGTTTCGCATCAGCGACATCACCATGGGGGTCATGACGGGCCCGCTGTATGTCGACATGGGCTTCTCGGACGAGCAGATCGGCTGGGTATCGAAGACCTTCGGGGTCATTGTCACGATCGTGGGTGCGCTGCTGGGCGGGGTGCTGGTGATGCGCTATGGCATTTTCCGCATGCTGATCGTCGCCGCGGTGCTGGTCGTGGTCACCAACCTGGTGTTTGCATGGCTGGCCACCCAGGGGCCTGAAATCCTGCTGCTGGCAGTGGTCATCACCGCAGACAACCTGAGCGGCGGCATTGCGGGCTCCACCTTTATCGCCTACCTGTCCAGTCTCACCAACCGCGCCTACACGGCCACCCAGTACGCCCTGTTCAGTTCCCTGATGCTGCTGCCGGCAAAGTTCATCGGCGGCTTCTCCGGAAAGGTCGTGGATGATTTCGGTTACATCCAATTCTTCCTGTATGCCGGCGGGCTTGGCATTCCGGCCGTCCTGCTCGCCATCTACCTGCTGAGCCGCAGGGACCGCCCGCTGGGCACCCCGGCATCGGTGCGCGTACAGACCTAGGCCGGTTGCTCGTCCTGGCCTGCCCGGTCAGGGCAGGATCTCGATCGGTGTTCCGTCTTCCACCGCATCCCAGATCTCTTGCATGTGCTCATCCCGTACCGCGATGCAGCCCGCCGTCCAGTCGGCCCCGTTGCCGAGCAGGCGAGCCCGCTCTGCCGGATCCCCGGGGGTGCCGTGGATCATGATTTCACCGCCCGGGTCCTGGCCGAGGCTGCGGGCATGCTGGCGGTCCCGGTGGTTCGGATAGGAGATGTGGATGGAACGGAAGTACTTGCTGTCGGCATTGCGCCAGTCCAGCGTATAGCGGCCTTCCGGTGTGCGCTGATCACCGGCGCAACGCTTCGGCCCCTGGGGTCGCTGGCCAAGGGCCACCGGGTAGCGTCGCAAAACCTCATGACCACGGTACAGGCACAACGTGCGTTTCGCCTTTTCGACCACCACACGATCGGCCTTGAGTTCGCGGGCCGGCGGGGTATCCTGCATGCCTGGACCGGGATGCGGGTGGAAAGAGGCTATGGCTGGCTGCGCTTGCTCTTCACCCATTTGATGATGGGTTGCCACTGTTCGCGGTCCAGCGCAGTGGCTGCAGGCGCCATCTCGAAGATTCCCAGCCCGCGTTCCGCTGCCCGGATGTAGTGCTGGCTGTCGCGCAGCATGGTCAGGAACGGGATGCGTTGGCGGCTCAGGAAGTCATCCAGTTCCCAGTAGATGTTGGTGTAGTCCCTGGAGCGGTTCGCGAGCAGGGCCAGCTTGGCACGCTTGCACGCCACCGGGGCACAGTTTCGAATCTCGGCAATAAAATCGGTCGCTGCACGCATGTCGATCGGAGAGGGCAGCACCGGGATCAGGATGGTTTGCGCCCGGCCCACCATTTTGCTCAGGGCGCTGCCGTGCAGGCCTGCAGGAACATCCATGATCACGTAATCCGTGTTGCGCCCGGCCCGCCGGGCCACCTTTTCATAGGTGGCGATGCCCCGGATCGGTGGGCGCGCGGGTGGGCGGGCCTTGAGCCACTGCGTGCTGGAGCCCTGGGGGTCGTGGTCCATCAGCACGACGGACTGGTTCTGTAGGGCGAAGTAGGCCGCCAAATTGGTCGCAATGGTGGATTTCCCAGAGCCCCCCTTGGAATTGATCACCATGATATTGCGCATCGGTCGTTCCCTCCCCGTGTGGGTCCCGTCATTATTCTTAGAGCCTAGGTCTGGGTCGCTCTGGGCAAGGCCCCCCTGTCAGCAGACTTTTAGCAAAACAGGCCCGGTTTAGCAAACCCGGGATGCGGGCGGGCGGGCATCGGTCAGAATCCAGCGCTCACACGGACTCCTGTAAACTGCCAGATGAAGAAATTTAAAGGACTTTAGTGAATAATAGCAGCATTTTTTGTCATTTTAGATGTCAAACTCGGCAATCACCGGAGCATGGTCGGACGGCCGCTCGTTGCTGCGGGGCTCCTTGTCGATGGTGCTGAAACTGCACACGGCTTCCAGCTCGGCGCTGGCCAGGATCAGGTCGATGCGCAGGCCAAGATTGCGGCGAAAGCCCGCTGCACGGTAGTCCCACCAGCTGAAACTGTCCTGCTCTTGCTCGAACAGGCGGAAGGTGTCGGCGAAGCCGAGCCCAAGTATCGCCTGCAGGGCCTGGCGTTCCCGGTCGCTGCACAGGATGGAGCCCGCCCAGGCTTTCGGGTCATGCACGTCCTGGTCTTCCGGGGCGATGTTAAAGTCGCCGAGCACCACGTAGCGGGGGTGTTGCTGCAAGTCGGCGCGCAGGAATGCGGTCACCTTCTCGAGCCAGTCCAGCTTGTAGGCGTATTTCTCGGAGCCCACCTCCGAACCGTTGACCACATACAGGTTCAGGACCCGTACGTCCCCGACCGTGGCGGCCAGAATCCGGCGCTGGGGGTCCTCCAGCCCGTCGATCCCGGCCTGGACCTCGCTGGCGGGCTCGCGGCTCAGGATCGCCACCCCGTTGTAGGTTTTCTGGCCGGAGTACTGCGCATGGTAGCCAGCCTCGCGGATTTCCTGCACCGGAAACTCCTCATCCACCAGCTTGGTCTCCTGCAGGGCCAGCACATCGACCGGGTTATCCTCCAACCAGTCCAGCACCTGCGCCAGACGTACCCGCAGTGAATTGACGTTCCAGGAGGCAATCCTCATTTTTCAACCCCCCCGTGCTGCATGTCTACACGGCCTTGATTTCTGATGAATTTTACTGAACGATGTCGGCCATCCCCGGACCCCGGCGCTCACACGTCGATGTTGGCGGCCGTCAGGGCGTTCTGCTCGATGAATTCCCGCCGGGGCCCGACCTCGTCGCCCATCAGGGTCGTGAACACTTCGTCGGCCGCAACGGCATCTTCAATGCTGACCTGGGTCAGTCGGCGCGAATCCGGGTCCATGGTCGTTTCCCACAGCTGCTCGGGATTCATCTCCCCCAGGCCCTTGTAGCGCTGGATGGTCAAGCCGCGCTGGGCCTGAGCGATCAGCCAGTCCATGATTTCGACAAAGTCCTGGCTTCTGTGCGTGCGTTCTCCACGCTGCACGAACGCGCCCTTCTCCAGCAGCCCTTCCAGCTGGCCTGCAAACCGGGCGATGAGGCGAAAGTCTGCGGACTGGAAAAAATCCTCCCCGAAGACATCGTCCCAGGCCTGGCCGTGCACCCACTTGACCATCGTCAGGGGCCAGCCTTGCTGCGGGCCCACCCGGGCCTCAAACTGGGTGCCGGCACTCTGGCGCCGGTTGAGCTGTTCGGCAAGCGCTTCAAACCATCCCGAAAGGGACGGCGGGACGGTCTCGTTCCCGCTGGGCTCGATTTGCGGGGCGCTTGTGCGCAGCATTTGCATCAGCACTTCCTGTCCATGGGTGCGCTGCAGCCGTTTCACCGTGGACATGGCCACGAAATAGTCCTTGCTCAGAGCCTCCAGCGCCGCGCTGGAGATGGCGGGGGCGGTGGCACTCACGTGCAGGGCGGCCCCGTCCAGGGCCAGTTGCAGCAGGTGGGCATTGAGTTCGGCGTCGTCCTTGATGTACTGCTCCTGCTTGCCCTTCTTGACCTTGTACAGCGGCGGCTGGCCGATGTAGATGTGGCCGCGCTCGATCAGCGTCGTCATTTTGCGGTAAAAGAAGGTCAGCAGCAGCGTGCGGATGTGTGAGCCGTCCACGTCGGCATCCGTCATGATGATAATGCGGTGATACCGCAGCTTGTCCGCATCGAATTCCTCGGAGCCGATGCCGCACCCCAGGGCCGTGATCAGCGTGCCCACTTCCGCCGAGGACAGCATCTTGTCGAAACGGGCCCGTTCCACGTTCAGGATCTTGCCCTTCAGCGGCAGCACCGCCTGGATGTGGCGGTCGCGCCCCTGCTTGGCCGAACCGCCGGCGGAATCCCCCTCGACCAGGAACAGCTCACACAGGGCCGGGTCCTTTTCCTGGCAATCGGCCAACTTGCCCGGCAGGCCGGCCACCTCCAGCGCACTCTTGCGCCGGGTCATTTCACGGGCCTTGCGGGCCGCCTCGCGGGCGCGCACGGCCTCTACGATCTTGCCCACGATGGCCTTGGCTTCGACCGGATTCTCCATCAGGAAGTCCCGCAGATGCTCGCTCAGGGCCGACAGCACCGCGCCCTGGACCTCGGAGGAGACCAGCTTGTCCTTGGTCTGGGAGGAAAACTTGGGATCGGGCAGCTTGACCGAGAGCACGGCGGTCAGGCCCTCGCGCACATCGTCCCCGGTGGTGGTGATCTTGTATTTCTTGGCCAGGCCCTGTTCCTCGATGAACTGGTTCAGGGTGCGCGTCAGGGCGCTGCGCAGGCCGGCCAGGTGCGTGCCGCCGTCGCGCTGCGGGATGTTGTTCGTGAAGCAGAAGATATTCTCCTGGTAGGAGTCATTCCACTGCAGGGCGGCCTCCACCGCGGTCTCGCCCTGGCAGGTATCGATGTAGATGACCGCCTCATGCAGCGGGTTTTTCTTCGCATTGAGATGCTGCACAAATGCCCGGATTCCGCCATCATATTGAAAAATATCGCTTTTTCCTGAACACTCGTCCTGGAGCATGATACGCACGCCGGAATTGAGAAAGGACAGCTCACGCAGGCGTTTGGCGAGCACGTCGTAGTGAAACTGGGTGTCGCTGAAAATCTCCGGGTTGGGCGTGAACTGCAGGATGGTGCCGGTCTTGCTGGTCTTGGCGAGCTTTTGCAGGGGGTGGCGGGGTTCGCCGCAGGCATATTCCTGCTGGTACCCGTATCCGCCCCGGTTGATCCGCAGCACCAGCTGCGAGGACAGGGCATTGACCACGGAGACCCCGACACCGTGCAGGCCGCCGGATACCTTGTAGGAGTCGTCGTCGAACTTCCCGCCGGCATGCAGCACGGTCATGATCACTTCCGCCGCGGAGCGGTTCTCCTCCTCGTGCACGTCCACCGGGATGCCGCGGCCGTTATCCGACACCGTGACCGAGCCGTCGGAGTGGATGCTGACCTGAATTTCGGTGCAATGCCCGGCCAGGGCCTCGTCGATGGAGTTGTCCACCACCTCGAACACCATGTGGTGCAGCCCCGTGCCATCGTCGGTATCGCCGATGTACATGCCCGGGCGCTTGCGAACGGCCTCGAGGCCCTTGAGAACCTTGATATTGGTGGAGTCGTATGCCATGGAAAGGGGCCTGTAGTGGGTGATTCCCAATTATAGCAGTGCTTCAGCCCGAGGGCTCGCATGTTCCCTGTTTCACGTGAAACATGCGCGCCTGCGGCCAGGCCTGCAGGTCCACGTCCTCCGGGGCCAGTGCCGTCATGAAGGCCTGGCACCCCAGCGCGGCTACCTCCCGGACCAGCGCCCGGGCATGGTCGCGGTCGAGTTCCGCACCGATGTCATCCAGCAGCACCGCGCAGTCTCGCCGTGTATGCGCCTGCAGGTGGGCCACCTGCGCGAGCAGCAGGCTCATGGCCAGCAGTTTCTGCTGTCCCCTCGAGGCCACCTGGGCGGCGGGCTGGTGATTCAGCGAAAGGGCCAGCTCCGCACGGTGCGGGCCCCAGTGGGTGGCCTGGGTGCGCTGCTCGCGGGCGCGAGCGCGGACCAGCGCGGCCTCCAGGCTTTGCGCCTCGGCCGGCCAGCCCCGGTAGTAGCGCAGGGTGGATTCTGCTTCCGGCAACAACTTGCAGCTAAATGTCGTAAAAATCGGTTTTATTTCCTCGATAACGCTCAATCTTGCAAGACTTACGCGCTCCCCCGCAGCCGCGGTCTTCTGCGTCCATGCCTGGATTTCCCGGGCACTGCCCCGTTGGCGCAGGATCTGGTTGCGCTGGCGCAAGCAGCGGCTGTATTCGCGCCAGGCGGGCAGAAAATCGGGTTTCACGTGAAACGCAGACCAGTCCAGGTAATTCCTGCGGTACCGGGCGCCCCCCTGGACCAGCCGGTGGCTGTCCGGATGCAGGGCCACCACCGGAAGTCGCGCGGCATGCGCGGACAGGGTTTCGGCCTTGCGGTGGTTGCAGCGCAGAATGCGACCGCGTGCACTCTTCTCGATCCCCAGGTGGGTCGGAACCCCTGCCTCACGCACGGTCCCGCTCACGGTCAGTGTCCGGGCACCCTTTCGCAGCAGGGCATCGAGGCGGCGGCTCCGGAAGCTGCGTCCGCGGCTCAGGAAGTCCACGGTCTCCAGAATGCTGGTCTTGCCGGCACCGTTGTGACCCCAGAACAGGGTCACCTGCGGATCAGGCTCGATCTCCAGTCGCTCGATCAGCCTGAAGTTGCGCGCAGACAGGCTACACAGCTGCAACGGCAGGAACCGGCGCGCAGCTACAGCCGCATCGGCATGACGACGTAGCGGCTGTCCTCGCTGCCCGCGGGCAGGATCAGCACGCTGCTGTTGCCATCCCGGATGTAGAAATCCACCGCTTCGGTTTCCATCACGTTGAGCACGTCCAGCAGGTACTGCACGTTGAACCCGACCTCATGCTTTTCACCGCTGTACTGGATTTCAATCTCGTCCTCGGCCTGTTCATGCTCCGGATTGTGGGCCTGGATGACCAGATTGTCGCTGTCCAGAATCAGGCGCACGCCCTTGTATTTCTCGTTGCACAGGATCGCCACCCGGCCCAGGGCCTGCCTGAGCGTGGCCTTGTCCATCCGTGCCAGGTCTCCTTCCTGCTCCGGCAGGACGCGCTGGTATTCGGGGAACCGTCCCTCGATCAGCTTGGAGGTCATTTGCACTCCATCGATATTGATCTGAACATGGTTTTTGCCGAGCGACACGGTGATCTGCGCCTCGTCGTCATCCAGCAGGCGCTGCAGCTCCTGCACGCCCTTGCGCGGCATGATGATACGCCGGTCCGCCTCGACGTCAGAGCTGTGCGCGATCTGCGACAGGGCCAGGCGATGCCCGTCGGTGGCGACCGTGCGGGTCTGCTGCGGGTCAATCTCAAGCAGCAGCCCGTTCAGATAGTACCGCACGTCCTGCTGGGCCATGGCAAAGGAGGCCCGGTCGATCAGGCCGCGAAGCTCCCCCTGGGTCAAGGTGACCCGTTCATCGAGCTCCACTTCGTGGATCCGGGGAAAGTCCTCAACAGGCACGCTGGCCAGCGTGAAACGGCTGCGCCCGGAGTGCACCTTGACCTTGCCGTCCGCTGCGCTGATTTCCACCTTGGATTCACTCGGCAGGGCCTGACAGATGTCCAGCAGTTTCCTGGCGGGGACGGTCGTGCTGCCTTCCTGCTTGAACGAAGCCTTGATTTGGGCAACCAGCTCAATCTCGAGGTCAGTGGCCGTAAAAGACAGCTCACCGTCCTCAGCGACCAGCAGCAGGTGACCCAGCGCAGGGATGGTTTGCTGGCGTTCCACGGCGCCAATGACTTGGCGCAGGGGCGTGAGCAGGTCTTCGCGGGTAATAGATAATTGCATAATATAAAAGAATAATAGCTGTAATAGGGTCGTTTTATCTCTGTGAGTAAGTCTATAAAATCATTCTAAATCAGTTTATTGCGTTTAACTTTTCCGGGGATTGAACGTGTGTTGCCTGGAGGTTCCAGGGTATGTTCAGTATACAGGTGAGCATCGCAAAAGTTGTACCGATTGTAGCACCGTCTATCCACAGGCTATCAACTGCTCAGGTTGCGCAGCAGGTTGATGTAGTCGCTGTTGATCTGTGCATCCGACTCCCGCAGTTCCGCGATCCGCCTGCAGGCATGCAATACGGTGGTGTGATCCCGCCCGCCGAAGGCGCTGCCGATCTCGGGCAAGCTGTGGTTGGTCAGTTCCTTGGACAGGGCCATGGCGATCTGGCGAGGCCGTGTCACGGAACGGGTCCGGCGCGGCGAGTGCAGGTCGGAGACCCGGATGCGACAGTACTCCGCGACGGTTTTCTGGATGTTGTCCAGGGTGACCATCTTGTCCTGCGAGACCAGCAGGTCCTGCAGGGCGTCCTTGGCGAACTCCAGGGTAATGGCCGAGCCGGTAAACTGGGCATTGGCGACGACCCGGCGCAGGGCGCCCTCGAGTTCGCGGATGTTGGAACGGATGCGGCGTCCGATGAAAAAGGCCACATCGCTCGGCAGCTTGACGTGCAGCAATTCCGCCTTGTTCTGCACGATCGCCACCCGGGTCTCGAGCTCCGGCGGCTCGATCGCCTGGGTCAGGCCCCAGCTGAAGCGTGAGCGCAGTCGCTCTTCCAGGCCTTCAACATCCTTCGGGTAACGGTCACAGGTCAGAATGACCTGTCGCTGCCCTTCCAGCAGGGAGTTGAAGGTATGAAAGAACTCTTCCTGGGAGCGCTCCTTGCGGGCGAAAAACTGGATGTCGTCGATCAGCAGGGTCTCGATCGAGCGGTAGTGCTGCTTGAACTCGCTGATGGTGTTGTGTTGCAAGGCCTTGATCATGTCCGCAACGAACCGCTCGGAGTGCAGGTAGGTGACCTTGGCCGAAGGGTTGTCCTCGAGGATCTGGTTGCCGATGGCGTGCAGCAGATGGGTCTTGCCGAGTCCCACGCCCCCGTAGATCAGCAGCGGGTTGTACGTTCGGCCGGGGTTCTTGGCGACCTGCAGGGCCGCCGCCCGGGGCAACTGGTTCGATTTGCCTTCCACGAAGGTATCGAAAGTGAAATAGGGGTTGAGATTGTGGTGAAAGGGTTTCGGGTCCCGGCCGGAACTCGCAGTTGAGGACGGGGCCGCAACCACGGGTTCATGACTGCCAATTTCAAGGATGACGCGGCTGGCCGGCGAACGGCTGTTCGTCTGCACCAGCTCATCGATGCGTTCCAGGAACTGACTCTGCACCGAGTCGCGCACGAAGCGGTTGGGTGCGAGCAGGATCAGTTCGCCGTCCTGCTCAATGGCATGCAGGGGCCGGATCCAGGTGTTCAGTTGCTGTTCGGTAAGCTCGGACTCGAGCTGATGTACACATGAATTCCAGAGGGCACTCGTCATGTGTAAAACTCCAGGTGTTTTTGCTTTATTATTCGGTGGAATTCGGGTCACCAGTCTAGCGAGGAATCGGGCAGTAATCCACAATTTCATGCCCGATAATAAGCGTTGACAAACGCAAGTTGCGGGATTATTTTTGCGCTTCTTGGAGGGTTCCCGATCCAAGGAATTGAAAAATAGAAACAAGCTGTGAAAAGAACGTACCAACCCAGTAACCTGAAACGTGCCCGCACCCACGGGTTCAGGTCGCGAATGAGGACCAAGAGTGGTCGTGCCGTCATCAATGCCCGGCGGGCGAAGGGACGCACGCGCTTGGCTCCGTAGTTTTTTGTCCGTAGGCAACTTCTCGTTTACCTACCGTGAAAGGCTGCATCAGGCACGCCAGTTCAGGCGGGTTTTCGACCGCGCACGCCGATCGAGCAGTTCGATGTTCACGCTGCTGAGGCGGGAAAATAGGATGGGGTACCCGCGCCTAGGCATGGTGGTCGCCAAGCGCAATGCCCGGCGCGCCGTGGACAGGAACACGGTCAAGCGGATGATCCGGGAAAGCTTTCGCGCCAGCAAGGCCGGCCTGGAGGCCAGCGACTTCGTGGTGATTCTGAGGCGCCCGATCGGGACCGTGCCGAGGGACACTCTGCGACAGCAGTTAACCGGGCTTTGGGAAGAATGTACGGAAAAATAGATGGCCTGCTGAGCAAGGCGATGATCCTGCTGATCCGCGCCTACCGGCTTTTCTTCAGTCCGTGGATCGGGCAGCAGTGCCGCTTCCATCCCACCTGTTCTGCGTATGCCATCGAAGCCATCCGGCGCCACGGCGCGGTGCGCGGCGCCTGGCTTGCGGCCAAGCGCCTGGGCCGATGTCATCCCTGGCATGAAGGGGGCATCGACCCCGTACCGGAGCGCAAGCGTGGCTAACCAGCGATTCTTCCTGTACCTGGCCCTGGCTTTCATACTCTACTTGATCTGGCTGACCTGGCAGCAAGAACACGCACCGCTGCCCCCGGCTCCGCCGCCCGCGATCCCGTCAGCGACCCAGGGCGATGCCCGGGGCTTAGCCGAGGCCGAGGACCTTCCGGAGTTGTTGGCCCCGGATATGCCTGAGCCGTCGGCGCCAGTGCCGGCCCCGACACCTGCAGCGCCCCGGACCGACACCCACGCACCGCACGTGCAGGTCCGCACCGATGTGCTGGATGTCGTCATCGATACCCGCGGCGGGGATGTCCGCCAACTGGACACCCTGACCTACCCGGTGTCTTTGCAAAAGAAGGATATCGGTTTTCGCCTGCTGCACCGCGGTGAGCGGACCCATATTGCACAGTCCGGACTGCGCCACGACAATATCCAGGGCCGGCCTGCCCCGGCCTCCCTGGCACCGAGCCACCACGAAATCTACACGGCCGAGCGACCCCGCTATGAACTCGCAGACGGCCAGGACCGCCTGCAGGTCAAGCTCACCTGGCGCGGGGATGCGGGCCTTGCGGTGGAGAAGATCTTCACCTTTTACCGCGGCGCCTTCGTGATTGACGTCAGCCACCGCGTGCTCAACCGCAGCGCTTCGTCCTGGACCGGCCGCCAGTACCAGCAGTTGCGCCACAGCCCCATTCCCGAGGATCGCAGCTGGCTGCGACTGCCGACCTATACCGGGGCCGCCTATTATGACGGGGCCTACCACAAGCATTCCTTCGGTGACATCGAGGACGAGCCCTTCAACATGCAGGTGAACGGTGGCTGGACAGCCATGCTGCAGCACTATTTCGTTTCCGCCTGGATTGCAGAGCCCGGGCAGGCAAACCGGTTTTACAGCAAGCGCGTGCAGGGCGAGGACGAGCCTCAGTACCTGATCGGCATGTTGTCGGCATCGCAGACCGTCGCACCCGGGGAGCAGGGCGAGTTCCAGCGACGCCTGTATGCCGGGCCGAAGCTGCAGCGCAGCATGGAGGAGATTGCGCCGGGGCTCGACCTGAGCGTGGACTACGGCATGTTCTCCATTCTTTCCAAGCCGCTGTTCTGGCTGCTGGAATGGTTTCACAAGCTGGTCGGCAACTGGGGCATGGCCATTATCCTGGTGACGATCGCGGTCAAGCTGGTGTTCTTCAAGCTGTCCGAAGCCAGCTACAAGTCCATGGCCCGCATGCGCAAGATCCAGCCCCGGTTCCAGGCGATGCGCGAACGCTATGCGGACGACAAGCAGAAGATGAACCAGGCCCTGATGGAGATGTACAAGAAGGAAAAGATCAATCCGCTCGGCGGCTGCCTGCCGATCCTGGTGCAGATTCCCGTGTTCCTGGCCCTGTACTGGGTGCTGGTCGAAAGCGTCGAGTTGCGCCAGGCGCCGTTCATGCTGTGGATCCACGACCTTTCGCTGCGCGATCCGATCTTCGTGCTGCCGTTGTTGATGGGCATCACCATGTACATCCAGTTCAAGCTCAACCCGGCGCCCCCGGACCCCATGCAAGCCAAGATCTTTGCCATGATGCCGATCATGATGACGGTCTTCATGGCATTTTTCCCGGCCGGTCTTGTGCTGTACTGGTTTGTCAACAACCTCCTGTCGATTGCCCAGCAATACGTGATTACCCGGCGTATTGAAAAGGCGGAGTACTAGGCGCGTACGCCACACGATAGGGCGCCGGCCTTGCCCAACGTCATTCCCTCTTCCGCCGACTCCATCTGTGCCGTGGCCACCGCGCCCGGGCGCTCTGCCCTGGCCGTAATCCGGCTGTCCGGCCCGGATGCGCATGCCATTGCAGAGCAGGTGACGCATCGCAAGCTGGCCGTGCGCGAGGCCATACTGACCGGCTTTTACGATGCCCGCGGCGAGCGCATCGACCAGGGTATCGCGCTCTATTTCCAGGCGCCGGCCTCCTTTTCGGGCGAGGACCTGGTCGAATTCCACAGCCACGGCAGCCCGGTGGTGTGCGACCTTTTGCTGGACACGCTGTGCGCACAAGGCGCGCGCCTGGCAGAGCCCGGTGAATTCAGCCTGCGGGCCTTTTTGAACCACAAGATCGATCTGGCCCAGGCCGAAGCCATCGCCGATTTGATCGCCAGCTCCACCGAGCAATGCGTGCGCCTGGCCAACCGCTCCCTGCAGGGGCTTTTCTCCGCCCGGGTACAGGAAATCCTGGGGCGGCTGGTGGCCATGCGTGCGGGGATCGAGGCGTACCTGGATTTTCCCGACGAGGATCTCGACGTGCAGCACGCACAGGACTTTTGCGAACAGCTGGACGAGCTTGGGGAGGCGATCACGACGCTTCTCGAGCAGGCACAGGCGGGGGAGCAGCTGAACACCGGGGCTACACTCGCCATCGCCGGCGCCCCCAATGTCGGCAAGTCCAGCCTGATCAATGCCCTGGCCCAGAGTGACCTTGCCATCGTCACCGACACGCCCGGAACCACCCGCGATCCCGTGGCCGCGGACATTGAAATCGAGGGCATGCCGATCCACGTGGTGGATACCGCCGGCGTGCGCGAGACCGAGGATGCCATCGAGCGCGAGGGGATAGCGCGCACCCGCCGCACGCTGGCGCAGGCAGACCTGGTGGTGTGGATGGACGATGTCACCCAGTCCCCTGCGGCGCAGGCCGCCCCCGAGGAAGTGGATGCGGCGCGCAGGATCCGGGTACACAACAAGATCGACCTGACCGGCCGTGCACCCGAGGCCCTTGAGGATGAAGTCTACCTGTCCGTCAAGACCACCGCGGGCCTGCAGGCGCTGATCGACCTGATCCGCGCCCGGTTGCTGGGAAGCGAGCAGGCGAGCACGCCGTTTCTGGCCCGCCGGCGCCATCGGCTCGCCCTGCAGCGTACCCGGAAGCATATCCGGGCGGCCGTGCAGGGGTTGCGCGAGGCCCGCGGACTGGAGCTGGCCGGTGAGGACCTGCGCCTGGCCCAGCACGCACTGGGGGAGATTACCGGGGAGTTCGGTTCCGAGGACCTGCTGGGCCGCATCTTCAGCGAGTTCTGCATCGGAAAGTAGTCGAGTCCGCACACCGGGTTCAGTACAATGGGCGGGATTTGCAAACGGGGCGTGTGCAGGTTCACGATCCGGGCAGGCCGCATGGGCATGGACTTTCGAATATGAACACATCCGGACAGCGCTACGAGGTTATCGTCATCGGCGGCGGACACGCAGGTACCGAGGCGGCGCTCGCGGCTGCGCGCATGGGTTGTCGCACGCTGCTGGTGAGCCACAACCTGGAGACCCTCGGGCAGATGAGCTGCAACCCGGCCATCGGCGGGATCGGCAAAAGCCACCTGGTCCGAGAAATCGATGCCATGGGCGGAGCCATGGCCCTGGCCGCTGACCGTGCCGGAATCCAGTTCCGCATCCTGAACTCGCGCAAGGGCCCGGCGGTTCGCGCCACCCGCGCGCAGGCGGACCGGGCGCTGTACAAGGCTGCCATCCGCCAGATGCTGGAGAACCAGGAAGGCCTGCATCTCTTCCAGGCTTCGGTCGATGACCTGGTGGTGGAGCAGGATGTCGTTCGCGGGGTACGCACCCAGTCCGGTCTGCAGTTTGAGGCTCAAGCCGTGGTGCTGACCACCGGCACGTTCCTGGGCGGCAAGATTCATGTGGGCGACATCCAGTACGGCGCCGGGCGCGCCGGCGACCCGCCGGCTCTGGCACTGGCGCAACGCCTGCGCGAGCTGCCGTTTCGTGTCGGTCGCCTGAAAACCGGCACCCCGCCGCGCCTGGACGGGCGCACCATCGATTTCAGCGCCATGGAACGCCAGCCCGGCGATGTGCCGACCCCGGTGTTCTCGTTCGCGGGCAGCCGCGAGCTGCACCCCGAGCAGGTCAGCTGCCACATCACCTACACCAATGAGACCACGCACGCCCTCATCCGCGAGGACCTGCACCGCTCCCCCATGTACAACGGCAGCATCGAGAGCGTCGGACCGCGGTACTGCCCGTCCATCGAAGACAAGGTCACCCGCTTTGCCGAGCGCACCCAACACCAGGTATTTGTCGAACCGGAAGGCCTTCAGACCCATGAGGTGTATCCGAACGGGTTGTCCACCAGCCTTCCCTATGAGACCCAGTGCGACTTCGTGCACTCGATCAAGGGCTTCGAGAACGCGCACATCACGCGCCCCGGCTATGCCATCGAGTACGACTTTTTTGACCCGCGCGACCTGCGGCCCAGCCTGGATACCCGCGCCGTGCAGGGGCTGTATTTTGCCGGCCAGATCAACGGCACCACGGGCTACGAGGAAGCCGCCGCTCAGGGGCTGTTGGCGGGCATCAATGCCGCTCGCCGGGTTCAGCAGAAGGAAGCCTGGATCGTGCGCCGTGATGAGGCCTACCTCGGAGTCATGGTGGATGACCTGGTCACGCGCGGCACCCTGGAGCCGTACCGCATGTTCACCAGCCGCGCGGAATTCCGCCTGATCCTGCGCCAGGACAATGCGGACCTGCGGCTCAGCGAAACCGCCCACCGTCTCGGCTGCCTGCCCGAGGCGCGCTGGCAGGCATTTGAGCAAAAGCGCGCGGCCATCGAGCGCGAAACCCGGCGCTTGCAATCCATCCATTTGCGCCCACAGGATGTGTCGCCCGAGCAGGCCCGGGAGGTGCTGGGCGGGGAACTCAGACACGAATACCGCCTGTATGACCTGTTGCGAAGACCGCAGACGAGCCTGGAGCAGCTGCTCCGGCTGGTGCCCGGTACGGGCACGGACCTCTCCCCGGAGGTCGCCGAGCAGATCGAGATCCAGGCCCGCTACGCCGGCTACATCGATCGCCAGAATGCGCAGGCCCGACACCTCACAGAGCAGGAGCATGTGCGCTTGCCGGAGAACCTGGAGTATGCCGCCATTGCCGGGCTGTCCAACGAGGCCCGCCAGAAACTGGCCGAGATTCGCCCGCGCACCCTGGGGCAGGCCGCGAGAATCCCGGGCATCACCTCCTCGGCACTGTCGCTCTTGCTGGTGCACCTGAGAACGCGTGAGCAGCTGAAGCAGAGCGCGTGAGTCCTTTGGCGGCCCCCTCGATTTCCCTTTCGACCCCGCGGGACGGGACGCAGCTTGAGGCCGGGCTGGCGCAGATGCAGATCCCGGCAGACCCCGCCTGCCAGCAGGCGCTGCTGCAGTTCATGCAGTTGCTGCAAAAATGGAACCGGGCATACAACCTCACGGGTGCGACGGACACCGACACGCTGCTTCACCGCCACGTGCTGGACAGCTTGAGTCTGTTGCCCCACCTCGCCGGGCGCCACGTGATCGATGTCGGCAGCGGCGGGGGACTGCCCGGCATCCCCTTGGCGATCGCCAGCCGGGACCGGGAATTCCTGCTGCTCGATGCCAGTGCCAAAAAGACCCGGTTCATCCAGCAGTGCATCCTCGAGATCGGCCTGCAAAATGTCCGGGTGCACCGGCAAAGGGTGGAGGAGTACATGCCACCACAGGGCTTTGATACGGTGGTGAGCCGGGCGCTGGCGCCCGCGCAAACGCTGCTCGGGTGGGTGGACCCCCTGCTGGTTCGTGGCCGGGTGCTGCTCATGCTCGGACAGGCCAGCGGTCTGCCCGAGTTGCCGTGCGGCTATCACCTGCGGGGAGTCTATCCGGCAGGCGTTCCGGGAGCCGGGCCCGGCCGACAAATCGCCGTGCTCGAGAAGAGCCCATGAGAACGGTCTCGATTACCAACCAGAAGGGCGGTGTGGGCAAGACCACCACCTCGGTCAATCTGGCCGCTGCCATGGCGAACACCCCCCGCCGGGTGCTGCTCATCGACCTGGACCCGCAAGGCAATGCCACCACGGGCTCCGGAGTGGACAAACGGGAAGTGGAGAACACCACGGCACAGGCCCTGATGAAGGATGCGCTGGCGGGCGAGTGCATCGTTGCCGGCTGCAAGGGAGGCTATGACCTGATGCCCGGCAACGAACAGCTGACCACGGCCGAAGTGGGCTTACTGGAACTGCAGGGCCGCGAGTTCCGGCTGCGCGAGACCTTGCAGCCGCTGCACGAGCACTATGACTACGTCTTCCTCGATTGCCCGCCCTCGCTCAACATGCTCACACTCAACGGCCTGGTGGCGGCAGACAGCGTCATCATTCCTACACAGTGCGAGTACTATGCGCTTGAAGGGCTGTCGGCCCTGATGCAAACCATCGACCGTGTGCGCCGCACTGCCAACCCCGCGCTTGAGGTCGAGGGTCTGCTGCGCACCATGTACGACTCGCGCAACAATCTGGCCCAGGATGTCTCCAGCCAGCTGGCCTCGCACTTCGGCGAAGACGTCTACCGCACCATCATCCCCCGCAACGTGACACTGGCCGAGGCGCCTAGCCACGGCCTGCCGGTGTTGCTGTATGATGCATACTCGCGCGGTGCACAGGCCTATCTGAATCTGGCCAACGAAATGCTGGCTCGAACGGAAGGCCCAGAAGCCGTGGCATCCCGTTCGCCGCAGGTGCAGTAACACACACCAGGATCATGACGAAGAAAAAACGAGGGCTGGGCGCACTGGGGGTCGACGTATTGCTGAGCACCCCGGGCCCGGGCGCCGAAGAGGAGGGTCGCGGTGCGGCCCTGCAGCAGTTACCCATCGAGCGGGTCCGCCGCAGCCCGTACCAGCCGCGACAGTCGATGCAGCCCGAAGCGCTGGAAGCGCTGGCGGAATCGATCCGCCAACAGGGGGTGATGCAGCCCGTCGTAGTACGCCGGGTCGACGAGGATTACCAGTTGATTGCCGGGGAACGCCGATGGCGGGCGGCCCAAATTGCCGGCCTGCATGAGATCCCGGCCATCGTGCGCGAGGCGAGCGACTCGGAAGTGGCCGCCATGGCCCTGGTCGAGAACCTGCAGCGCGAGGACCTGAAGGCGCTGGAGGAAGCGCGGGCGTTTTCCACCCTGGTCGAGCGTTTTGGCCTGACCCACCAGCAGGTGGGAGATGCCACCGGTCGCTCACGCACGGCCGTCAGCAACAGCCTGCGCCTGCTGACCCTGCCGGGCGCAGTGAAGGACCTGCTGGATCAGGGCCGCATCGAGATGGGCCATGCGCGCGCCCTGCTGGCCCTGGATGAAGCCGGGCAGCTTGAGGCCGCCCAGGCCGTGGTCCGCCAAAACCTGTCCGTGCGGGCAGCCGAGAGACTGGTCAAGCGGATGGCCCAGGGCACCGCGCGGCCCTCCGAGCGCAAGGCTCGCACAGACCCCGATATCCTGCGCATGGAAGAAAAGCTTTCCGGGCAACTGCAGGCCCGCGTGAAGATCCGCCACCGCCAAAATGGCAGCGGGCAGGTGTCGATTTCCTATGCCAACCTGGACGAGTTTGGCGGAATTGTCGAACGACTGGTTGCACCGCGCGACTGAACTCGTGGGGGCCGGTTCACGGCCGATCAGTGCCCCGCATGCGGTTGAGATTTTAATGTCCAAACCGTATACTTCGCGCCTCTTGAAAAACATGCCGCAGACCCATCCCAGGCGAGCGTTGGGGCTGTCGCACAGGGCAGCACGAACGCAGCTGCAGACCGGCCCCGGACCCTAGTGAAACATTGGCTCGAAAACTGAACGTACCCTTGCAGGTGAACCGCATACTCATCGCGCAGTGGACGGTCACTCTTGGCGTGTCCGCACCCCTGTTCGTGTTGCACCGCGAGCTGGCCCTGTCTGCCTTTCTGGGGGGCCTGATCTGTGTGCTGCCCAACCTGTATTTTGCCCGCCAGCTGTTTTTGAGAGAACGCAGCCTGCAGATTCGCGGCCTGGTCTGGTCCGCCTTCGGTGCGGAATTTGTCAAGATGATGCTCGCCATCCTGTTGTTTGCGGTCGTCTTCATACACTATGAGGGCGTGCACCCCCTGGTCCTGCTGGCCACCTACTTCGCGGCGCATTCCTGCAACTGGGCGGTTCCGCTGCTGAAACCGGAAGCGGCACCCCGGCCCATCACCTGACGCATGGCAAGCACCATCACATCGTCGCAGTACATCCAGCATCACCTGACGAACTGGACCTACGGACGGCATCCGGACGGCCACTGGGGCTTTGCCCACAGCGCCGAGGAGGTGGCCGAGATGGGCTTCTGGTCGATCCATGTGGACAGCCTGCTATGGTCGTTTTCGCTCGGCGCGCTGTTCCTCTACGTGTTTCACCGGGCGGCGCGTTCCATGACGGCCGAGACGCCGGCCGGGCTGCAGAACTTTGTCGAGTGGGTGGTGGATTTCATCAACGACAACGTGCGCGGCTCGTTCAGCGCGAAAAATGACCTGATCGCCCCGCTTGCCCTGACGGTCTTCGTGTGGGTGCTGTTGATGAACCTGATGGACCTGGTGCCGGTGGACTGGATCCCGTGGCTGGCCGGACAGTTCGGTCATTTCGCCCTGGGCATGGACCCGCACCATGTGTACTTCAAGATTGTGCCGACCACGGACCTGAATATCACGGCCGGTCTGGCCGTGGCCGTGTTCGTGCTGATGATTTTTTACAGCATCAAGATCAAGGGCCTCGGCGGCTTTCTCGGCGAGCTTTCATTCCAGCCGTTCGGCAAGTGGGGGCTGCCTGCGAACCTCCTGCTGGAAGGCATCTCGCTGATATCGAAACCGGTATCGCTCGCCCTGCGCCTGTTCGGCAACCTGTACGCGGGGGAAATGATCTTCATCCTGATCGCGCTGCTTTACAGCGGCGGGATACTGTGGGGCACCCTGGGCGGATTTCTGCAGTTGGGCTGGGCGATTTTCCACATCCTGATCATCCTGCTGCAGGCCTTTATCTTCATGGTGCTGACGATCGTCTATCTCGACATGGCCCATCAGCACCATTAGCGACACATTTTGTAACCTCATTTCACGAAACTGGTAACAGGAGAATTACGATGGAACTATCACAAGCCGTACTGTACATCGCGGGTGCACTCATGCTGGGCATCGGTGCCGCCGGTGCCGCCGTGGGCATCGGGGTGCTGGGCGGGCGCTTCCTGGAGGGCGCCGCACGACAGCCCGAGCTGATCCCCATGTTGAGAACGCAGTTCTTCATCGTCATGGGTCTGGTGGATGCGCTGCCTGTCATCGCCATCGCCATCGGCCTGTACGTACTGTTCGCGGTCTAGCCCACTCGCAGCATTTTCCCGTCAACCAACCAGTAGAGTCCAGACATGAACATTGGTCTAACGTTATTCGGTCAAACCATCGCATTCATCATTTTTGTCCTGTTCTGCATGAAGTACGTGTGGCCGCCGATCATGACCGCGCTTGACGAGCGGAAAAAGAAAATCGCCGACGGCCTGGCCGAGGCGGAACGCGGGTTCAAACAGCAGGAACTGGCCGAGCGCGACGCCGAGCACAAGATCTCCGAGGCCAAGCAACAGGCGGCCGACATCCTGAACCAGGCGCAAAAGCGCGCCAATGAAATCGTCGAGAACGCCAAGTCCGATGCCGCCGAAGAAGGCAACCGCATCAAGGAAGCCGCCCATGCCGAGGTTGAAAAGGAAGTGCACCGGGCCACCGAGGAACTCAGAACCCGGGTTTCGGTCATCGCGGTAGCCGGTGCCGAGCGCATCCTGAAAAAAGAAATTGATGCCGGCGCCCATCGGGACATGCTGGAGGATCTGGCGACCCAGATCTAGGGCTGCAAAATTCATTCCCCAGACATGTCAGATCTCACCACTGCCGCCAGACCCTACGCCCGCGCCGCCTTCGATGCGGCCTGCGCCCACCAGGAACAGGAATCCTGGACCGGGATGCTGGCATTCATGGTGGCGGTCGCCTGCGACCCGACCATGCGCGCCCTGCTCGACAGTCCGGCGCTGTCCCGACAGCAGGCCGCCGAGCTGCTGATCTCGGTATGCGAGGAGCAGCTCGACGAGCGCGCCCGCAACTTCATCCGCCTGCTGGCCGAGAATGACCGCATCCGCCTGCTGCCGGACATCGAGGTCCTGTTCCGGCGTTATCGGGCCGAGGCCGAAGGCACGGTCAATGCTGAGGTGATCTCGGCGAGCGAGGTCGATGAGGCACAACTGGCACACATCACCCAGGCCTTGAAGCAACGCCTCGGCAAAGAGGTGCAGCTGGTGTCGCGGACCGACCCGGCGCTGATCGGCGGCGCTGTCATCCGTGCAGGCGACCTGGTGATCGACGGATCCGTTCGCGGACGCCTCGACAAGCTTTCAACGGCCCTGGCGCACTGAGCACGGCAGCCGGGCAACAAGAGGATTCGAACATGCAACTGAACCCAACTGAAATCAGTGAACTGATCCAAAAACGCATCGAGAATTTCGAGGCGGTCGCGCAGGCCCGTACGGAAGGCACCGTAGTGGGCGTCACCGACGGGATCGTGCGCATCCACGGGCTGGCCGATGTCATGGCCGGCGAGATGCTGGAGTTTCCGCAGAACACCTTCGGCATGGCCCTGAACCTGGAGCGCGACTCGGTCGGTGCGGTGGTCCTCGGCGAGTACAAGCACATTACCGAAGGCGACAAGGTATCCTGCACGGGAAGAATCCTGGAGGTGCCGGTCGGCCTCGAACTGCTGGGCCGGGTGGTGGATTCGCTCGGCAACGGCATTGACGGCAAGGGCCCGGCAGAATGTGCGCAGTCCTCGCCGATCGAGAAGATTGCCCCCGGCGTGATCGAGCGCCAGTCGGTGAGCGAGCCCGTGCAGACGGGACTGAAGTCCATCGACTCCATGGTGCCGATCGGGCGAGGACAGCGGGAGCTGATCATCGGCGACCGCCAGACCGGCAAGACGGCGCTGGCCATCGACACCATCATCAACCAGAAGGGCACGGGCATCAAGTGCATCTATGTGGCGATCGGGCAGAAGAACTCCTCGATCGCCAACGTGGTCCGCAAGCTCGAGGAGCACGGCGCGATGGAGCATACCGTCGTCGTCGCGGCCAGCGCCTCGGACTCGGCGGCCATGCAGTACATCGCGCCCTATTCGGGCTGCGCCATGGGCGAGTACTTCCGTGACTGCGGCGAGGATGCCCTGATCATTTACGATGACCTGACCAAGCAGGCCTGGGCCTATCGCCAGGTGTCGCTGCTGCTGCGCCGCCCGCCGGGCCGCGAAGCCTATCCGGGCGATGTGTTTTACCTGCATTCGCGACTGCTGGAGCGTGCATCGCGGGTGAATACCGCGTACGTGGAAGAATTCACCGGCGGTGAAGTGAGCGGGCGTACCGGCTCGCTGACGGCATTGCCGATCATTGAGACGCAGGCCGGGGACGTGTCGGCCTTCGTGCCCACCAACGTCATCTCGATCACCGATGGCCAGATCTTTCTGGAGTCCGACCTGTTCAACTCGGGATTTCGCCCGGCCATCAACGCGGGCCTGTCGGTTTCGCGGGTCGGCGGCGCGGCCCAGACCCCGGTGATCAAGAAACTTGGCGGCGGCGTGCGCCTGGCGCTGGCCCAGTACCGCGAGCTGGCTGCATTCTCCCAGTTTGCTTCCGACCTCGATGAGCAGACCCGCAAGCAGCTTGAGCGCGGGGAGCGGGTCATGGAGCTGATGAAACAGCCCCAGTACACGCCCCTGACGGTGGCGGACATGGCGGTCTCGCTGTTCGCGGTGGACCGCGGCTACGTCGATGATGTCGAGGTGGGCAAGGTAGTGTCTTTCGAGAAGGCCATGCATGACTTCATGCGCTCACAGCACGCGGAACTGCTTGAGCAGATCAACCGCAGCGGGGCCTATGACGACGAGATCGAGGCAGGGCTGGCCCGCGCGGTCGAGGATTTCAAGGCCAGGGGCAGCTGGTAGGACGTCACGACCATGGCGGGCGAGAAAGAAATACGCACGCAGATTGCGAGCATCAAGAACACGCAAAAGATCACCAAGGCCATGGAAATGGTTGCGGCCAGCAAGATGCGCAAGGCCCAGGACCGCATGAGCGCCACCCGCCCCTACTCGCAGAAGATGCTGAACGTGATCGGGCACCTGGCCAACGCCCATGTGGAATACCAGCATCCGTTCCTGATCGAGCATGCGGAGGTCAAGCGCGTCGGCTTCATCATCGTCTCGACCGACCGCGGTCTGTGCGGCGGGCTCAACATCAATGCCTTCAAGGCCGCCCTGAAGGCCATGCAGGACTGGCAGCAGCAAGGCGCGGGCATCGACTTGTGCCTGATCGGTGCCAAGGGCACGGCTTTTTTCAAGCGCTTTTCGGGCAACATCATCTCGCAGGTCAGCCATCTCGGTGATACGGTACGCATCGACGAGCTGATCGGCACGATCAAGACCATGCTGGACGCCTATACCGAGGGCTCGATCGACCGCCTGTTCCTGGTCGAGAACGAATTCGTCAACACCATGACGCAGCGCCCGAAGGTCAGCACGCTGCTGCCCCTGGTGGCGGAGGACAACGAGGATCTCAAGCATCACTGGGACTACATCTACGAGCCGGATGCCAAGGTGGTGCTGGATGAGTTGCTGCGCCGGTACATCGAGTCGATCGTCTACCAGAGCGTGGTCGAGAATGTCGCCTGCGAGATGGCGGCACGCATGATTGCCATGAAAAGTGCATCGGACAATGCCGGCGAGCTGATTGCCGACCTGCAACTGGCGTACAACAAGGCGCGCCAGACAGCCATCACCCAGGAAATATCGGAGATCGTTGGCGGCGCTGCGGCCGTTTGATTGCAGTGATCCACCAACTACAAGCGAAAGAGGAAATACCATGAGTACGGGTCAAATTGTTGAAATCATCGGCGCCGTGGTGGACGTGGAGTTTGCACGCGAGGAAGTGCCGAACGTATACGATGCCCTGGTGGTCGACGACCAGAACCTCACCCTGGAGGTCCAGCAGCAACTCGGCGGCGGCATCGCCCGCACGATTGCCATGGGCGCCTCGGACGGGCTGCGCCGCGGTCTCGGCGTCACCAACACCCAGGCCCCGATTTCCGTACCGGTCGGCCCCAAGACGCTCGGCCGGGTCATGAACGTGCTCGGCGACCCGGTGGACAATGCCGGGGATATCGGTGCCGATTCCAAGATGCCGATTCACCGGGCGCCGCCGAAGTTCGAGGAGCAGGCCAGTGGCAACGAACTGCTGGAGACCGGTATCAAGGTCATTGACCTGCTGTGCCCGTTTGCCAAGGGCGGCAAGATTGGCCTGTTCGGCGGTGCCGGCTGCGGCAAGACCGTCGCCATGATGGAGCTGATCAACAACATCGCGAAGAAACACTCGGGACTTTCGGTATTCGCCGGGGTCGGCGAGCGCACCCGCGAAGGCAACGACTTCTACTACGAAATGAAGGAAGCGGGAGTACTGGACAAGGTGGCCATGGTCTATGGGCAAATGAACGAGCCGCCGGGCAACCGCCTGCGGGTCGGCCTGACGGGCCTGACGATGGCGGAGTATTTCCGCGACGAGGGCCGTGACGTGCTGATGTTCATCGACAACATCTATCGATACACCCTGGCGGGCACCGAGGTTTCCGCCCTGCTGGGACGCATGCCGTCTGCGGTCGGCTACCAACCCACCCTGGCCGAGGAAATGGGCGCCCTGCAAGAGCGCATCACCTCGACCAGCAGCGGATCCATCACCTCGATCCAGGCGGTCTACGTGCCGGCGGACGACCTGACCGACCCGTCGCCCGCGACCACGTTCGCGCACCTCGACGCCACGGTGGTGCTGTCGCGCCAGGTGGCCGAGCTGGGCATTTACCCGGCGGTGGATCCGCTGGACTCCACCAGCCGCCAGCTGGACCCGCTGGTCATCGGGCAGGAGCATTACGATACGGCACGTGCGGTGCAAAACACACTGCAGCGCTACAAGGAACTCAAGGACATCATTGCCATCCTGGGCATGGACGAGCTGTCCGAGGAGGACAAGCTGGTGGTGTCCAGGGCGCGCAAGGTGCAGCGCTTCCTGTCACAACCGTTCTCGGTGGCCGAGGTGTTCACCGGTTCGCCTGGCAAGATCGTGTCCCTGCCGGATACGATTGCCGGTTTCAAGGCGATCGTTGAAGGTGAGTACGATCACCTGCCGGAGCAGGCGTTCTACATGCAGGGCGGCATCGAGGATGTCATCCAGAAGGCCGAGGAGTTGTAGCCCGGCATGGCGATGACGCTGCATCTGGACGTGGTGAGCGCTGAAAAGGAGCTCTTTTCCGGCACCGTGTCGGCGGTGTTCGCGCCGGCCCGAATGGGCGATGTCGGCATCTACCCGCGCCACACTCCCCTGGTGACCAGCCTGCGACCCGGGGAGCTGAAGATCGAGGTGGAGGGCAAGGAAGACCAGTACCTGTATGTTTCCGGAGGCATCCTCGAGGTTCAGCCGCACGTGGTCACCGTGCTCTCCGATACCGCCATCCGCGCGGAGGACCTGGATGAAGCCCAGGCCATGGAAGCCAAGCAGCGGGCCGAAGACGCGTTGCGTGATCAAAAAGGTGACCTGGACGCCGCCAAGGCCCAGGCGGAACTGGCACGTGCCGCCGAGCAGTTGCGCATGATCGAGCGCATGCGCAAGATGCGGAAATAGAATTCGCCACAAGGCCTGTCCGGCCACTGAGCCACGCCCCGCCCGGCTTTTCCCGGCATTTGATTATTTGTCGCGGGTTTGCAATGGTGCGGGGTAAAATACCGGCCTGCACCGGGTTGGACAGATATTCACGGTCAAGAAGCGTTCATGAAACTGGAAATCGTCATCCTTGCGGCCGGACAAGGCACGCGCATGCACAGCGATTTGCCCAAGGTGTTGCACCCGCTCGCAGGCAAACCCCTGCTGGGGCATGTGATCGAGTGTGCCCGGGCACTGTCACCGCACAATATTCATGTCGTCACCGGCTATGGCACGGAGCAGGTCCGCGACGCGGTGGGCGATGAGGGCATCTGCTGGCATCTGCAGGAGCAGCAGCAAGGGACCGGGCATGCGGTGCAGCAGGCCTTGCCCGGGCTCGCCGACGAACACGTGGTCCTGGTCCTGTACGGCGATGTCCCCCTGCTGGAACCTGCCACCCTGCAGCGGCTGCTGCAGGGACTGTCCCGTTGCGAACTGGTATTGCTGACGGCGGAATTCGAGGGTGTGGAGGGCCTGGGACGGATCGTGCGTGATGCCGAAGGCCGGGTGCTGCGCATCGTCGAGCAGTGCGAGGCCGACCCGGACACCCTGGCCATTCGTGAAATGAATACCGGCGTGCTGGCCGCGCGTGCCGGACGGCTGAAGCAGTGGCTGGGGCAGGTCGGCAACGACAATACCCAAAAGGAATTCTACCTGACCGACTGTATCGGGCTCGCCACCGAAGGCGGGCACCACGTCGAGGCCCTGCTCTGCGAGGACGCCGATACCGCGCTCGGCGTCAATGACAAGGCCCAGCTGGCCACGGCCGAGCGCGCCTACCAGCGCCGGGCGGCGCGACGGTTGATGGACCAGGGCGTCACGGTCATGGATCCCGAACGGATCGATGTCCGGGGCGAACTGCAGGTCGGAAGGGATGTCGAGATCGATGTCAATGCCGTGTTCGAAGGCCAGAACCGCCTCGGCGATGGCGTGCGGATCGGGGCCAACAGCGTGCTGATCAGCACCACCGTCGGCCCCGGCACCCGGATCCATGCCAGCAGCCATATTGAGGAGGCCGAAATCGGCAGCGAATGCAGCATCGGCCCTTTCGCGCGGATTCGCCCGCAGACCCGCTTGGGCGACCACGTGAAGGTGGGCAACTTCGTCGAGATCAAGAAATCCGGCATCGGTGCAGGCAGCAAGGTCAACCACCTCAGTTACCTCGGCGATGCCGAGCTCGGGGTAGGCGTCAATGTCGGGGCAGGTACCATCACCTGCAATTATGACGGTGCCCGCAAACACCGCACGGTCATCAACGACCGCGTGTTCGTCGGTTCCGATACCCAGCTCGTCGCTCCGGTGGTCGTCGGCGAAGGGGCGACCATCGCGGCCGGCTCGACCATCACCAAGGATGTGCCCGCCGATGTCCTCGCGGTGGCCCGCAGCAAACAGGTGACCGTGCAGCACTGGAAGCGTCCCGGGAAGGACAAGAGCTAGATCATGTGCGGAATCGTCGGCGGAATCGCGAACAGGAACATCTCTGCTGTCCTGCTTGAAGGCCTGCGCCGCCTGGAGTACCGGGGATACGACTCGGCCGGCATGGCCGTGCTGACCAACGGCTCCATCGAGCGGGTGCGAAGGCAGGGCAAGGTCAGCGAGCTGGACAAGGCCCTGGACGAGTCCGCCCTCGATGGGCAGCTCGGCATCGCGCACACCCGCTGGGCCACCCACGGCATGCCTGCCGAATACAATGCGCACCCGCACATCAGCAACGACCGCATTGCCATCGTGCACAACGGCATTATCGAAAATTTCGAGCGGCTCAAGATGCAGCAGATCGACCAGGGCTTCAGTTTCGCCTCGGACACCGATACCGAGGTCATCGCCCACCAGATCGTGCTGTACCTGGAGCGCGGGCTGGATCTGTTGGCTGCGGTGAGGGCCACCGTGAAGGACCTGAAAGGGGCCTACGCCCTGGGGGTGATCGACAACACCGATCCGGAGCGCCTGATCGCCGCACGCAACGGCAGTCCACTCGTGGTGGGGGTCGGCGAGCAGGAGAACTTCATTGCCTCGGACGTGTACGCCCTGCTGAAAGAGACGCAGGAGTTCGTTTTCCTGGAGGATGGTGACATCGTGGACATCACGCGTGCCCGGATTCGGGTGTTCAACGAAGATGGAGATGCGGTGGAGCGCAAGTCCAAACGGAGTTCCCTGACCGCGGATGGCGTCGAGAAAGACGGTTATCCACACTACATGCTCAAGGAAATCTATGAACAGCCGCAGGCCATTGCCGATACGCTGGAAGGGCGGCTGATCAACGGGCGGGTGGCCGAACAGATTCTGGGAGCGCGTGCCGACCAGATCCTCAAGCGCACCCGGGCCGTGCAGATTATTGCCTGCGGCAGCAGCTACCATGCCGGAATGATCGCGAAATTCTGGTTCGAGGAACTGGCAGGGATTCCCTGCTTCATTGACGTCGCCAGCGAGTTTCGCTACCGCAAGCACGTGGTCCAGCCAGGCACCCTGTTCGTGACGATTTCCCAGTCCGGCGAGACCGCCGACACCCTGGCCGCACAGCGCCAGGCCCGCCAGGAGGCCTATGCCGGTTCACTGACCATTTGCAATGTTCCGGAAAGCTCCCTGGTGCGGGAGTCGGACCTGGTGCTGATGACGCATGCCGGGCCGGAAGTCGGTGTGGCCTCCACCAAGGCCTTCACCACCCAGCTGGTCGCCTTGCTGATGCTGGTGATCAGCGTCGGGCGACACCACGGCATGCAGGATGAGACGGGCAAGCTCCTCGTCGAGCAGCTCGCCAACTTGCCGGCGCGGATCAACCGGGTACTGGAGCTGGATGGCGAGATCGAGGCACTGGCGCACCAGTACGGGGACAAGCAGCACGCCCTGTTCCTGGGCCGCGGCATCCATTATCCCATTGCCAAGGAAGGGGCCTTGAAGCTCAAGGAAGTTTCCTATATCCATGCCGAGGCGTATCCTGCCGGTGAACTCAAGCATGGCCCCATCGCACTGGTGGACGACAAGGTTCCGGTCATCGCCGTGGCTCCGAACGATGTTCTGCTGGAGAAACTGAAGTCCAACCTGGAAGAGGTGCGGGCACGTGGCGGTGTGCTGCACGTGTTTGCCGACGTCGATTCAGGGCTAGAATCCGGTGCCGAGACGATCGGCATCGAAGTGGATGCTCCGGACAATGCGGTGGCCCCCATCATCTTTACCATCCCCCTGCAGCTTCTCGCCTACCATGTGGCGGTCCTGAAGGGTACCGACGTCGACCAGCCACGCAATCTGGCCAAGTCGGTGACCGTGGAATAGCACCTACGCTCCCTGCGCCTGGCAAGCAAGTGCCGGGACTGCCTGACGGGGCGGCTCAGGGCTGGAGATTGTCGCTGGATCCTGATATAAATCTGATTGTTTTCTGATCAATGATCGATTTTACAAATGATCAAACTGCCTACCGTCAAGCAGCTGCGCTACCTGGTGACCCTGGAAAAATACCTGCATTTCGGCAAGGCCGCCGAGGCCTGCTTCGTCACCCAGTCCGCCTTCAGCGTGGCCATCAAGGAGCTCGAAAGTCAGTTGAACGTTTCCCTGGTGGATCGCACCAGCCGCAGCGTGACTTTCACCTCGGTGGGGAAGCTGGTCGCCGAGCAGGCACGCCATGCCCTGTTCGACCTGGAAGGCATCGTCGATATCGCCAAGTCCGTGCAGCAACCCCTGACCGGACCCCTGAAAATGGGAGTGATCCCGACCATCGCCCCGTTCCTGCTGCCGAAGATCCTGCCGGCGATTCGCAAGCGCTTCCCGAAACTGGAGCTGTACCTCAAGGAGGAACAGACCAAGAAAATCCATGCCCTGTTGCTGGAAGGGGAACTCGATATCCTTTTGCTGGCGCTGCCGGTCGAACTGACGAACACGGACACGGTGTCCCTGTTCACAGATACATTCAAGCTCGCGTACAAGCAGGACACGCGGCTGATCGACCCCCGGGACTTCACGCCCAACAAGCTGAACCAGGGCGTGATCCTGCTGCTGGAGGACGGGCACTGTCTGCGCGAGCACGCATTGAGCGCCTGCAACCTGAGCCGGCTGGAGGAAACCAACAAGTTCTCGGCCAGCGGCCTGTACAGCCTGGTGCAGATGGTGAACAGCGACCTGGGCGTGACCTTCATCCCGCAAATGGCGATCGACGGAGGCCTGCTGGAAAACACCCAGGTGGTCACGCAGGACCTGAAGGATCATTCGTACCGTGAAATCGGCCTGGCTTGGAGAAAATCCAGTGTCCGCAAGCAGGAATTCGGCATGCTGGCCGACGTCATCCTGAAGAGCGTGAAGCCCTAAGGCCTGAGATCAGGAACCTGCAGTACCCGCACGTGTTGGCGGGCGGCAGGTGAGATGTGATGGTATGCTGGATGGCGGCAAAGTGCCAAGCGGGAACCCTGGCGCTTCGTCTGCTTCGGCCTTTGGCCGCCTCGTGCGTTCCTTGCAAAGCGGCGATTGGATCGCCCGCCCGCCTTCCGTCGTCGGTGCTGGCCTTGTCAGGCACCGGCGGCCTGCGGGCGCAGTCCCCCCCGCAGTCATGCGGGTCGGCTGCCGTTCCCTCTCCTTGGGTGACAGTACAGAGTTCCATTCTTGAAGCCACGATGAAGCAGAATGCCCTGCAAGTGAAATTGATTATTTAGGTCGCAACGATTGATCTTTTCTAAGGATGGGGCTGCTGACGCAGCGGCACTTGCCGCTGGGGAGTGAAGGAGGCTAGTCCGATGAAGGTGCCCTCGTTTTGTTCGCACAGGGCGCGCATCAGGGTGGCGAAGCGCACGCCGGTCACCTGCTCGTCCTTGAGCCGGGCGAACTGGATCGGGAATCCGACGGCATGAATGCGCACGTGGCGTCGGCCTTGCAGGTCCTTGCGGTTGATCGCATTCACCTCGCGGAGCACGGACTGGATGGAGGGGCCGGTGAATTCGTCGCCGAACACGTACAGGCTGATTTTCTTGTCGTTCGCATGAAACGTTCGGATGGCTTCCGTGATGCCCTCGACCGGACTGCTGTTGCTGAACGGCTGCCAGGTGCGCAGGCGCTCCAATACCGCCCTGCGCCTTGCCGGGGTGTCCGGAATCCAGCGACCGGCGTACTGGCGAAACATGTACTCACCCATGTCGTTCATGACCTGCAGGCCCTTGACCGTCGGGTAGGCATCCAGCACCTCGGTGAGCTTTTGTTCAGCCAGCTCCCAGCCATAGGTGAGCATGCTGCCCGAGGTGTCGATGATGAAAATGATGTACTCGCTGTCCACCGGGATGCCGGCAATCGTCGAATCCTGCGGTGGCCGGACCAGGGGTTCGCGGGCCTGCAGGCGGAGCATCTCCTCACTCAGCGTCTGGCGGGCACGGGCCAGTTGGCCCTCGATCGTGTTCTGTACCGCCGCTTCGCCGCGCGCGGCCGAATACCGGCCTTGCACACTCGACAGTTCATCCTGCAGTCGCGCGATGTTCTCGATCTCCTGGGCCACCTGGTGCTTTTGTCTGACCAGTTCGCGGTTCAGCGCGTGGCTTTGTTCGTGCAGTTCGGACAACTGCACCTGCAGGTCTGCGGCCTGTCGGTCGAGATCTTCGCGGTCTTGCTCGAAGATCACCGGCTCGGCCGTTTTCGAAAGCACCAGCAGCAGGATCAGCGCACCAAAACCGCAACACACGCAGTCCAGGAAGGACAGGCTGAAGATCTCGATACCGCGTCGTGGTTTCATGCTTCAGGGCCAGTCCCGTGAAGGGCTGAAAAAAGCTCCCCGTGTGTGGCTCGCCAGTTTCCAGTATTCACTGGATGCCTGCGGGTCACCTTCCATGTGAAACAGGATGGTGTTGACGGGAATCCCGTCTGGCAGGATCTCCAAGGCGGCATCGAACAGCTTCTTGCGTGCCTGCGCGGATACCTTGGAGCGCCAGGATTTTGTTCGACCCTGTGTGGGCAGACCGTCCGTCAGCAGGTAGATGGTATCCGGGAGCGGGTCCATCTGCGCGACCCCCTCAAAGGCGCGGTACAGGCTGGTGCCCCCGCCCGGCGCCTGCTCGTAAAGACCTGCCACCGCACGGTCCAGGTGCGACGGGTTGCCTGCATCCAGCCATACCGCGCCCGGTGCCCGGTAGAGCGGCTCGCTGGTTTCGTTGAAGGCATGGATCTGGAACTGGCTGGTGGGAGGCATGCGTGTGCTGATCCAGTCGACGGTGTGCAGCACCTGCTGCCACTTGGCCGCGCGCACCCGTTCACTCGGTGCCAGGTTACGAAAACGCAGCACATTGACGATCCGGTCGGCCAGCATGCTGGCTGAACTGTCCACCAGAATCAGGATGCGCTCACCGCCCATCTTCAGGCCGGTCAGGTACTGGCGCTGTCCGTGACCGTCGAATGCGCGCAAGTACCTCCCCGAATCCTCGTCCTGCAAGGCCCCCGCCTCAAGTTTCCGGTACGCTTCCTCCAGGGAGTTCAGTTCCGCCTTGAGCGCCTCGACGGCTTGCAGCCGGGCACGGGTCTCCTGATGCTGTTGGGAAAGCTGCGAGCTGTGCAGGGTGATGTCCTGGAGGATGCTTGCCGCATGCCCCTGGGCCTGGCGTTGCCGCGCCTGGAACCCCAGCAGGGAGTTTTGCTGCTGTGCCAGCGACTGCTCCGCTCCGGCAACCTGGGCCTGCAGGTCCTGCACTTCCTCCTGCGTGCTGGCGCTGTCCGTGTTGCGACGCGCCTGCGTATCGGCATTGATGATCATGAAAAACAGGATGACCGCCCCGAAGCCGCAGAACATCACGTCCAGGAAGGACAGGCTGAACACATTAATCGTGCGACGTTTCATGCTCCTGGACCTGGATGAAGTGAACGGTACCGCGGTAGCCGTCCATGCGCAGGCGGTCTCCGGACTGGATGGGCTGGGGTCCGCTCACAAGCCGGTCATTGAGACGGACCTTGTAATCCCCCAGGTGGCGCAGTTCGATGCGCATGCCTTTTTTCTGGATTCGGCAAATGCCGCGGTCATTGCAGACTGGATCGAGTGCCAGGCGAGTCTCGTTGCGGTCCTTGGTCAGGCGCAGTTCCTGTTTCGGGCCCAGCGGCCAGGCGCGGTTGCCGATCAACAGGTGGGTGGGGCAGTTGCGCAGGCTGGCCAGCAACCCGGGATTGGGTTCCAGCAACTGGGGGCGGGTGGATTTGTCCCAGGCCAGCGCGGTCGTGTAATGCACGGTCGCATCGGCACGGCTGATCTGGTCGCGATAACCCAGGGCCTGGCGGGCAATACGGGTCGGGTCCGTGCCCAGCATGGCACACCCCGGCAGGTCCTTCAGGAATTCGTTCAGGCCGAACACCTGGTTGCAGGTCGGGGAGCACACCAGGGTGACCTTGTGGTCAGGGAGCAACTCACTCAGCGAGATTGCCAGCTCCTCGAAGGCCGCCCGGTTGATCTCGAGAACGTCCTTTCGGTGCAGCTGTATGCGGTGGCCCTGGCCATCCGAGTACAGCTCGCAGCCGACGGACTCGATCGACTGCAGGGTCGCCAGCCAGTGCGGAAGTTTTTCATACAGCCGTTGTTCGTCTTCACCCTTTTGCAGGGGATCGAAGCGCGTTTCCCGGACAAAGGCTGCAGCGATCCACCTGGCTTGCGCCTGGATGAGGGACTGCAGGCCGTGTGCGACGACCTTGGCCGGGCGGCTGGCAGACACCTGCTTGCGGTCCTGCGAAACCAGGGTGAGTATGGTGCACTGTTGCAGTACGGCGAGCCACACCAGCCTGGTTTTCGGGACGTGGCCGGGAACCGCGAGCACCGCCTTGTTGACGATGCCAACCACCGGGATGCCGAGTTTTTCACAGATGCCGAGCACCAACCCCAGTTCCTGTTTGCGCAGTGCGCCGGAGACCGCGAGGATGGCATCGTGGTCCTGGCGGTCCAGCAGGCTCCAGGCAAACTGCATGTGCCTGAATGCGATCTCGGCATGACTGACGGCATGCCGGGTCTTGCTTTGTCCCGCCAGGTCCGCCCAGAAGCCCGTGCTGGTCTCCCGCGGTCGCAGGTGCATCTGCTGCTCGGCCTGCTTGCCGGCCAGGATGGAAGTCTCGGTTTCCACCAGAACACAGGACGGGCAGTTGGCGAGGATACGTTTTCCGTCGCTGATCAGGATGCCGCTGTCGTATAAATCGATGACTACCGTGGCCACGCGGGCGGTTCTCCTTTACTCGGCCTGCAGGTGGCGGATCAGGTTGCGGTTGCAGTAGTTCTCGGCATCCAGGATCAGCCGCTCCTGCAAAAGCTGCAGCTGATGCACGATGAACATCAGCACGATGCTGATGCACAGGGCAATCAGGGTGGAGTTGAACGCCACCCCCAGGCTCTCCGTGACCCCGGCAATGTTGCCCTCCACGGCCTTGTGTGCCTGGCCGAGCGCATCTCCGATGCCGCGCACCGTTCCCAAAAACCCGATCGAGGGAATCGCCCAGGTGATGTAGCGGATGATGGACAGTTCGGAGTCGAGGCGCTCGGATTCGGATTCACACACACTGCGGGTGGCCGAGGAGACGTCCTGGATGTTGTGGGTGGAGTTGAAGCGATGCACGGCGATCTGCAGGGCGCGCGGCAGCAGATAATCCTGCTGTTCTTCGGGCAGGGACTGGATCTGGCGGGAGAGGGTTTGCATGTCCTGCGGCAGGAACCGGATCCCCTCCTTGGCGTGCAGCAGGTCCATGTCGAGCATGCCGCGCTCGCGCAACAGATGGCTGGCCTTGTAACTCATGATCACCAGGGCCCACAACATCAGGATGAAACAGGTCTCCTGTTCGTAGTCGCGCACCAGCACGTACACCGAGCGCTTCGGCACGTAGTCCCTGTCGAGATTGATCTGCACCGCCTGTTGCTCGAGTTCGGCTTCTGCGGCCGGTCGAACGATCGCCACGTAGATCGCATGCACGACGATCGTGATCACCAACAGGCTGAAAAGCTGGTAGGTGAGTTCGGTGGAAAACGGTTTTTTCATCATGCTCAGATGTCCGTCGGAAAACTCACGGGCCTGTCGGCGGAGACTTCTTCGCTTGGCACGAATTCCTCCAGAGGCGGGACGCGCCGTGTGCGTCTGTCAACGGCCCTGTCCGGGACCACAGCTTCGCCCTGATGGGTCGCAGGCGCTGCGGCCTCCTCCGACACCTCTTCGGCGGTCTCGGGTGCGGCTGCCAGCGCAGGAGCCAGCAGGCCCAGCACCAGTGCTGCGCAAAGTCTCATGTCCTGCTAATCCAGGTATCGGGCAATACGAAAACCAACATCCACATGCCGTTTATTATCCTGATCCCGGTAGCTGAGTCGAGTGCTGCTGAGGGTACTGCGCATCCAGGAGGCACCGCGGATGACGTGCTTGCTGCCGGTTGGCGGACCTGTAGGGTCCACATAGAGCTTCTCGCTCAGAGCCGGGTAGATGCTGTGGTAGTCATGGCTCCATTCGGCCACGTTGCCGTCCAGGTCGAACAGGCCCAGCGGATTGGGTTTGAAGCTGCCCACCGGTGCAGCCACTGCAAAGCCATCGCGATAGCCATCGATGATGTCCTCGAGCAGGCCGCTTGCCGCATGGTCCGCGTAATTACCGGTCACCTCGATGGGCGGGTACTCATGGCCCCAGGCATATTTTGCCAGTTTCCCGTCGGGGCGCCAGCGGGCGGCCCACTCCCATTCGCTTTCCGTGGGCAGGCGGTAACCGGCGGGAAGGGGGGTCTTGGCCACCCAGGTTCCGTCTTTTTCCTCGTACACGGTTTCCAGACCTTCCCGTTCACTCAGCCAGTTGCAATAGCGCACCGCATCCGCCCAGGTGAGGTTGACGGCCGGCAGCTCGGGGGCGGACAGGTCGTGGCCGCGGTAGCTGCCGGAATGGTGCGAGGCCATGAAGGCGCTGAAGTGGGCGTTGGTGACCTCATGGACAGCCAGGTAGAACGGCCGTTGCAGCGTGACGCTGTGCTGGGTTTCGTTGGTGCGCCGCCCCTGTTCGCGCCGTGGTGCCCCCATGGAAAATGTGCCGCCGTCCAGGCGGATGAGGACCTCGCCCTGGTGGGTGAGGATGCGGGCAGGCCGGTCGTGCCGGTCGGGGTCTGCCGCCGGTTCCAGGTTGACGGCAATGACCAGCGGGGTATCCACGCTGGGCGTGATGGTTTGCGTATGGCTGAGATATCCGCGTTTTCGCACCTCAAGGCGCTGGGGTGCGCTCGGCAATTCAAGGCGAAGCCTGCCCTGGCCTGCAGGCCGACCCTGGACAAGTACCTCGGCATCTTCGGGGGTGGCCTGCACGATCACGGTGCCCAGCAGGGCTTCAAGGTGTGCATTGAAGGTCTGTTGCCGCCCCGGCTCGACCGTGAGGGTCTGGCGGCTGGGGCGGTAGCCGGGCTTGGTCAGGGTGATGAGATGCTCGGCATTCGGGGCCAGTGCAAGGTTCAGCGGGGTCTGGCCCTGATCACGGCCTGCGATCGAGACGCGAGCGCCTGCAGGTACGCTGGTAATCCTCACATGACCGGTGCCGGCCTGCAAATGAGCCTGGGGCAGCGCCAGTGCCTGGCCGGCGACCACCAGAAAATCCACGGTGTAGGGCAGGTAGTCGGGATGGTGCAGATCAAGCCGGTATTCGCCTGCCATCAGTTCCATCCTCAGGGGGGTGTGTCCCCGCCGGGTCCCGTCCAGCCAGACCTCCGCCTGTTGAGGCTGTGAGTCGATGGACACTTGCGCCCATCCGGGCTGCAGCTGAATTTCAAGGTCCTGTTGCTTGTGCTCGCCCTCGATGACCAGTTGTGTGGTGTAGGGCAGGTAACGGTCCGCGGTCGCCTGCAGGACATAGGTTCCGGCCGCGAGTTCAAGTTGCCTGATCGGGGCGGTATCGAAGGGTGTGTCGTCAATCTGGATACGGACCCCGTGTTCGGGAGTGCTGGTGATGTTCAGGTAGCCGGGCAGTTTGAGCAGGGAGAATGCGAGGTTCTGGGAGGCCCGAGCGCCGACCTGGATCTCCCGGTCCAGGGGGTGGTATCCCGCCCGCTCGGCCTGCAGTCGATAGCTGCCGGGGCGCACCAGGTAGCGTCCGCGCACCAGGACTGGCCAGGGCATGCCCCGCAGGCTGACCGAGTCCGCAGGCGGATCGATTTCGATCAGCAGGCTCTTGGACGTGAACACGTGGACGAGGATGAGCAACAGAGACAGGAAGACGAGTGCCCCCGCCAGGGTAAAAAGGCGTCGGCCCAGGCGCTTCGATCTTCGGGCGGGCATTCCGGGCAGCGCCACCGGGCGGATCACCTCGCCGTGCGGGACTGCGGGGTCAGATCGTCTCTTCACATAGAATACTCAGGCGCCCGGTTTTCATGTCCGGGGTCACGTAGAGGGTTTTTCGAACGTCCCGGTAGCCGGGCCTTGAGCCGATAATCGTGTACTGGCCCGGCCTGAGCCGAATGTCCTGGTGCTCGAAGCGCCCCAGCTTGCCGACACGGAAGATGGTCACCTCCGTCTGGTTGTCCGAGTACAGGGCGACCATGACGGGCTGGCGGGCCTGCACCAGCACGGCCTGCAGGGCTTCTGCCTGTTGCAGGATGCGAGGGCCGGGGCTGTGGTCCAGGGCGGAGAGTTCATCCAGCAGTGCCTGCGCCTCGGCCGATACATCCGCCGAGTACAGGCGCTCGGGGTGCTGTACGTAGTGGTCCAGTTTTGAAAGCAGGGCTGCACGGTGCTGCGTTCGGGCCGCCCCCTCCCTGGCATGAGGGGCGTTCGGGGCCAGGGCCAGCAGTTGCTGCCAGCTCTGCACAGCCAGGGACCAGTCCTCCTGTTTCTCAAAGTGGGTTGCCTCAACTTCCAGTGCAGCGATTTTCTCCTCGCGCACGACCTCGTCGACCCGGTGCAATCCCTGGGCTGGGCGCCTGGAGCCAGGTACGAGTTCCTGGGCCTTGCGAAACGCTGCACGCGCATCCTCGAACTGGCGCGATTGCAGCAGGGCATACGCCTGGCTCATCTGTCGGGAAAACTCCACCTCGGTCAGGCGGTCCGTGATCCGCTGCAGTGCCTGGGCGGCCTCGCCAGACAGTGGGTCCAGGGCGACGGCTTGCCGGTAGGCCTGTTCAGCGGCCTGCAGGCGGCTGGCTGCCTCGAACTGACCACCCGTCTTGAGCAATGCAAACAGCTCGCCGAGGGTCTTCGCACGTCCCAGGCCCTCAAGAGCCCGGCGGTTGTCCGAATCGATGGCGCGGGCCAGTTCGAAATGGCGTTTTGCGACCTCGCCCTGATTTTGTGCAAGGGCTTGCTCTCCCTGCGCGAGGGCCTCGTCCAGCACTGCATCGACCCGGCCTTGCAGGGCCTGCAGGGCGTTTGTCGACTGTTCGTAGAGGCGGATCGCCTCGGCAAAAGCCTGCTTGCGAAAATACGTATCCCCGGCCTGACCGCGGGTGATCGCCTCGGCATACTCCTGGCCTGCCCACTGCTCGACCCCCTGTCGTTGAAGGGCCTCCTGCTGTTCGATGATGCCAAGCAGCAGGCTTTCCGCCTGCAGCCTCAGGGCTGCGCGCTCGGGCTCGGCGGGAGCTGCGGGGATTTCAGTCAGGGCTTCGGGAACACCGCTGGGCTCGGACAAGGTCTCGGGAGGCTCGTACAGGGGTACGGGGGGGTCCTGGGTCAGCGGGCCGGAGGCGCGTTGTTGATCCACCACCCCGGGCAGTATCCAGAATACCAGTACCGCGATGGACGCCAGCCCGACGAACACCAGGACAAGCAGGGTGGTGCGCTGTGCAGGGGTGAGCCGAGCCCCGGAATCCGCGGCAGGGGGTTGCAACGATGCGGGATCGATCGGTTCAACCGGGGTGGAATCGTCTTTGTCCATCGCCTTGCTAGATGCTGTCCGGGACGGCTTTTTCCTGTGCCAGTCCCGTCTCGTTCAGATAGATCTTGTGCAGCAACGCGCGCCATTTACGGTACTGTTCTTCGATGCTGCCGGTAATCTCCACCGTGCGGCCCTCAATATCCAGTACCATCGGGCGCACTTCCGCCTTGAGGGAATCTCCCAGTTCGCGGAGGGCGTCGTCGTGGATCTGGGCTTCCCTGCCGATGTCGATGCCATCCTTGTACAGGATGGCGCCCGTGGTGACCAGGCCCGGGTAGTCCCGCAGCAGGCCCACCAGCGTGATGACGGCTGCCGCGAGCTTGGTGCGTCCGGCGCGGCGTTCAATGGCACGTTTTTGCTGGACTTCCATCAGGTAGTATTTGCGCCAGTTCGTGTAGGGCCGGTACATCGCACCGTGGAAATTCGCATAGTACTCGTTGATCGTATCGACGAACAAAAACTCACGCTCACGGATCTTGCGCACGCGGTGCAGCATGGGATCCTCCCGGGCCGGCAGGCGTGCCACCCGGACCTGGCCATTTGGTTCCCAGACGAGGTAAGCGGAGAACGGGTCCGGCGAGATGCTGGCGGCGTAGCGCAGTTCGGAGGTGTTGCGGATGCGGATCAGTTGCCGGTCGGTCAACTTCCTTCGATGGCGGTAGAGATCATTGGCGATGCGGTTGTAGACGTGCTGGTAGACGTCATCCCCCAGATCGATGTCGGAGTAGTCGAGTTCGCTCAACTCGGCCCTGTACTTTTTTTCAAACCACTGGTTGCCGGTACTGTCCGAGACCTGGGCCTGCAGCATCAGGCTTTCGCCGTCGGAAGCGATGATTGTGCCGCGGACCACCACGTCCGCAATATGTGAGGTGGCTGGCAGCACCCGGATGGCGCCCCAGCCGCTGGCCCGCTGCAGCGTCTCTTTCAGGTGGTAGGCCATGTAGCGCGCTTCGGCCGCGCGGATGTCCTCGTGGATGCTTTCCTCGGCCTGCTCCTCGGTGACTTCACCTTTCTCGAACAGCAACACGCCGACATCCAGCAGCTGACTGTCCTGCAGCTGTACGGTCTCGGATTCAATTTCCTCCCCGCCCGAGACCCGGACCGTGTTCGGCGCACAGCTGCCGGTCAAAACGAGGAGGGTCAGCCACAGCGAGGCCACAAGGGTTCTGCCCATGGTCATTCACCCTGCGTGGAAGGCGGAGGGTTCATGTTCGCCTGCTGCTTCTTGTACTTGCGGTACTCGTCCCACAGCTTGTCCCGCAGCACGGGATCACGCTCCTTTTGCGCCGCTTCGCGAAGTTGCCGGGCAACGACGTTATCATCATCTCCACTGGGGATGTCGGCCGGTGGCGGTGAGCTGTACGTGCCCCTGTCCTTGCTGCCCCCTTCTTTTTCCTTCGATTCGATGTCCGAATCGCCGGTCTCATCCGGTGATGAACGAGTACGGGCCTTGGCCTCGTGCGACTTTTCTGCCGGTGTCGCAGGGTCCGAGGGGCCGGCGGGATCCCACTCGGGCTCAGCCTCCGGTTCTTCACCGGCAGAAGCTTGCCCGTGAGCCCGTCTTTCGGCCTGCGCCTTTTCAAACTCCTTGTGGATCTGTTCATCGTAGCGCCCCAGCGCGTCCTCCAGTTGCCGGTCGAGAACGGCCACTTCCTCATCGCGGGTGCGGGCAGGGGCTTGTGGTTCGGACGTGCTTGCCTCGGGGTCGACGGATTTTTGCACCTGGCCGGGTGGGTCCTGGGGAGGCTGCCCGGTCTGTTCGTCCGGGAGCTGGGCAGGATCATCATGGCGGGTGTCCTCGGAGGCGCTGGACTCGGGCGTCGGAAGACCCGGTGCAGATTCTGGTGAGGGGGTGCTGCATGCCCCCAGCCAGGCGCCCAGCATCAAGATCACCAGCCACCGGAGGTCATGTCTCGTCATCGTTTTGCTGCCCCGCAAGTTCTTCTGGACCCGGATGTGATCTTTCACACCACTATACTTGAATTGGGATTGTCCGGGCCAGCCGGAACCGCCCGCGGATGCCGTCCTCGCCTGCAGTGAAAATCCATCGATTACAATCCCTTATAGGGCCCATAGGGCAGCATGGAAAAAGATTGACAACCCCCCGTGCGGCGCCTAGAAAGGTCGTATGTTGTTCGAATTTTCCATGGACGCCGAAGTGCTGGTCCGCCTGTCGAGCTTCGCCGGCCTGTTCGCGGTGTTCGCGGTGTGGGAGCTTCTGGCTCCGCGCCGCACCCAGTACCATTCGCGAAGTGTTCGCTGGCTCAACAACCTGGCCATTACCGTGTTGAACGGGCTGATCGTGCGGCTCGGGATACCACTGGCCGCGGTGGGTACGGCCATCGCAGCGCAGGACCAGGGCCTGGGCTTGCTGAACCAGGTGGCCTTGCCCGCATGGATGGCCATGGCCGTGGCGATTGTGGCGCTGGACCTGATCCTGTACCTTCAGCACCTGCTGTTCCACCATGTGGATTTCTTGTGGAGGCTGCACCGCATGCACCATGCCGACTTGGAAGTGGACGTTACCACCGGCTTGCGGTTTCATCCCATCGAGATCGTGCTGTCCATGGCGATCAAGATGGCGGCGGTGCTGGTGCTGGGGGCTCCGGTCGTGGCCGTAATTGCTTTTGAAGTGCTGCTGAACGCAAGCTCCCTGTTCAACCACGCGAACATCCGCATACCGGATAACGTGGACCGGGTCCTGCGGTATTTCATCGTGACCCCGGACATGCACCGGGTGCACCATTCGGTGGTCCGCCAGGAAACCGACAGCAATTTCGGGTTCAATGTTCCCTGGTGGGACTACCTGTTTAAGACCTACCGCGCCTCACCCCGGGCCGGGCATATCGGCATGAAGGTCGGTATTGAGCACTTCCGGACCCCGCGTGACCTGTGGCTGGATCACTTGCTGCTGCAGCCGTTCAGAAAAACGGCCGGGTGACGTGCCGGGTCCTTGGCGCCCGGCTGCCGGGAAGGCCTGCTGAATTCCCGCGTTACTTGTGGATGACCCCGCATGCAATGCGTGGCCCTGCGGCCCCTGCCGGATCCGTCTTGTAGTCGTCGGGTCCTTCATGGATGACGATGGCTGCACCGTCTTCATCGAACAACGACGTGTCCAGCACCAGGTTCGTGTTGAGGATCTCGATTTCAAGGCTTCCGGAGGCGGGTACATGGATGTTCGGCATATCGCCTGCGTGCATCCCTTCAGGATTCAGAAAGCCGTGCTGGTGGCCGTGCGGATTGTAATGACCGCCAGCGGACTTGAAGGGTGCCTCGCATTTTCCGATTGAATGCACATGAAACGCATGGGCGCCCTCGGGCATGTCGTGCAGCTTGGCGTGCAGCAACGTGCCATGCCCGGTCCTGTAAAGCATCACCTTGCCCACCTGTTGGCCGCTTGCATTCATGATCTGGGCGTGTGCCTGCTCCGCGGCAACCGCCCACTGAGACATCGCAGCGGATACGACAAGGGCCAGCAGTACTGTAAGAAGACGTGGTTTCATTTTCATAACCCCCCTTGGGTCTTGCACCAGATGATGAACCCAGGGATGTTCGCCCGGTTCTGGATCTTGTCCGGTGAGCGTATGTGTTAATCGCCAGTATACAAGTGAACCCGGCGCAGCCTCAATGCATTGCCGATCACCGAGACCGAAGAAAGGCTCATGGCTGCAGCGGCAATCATCGGCGACAGCAGGATCCCGAACACGGGAAAGAGCACGCCTGCGGCCACGGGTACACCGACGCTGTTGTAGACGAAGGCAAAAAAGAGATTCTGGCGAATGTTGCGGGTCGTTCCACTTGCCAGATGCCGTGCCCGCACGATGCCGCGAAGGTCGCCTTTCACCAGGGTCATGCTGGCACTTTCCACAGCCACATCGGAACCGCTTCCCATGGCGATTCCCACATCTGCGGCTGCCAGGGCCGGCGCATCGTTGACACCGTCGCCGGCCATCGCCACCGAAAGCCCCCGGGAGCGGACTTCCGCAACCAGCGTCGCCTTGTCCTCAGGAGAGATTTCGGCGCGCACCTCATCGATGCCGAGCTGGCGAGCGACCACCTCGGCGGTGCGCCGACTGTCGCCGGTCGCCATGATGATCTTGAGACCGGCCTTGTGCAAAGCCCGGATGGCGCCGGGGGTGGTCTCCTTGATGCGATCCGCCACGCAGATGAGCCCGCAAAGCACTCCGTCCACAGCCAGCAACATGACCGTCTTGCCATCATCTTGAAACCGGTCCAGTTGCGCATCGGCCGCAGAAACATCGATGCCGAGCTTCCCCATCAGTTTCACGTTACCGAGTGCCACCGATGCGTCGCTGATCTGGCCCTTGACCCCCATGCCGGTCACCGCTTCGAAACGCGTCGTTTCCAGGCGTTCGATACTTCTCTCTTGTGCTGCCCTGAGAACGGCTTCGGCCGTCGGATGCTCCGATCCGCGCTCCAGGGCTGCGGCCAGGGCCAGCACCCGGTCCTCGGGCATGTCGCCAAATGCCGTCACATCCGTCAGGCTGGGGCGTCCTTCCGTAAGCGTACCGGTCTTGTCGATGACCAGGGCATCGATGGTGGCGAACCGTTCCAGGGCTTCTGCGTCCCGGATCAGCACTCCCGCCTGGGCACCGCGCCCCGTTGCCACCATGATGGACATCGGTGTGGCAAGACCGAGCGCACAGGGACAGGCGATGATGAGGACGCTGACAGCCGAGACGATGGCATAGCCAAGCGCCGGAGCCGGGCCCCAGGCCATCCACACCACAAAGGCAAGTACCGCGACGGCAATGACGACGGGAACAAAGTACGAGGCGACCCGGTCCGCGAGCGCCTGGATCGGCGCCTGGGACCGTTGCGCCTGGACAACCATGGCAATGATCCGCGACAGGACCGTATCGCTGCCCACCGCCTTGGCCTGCATCACGAAGGAGCCCGTCTTGTTCAGGGTGCCACCGGTGACCGCATCGCCCTCGGTTTTTTCAACGGGCACGGGTTCGCCGGTGAGCATGCTTTCATCCACCGATGAGTATCCCTCGGTGACGGTGCCGTCCACCGGCACCGCTTCCCCGGGACGTACGCGAAGCCGGTCTCCGGTCTTGACGGCATCCAGCGGCACGTCGGCCTCCCTCGAAGCCGTGATCCGCCGGACGGTTTTCGGTGAGAGGTCCATCAGCGCCCGAATCGCATCTCCCGTTCGGTCACGCGCCGTCAGCTCCAGTACCTGTCCGACGAGCACCAGGATGAGGATGACCGCGCTGGCCTCGAAATAAAGCGGGGGAGGATGACCACCCCCCAGTTCGGCAGGGAAAAGCCATGGCGCAAGCAGTGAAACGACGCTGAATGCATAGGCTGCACCGGTACCGATGGCGATCAGTGTCCACATGTTGAGATTGCCGGTGACAATGGAGGACCAGCCGCGTTTGAAAAAAGGCAGGCCGACCCAGGCCACGACCGGCGTGGCGAATGCGAACTGGAGCCAGCGAACCGTCGTTGATCCGAACCAGTCATCCCACGGGATTCCCAGCATGCCCCCCATCTCGAGCAGCAGGACCGCCAGGGCCAGCGGGGTGCCGATCAGGAGCCTGCGCCTGAAATCGGTGAGCTCGGGATTCGGTCCGGAATCCGCTGTGGGCATCATCGGCTCCAGTGCCATGCCGCAGATCGGACAGTCACCGGGTTCCTCTTGCACGATTTCGAGATGCATCGGGCAGGTGTAAAGCGCACCCTCGGGCGCAGGCTCGGTTGGCGGGCGGCCTTCCAGGTAAGCGTCCGAATCTTTCCCGAACTTTTCCTGGCAGTGGCTGGAACAGAAATAGTACAGATGCCCGTCATGCTCGTAACGGGGTGTGTCGGCGGCTTCAGGGTCAACGGTCATCCCGCAGACCGGATCGCGCGTGATAAGGTCGGGGTCAGTTGTGGGTTCTACCATGTTCCAATTCGCCTGTGTATCCGGCACCCACGAGTGTCAGGGGGATGCTGCTCAAAAACTTAGTTCGGATGTATAGCTCCTGCATCCAAATCATACTTGGCTCTGTAGGTACATGGATGTAGCACCTTATAAATATGGTGCCGGAGAGGTGATTCGAACACCCGACCTACTGATTACGAATCAGTTGCTCTACCGACTGAGCTACCCCGGCACAGTCCGGTTTATAACTTGTCAGGATAGGGTTTGTACAGGTGCAGTCAGTCAGACCACACTGAAATGATGGGTACAAGCGGCAGTGTCTGGGCAAAGTCGATCACCCGACTCAAGACTGGTTCTTTTGTCTCAGTCCCACCCGCATTGAGCCATGGCCTGGGCTTCGGACGGGTTCGTCATCAGTTTACAGGCGAGATCGGCGGATGCGAGGCTCATTGCGATTCCCCACCGAAAGTGTCCGGCGTTCAGGTACAGATTTTCATATTCGGGATGCCCGCAAATGTAGGGGACCTCGCGCAACGTGCCGGGTCGAAGCCCGCTCCAGTGATCTGCCAGTTCCGCTTCCTGCAGTTGTGGGCAAAGCCGGCAGGCCCAGGCACGGAGAGCTTCTTTTGCCTCTTCGGTCACGGCACGGTCAAATCCCACGTACTCCAGCGTGCTGCCACACAAGACATACGGCTCTTGTCGGGGAATCATGTACTGTTCGTTCTGTACAAGGATATGTGACAGCAGTCGTCGGTGAGCCCTGAACAGCAGCATCTGCCCACGCACCGGCACGATGTCCGTACAGGTATCACTGAGAGTCTTCAAAAGTTGCTGGGTACAGGCCCCGCTGCAGACCACGACCTGGTTGGTACTGAAGCTGCGCCGGGGGGTGTTGACCGCGGTGATCATCGTCCCCCGGGTTTGCAGGCCGGTGACTTCGGTGCTCTCGAATATCTCCACGCCGTGCAGGGCGAGGGATTTTCGCATGGCCTTCATGAGCAGGCGCGGCTGCACCTGCATCACCGACGGGATGTGCAGGGCCGCCTGCAGATGCTCCGCGAGGTTCGGTTCCAGCACCTGCAGCCGGTCCTGGTAGATGGGCTCAATCCGTGTGTCGCAGGTTCGGGCCCAGGCCAGTGCCTGTTCCTGTTCTTCCGGATCGACGACGAGCATGCCACAGTGCAGCAACTCGGGGTCGACCCCGGTTTCTTCTTGCAGTTGTGTCACAAATCCCGGGAACGCGACTTGGCTGGTCTCGATCAGCTGCTGAGCTGCCTTGCCCTGTCGCCACGGATACAGCCGGGCCAGGATACCGCCAGCCGCCCAGCTGGATTCTTCCCCGAGCCTGTTTTTCTCAAGCAGGGCCACCCTCAGCCCCGCAATCCGCAGGCTGCGGGCGGTGGTCATGCCAATCAGGCCGCCGCCAATGACTACTGCATCGTGGGTCATGTCCGCTATTGAACTCTTCGAAAAGTTTGCAGATTATAACGGCTGTAAAGACCGCCTGTCCGAGGGCAAACCGTATGCAAATCATTCTGAACGGCCGCCAGAAAAGCATCTCCGAGGGACTGACGGCCTCGGGGCTGATCGATGCCCTGGACCTCAGGGACCGGCGTATCGCCGTCGAGGTCAACAGTGAAATCGTGGTGCGGAGTGCACTGGCCAGCCACGTGCTGCATCCTGGTGATCGCGTGGAAATCATCCACGCCATCGGCGGCGGCTGAGCCAGCCCTACAGGTGCCCGTCAGTGCCTGCGCGCAGTGCTATGATACAGAGATGCCATTCAACAAGTTATCCCGATAGAACCCACACGGCCCATGATTGCGAACCCGACCACTGACGACCTCGCCTACGAGAGTGCCGATGCGCTCGTGGTCGCAGGCCAACCCTACCACTCCCGTCTTCTGGTCGGCACCGGGAAATACAAGGATTTGCAGGAAACCCGGGAGGCGATCGTTGCCAGCGGTGCACAGATTGTGACGGTGGCGATACGAAGAACCAATATCGGACAAGACAAGGATGCGCCCAACCTGCTGGATGTCATCTCCCCGGAAGAGTTTACACTGCTGCCCAACACGGCCGGCTGCTACAGCGCAGAGGATGCGATCCGCACCTGCCGGCTGGCCCGCGAGTTGTTGGACGGGCATGCGCTGGTCAAGCTTGAGGTGCTGGGCGATGAGAAAACCCTGTATCCGAACGTAGTCGATACCCTGAAGGCCGCCGAAATCCTGGTCCAGGAAGACTTCCAGGTCATGGTGTACACCAATGACGATCCGGTCATTGCCCGCCAACTCGAGGCCATGGGCTGTGTGGCCGTGATGCCGCTCGCTGCCCCGATCGGTTCGGGACTTGGTATCCGCAACCCGGGAAATATCCTCGATATCGTCGAGAACGCCTGTGTGCCCATCCTGGTGGATGCCGGTGTCGGTACCGCCTCGGACGCCTCGGTGGCCATGGAGCTCGGTTGTGACGGGGTGCTCATGAACACCGCCATTGCCATGGCCCAAAAGCCTGTACTGATGGCCAGGGCCATGCGTCATGCCGTGGTGGCCGGGCGTCAGGCCTTTCTTGCCGGGCGCATGCCCAGGCGCCGTCATGCCTCCGCTTCCTCCCCTGCAGAAAACCTCATCGCATAGTCACGGCGGCCTCGTTGCAGACCCCGCCCCCCATTCGCAGCTACGTCCTTCGAGAAGGACGTTTTACCAAAAGCCAGCGCACCGCACTCCAGAACCTCTGGCCGGTATACGGCGTCGACACGAACAGTGGGACCCTGGATGTTCAGAACCTTTTTGCCAGGCCGCAGCCGGTCGTGCTGGACATCGGTTTCGGGGACGGCGAGGAACTGGCCTCCTTGGCCTCGGCCTGTCCGCATCTGAATTTCCTGGGGGTCGAGGTGTATCGGCCCGGGGTGGGTGCCTTGCTGCAAAAGATTGTAGCCGGTCGGCTCGAGAACGTTCGCGTGCTGCGCAAGGACGCCGTGGCTGTGCTGGGCGAACACATTGCGCCTTCGAGCCTGGCCGCGGTGCTGATCTGGTTCCCGGACCCCTGGCCCAAACGCCGCCACCACAAGCGACGGCTGGTGCAGGCAGGATTCATCCGGCGGGTGGCAGAAGGGCTCGAAGAAGGGGGTGAGCTGAGTCTGGCGACGGACTGGCCTTCGTATGCGGAGCACATCGAGGTCGTACTGGATTCCTGCGACCAGTTTGAAAAAACCGGGACTTCCGCGCTGGTCGGCGAGCGCCCGAGTACGAAGTTTGAGCGCCGCGGGCTGCACCTGGGCCACAAGGTATTTTCCCAAGTCTACCGCAAGGTCCGCTAGGCTTCCCTCAAGGGCTTGCTCGCATGCATGCGCCGGGCCGGACACTCGTGTCCCTGGGCCAGCGGGCAGGTTTCCCTTTCACAGTGCTCGATGTTTTCCCAGGCGAATTCGATGGCGCGCTCGTCCGAGCGGTAGAAATGATCCAGCCAGTCGGGCCCGGCAAAACCGGTGCGCACGAATACGTCCATGACCTGTCGCTTGGTGCGCGCAAACACCAGGCGCACATCCAGGGCCACCAGACGCAGTGACAGCTGGTGCAGCATGTCCTCCCCGGTAGCATCGATGTCCGTGATGGCCTCGGCATCGATAATAATGAACTTCAGTTCCGGCTTGGATGCCACGCGTTCCAGGACCTTGGCCTCGAAGTACATTGCACTGGCAAAGAACAACGGCCCCTCGAAGCGCAGCACGGAGATTTTGGGGCAGGTCTTGAGGATGTTGGCCTGTGCATCGCGCAGGGTGCCGTCGGAATGGCGGGACAGCACTGAAATGTGCGGATGCATGGTGCGGTACATGAAAAGGCCAAGCGACAGCACCACGCCGATAAAGATGCTTTGCTCAAGATGCGGGGCCAGCGCCAGGGTCAGCACGAACGTCAGGATCGCGATGACGCCATCGTGAGTATGCACGCGCAGGGCGTACTTGATCTGCTTGATGCGGATCAGGTTGATCACGGCCGAGATGATCACAGCTGCCAGCGTGGCCTGGGGCAGGTAGTACAGGTACTGGGCGAAATGCAAAAGAATCAGTGAAATTGCAACGATGACTCCGGTGACGATGGCGGCAAACCCGGTTTTGGCACCTGCGGACATGTTGACGGCTGAGCGTGAAAAGGATCCGGCCACCGGGTAGGCGCCCGACAGGCCCGAGATGATGTTTCCAAGACCCTGTCCCACCAGGCCCTGGTTGGCATCGATGCGCTGGCGGGTCTGCACGGCGATGGCCTTGGCGATGGAGATGGCCTCCATGTACCCGACCACGGCGATGACGATGGCCTTGCCGATCAGGCTGGCAGCGGTGGCCAGGTCAACATTCGGAATGGAGAGCACCGGCAGGCCGGCCGGCACGTTCCCTACGATTTTTCCACCGAGACCCTCGTAGCCGACCAGCAGGGATATGATACTGGTCACGATCACGGCGATCAGCACGCTGGGTACTTTCGGGGCGTAGTGCCTGAGCCCGAAAATGATGACCAGCGCCAGGATACCCATGGCGAGCGTCGGAAAATGAGTGTGCTGGGCGGCCTCGATCAGCACGTTCCAGATCGTAATGAAGAAATGGTCACTGGTGTCCGCAGTTACTCCAAAGAGCTTGGACAGCTGGGAGGTTGCAATGATGATTGCCGCTGCATTGGTAAAGCCCACGACCACCGGATGTGACAGGAAATCCACCAGCACCCCGAGTCGCAACAGGCCAAGCGACATCTGGAACACCCCGACCAGGATGGCCAGGATGGCTGCATACACCACGAACCCCTCGGGGTTGGCGGCAGCCAGGGGTTCGAGCGCAGCTGCAGTCATCAGCGAGACCACGGCCACCGGCCCGGTCTGCAACTGCCGCGAGGAACCGAAGGTCGACGCCACGATCACCGGCAGGAAGGAGGCATACAGGCCGTAGTAGGGAGGCAGTCCGGCAAGCTGCGCATAGGCCATGGACTGCGGGATTAGAACCAGCGCCACAGTAAGCCCGGCCACACAGTCTTTCCAGACGACCGTCGGGTCCTTGAGTTCCTGGATCCAGTTCAGGTAGGGAACAAACCGACTGATGAACTCGTGTGTATATTGCTGCGCTGTGATCAACAGGTCCTCCGGGTCATGCCGGTCCGTCCTTTGGTGACCCGCTTGCCGGGCCATGGCCATGGCTGTTCTGCCTTGAACACAATGGATTTAGGCATTGATGAACTTACTAGCAATCCATGGAACAGTCAGGATTCCCCTCGCTACGGCAGGTCATGGATTTCGTTTGCATCTGGAAATCTGCATTCTGAATTATACGAAAATATGGGTGTGAAAGTTAAGCAACCAGCAGAACCAGTTCGATACAAAGTCATGGCTCTGTGAGTGCCCGCAATATCGTACATTTCGTGGTACTCTCTTACGATAACTTCCGGCTTTGAAGCCCGTGAAGGAGGACCCGCTGTAAAGTGCTCACGTGTACCCGCCTGATGAGTTCATTGACAATTATCCGAAAGACACCATCTGATTTTTTCTGGGTGGCTTGTTCGCAGTTTTTCCCTGTGTGGCTGGCCCATGGCTGAGCCCTTTCATTTTGCGACTGCAGCGGGCCTTTCCTCGCGTGAACTGGTCAATGACTGTCTGCGCCAGCTTGGCGACGTACGCGGCAAGTTCCGGCTGGGATTCCTGTACGCCAGTGACAGTCTGTGCAACGACCTGGAGGATGTCGTCGGCCGACTGAAGCAGGAAACCGGAATTCAGGACTGGGTCGGTACTGTGGGTGTCGGACTTTGCAGCACTGGCTGCGAGTACTATGACCAGGCGGCCCTGGTGATCATGTTGACCGATTTCGAGGAGCGGGAGTTTTCGATCATCGGCGCCGGTGACCTGAATGAGGAACAGTTGCTGGAGCAGGTCACCAGCTACTGCAAGGAAGAATTGACGCATGTCGGGATCATTCATGGTGACCCCAGCAACCCGGCTACCCCCAGCCTGATCGAGAAAATTTCCGAGACCGTACCCACGGCCTATCTGGTTGGCGGCCTGACGTCCTCGAATTTCCAGAACCACCAGATTGCCAGGGACGTGGTCAACGGCAGCGTATCCGGCATCTTTTTCTCGCCGCAGGTCAATACGGTTGTCGGGCACACGCAGGGATGTACGCCACTGGATATACAGCATGTGATAACAAAGGCAGATCGCAACCTGTTGATCGAACTGGACCATCGACCCGCCCTGGATGTGTTTCGCGAGGATATCGGCGAGGTGCTGGCCAAGGACCTGCACAAAATCTCGGGCTATATTTTTGCCGGCCTGCCCATTGAATATTCGGATACGGGCGACTACCTGGTGCGCAACATCATCGGCATTGATGAACAGGAGAAGGTCATCGCGGTGGGAGACTATCTCTACGAAGGCAGCAAGTTCATGGTATGCCGGCGCGACGGAAACAGTGCGCGCGAGGACATGCTTCGCATGCTGGGTACCATGAAGTCTCGTATTCAGGGCCGCCCGCGAGGCGGGGTATACTACACCTGCCTGGGCAGAGGCCGGTACCAGTTTGGCGAAAATTCCGAAGAACTCAAAATGATTCAAGATACCCTGGGAGAATTTCCTCTGGTCGGATTTTTTGCCAACGGGGAGATTTTTCACAATCGCCTGTACGGCTATACGGGTGTCCTGACACTCTTTACCTGAAGCACCTATGCAGTACGCACCACTGGGTCATTCTGAACTGAACATCAGCAGGATCTGTCTGGGAACCATGACCTTCGGAGAGCAGAACACCGAAGCAGAAGCCCACGACCAACTCGACTGTGCACTGTCCCACGGCGTCAATTTCATCGATACAGCGGAGATGTACCCAGTGCCGTGCCGCGAGGAAACACAAGGCCGCACCGAGCAATACATCGGCACATGGCTCAAGAAAAGCGGGAGGCGCAACGATGTCATCCTGGCTTCCAAGGTGGCCGGTCCGGGCATGATGGAGTATCTGCGCGACGGACCCCAATTGACTGCGGACCACATCGAGGCGGCACTTGAGGCCAGCCTCAAGCGTTTGCAGACGGACTGTATCGACCTGTACCAGGTACACTGGCCCGCAAGAAACACCAATTTCTTCGGCAAGCTTGGCTATGAATCAGACCCTGAGGAGTCCGCGACGCCGATCAAGGAAACCTATGCCTGCCTCGCCAAGGCGGTGGAGCAGGGCAAGGTCCGGTATGTCGGGGTCAGCAATGAGACCCCGTGGGGTGTCATGCAGTACCAGTCTTTGGCCCGCATCCATGGCTGGCCCGGCATGGTCAGTGTGCAGAATCCATACAGCCTGCTGAACCGTACCTACGAAATCGGTCTGGCCGAGATCTCCCATCGTGAAAACATCGGATTGCTCGCCTACTCTCCGCTGGGATTTGGTGTGCTTTCAGGTAAATACCTGGAGGGCACCGCGCCCGCTAATGCGCGATTGACCCGCTATACGTACTTTGACCGCTATACCAGCGAGGTGGCCGTGCAGGCCACACGGGCCTATGTGGAACTGGCTCGCAAGAACGGCTATACGCCGGCCCAGATGGCCCTGGCCTTCGTCAATTCGCAACCGTTTGTTGCCTCCAACATCATCGGTGCCACCAACCTGCAGCAACTTGAAGAGGACATCGGCAGCATTGAGCTGACCCTTTCCGAAGAAGTGGTGGAGGAAATCGAACAGCTTCACAGCCATCAGTCCAACCCCTGTCCATGAGGCCTGCAGTTCAGTCAAAGTCCCGGGCGAGCAGGTGATTCGCCGCTTCTGCGAGGTCCTCGAAAATCAGCAGATTGCGGGGCAACTGCTTGTTGCGTGACGTCACCGAACCGTTGCCGGTCCGTACCAAAATGGGTTCCAGTCCGTAGGCCTGGGCCGCCTGGATGTCACGTAACGAATCACCGATCAGCGGCGCTTGCTTCAGCGACAACCCGGAACGCTGCTCGATTTCAACCAGCATCCCCGGGTTGGGCTTGCGGCACTCCCCCTTGAGGTGAGGACAGATGAAAATGCCGTCGACATGGCCGCCGTACCGGGCAAGCTCCGACAGCATTTTCCTGTGAATCTGGTTCAGGATATCGTAATCCAGCAGTTTGCGGGTGATACCTGACTGGTTGGAGGCAATGAACACCTTGACCTTGGCGTGGTTCAGGCGGGTGATGGCCTCCAGGCTGCCCTCGATCGCGACCCACTCCTCGGGAGACTTGATGAATTCGTCTGAGTCTTCGTTGATGACTCCATCACGATCCAGCACAACGACTTTCAGTGCACTCATCGCTGCGGGTTTCAGGATTGCAGTCGTGAGAAATCGGCCACGTGCATGAACAGGGCATCGATTCTCGCAAGCAGCGCAATGCGGTTGGTTTTGAGTTCTTCATTATCGTCCATCACCATCACGTGATCGAAAAACGAATCGATCGGCTGGCGCAGTTCGGCAAGCCTGCGCAGGGCCTGCTCGTAATGGCGCTGGCGGAAAAGATCCTCGACGTCACCGGACATCGCTTCGATGGCGGTGTACAGGGCGGTTTCTGCATCCTCACTGAGCAACTCTTCTTGCACACCTCCCGGCGTGCCTCTCCCGGATTTTTTCAGGATGTTGCGAATACGCTTGTTTGCTGCTGCCAGGCGCTCGGCATCCTCCAGTGTTCGAAAACGGGACACGGCCTCGATGCGCATTGCAATGTCACACGGGCTAACCGGACGGTTCGCGAGCACGGCATCGATGACATCATGTGCCACGTTTCGTGCAGAGAAGTATGCAAACAGGCGCTTGATCATGTATTCGTGCACTTCACTGGCAACTGCATCGGTGTCCAGCTTTTTCGCGAACAGACCGGCGGCCTGTTTCAGAATCGAAGGCAGATCGATGTCGAGTCCCGTTTCAACCAGGATTCGCAGTACACCAAGCGCCGCACGCCGCAATCCATACGGGTCTTTCAGGCCGGTAGGCTTTTTGCCGATTGCAAAGATGCCCACCAGGGTGTCCAGCTTGTCGGCCATGGCGAGCACTTGGCCGGCAACACTTTCTGGCAGCTCCCCGCCCGCCTGACGTGGCAGATACTGCTCCTCGATCGCCTGGGCAACGGCGGGCTCTTCTCCGTCATGCAAGGCCAGGTAGCGCCCGGCTGTGCCCTGCAATTCGGGAAGCTCTGTCACGATCTCGGTCAGCAAATCGCATTTACTGAATTGGGCGCTGCGCCGGCATGCTTCCAGGTCTGCATCGAGCGCTTCGCCAATAGTTCTGGCCAGCTTTTGGATGCGCAGGGTTTTGTCATGCAGGCTGCCGAGTTCCTTCTCGAAGACAACGCTTTTCAGGTCTTGCAGCCGTGATTCCAGCGACCGGACGAGATCACGCTGCCAGAAAAAGCTGGCATCTTCAAAGCGCGGCACGACCACCTTCTCGTTTCCCCGACGGACTTGCTTCGGGGCTGCGCTGTCGATATTGCTGAGCATGATGAATTTCGGCAGCAACGTTCCTGCCTGATCAACCAGGGGAATGTACTTCTGTTTGTCTTGCATGGTAATGATCAGCACTTCCCGGGGCACCTCAAGAAAACGCGGGTCGAACTCACCGAGCAGGGCCTGCGGCCACTCCACCAGGCCGGTGATTTCATCCAGCAGGGCCTGCGTGTAGACCGGTTGTGCCTTGGCACGGGCTGCAAGTGCGTTGACCTGGTTGAGAATGTCCTCCTGTCGTGCTGCGAAATCGGCAAGCACGTGCCCCTCGGTTTCCAGCAGCCTGCAGTAGTGTGAAGGTTGCGGGATCTCGATCGGCTTCGGGCTATGAAACCGGTGACCGTAGGTGACGCTACCACTGGCCAGGCCAAAACCATGGGCCAATACGGTATCGCTGCCATACAGGACTGTCAGCCAGCGCACCGGGCGAATGAATTCGTCTTCACCTGCATTCCAGCGCATGCGTTTGCGGACCGTCAGCTTGGCAAACACGGCCTCCAGCAACTCGGGCAACAGTGCCCGGGTCTCAAGGCCTGCCTGCTGCTCCCGAAATACCAGCTTGGCTTCACCGGAGTTTGATTCGACCTGTAGTTGATCCACATCAACGTTACAGGAGCGTGCAAAACCGGTAGCGGCTGCCGTCGGGTTGCCCGCCTCGTCAAAAGCGATGGCTTTTGCCGGCCCCCAGCGCTCGACGGCCCGGTCCGGCTGTCGGGCATCCAGTTGCTCCACGACCACGGCCAGACGCCGTGGGGTGCAGAACACCCGGTGTTCGCCACAGCCCAGTTCCGCCCCGGCAAGCTGCTCGCAAAGAACTTCACCGAGTTCAATCGCCTGTTCCAGCACGAGTCGCGCGGGCAGGTCTTCCGTTCCAAGCTCGACCAGCAGGTCCTTCCTGGCGGTCATGATATGGAAGGTTCCAGCAGCGGGAAGCCCATTTTTTCACGACGCGCAAGGTGAGCCGAAGCCACCGCCTGTGCCAGTTTGCGTATACGCAGAATGTATTGCTGGCGTTCCGTCGCGGAGATGACCTGGCGGGCATCCAGAAGATTGAAGGTATGCGAGCACTTCAGGACCTGGTCGTAGGCGGCCAAAGGCAGCTCGAGCCCGACCAGCTTGCGGCACTCCTGTTCGCTGGACTCAAACGCCCGAAACAGCAGGCTGGTATCGGCATGTTCGAAATTGAAAGCGGACTGTTCGGCCTCGTTCTGGTGGTAGATATCCCCGTAGCGGATGGCGCGCTCCTCACTTTGGGTCCAAACCAGGTCGTATACGCTGCTCACGTTTTGCAGGTACATGGCAATGCGTTCGACCCCGTAGGTGATTTCCCCGGTGACGGGCCGGCAATCTTGTCCCCCGACCTGCTGAAAGTAGGTGAACTGGGAAACCTCCATGCCATCCAGCCAGACTTCCCAGCCCAGCCCCCAGGCTCCGAGTGTGGGAGATTCCCAGTCGTCTTCTACAAACCGGATGTCATGGACCAGCGGGTCAATGCCGAGGGCGCTCAGCGATTGCAGATACAGGTCCTGGATGACGTCAGGCGCCGGTTTCAGCACCACCTGGAACTGGAAGTAACGCTGCAGGCGATTCGGGTTGTCTCCGTAACGCCCGTCGGTCGGTCGCCGGCAAGGCTGGACATAGGCCGCGCGCCAGGGCTCAGGGCCTAGGGCTCGCAGGAAAGTGCCGGGATGGAAGGAGCCTGCCCCCATTTCCATGTCGTACGGTTGCTCGAGTACACAGCCCTGAGCACTCCAGAACCGTTCCAGGTCAGCAATCAGATCCTGTAGCGATGTGTTGTTGGGTGGCGGCATGGTCTCGAACAGGTGCAGTGCAGGATGAGTATACTTGCTGCACCCGGCAATTCCGAGTCGCATGTCACGCGGGCACAGTGCCCAGTCCGGGCCAAGACTCTCTGGCTTGGGAACCCCTGCGCGGCACATTGGAAGGTGTTGGCACCCGTGTCGAAACACCGCCGGGCGTCTCTCTTTTCAGGCCGGATCACAGGATGAGACGGAGATGTTCAAGGTCCTTGAACCAGGAACAGGCCGTCCGTCGGCGGTTCGCACCCTTTTGGTGTGTCACTGCATCAAAATGGTGCAAATCTGGGCCAACCTTGCACTGCCCATTGCCGAAAACCTGCGTATAATGGCGCACTGGCTTCGTTGGAGTGCAGATCCGGTGCGTTGGCACACATCGTGCTTCAACCTACGCATGACGTTGATCGTGTGTAGCCCAACAGTAGCCACCAATCGCGATCAGAAAAACAAGATTTCGAGTTCGTAAGCTAAGGAGGAACTCATGTCCGCAAGCGATGTTATCAAAATGATGAAGGATAACGATGTCCAGTTCGTCGATTTACGTTTCACCGATACCCGGGGAAAGGAACAGCATGTCTCCATCCCGGCATCCATGGTGGATGAAGATTTTTTTGAGAAAGGCAAGATGTTTGACGGCTCATCCATTTCCGGATGGAAAGGCATCAATGAGTCGGACATGGTGCTGATGCCGGACGTCGGCACCGAGGTGATCGACCCGTTCTACAATGACACGACCCTGTGCCTGCGCTGCGATGTCCTCGAGCCATCCACGATGGAAGGATACGTTCGTGATCCGCGATCGGCCGCCAAGCGCGCGGAGGCCTATCTGCGTTCCACGGGCATAGCCGACACCGCCTACTTCGGGCCCGAGCCCGAGTTTTTTGTCTTTGATGACGTGAAGTGGGCCAACGAAATGTCGGGAGCTTCGTATTCCGTCGATTCAGACGAGTCGGCATGGAACTCGAACAAGGAGTATGAAGAGGGCAATATCGGTCATCGCCCGGGCGTGAAAGGCGGTTACTTCCCAGTGCCACCTGTGGACTCGCTGCAGGATGTGCGCTCTGCCATGTGCCAGGTGCTCAATCAGATGGGGGTGATGGTCGAGGTCCACCACCATGAGGTCGGCACTGCCGGACAGTGTGAAATCGGCACGCGGTTCAACACCCTCACCGTACGTGCGGACTGGAACCAGATCCTGAAATACGTGGTGATGAACGTCGCCCACAATTACGGCAAAACCGCGACTTTCATGCCCAAGCCGCTTGTCGGCGACAACGGCAGCGGCATGCACGTGCACCAGTCCCTGTTCAAGGATGGTGATAACCTGTTTACAGGTGACATGTACGGCGGCATGTCGCAAACGGCGTTTTACTACATCGGCGGGATCATCAAGCACGCGCGGGCAATCAATGCATTTTCGAATGCCACCACGAACAGCTACAAGCGCCTGGTGCCAGGCTTCGAGGCTCCCGTGATGCTCGCCTACTCGGCCCGCAACCGTTCGGCGTCGATCCGGATTCCCCATGAAGCCAATGCCAAGGCAAGGCGCATCGAGGTGCGCTTCCCGGATTCAGCAGGCAATCCGTACCTGACATACGCTGCAATGCTGCTGGCCGGAATTGACGGCATCCAGAACCAGATCGATCCGGGGGCTCCGATTGACAAGGATTTGTATGACCTGCCTCCCGAAGAGGAAGCCAACATCCCGACGGTGTGTGCTTCTCTGGACCAGGCCCTCGAGGCCCTGGACGGCGACCGGGAATTCCTCAAGGCAGGGGGTGCATTCTCCGATGATCTGATTGATGGCTATATCGAGCTGAAGATGGAAGAGGTGACGGCCCTTCGCATGTCCACCCATCCGATCGAGTTCGATATGTACTACAGCTGCTAGCCGTACAGGCCCTGCAGACCCCTCTGAAAACGCCCCTTTATGGGGCGTTTTTGTTGAGGCAGACGAGGATTGGCCTGCTTGGCGGCACCGTATCTCGATACCGTTTCCAGCTCCAGGGTGCTCTTTGGCCCGCAGGAGCGTATCATCCAGACAGTATGCACTTATTTGGTGCAAATTTATACAGGGTTGTCTGTCCAGACTCGTGAAACCCGCAGTCCACGGGTTGGACTGAAAATTGCACGGTATTGAAGGACAGTCCGCCCTTTCGTGAATGCATCGGGCAGGTGCTGAACATAAATTCGCGTACATGCCATGGATATACAGGGAATCATTGAAAATCTGACGGTGGCAATCGTCCTGGTCGATCAGGACCTGCGCATCCGCGACCTCAATCCCGCTGGAGAGGAGTGTCTGGGCACGGGTGTACGGCATGCGCTTGGCCGACCGCTCACCGGTTTCATCCAGGATGCCGACGGCGATTTTATCGCGCACATCCGGCGTTCCATCGCGACCGGCAATCCGGTTACCGAGCATGAAGTCTGCGTGCGGCGTCCAGGCGCGGACGAGTTCACCATCAATTGCGTCATCACGCCGCTGGCCACGGGGGACACCACGGAGTGCCTGCTCGAGATCACCTGTATTGATCACCTGATCCGGATCTCCAGGGAAGAACATCTGCTGTCTGAGAATTTGGCTACCCGGAACATGCTGCGTGGTCTGGCCCATGAAATTAAAAATCCGCTTGGAGGGCTGCGTGGTGCAGCACAGTTGCTTGCCAAAGAGCTGGGCGATGAACGACTGCAGATGTATACGGACGTTATCATCGGCGAGGCCGACCGCTTGCGCAAACTGGTCGACAGCATGTTTGAGCCCAAGGTCACGCCCGAGAAACAGGAGCTGAATGTCCATAACGTGCTTGAACATGTCCGGCGTCTTGCGATGGCAGAGCTCTCGGACGGCATCGTTATCAAGACGGATTACGACCCGAGCATCCCGCCGTTGTACGCGGACTACGACCTGCTCGTCCAGGCGATATTGAACATCGTTGGAAATGCAGTCCGTGCCGTGGAACTGCAGGGCGAGGTTAACCTCAAGACCCGGGTATTGCGGCGAATCACAATCGGTGAAACCTGCCATCGCCTGGTAGTCCTGATCAGTGTGACGGATAACGGTTGCGGCATTCCCGAAGATCTGAAACCGCAGATCTTTTTCCCGATGATCTCGGGCAGTGCCGAGGGAACCGGCCTGGGTCTGCCGCTTGCACAAAGTCTGGTGCATTTGCATGGGGGCCTGATCGAGTTTGAATCCGATCCTGGCCTGACGGAGTTTCGGATTTTGCTGCCATTGAATGGCGCCGGATATTAAATGCCAAACCATTAGGAAGAGATGCCATGAGTGATGCCAATGTCTGGATTGTTGATGATGATCAAGCCATGCGCTGGGTGCTTGAGCGCGCTTTCGAAAAAGCCGGCATACCTGTGACGGCATTCGAGTCTGCAACGGCTGCGTTGCGCACGCTGGAACATCATGTCCCTACCGCAATCCTTACGGATGTGCGCATGCCTGGGATGGACGGTTTTGAATTTCTGGAACGGATCAAGACAGAACATCCGATGCTGCCGATCATCATCATGACGGCTCACTCGGATTTGCAAAGCGCGGTGGGTGCCTATGAAAAGGGTGCTTTCGATTACTTGCCCAAGCCCTTTGATGTCGACGAGGCCATCGAGCTTGTCCGTCGTGCGTGCCTCGCAGCAGGCAGCGGGCAAGCGGCGGTACAAAGCGCAGCGGTGGAACCGCCGGTCAGGATCATCGGTAAATCACCCGCCATGCAGGAGGTGTTTCGCGCAATCGGCCGGTTATCAAACTCCAGCATGACAGTGCTGATCAATGGAGCATCCGGCACGGGAAAAGAACTGGTAGCCCAGGAGTTGCACGAACACAGTCCGCGGGCGATAGGGCCTTTCATCGCCCTGAACATGGCTGCGATCCCGCGCGACTTGCTTGAGGCTGAACTGTTTGGCCACGAGAAGGGTGTGTTCACGGGAGCACTGGCCATGCGCAAAGGGCGCTTTGAGCAGGCGCACAAGGGGACCCTGTTTCTGGATGAGATCGGGGATATGCCGGCCGATCTGCAGACCCGGCTGTTGCGCATCCTGTCAGATGGACATTTTTACCGGATCGGGGGGCATGATCCGATCCAGGCCGACGTACGGATCATTGCGGCGACCCATCAGGATTTGGAAGGACGGGTCCGCAAAGGCGAGTTTCGTGAAGACCTGTTCCATCGTCTCAATGTGATTCGAATCAGCATCCCTTCCCTGCATGAGCGCAGTGAGGACATCCCGGTCTTGTTGCAGCATTTCATGCAAAGCTCTGCAAGGGAACTGGGTACCGATCCAAAACAGTTGGCGGATGATGTTGTTGAGCACCTGTGCACCTTGCAATGGCCGGGTAATGTCAGGCAGCTGGAGAACGTATGCCGCTGGCTGACCGTGATGGCAGCAGGCAATGAGATTCACATGCAGGATTTGCCCATCGACATGCTCAAGGATGAAATCACGGACGCGGTGAGTTGGCAAAGCCTGCTGCGTGAATGGGCCGACAAGGAGTTTTCCAAGGGCAGCAGTGCTATCTGGAATCAGGCCTTACCGGAATTCGAATCGATCATGATCCAGGCGGCCATGAAAAAAACCGGGGGTCGGCGCCAGAAAGCTGCCAAGCTTCTGGGCTGGGGAAGAAATACACTGACCCGAAAAATTCAGGAGCTCGGGTTGTTTGAAAAAGCTCAGTGATCTACAGAAGCCAGGCACTCCTTAAACGATGCGGCGAGGTTTTGCAAAAGCGTGAAGTAGGCTTCGGGTCCAGCCTCAATCGTGGCTCCCAGAGGATCGAGAACACCGATACGGGCTGGTGTGTTTTCAGTAACGACCTCAACTATGCGGTTGTCAAACTGGGGTTCTGAAAATACACAGATCGCATTTAATTCCTGCACTCTGTTGCGGAGTTTCTTAACGCGCTGGGCACTTGTCGCATGTTCGCCGCTGACGGTGATTGAGCCCGCTGCACTCAGGCCAAAGCGAGCCTCGAAATAGTGGTAGGCATCGTGGAGCACGATAAATGACTCGTTACGCATGGGTGCCAGATCTGCTGTGATTCTCGCGGTCAGTTCGTCAAGCCGGTGTAGGAGTGTGCGAGTGTTGGCCGCATAAGTTGCAGCATTGTCAGGGTCTGACTCGGACAGGACTGCTGCAATTTCGCGCGCCATCGCGCCGGCATTTTCCGGGTCCAGCCAGATGTGCATGTCGTAAGGGCTTTCTGCGTCGTGATGGTCCATTTCGTGTCTGGCCTCATGATCGGCGTGATGCCCCTCATGTTCATGGTGTGCTTCCGTGCCGTGATCATCTTCCCGGTGTGCATCGTCGGACTCGTCGGCATGTGCACCTTCTTCATGGGGGTCATGAGCATGGCCGGTTTCATGATCGTGTGTCTCAAAGGTTCCGCCTGCGCGAATTTTTTTGAGCACCAGTCCCTTTGCTTCAGACAGCATGATGACGCGTGCATTTTCTGGGAGTGTGTGGACCGGTTTGACTAGAGGAACCTCCAAGGTGTTGTCCACCAGAAAGATGATCTGAGCGTTCTTGAGCCTCACCGCATCCGAAGGGCGCAGACTGAAAGTGTGGGGCGATGCCGCCCCCTTTATCATCAGATAGGGCTCGCCCACTCCGGCCATGACAGCGCTTACCAAGGAATGTACCGGCTTGATCGAGGTAACGATCCTGTCCATACCCTCGGCTGGCGCAGGAAAGGGAATCATGCAGCCCAATACCACGGCCACGGCAAGCATGCGGTGCAGACGCTTCAATGCAGGAGGTGAGGAATCACTGGCTGCAGGTACGCTCATGGGCACATCAGGTCCATTAAAAGATATGATATAACCTAACAGGATTGAACGTTGTAATCCACCGCTGCCCCTTTACGCCCGCCCATGCGCTTGCCCTCAGAGTATTCGGCGGGTGTCGAGCCGTCAAACCTAGTTTCTGGGATGCCTGGCCAGGTCCTGCCGGGTCAGGACGCTTCAGGTGTATTCCGTTGCGTCCGTGTGCATCTCCAGGCTCCCGGTCACGGCATTGACGTGCGACAGACCGGTATCGTCGAGGTACTCGGTGATGCCGCGAGTGATTTTCTGACAGCACAGGGGATCATAAAATAGGCCCGTACCGAGCCCTACTGCGGTGGCGCCTGCAATCAGGAACTCGATGGCATCGTCAGTATGGACGATGCCGCCCTGGCCGATAATGGGAATCTTGTGAGGCTTGCAGACTTGGTACACCTCGTGGACCTTGAGCAACGCAATCGGCTTGATCGCCGGACCGGACAGTCCCCCCTGGTTGTTGTGCAGTACGGGTCGGCAGGTGTCGACATCAATGGCCATGCCCATGACGGTATTGATCACGGCAAAGGCATCGCTGCCTGCCTCGATACAACGTTTTGCATTGTGCCGGATATCGGTCTGGTTGGGTGAAAGCTTGGTGATAAGCGGTTTTTGGGTCACTGCGCGGCAGGCTTCTACCACGCGTGCCGACATCTCCGGATCATTGCCGAAGGCGACCCCGCCTTCCTTCACATTCGGGCACGAAATGTTGATTTCAATAGCATCGATCGGGGAGTCGTCAAATCTGCGCGTGACTTCCCGATACTCCTCCACCGTGGAGCCGGATACGTTGGCAATGAAACGGGTTTGCGAGAAATCAAGGCTCGGCAGGACCTCCTGCACGATGACATCCACCCCCGGGTTTTGCAGGCCAATGGCATTCAGCATGCCGTCGGTGGTTTCTGCCAGGCGGTGTGGTGCATTGCCAAGACGCGGTTCAAGGGTCGTGCCTTTCAGGCAGATGGCGCCTACGTCGCGGTTGGAAAACCCCTGGATGCGTGTGTACTCCTCGCCGAATCCGACACAGCCCGACAGCAGCACCAGGGGCGAGGAAAATTGCAGACCGCAAAAATCCACCTTGAGTCTGTGATCGTCGCTCATGTCCGAAGTCCAGAGTTACACCGTTGGGGTCGCACCTGCACCCCGCATGCCTGTACTGTTGCTAGGTTCATGCAAGCTCGACTTTCATGTCTCGGCTCAGCAATTCTGATATGGCGGTTTCCAGCGCTGCATCCCCGTTCAGTACGCGCCACACCTGTGTGCAGATCGGCATGTCCACCTGATGGTCGCGTGCGACCTGGTGTACGACTTGGGCCGCATGAAACCCCTCAACCGCCTGTCCCAGCTCTTCCATGTACTGCTGTGCAGTCTTGCCGTGTGCAAGTGCCAGCCCGAGGCGGCGGTTGCGGGACTGATCATCGGTGCAGGTGAGCACCAGGTCACCGACACCTGCGAGTCCCATCAGGGTGGTCCGCTCAGCTCCAAGGCTTTGGCCAAGGCGCATCATTTCCGCAAGCCCGCGAGTGACCAGTGCGGCACGTGCGTTGGCACCAAAACCGAGTCCGTCTGCAATGCCGGCGGCAATGGCCAGCACGTTCTTGATTGTACCACCCAACTCGACGCCGATAATGTCACCACTGGTGTAGACACGAAAACTGCTGCTGTGAAAGTAACCGGCCAGTTCCTTGGCGAAGACCGGTTCATCGGATGCGAGCGTCACTGCGGCCGGCAGCTGGCTGGCAACTTCGGCAGCGAAGGATGGACCGGACAAGACAGCTTTCTGGATCTTGTCTCCCAGCACTTGGGCAACGACCTGGTGCATCATCAAGCCCGTGGTTTTCTCGAACCCCTTCGTGGCCCAGACCAGTTTTTCCGGAAAATGCAACGGCACGAGTTGTTCGCAAACGTCGCGCATGGCATAACTCGGCACCGCCGCCAGCACGAAATCCGCAGGCTCGAGCGCATCGCTCAGATCATGGTGTGTCGTGAGAGAATCCGGCAGCGGATGGTCCGGCAAATAACGCAGATTGCAACGGCGGCTCTGCAGGGTGTCCATGAGGTCGGTATCGCAGTCCCATAGCCGCACACTGTGATGATTCCCAGACAGTTGAAGGGCGAGTGCCGTGCCCCAGGAACCCGCACCCAATACTGCAGCGATGGCCATGGATTTATCAGTGGGTAGTTTGATCGGGGCTGGCCTTCTGTTCTTTCAGGGCCTTCAGGTGCTGCTGGTACAAGGCTTCAAAATTCACCGGGTTCAACAGCAGCTGGGGAAAGCCTCCCTTGGAGACCAGTTCAGCGACGGTTTCGCGGGCAAAGGGAAACAGTACATTGGGACAATGACTGCCAAGCAGCTGGTTGTGCTGGTCCTTTTTGAAATTCTTGATCAGGAAGATTCCTGCCTGCTTGACCTCGACCAGAAACGCCGTGCTCTCTTCCTGGGTCGCGGTGACCTCGACGGTGATACAGACCTCAAAAATATGCTCGCCCAGCTTGGCAGTTTCCGACTGGATATGGACGTCGGTCTGGGGGTTCCATTTTTCGGTGAATACCTTGGGAGAAACAGGGTTCTCAAAGGAGACGTCTTTGAGGTAAATTTTTTGAATCTCGAATTTTTGATCCGTTTCCGTGGCCATGAGATCAAGCAGGGTTCAACATCACCCGATGATGTCAGTGCGAGCCTTCATGAAGCCAGCAACTCATCCAGCCTGCCTGCCTGGTTGAGTTCGGAGAGGTCATCAAAGCCGCCCACATGCTGTTCGTTGATAAAGATCTGCGGCACCGTCTGGCGCTGGGTACGCTGCATCATCTCTTCGCGACGGGCCGGGTCCTCATCTACGTTGATTTCCGTATAGTCGACCTTCTTGCTGTCGAGCAAACGCTTTGCTGCATTGCAGTATGCGCAGCGGTTGCCGGAATAGATGATAACCTTGTTGGAACTCATTTCTTGACCACCGGAAGCTGATCGTTCATCCAGGCGGTAATGCCGCCCTTCAAGCCGAACACCTGGGTATAGCTGTGTCCTGTCAGGACCTTGCAGGCCTGCGATGAACGCAGTCCCGTTTTGCAAAAGACCAATACAGGTTGGTCCTTGTTTTTGGCAAGGCCATCCGCTTTTTGCTTGAGCACACTGAGGGCTACGTGTTTGGCGTTGATGATGCTTCCCTGGCCTAACTCGTTGGCCTCACGCACGTCTACCACGAGGGCATCTTCCCGATTGATCAGTGCGACCGCTTCAGCAGGGGTGATTTCCTTGTATCCCTTGGTCGCACGCCGGACCTCGGTCCAGAGGATCATGCCCAGCACGACTGCAAGAGCGATGAACAGGTGATAATTCCTGATTGCAAAATCTGTAAATTCTTCCATTCCGGCGTTTTCTGGTGGCTGCAACCGTATTTGATGGCCGTTGTTTGGGATACCCGTCCAAGTGAACGTGGTACCTGCAGACGCGATGCTCAGGGGTGGTGGACCGAGCAAAATACCTGCTGCATCATTTCAATCAACTTCAGCGTACGCTCATCTTCTACCCGGTAGTAGACCCGGTTGGCGTCTTTTCGGGTCGCCAATATACCTTTATCCCGCAAGATGGCCAAATGCTGCGATATGTTACTCTGGGATGTGCCTACACTGCAGACGATTTCCTGTACGCTGATCTCTCGTTTGCCAAGAACACAGAGGATTTTCAGTCGCAATGGATGCGACATGGCCTTGAGCGACCTGGAGGCTTGCTCAATGTCTTTTTCCCGGTGGACGAGTTCTTCGGCGCTGATGCTCACAATGCGGGTTCAGCAGGATGCTGCTTCCAAATTTCCTTATGGATATATAGTATAAGCTAATATTATAAATGTCTAATACATTAATGAAATCCCTGTGCCGGAGCTGGATCGGCCACGGAGAAATGTCATGAATTGGCACGGCTTGTCAGCTGCATCGCTGGTCTGCATGGCGGTATTCACCATGCCGCTGTCAGGCGCTCCCTCCCAACAGGAGGTGGAGCAAAAACTGGACCGGGTCCACGACCAGATTCGAGCCAGCCAGCTCAGGCTGGAGAAACACCGCGGTGAGGCAGGCGCGCTGGAAGCCGAACTGCGGGAATTTGAACGCCGCATCGGCCAGCTCAACCGTCAACTCGGTGACACCAAAGCCGCGTTGAAAGACCACCGGAACCGAGTTCGTTCCCTGGAATCCAGGAAACAGGACCTGCAGAAGCAGTTGTCCCGCCACCGCAATGTCCTGGATGCACAGATGAGATCCGAATACCTGTATGCGGGTCAGGAAAAACTGAAGTTGCTGCTCAACCAGCAGGAGCCTGCGACACTGGGCCGCACCCTGGTGTACTACGATTACCTGCATCGTGCCCGCATGCACGAGATCGAGGCTGTGGGGAAAGTCCTGCAGGAACTTGGTCGGGTGCAGGAGGAAATCGAAGCTCAGGAAAAGTCGGCCGCCCGGACACAATCCGTTCTGACCGCGCGCAAACAGGAAATCGGACAGGAGCAGGCAAAACGGAAGCGGGTGCTTGAACGCATGCAGGCACGTGTGTCCGATGAACAGGCCCGGCTTGCCAACCTCGAGATCGACAGGCGACAACTCCAGGAACTTCTGGACGAACTGCTGGCCACCTTGATCAACATTCCCCACATCGACCAGGGCCAGGATTTCCGCAAGGAAAAAGGCAAGCTGTTCTGGCCGGTGGCCGGCAAACCCAGCAACCGCTTTGGCCAGAGACGCAATTTTTCACGCCGTGCGCTGTACTGGCAGGGCGTATTTATCCCGGGCCGGGCCGGCAATGACGTGTACAACATCTTTCATGGGCGGGTGGTGTTTGCCGAATGGATGCGGGGACTGGGGCTGTTGATGATCATTGATCATGGCAATGGATATATGAGTCTGTACGGACATAGTCAAAGCCTTTACAAGCGCCCGGGTGAATGGGTCAAGGCTGGCGAGCGCATTGCCTCTGTGGGCAATAGCGGCGGGCAAAGCCGAACTGGCCTGTATTTCGAAATCCGCAAGCATGGCAAGCCCGTCAACCCCAAACTCTGGTGTAAAAAACCTGCTCCGTCGGGTCGCACCGGCTGAGTCTGCGTTGCGAATGAGTACCCCATGCATGCATCCGCGCGTTTGCAAACGGGCTTTTTCACCTCATAAATCGGGGTATGATTGGACAGCTGGATCAAACCCCGGAGATCGGCAATGAAATTCAAACCCTCCTTGGGTCTCGGACTTGTGCTGGGCATCGCCCTGAGTCTGCCCGTCAGCCTGATGCACAGCGTGTGGGCCGACAAGGAAACCACAGCCTCGCTGCCGCTCGATGAGTTGCGCACGTTCACGGATGTCTATGCCAGGATCAAAAAGGAGTACGTCACCGAGGTTGACGACAGTGAGCTATTGAAGAACGCGATCCGTGGCATGTTGTCCGGTCTCGATTCACATTCTTCCTTTCTTGATGCAGAGCAGTTTCGCGAACTCCAGATTGGTACCACGGGTGAGTTTGGCGGGCTGGGTATCGAGGTCGGGATGGAGAATGGCTTCATCAAGGTGATCGCGCCGATTGATGATACCCCTGCACAGCGGGCCGGGGTGCAGGCCGGCGACCTGATCATCAAGCTCGATGGCGAATCGGTGAAAGGTGTGGACCTGGAAGAGGCCGTCAGGCGCATGCGTGGCAAGATCGGTTCGACGATCGAACTGACCATCGTGCGGGACGGGGAAGATGGGCCTGTGCAAGTGTCCATCACGCGCGCCATGATTCGCGTACACAGCGTACGCAGCCGCATGCTGGAGCCGGGTTTCGGATATGTGCGCATTTCAAATTTTCAATCCAAGACCACGAGCGCGCTGCATGAAGCGATCGAGGGCCTGGAAGCGGAGAACGAGGGCGAGCTGCAGGGCTTGGTGCTGGACTTGCGAAACAATCCCGGTGGACTGCTGACGGGTGCGGTTGGAGTCTCGGATGTCTTCTTGCAGGATAATGCCCTGATCGTTTATATCAAGGGACGGGCGGGTGATTCGGAACTGAAATACTCCGCAAGCACCAATGATTTGCTCGACGGTGCCCCGTTGGTGGTGCTGATCAATCAGGGGTCGGCCTCCGCTTCGGAAATCGTTGCAGGCGCCATGCAGGACCACAATCGAGGCACGGTCCTGGGGGCCACGTCGTTTGGCAAGGGCTCTGTGCAAACCATCCTGCCGCTCAAGGACAACACCGCACTGAAACTGACCACCGCACGTTACTACACGCCTTCTGGCCGCTCGATCCAGGACGCGGGCATCGTGCCGGATGTTTTGCTGAAGCCCGCCGAGGCGGAAGACAAGGAAGCCGATGCGAACGAAATGAGCGGGACAGTCGAGGAGCTCCTGCAGGATGAGCCGGTCGAGGATTCGGTGCCATCTCACGATACGGCCTCGGTCGTAATCCTCCCCGAGCGTGGCGAAGACGACACTACCGACTATGAACTGGATGAGGCGCTCAAGCAGCTGAAGGCCATGGCTCAACCACCAGCTTCGAGTCAGGCCGCCAGTCTGACTCCAGGTGATCAGCTTTCAAAAGTTGTCGAACCGGATATACAATAAAATTCAAGATCAGCTTAAAGGGTAAACCTATGGCAACCGTACTGATTCCGCTTGCAGAAGGGTTCGAAGAACTGGAAGCGGTGACCATTATTGATTTGCTGCGCCGTGCAGATATTGAAGTCATCACGGCCAGCCTGGATGGGCAGACCGTCACCGCATCGCGTGGCACCCGGGTGATCGCCGACACCTCGGTGGACAAGGTTCTGGAGCAGGACTTCGACATGGTGGTCCTGCCCGGTGGACTGCCGGGAGCCGACCACCTGGATGCCGATGATCGTATCCACAGGATCTTGCAGCGCGCGGCCGAGAATGAGCGCCCCATCGGTGCGATCTGTGCCGCTCCCAAGGTGCTGGCCAGCGGTGGCCTGCTGGACCACAAGAAGGTTACCGCCTATCCCGGGGTGCTGGACCCGCAATCTCTGGGCAGCACCCAGATTACGGATGCAGCTGTTCAGCAGGACGGCAACATCCTGACCTCTCGCGGTCCGGGGACTGCGATGGACTTTGCCCTGGAAATCATCGCCTGTCTGTCCGGCGCCGACAAACGCGATGAGGTGGAAGCCGCTTTGCTTCGCAGCTGAAAAAACCCGGCTACGCCGGGGGCTTTTGAAACAGGGTCTGCAGCAAGACCAGCACAACTCCTAGGAAAATTGCCGAGTCGGCAAGATTGAATGTCGGCCAATGACAGGTCGCCTCATTCAGGCGATAGAAGAATGGCAGGCAGGAATCGCCGGAGTGGTAGTACCAGTCGATAAAGTCCGTGACTTTCCCGAATACGATGCGGTCGATCACGTTGCCGATCGCACCTCCCAGTACCAGTGCTAGGCCGCAGGCCAGGAGTTTCTCCCCGGTATCCAGGGTTTTAAGCCAGACCAGGATGAAAGCACTGATTACAATGGCGAGCAGCGACAGGAACCAGCGTTGCCACCCCCCGGCCTGGCTGAGAAAACTGAATGCAGCCCCCTCGTTGAAGGTCAGTGAAAGATTGAAATAGGGCAGCAGGGCCACGGGCTCATACTGAACCAGGTACTGCAAGGCGGCCTGCTTGCCGAGTTGATCGGCAAGGATCACCAGCAGGCTCAGCCAGAGCCACTTAAGCATAGAAACGTGACTCGCCCGAACCGCCGGGCAGATTGCTTACGCAACGCAGACAGATTTGCGGGTGTTGCGCGTCCTTTCCTACGTCCTCGCGGTAATGCCAGCAGCGAATGCATTTCGGGTGAGGCGACTTTTGTAACTGAATGAAGTACTCGTTGCCATGAGTATCCAGTACCCGGGTGGCCGTCTTCGGCACTTCTTCATTGTGAACGAGGCGCGCCTCGGATGTGATGAAGACGAAGCGAAGTTCATCGTTTTCGATCTTGGAAAGGCAGTCGGGAGCACCCCAGATATCCACCTCTGCATCCAGCGATGAGCCGATGACCTTTTCATTGCGCAGTGTCTCCAGCTGTTTGCCAATGTGCTTTCGGGCCTCAAGTATGATCTCCCAGTCCGCATCGGTCACCTTGCCCGGGCTGGCGAAATCATCTAGGTCGTACCAGGTCTGTACGAACACCGGATCCTCGCGAGGGCCGGGCAGATGCTGCCAGGCTTCCTCCGCCGTGAAGCTCAGGATCGGCGCGACCCAGCGGACCAACGCCTCGGCAATGTGAAACATGGCGGTCTGGGCTGACCTGCGCGCCCGGCTGTCCGTCTGCATCGTGTATTGCCGGTCCTTGACGATATCAAGATAGTCGCTGCCGAGTTCCAGCACGCAAAAGTTGTGAACCAGGGTGTAGATCCGGTGAAACTGGTAGCGTTCGTAGTAATCGATGATCTGTTGCTGGAGCTGTCGGGTCTTGTACACGATCCAGTAGTCCAGGGCCACCATATCGCGGCCCGGTACACGGTCGCGCGCCGGGTCGAAGCCACTCAGGTTCGACAACAGGTAACGGGTCGTATTGCGGATTCGCCGGTAGGCATCCGAGGTGCGGCTGAGAATTTCGTCGGACACGTTGAGTTCTGCACCGTAGTCGGTGGCGGCCACCCAAAGACGCAGCACGTCAGCACCCAGCGCATTGCATATCTTCTGCGGTGTGACCACATTGCCGAGGGACTTCGACATTTTCTTGCCATCGGCATCCACGGTAAACCCGTGGGTGAGCACCTGTTCGTAGGGCGCAATTCCGTGCATGGCCACCGAGGTCTTCAGGGAAGACTGGAACCAGCCGCGGTGCTGGTCGGAACCTTCAAGGTACAGGCTGGCACGTTTGTGGTTTTCAAGATCAATCCCGAGTCGTTTCCGGGCCACGGCATAATGGGTGACTCCAGAGTCAAACCAGACATCCAGCGTGTCGGTGACCTTCCTGTAGGATTCGCTGTCCTCCCCGAGCAGCTCTTTCGCGTCCAGTCCATACCAGGCGTCCATGCCCTGCTGTTCAATTTTCTGCGCCACCTTTTCGACAAGTTGTACCGTATCAGGATGGGGTTCCTCCGTGGTTTTGTGTATGAAAAAGGCAATCGGCACCCCCCAGGTGCGTTGCCTTGAGATACACCAGTCTGGACTGCTGGCAAGCATGGCGGTGATGCGAGCCTTGCCCCATTCGGGGACCCAGCGCACCTGCTCGATTTGTTCACGGGCAGTTTTCAGCAAATCCTTGGCGTGCATGCTGATGAACCATTGTGGCGTTGCGCGGTAGACCAGCGGCACTTTCGTGCGCCAGCAATGCGGCAGGCTGTGATGCAGGTCAGTGTGGTGCAGCAGTTTCCCCCTGTCGGTCAAGGTGTCGATGATTTTCGGGTCCACCTTGAAGACGTGGTCTCCTGCAAACAAGCCGGTATGTTCCTTGAATATCCCGTGGTCATCCACCAGGTTCAGGGTCCCTAGGGCATACCTCTTGCCGACTTCAAAGTCGTCAACACCGTGATCAGGAGCGGTATGTACCGCGCCTGTTCCGGTCTCGACCGTGACGTGGCCCCCCAGGATGACGGGCACGGTCTTGTCATAGAACGGGTGCTGCAGCTGCAGCTGCTCGAGTTGCTGTCCCTTGACGTGACCCACCACGGCATGTTCCTCGACGCCATAACGTTGCATGCAGGTCTCCAGGAGCGCCTCGGCCAGCAACACACGTTCCAGGCCGCAGTTGCCCTCGAACTCCGCGACGACGTAATCCAGTTCGGGATTGACGCACACGGCCTGGTTGGCGGGCAGGGTCCACGGTGTCGTCGTCCAGATGGCAACGGACAGCGGTCCCCGGCCGGTGAGTGTGTTGAGTCTTTCTGCCAGGGCACTCTCGTTGGCGACGCTAAAACGCACATCGATGGCGGGCGAGGTTTTCTCGTGGTATTCCACCTCGGTTTCTGCCAGTGCTGAGGCATCCACCACGTTCCAGTAGACCGGCTTGAAGCCGCGGACAATGTGGCCTTTGGCATACAGTTTGCCCAGTGACCGCACGATGTCGGCTTCGACCCCGAAATCCATGGTGAGGTAGGGCTTGTTCCAGTCACCAAAAATACCCAGCCGTTTGAAATCCTCACGTTGCTTGGCAATCTGCTTGCTGGCAAATTCGCGGCAGGCCGCACGGAATTCGCTATGGTTTCTCCGGGTCCCCGCCTTACCGATTTTTTTCTGCACCTGGTGTTCGATGGGCAAGCCGTGACAGTCCCAGCCCGGCACGTAGGGTGCATCGAAGCCCGCCAGGGTTTTGCTTTTTACAATAATGTCTTTCAGGATCTTGTTGACCGCATGGCCGATATGGATATCCCCGTTCGCATAGGGAGGACCGTCGTGCAGAATGAAAGTCCGCGCGCCACTTCGCATCTTCCGGATTTGCTGGTACACGTCCCGGTCCTCCCAATCCCTTAATATCTTGGGTTCCCGTTGGGCAAGATTGCCCTTCATGGGAAAAGAGGTTTTAGGCAGGTTCAGGGTGTCTTTGTAGTCGCTCATCTTCGGGCTTCAGGCAGCGATCCTGAAATGCTCTTTTGCCATTTCGGCGTCTGCACGTATCTGGTTTTTCAATTCTTCAAGTGAATTGAATTTTTGTTCCTCGCGAATTTTCTTGCTGAAAAATACTGTGAGGTGTTTTCCGTAGAGCATTCGCGAGAAGTTGAACAGGTGGACTTCGATCTGGGTGCGCGTACCGGCGACCGTGGGCCGATGCCCCACATTGGTCACACCCAGGGCCTCGGTGTCATTCTCGATCTTCACCTTGGTTGCGAATACGCCACTGATCGGGGAAAACCTGCGTTTGACCGGGATATTCGCTGTCGGGAAACCGAGGTCTTGTCCCCGTTGGTCGCCGTGTATCACGCGCCCGGACATGCTGTACATGCGCCCGAGCATCTGTTCTGCAAGGTCCAGTCTGCCGTTGGCAAGGTGGTCTCGGATCAAAGAGCTGCTGACACGTTCTTCATTGACGACGAAGCCTTCGGTGTTCTCGACGCCGAAGCCCAGCTCGCTCCCCATGTCCACCAGCAAGGAATAATCACCCTTGCGGTCTTTCCCGAAACGGAAGTCATCGCCAACCGTCAGGTGCTTGATGTTCAGGCCTGAGATCAGGATGTCCCTGACAAAGGTTTCGGGAGGCATGCTGGCCAGCATCCGGTTAAATGAAAGACATACGAAACGGTCGATCCCGAGATCCCGGAGCAGGCCGAATTTTTCTCTGAAGTTGGTCAGTCTCGCCGGCGCCCGGCTGCCCCGGAAAAACTCCTTGGCCGACGGCTCAAAGGCGATCACCATGGAAGGCAACCCCAGCGCCTGGCTTCTCGACTGTAATTTACTCAAAACGGTCTGGTGACCCCGGTGCACACCGTCAAAGTTGCCGATGGTGGCCACGGATGCCACGGAACGTCCTGTTCCGGTACCGAGGTATCTCGTTAGCTGCATAACATCAAAGACCCGTTCATGAAACCGTGTCGGCGCTTACGGTTGCAGCACAAACGAATTCCTGCGTACCCCCAGCAAGGCCAACGCGCCAATATACAGCACAAGCCCTGACAGCATAAAGCCCAACAAGGCCATGATACGTTCGGCCACATCCCAGTTCAGCCACTGGTGAGCCCCGGGCAAGATCCACATCAGTGCAATTCCCATCACCGCCGTGGCCGTCAGGACCTGGGTCAGGTACTTCATCCAGCCTGTCGGCAAGACCAGGGCTGTCGAGCCTTTCAGCCTGTAGAACAGCAGTGCGGCATTCAGATAGGCGGACAATGAGGTGGCCAGGGCCAGGGCGGCATGCGGGGCGGCAAGATCCCATTGCAGCCAGACCCAGACGAAGGCGAGGTTCAGGACGATATTGCAGGCCATGGCAATCACCCCGATTTTTACCGGAGTCTTGGTATCCTGGCGTGAATAGAACCCGGGTGCCAGCACCTTGATCAGGATGAACGCCGGCAGTCCCAGCGCATAGGCCTTCAGGCTGGTGGATGCCATCAGCGTGTCTGTGGCGGTAAATTCCCGGTACTGGATCAACGATGTCAGAATCGGGCTGGCCAGCAGGATTAGGCCAACGGTCGCGGGAATCGAAATGAACACGGAAAGCCGCAACGCCCAGTCAAGCGTCATGCTGAACTCGTGGGTGGAGTGGTTGACGTACTGCCGGGACAGCCGGGGCAGGATGATGGTCGCCATGGCTACGCCGAAAATGGCCAGCGGGAGTTCCACAAAGCGGTCCGAGATGTACAGCCAGCTGATGCTGCCAACGGCCAGGAATGAAGCGATCAACGTGTTGATCAGCAGGTTGATCTGCACTACGGACGAGCCGAAAATGGCGGGCAGCATCAGCCGCATGATTTTGTGCACGCCTTCCTTGGCGCCATGCAATGAAACCTTCGGCAGCACACCCAGTGCCGATAAGAAGGGAAGCTGGAAGGCCAGCTGGACAATGCCGGCAACAAACACGCCCCATGCCAGTGCGACCACGGGTTGCTCCATTTCCGGGGCCAGCCACAGGGTTGCGGCGATCAGTGACAGGTTCAAGAACACCGGCGTGAAGGCCGGTACTGCAAAGCGGTTGAAGGTGTTCAGGATACTCGCCGACAAGGCGGTCAGCGAGATGAACAGTATGTACGGGAAGGTAATGCGCAGCATCTGTGTGGCAAGATCAAACCGTGTGTTGTCACCGATAAAGCCCGGGGCGAAGATGTATATCAGGGCGGGTGCGAGTAAAACCCCCAGAACACTGACCAGGAAAAGAATGACGCTGAGGGTCCCGGCCACATGATTGATGAGTGCCTGCAGTTCCGCTTGCGAGCGCTGTTCCTTGTATTCGGACAGGACCGGCACGAAAGCCTGTGAAAAAGCGCCTTCAGCAAAAAGGCGTCGCAGGAAATTCGGGATGCGGAAGGCTACGAAAAAAGCATCGGTTCCGCCGGTGGCGCCCAGGAAGATAAAGATCACGGCATCCCTGAGATATCCGAATACTCTTGAGACGGCCGTGATTCCGCCTGTGACGGCGGTGGATTTGAACAGGGCTCGATGTTCAGCCATTCTGTACCTGGAGTGCGGGCCTAGGGAGGAGGGGTTGACATTTATTTATCTTACTACCATAGTTCGCAGCCCGGACGCAGAATCCGAGCAGAAAAGCGATTAGACATTGGCCAATTCCCCCTCAGCAAGAAAGCGTGCACGTCAGGCGGTCAAGCACCGCCAGCACAATGTGAGTCAACGCACAAAATTGCGTACGCGAATCAAAGCGGTGGTCAAATCGATTCATGCGGGGGACAAGGCTGCAGCAGAAGATGCATTCAAGCTGGCCCAGCCTAGCATTGATTCGGCCGTCGGCAAAAAACTGATCCATGCCAACAAGGCCGCCCGTCATAAAAGCCGTCTGAACGCACGCATCAAAGCCATGTAGCCCTGGCGACGCTGGCATTGCATCATCTGATCCACTAAAGAATCACCAGATTATCCCGGTGAATCAGTTCCGGCGCATCCACGTAGCCCAGCACGGCTTCGATTTCTGTGCTGAGTCTTCCTTGAAGTTTGCGCGCCTCCTCAGATGAATAGTTCGCAAGACCGCGTGCAATCTCCTGTCCGCTGCGATTGAGGCAGCTGACCACTTCTCCACGTTCGAAGTCCCCCTTGACATCTTCAACTCCGATCGCGAGCAGGCTTTTTCCCGACTTGCAGATGACGGCACTGGCACCGTCATCCAGAAACAGTTCACCACGGGTGTACAGCTGATTTGCGATCCACTGTTTGCGAGCGACGAGGGGTTCCGCGTCCGGCAAGAGCAGTGAACCGCACGATGCGTCTTTTGAAATCTTGTTGAGGATGTCCGGTGTATTCCCGGAGGCGACGATGGTCGCAGCTCCGGCACGAGCTGCAATCCGTGCCGCTGAAACCTTGGTGAGCATGCCGCCCCTGCCGGTCTGTCTGGCACTGGGACCTGCAGCATGGTCGAGCAGCGGGTCGTTGGCAGAAATCTCGTCAATCAGGGGCGCGCTGACCTGATCGCCCGGAGGTGCCTCATAGATGCCTTCCTGGTCGGTCAGGATGATCAGGAGGCTGGCCTCAACCAGATTGCTGACGAGGGCTGCCAGCGTATCGTTGTCTCCGAACTTGATTTCGTCGGTGGCTACCGTGTCATTTTCGTTGACCACCGGAACGGTTTTCATCTCCAGCAACTTGCGCAGTGTGGTGCGCGCATTCAGGTATCGCTTGCGATCCTGCAGGTCGGCGTGCGTGAGCAGTACCTGGGCGCTGTGCAGGTTGTGTTGCTGTAAGCAGGATTCGTATGCCTGGACCAGCCCCATCTGGCCGACTGCGGCAGCCGCCTGCAACTCGTAGATTGCACGCGGACGTTTTTGCCAGGCCAGCCGGTTCATGCCCTCTGCGATGGCACCGGAAGAGGTCAGGATCACCTCCTTGCCTGCGTTCACCAGAGAGGCGATTTGCGAAGCCAGCCCGGAGATGGCCTCCATGTTCAGGCCATGGCCGTCCTCGGTGACCAGGGAACTCCCGACCTTGACCACCCAGCGTTTCCCGGAAATGGCGTGGTTACGCTTGCTGTCCATGGAGATAAGTATAAATGCTTTTGCTCAATTCCCGGGTACCTGCCTTGCTGAGTGCGGATATGGCAAACACGGGACCCTGCCACTTCAGTTTCGACACGCAGTCCTGGATCACCTGTTCGCAGTCGTCGGAATCGAACAGGTCGGTCTTGTTGAATACCAGCCATCGGTCCTTGGCTGCAAGTTCCGCGTCATGCCGTTTCAATTCGTTGGTTACTGAATAATAATCCTGGCAGGGATCGCCTTCTGCTTGATCCGGATACAGCTCAAGCATATGCAGCAGCAAGCCGGTCCGCGAAAGATGCCGCAGAAACTGGGCGCCCAGTCCGACTCCTTCGGCCGCTCCCTCGATCAGCCCGGGGATGTCCGCTACCACGAAACTTTGCTGCGGGGCGACATACACCACGCCCAGGTTGGGATAAAGCGTCGTGAACGGGTAGTCCGCAATCTTCGGGGTGGCAGAAGACAGGGCACGAAGCAGGGAGGATTTGCCCGCATTGGGAAGCCCCAGCAGGCCCACATCAGCCAGCAGCTTGAGTTCGAGATACAGGTCACGTTCCTCGCCCGGCTTGCCAGGGGTTGTTTCACGGGGCGCACGCCGGGTCGAGCTTTTGAAACGTGTGTTCCCCAATCCATGCGCGCCCCCGCAGGCCACCAGCAGGCGTTCGCCATGCCTTGTCAGGTCGCCGATGACCTCGTGGGTTTGGGCATCTTTCACCAAAGTGCCGGTGGGCACCCGGATGAGCTTGTCCTTGCCTGACCTGCCTGTACGGTTCTTGCCCATGCCATCCTGTCCGCGTTCGGCCTTGAAAGAGCGCACATGCCGGAAATCGGCCAGCGTGTTCAAGCTCTCCTCTGCGACCAGGTAGACACTGCCACCATCTCCGCCATCCCCGCCATCCGGCCCTCCGAGCGGTATCGAGCGTTCGCGCCGGAAGCTGAGACAGCCGCTCCCCCCATGGCCGGCCTGGACATGGATCGTCGTTTCGTCAACAAACTTCATGATGATTTTTGCCCGGAGTCAAAAAAGCCCCGTCATGCGGGGCTTCATGTCAAATCGGCAGGCGGGACGGGTCAGTGTACGGCTTCGATACGCACGAACTTCTTGCTTCTGGGCCCTTTGGTTTCAAATACCACTTGTCCATTCTCTTTTGCAAACAGGGTGTCATCTTTTCCCCGGCCGACATTTTCGCCAGCATGAAAGCGGGTGCCCCGCTGCCGCACGATGATGCTCCCTGCATTGACCTGCTGCCCCCCGAAACATTTCACACCGAGCCGCTTCGACTTCGAGTCACGTCCGTTGCGGGTGCTGCCCCCAGCTTTCTTATGTGCCATAACCGACCTCTACTTTGAAATGTCTGTGATTTTGACCTGCGTGTAGTGCTGCCTGTGGCCCATTCGCCTCATGTGGTGCTTTCTGCGTTTGAACTTGATGATATCAATCTTCTTGGCCCTGGCATTATGCTGAACCTCAGCGGTAACTTTACCACCTTCGATGTACGGTGTGCCAATGGAGACGTCGTCGCCATCGGCCAGCAGCAGCACCTGGTCAAACTCGACTTTCTTGCCCGGGTCCAGATCCAGCGTTTCGATCCTGATCTGGTCTCCTTTATGGACAAGGTACTGTTTGCCACCTGTGGCAATCACGGCATACACCTGAAGCGCTCCGGGAATGGGTTGAAAAGAGGCGCAATTCTAGCGGGAGGTCTGGCAAGGGTCAAACAAAACTGTTTTGCAGCCTGTGTCACTGCAAAATCCACACCGGGGCATACAAGATCAGGGTAAAATGCCCGGCCATGGACTTCAAGCAGGTACAGGCCCTGATAGCCGACGACATGGAAGGCGTGAATGACGTGATTCGTCGACACCTGCATTCCGATATCACCCTGATCTGCCAGATCATTAACTACATCCTGGAGAGCGGCGGCAAGCGGATTCGCCCGCTGCTTGCCCTGCTAAGTGCCAGGGCCTGCAGCTACACGGGTGAAAAGCACCTGCAGGTGGCCGCCATCATTGAATTTATACATACCGCAACCCTGCTGCACGATGACGTTGTGGACAGCTCAAGCATGCGACGTGGCCACGAAACCGCTAATCTGATCTGGGGCAATGAAGCCAGCATACTGGCGGGGGATTTCCTGTTTTCACGTTCCTTTGAAATGATGGTGGAGGTGGGCGAGATGCGTGTCATGGAAATTCTCGCGCGGGCCTCCAACACCATTGCGGAAGGTGAAGTCATGCAGCTTCTGAACTCCAATGACCCGGACTCTTCGGAAGAACACTACATGGTTGTGATACAGTCCAAAACGGCAAAACTGTTTGAGGCTGCATGCCAGCTTGGGGCCGTGTTGGCGGGACAATCGCAGGAGGTTGAAGCGGCCTGTGCGAATTACGGGATACATCTTGGCACAGCCTTCCAGCTCAAGGACGATGTCCTCGATTATCAGTCCTCGCCAGAGGAAATGGGAAAGAATCTGGGCGATGACCTGACCGAGGGCAAGCCCACGCTGCCCCTGATCCATGCGCTCAAACACAGTGACAGGGAGACCGCCGAACTGATCCGTGAAGCCATCATTGAGGGGGGCAGGAAGCACCTGCAGGAAGTCATGACCGCAATCGAGGAGACCGGTGCAATCGAGCACACCTTGAAAGCAGCCCAGCAACAGGCCCTGCTTGCCCAGCAACATATTGAAAAGCTGCCAGACAACGAGTACAGGAGGGCATTGACGGATTTGACCCGGTTTGCGATTTCGCGGACGTCCTAGGAAAGGTCAACCCACGACCATCCTTCTACAAGGGGTCGGGAATCTTGGTGGTACACGGCATGTGAAACCTGCTATTTTTGAGGCTGAATGCTGTGTGTAAAACGATAACGGAGTGTAGCTCAGCTTGGTAGAGCACTGTCTTCGGGAGGCAGGGGTCGGAGGTTCAAATCCTCTCACTCCGACCAATCCAATTTGTGAGTAGGTAACCAAGGCTCACAATCCCGCTCGGCACCGGGAAGGTTCCCGGTTTCAACCGCTAACAATACTCCCCGTCGCGGGGGCCATTGACATGAATGAACCCGTTACCATCCCTGCAACTGACCAGCGGGTCGTGCAGGTTAGGTTAGCATTCAACGGCGTCAGGATTAATCATGGGGTATCATATAGGGAAAAGGCCCGGAGATGCCTGAGGTGTACTTGTTGACCGGCATACAGCTCAGTAACCGGTCTTTAGCGCAGAAACGGAGCGAGCATGAATCATAAAACATTCATATCCTGCCTGACAGGCATCCTGCTGTGGACGTTGCTGTCTGCCGTACATGCAGAAACTCCTCGTGACCCGTACCAGTACTTTTTCAACCAGTCTTTTGGTGATTACTCGGAAGAGTTGGAAAATGCCAGGGAACAGGGAAAGAAAGGAATCATGATTTTTTTTGAGATGGACGAATGTCCATTTTGCATTCGAATGAAAAACACGATCATGAATCAGCCCGAGATTCAGGAATATTATCGTGAAAGATTCATCCTGCTCACTCACGATATTGAGGGTGACATCGAGATCGTCGATTTTGAGGGCAACGATACTACGCAGAAGGAATACGCGATTAAAGTACATCGTGTTCGAGCCACCCCCGTGATTGCCTTTTTTGACCTGAGTGGAAATCGGATAGCGCGTTATACCGGCGCAACGAAAAGCGCAACCGAGTTCAAGTGGCTGGCCGACTATGTTGCTGATGGTCACTATAAAAATACCAGCTTCACCCGGTATAAACGGGGGCGCAAAGAGGAGCCGCAAAAAAGCTGACAGACTCTCGCCGGCCCTGGTACACATTCACTGGAGGATGGTGCATGTATCTATGCAGAAGCTGTGTATGGCCTATGCTGCTGCTATCTGCAGTGCTGGCTGCCGGTCCCTTACATGCCGTAGGCCTTCCGCCTGTTCCAGATCCCCTGACCCTGCAACAAGCCATCGTGCTGATCGATGAACAGCATCCCGTGCTCTTGCAGGACAAGCTATTGCTGGAGCGGGCAAAGAATATTGCTGACGAAGCCCGGGCGCATGACAGCCTGAACGTCGATCTGGTCGGTAGGCTGCGCTGGTATGAGGCGGGAAGCTCCAGGCTCGACACCGGCGACCATGACGATCACGGCCTGCGACTGGTGGTGAGCAAGCCACTGTATGATGGCGGTTACAGCAGTTCACTGGCCGAGTCAGCCGAGCAGGGCCGAAAGGCAGCCAGGCTGAGGATAGCTGACAACCGCAGCCTGTACACCATCACAGTGATACAGAAGTTTTTTGACGTCATGCTTGCTGACTTGGAAGCCGCCCGCGACAACGAAAGCATGGCGATCCAATTTGTTAGATTTGACGATGGGCAGGACAACCATGAGCTTGGCAAACTGTCCGATGTGGATTTGCTGGAATTGGAGAGCGCCTACCAGGAAGCCCGTCTTTTGGCGGCTGCAAGTAAAGGGCGGGCGAGCAGTACACGCCAGGCCCTGGCCTTGGCGCTCAACCGGCCCGGGCAGCAACCCTCCGTATTGTCCCTGCCTGAACTCGATGTGGATGATCGTGCATTGCTGGGTTTCGATATGTTGATAGAAAAAGCCCTGAAAAATAATCGTCTGCTGGCTGCACTTGACTCGGAGTTGCTATCTGCAAGAGCGGAAGTGGAAGCTGCGCGCTCTCCCTACCGTCCTGACGTTTCTGCCGTGATTGAGCGCAGTGAATATTCGAGGGAACTGGGCAGTCATGACAAATGGCGGGCCGGGCTGCAAATGACCTGGCCGCTTTTCAGCGGTGGTCAGAGTGATGCCGCCATCAAAAAGGCCCAGCTCAAGGTGAATCAAATTCTGTACCAGCGTCGGCAACTTGAACTGGAGATACGTCAGAAGATCTGGGACATGACGGAAGAGTTTGCCGTGCTTGAAGCCCAGCGCCAGGCAAGTGACGTGTTTTCCAATTATCGCGAACTGTACATGGATCGTTCCAGGTCGCTCTACGAACTGGAAGTGGAGACAGATCTTGGAGATGCACAGACCCAGATCTCTGAGTCCCAATTGCGCGATGCCAGACAAACTTTCCAGATGGCTTTATTATTGGCGCAGTTAAGCCACCTGGTGGGTGAAGAGGATTCAATGAACTGGACCGCGGTCACCGAAAATGCCGAGGGTCATCCACAAGCTGGCCGGTAAATGAAAGAAGGTGAGTACTGAAATGATTGCACGTGTACTGCTGCTGGTTTTGACGACCCTGGCACCAATGGCGCATGCGGCAGGTGAGGCGGACGGCGTGTTGCAGTGGGAACAGAAAGCGGCACTATCCGTACCGGTTTCCGGGGTCATTGAAGCAATATACGTCGTTCCTGGGCAAAGAGTCGCAAAAGGCGACGTCCTGCTTTCACTGGACAAGCGGCCATTTCAGTATCGGCTGCAATCCGCAAAATCCCGAAAGGCGCAGTTGGCTCCCGGTCGCGATGAAGCCTGGAATGAGTTGCAACGTGCTGAGGAGTTGTATGAGCGGACGGTCCTGTCCCAAGTTGAGCTGGATCAGGCGAAAATCGATTTTGCCGAAAAGGATGCGCGTTATCAGGAAGCCGGGGCCGACATCGATCAGGCCGAACTGGACCTCGAGTACGCTGAGATGAAGGCGCCCTTTGACCTCATCGTTCTGAAGAACCATGTGGTAGTGGGCCAAGCAGTCGTCAACCGGTTACAGGCTACCCCCTTGGTCACCGTGGCGGGTGGAACATTGGTGGTTGTCATGTCGCTAAATCCAGAAAAAACCGCGGGACTGAATGTCGGCAGTGACCTGCACGTCAGCATTGCAGGCAAGGCCCATTCTGGAAAAGTGAAAGTCATCGACTACGATGCAAAGTCAGGTTCGGTAGAAGTTACCATTCTCATCAGCGATGAGCTGGCGGCAACGGTTGGTCAGCGCGTGCACGTGACGTGGCAATAATTGCTAAGCACTGTGGGATATCTGATCAGGTAAGGGAGGTTTTCACCTTACCTTGATCCTTGTTGGATTACGTTACGCCTTGACCGAGTCCGGGAAAAAGACGCGTATGGAAGTGCTGAATTCAGGATGCTTGCTCTTCAGCATTTCCAGAATTGAACTGAAGCTTTTTGCTTCAAGATTCAGGTTCTCGATGTCTTCACTCTGGACGGTCCACAGGTTGGTCTGTTTGTCCCAGTGGAAGGTCACGCGCTGATCTTCCAGTTTGTAGGTAATTGCCATAGTTTCTCGAATGTTCATGAATTCGAGAAACAGGGTAGAAGGGAAACATGAAACTTTTGTGAAGCCTTGGCTAAGGTTTGGTGAGACATCGGTTCCTGGCCAGGCCAGATTTTTGGAGCCCGTGCCCGTTCGCGCCTCGCTCGCCTGCAAAGGAGAAGTGCAGGACCGGTGGTGAGACCACTCGGTCTTGAGAACCCAGGGTAGTTTACCCTTGCCTTGTCGGGGGCACTTAGTAAAGAAAACAGTAGAGACTAGTCAAGGTGCTGAAGGACGGCATCCATACTTTCCTTGGCATCCCCGAACAGCATCTCTGTATTGTCATGAAAAAACAGCGGGTTATCGACCCCGGCGTATCCGGAAGCCATGCTGCGCTTGAGAACCACACAGGTTTTCGCCTTCCAGACCTCAAGCACCGGCATTCCTGCAATCGGGCTATTCGGGTCCGTTTGTGCACTGGGGTTGACGATATCGTTGGCACCGATCACCAGGGACACGTCCGTATCCGGGAAGTCTTCGTTGAGTTCGTCCATCTCGAGTACGATGTCGTACGGGACCTTGGCTTCTGCAAGCAGTACGTTCATGTGGCCTGGCAGGCGTCCTGCAACCGGATGTATTCCAAAACGCACATTCACGCCCTTGGCTCGCAGCTTTTTGGTGATCTCGCTGACCGTCATCTGGGCCTGCGCTACAGCCATTCCATACCCCGGTACGAAGATCACTTCACTGGCGTCCTTCAGCATGGAGGCGACTTCCTCTGCACTTGTTGAGGTGACCTCGCCCTGTTCTGCATCAACAGCGGTTCCCGAAGCCGTACCAAAGCCCCCCAGGATTACACTGAGGAATTTTCGGTTCATTGCACGGCACATGATGTAGCTCAGGATTGCGCCACTGGACCCGACGAGGGATCCCACAATAATCAGGGCGGTATTGCCCAGCATGAAGCCGGTAGCTGCCGCTGCCCATCCCGAGTAGCTGTTCAGCATCGAGACAACCACCGGCATGTCTGCACCCCCAATGGCCATGATCAGGTGCACGCCAATGGCGAATGCAATGAACGTCATGATCAGTAGCGGGACAAGGCCTGCCGTATGGGAGTCCGATCCCAGGAACACATAACCGAAGTAGATACAAGCCAGCAAGGCCACCAGATTCATCCAGTGACGCCCCGGCAACATCAGGGGCTTGCCGCTGATCACCCCTTTGAGTTTCCCGAAGGCGATTACCGATCCAGTGAAGGTGATGGCACCAATGAAGACGCCCACAAAGACCTCCACCTCATGAATGACTTTTTCGGCACCGGCAAAGTGCGCGTTGGGGTCCAGGTAGCTGGAAACACCGACCAGCACGGCAGCCAGTCCCACGAAGCTGTGCAAGATGGCGACCAGTTCTGGCATTTGTGTCATCTCCACGCGTGAGGCGACGAATGCACCAATCAGTCCGCCGATGATCATGGCGGGCAGCAGTTTCTCGAAGCCACCGACCTGGCCGCTTAATATGGTTGCCACCACCGCGATGGCCATGCCGAGCATGCCGCAGAGGTTGCCGCGCCGTGCGGATTCCTGGTGGCTCAAGCCGTTCAGACTCAGAATAAAGAGAGCGCCTGCTGCAAGATACGAGGCAGTTAAAAGTTGTGGATTCATGTAATTGCTCTCCCTTACTCTTCTTTACGGAACATCTGCAGCATGCGCTGCGTAACGAAAAAGCCCCCGCCGATATTGATCGATGCAATCAGCACGGAAATCGTCGCTAGAACTACAATCAAACCACTGCTGCTTCCAATCTGCAGCAGCGCGCCAATAATAATTACACTGCTGATCGCGTTCGTTACGCTCATCAATGGCGTGTGCAGTGCAGGGGTGACGTTCCATACCACCCAGTACCCGATGAAGCAGGACAGTACGAACACGGTGAAGTGCTGCATGAATTCCCCAGGGGCATAATTGCCCAGCCCCCATAGCGCGAGTGCGGCTACCGCCAGGGTAATGGCAAACTTCATCCCGCTTTTTTTCCTGACCGGCTCCTCAGCAACGGGTGCCGGTGCTGCCGCTGCTTGTGCCGGGGCTGCGGAAACCGAGATGGGCGGCGGCGGCCAGGTGATCTCTCCCTGGTGGACCACCGTAGTCCCACGAATGACGTCGTCGCCCATGTCGACGACCAGGTTGCCGTCTTTTTCAGGTGTCATGTCGCTGAGCAGGTGGCACAGGTTGGAACCGTACAGTTGGCTGGACTGGGTCGGTAGCCGGCTCGGCAGATCCATGTAGCCGATCAGCGTGACTCCGTGCCTGACTACTACCTCACCCGGACTGGTCAGTTCGCAGTTGCCGCCCTGTTCGGCCGCGAGATCGACCACGACACTGCCTTCCTTCATCATTTCAACCATGTCCTCGAGGATCAGTTTCGGTGCCGGTTTGCCCGGGATCAATGCTGTCGTGATGATGATGTCGACTTCCTTTGCCTGCTCCCTGAACAGCGCCATCTCGGCCTCGATGAATTCCTTGCTCATGACTTTGGCATAACCGCCCGCAGTGCCCCCGCTTTCTTCCTCTTCAAAGTCGAGCTCGAGAAACTGTGCACCCATGCTTTCAACCTGCTGCTTGACCTCCGGGCGCGTATCAAATGCCCGTACGATTGCACCGAGGCCATTGGCGGTGCCGACGGCGGCAAGCCCGGCCACACCCGCACCAATGACCATGACCTTGGCGGGAGGCACCTTGCCTGCTGCAGTGATCTGGCCGGTAAAGAAGCGGCCGAAGTGATTCGATGCCTCGATGACCGCGCGGTAGCCCGCGATATTGGCCATGGAAGACAGGGCATCGAGTTTCTGGGCCCTGGAGATTCTGGGTACAGAGTCCATGGCGAGGACGGTCACCTTGCGGGCCTTCAGTTGTTCCATCAGTGCCTCATTCTGTGCCGGCCAGATGAAGCTGATCAGCGTGCCACCCTCACGCAGTAATTCGGTCTCGTGGATGCCAAGGTCTGCATGCTGTTCCGGTGCACGCACCTTGAGAACGATATCGGATTCAGCCCATAGTTCCCGGGTATCCGAGACTACGGCAACTCCAGCCTCCCGATACATGTCATCGGTGAATTTTGCCCGCGCGCCTGCACCGGCTTCGATGGCACATTCATAGCCAAGCTTTTGCAGGCGACCGGCCGTCTCAGGCGTCAGTGCTACACGATGCTCGTCTTTGTGTATTTCATTTGGGACACCAATCTTCATCTTGAGAATATCCTTGAGTGACTTGAATCAGGTTAAGCTTTCAACCCCACATCAGGGTCAGGCATGAGACGGCTTTCACGTACAGCAAGCGACTCTTTGCTCACGGGGTTACTGGGGGGAAAGCAGGCTGGGGATGTGATCGTATTTCCATCGGTTCTAATGCGGGGGCGGCTATCATATATAATTATGGCGGTGACGACCATAGGCCTTGCTTGAAAAAAGCAGTTGCCAACAGGCACGGGCTCCGTGCGAAACCACGTCATCCCCCAAGCCTACCCGAGAAGCCAAGCTTACATTCATTGCTCCTTGATTGACAATCTCCAGACAGCCCGGCCCGGCAAGTCGCCGGCGCTGGGCTGGAGTTGCTGATTCAGGCTGGCCACGCCGATCTTCGGCAGACAGGTTGATCCATCCGGGAGCCGGTTTTGCAGGGATCCGAAATGACCGCCGGGGCTGTCGCAGGCACGCCCACCCATGTTGTTTGTAAGGTGCTGGGCTTCATCAAAAACTTGTTGGGTCTACGGGGTTCATTTGGTACGCTAGTCAGCGTCTATGGAAGCTCTTTCTCCGGTCCGGCATCCCGATGACCCACCGCTAGAAGTTTCTTCTGTCATTGCTGCGGTGGACTTGGGTTCAAACAGTTTCCACATGGTGGTCGCACGTGACCAGCACGGCCAGTTGAAGGTCATCGACCGGATTCGGGAGATGGTGCGCCTCGGCGCCGGCCTCGATGCCTCGGGCAAGATCTCCGTGGATGCGCAGGTCCGGGCTATCGAATGCCTGCAGCGGTTTGGCCAGAGGATGCAGGAGATGCACGCCGATTCTGTGCGGGTCGTGGGGACCAACACCTTTCGTCGCGCCAAGAACAGCCGTGAATTCATTCAGCGCGCCGAAGACGCCCTGGGTCACCCGATCCAGGTCATCTCGGGTGTCGAAGAGGCACGTCTGATTTACCACGGCACGATTCATTCCGTCACCGGACCCCCGGGGAAGTGGCTGGTCATCGACATCGGTGGAGGCAGTACCGAAATCATCATTGGAGAGAAGAGCCGTCCGATCCTGATGGAAAGTGTCCAGATGGGCTGTGTCGGCATGAGCCTGAAGTTTTTCGAGCAGGGCAACCTGGAAAAGAAGAGATTCAGGAAGGCGCTGGTTGAGGCCAAGTTGCAGTTGCGACCGATTATCGCTTCCGTGAAAAACCTTGGGTGGGACTATGCGGTAGGCACGGCGGGTACGATCCGGACAATTGACCAGTTGATGCGCGAGCGTGAGTTAAGTGATCGCGGCATCACGTACCGGGGTATCGGAGGATTGATTGCCGAACTGCAAGAAGCGAAGAGTATGGAGCATGTCCAGTTCGACTCGCTGGCCAAGGAACGCAAACCGGTATTTGCTGGCGGGCTGGTTGTACTGAAGGCAATCTTTTCCGAGCTGGAAATAGAAGAAATGACAGCTTCGGAAGGTGGTCTTCGCGAAGGCCTGCTGTATGACCTGGAGGGCCGGATTCATCACCATGACACGCGGGACAGAACCGTGCTTTCCCTGATGCGTCGCTACCATGTGGACTCCGAGCATTCCGCAAGAATCAAGACCGTGGCATTGCGCCTGCTGGAAAAAGTATCCAATGTCCTCAAAATTGACAAGGATCTGGCTTACCCGTTTTTGATATGGGCTGCGGATTTGCACGAGATCGGCCTGGATATCTCCCATTCACGTTATCATCGGCATGGGGCGTACATACTGAATAATGGAGACCTGCCCGGATTTTCATGGAATGAACAGCGCCTGCTTGCCTGTCTGGTCGGCAACCACCGACGCAAAATCAGCACCGAACTGGTCGACCAGTTGCCAGCTCGCTGGCAGAATCAGGCCATGTACATGATTGTCATTTTGCGACTGGCTGTGCTGATCAACCGCGACCGGGTACCGAAAAAAATTCCGCCCGTAAAAGTGCGCAAGAACGCCGGCTGTGCGGAAATCGTACTTGCCCAAAAGTGGTTGCAGAAGCACCCCTTGACAGTTGCAGAACTCCGACTGGAAGAAAGCTTCCTGGAAGTTTTAGGCGTCAATATGAGAATTGGCGGGGTCGATCACTAGTAGCTGGCTCGCGCCAGTTGATTGAGCAGCGTCTGTTGAGCACTGTAGGCGTCCGGTTCGCGATCTTGAAGCGGTGTGTAGCTGCCGTCTGACTGTAGGATCCACGCTTGCTGGCCATCTTTCAGGTAGACCTTGAGCTCATCGGCGATCCGGTCCCGCAAGGCCGGATCTCGTATCGGCCAGCAAACCTCCACGCGACGGAAAAAGTTTCGATCCATCCAGTCGGCACTTGAACAAAACACCTTGGGATCGCCACCGTTCAGGAAATAGCAGGCGCGTGTATGTTCCAGAAAGCGCCCTACGATGGAGCGCACCTCGATATTCTCGGATATGCCTGGCAAGCCCGGTCGCAGACAGCAGGTGCCCCGTACGATCAGCTGTATCTTCACCCCGGCACTTGAGGCCCGATACAGCGCCTGGATGACTTGCGGTTCAACCAGAGAATTGAACTTGGCGATGATCCGCGCCGGCTGGCCCTGCTTGGCATGTTCGATTTCATTGTCGATCAGTTCGACCAGCGTGTTGTACAGGGTAAACGGAGCCTGCAGGACAGTTTTCAGGCTGGGAACTTTGGTGAAACTGGTGAGCTCGAGAAAAATCTCATGAGCATCGGCAGTCAGTTGCGTATCACAGGTGAACATCCCATAGTCTGTATACAAACGCGTGGTCTTCTCGTGGTAGTTGCCTGTACCAAAATGGGCATAACGTTTCAGGCCGTCTCCCTCACGGCGCACAATCAGGATCATCTTGCCATGGGTTTTCTTGCCCACGATTCCGTACACGACGTGGGCTCCGGCTTTTTGCAAACGGTTTGCAAGGGAGATATTGGCAGCCTCATCAAACCGTGCCATGAGTTCGATGACGACAGTGACTTCCTTGCCCGCTCGAGCGGCCTTTACCAGGTTGTCGACGATGGGTGAATCCGGCCCGGTCCGGTACAGCGTCTGCTTGATCGCCAGTACCTTGGGGTCCTCCGCCGCCTGGCGCACGAAGTCTATCACCGGGGCGAACGACTGGTACGGGTGGTGCAGCAGGATGTCTGCCTGCTTGATCTGGGTAAACAGATTGACGTTGTGGCTGAACGACTGGGGAAGTCCCGCGGTGAACGGCGGGTACTTCAGGTCCGAGTGCTCGACCAGATCGTACGCCTGGCTGAGCCGGTTCAGGTTTACCGGCCCGTTCACACGATACAAGTCAACTGCCGACAGTGAAAATTGTTGCAAAAGGTAGATGACGAGCTCTTCCGGGCAATTGTCGGCTACCTCAAGACGCACGGCATCCCCGTATCTGCGTGAGGCAAGTTCGCCTTCAAGGGCCCGCATGAGATCATCGATCTCCTCGTCATCCAGAAACAGGTCGCTGTTGCGCGTCAGCCGAAACTGGTAGCTGCCCTTGACCGTTAATCCTTCGAATAATTCATTCATGAAGGCGTGCATGACCGAGGATAGAAAAACATAGTTTTCGCCTTCCTGTTCGTTGATTTCATCGGGCAGGCGGATCAGTCGCGGCAGGGAACGGGGCGCCTGTACCACGGCATGTTCCCCCTCGCGCCCAAAAGCATCCAGACCTTCAAGCTGGACAATAAAGTTGAGTGCCTTGTTGATGATGCGAGGAAAAGGGTGGGCCGGGTCGAGCCCGAGTGGGCTGAGCACCGGTTCGACTTCGTCCAGGAAATACTGGCGTAACCACAGGCTTTGTGCAGGTGTCCACTGTTCACGGGCAATAAAGCGGATATTCTGCGCATCCAGTTCAGGCTGGAGTTCTTCGTTGAAGACGCGATATTGCTCGGCCACGAGTTCCGATGCCTCCGCGTGGATATGCTTGAGTAACTCCCGGGGTATGATTCCGTCCGCTGTGATATGCGCGATATCCAATTCAATGTGCTGCTTGACTCCCCCGACACGGATTTCAAAAAATTCGTCCAGATTGCTGCAGGAGATGCACAGGAACTTGAGCCGTTCAAGCAGTGGTGTGGAGGGGTCCCGTGCCTGCTGCAACACGCGAGCATTGAACTTCAGTAGGCTGAGTTCACGGTTGATGTAATTTTCTGCAAGTCCGAAATTCTGCTCGTCCACGTCTTGCTACCACAGTGTCATGCGTTACCGTGAAGTATACTCGAAGCCTCTTTTCAGGTGCAGCCAGTCATGTTTGCAGGACGATTCATTGACACACTGATCGCAACGGCGAGCCTGCGAATCGCCCTGGTGCATAGGCCATGAGTAGCCCTACTCAAAGAACCTTGTGTAAGCAATCAAACCCCAAACCACTAGCAAGGTAGCGAGACTGACACCAACAGCCGCGGAGCCGATGTCCTTGGCTCGTTTCGAAAGTTCATGATACTCATGACCAATACGGTCGATGGTTGCTTCCACACAAGTGTTGAGAAGCTCAACAATCAAGACGATCAAAACGGATAGCAGCAGCAGGGTAATTTGTACACTGTTTTCACCGAGCCAGAAGGCGGCAGGAAACAGCACGATGGCAAGCAGCAGTTCCTGCCTGAAGGCTTCTTCGTTTTTCCATGCAGCGCGAAGACCAGCCGCACTGTTAGAGATTGCTCCGAGGAGACGCTTGAGTCCTGTGTGGGGTGAACCTGCCATGTTCGTGAACCGGGTGAGGATCTTATTATATGTGCATCAACATACATGCCCTATGGTAAAATTGATACCTGCTTCTCAGGTGCGATGAACGCTGGCGTGACCAAAATGAAACCGTTAATTTTCCTGATCTGCCTTGTTGCGGGCTTGGTCTTTGCGAACGAGCAACGCACCATCTACGATTTCGAATACGGAATATTCTCGCGCGGCATGGAGGGGTTCAAGGAGGGCGATCGCGTGGTGACCAGCGAAGGGCCGTTGGAACCCGTGACCGTGATTCCGGCGCGGCTGGGAACCAAGTTCGGGATCCGTTACTGGCTGTCCCGAGGGGGGTTTGCCGGCAAGCCCACGCTGCACCTGATCTACCACGTACCGACCATGGTCAATCCAGGCACAGGCGAGTACATCGACAAGATCGAAATACTGCAGGAGGAATCCACGCTGGATTACACGCATACCATGGCCTTTGAGTTTGCCGAGCAGTACGAGCTGGTTCCGGGGGAGTACCGGTTTTACATCTTCTTCGAGAACCAGAAACTGCTGGAGCAGGTATTTCAGGTGGTATTGCAGTAAGACCCGGTTTACGGGCTTGACGTCCTGATCTGCATCACGGTCAGGGTGCCGCTCTTCTCATTGGCACTGTAGATGTAATGTTGACCATCGTGCTCATAATGGGCCAGTCCTTCCGGCGCGTATTGAGTTCCTGAGCCGGTTTCCGGTCCGACCGGCTCCACGCTGATCACTCGGGGGCGTTCGGGCTCGACAAGGGTAACCAGGGCGATGGCATTCGCGCGCTCCAGGGCCACGGCGGCATGCAGTTTGCCCCCGATCTCAAAACCGACCACGCTTTCCGGCTCGGAGCCCTTGTTGTCGCTGCGCCCGTCCGGATAGAGTCCTGCCGCATGGGCCATCTCGTCCAGCTGACTGCCGGTGTCTGCGATCAGTGCGCCGGTGGCCGCATCGAATACGCTGAGTGTCCGCCCTCCGCCTGCAGGTTTCCTGCCCAGTACCTTGGAAGCCTTGGGATCCGTATCCCCTTCGTCTGCCGTCAGCACGAACCTGCCGTCCGGGCTGACCGCAATCCCGTCCGGCTCGCGCAGTGCCCGGAGTTTCTTGCTGAATTTCACCCGGCCATCGTCACGGATATCGGCCGGATGTTCCGTCATTCCAAGACCGAACACTTTCTCGATACTCGCAGTGGCCGCATCGATTACCAAAATGCCGTTGTTCTCCTGCATGGAGACATAGGCCTTGCTGCTGTCCGGCGAGAAGGCCACGTACTCCGGTTCCGTGTTGGCCGGAGTGTTGCTCTTGACCGGCACTTCGGTTTCCTCATCGCTGTTTCCGCCTATCACGTCTCTGGGAAACGTGCGGCCATGTGATCGGTGCAGCATTCCCTCGATGTCGCTGTAGTCCTCAAGTGCAATTTGGGTAACGATAGGGTTCTGCAGGCCGTCCCCGAAGGCTACGTGTGTCACACTGCCCTCGGGAGATTCGTAATGCCTGCCCGCATAACGGTAGGCTTCACCTTCGTTAGCCGCCACCAAGTACCTGCCGTTTGGACTGAATGCCAGACTGTCCGGGTGTACGCCGGCTGCCAGCGTTGCCATCCGCCTTCCGGTATCTGCATCATGAAGCTGGATCGACCCCGCAGCAAATGGGTCCGGATCAATGACGGCCACGGCAAATAGGTTTTCTGTCGGATGAAAGGCGACTGAACTGATTTCACTGCCATCAGTGACTTTGAGCCGGTGCAGCAGACGGGGTTTTGCGGGCTTGGCAATGGAGAGGATATCGACGATGCCTTTCGAGCTGCAGGACAATGCCAAACGCTGGGAGGTTTTCTGGATGCTGACAATTTCCGTTTTCTTGCTCAAATCCTGAACGTTGTAGATGGCAACGGTCTCAAGACTGCCGCTCTGTTCAGCCAGGCCTGGCAAGGGATGAAGCAAGAAGGGTGCGATGATTGTGCAAATCAGCCGTTGAAATCTCATAAGCTTCTCCCAGAAAAACAAAAGGCCGTCTGCAAGAGACGGCCTTTTTCAAACATCAAAACAGTGTCAAGTATCGTTTTAGAACACGTACTGGGCACGGAAGGATACGGCATCTCCGTCTTCTTCGTCACCGACCCTCGCCACATTATTATCCGTATCGGCATCCAGATAGTTCAGCATGAGCTTGACGTTTTTAGTGGCGTACCAGTTGACGCCGAGCGTCAGCAACTCGTACTCAATTTCGTCAGCTTCAGCATCGATATCAAGCTCGCCATCTTCGTACTTGGCAACCAGTTCCCAGGCGCCCATCGGACCCTTGGGCTTGACCTTGTCGAACTTTCCGGACTTGCCCTTGTAGCCACGAGACTCACCGGTAAGGATATAACTGGCTTGTATATATGAGCTGTCAACATCCACATCAGATGGATTGCTTCCATCCCCTGCATCAAAATCGGCCTGACGGTATTCGCCTTGCAGTGAGAGTTGTCCCATCACGACAGCTCCTTCCAATCCAAACTGGTCAGCGTCATCGACGGAGTAATGATCAGATTGAATCGGCCTACCCACGGTGTGCACACCCAGTCGTGTTCGGAACCTTTTCTCAGCGTCATCGCCAAAATCACGGGAGGCAAATGACCCAGCAAGATGCATGAAGCTGCCTTCACCAATGGGCATATGTGCACCTAGTCGACCTGCCAGGCTGTAGGCATCGCTACCATCATCATCCTCGTCATCATCATCAATTATTGCCAATTGATAGAACAAAGGTCCGCCATGTCCATGGAGTGCCAATTGGAAGGGTGGTTTTCCGGCCAGGAAACCTGGTGCAGACGAGCGCTCGATTGTGCTGATCCACTTGGAACTGGTCAGTTCTTCCAGCCCAAAAGGTGCCTTGAACCGACCTATCATGACTTTGCCGAGCCCCAATCCTTTGTAGGCAAGGTATGCCGTGTCGATTTCAGCTCCACCGTCATCATTACCTTCGATGTCAATCGTCATCTTGTAGGCCCAGCTCTTGCCGGAGGTGCCTTTCAGGGTGACACGTGTGCGGCGGAACTCCGACTCGGATGCCGAGTCGCCGTCATTACCATAGTTCCATAGGCCATCATAACTATCATAGTCGTACATGATGCGCCCGCCGATGGCAAAGCTGTTGCCATTGTTTGACTTGATCTTGATACCACCACCCGTGGTACTGATTTTGATTTCTTCCTTGGATGTGACGGCGCCTGCGAATGCAGTCGTACCCCAGCAGAATACGGCCACCAGGCTCACCAGGCCAAGAAAACGTAGTGTGTGTCTCACGATATAGCCTCCCTATTTTTCATGAGTGATGCCAATTGGTCTGTTTTGAATTTGAGAGTCTCGTGATCGTAAGTATTTGGTATGAAATGAATGTGAATAAATTGTTATAGTTTTATTACATTTTGGCGCGCATTCCGCACACGGATTTCTCACAGACTCGCAAATTTGGATGGGCTACAAATGCTTTGCAGTCGTTTCCAGGAACTTTCGCCAGGCAGGGGGCATAATTTTTCAAATCGGGCTAATTTCTAGAGTCGATGTAATAGCCGTGTAACAAAATTTAAAAATAATGAGACGTTATTTTTAAAATCAGGTCGATTTTTATGCAAAACCAAAGTACGCTCGAAGCCTCGCCCAACTACCGGATCGAGAGCCAGCCAATGAACGGCAAGCGGATCCTGCTGGTGGAAGATGAGCCTGCCATCCGCGAGATGGTTACCTTTGCCCTGGGTCAGGGCGGCTATGTGGTTGATGAGGCCGAAGACAGCCGTTCTGCCGAGGCCAAGATGGCCGAGCACTTGCCTGATCTGATCCTGCTCGACTGGATGCTGCCCAACGTCAGCGGGCTGGAGTTGTTGCGCCGCTGGAAACGCAATGAACCCACACAGGAAATCCCGGTGATCATGCTGACGGCAAAGGTGGAGGAACGGGACCGTGTGGACGGTCTGGACTCGGGAGCAGATGACTACATTCTCAAGCCGTTTTCGGTGAAGGAATTGTCCGCCCGTATCCGAGCCGTATTGCGCAGGAGTCCGGGCGCCGATGAGGACCAGATTTGCATTGGCCCCATCAAGATGGATTCGAAAGCCCACCGGGTCTATGTGCGGGAGGAGTCGATCAACCTGGGTCCGACAGAATTCCGTTTGCTAGAGTTTTTCATGACCCATCCTGATCGGGTCTATTCCCGTGCCCAGTTGCTGGACTACGTATGGGGCCGTAACATGTATGTGGAGGAGCGTACCGTGGATGTGCATATTGTGCGCTTGAGAAAACTGCTTAAGCCTTTGGATTGTGCCCACATGATCCAGACCGTGCGCGGCTACGGATACCGGCTCTCAGCCAATAAATAATGTCCTTTGGTGCATGGCTGTCAGAACTTAACCGCGTTCTGATTGTATTTGTACCTTGCATGATCGCTGGCCTGGCCAGTGGCTACACGCTGATGTTCTTCATCGTTGGCCTCATCGTATATGGCCTGTGGACAGCAGGCCAGATGATCACTCTGAAAAAATGGTTTGATAGCGGCGCCCCTGTCGGCAATGCACCGGAATTCACGGGCATCGTCGACCAGCTGGTGTCCGGAGTCACAGACCTGCAAAGGCAAAACAGCACCCGGCAAAGTTCGCTGGAAAAGCTTGTCAGTCAGTTTAATGAGTTGACTGCTGCCCTTCCGGATGCCGTGGTCGTGCTGAAGCCCTCCGGTGAAATCCAGTCCTCCAACCAGGCTGCCGACAGGCTTTTGCGTATCCATCCAGACAGTGATACTCACTCAAGGATCACACAGCTATTTCGGGATCCCTCGTTTACCGAATACTTCGTTGCCGGCAAGTTTGATGAACCGCTGGAGGTACAGGCGGCGACCATCGGTGACAAGGAATTAAGCATTCGCATCATTCCATTCAGTGAAGACAGGCTGGTGCTGATTGCACAGGATATGTCACAAACTGCACGCATTCATGAAATGCGGCGCAGCTTTATTTCCAATGCATCACATGAATTGCGTACTCCTTTGACCGTCATACTGGGTTACCTGGAAACGTTGTCGGGACATCCAAAGCTTCCCGATGAATGCAAGGCCGCAACTCATTCTGCGGAGCTTCAGGCCCAGCGCATGAAGCAACTGGTGGAGGATCTGTTGACGCTGTCACGCATCGAGTCCACGGCCTTGGTGGCCAAGGGATCCGAAATCATACCGGTGGGCTCCATCATCATGGAGGTGGTCAAGGAGATGGAACTGTCCACGAGCACCAATCTGCACGACATCCGAACACGAATTGACACCGACGCGAGCTTGAAAGGGGACCTGCAGGAAATTCACAGTGTCATCTCCAACCTGGTCAACAATGCCGTCAAGCATACCGAGTCAGGCACATCCGTGCAGGTCAGATGGGAAGTGGTGGATCAGGACTCGGCCGAGCTGACTGTGGCCGATACGGGGCAAGGGATTGCACCGGAACACATTGAGCGTTTGACAGAAAGGTTCTACAGGGTGGATGCCGGTCGCTCACGCGAGAAAGGCGGGACGGGTCTCGGCCTTTCGATAGTCAAGCATGTGGTTGAGCGGCATGAGGGACGCCTGATGATCCGCAGCGAACTGGGCCAGGGTTCGTGCTTCACGTGCCGTTTTCCCGCTCACCGCCTGTTTCTGGAAGATCAATAAAACCAGGCACTTGGCAAGGACCCGGCAGGGTTCACAAAACTGTAATAATTCGCCCATATGCTTGTAACACAGGCATTCCAACATTGTGCAGGTATAACCATCACGATTCCATAACCGAAGGAGTTATAAATGTACACATTCATTGGTAAGTGTAATGCACTGCTAATCGCCTTTTTGCTTTTGCTGACCATGTCTGTATCCGCAGAAGTCAAGGTTGACCCCAAGCTTGGTGAGTATGCAGCCACCAGCGGTGTCTCTGGGAATTTGTCGAGCGTTGGATCGGATACCCTGGCAAATCTGATGACACTCTGGGCCGAAGAGTACAAGCGTTTTTATCCTAACGTGAACATCCAGATCCAGGCAGCGGGTTCCTCGACTGCTCCACCAGCCCTGACAGAAGGAACGTCGAGCCTTGGCCCGATGAGTCGCAAGATGAAGCACAAGGAAATCGCGGCATTCGAGAAAAAATTTGGCTACAAGCCGACCCCAGTGCCGGTTGCCATCGATGCCTTGGCAGTCTACGTTCACAAGGACAATCCGATCAAGGGAATGTCCATTGCCGATGTAGATGCAATTTTTTCCAGCACTCGCAAGTGTGGCGGCAGTGCCGATCTGTCTATCTGGGGTGAACTAGGCCTGCAGGGTGACTGGACCAAGCGAGACATTCAGTTGTTTGGCCGCAATTCCGTTTCAGGCACCTACGGCTACTTCAAAAAGAAAGCCCTTTGCAAAGGCGACTTCAAATCCACGGTCAACGAGCAGCCGGGTTCCGCGTCTGTCGTGCAGTCCGTGTCATCATCGCTGAACGGTATCGGGTATTCCGGCATTGGATACAAGACCTCCGGGGTTCGTGCCGTACCGCTTTCCAAGACTGCGGAGCCGGATAAAATCGAGGCCACGCCTGACAATGCGATTTCAGGAAAGTACCCGCTGGCGAGATTCCTATACGTGTACGTCAACAAGGCGCCTGGAAAACCTTTGTCACCCCTTGAAGGCGAGTTTATCAAGATGGTGCTGGCAACACAGGGCCAGAAAGTGGTTGTCAAGGACGGGTATATCCCGCTGCCATCCAAGGTCGCAAGCAAGGCCCTGGACTCTCTCGGGCTCTAAACCTTGACCTTGCGTTCGGATAACAATAATAAGCTTGGAGTGGCCTCGAGGTGCAGGACTGTCACTGCAGGACTGCAAACGTTTACGAAGGCCCTGTGAAAGCAGGGCCTTTTTTATTTTTTGCGGATCGGTACCCGTAGCAAGAAAAGAAGATCCAGTCACATGTCGCAGGAAACAGGTTCTACAAAGTCGCTGATTCCCGAGCCACTCGAATTCAACACGCAGTTATGGAAGCGGCGCTCGATACGGGATTTTCTTGCCCGTAATTTTGTAGGTGCGGGCGGTATTGCCGTGATCGCGTCGATCATTCTGATTTTTGTGTTTTTGTTCGCGGTGGTGTTTCCCCTGTTCAAGGGTGCTGCACTTTACCCGGTTTCCAGCTATTCCCTGCCGGATGCTGCTGTCGGCGACTCCTTGCTGTATTCGACAGAAGAGCAGGCGGAGGTATCCATGCGCCTTGATACAAGTGGCGTTGTGCACTTCTTCTATACGGACACCGGCACCCCAGTCCAAAAGTTTGATCTTCTGGCCGGCCTCGATGCCAAGATAAGCAGCTGGAAGCATGTGGATACCGAGAGGAACATTCTTGCGCTGGGCCTGGACTCCGGACAGATACTCATTTTCCGTCACAGCTACGCCCTGAGATATGCCGATGATCGCAGGACCATCATTCCCCGGATCAGTTATCCGTACGGGAAAGAACCCATTGATCTTGGTATCGGTCGCCAGGCCGTGGACCACTTTGCCATCGGGGACAATGAGGACGGGCTGACCATTTTTGCCTATACCCGAGAGGGTCCGAGACTCGTGGACTACGTAAAGGTGTTTTCATTCCTGAATGAAGACGAGATTGTCTTGGAACCGGCCAGCCAGGTGAGCTTGCCGTATGTCGATCGACCCATGAACGCCCTGCTGTCTCCTGAAAGACAGTGGCTGTACCTGCTCAACGATGAAGGCGTGATTTCTTTATATGACATCCGCTCCGCGGATACACCCGTGCATATCGAGGATGCCCAGCCCCTGGATGCGGGAAGCCGGCCCACTGCGTTTGAATTCCTGATTGGTGGCATCTCAGTATTACTTGGGGATGACCAGGGAAATATCCATCAATTGTTTCTGGTTCGTGACGAGGCTGGCAATCAGCATCTGACCGAGATCCGGAGGTTCAACGGCGGTACAGCGAAAATCTCGGGCCTCGTTGCCGAGCAGTTGCGCAAAGGGTTCCTGGTTACCGATGACGCCGGTCAGGTTTCGGTTTTTCATACCACGGCCAGCCGCCACCTGCTTACCGAAAAAATTGCGGATCATGCGCTTTTGTATCTGAGTATCGCACCAAGAAGCGACAAGATTGTTGCCGAGGACAGCACCGGTCAGTTGCACGTGTGGAAACTTGATAATGAGCACCCGGAGGCCTCGTTCAGTTCGATCTGGGGCAAGGTCTGGTATGAGAGCTACCCGAAACCGGACTACGTATGGCAATCTTCCTCCGCATCCAGTGATTTCGAACCGAAATTCAGCCTTACGCCACTGACCTTTGGAACATTCAAGGCGGCGTTTTACGCGATGTTATTGGCCATGCCGCTGGCGATTTTTGGTGCCATCTTCACGGCATATTTCATGGCACCGAAAATGCGGGGCATCGTCAAACCCACCATCGAGATCATGGAGGCGTTGCCAACCGTGATCCTGGGATTTCTGGCAGGGCTCTGGCTGGCGCCTTTTGTTGAATCACACCTGCCGGGAATATTTGTCTGTCTGCTGGTGATCCCAGCCGGGATGTTTGTGGCCAGTTTGGCCTGGTGGATCATTCCGGATCGTATCAAGCTGCTGCTCCCGGAGGGTTGGCAGGCAGCTTTGCTGATTCCGGTCGTCATTCTGTGTGCTTGGATGGCCCTTGCGTTCAGTCCCTGGATGGAGAACGTGTTTTTTGGCGGCAATATGCGGATCTGGATTACGGATACCCTAGGTATCGGTTATGACCAGAGGAACTCGATCATTATTGGCATCGCGATGGGATTTGCGGTCATCCCCACGATATTCTCCATTGCTGAAGATGCCGTGTTCAGTGTACCCAAGCATCTGACTTCGGGCTCCTTGGCACTGGGGGCAACACCCTGGCAATCCCTGGTACACGTCGTGCTGCCTTCCGCCAGCCCCGGTATCTTTTCTGCAACCATGATCGGACTTGGACGTGCAGTCGGGGAAACCATGATTGTCTTGATGGCGACCGGTAATACCCCGGTGATGGACTTCAGTATCTTTGAAGGGATGCGGACACTCTCTGCAAATGTCGCAGTGGAATTGCCGGAGTCCGAGGTAAACAGTACGCATTTCAGAATTCTGTTCCTAGCCGCACTGGTGTTATTTGTCTTCACTTTCTTTTTCAACACGATCGCAGAAATCGTGCGCCAGCGGCTACGGGAAAAATACAGCACCCTTTAAACAGGCGCCCCATGTACGTTTATGTCTGACCAAACGAACAAGAGCTCTTTCAAGTCATTCATGTCGTCCGGGCAGCCCTGGGTGTGGATGAATGCAGGGGCTGTAGCCATCAGCATGATCATGGTGGCAGGCTTGCTCTTTCTGATTGCCATCCGGGGTCTGGGCCATTTCTGGCCCAAGACAGTGTACGAGATCGAATACGACAACGGCACCAACATCGTACAAATTGTTGGAGAACGGGTGGAAACCGAGAGTGTTCCCAAGAAGCGCATTGTGGAATCCGGCATCCGGGTCGATAGCGAAAAGGATCTGATTGAACGCAGCCTCATCAAAGTCGGTATACGCGAGGTGCTCGGCGTGGACTTCATGCTCACCGTGGCACCCAATGAAAGGAGTGTCCGGATTCCCGAGGACGTGATCGTGCTGGAGCGTACACAATGGGGGAACTTCTACGGTTACCTGACGGATGTGAAAGAGGATGGTGAAACCGCAGATGTTGCCAATGCGGAACTGTGGGATGAGCTTGAACGTCGACTGCACCGTGTCACGGAATTGCGCGAGCGGATCGAGCACATTGAGAAAAACAAGATTGGTTCGATCAATTTCCAGCTGGAAAAACTGCGCCTCAAACGACGGGGACTGGAACTGAAAGGTGTCACTGAACAAAGATCTTATGATCTGATCGGCGCCAGACAGGATGAGTACACGCGTGACTATGAAGTGCTGAAAGCGGAACTCGATGAACTTTACCGGGACATTGCACGGGACAGCATCATGGCACGTGTCATGACCGGGGATGAGGTCGAAATCAAGCTGGCCAATGTGGTCAAGGCCTACCAGCCCAACGCCATGAGCCTGGTCATGAAGGTTGTTTTTTACATCAAGACCTTCTGGGGTTTCATATCGGATGATCCGCGCGAAGCCAATACGGAGGGCGGGATTTTCCCGGCCATTTTCGGCACCGTGATCATGGTGCTTCTGATGTCGATCATCGTGACCCCGTTTGGTGTGGTTGCGGCCATTTATCTGCGCGAATATGCCCATCAGGGACTGATCACGCGACTGGTCAGGATTTCTGTAAACAATCTGGCGGGCGTGCCGTCCATTGTGTACGGAGTGTTCGGCCTCGGCTTTTTCGTCTATGTCGTAGGTGGCACCATCGATCAGTTGTTCTATCAGGAAGCATTACCGTCCCCGACGTTCGGATCCGGCGGTGTGCTCTGGGCTTCACTGACGCTGGCCCTGCTGACGGTGCCGGTTGTGATTGTGGCCACAGAAGAAGGGCTGGCGCGCATACCGCGGTCGGTGCGCGAAGGTTCACTGGCCCTGGGCGCGACCAAGGCAGAGACCCTATGGCGCACGGTGCTTCCCATGGCAAGCCCTGCAATGATGACGGGGTTGATCTTGGCGGTGGCTCGTGCAGCCGGTGAAGTGGCGCCACTGATGCTGGTAGGAGCAGTGAAGCTGGCACCTTCCCTGCCCATGGACATGAATGCACCCTTTGTCCATCTGGAGCGAAAATTCATGCATCTGGGATTTCATATTTATGACGTGGGGTTTCAAAGTCCCAATGTTGAGGCAGCACGTCCTCTCGTCTACGCGACCGCACTGATCCTGGTCGTGGTGATCGTTGTCTTGAACCTTTCAGCAATATACATCCGCAATCATTTGCGTGAGAAATACAGAAGCCTGGAGCAGCACTAGTGCTTCGTTGATTGCAGCACATCAGTAAATATGTAACGCTTTTAGGAGTTCAGGGAATATGACAATGGCAGCGCCACAAATATCACAAGACGTGCTACTCAATCGGGCAAGTCTGGAGCTGGAAAAGGAGCAGACCTGCTTCGAGTGCAGAGATTTCGGTCTTTACTATGGGAACAACCAGGCCTTGCGCGGGATTGATATGGTGATCCCCGAGAGGAGGGTTACTGCATTTATCGGTCCAAGTGGCTGCGGCAAGTCCACCCTGCTTCGTTGTATGAATCGGATGAACGACTTGATTGACACCGTCCGGCTGGAAGGAGAGATGTTGTTGCACGGGAAGAACATCAACAGCAAATCGATCAATGTGACAGAACTTCGTCGACAGGTGGGTATGGTGTTTCAAAAACCCAACCCGTTCCCCAAGACGGTGTACGAAAACGTGGCTTATGGATTAAGGTTGCAGGGCGTGAACAAGAAACGGGTTTTGGACGAGCGTGTCGAGTGGGCACTGAAAGGTGCGGCACTGTGGGATGAAGTCAAGGATCGACTGCAGGACAACGCTCTGGGGTTGTCGGGAGGGCAGCAGCAGCGATTGGTGATTGCGCGTGCAATTGCGATCGAACCTCAGGTGATTTTACTGGATGAGCCGGCATCTGCACTGGACCCCATCTCGACGCTGAAGATTGAAGAGCTGATTATTCAATTAAAGCAAGACTATACCGTGGTCATCGTCACCCACAACATGCAGCAGGCTGCTCGAGTTTCGGACTACACGGCCTTTTTGTATCTGGGAGAACTGATCGAGTTCGGTGCAACCGATCAGCTGTTCACCAATCCTACCCAGAAGCAGACGGAAGATTACATCACAGGTCGTTACGGTTAATGCTCCGGCAACATCATTCGAGGTAGCACATGGTATATCAGGACATCGGTCAACATATCTCCCATCAGTACGATGAGGACCTGGAATCCCTGCGCAGCAAAGTGCTGAATATGGGCGGATTGGTAGAAAAGCAGGTCCAGAACGCTTTACTTGCCTTGACACGAGCAGACAGCAGTCTGGCGGAGGATGTGGCTACCAGCGACTATCGAATCAATTCGATGGAAGTTGCGATTGACGAAGAGTGCACACAAGTGATTGCTAGGCGCCAGCCTGCAGCGAGTGATCTTCGCCTTTTAGTCACGATCTACAAGACCATTACCGACCTGGAAAGAATTGGTGATGAAGCGGAAAAAATCGGACGTCATGCCGTGAAGCTGGCAGCCATCGAGCGGACCCCGACCTACTTTTCCGAAATCAAGCACCTCGGGGAACAGGTTTGCAAAATGCTGCATGAATGCCTGGACGCCCTGGCTCGCATGGATATTGATAACGCATTTGTGATCGCGCAAGGCGATCGAGCCATCAATGATGAATATGATGCACTCACCCGCCAGTTGATCACCCACATGATGGAAGACCCCCGTAGCATCAAACGTTCTCTTCGGGTGATGTGGTGCGCACGCTCGCTGGAGCGGATCGGGGATCATGCAAAAAATATTTGTGAGTACGTGATATACACCGTGGCTGGTCAAGACATCCGCCATACCAGCTTTGACCAGGTCAAGGCAGAACTCAGCGACTCAAACAACAAGTAGTTGTTCCTGGCCTAAAATTTCTTCGACACCAAGCAATAAGGAGTTTTACCCTCTTTAATTCTTGCTTGGGGTACTGTCTTGTTGATAACCTGCGGGCACATCCTGGGGACACGACGCTGTTACTGGCAATAAAATGCTGTTGCCATGGCTTGTTGCATTCAGGATTGAACCCCGTGAAAGCGCAGTTAAGCTGTGGACTTCGGAACGATCTTTTATACACAAGAGCGAGGTAGAGATGCGTAAATTTATTCTGGTTTTGTTTATATCTGCACTTCTGGCTGCATGCAGCAGTGAGGAAGCCGAAAATTCTGCAAACACCGCCGATGAAGCTGCTACAGAGGCGCCCATGGCAGAGGAGCATGCTGGCGATGGCGAACCTGCCGAGGCGGAAGCATCTGCAGAAGGAGGTGACAAGCAAGGCGGGTACTAAGTCAGGCAAAACCTCATATCAAGTCCGCAGGCCGACACAGCAGGACCTTGAGTACAAGGCCATTCTCCAGCTGACTCTTTCCGGGGCTCAGTGTCTGTCGGGGCGTATCTTGTACGTGCATTCCGGCTCGACTGCGGCTTAATCTGCAAAGCCTGTGCAGGTACCTTGCGGGCGATGAATCAAAGCAGACTCTTTATTGTTTCCGGCCCTTCGGGATCTGGAAAGTCAAGTTTGGTCAGGGCTATCGTTGAGAAAATTCCGGATGTGGCGGTTTCGGTGTCACACACCACCCGGCCCATGCGACCCGGCGAGGTTGATGGCAGGGACTATTTCTTCACCAGCGTTGCAGATTTCTCCGGCATGGTCGAGCGCAGTGAGTTCCTGGAGCATGCTGAGGTCTTTGGCAATTGTTACGGGACTTCGCAGGCGTCCGTACAAAGCCAGCTCGATGATGGGCTCAGGGTGATTCTTGAAATTGACTGGCAGGGTGCACGACTGACCCGCCAGCGGATGGACAATACAACCTCGGTCTTCATTTTGCCGCCCTCGAAATCAGCCCTGGAGCATCGCCTTCGCAACCGGGGGCAAGACAGCGATGAAACGATCTCCAGGAGAATGCGCAAGGCTGAAAGTGAAATCAGTCACTATGCAGAGTTCGATCACATCGTGCTGAATGATGACTTTGATCATGCGCTGGAAGCACTGACCTGTCTTTTCACCTGTCCGGAAAGTTTTCAGCCACTCGATACCAAAGTACTGAAGTCGCTGACCCGGGAGTTGCTGGGATAGCGCTGGGATAGCGCTGGTAGCTGCAGGGTGAATTCGTTAGAATAATACGTTCCCCGATATGTTTTCGTAGGAGTATGTTATGGCCCGGGTGACCGTTGAGGATTGTCTGGAACACGTGGAGAACCGCTTTGAACTGGTGCTGCTGGCCAGCAAGCGCACACGACAGCTTGTGCAGGGCGCTGAGGCGCTTGTCGAGTGGGAAAACGACAAGCCGACCGTAGTGGCATTGCGTGAGATTGCAGAAAATCTGATCAACGAGGAGAAGATGGAAGCCGCGCTTGCAGTTCCTGCAGAGGGAGAGGGTACTGAATTTGGTGAAGACGAACTGGCGGCGCTGTACACGGAGATCAGCCGCGAGCTCAACCAGACCCGCCCGGACGGCGATCCCTTGGACAAGCCGGACGCCCTGTACTCGACAGAGGAGTCGGAGGACCGGTTGCTGAGCGAACGTCTGCAACGCCTGATTGAAGAGGACGAGGCAACCGCGGATGCTGAGCCGCAAGAACCGGCTCAGGATGACGCGACTTCCGTTCCATCGACGAATGCATCCACCGAAGGAGAACAGGAGGCATAGGCGGTTTCCTGACCCGCTTATTCTGCGGCAATGGCTAGTGTTGTAGAACCCGCTAGCAAACATCTAGCTGCACACCATCCTTCACGCTTTCTGATCAGCGACCTTTGCGCGTTGCTGGAAACGTACCTGGATGCACAGCATGTCAAGAGCGTGTACCATGCCTACCTTTTCAGTGCGACCGCGCACGAAGGACAGACACGCCTCACCGGCGAGCCCTATATTTACCACCCACTTGCCGTAGCCCGCGTACTGGCGGGCATGCACATGGACGCGCAGACGATTGTTGCAGCCGTGCTGCATGATGTGATCGAAGATACGGAAACGGCCAAGGGGCAGATCACCCTGGAGTTTGGCAAGGACGTGGCTGAACTGGTCGATGGGGTCAGCAAACTCACCCATCTGGAATTCGGATCCAAGCAGGAGGCGCAAGCCGAGAACTTCCGCAAGATGATGCTTGCTTTCGCGAAGGACGTGCGCGTGATCATCATCAAGCTGGCCGACCGGTTGCACAACATGCGAACCCTGAGTGGAGTGGCATTGGAAAAGCGCAGGCGGGTCGCCCGTGAAACGCTGGATATCTATGCACCCATTGCCCTGCGACTGGGAATGCATGAGTTATGCATGGAGCTTGAAGAGCTCTCGTTCAAGACTTTGTGGCCGCGGCGATATGAAGTGTTGCAGGATTCCGTGAAGCGAACCAACGTCAATCGCAAAAGGCTTCTGCAGGAGGCGGAGAAGAATCTCTGCGAAAGACTGGACGATGCCGGCATTGTGAGCCGCATCCATGGCCGCGAGAAGAATATTTACAGCATCTACAGAAAGATGAAGGAAAAGCACCTCCAGTTCTCCGAGGTGTTTGATGTTTTCGGGTTCCGTATCGTCGTTGCCGATGTCGATACCTGTTATAGGGTACTCGGCGTCATCCACAACCTGTACAAGCCGGTGCCGGGCAAGTTCAAGGACTACATTGCCATCCCCAAGAAAAATGCCTACCAGTCACTGCACACCGTTTTGTTCGGGCCCAAGGGCATACCTGTGGAGGTCCAGATCCGCTCGGAAGAAATGGATCAGGTCGCCCTGTCCGGCATCGCTGCCCACTGGATGTACAAGGGGGGTGAGGGCGATCACGCGGGACCCCACACGAGGACACAGGAATGGCTCAAGACGGTTTCAGAAATACAGCACAGTTCAGGCAGTTCCCTCGAATTTCTGGAAAGCGTAAAGATCGATCTTTTTTATGACGAGATTTACGTGTTTACCCCGAGGGGCGATATCCTGGAACTGCCGATCAACGCGACGGCTGTGGACTTTGCCTACGCGGTGCATTCGGATATTGGCAATCATTGTGTCGGGGCCCGAATCAACCGTCGGCTGGAGCCACTCAGCACGATTCTCGAAAACGGGCAGACCATCGACATCATCACAGCCCCTGAAGGCCATCCGAGCCCGGATTGGCTGAACTTCATCGTGACCGCCAAAGCACGTTCCAACATTCGGAGTTATCTGAAGAACCTGCAGACCGAAGAGGCCGGTCAACTGGGCAGGCGGCTTCTGGATCAGGCCTTGATTGCCTATGAAAAAACCTGGGAGGACGTGAGCAAGCGTGATTTGGCCCGGTTGCTCAAGGAGCTGCAACTGGAATCCGAGCAGCAGTTGTTCGTGGAAGTGGGACTGGGTGACCGGATGGCACCTTTTGTCGTCAAGCACTTGGTGTCACTGCGGGGACTGTGGATGAAGTTGCGGTCCCGAAGCGAAAGGAAGAATCCCCTGGCAATCCGTGGCACGGAAGGCATGGTGGTGAGTTACGGAAAATGCTGTCACCCCATCCCCGGGGATTCCGTGGTTGGTGTGATGAATGCCGGCAAGGGTCTGGTGGTGCACCATGTCAAGTGCCGCAACATCGTGAGGCATCGGAAAAAAAGCCGCGACAAGTGGATTCACGTGTATTGGGACAGCAACCCGGGTAGTGAATTCACTGCGGAAATCAGTATCAAAACGGCCAATGAACGGGGTGTGCTGGCCGTGGTCGCAGCAAAAATATCCGAGGAAAGCTCGAACATAGAAAATATCATTCTGGATGAAAAATTCGGCACCACGACCACCATTACGATTTTGCTCACGGTCAAGGACCGTGATCACCTGGCGAACCTCATCCGGGCCGTGCGAAAAACCCCGAAGGTCTACAAGGTAAAACGCATTTGATTAAGGAGATTTCAAAATGGAACGCGAGATCATCAATACCGCACGTGCGCCACAAGCCATAGGAACCTATTCACAGGCTGTCAAGGTGGGCAGCACGGTATACCTGTCGGGACAGATTCCTCTTGATCCGGCTTCCATGCAGTTGGTAGGCTCAGATATGAGGGCGCAGATTTCCCGGGTCTTTGACAATCTTCAGGCGGTAGCGGAGGCGGCGGGAGGAACGCTGGGTGATGTGGTCAAACTGAACATTTTTCTCACGGATCTTGCCCATTTCCCCCTGGTCAATGAAATCATGTCCGAATACTTTTCGGAACCTTATCCGGCACGCGCGGCGATCGGTGTGGCTGCCCTGCCCAAGGACGCGGGTGTGGAAATGGATGCCGTGATGCAACTTGACTGAGACACGGTTTTCGTAACCGCTGTTTGTGCAGGCCCATCACCAGATGAACCGGGATTCGGGTTCCACGGACCGGGACACATTTCCTCCGGTTACCGTCCTCAAGGGCATCGGCCCGAAAATCATGGAGCATCTGCAGCGGTTGCATATCCACACCGTGCAGGATCTGCTTTTTCATTTGCCAATCCGTTACCAGGACCGCACTCACGTCCGCCAGATCGGGACCCTGCAGCCGGGGGATGAGTGTGTGCTTTTGGGAACGGTGGATCACAGTGAGATGGTTTACAGGAAACGGCGGATGCTGCTGGTCAGTGTTAGTGATGGGACGGGCCGGATCCTGTTGCGGTTTTTTTATTTTAACAAGAAGCAGCAAGAGAACCTGGCGCCGGGCGTCAGCATTCGCTGTTTCGGCGAGGTCAGGCGGGGTGTCTCCAGCCTGGAAATGGTGCATCCTGAATATGAAATCCAGCGCACGCGAGATACGGCCAAGGTTGAAGATCACCTGACCCCGATTTACCCGACTACCGAAGGTCTGCACCAACTCACCTTGCGCAACGTGACCTCGAAGGCGCTACGCTGGGTTGAAGAGGATGAAGTCCCGGATCTGGATCTGCTGCCTGAAATCCCTGAAATCGATGGCTGCCAGCCTTCCGTGATCGAGGCACTGAAGTTCGTCCACCGCCCACCGCCCGAGGCCGACACGCAGGCATTGGCGGCCGGCACCCACGTGATGCAGCGCCGCTTGGCTTTCGAGGAGTTGCTTGCTCAGCGGTTGAGCCTGTTCAAACTGCGACTGCAGATGCAAAAGCAACCTGCCGTGTCCATCGCACCGCCGGGCCGCCTGTATGCACAACTGATTGAATCGCTGGAGTTTGCCCTCACCTCTGCACAGGAGCGTGTGATCGGCACGGTGTTTTCCGACCTGAAAAAAAACTACCCGATGCTGCGCCTGGTGCAAGGCGATGTAGGAAGCGGCAAAACGCTCGTGGCCATTGCAGCCTGCCTGCAGGCGATCGAGGCCGGTTATCAGGCCGTCGTGATGGCACCTACTGAGATCCTGGCCGAGCAGCACCTGCAGAACTTCGTGAGCTGGCTGACCCCTCTGGGCGTGGAGCTGGCCTGGCTGTCGGGCCGCATGACCGCCAGCCAGAGCAGTGAAATGAAGGCGCGGATCTCAAGCGGCAGTGCGCAGGCGATCGTGGGTACCCACGCACTGTTTCAGCAAGGCGTTACCTTTCACAATCTGGCTCTGGTGGTGGTGGACGAACAGCACCGTTTTGGCGTGCACCAGCGCCTGACTTTACGTGAAAAAGGGGTACAGGGTGTTGGCAGCCCGCACCAGCTGATCATGACTGCGACGCCGATTCCCAGAACCCTCGCCATGACCGCCTACGCGGATCTCGATTACTCCGTCATTGACGAGTTGCCGCCGGGGCGCATGCCGGTCAGCACCATCGCCGTTCCGCACGAGAGGCGCCATGAAGTGGTTGAACGTGTCGCCAGCGCCTGTCGGCGTGGCCAGCAGGCCTACTGGGTATGCACGCTGGTGGAGGAGTCCGAAGCCATGCAGTGTCAGGCGGCAGAGAACGTGTTTCAGGAGCTGAGTGCCCTGCTGGACGGGGTCCGTGTCGGGCTGGTGCATGGACGCATGAAGAGCCAGGAGAAAAATGCGGTGATGAAGGATTTTGCATGCGGCAGGGTTGACCTGCTGGTGGCGACCACGGTCATCGAAGTCGGGGTCGATGTTGCAAATGCCAGTCTGATGATCATCGAAAATGCCGAGCGCCTGGGACTCGCCCAGCTGCACCAGTTGCGCGGCCGGGTGGGGCGGGGAGCCCAGGAAAGCAGTTGTGTGCTGCTGTACAGCGCCCCGCTGACCGAAAATGCCAAACTGCGAATTGACACCATGCGTGCCACCGGCAACGGCTTCGAGATTGCCCAGGTCGATCTTGAGATTCGGGGTCCCGGGGAGGTGCTGGGTACTCGCCAGACGGGCATGCTGCAATTACGGATCGCGGATATCCTGCGTGATCAGAATCTGATTCCGCAAGTGCACGAAAGTGCAAAATGGCTGTTTGCCGAACATCCCCGCACGGTGGATGCCTTGATTCACCGGTGGCTTGGGAAATCGATTGAGTTTGGGCAGGTATGACGCCTGCCACAAGAGTGTGGCTTAAATTCCGAAGGTACCGATCAGGATCGTGGTGAGGTAAATGCCGACCAGGCCCAGCAAGGCAAGAAAGGATAAGCTCTGCAGCCAACCGGTTTTGCCTGAGAACAAGGCACCGGCACTGAAGATCAGGCCGAGACCTGCAATGGTAAAGGATATCCAGAAGACCGTGTTCACGCAGGCGGTTTGACAGGTACGTCCATCAAAGGGACCGGACAATAACTGCACCACCAGGAAAACAGCCAGCAGCCAGCTTGTGACTGCGCTGAAAAAGGATATCCACGAATTTTCTGCCATCTCTGTCGCCGAAATTTTTCAAGTTCCAGTTTCGGGCCTGTACAAACAGGCTCTGTCAGGAGATTATGCCATATTGCAGGCGCTCAAAGCTGCGCGTGGATGATCTGGTTCCGGACCGTGCAGGGAAGGGCACGCAGATACTCGTTTTTGCAGGGGCCGTAGATGCACAGGCCATCCTGTATCTGAAAGAGGGCGCCATGGTTGGCGCACATGATATAATCCGCGCCCTCGTCAAGAAAACGGTCAGGTGTCCAGTCCAAAGGCCCATGCGTATGCGGGCATGAATTTTGATAGGCATAAACCTGGTTGTCTTTTTTGACGACAAATACCCGAGTCAGCGTATCGTGAGCTTCAACAATCAGGCCTTTGCTGCCCGGATCCGGTATTTCGTCGTAGTGACATAATTGTGTCTCTACCAAGCTCATGACATTTGAAATGTTACCTGGCTCAATGAACATTTAAAACTTGATTGAACAACCATGCAAAATCCAAATTGTTTCCAGACCTCGGAACAGGCCGAGCGGGCATTTTACCGATCATTTCAGGAAGGGGATATCAAATTGATGATGTCCGTATGGGGTCAGGGTACGGACATCGTCTGTATACACCCTGGAGGTTCTCGCCTGCAGGGCGTGTCCAGTATCCGCAAGAGCTGGGAACAGATGTTTTCTTATGAGCAGGGCATCGAGTTAAGAGTCAACAGGACGGGCATGATTCTGGAGGAGGAGGTGGCGGTGCACCATGTTGTGGAAGACATCTATGTCGATGGTGAACTGCAGTCTGAGATCTTTGCCACCAACATCTACAAGAAGGCGAACGACAGCTGGCACATGGTTTTGCATCATGCTTCCGCTGAGTTGCAACCAGTGCTGGATCTTATGGACGGGGATGCGGAAGAGGCTCAGACTATCCACTGAGCCTGCAATCCCGGGTCCTCAGTAGACATAATAAAAGATCAGGTAGACGCCAAGCAGGAAGGCAACCCACAGCACCATGCTGCCGGTGGGCCAGGTTTTGGCAAGCAGTCCCTGAGGTCCGTGATGACGATGCAGGCGTGTGCCTGCACTGAATGAAAGCCTTTTGATCCAGACCCCCATCTTTTGTTCACCGGCCACGATCGACTGCACCGCGTACTCTGCCAGCCAACGCCCCGGTTTGCGATAAAACCAGTCCACATCCAGGTTCACGGAGCGCAATTCCGGAGGGTAGAGACCCTGTCGCACGAGCCAGGTGAAAGCCAGTGCCGAGAAGAACAGTAACTGGAGCTGGGTGATCACGTGCGTCATCGTGTAGGGCTGGTAGCCGGTCTCATAGGGCAACAGCGCATACAGGGTTTGCGGGAAGATCCCGATACACATGGAAAGTACGGCAGCAACGGCCATGGCGAACAGCATGCTGGCGGGTGCTTCCTTGCAGCGTATGCCGCTGTCGTGGGCGAAAAAAGCAAAGTAGGGAATCTTGATGCCTGCATGGTGAAACACACCGGCAGATGCGAACAGTAACACCAGCCATACCAGGGTGTAGCCTTCCAGGGCGGCCGCCTCCATGATCATCGATTTCGTGACAAAGGCACTGAACAGGGGGAAGGCTGAGATCGACGCTGCGCCAATCACGCAAAAACCCGCGGTAGCCGGCATCGATTTGTACAGTCCGCCCAGATCCGAACCGTTGATGCGACCGGTGCGCAGCAGCACAGCACCCATGCTCATGAACAGCAGTGCCTTGAACAGGATATCCGCAAAGGCATGGGCCGCGGTGCCATTGAGTGCCAGTTCCGTTCCGATTCCAACCCCGACCACCATGAATCCCAGCTGGTTGATCATGCTGTAGGTCAGCACCCGGCGAAGGTCATTTTCAATCACCGCGTAGAAAATTGGAAAGGCGGTCATCAGCAATCCGATCCAGATCAGGATTTCGGTTCCCGCAAAAGCGGTTGCGAGCGCATATATCGCCATCTTGGTTGTGAAGGCGGAGAGCACTACGGCTCCGGTCACGGTAGCTTGAGGGTAGGCGTCCACCAGCCAGTTATGCAGCAAGGGGAAGGCGCACTTGATCCCGAAGGCAAGAAAAATCAGCGCTCCTCCGGGTGTTCCTGGATCCAGCTGGGCAAATTCAATGGACCCGCTGGTGCGGGCATGCAGGATGATACCTGTCAGCAGCAGGAGTCCGGAAATGACCTGTACGATCAGGTAACGCATGCCGGCCGCATAGGATGCCGGGGTACGCCGTGCCCAGATCAAAAACACAGAGGAAAGCGCCGCCGCCTCCCAGTAGATGAACAGTGTAACCAGATCCCCGGCCAGCACCACTCCGATCGCACAGCCTGCGTAGATCAGGGTGATCATCTGTTGCAGGCGATCGTGGGCATGCAGTGAGTAGAGGATCGACAGGAAAGCCGCAATGTGGAAGATCACTGCAAACATGAAGCTGAGCTTGTCGAGGTGCAGGGTCGTCAGGAGCATGCCGAGAATCTCGAACTCCGCACGGCTGCCTGCGGGCAAAGTGTACAGCTGCAAAAAGGAAAGCACCGGCAACAGCAGTATATAAACAGCACGCAGATGGCCTTTCAGCATCAAGGCCGGCAGTGCACCAAGTACCAGGATGAGTGCCGGGTTCAGGCTAGACATCACCGTAGTAGTCCTCGTCGCGCTTCACGAGCTTGCGCATCTGTTTGGCGAGCAGGACCAGGGCCACGCACGCAATGAAACCAAACCAGGCAAAAAAGCCGAACCAGTTTTCAAAAGGGAAGTAGATATGCTTGTGATAAAAAAAGTCGAGCAGCATCAATGCTGCACACAATGTGTACAGGCCGTACACAAGCTTGCGAACGTTATCGGGGCTGTCCAGCCAGTAGCGATGTTTCTTGCGGTTCATGAATTGAAAACGGGGTACAGAAAATCATAAAGGGGCTGGATATAGAAAAACAGCAGCAGTGTGGCCGCAGCCGTAGCACACAAGGGAATCAGGCAGGCAAGCGGGGCCTCCTGGATTCCGGAAGCCGTGGTTGCCTGGGCAGGATCCGGCGGTTTGAAAAAAGCACGCAGGCCAATCGGCAGCAGGTAGGCACAGTTCAGCAAGGTGCTCAGCGCAAAGGCGAACAGCACGACATAATGGTGCGTATCCACACTGCCTTCTACCAGCAGCCATTTGCTCCAGCTGCCGATGAATGGCGGCAGGCCGATCACACTGAATGCGGCGAGCAGGAAAGCTGCAAAAGTGAATGGCATCTTGTGGCCGAGCCCGTTGAGTTGGCTGACTCGCGTATATTTCGTCACGGTGTAAATTGCACCGGCACAAAAAAACAGGGTAATTTTCCCGAAAGCGTGCGTGACGATGTGCAGGGCGCCTCCCAGGGCAGCCGCAGGCCAGGCCAGTGCCGCCCCGATGACAATGTATGAAAGTTGACTGATCGTCGAATAGGCCAGCCGTGTTTTCAGGTTGTCCTTGCTGAGTGCGATGATCGAGGCGATCACCATGGTGGCCACCGCCAGCCACAGGATCCAGACCGAGGCCTCCTGTGCTGCCAGGTAGTCGATCCCGAATACGTACACGGAAATTTTGAGCACGGAAAATGCTCCGGCCTTGACCACAGCCACGGCATGCAGCAGGGCGCTCACGGGCGTAGGCGCAATCATGGCAGCCGGCAGCCAGCGATAAAACGGTAACAGGGCCGCTTTTCCGATACCGAGCATGAACAGCGTGAACAGCAGCGCGGCGGCCAATCCCTGGGTATTCCCTTCAAGCACACCCCCCGGCATGAAATCCAGCGTACCGGAGCGAATCCAGGTGATGACCAGAGCGGTCAGGAAAAACATGATCGAGGTGCCAAGCAAGAGCCCCAGGTAGACACGTCCTCCACTTCGTGCCTCAGAGGTTTGCTTATGTGTCACCAGGGGATAGGTGGATAATGTCAATGCCTCATAAAATATGAACAACGTGAACAGGTTTGCCGCAAAGGCAATGCCCATGGTCGCGGCAATCGATACGGAAAAGAACAGGTAAAACCGCGTGAGATTCTTTTCTGAATTCCCGGACATGTAACCGATGGAATACATCGTTGTGAAAACCCAGAGACCGGATGCCAGTAAGGCAAATACAAGCCCGAGGGGTTCCAGATGGAAAGCAATCGAAAGATTGGCAGAGATGTTCAGCAAGGTGTGCACTGGACTGGGCCCGTGGTACAGCCCCAGCAACTGGGTGATGTACAAGAACAGGAGGACCCCTGCGAACAGTGAACTCGCCTCACGCAGCCCTGGCCGGTTGTGAAACAGCAGAACCAGGGCCCCACCCAGCAGGGGGATCAAGAGTGCGAGCTCAAGGTGTTGCAGCAGCGGGATCATTGCTTAGTGAAATAACGTCTGAATGGCGGTACTTGCAAACCCGAGGCTAAAGGAGGTATCCAGGCCAAAATAAAAGCTGCCGGCTACCAGCAACCACAGGGGGAGCAACATCTGCCGGGGTGCTTCAAGGACCCCCTGGCTCTGGCGCGTGGCACTTGCAGGGGTCTTGAAGTAGGCATGTTCAATGATTTTCCAGATGTAAAGGACCGTCAACAGGGATCCTCCCACGACCACGATTGCTGCCAGCCAGTGCCCCTGTTCAATCGCTGCTGCCAGCACATACCATTTACTGACAAAACCTGCCGTAAAGGGTATCCCGATCAGCCCAAGGCCCAGCAGAACCACGGCCGCCATGGTCCAGGGCATGCGCCTGCCCAGCCCGGCGAAATCTTCCAGTTGCACCGAGCCGATTCTCAGCAATACGCAGGCCATGGCCAGGAACAACCCGCCTTTGATGATCGCATGATTGAACAGGTATACCATCCCGGCGATCGTGCCGTCTGCAGAACCCAGACCGATTGCCAGCGTCATGTAACCGATCTGTGCAACGCTGGAATAGGCGAGCATGCGTTTGATGTTTTCCTGAAAAATGGCAACAAAGGACGCTGTCAGGATGGCAATGATGGACAGGGGCAGCAGGATCTTGTCCAGGTGAAATTGCTGTAGAGAAATTTCCTGCGGAAACAGGCCGAAAAAAAATCGCAGCAGCACGTATACAGAAACCTTGGTCGCGGTTGCCGACAGGAACACCGTGATCATCGATGGAGCATGCGCATAGGCATTGGGCAGCCAAAGGTGCAGCGGAAACAAGGCAATTTTCAGCGAGATTCCAGCAGTCAGAAAGGCAAAGGCCGCGTGCAATGTTCTGGAGTCAACGACTGCCGGTATCCTCTGATGTAAATCCTGAATGTTGAGGGTGCCGGTTAACATGTACAGCAGGCCGACGCCAATCAATATAAAGGTGGCGCCGATGGTCCCCATGATCAAATACTGGTATGCAGCAGTCAGGGCCCGCCGATCATGGCCCATCGCAATCAACACATAGGAGGACAGTGAGCTGATTTCAAGGAATACGAAAATATTGAAGGCATCTCCAGAAGCAATGATGCCCAGCAGGCCGGTCAGGCACAGCAGGTATGCAGAAAAAAACAGGCTGGCCCTCTCCGGCGGAATTTCCTGCTCTATGCTTTCTCGTGCCGCAATCATGGTGATGCTGGCCGTTGCAGCCACGATGGTCAGCAAATAGGCGCTTAGGTGGTCAATGCGGTATTCGATTCCAAGCGGCGGTCTCCACCCGCCCAGGTGGTAGGACAACACGCCGTGCTCGGACACTTCGTGCACCAGCAGCAAGGCGATGACAAAAGAAATGATGCTCACTGCAGTTGCCAGCAACCAGGCCCAGTTGGCCCGTGTGACCAGGACACAGGCGGGTGCACTGATCAGGGGGATCACCACTTGTAATGCAGGTAAATGAGCCAGCACTAGTTTTCGTCCTGAAGATCATCCTGTTCGTGAATGATGGTTTCGTCGACAGTGCCGTAAGCCCGGTGGATTCTGGCAATGATCGCCAGTCCCAGCGCGGTTGTTGACACCCCAACCACGATGGCTGTCAGGATCAGGACATGCGGTAGTGGATTCGAATATACGTCGGTCCCAGCAATCAGTATGGGTGCAGTCCCTCCTTTCACCTTGCTCATGGAGATGAACAGTATGAATACCGAGGTTTGAAAAATGTTCAGCCCGATAATTTTTTTGATCAGGTTGGAGTCTGAGATGACAATATAAAAACCCATCATCATCAAAATGATCACGACCCAGTAATTGAAATAACCTGTGATCATTGCCTATTCGAAGAACTCGTCAAGCGTGTAAAAAATTGCAATCATGACGGCACCCACCGTGATACCCACCCCAAGTTCAATAAGAAAAATGCCCAGATGCTGGGCTTGCTGATGACCCTGCAGCAACACATTGTAGTCAAGGAAATTTCCACCCAGCAGCATGGTGGTCACACCAACTCCGGCGTATAGCAATACGCCTGCTGCAATGAAATAACGGACCGTCTCGGTGGAAAGAATGCGCTGGGCTTTCTGCCGGCCATATACCAACGCGTAAAGGATCACGGCAGCAGCAAATATTACGCCTGCCTGAAAGCCTCCACCGGGCCCATACTCCCCGTGAAACTGCACGTACAGGCCAAACAGCATGACCGCAGGGATAATCACCCTGCAGACTTCGCGCAGTATCAAGCTGGAACGGAGATTCATGGTTTGCGCCCGCTTCGCTTTGCGGTTTTTCCAAGCAAAAGCAGGACGCCCACGGCCGCAGTGAATATCACTACGACTTCACCCAGTGTATCGTAGCCTCGATAACTTGCCAACACAGAAGTCACAACATTGGGAATGCCAATCTCCTCGCTGCTTTGTGTCAGGTAATGCGGTGCAACATGGGTGTGGATCGGGGCGTTTGCATCCTCATACAGGGGCATGTCCAGTGTTCCGTAAATCAGGGCTGCCCCCGTGATCGTGATTACAGCAATGGGCAGAAACCTTTTGTGTTTGCTGACAGTCTGCTCCCGCCCCGTGATTGCAATGGTTCCCAGAAGCAGTACGGTAGTGATTCCAGCACCTACGGCAGCTTCGGTGAATGCAACATCCACCGCATCCATTGCCACGAACAGACCCGCTGACAAGAAACTGTAGACGCCGCTTGATAGTGCGATGGCGAGCAGACTTTTCATACGTATCAGTACGATCACTGTAAGCGCCAGCATGGTCAGAAGCGAAAAATTGACGATGGTTTCTATATCCACAGGTTTTCAGGACTCGTTAGGCTGCTCAGAATTTTGATCCGAAGCCTGGTTTTTTCCGCTGAGCATTGCGGTGTGCGCTAGGGCATGTACTGCGGTCGGACCAGTGAGCATCATGAACAGCAGAATCAGAATCAGTTTGATGATCACCAGCGGGTCCTGCGATTGTGTGATTAGGCCCAGCAAAATCAGTATGGCGCCCAGGCTGTCTATGATGCTGGCTGCATGCACCCTGGAATAAAAATCCGGCAGGCGCATGAGCCCCAGGGTGCCGATCAAGCAAAACACGCTGCCTAGTACCAGCAGTATCCAACTGACTACGAACATGCCCGGACCTCACTCATCGACAGATTTGCCCAGAGAGTCATATCGGAACAATTTCAGTACTGCAATCGTCGATATGAAATTGATCAGCGCATAAAGCAGCGCAATATCCAGGAAATCTGGCCGTGCAGTCAAAAATCCAAATAATGCGATCAACAAGACGATGGCGGTGCCAAACGTGTTGACGGCTAGGATGCGATCAAAAATTGTGGGTCCTAGAGCCACACGCAGCAGTAGGACAAACATAACGATCAAGATAGCAATGAATGCAGTTGTAAACATAAGACCCTGTGCAGTTTCAGGAAGTATCGGGTCGCCCTTGCAGGACAGAAATCCGTTCCTTCATTTTTCCCTGTTGCAGTTTCTCGGCGGTCTCTTGAGTCAGTGAGTGCACTTCGATGGTTTGGTCGTCAACATTCAGTGTATATGTGCCGGGAGTCAAAGTGATGCAGTTTGCATAGGTGGTCGTGGCTACATCGTTGAGCTTTGATGTGGACACGGTACTTGTGTTGGGGGAAATCGGTAATTTCGGATGCAATATTCGCCAACTGACATCCAGATTGGAACGGACCACTTCCAGAAAAAACCAGGGCAGGAATCTGGGTAAATTGAGGCTGAAATACAGCGTATTGAAGTTAGGGCTTTGAAGTGCGAGCCTGTGGAGGAGCCATGCGACCAGCAAACCGCTGGCAATACCCAAAGACAGCAAGAGGATGCCCAGATGTCCAGACAACAATATCCACAAGAGGAGTAGCAGGGATGCCGCTATCAATATACGAATCAGCATGGCTTATTGCCGTACGTCGGACTGTTCATGTCGCAGAATACTTGCGACAAAGACGGGGTTCAAGCAAGAGGTCTTCCTCATGGGATCCGGGCGGCTAGGTCCAGTCCTTTTTTCGTGTAGTGGTATGCAGTCTCAGTCTCATTGAGATGCTTGTGTAAAGTCGCAAGTTCGGCACAAGTCTCGGCCAGGGGTTCCGAGTCCAGGCTGGATTCGAGGTAGTTTTTTGCCTTGTCCCAAAGCTCAGCTCGTTTACACAAACGACCCAGCGTCAGCTGCAGGCCGGCATCGCGGTCGTGCTGGGCAATCCACTGCTCTGCCAGGTGCAGTGCAGAGTTGGCATCAGCATGTTCCAGCAAACCGAATTGTCGGACCAGCCCCGGACTCCAGTGACTGTCCAGCATGTTCGTTACCAGGGTTGCGGCTGCCTGGTGCCTGCCCTGTGCCCGCAGTGCCTCGACGTAGGCAACTGCCAGCGTGTCATCAGCTGCAATAGTACTCCTGAATCGCTTGCCAAGATGCTCAATATCCTCGGCAGTTTCGCCACGCCTGGATGCTTCCAGCAGTCCACATGCCGCGGTTTTCCGTATTTTCTCGAGTATCTCGGGGCGGATACTGTGGTTCTTTTCCAGGTCGGGGACAATGCCCGCGAGTTGTTGCCAGTCGTGCAGTTGTTCATAGGTACTGGCAAACAGGCCAGCGATTTTAGAGTTGTTTGCAATCTTCCCGCTATATGGCTCAATGCAGGCCAGAGCCTGTTCTGGCAGGCCCTGTTGCAAGAGGAACTCAGCACGCACAATGTCCAGTACGGCCTGCTTGTCCGGCATGGATTTTTCTGCCTGTTCCAGATACTGGTCACGCATTTCATGGTTCCCGTTCTGTTGTGCAGCGCGCGCTGCCCAGATGTAGTTGATGAGCGCACTGCGGGCTTCATCAGCCCCCCGTATCAGCAGCTTCTCCGCCTGCAGCCAGTCCCCTGAGGCAAATTTGGCCAGCCCTTGGCTGGTGTCCACGGCGGCTTTGCGCTGCCTGCGTCTGGAACGAGCGGCCTGGAACCGAAGAGGTGCGTTGAATACAAGGCCAAGCAGGCGCAAGGCTAAATACAGTATGACAACCGCGATGCATGCCCCGACTACAAATCGAACCAGTGGCATCTCAATCGTGACATCACCATAGGTGAAGATTGCAAGCCCCGGGACTTGCATGACATACAGAATGATGCCTGCAAACAGGACCAGGAAAACCACGAAAACTAGCAAGGGGCGTAGCATTTAGCGACTCTCTATATTTTCCAGCAGACCCGCCAGAAGGCTGCTTGGCTCACTGATGTCTGGAAGTTCCGGTTCAAGATTCACGGAATTCAAGGCCTCCAGTTCATCGGCCAGTTCACTCATGTTGTTCTGGGGCGCTGAGGTTTCAAGCCATGTCAGCGCGGATTCAAGTTCATGATGGTAGCCTTGGCTGTCGCGCCTCGCCAAGGCATATTTGGCACTGAGCAATCGGGCCTGGAGAAATTCGTGGGTCGGGGTCTCCCCCCGGTGTTCGCCTGACAGGCTGGATGGCGATGCCTTTCGGGTGATGGTGATGGAATCGTCAATGAAGTCCTTCACCTGGCCCGTAATCTTTTGCCACAATTTCGGCTTGCTTTCTTGGGGGTCTGGCTGACGAGGTTCAGGTCGCTGATTTGGTGTTGGCCTGACATTAACGTTGCCCTGGCGGATCCTGCCCAGCAAATTGTTGAGTTGCAGACCGATACCCACCCAGTCTGGACCGGGAACGGTTTTCAGTTTTTGAATCTGTCTGGAGATGGATTCACGTACAGGGAGCAGGCGAGGGTCATTGAGTTCATGCAGGCGAGTGCTTGCGATCTCCAGGGCGGCAATGGTTCCCGAAATGTCACGCTCAATGAGCAAACGATGACTGGCCAGATGCAAGATATACAAAGTCTCGTTCAATCCCCATTCTAGTTGGCTCCGGTTGACACTGGCCAGGGACTGTTGCACGAAGCTGCGAGTGTTTTCCTGTTGGTTCGCCTGTTCCTTCAGTTGTTTGGAAAGCCCCGTTACTTGCTGTTCAAGTGCAGTGATCTGTTGCTGCAATTCCTCTTTGAAATCCAGAAACTTCGTGCTCTCGTCAATGGTGGCAATACCGTCAGCCAGGGCTTGGCGCTCAGATGTAGCCTGAACCAGACGCTCATTGAGTCCGAGCCATGCATAATATGCAAGGCTGCCCCCGGCGAGCAGCAAAACTGTGATCAGGGCTGGAAGGACAAGACCGTTGCGAAGTTTTCGACCGCTCGGTTTTTCCGGGACATCTGGCCCCGACTCGGAAGGTGAGGTTGGTTGTTGAGCGTCCATCGTTACGCGTGCTGTACGTTCAGCCGGATCCCTTGGCCCATGTATGCAGAGCCTCCAGCATGGCAGCATCGCTGGCATTACTGGCTATTATAGGGCTTTTCGTAAAACCGATGGCGGTGGCAGTCTCTGCAATGCGCCGGCTTCCTGCAACGAGCGCAACCCTGGTGACCCATTTTCGCTCATCGACCGCACACAGGGCCCACAGGTTGTGGGCTGACTCGACACTGTAGATGAGTATGGCTGATTCTTTTTCGGGGCAAGTGCTAAGGTTCAGTGCAGGGCGTGTTGCGGGGCACAAGCGACGATAAACTTCTACAATGTCTACCTGAGCACCGCGGGAAAGCAGTTCTCGCACCAGATGCTCACGCCCGCCAACCCCCCGAACGATCAGTATGGATTGCCCCTGCAGTTCTTCTTGGGCCAGCAGGTCTTCACTGCGGAATCCAGTCTTGGGCACGATGTCTGTTCGCACGCCATACTGGCTCAGGGCAGCCTGAGTTGCCGGTCCCAGCGTTGCAATGCACTGTGTGCTGAATGTCAATTGCAGTTTCTGCATCAGCGACATCGCATGGTGTACCGCATTTGCACTGTTGAAAATGACAGTGTCGTAAGTTGCCAGGTTTTGAAACAAGCCGGTTGCCATACTGGGGTCTTCCACCGGGCGGATGTCAATCGTGGGGAAATGCACGATCTTGACTTGGAATTTTTTCAGGGATAACAGCAGGTTTTGGGTCTGAGCCACCGGGCGGGTGACTACAACAGTCTTGTCTGACAGAGGTTCGCGGCTGGTCATGCTCACCACTTTCGGTTGCTTGCGTATACCAACACCGAGATCCGGATCAGGATAATCCTGCCAGGATCTTGTCGGCACCCTGCGCGCGCAGGTCAGTGGCAACCTGCTGGCCCAGCAGAACGGGATTCTCTTTATGGCCGGCACGTTCGCTGCGACAGATCTGCCCGCCTTCTGGGTCGCCCACGAGTGCGCACAGGACAAGTTTTTCGTGATCCAACTCGGCAAATCCGGCTATCGGAAGTTGACATCCTCCTTGCAGGGCCTGGCTGACGGCACGCTCTGCCAAGATACAGATTTGGGTGTCTTCGTGATTGAGTGGCTGGATCAGGGACTCGATCCGCGGGTCGTCCCGGCGGCATTCAATGCCGATCGCCCCCTGGCCGATGGCCGGTACCATCTGTTTCACGGTCAGGCATGTGCGAACGCGCTGCTCAAGGCCGAGACGTTTCAGCCCGGCGACTGCCAGCAGGATGGCGTCATAATCCCCTTCATCCAGTCTGGCAAGCCGGGTACTGACATTGCCACGCAAAAGCTTGATCTTGAGCCCCGGAAATGATGCTTTGAGTTGGCAGGCGCGGCGCTGGCTCGCGGTGCCGATAACCGCGTTTACTGGCAGTGTGTCAAGGGTCGCATACCGGTTTGACACGAGCGCATCGTACGGGTTCTCTCGTTTGAGTATGACGGGCAGATGCAGTTCGGGAGGGAGTTCTACCGGCACGTCTTTCATGGAGTGCACCGCGATGTCCGCCTGATCTTCCAGCAGCCCGTTCTCCAATTCCTTGATGAACAGGCCTTTACCGCCCTGTGTTGCTAAAGACTTCTGTAACAGGCGGTCTCCGGTAGTAGTCATTTTGACCAGTTCCGTAGACAGCCCGGAATGCTCCTGTCGCAGCAGACGCGACACCTCTTTGGCCTGCCACAGGGCAAGCGCACTACTGCGCGTGGCGATTCTCACATGCACGAAAAATTGTTTGTAGCCTTCGTTCAGTCAATCGGGGTTGGCGTACTGTGCTGCATTTTTTATCGCTTTGGAAGCAAAAAGTTCTTCTGCCGTTTAAAATGGCTGATTTACATCAAGAAGCCATTGAGCTTGGGTCGATTTGGGGGATAATCCCTGTTTGATTACTTGGACCAGTAGGATGAAGGATAAAAGCACAAAGCCATGGGGCGGGCGATTCAGCGAAGCGACAGATGAATTCGTCGAACAGTTCAGTGCGTCCGTGGGATTTGACCAGCGATTGTACAAGCAAGACATCCTGGCCTCCCGTGCGCATGCCCGAATGCTCGCGCGCATAGGCGTACTGGACGACCGGGACTGTGACAGGCTGCTGCAGGCGCTGGACACGATTTCAGCAGAGATCGAATCCGGCACCTTCCCATGGAACCGTGCTTTGGAAGACCTGCACATGAATATTGAGTCGCGCCTGGTCGAATTGACTGGTGAAGCGGGCAAGCGCCTGCATACCGGGCGCTCACGTAATGATCAGGTCGTGACAGACGTTCGTTTGTACCTGCGAGACGCCATCGATGAGATCGACCCTCAGCTGGAAAAACTGCAACTTGCCATGATCGGGCTGGCAGAGCGTGAAGTCGATACCATTATGCCCGGTTTTACACATTTGCAGGTCGCACAAGCCATCACGTTCGGACACCACATGCTGGCCTGGTTTGAAATGATTCATCGTGACCGGGTGCGTCTCTTACACTGTCGGGAAAGCGCGAATGTGCTGCCGCTGGGGGCTGCGGCGCTTGCCGGCAGCAGTTTTCCCCTGGACCAGGAGTTTGTATCCCAACAGCTGCAGTTTGCCCGGCCTTGCGACAACAGTCTGGATGCGGTCAGTGACCGCGATTTCGCCGTTGAGTTCTGCGCCTTTGCAGCCATCCTGTTCATGCATCTGTCACGCATTGCCGAAGAACTTGTGTTGTGGACCTCGGCACAATTCAATTTTGTCGAGTTGCCGGATCAGTTTTGTACCGGCTCATCGATCATGCCGCAAAAAAAGAACCCTGATGTTCCCGAACTTGTGCGCGGCAAGAGCGCCCGCGTGTATGCCAATCTCCTTGCCCTGCTGACGCTCATGAAGAGTCAGCCATTGGCCTACAACAAGGACAACCAGGAAGACAAGGAACCCCTGTTCGATACCATCGATACGGTCAATGACTGCGTCATCGCCTTCGCCAACATGTTGCCGCATCTGCAGGTCAACCAGGCTCGGTTGCTCGCGGCAGCGCAGCAGGGCTATGCGACGGCCACCGACCTGGCCGATTATCTGGTACAGAAAGGGGTGCCGTTCCGGGATGCGCATGAAATCGTCGGCCAGGCAGTCAAGTATGCGGTTGCCGAGCATAAACGACTCGATGAGCTCAGCATGCAGGAGTTGCAAAGCTTCAGCCCGCAAATTGAAAAAGATGTGTTCGACATTCTTTCCCTGCAGGGCTCCGTGAATTCCAAAAACACTTACGGCGGTACTTCACCACAACAGGTGGCCGCACAGATCAAGCGTGCACACCAGCGTCTGAAGGAGCTCAAGCCCTCCTGACAGTGCGCACTATTGCCAGCACTTCAGCAGCCAGGTGCGAATGTCCCTGACTTCTTCCGGGGATACCGTGTGTGCGCATGGATAGGATTGCCAGGTCACCGTGAATCCCTGCTGTTCGAGGGTTTTGCGGCTGAGTTCAGCCGAGGTGATCGGGATCGTCACATCGTACATGCCGTGCAGCAGCAGGATGGGCAGCGACCGGTCCGCCCTGAGCGCATAGACCGGAAATTTCTCGTGAAGTGGCAGCCAGCACGATATCGCCAGGATACCTGCCAGGCGGTAGTCGCAGGACAGTCCCGTATACAGGCATTGTGCACCTCCCTGTGAAAAGCCTGCAAGAATAATGCGTTGTGAAGCGATGCCGGATTGCACGAGCTGCTCGATCAAAGCGCAGACATCGCTTGCGCTTTGCTGCAGACCTTTTTCATCCTGCGGACTGTCCATGTCAAGTCCGTAAATGTCGTACCAGGCCCTCAGGGGTATGCCGTCATTCAGGGTGATCGGACGGGTTGGCGCATGCGGGAAGACAAAACGCACACGCAGGCTTGCAGGAAGATCAAGCTGTTCAACAATGGGCTCGAAATCATGCCCGCTAGCCCCGAGGCCATGCAGCCAGATCACGGCATGCTCCGGGTGGTCTTGGGTGTCGATCGAGATGGTGGTCAGGGCCATGGCAATGATAGTTTCCTGTCAGCGGAATGGTCTATACAATGATGCCTGGTTAAAAGGACAGGGGTGCGTCAGTGTCACAGCCGAGATTATATGTCTTCATTTTGATGTTCTCCTTTCTGGTAGCCCTTGCGGGGTGCGGTCAGACCGGTGATCTCTATCTGCCTGAGGATGTTCCTAAACAAAAGGTCCAAGGTCAATTCTCAAGCTAGCATGTACAAACGATTGAACTCGGGCGGTACGTGAACCCATCGGTCTCATGAATCCATTCACGTACCGTGACAACCTGCTGTATGCCGAGGAGGTGAGCTGTTCGAAACTTGCGGGCGCTTATGGGACGCCCTGCTATATTTATTCGAAGGCCTGCATCCAAAACAATTACCAGACGTTTGCAGACGCCCTGCAGGACTGGCCTACGAGAATCTGTTATGCGGTCAAGGCCAACTCCAACTTGGCCATTCTGAGCCTGCTGGCACAGCTTGGCGCCGGTTTTGATGTGGTCTCCGGAGGCGAGCTGGAGCGGGTCATCCGTGCAGGCGGAGATGCCGGAAAAGTCGTTTTTTCCGGTGTCGCCAAGCGAGCTGACGAGATCCGCCGTGCATTGCTTGCTGGAATCTACTGTTTCAATATTGAATCCAGCGATGAGCTTGATCGCATGGAGTCCATCGCCAAGGAAATGGGCATTCCTGCCAGCGTCTCCCTGCGGGTCAACCCCGATGTCGACCCAAGCACTCACCCGTATATCTCCACGGGCCTGAAGGACAACAAGTTCGGTGTGGAGATTGATCAGGCCTGGGATCTCTACCAGAGGATTGCACAAAGCAGCCACCTACATGCAGTCGGTGTGGACTGTCATATCGGTTCTCAATTGCTGGACCTGGCTCCCTTTCAGGCCTGTTTCGAGAAAATTTTCGAACTGGTGGACCGCCTCCACGGACAAGGCATCCGTTTACAGCATGTGGATGTGGGCGGCGGGCTGGGAATTCCATATGGCCCCACGGATACTGCCCCGAGTCCACAGGAGTACGCACAGGCTTTACGCCCCTTCATGCAGGATCGGCAGCTTGAGCTGGTCATCGAACCAGGCCGTGCCATTGTAGGCAGGGCGGGACTGCTGCTGTGCAGGGTCGAGTACCTGAAACACACCACGCAGAAGAGTTTCGCGCTAGTGGACGCCGCCATGAATGATTTTCTGCGCCCATCCCTGTATTCGGCCTGGCATGAGATCAGCCCGGTATGCAAGGAAGGTGGAGAGGAGGTGCTCTACGATGTGGTCGGGCCCGTTTGCGAAAGCTCGGACTGGCTCGGCAGCCAGCGCCGATTGTGCATCAGGCAAGGCAGTCTGCTTGCAGTCCGCGATGCGGGCGCGTATGGATTCGTGATGGCAAGCAACTACAATTCCCGGATGCGACCGGCTGAAATCCTGGTCGATGGCGATCAGGCATGGCTGGTTCGCAAGCGCGAGAGTGTAGAACAATTGTTTGCCGATGAGATGATCCCGAGCTGATGGAACGTTTACCCGAACCAGAATTGATGAATGACCTGGCACAGGCCAAGGCCTATGCCCATGCAGATTTCGAGGATGCACACAGCGCCATCGTAGCGCATTTTTGCCGCGTTTTCGGCAAGCATGAAAAGCCTCATACGATGCTGGATTTGGGCTGCGGTCCGGCTGACATCTCGATTCGTTTTGCGCGGCTCTACCCGGATTGTAAGATCGACGCCGTGGACGGTGCACATTTTATGCTGGAGCAGGCACGAACACGTATCGAGCACGCCGAGCTGCAGCACCAGATCTCACTGCACCTGCAATGCTTGCCGGACTGCGAGCTTCCGCAGAAAAACTATCCAACCATTGTCTCGAACAGTCTGTTGCATCACCTTCATGACCCCCAAGACTTGTGGACTACAATCCGCAAATATGCGATCCCGGGTACGGCTATCTTCATTTGTGACCTGTACAGACCGCAGACGCTGGAGCAAGCTGAAGATCTCGTCTCCCGCTACGCGGCGGGTGAACCCGAGATCCTGCGTCGCGACTTCCACAATTCGCTGCTGGCCGCATTCACGCTGGATGAAGTACAGGCCCAGCTGGACACGGCGGGACTGCAGGGCCTGAAGCTGGAGTCGATCAGTGACCGCCACCTGCTCGTCTCCGGTCGTTTGCAAGACGCATAAACTGCCCGGGAGCATCTTGTCCGGTGACAGGCCTGTAACCGGAGCAGGATGCGGAGGGTGCAGTTATGCACCCAAAGTTGCGCAGGTGGCGTACCGGGGAATATTCTTCGCCTGAGATTTTGGCTTACCCGGTGTATCCCGATAGAGAACGGAGTGGTTAGCATGCATCTACAATTTGCAAAAATGCATGGATTGGGCAATGACTTTGTAGTCTTTGATGCCATTCATCAGGATGTCTGTCTGAGCCGCGAGCAGTTGTGCTGGATTGCCGATCGGAGGTTGGGTGTAGGCTGCGACCAGGTACTGGTGGTCAGGCCTGCATCGGAGCCCGGGGTCGACTTTGATTATCAGGTCTTTAACCGCAATGGAAAGGAAGCTGAACAGTGTGGGAATGGGGCACGCTGTATCGGCAAATTTCTCAGGCACAACAATCTCATACACAAGAATTCAGTCAGCATCAAAACCGTCAGCGGCATATACCGGATCAGTCTTCGTGAAGATGATCTCGTGACCGTCGATATGGGCCCACCCGTGTTCGAGCCTGAAAAAATCCCGTTTACTGCCGCACGAACCTCGACAAGCTACATGCTTGAGGTTGGCGAGGAACAGGTCGAAATCGGTGCAGTTTCAATGGGCAATCCGCATGCTGTGATGCAGGTAGACAGCGTTGGGCATGCGCCCGTGAGCACGCTCGGCCCCAAAATCGAAATGCACCCGATGTTTCCCCGTAAAGTCAACGTCGGCTTCATGCAGATTCTGGATTCCCAGAATATTGCCCTGCGTGTCTTTGAAAGGGATGCAGGAGAAACCAGTGCCTGTGGCACGGGCGCATGTGCAGCCGTGGCGGTAGGCCAGTTCCAGAATCTGCTCGACACAGAGGTGTCTGTCCGGTTGCCTGGAGGGCGTTTGCTGATCGAATGTGACGGCCCGGATCAGCCTGTTTTCATGACCGGTCCTGCAACATTGAGTTTCGAGGGGAGTCTGATGCTGTGAGTACACAAGCAAGTCATGCGGAATGTTTTTTGGTCTATTGAAGTGCCCAGCCGGAAATAGCTCAGGAAGACACGGCGTACTGCCTGCATGCCCATAGTGATTTTTCGTGCCCCGGGAAGCGGTTTCTCTGATTGAACGTCAGGTTTCGATACTCTGTTTTCAGGGAGTCTTGGCAAGACTGCAATCATAGAACTGCAACGGGCTACAGCCGGCCAGCTGCTCCCGACTCCTGGCCTTGTCCTGGGCAGGATTCTTGTTTCCCTTTGCGCAGATCAAGTGGTACGGTGAGGGTACATGAGCGCTATCAGGCAACGAAATGGCTACAGTGAGCGGCTTGCCAGACACCCATGATCTCGTTCGCAGATATCTGCGTTACCTGAGTGATGAGCGCAGGTATTCTCCTGCCACCGTGGAAAGCTACCGCAGGGACATCCTGCAATTTGTGGGATTCGTGGAATCGGACAAGGTAAAGAACTGCTGTCAGGCAGATGCGCTGCATGTACGTAATTTTGCCGGGTCGCGACGGAGGCAAGGGATTTCTGCACGCAGTCTGCAGCGGAGCCTGAGCGCTCTCAGGGGGTTCTACAGTTACCTGCAGCGAGAACGGCTGGTAGGGAACAATCCTGTTACTGATGTGAGTGCGCCTGGCGCCAAGAAAAAGCTTCCCGAACTGCTGGATGTGGACGAAATCAACGGTCTGCTTGCACAGCCCCCCCAAGGCCCGCTTGAAATGCGCGACCATGCGATGATGGAACTTATGTATTCATCCGGCCTGCGCTTGGTCGAGATGGTCAATTTGGATATCGAAGACTTGGACCTGCCTCATGGTCAAGTGCATGTACTGGGCAAAGGAAACAAGCCACGCTATCTGCCTGTAGGGCAGGCGGCCCGCAAGTCGCTTGAAAAGTGGCTGGATGCGCGCAAGGCCTGGGTCGCTGAGGATGAGAATGCGGTATTCATCAGCCGTCGGGGCTGGCGATTGTCCGCACGTGCCGTACAGCAACGTATGGCACGGCTTGCTCGCAAACATGGTTTAGACAAGCACGTCCATCCGCACATGCTGCGTCATTCGTTTGCGAGTCATTTACTGGAATCCAGCGGTGATTTGAGAGCCGTGCAGGAAATGCTGGGGCATGCAGACATCAGCACGACACAGATCTACACCCATCTGGATTTTCAACACCTTGCACAGGTTTATGACCGCACGCATCCGCGTGCCAGAAAAAACCCATCCCGCAAAAGATCCGCTTCTGGCGAAGAATAATCCACATCTTTCGCTAGGTATAATCTGCCTGAGGTTTTTGATAATCTGGCCTCGGCAAGGCGTCGGGATTGCTCCTTGTATTCGATATTCTGCAACTAAGAACCTGTCACACAGGCGCTACGTGAATGCAACAATTTGAAGGTACTACGATTCTCAGTGTCAGGCGCGATGGCAAGGTGGCGCTGGGGGGAGATGGCCAGGTATCCCTGGGCAACACCATCATGAAGGCCAATGCATGTAAAATCCGCAGGCTGTATGAGGACAAGGTCATCGCGGGCTTTGCTGGAGGAACCGCCGATGCGTTTACCCTGTTCGGGCGTTTTGAATCCAAGCTTGAGCAGCACAATGGCCAGCTAACTAGAGCAGCCGTGGAGCTTGCCAAGGACTGGCGTACTGACCGTATACTGCGCCGGCTGGAAGCCCTGCTCGCAGTATCGGATCAATCCACGTCGCTGATCATTTCAGGCAATGGCGATGTCATTGAACCGGAAGACGCTCTGGTTGCCATTGGCTCCGGAGGTCCGTATGCGCAGGCCGCAGCCCGGGCTCTACTGGACGATACCGGACTAAGTGCCAAGGAGATTGTGCTCAAGGCACTGAATATTGCAGCGGGCATTTGCATCTACACCAATACATGTATCTCGGTTGAAGAACTGTAGCTCTCTGCATACCGAGTTCAGGAAACCGGACTACTCATGTCAAACATGACCCCGCGAGAAATTGTCCAAGAGCTTGACAAGCACATTGTCGGACAGGATGAGGCAAAACGGGCAGTGGCCATCGCATTACGCAACCGATGGCGTCGTCAACAGTTGCCGGAAGCGCTGCGCGTGGAAGTCACCCCGAAAAACATACTGATGATCGGGCCTACCGGTGTGGGAAAAACCGAAATCGCACGGCGTTTGGCACGTCTGGCCAATGCACCCTTTATCAAGGTCGAGGCCACCAAATTCACCGAAGTGGGCTACGTAGGCAAGGAAGTCGACTCCATCGTCCGTGAGCTTGTCGATACTTCGGTCAAAATGATGCGCGAACAGGAGATGGAAAAAGTAAACTTTCGTGCCGAGGAAATAGCCGAGGAACGAATCCTGGATGCGTTGCTGCCGCCTAGGGCAGATTCCGAGACGGACGGTATACCGGGACCCTCAAGTGATACCAGGCAAAAGTTCAGAAAAAAATTGCGTGAGGGTGATCTAGACGGTACGGAAATTGATGTTGATGTAGCGGTTGCACCGGTAGGTGTGGAAATCATGACCCCGCCAGGCATGGAGGAAATGGCGAGTCAGTTGCAGGGCATGTTTCAGAATTTGGGCAGCAACAAGAAAAAAACCCGCAAGATGCGCATCGAAGAAGCCATGAAGGTGCTGACTGATGAAGAGGCACACAAGTTAATCAATGAAGAGGAGCTGAAGGCAAAGGCTCTCGAGAATGTAGAGCAGAACGGGATTGTGTTTCTGGATGAGATCGACAAGGTTACGAAACATGGTCAGACCAGTGGTGCGGATGTCTCGCGCGAGGGCGTGCAGCGGGATTTGTTGCCGTTGGTGGAAGGCTGCACCATTACCACCAAATATGGCATGGTCAAGACCGATCACATCTTGTTTATTGCCTCCGGAGCATTCCATGTGTCCAAACCCTCCGACTTGATACCGGAACTACAGGGTCGTTTGCCAATTCGGGTTGAACTCAAGGCGCTCACAGCCGACGATTTCGTGCGCATATTGGCCGAGCCCGATGCTTCACTTACAGAGCAATATACCGAGTTGCTCGCTACTGAAGGTGTACAACTGGATTTTGCGGAGGATGGCATTCGCAAGGTAGCCCAGATCGCGCATGATGTGAATGAATCCACCGAAAATATTGGTGCACGCAGACTGCACACGGTGATGGAGCGTCTGCTTGAGAAAATTTCGTTTTCCGCCCCGGATGAAAGTGGCACGTCGATCACTATTGATCAGGCTTATGTGGATGAAAACATTGGCGAACTGGTCAAGGATGAGGACCTGAGCCGCTATATCCTGTAATTTGTGCCAGGCATGCCAACGATAAAGTAAAAAAGGCCGAGCTACCTTGACAAAAAAGACACCCACCGAAATTCACCTGCATCAGAAGTCGAGGATGCTGGAGGTCGCGTTTGATGATGGCAAACGTTTTAAGCTATCGTGCGAATATCTTCGTGTACACTCGCCTTCTGCTGAAGTGGCTGGTCACGGGCCCGGACAAGGAGTGTTGCAGATCGGCAAGGAAGATGTCGGCATCAATGCCATTGAGCAGGTAGGCAACTATGCCGTTCAACTGGTCTTTGACGATAACCACGACACAGGAATCTATTCCTGGGAATACCTTTATGAACTTGGCATTCACCAGGAACAAAAGTGGCAAACCTATCTGGAGCGTTTGAAAGAGGCAGGTTACCAACGGAAGGTTTTGAGTGAATAAAGCCTGCCTACACCAGTGATTGGGCACATGGCTTCCTCACAAACACGAATCCTGGCATGGATGTAGTCGTCAGCATCACATAGCACAGTACGCTTGGCATGCAAGAAAAAAATACTCACTTCGGATATCAGGATGTAAGTCCTGAGGAAAAAACAGCAAAGGTCAGCGCAGTGTTTGACTCGGTGGCCAGTAAATACGATGTGATGAACGATGCCATGTCATTTGGCCTGCATCGGATCTGGAAGCATCAATTGGTATACCTTGCAAATGTTCGCCCCAGTTTCAAGGTGCTTGATCTTGCGGCAGGCACTGCGGACCTCTCCGCATTGCTGGCACCGAAACTGGGTGAACAGGGTGAAATCACGCTGTGCGACCTGAATCTTGCAATGCTGGAGCACGGGCGTGAGAAACTTGTGGATAAGGGCTTGCTGAAAAACCTGCATTACGTGCAGGCGATGGCTGAAATCCTGCCTTTCCGGGAGAATTATTTCGATCGTGTTGTGCTTGCCTTCGGCTTGAGAAACTTTACGGACAAGGATCAGGCCCTGCAGGCAATATTCAGGGTGCTGAAACCGGGTGGACAGCTGCTCGTGCTGGAGTTTTCCAAAGCCCGTAAATGGCTGCGCAAGGCCTATGATTTGTACTCTTTCGAGTTTTTGCCGAAGATGGGCAAGTTCATTGCAAGTGATGCTGCAAGTTACCGGTATCTGGCGGAGTCGATACGTAAACATCCTGGCCCAGGAACACTGCAGTCCATGATGGAGTCAGCGGGTTTTCAGCAGTGTGATTATCTGGACATCGGCCTTGGGATCGTTTGCATCCACCGCGGCTACAAGCTCTCGGCGTAAACAAGCACATGTTGGCCAAGCTCATCAACTGTTCCCTGAAGAAACATTTTGACCGCGATCCCGAGGTTGCAGGACAACTGCACGCGCTTGAAGGCAAAAACCTGACATTTTATTTGACAGACCTGAACAAGGAATTTCTTGTCACTCCCGGACAAGGAAGTGTCATGGTTGCCGAGCATTCTGATCACGACACATCTGAGATTGCTGCCAGAGTCCATGCGGATACCATGACCTTGCTGAGCATCGCTTGCGGTGCTCAATACCAGCCCCTGCTGGAGAATGGCTCTGTGCATGTACAGGGCGATCTGGAAGCCGTGAGGCAGATGGGAAGGATCTTTCGTGCCGTGGAGATCGACTGGGAAGAGATTGCGGCCCCGTATGTCGGGGACTTGCTGGCGCATCAGTTTGGCGTATGGCTCGGTCGTGCAGACAGCTACAAGCGTCGCTCGATAAAAAACTTTCTCCTGGATGTGAGCGAATACCTGCAGGAGGAGTCCCGGGTCATGCCTGCGAGGGCGGAAATTGAGCGATTCCTGAGGGATTCTACCAGTCTGGAAACTGACATCGGCCATCTTGAAGCCCGCATCGACCGGCTTGACAAGACAGATCGCCGATAGTCATGCGTTACGTCCGTTTGTTCATCCGGCTTTTCCGTATCAATATCATATTAATACGGCATGGCCTGGAAGAGGTTCTGTTCGCCATCCCCTATTTTCGACCCATACGATTTTTACTTTTCCTGCTGCCATGGCACTGGTTTCGAAAAGTGGACATCACACATGGTGTACGTATCCGCTACGTGCTGGAAGATCTGGGCCCGATCTTTGTGAAGTTCGGGCAGACACTGTCTACCCGACGCGACCTGTTCCCTGAAGAGATTGCCGATGAACTCGCCAAGTTGCAGGACCAGGTCCCCCCTTTTCCGGGCGAACAGGCCAAGAAGCTGATCGAGCAGTCCCTCCAGAAGTCGGTCAGTGAAGCTTTTGGTGAGTTCGGAATCGAACCCATTGCATCCGCTTCAATCGCACAGGTGCATGCGGCCAAGCTGCATGAAGGGACGGATGTGGTGGTCAAGGTATTACGCCCCGGTGTTGAAAAGGATGTGCGCCAGGACTTGGATCTTTTGCATGTTCTGGCATCCCTTGTGCACCGGTACTGGAAAGATTCGCATCTGTTGCAGCCTCGGGAAATAGTGCAGGAGTTCGAACAGATTGTCCTGGGTGAACTCGACCTCATGCGCGAGGCTGCAAATGCAAGCCAGCTGCGCAGAAATTTCGAGAACTCGCCGGACTTGTATGTGCCTGAAGTCTATTTCGACCTGTGTCGGCGCAATGTTCTGGTGATTGAACGTATCCACGGCATTCCGGTCAGTGACCGGGCGGCCTTGGAACGACATGGAATCAATCTCAAGAAACTGTCAGAACGGGGCTGCATCATCTTTTTCACACAGGTGTTCAAGCACAATTTTTTTCATGGTGACATGCATCCAGGCAATATTTTCGTTTCCTACGAGAACCCGGAAGACCCCAAGTACATCGGGGTGGATTTCGGGGTGATCGGCACGCTGACAACATCTGACAAAAGGTACCTGGCGGAAAATCTTCTGGCATTTTTCAATCGTGACTACCGCAGGGTGGCGGAATTGCATCTGGAATCAGGATGGGTTCCACCGGATGTGCGGGTAGAGGAATTCGAAGCTGCCATACGCACGGTCTGCGAGCCTGTTTTCCAGCGGCCGCTCAGCGAGATCTCGTTCGGGTATCTACTCGTGCGACTCTTCCAGACGACGCGGCGCTTCAATATGAAGGTACAGCCCCAGCTGGTGTTGCTGGAAAAGACCATGCTGAGCATCGAGGGCCTGAGCCGTCAACTGGATCCGAGCCTCAATCTTTGGGACACGGCGAAGCCTTTCATGGAGCGCTGGATGAGTGAACAGGTCGGCATGCGTGCACTAGCATTGGGCGTGCGCAAGCAACTTCCCCGAATGGCAGAACGCCTGCCGGAAATTCCGGACCTGGTGTACACAAGCATGAAGAAGTTCGAGCAAAACAATGACATGCTTGAGCAGCAGAACCAGGAGTTCAAGGCCCTGCGCAGGGAAGTCAGGAAATCAAACCGTACCATGGTCGCAATTCTGATTCTTGCTTTGGCCGGTGCCCTTGCGGGCCTGTGGTATTTCTAGTCATCCGTTGACTGGAACCGGTTCCGCATACAGATGGACGTTACTCCCATTCTTGGTCCTCTGAATGGCGCACAGCGGGAAGCGGTAACTGCAGGAAATACGCCGGCGCTGGTCATTGCAGGCGCGGGTAGCGGGAAAACGCGCGTCCTGGTGCACCGAATTGCATGGCTGTGTGAAGTGCAGTCAGTTTCTCCCTACAGCATGCTCGCTGTCACATTTACCAACAAGGCTGCGGCAGAGATGCGCGCACGTGTGGAAAATCTGCTGAACCATGCGATGGGAGGGCTGTGGATCGGGACCTTCCATGGCATTTCACATCGTCTGTTGCGTACCCACTGGCAGGAGGCTGGGCTCAAGGAGAATTTCCAGGTTCTGGACAGCGAGGATCAGTTGCGCCTGGTGAAACGCATCGTTCAGGGTCTGGGCTTGGATGACTCTAAGTGGCCCCCGAAACATATGCGGGGATACATCAACAGCCAGAAAGAAGAAGGCTTGAGGGCCGCGAATCTTCGCGACCGCGAGGACCAGACGGCACGGCAGTTGATACAGATATACACCGCTTATGAGCAGGAGTGTGAGCGTACGGCCTCGGTGGATTTTGCAGAATTGATGTTGCGTAGCCTGGAGTTGCTGCAGCAAAAAGCTGAAATCCTCGCTCACTATCGTGAAAAGTTCCGTCACATACTGGTCGACGAATTTCAGGATACGAATGCGATTCAGTACAAGTGGCTCAAAATGTTCGCCGACGACGGCAATCCGGTCTTCGCCGTGGGTGATGATGACCAATCCATTTACGGTTGGCGGGGTGCACGAGTCGAAAATATTCAAAGCTTCATGCGCGATTACAAGAACACACAGCTGTTCAGGCTGGAACAGAATTACCGTTCTACCAATACGATTCTGTCGGTAGCCAACTCGTTGATCGATAACAACCCGGGGCGCATGGGGAAAAAACTTTGGACAGACGGTGCTGCGGGAGAGCCTGTTCACCTGTATACAGCATTCAACGAGCAGGATGAGGCGCGCTTTGTTGCGGACAGGGTACAGCAGTGGGTTGAGTCCGGTATGGGCCGCCGGGACGAGATTGCCATACTGTACCGTTCCAATGTGCAGTCCCGGGTTTTCGAGGAAGTCTTTATTTCACAAAGCATTCCATACCGGGTGTACGGAGGGTTGCGCTTTTTCGAGCGCGCGGAGGTCAGGGATGCCCTGGCTTACCTGCGTTTGGCACGAAACCGTGAGGATGATTCTTCTTTTGAACGAATCGTCAATGTGCCTCCGCGGGGAATTGGTCAGCGCACGCTGGCGCAGTTGCGTGATTTTGCTCGCGACCATCAGGTGACGCTCTGGAATGCTGCTGCAAAAATCTGCGGTTCCGATCAGTTGGCTGCGCGCTCTGCCAATGCCCTGCAGAATTTCCTGAAGTTCATGCAAACCCTGGGAGAGGGGATACAGGGCCTGGAACTTGAGGAGCAGATAGACCAAGTCATCCAGGCATCCGGTCTGGTGGCCTACCATGGCCGGGAAGCTAGCGAGAAAGCAAAATCCCGGGTTGAAAACCTGCAGGAACTGGTTACGGCCGCGAGGGATTTTAATCTCGAGAATGAGCTGTATGAAGGCATGCAGCCTGTGGATGCCTTCTTGGTCCATGCGGCACTCGAGGCCGGTGAGGGACAGGGAGGTCAATGGGAGGATTGCGTGCAGCTGATGACCCTCCATGCTGCCAAGGGTCTGGAGTTTGCCTCGGTATTTATTGTTGGTCTGGAAGAAGGACTTTTCCCATCAGAGATGTCGATGGAAGAACCGGGCCGGTTGGAGGAGGAGCGTCGCTTGTGCTATGTGGGGATCACTCGTGCGTGCCAGCAACTGGTACTGACCTATGCCGAGTCGAGACGGCGCTATGGGTCTGAAAGCTACTACAACCCGCCTTCGCGGTTTATCAACGAAATTCCAGCCGAGTTGATTACCGAGATACGCCCCCGGGCCATGATTGCAAAACCGGTGCACTCAACTACAAATGTAAAGGCAGGCATGTTTGCAAAGGATACGGGGATCCGGATCGGATGCAGCGTCATGCATGCCAAATTTGGCAAGGGAGTAGTGCTGGATTGCGAAGGTGCTGGCAGCAGTGCTCGGGTGCAGGTGAACTTTGAGGACAATGGCAGCAAGTGGCTCGTCGTGTCCTATGCCAATCTTGACGTACTTGCCTGATGTGCACCCGGGTTCAGCATTACGTGCCGGTGAGGCGAGGATGTCGGCTGCTGAATCGATTTTAGAAGTATGCCCGCCGGTAGCTTATACTTGAATTTAGAACACTTCCCGAGTTGATCATGCAAAGAAGAAAATTTTTGTGCTACGCAGGCGCAAGTACGGCCCTTGCCGGAGGCCTGGTGGCTTGCCAGGACGAAAATACGTCGAAGGCTCCTTCGCCCGTTGATAACCGAACCTGGGACTGGAAAATGGTCACTACCTGGCCGAAATATTTTCCGGGCCTCGGCACCGGGGCCGAGTTTCTGGCCGAACAAATCAATGTCATGACGGGAGGCCGGATTCATGTCACGGTGTACGGGGCCGGCGAGCTTGTCCCGGCCTTTGAGATTTTCGATGCCGTATCCAACGGTTCCGCGCAGATGGGGCACGGCTCGGCCTATTACTGGAAAGGCAAATATCCGGCGCTGCAGTTTTTCTCCACCACTCCCTTCGGGATGACTGCCATGGAGATGAACAGCTGGCTATACCATGGGGGCGGCATGCAGTTGTGGCAGGAAGCCTACGATACGTTTGGTCTTGTCCCGGCCGCGTCGGGGAATACGGGTGTGCAGATGGCGGGCTGGTTCAACAAGGAGGTGAATTCACTGGAAGATTTAAAAGGGCTGAAAATGCGTATTCCGGGCCTTGCGGGCGAGGTCTTGAAACGTGCAGGCGGTACCCCGGTCAATCTTCCTGGTGGCGAGCTTTTCACTTCATTGCAATCCGGTGCCATTGATGCTGCGGAATGGGTGGGCCCCTACAACGACCTAGCTTTCGGGTTTCACGAGATTGCGCGATATTACTATTACCCGGGATGGCATGAGCCCGGCACAACCCTTGAGTGCTTCATCAACAAGGCAGCCTTCGAGGAATTGCCCGAAGACTTGCAGGGCATTGTGGTCAACGCCTGCCGGGTGGCAAACCAGGACATGCTGGCCGAATATGTCGCCCGCAACAATGATGCTCTCGAGACACTCGTGAGCGAGCATAATGTCGAGTTGAGGGCCTTGCCGACAGAAGTCCTGAACAAGCTGGCGCAGTTTTCCGAGGAGGTTATCGAAGAGCTTGCGACCTCGGACCCTCTGGCAACGAAGATATATGATTCCTATCGAAGTTTCCTGACCAAGTCGCGTGCCTGGCTGGACATATCCGAACGTGCATTCCTGAATTTGAGTCCTGCCGGAAAAACCTCTGTCTAGCGGCATCCTGGTCGAACAACAGCCGGTCGGGCCCTGCGGTCAAATCGTAACCCTTAGTAGATCTTGTCCGGCAGCCAAGTGGCCAGGGCCGGGAATTGCACCAGCAGCAGCAAGGTCAGAACCTGGATGGCAATAAAAGGCGCCACCCCGCGGTAGATCTGCTTGGTGCGTATTTCTGCTGGCGCCACACCCCGCAGGTAAAACAGGGCAAATCCGAAAGGTGGAGTCAGGAAAGAAGTCTGCAGGTTGATGGCGATCATGATTCCCAACCACACGGGGTCAATCCCCAGGCTCAGCAGCACCGGGCCTACAATGGGCACCACCACGAACGTGATCTCGATAAAGTCCAGGATAAAGCCCAGCAGAAACATCAGGACCATCACCACCAGCATTGCGGAGAGCGCCCCTCCCGGCAATTGCGCCAGCAGCTCGTGCACCGCGTTGTCCCCTCCATACCCCCTGAACACCAGCGAGAAGATCGAAGCCCCGATAAAAATCATGAACACCATGCAGGTGATCCGTACCGACCTTCTCATCACATCCTGCAGGCATTCAAGGTCAAGACGCCGGTAAAAGAGGGCCAGCAGAAGTGCACCCACTGCACCCACCGAGGCAGCCTCCGAGGGCGTGGCAATGCCCTGGATGATCGAACCCAGCACGGCAACGATCAGTGCAATGGGAGGCACCAGTGCATGCAATACCTGCTTTGTCCAGGCACTGATGCTCAGGTCTGACTCGCGTTCGACGACTGGCATCATGTGAGGTTTCAGCCAGGCCACCATGACCAGATACAACAGATACAAGCCCACCAACAGAAGGCCCGGGATAATCGCGCCTACGAACAAATCGCCTACAGAGACGGTGTCCGGCTTGAAATTCCCTTGACTGAGTTGCGCTTGCTGGTATGCCGAGGACAGGACATCACCGAGCAGCACCAGGATAATTGACGGGGGGATGATCTGTCCAAGCGTTCCTGAAGCGCAAATCATGCCGGTCGATATTTCAGGGTGATAGCCTCTTTTCAGCATGGTGGGCAGGGACAGCAGTCCCATGGTCACCACTGTGGCCCCGACAATGCCGGTGCTCGCCGCCAGCAGCATCCCCACCAGTACGACGGAGATCCCAAGGCCCCCGCGCAGCGAACCAAACAGGGCGCCCATGGTATCCAGCAACGTATCGGCAATGTTGGAGCGTTGCAGCATGACGCCCATGAATACAAACAGGGGTACGGCGATAAGAGTCTCGTTCGTCATGATTCCGAACAGGCGGCTTGGGAAGGCCTGCAGCAGGGCAGGCTCGAACACGCCCATAGCTATGCCCGCAGCTGCGAACACAAGGGACACGCCTGCAAGGGTGAAGGCCACCGGATAACCGAACAGCAGCACCAGAATGACGGCAAGAAACAGTAAAAAGGCAACGATCTCCATGTTGGACTTCTACTTACGCAAGGCAAGCCAAGCACGCCCGCCCATGGATATCGCCTGCAGGAACAAAAGGATTGCCATGACGGGAATGAAGGTCTTGAGAATGAACACGAGTGGCAGGCCGCCTGCCTCACGGGACTTCTCGAGATATCGCCAGGAATTGATAACGTAATCAAAGCTGGTCCATACAATAAAGCTGGCAAAAGGCAGCAGCAGCAGCACACAGCCCAGGAAATCAACCCAGGCTTTTTTCCGCAGGGACATGCCCTGATAAAATATATCTACGCGTACATGCTCGTTGTGTTTCAGTGTATAGGCGCCGGCAATCATGAATACGAATGCGTGCAGGTAGGTGATCGATTCTTGCAGCGCAATGCTGCCAAAATTGAGGCCGTAGCGCAGCACCGCCACCAGAAAGGTGATGCCTGCCATGAGCAATATGAGCCAGGCAGCAAACGCCCCGACGCGTTCATTTAACGCGTCGATTTGGCCACACAGCTTTTCCATGCTTTTTCCCAAGTCAGTGGCGCAAGCTCAGTGGCTGAGATCCGGAGAGTGGTGGATTCTTGAGAGCAAAATCTTTTTATAAACATCGGGATCCTTGATGTGCGTGATTTCGCCGTCTTTGGGGTGAATCTGATCGCGCAGGCGTGACAGCCAGAACCTGAGCGCGGCCGCACGTAGCATGTTGCTCCAGGCTTCCAACTCACATTCATGAAACGGACGTTCCATTTGGTAGGCTTCGATCAGTGCAGCATACAATTGCAGATCCAGGTTACCCTCGTCGTCGCTGCACCAGTCATTCACGGTAATGGCCAGATCGTACAGCAGGTAATCGTGACAGGAGAGATAGAAGTCGATGATGCCAGTGAGCGCATAGCGCTTGAACATCACGTTGTCGCGAAACAGATCGGCATGCACGATTCCCTGTGGAAGATTTGCATCCAGGGGCTGCTTGCGCAGTTGAAGTTCCTGTTTGAGCAATTGCTGATCATCGGCTGAAAGCTTGTGAAACAGGCGATCTGCGGTTTGTACGGTCCATGCGATCCCGCGCGGGTTGCCCAATACTCCACTGAATGATTCGCCCAGTATGTGTATCTGCGCAAGCGCATGTCCGACCGCCGCGCAGTGCCTTACGGTGGGTATGAGCACGTTGTGACCTTCCAGGCATCTTACTATTGCGGCAGGCTTGTCTTTCAGCATGCGCACGTAATCCCCGTGCAAGTCGGCAATCGGGTGGGCGGTCGGCATTCCATGATCAGACAGATGTGCCATCAGGGTTAAGTAATATGGCAAGGTGTCAAAACCGACTTCTTCAAAAATGGTCAATACAAACTTGCCATTTTCAGTAGTGACGAAATAATTTGTGTTTTCAATACCTGCGTTAATACCTTCATGGTTTAATAACGCACCCAGAGAGTAATTCTTAAGAAAAACCTCAAGCTCGTGTGCCTTGATGTTTGTGTAGACGGACATGTATTGTGGATGCAGCCGGTTATGTCGTTGCTTTGAATGGGCAACAGCCCTTTACGTCAGGTGTTTTTGCATACCCTGTGTGCAGACAGGGGATCGCGGTTTTCTACCTCTTTGGGCAAAAGCATCAGTGTATGCTGTGGTATAGATTGTGCAACCTCCACTGAAAACACGGGCCATCATAGCGTGACGGTCGAACTTCATCCACTGACCACCGATTTTGAATAAGGCATGTCACCCACAAACGCATCTCCACTGATTCTGGTCGACGGATCGTCCTATTTGTACCGGGCCTTTCATGTACCGGAACTGCAGTCTCTCACCGCTTCATCTGGACAGCCCACCGGCGCTATATACGGTGTCGTCAACATGATCAGGAAGATGCTCAGCAAGGAACATCCCAGCCACATTGCAGTGGTCTTTGACGCCAAAGGAAAGAACTTCAGGCACGAACTGTACAGTGACTACAAGGCTAACCGTCCACCCATGCCGGATGAGCTTCGAGTACAGATTGAACCTTTGCATGCGGTTATTCGTGCATTGGGCCTTGTGCTGATCTCGGAGCCTGGCGTCGAGGCGGATGATGTGATTGGAACATTGGCCTCTCAGGCCGTGGATCAAGGCCACGAAGTGCTGATATCGACCGGCGACAAGGATATGGCGCAGCTGGTCAATGACCGTGTCACCCTGGTCAATACCATGACAAATGCCAAACTGGATACAGCGGGTGTACAAAAGAAATTTGGTGTTGCACCGCACCAGATCATTGACTACCTGGCACTTACAGGGGACAAGTCTGACAACGTACCCGGTGTGCCGGGTGTCGGGCCGAAAACAGCTGCGAAGTGGCTGAATGAATACGGCTCATTGGAACAAATCACCTCCCACGCAGATTCCATAGCCGGAAAGATTGGTGAAAAACTGCGTGCACACCTGGAGCAGTTGCCTCTTTCGCATGAACTTGTATCGATACGCTGCGCACTGGACTTGCCGATCGGTGTTGAAGATCTGCGTATTCAGCCACCGGATACACAACAGTTGCAGCAGTTGTACACGGGGCTTGAGTTCAAGAGCTGGCTGCGTTCCCTTGATGTTCAGGAAGGTGAGGTGACCGGCATCACACCTGCTGAGGTGACCACGGCAGAGCGTAGGTACGAGCTGGTACTCAGCGATGAGGACTTTGATCGCTGGCTGGTGCGGTTGCAGCAGGCGGATCTGGTGGCCTTGCATGTAGAAACAAACACAGCAGACTACATGAAGGCCAATGTTGTGGGTTTGTCGGTTGCTGTCAGCCCGGGTGAGGGAGCCTATATACCTTTTACACACGAATATCCGGGTGCTCCTGAGCAACTGAACCGTGAGACCACCCTGGAGAAACTCAAAACTATTTTTAATTCCGGCTCACCCAAAATCATAGGGCACAACCTCAAGCATGATCGCAGCGTATTGTTGAATCATGGCATTCATCTGGAGGGTATAGCACACGATGTCATGTTGCAGTCTTACGTGTGCAATTCCGTGGCCAGTCGACACGATTTGGATGCCTTGTGCAACAAGTACCTCGGGCATACGACTGTTGACCTACAGGATATTGTCGGCAAGGGGTCCAAGCGAATTGCATTCGATCAGGCGGATCTGACGGATGTCACGGAGTACGCTGCGGAATGTGCGGACATGGTGTTGCGCCTGCACGAGGTATTCTGGCTTGAGCTGAAGCAAAAGCAGCGCTCCCGGCAAAAAGAGCTTTATCAGGATATTGAGCTGCCCATGTTGAAAGTGTTGTCAAACATGGAGCGACAAGGTGTGCTGCTTGACAGCGAGCAGCTGAAGCAGCAGAGCGAGCGACTTGATGAAAGAGTTCATGAGATAGAAAAGCAGGCATTCGAGATCGCTGGAGAGGAATTCAACCTGGGCTCTCCAAAGCAGATACAGGAAGTCTTGTTTGAAAAGCAGGGGCTACCGGTGCGTCGTAAAACCCCTACGGGTCAACCCTCCACTGCGGAGGATGTGCTGCAGGAACTCGCCCGGGACTTTCCCTTGCCCAAACTGTTACTTGAGCATCGCGCATTCAGCAAACTGAAATCAACGTATACGGATAAGCTCCCTGCACTGGTCAGCACGGAAACAGGACGCATACACACATCCTACCATCAGGCCGTTGCGGCTACCGGTCGACTGTCTTCTTCTGATCCAAACTTGCAAAACATCCCGATACGCACCGAGGAGGGGAGGCGAATTCGTCAGGCCTTCGTCGCACCGGAATCCCACGTGATTCTGGCTGCCGATTACTCGCAGATAGAGCTCCGTATCATGGCGCACTTGTCTCAGGATGAAGGGCTGTGCGAAGCCTTTTCAAGGGGTGAAGATATTCACCGTGCAACTGCTGCAGAGGTGTTTGCAACGGGTCTTGATGATGTGAGTCTGGACCAGCGACGTGCTGCCAAGGCAATTAACTTTGGCCTGATTTACGGCATGTCAGCTTTTGGCCTGGCGGTACAGCTCGGCATTCCCCGCAGCGAAGCCCAGCAGTATGTAAATCTGTACTTTGAACGTTACCCTGGTGTAAAGAGATACATGGGCGAAATACGTGAACAGGCACGCGCCCAGGGCTATGTGGAAACACTTTTTGGGAGACGGCTGTACTTGCCTGACATCAACCACAAAAACGTAAAACTACGCCAGTACGCGGAGCGTACTGCAATCAATGCACCCATGCAGGGAACGGCGGCTGACATTATCAAGCATGCCATGATCCAAATCGATGCATGGCAACAGCAGGAACATCCGGGGTGCAAGATGATCATGCAGGTCCATGACGAACTTGTATTCGAGGTCCAAAAGGATTACAAGGACATTGCCCGGCAGATGATCATGCAGAAAATGACTGCAGCTGTTGAGCTCTCTGTGCCCCTAGTCGTGGATACCGGGGATGGCAACAACTGGGACGAGGCGCATTGACGAAACGGCCTGCCAGACGAGAAACGTACAGGTGGGGGTGTACGGGAGGTTGCCTGGACCGACTTTCAGCATCCTCCTGCTGCACAGCCCACACCTGACGCATTAACTGATCCCGTAAAGCAGGTCACTGCCAATCCTGTGCATCGCAGGCCGAATTGCGAAGGCAGCAGAACCATTTGATTGACGCAGTTGACCCACTCTACCGGATAGACGATTTACTCAAATACAGCCTCCGGATTATCCAGACTGTCAGAGCCCCCAAACTCGATCGAAGCCAGCTGGAGCACAGTTGCAGCCTGTTCGATCCCACGGGTTTGCAAGGTCAAGGCGTCGATAGCTGCCTGAACCTTGGCATTCCCCAAACCATTCCCTTCTCCAATCATCTGGTCATAGGCTTCTCCGCTTTCAGCTGCATGCACCAGCTTTTCCATCGCAGACATGGTGGCATCCAGCTGATTGCGCAAGCTCTTGTCAGCATCGGGTGATGCTGCAGCGACGAGGGCAGAAATGCTTGGTCCCTCGATCATCGAGCCATCGATGCGGCGATACTTGCCAAGATAGATGTTCTGAATGCCCATTGCATCGTAGTAGTGGGAGTGATGTGTGTTGTCACTGAAGCAGTCGTGTTCCTCTTCCGGGTCATGTAGCAGCAGCCCGAGTTGCATGCGCTCGCCTGCCAGTTCCCCGTAGGAAAGACTGCCCATACCGGTCACGATCGTGGATAGGCCGTTTTTGATACTGCCACGGATCAGGCCTTCACGGGCTTCGCCACCTGGTGCCCACTGAGCCACCATCCAGGCTAGGTCGTCAACCAGAAGATCAGTTGCTGATTTCAGGTAAGCTGCCCGCCGCTCGCAGTTTTCCCAAGTGCAGTTGTCCGGGTCAAAGTCCGTCGCCGGACGATTGCCGTTGCCCGGTCCAACACCGTTCAGGTCTTGGCCCCAGAGCAAAAATTCCACGGCGTGGTACCCGGTTGCCACATTCGCTTCTATACCTCCGAGTTCATGCAGTGTGCTGGCAAGCAAATCTTTGGTGATAAGTGATGCATCAATGGTTTGCCCGGAATAAGTGAAGCTTGGGCTGGCAATGACATTCGCCCGGTAGGCCGGGTTTTCTTCCGACTCGGTACCGTAACTTGCAGCGACATAGTCAATCAGGCCCTCATCAAGGGGCCAGGCATTCACCTTGCCTTCCCAGTCATCGACGATTGCATTGCCAAACCGGTAGACCTCGCTCTGCATATAGGGTACCCGTGAAGCCAGCCAGGCCTCCCGAGCATGGCGGAGATTTGCCACCGTCGGTTCTGCAATTAACCGGTCGACGGCTTTTTGCAAGGTGTGTGCAGTGACCAGAGAGTCCTCGTACACTGCATGTGCCAGATCGACGTAGTGTTTGACCACCTCACTCGCTTGGGGCACGCCAAACGCAGGTGCTGACAAAAACGCCAGCAGTGCTGAGGTCAGAATTGCCCGTACTGTCCCTGATTTCATGATCGGTTTAGCCTCTTGATCGCGGTGGTTTAGAATTCAGCCGCAAGCTGGAGCGTGACGATATCGGCGTCACCTCCAGAATAGTCGTTTGTTTCAGAATCGCCATAGTCCTCGTCAAATGCCCCTTCAACGGCCAGTGCAACCCCGTCCATCATTTCAACGGACAGGCCGACCAGAAAGCGTTCTTCCGGCAGTTCAAGGGCAGCAGCTTCATCGGTTTCCTGGTAACCCAAGGCAAACGTTGCAGGCAGGCCAGCAAGTTTGAAATCCATGGCGGCTTCAACCATGTAGCTGGTCGGCTCGGCACCTTTTCCTTCAAATTTCATTTCGCCCATCTCGAAGTCTTCCGTTGCATCAAGATACTCGGTGAAAAATGACAGGTTGCCAAAACGCAGCATGGCACTCGCAGACCAGCCACTCACGTGGTCGCTGTATATGCCATCTTCACCTAGATTGTCTGCGACCAGTTCCTGCAGGTTGTCGGAATCACCGATGTTGCTGATATACGACAGGTTCAGGCCAAACCCTGTGTCTTCCCCTTCTGCAGAGTAGCCAACGGCCACACCGAAACTGTCGACCTCGGAGTCTCCATCTTCATCGAGATCACCGTTGAAAGTATAGACCGCACCATGAAGGCCACCGGATTCAATACCGAATTGCAATGCGGATTCCCTTGTTTCCCCGAGCTCGAGGGTCAAGGAGTCAGAGATGAAGTTGCTCTCGAACACCCCGAACGGGACAAAATACTGGCCTGCCTTGAATGACCAGAGGCCTGGCCCGAACGTCATCACGGCTATATTGACTTCCAAGGGCGTGTCATCTTCCTCATAGCGAAGAGCCACTTCGGCACCTACCATGTCCGTGATCTGGGCTGCAATTCCAAGTTCTACCTTTGCCACATCAGATTCCTCACCCTCTCCACTCAGGTCCACGTAGGCAGCCTCGATTTGCACGAGACCACCAATCTCAACGGAGTTGAACCAGCCGTCCTCTTGTCCGGATCGCTTTGCCAGCTGGCTGCCCTTTTCGATAATTACTTCATCCTCAGCGGCAACCCGCGCTTCCAAATGTTGTGTACCCCGTTCCATATTGGCAAGACGTTCTTCGATGACTTCTTGAGCCTGTGCCGGCATGTGCCCGCCAAGAATGACTACGCACAAAATAATGAGGTTCCCTAAATTTCTCGCATTATGCTCCCAAATACTAATGCGTATTATTATCATTTCTGTTTGTGTATGTAAACCACTCTTTCTCTATAAAAGCAACGACGGGCTGACAGCTAAGTATCTAGCCAAGATGCATTGAAGACCTGATGGATATCTCCAAGTTGTCTGAAACTTTAGGGAATTATCCTCTTTGTATATTGCTTGCAGAGCTTGCCCTACCTAGTCCCTAAACCTTGCTAAGTGTACAGGTATGCTTGGTCTGTGGGTCAATGGGTCGTCAAATGTTGACCCTATTTTTCGCTGCAAGCTCGAGATACTCCTCAATAAAACAAGCAACTTGTGTCCTGACTGGTGCCTTCGCATTCGCTAACTGAACAACTGCCAAAGCCTTCATGGTCGTAAATCGCGAGAATAATTCCACCACCACCTTCTCAAATCAAGGTTTGGCAAAATTCAGGGATTTGTCCTCAGATGTCGCCAGGCAATAGTGATGGACGTCAGCGAAAATAATGCAACTGCGCCGCATAGCAGTATAAGCAAAATGTCCCAAAGTGGTCGGCGTTGGATCAGGATATTGAAATCCAGTGTATGCAGTCCGTTGTAGAGCCATCGTTGTACACGTTTTTTGAAAGTCAATCGCCCCAGTAACTGGCCTGTTTGGACATGAATATGAAACCATGTCGATTCAGGATCTGAAAATTTGACTCTTATCACCGGCATTGGGCGAAAACGCTCATGGTGCGAATAATAATAGCTGTCATAGTCTTCCAGGTACTCCATGGATGATGCTTCACTGTCCGGGAGCAAATGGTTTATCGCCGATTGTATCTGTGGAGCCAAGTCGGCTTCAGTAAGTGGATTCTTGCCGTGCAAAGACCGGAACACATCAGGGGAATGGTGCAGGGCAAGCAAGGACTGCCCTGCAACCCAATGCCAGTTCAATTCCTTGATATCGTCAGCCTGGTGTTGTTGCAGTAGTTGACGGATTTCCTCCGCAGTGGAATAGACCAGCTTCAAACTGCCGATATCCGCCCGCTGCTGGTAACGCCATAATTGTTGCGCAAAGCTGGTTTTGGCATCGAACAGGCCCCAGGGTGTCATCGACATGAAGCCGCTGAACATAAAGGTCGTCAAAAAAAATGCAAAGGTCAAACCGGCAATGTGATGGAGTTTCATCACCCCCTCGTAGGGACTCACATCCTTCCCCCGGTAACGCCGCCGGACACGCAGGCTCATGAGGCCGATGACAATGCCGCTTAGCACCGAGGATAACCCCACCAGGGAAAGTGCGATCAATAAATTTGCCCACACCGTACGGTGTTTGCGCAGCTGCACCGGATAAATCCAGTGCAAGTTGGCACCAAGCCAGTTCCAGACACGTTCGTTGCGCGTCACATCCCGGACCACCTGGCCTGTACTGGAAGAGACATAAAGCCAGGTTGCGGCAGTGTCCTGTAGTGTGACTTTATGCAGCGGCCGGTGTGAGTTCAGCGCGCTGGAAACCGTCCACTGGTCCACTTCCAGCAGGCTCAGGTGAAGAGCCTCGGTCGATTTCTCTTGAGCCTGCTGCGTCTGAAAAAACGTCCTGGCAGCACTTGTGGCGTGCTCGGCCGTCGGTTTTTCCAGCCACTCGCCGGTGTCAGCATAAAGCCCCAGCCAGGGATGTCCTGCCTGTTTCAATAAATAGGCAGGGCGGCTTGAGACACTGCTTAAACTGAATTGCGTGACTGGGGCGTCAGGCGAGGCGCGTTGCAACAGCTTCGATGGCCCTGCGCGAATCTGCCCAGCGTCAAGGACGGGCAGACCTGCATACCGTTCTTTCTCTGTGAGTTCCGGAAAACCGACATACATCATCACCATGCCGCTCAGCGGCCACATGATAAACAACAGGCACATGCCGACGCCGAGCCAGCGGTGAAAAAGGAACAGCCAGCGCTTGAGTTTCACGGCAACCCTCAGCAAACGGCTAGCCCGGCTTCAAAGGCCGGGCCAGCGCATTCTGGATGCAACTTAAAAGAAGCGATAATCCAGGCTCAGGTTGTACGTGCGTGGTTTGCCAACCAGCCACATATCAGCAAGGTAATACGGTGAAGAGGCATAAAGCTCATCAAATACATTGTCAACGCGCATTACAATGGACAGGTCCTCATTGAAGTGCCAGCGTGCAGAGGTATCGACGACCGTGTATGAAGGAATCGAGTTGTCAGGGTTCCAACGCTTACCGACATAGCGGGCATCGGCCAATAGCTGCAGCCTGTCCAGCGGAGCCCAGGCCAATCCCAGGTTGTAGGTTTCTTCAGGTGCCTCTACATCTCCTCCCCAAAATCCACCGGAAACCGTTCTATCCACATCCACAAAAGCCGCATTGGCTGTCAACTTCAAGGTATTGGTCGGCGCATATGTCAGGCTGAGCTCTACCCCTTCGGAAGTCTTCTCCGGAATGACGATCGTAGCCTCACGGTCATCTGGATTATTTTCAACCAAGTCATTCTTGACGATGTCAAACAAGGCCAGGGTCCAGTGCAAGCGATTATCCAGCAGGCTTTGGTTGATACCGACTTCGATCAGTTCAGTCTTGGTGAAATCCAGTTCCCGGTTCACTCTCCTGGTCTGCACGATGCTGTTGTTCGGATGGGTCGCACCGGTAGCGTACTGGGCATAAAGCACCGTAGTATCGCTCAGATCAAAGACCAGTCCCGCCCGCCCGGTCATCTCGTCCACCTCTTGATCGAAGGGCGGCGGATTGCTGATATCTTCGAAATCCGTTTCAACGTCCTCATGACGTAATCCCAGCACCAGCGTCAGCGATTTGGTGAGGCCGATCTGGCCCTCGGCAAATACCGCGTATTGGGTGACATCAGAAGTGGTTTCCGTTCGGGCCACAGAAGAAGTGAGGTCGGAGAACGTCCTGGGGTTGAAATTAAAGGCATCGACGACATCCCTGTCATTTTCCCAATCTTGTCCATTAGGATTTCCGCTGCCAAAATTGACTGCCCGCTTGAAGGTTAGATCGTTGATTTCAAAGCCTAGCGAGGTTTTCAGCTTCCGTTCGCCATCACTCGCATCAAACACAAAGTTGGTACGAAAGCCGTCGTGCTCGACATCATGCGCGAAGATCCCCGGGTTACCGCGCATAACCGTGCCGGCAGCCCGGTCGTAGTCGTACCAATCGAGCGTTCTCCAGAAACGATCACTCTCCAGGCGGTACAGCTCAGACTGCATGAACAGGCGTTCACTTATATTCCAGTCAGCCTTAATCCGGGCAGCGCTATCTTTGTGGTGGATAGTCCCATCGCTGACGTCATAGTTTTTTTTCAGTAGTTCAGAGGGGAAATCCCCGTCGACCAGCGGTGTTCCAGAGTATCGCATGGGCTCCTGGTCACCCCAATCGTAGCGCGCTGTCAGCGAGAAATCCTTGGTGACCTGCCACAGCAATGAAGCAGAAATCATCTCGGTTTCGCTGTCAGCCCTCTCCACCCAGTTATCGGATTGGTTGTTGCTGTAATCCAGCCGGTAAGCGAGGTTATTGGTGAGCCCGCCGGTCAGGCCGAGGCCGATGAAACGGGTATCGTCTTCACCGGTGGTTATACGCAGATCACCCCTGGGTTCCTGCTGCGGCCGTTTGGGGATAACATTGTACGCACCGCCAATGCCGCCTTCACCGTACAGTACGGAGGAAGGCCCCTTCAGTACCTCGATACGCTCAACGCCCCAGGTATTGAAGGGAAAGCTGATGGTGTTCCATGCAGTATAGTAATTGGTGCCGTCGAACAACTTGGTGACAGTCCCCTGGGTATGAAAACCCCTAGCGGCGATGTCTTGGCCACCCTCGGCATGGTGTGCATCATTGGTGAAACCGGCGGAACGGGTGACGGCCTCTACAATGCTCGTATCCATGCGTTCACGAATTGTATCGCCCTCGATGATTTCCACCGTTGCCGGTGTTTCCTTGATGGTTAGTCCCAGCCGGCTGCCCGTCTCGTTGTCAGTATTAATGGACTCGCCATAGATCGTAATTTTTTAAGTTGAGCTCTGTCGTTTTCTTGGGCATTTAATCCCGCTGTTGTCACCAGGGTAGCAATGAAGACACCCAGTAATAGAGAAGATATATATTTTTTCGTTTTCATCCTGATTTGCCTCTGCACTTCAGACTGGCACGGAAGCCTTTAAATTAAGAGAAAGCGGTCTTGCTACTGTCCCGCGTCAGGTACACCAACACTTGCCAAGTTTCTTCTGTGTTCTTTGGAGATAGAACTGTTAACCTCGCGTGACGTGCGATGGTATATTTTAAAAGCGCGAAATGCTATAATATAACATTATGCTATAACACAACTCTATAGCATGATCCTATAAGATTGCCTATCTTAGCAGCCATTTTCCTATGTATAACTCTCGCTCCCCTTTCCGGAGCGGCGGATGTGGAGCGCGAGCGGGTCCTAGCTGTTATAGAGCCTGCCGAAGATTTCACTCGGGCAGAAGCCTACGAACTTCGGCCTGGCGGAGCAGCCACTGTTTTCAAAATGCAGAATCGAGATGCCTTCTCGCATCCATCTGCCAACATGCCCTTTGAGCGTCAACTCGATTTCCGGATAGGCAATGGAATTTTCAGAAAAATATGGGTGTCATCCCCGAGTTCGACCACGTCTTCAGATGGTTTGGGGCCACTTTTTAATGCGCGTTCTTGCCAGCGCTGTCACCTGAAAGACGGGCGCGGACATCCTCCAGCAGAGGGTAAAAAAGCCGAGTTGATGCTTCTGAAGCTGTCAATTCCACCACAAAATGAAACCCAGCGGTCTGCACTTTTGCAAAACCGCATCAGCAACATCCCTGAGCCCACGTACGGAACCCAGTTGCAGAATTTCTCAGTTCAGGGCATACGAAGCGAGGGAGAATTCACCCTTCGGTACAAGGAGTTGCCCGTGCAGCTTGCCGATGGGGAAATCATCAATCTCAGCGCCCCGACGTACCGAATCGTGGACCTCCAGTACGGTGCCTTGCATCCCGATACGATGGTCTCGCCCCGGGTCGCCCCGCCAGTGATCGGGATGGGTCTGCTTGAGGCTATCCCGGAAGCGGACATCTTGCGTCATGCCGACCCGGATGACCTCGACGGGGATGGTATTTCCGGGCGGCCAAGACAGGTGTGGAGCGACGAACATCAGAACGTGATGCTGGGTCGGTTCGGCTGGAAAGCCGGACAGGCCACCATCGTGCAGCAGGCGGCCAGCGCCTTCCAGACCGACATCGGAATTTCTACCCCCCTCTATCCTGTCCCGTACGGCGACTGTACCCCTACCCAGGGGTACTGTGTGGCAGGCCCGCATGGGGATGTTCCTGCCCAGGATGGCATCGAGGCCGTGACAGAGATGTTCGACCTGTTGGTTTTCTACACCCGCAATCTGGCTGTCCCGGCAAGGCGCAAGGTCGATGATCCGCAGGTGCTTGAAGGCAAGCGCCTGTTCTATGAAGCGCAGTGTGCTGCATGCCATGTGCCGAAATTTGTGACTCGGCGAGACTCGATAGGTGAGGAGCAGTCTTTCCAGCTCATCTGGCCCTACACGGACCTGTTGTTGCACGACATGGGAGAAGGCTTGGCGGACCATCGGCCCGAGGGTCAGGCCACTGGGCGAGAATGGCGCACTCCACCTCTTTGGGGAATTGGACTCACAGAAACGGTCAGTGGCCATACCCGCTTTTTGCATGATGGCCGTGCGCGAAACCTTCTTGAAGCCATACTCTGGCATGATGGCGAGGCACGGGCTGCCAAGCTTCGAGTTACCCAGATGACCCAAGCAGAGCGCAGCGCACTGCTAGCTTTCCTGAACTCGCTTTGATGAAGGGGCTGAGACTGATGAGAGCCTCAATCAGGCAGGCTGTACCGGACAATGCGGTCAGTGATTGTCTCAATCTGCCTCAAGGACTGCAGACGACAGTCCGATAAAATCGGCTTATACCTCTTTTTGGCGAGGGAGAAGTGAGGTGTCTACCCATATCGTGCTGTGAACTTTCAAGGATATTTGCCCTCTAAGCAATAGTGCTAGTGCTACGAGCACGACCCGCTTCCCTCCCTAAAGCGGGCATTTTCGACTTGGATTTCCAACCGAGTCACGATTCGCCCCGGTTCTCCTTTAGACCGGGGCACTTTTTTATCCCGATCAGTGTTGCCCTAAAGTCTGGTCGACCCAGGCGGAAATTTTTTCCTGTACCTGAGCGATGCCGATCCTCTGTGTAGCGGAAAATATCTGTGTACCTGCATGGCATCCATGCTGCTCCATCTCGGAAGTGACTTGAGTCAACGATTTGGCCATTGAATTTCTGCTCACCTTGTCGGCCTTGGTCAGCAGGATGTGAAGAGCGAGTTTGTAATATTGGCTCCAGCGAATCATGGTCCAGTCTATCTCGGTCAGTGGATGACGAATATCCATCAATAAAATCAGACCACATAATGCATGGCGGTGAACCAGGTAGGATTCCATTAGGCCTTGCCACTGGCGTTGTACATGTGCAGGCGCTTTTGCATAGCCATAACCGGGCAGATCAACCAGTCGGGTGTCCCCATCCAGCCTGAAAAAATTGATTAACTGTGTGCGTCCAGGGGTCTTGCTGGTGCGGGCCAAGTTGCTTTGTCGGCATATTGCATTGATTGTGCTTGACTTACCGGCATTGGAGCGCCCACAAAAGGCAACTTCTGCCCCTGCATCCTCAGGGAAGTCTTGCAGGCTGCCGGCACTTGTTAAAAATCGTACTTGTTGAAAGGGCAGGCTCATGTCACCACAGTTACTGCGTGATTCCAGATCTCGGCAATAGGTCTCGTGATCGATTCAGGGACTGAAAGCCACTGCCCCGCGCCACAGGGTAGCAACGGGTTCCGCGCAGTTCATCTTCTGGGATCTCACCTCTAATATTTCAACTTTAGCTTGAACCTGATTCAGTTGTTATTTCCTTCATAAAGCTTTCTGGCGCTTTTCAAATCCTGTTCCCATACTGCCATCGCGAGCTTGAGAAGAAACGCCCTCCACGTTTCCAGGCTGTCCCTTTCAGCATCCGGGTACGGGATCTTGTGTTTTTTCAGGATTTCCCTGGACAAGTAATCGAGTTTTACAATGATATGGTCCGGCATGTCCTGTCGTTTTTGGCTGGCGCATATCAGCACATCATCCAGACATCCTTCCACCATGAACTGACAGTCCCGTTGAAACCTGTGGCTAGGACGTAGTCGTTGCCAGAATTTACGCATCCGCTTCATGTCACTTTGTCATGCAGCTGGTGTGGTGCCAGTAACAGCCAAAAACTTGTCTCATGACCCATATAGGGGTATATGCCCTTGAAATCAGGTGTTGTCCTGCATAGTTTTCAAATCCCGGATCTCAGGTAGCTAAGCTGTCCCGTACGGTGGCACTTGAGCACTTTCTGAACTCTTGAATGTCTGGCCGTCGGTTCAATCCTGCTTGCAAAATGATTCACGTACCCATCTTACACCTCTTGATTTTAGGTTGCAGGGGCGAGGCACCCGTATTTGAGGTCGACGATACTTTGCGGCTGTGCCTGCTTTTATGATATACAACGGCTTCTTTGGTCGGCCCATATCTGTACGGCGTTGACCTCTAACTGCAGTACGATACAGCAGGATTTTTTATTCAGGACCGGATGTATGAAGAGACTGTGCATGTTGGCGCTTTGCCTGATATTTACCACGTGGGTCAGCGCGGGGGGTGACCCAGATGCTGGAAAGCAAAAAGCGACCGCTTGTGCGGCATGTCATGGGGTTGATGGGAACAGCGCCAATCCAGCCTGGCCAAAACTTGCGGGTCAGGGCGAAAAATACTTGGCCGGACAAATGCGTTTGTTCAAGAACAAGATTCGTGTGAATACCTTGATGAATCTTCAGGTGGAAAATTTGTCCGAGCAGGATATACAGGACATCGCGGCCTATTTTTCCAGCCAGGTGGCGAATTTGGGCACTGCCGATGCTGACAAGGAGCATCAGGGCGAAAAATTGTACAAGATTGGAGAAAGAATTTATCGTGGCGGCAATGCTGCGACAGGTGTGCCGGCCTGCATGTCTTGTCATGGTCCCAACGGGTTCGGCAATGTACCAGCACAATTCCCACGTCTTGCGGGCCAGCATGCACAATATACTGCAGCGCAACTGCGGGCATATCAAAGTGGTGCGAGGTACCATCCAGAGGATCACTTGAATACGATGCCGGGCATTGTCGGCTACATGACGGAGGTCGAAATCGATGCAGTTGCAGAATACATTGCAGGCCTACATTAGGGCAGGTATCGCTGCGATGCATTGATGAATGTGAGGCAGGGTCTCAGCAGGGGCATGCGATTTGCAATTAGCTGGCCTGATGTGCGCCTGATGAAAAATACAAACATACCTCGTAGTTCCATTTTTTGGCTGCTGATTGCGTTCATCGCTACTGTCTTCACGACAGCGTCGGCGGATGAGTTTGAAGAGGGCTACCACTACCACAGGATATCGCCTGCTTTGCCATTGCAGGTGGATGCCGGTCATGTGGAAGTTTTAGAGTTGTTTTGGTATGGCTGTCCCCATTGTTACGTCTTTGAAGAGTATCTGACTGAATGGGAACGGGAAAAGGCGGACCATGTGAAGCTTGTGCGTTTGCCGGCAGTCATGAATCGCAACTGGGTGCCACAGGCCCGTGCATATTTTGCCTTGCAGAAGATGGGAGAAGCAGAAAGGGTGCATGCCCTTTTTTATGAAGCTCTCCATGTGCAGGGACGGCGATTGCGAGACATGAAATCCATTTCACGCTTTCTGGGCCAGCATGGCATTGACACAGGCTCGTTTGAAGAAGTTTACAGGTCTCCCGGTGTTTCCGAACAAATTCAGCATTCCAGGCAACTGGCACGGGACTCTGGGGCCAGATCTGTACCCACAATCATTGTGAATGGAAAGTACCGGTCCACGGCTGGCGATGTCGGCAGCTATGACCTGCTCCTGCAACTTATGGATCACCTTGTTTTGCAGGAAACGAATTCACCCTGATCGGAAAACTAGCGAGAGTACCTACATGTCAAGTAGCAAAGATCAGCGTTCGCCTGCACTGGAAATGAAGTTTCTACAATACATGAGGCTGCATCATTAGCACTGACGCTTTTAGCCAGCACACAAGTGTCCGTTATCAGCCTGATGAAAATCCCCCGGCTGCACTGGCTTTTGGCCTTGGTCTGCAACTGGCAATTCTCTGTATCTCTGGCATCGTACTGACTCCGGCAATCATCGTCCGTGCGGCGGGCGGGAGTGAAGCTTTTCTGTCATGGGCTGTATTCGCTGCCGTTGCAGTCAGCGGTATCAGTACGATACTGCAAGCAAAACGGGTAGGACGGGTTGGCGCGGGCTATGTACTGGCGATGGGTACTTCTGGGGCCTTCATCGCAATTTGCGTCACGGCAATTGCCGAGGGCGGTCCGGCCATGCTGGCCACACTGGTGGTAGTTTCATCTTTCTTTCAGTTTGCACTTTCAGCACGGTTGTCCCTGTTTCGCAGGATCCTGACCCCGACTGTAGCGGGTACAGTCATCATGTTGATACCGGTCACGGTTATGCCGATAATTTTTGGTTTCTTGAAGAACGTTCCGGACGCGGTGCCTGTCTCGGCCGCACCGATGAGTGCGCTTGCGACCTTGCTCTGCATCGTCTTCATTGCTCTAAAAGCGACGGGAGTACTGCGTCTTTGGGCACCAGTCATCGGGGTCGTAGTCGGTTCGGTGGTTGCAGGGTTTTATGGTCTCTACGACGCTGAACGTGTTGCCGCTGCTGCATGGCTAGGTTTCCCGACCGGCGAGTGGCCAGGCCTGGATCTAAGCTTCGGGCCAGTCTTTTGGACGCTTCTTCCCGCATTTGTGTTTGTTACTTTGGTGGGTGCGATTGAAACAATCGGGGATTCAATCGCAATTCAACGGGTTTCTTGGCGTCGGCCTCGAGCCGCAGATTTTCGGGCAGTGCAGGGTACGGTGGCCGCCGATGGCGTGGGCAATCTCTTATCGGGTCTTCTGGGTACTGTACCCAACACAACCTACTCAACGAGTGTTGCCGTAGCAGAGCTTACCGGGGTTGGCGCACGCTGGGTCGGCATTGCACTGGGGCTTGTCTTTATTGTGTTGGCGTTCATTCCAAAAGCGCTGGCTGTCATTTTGGCGATCCCCGGGCCTGTGGCTGCTGCTTATATCGGTGTGCTGTTGGCGATGTTGTTCATCGTTGGCATGAAGGTCGCCATTCAGGACGGAATTGACTATCGCAGGGGTCTGGTTGCCGGTGCTGCATTCTGGATCGGAGTTGGCCTCCAGAACGGATGGATATTCCCCGAGTATGCTTCGAAGTTTGCCGGTGGGCTTTTGGAGAACGGGATGACAGCGGGAGGTTTGGTCGCTATCCTGATGACGTTGTTTGTGGAGTTGACCGAGCCGCGCCGTAGCAGAATCGAAATGGTGCTTGACCTGTCGGCTTTACCGAAAATCAAGGCGTTTCTCGGTGAATTTGCATCTCGCAGCAACTGGGATGCAGTCATGGCAAACCGCCTTGTAGGAGCAGCCGAAGAGACCCTGCTGACACTCCTTAAGCATGGTCAGGGTCAAAGTTCAGAAAAGCAGCCACGCCGCTTGCTTCTGATGGCTCACAAGGAGAGTGGCCAGGGTGTGCTTGAATTTGTGGCCGCGACAGGTGAGGAAAACCTTCAGGACCGTATTGCGCTGCTCGGTGAGCGTACGGATGCCGAGACCACCGAATGGGATGTCTCACTTAGGCTTTTGCGACATCTGGCTTCCTCTGTCCGCCACCAGCAATACCATGATACGGATATTGTAACGGTGCATGTGGATGCCCCTCAATCCATGCCCTCGGTACAGACATAGCAGGCTGCACAAAATCCTGGTGAACCCGGATTTGACTGCATCAGATGCAGCTCCTTGTGGTGCCATAAGAGCGTGGTCGTATTGCTGGAATGAGCTGTTCCTATCTCCACTGGGCAATGCAGCTATGGCAAGCAAGATAGGCCATAAAGAGTATTTGGTTTCACACCCAGCATTCACTATAATTCGCAGCGCATCAAAGCAGAACCAACTGGAATAGGAGTTCATGTGGCCGACCAAAAGTTTGTAAAAACATTAAAAGTCGTATTTGGGGTGCTGGTGGGATCGACAATCGGGATTCTGGCACTGGCAAATGTACTTATTTCAGATGCGGACTACTCCCATGAGACCGTGATTCAGGAGAATATCGAGGACCGCATCCGGCCTGTCGGCAACGTACACCTGTCCGGCAAGTCCGTGACGGCCGAAGCAGAAGTCGCCGCCGAGAAAGTCGAGCCTGTGCAGGTTGCCGCGGCTGCAGAAAAATCGGTCGAGGAAATTTACCAGGCCTGCGCCGTGTGCCATGGTTCCGGGGTCTTGAATGCTCCGAGGTTAGGGGATAAGGCAAATTGGGAGCCACGCTTGGCAAAAGGGGTTGAACAGCTTTATGCGAATGCCATCAATGGCGTGGGCACCATGCCTCCCAAGGGTGGTCGTCTTGATTTCTCTGACGAAGAAATCAGGAGAGTCGTGGACTATATGCTGGATTCAGTACGCTAGTTGCCGGAGCAGGTGGTCTTACAGTTCCGCTGGCGAATTTTAGACCAACGGAACCCTTGCAGGGCCAGGCAGTTGCAACTGTCTCGACGTGGCTGACCCGCTATTTACTTGGTTTTTTCCCTTCAAGTTCCTGTACTCGTTGTTCTAACTCCTTGACGCGCAGTTGGCTTTGAGCCAGCATCTCGCTTTGTGCATCGAATTCCTTGCGCGTGACAAGATCGAGTCGCTGAAATACGCTTTCCGCAGCAGTACGTACATTTTTCTCAAGCCTGTCCCTGCCTTTTTTCAAGTCATCGGGAAGCACCTCATCAATTTTGCGAGTCAACTCATCCAAAATACTGGAACCGAGTTTCATGGCTGAATACTCCTTTTCTTATATCTAAGTACGAACCTTACACAATATCATACCTGTTTGAAGTCCAATGCACTGATACTGTGCGTCCGGGGTTCAGCAAGGTGCATCAACTCTACTGCCGGATGCGACCGGCATCCATGTGGCTCCCGTAACTCTTTGTTTTATAAAGCAAGGGAATGTTGGCACGGTGTGTGCTTATTCCCTATAAAGAATTCATAGATATGGGGAGGAAGTCGATGAGCAAAACGATTTACAAAGTGATGATACTGGCCGTTCTGGTCAGTCCGGTGATCCCGTTTTCAGCTGGTGCTGAGATGAGTGTGTCAGGCAATGCTGGAATCCTGTCGGACTATATTTTCCGGGGTATTCCTCAAGATTCCGGCGTTGCAAATGGGGGCATCGATTTGGAAGCCGGTGGTTTTTATCTGGGCACCTGGATCGCGGATGTAGGTGAAGGGATCGAGCAGGATTTCTATACTGGGTATGTCATGGAGTTGCCCAGCGGGCTGTATCTGGGCGCCGGGTTTACCAGTTACCAGTACTCTGACGACTTCGACGACGAATACAACGAAGTCAACCTGTATGCCGGCTGGGCCAGTGACAATTTGTCTCTGGACCTGGAGTACACAGACGGCGAGTACAACGGGGTGTTCACAGAACTCGTGGGTGGTCAGGAAGTTGAAAAAGGCGACGAGTACGGCTTTTTTGCAGCGACCCTGGGCTATGGGGGCGCGTACCTGACCTACGGAGACTTTACCGATGACGCAGACGAAATGCTGGGAGATTACCTGGAATTCGGTTATTCGCTCGAGGTTTCGGGTTTTGAAGTGACAGCCGCAGTTGTACATACGGATGCCGATATTCTGCAGGATGAGGAGGATGATGACGAAACTGAAGCCTACATCAGCATTCACCACAGCTTTGACCTTATGTAGCGGGATAAGTGGCAACGGATCAACAACGTTTCTGCCAGGGTATCCAGTTCGAATTTGAATCTCTTAGACCAACGCACAATCAGGAGTAATCACTATGAAGCTTGTTACCGCAATTGTTAAGCCTTTTAAGCTTGATTATGTACGCGAAGCTTTGTCGGAAATTGGCGTCACGGGTGTCACCGTGGTCGAGGTTAAAGGCTTCGGTCGGCAAAAAGGGCACACGGAGCTATACCGGGGCGCGGAGTACGTTGTTGATTTCTTGCCCAAGGTGATGCTGGAGATCGCCGTTGACAGCAATTTGCTGGATTCGGTGGTCGAGGCAATCAGCAAAGCTGCGAGCACGGGAAAAATCGGCGATGGCAAGATTTTTGTCACCCCGCTCGAACAAGTCGTGCGCATACGTACGGGCGAGACGGGTCCGGACGCTCTGTAACGAAAAATACATTCCTTAGGAGGGAGTTGTGGTTGATCAAATCTTTGAATTGCAATACGCGATTGACACCTTTTACTTTTTGGTGTGTGGCGCATTAGTGATGTGGATGGCTGCCGGCTTTTCCATGCTCGAATCAGGACTTGTACGGAGCAAAAACACGGCTGAGATTCTGACCAAAAATGTCACGCTGTATTCGATTGCCTGCATCATGTACATGATTTGCGGGTACATGATCATGTATGACGGCACGCTGTTTTTGTCTGGAATTGCAGGGGGCGAAAGCCTGGTAGATGATGTTTTGGCAGCCTCTGCTGAGAATGGCTTCCACGGTGATTCTGTATATTCGGATGCATCGGACTTCTTTTTCCAGGTCGTATTTGTTGCAACATCCATGTCGATCGTATCGGGCGCGGTAGCTGAGCGGATGAAAATGTGGTCATTTCTTCTGTTTGTCGTGGTATTCACAGGGCTCATCTACCCGCTGGAAGGCAGTTGGACCTGGAACGGGAAAGATGTGTTCGGCTGGTTCAATCTTGGCGATGCAGGATTCTCCGATTTTGCAGGGTCGGGTATCGTCCATATGGCAGGCGCAACGGCTGCATTGGCCGGGGTCATGTTGCTCGGAGCACGCCAGGGCAAATATGGGCCAGATGGAAAGGTAGTCGCTATTCCTGGGGCCAACCTGCCGCTTGCCACGCTGGGGACATTTATTCTGTGGATGGGATGGTTCGGCTTCAACGGCGGGTCAGTGCTGAAGCTCGGAGATGCTGCCAGCGCCAATGCCGTGGCCATGGTGTTCCTGAACACCAATACCGCGGCTGCAGGCGGGCTGATGGCAGCTTTGGTCACTGCACGTCTCTGGTTTGGCAAGGCGGACCTGACCATGGCCCTGAACGGCGCACTGGCCGGCCTGGTGGCTATTACGGCTGAACCTTCTACTCCTTCAGCCCTGATCGCTACTCTGATCGGTGCAGCTGGCGGGGTCCTTGTCGTGCTGTCGATTGTGCTGCTGGATAAACTCAGAATAGATGACCCGGTAGGGGCAATTTCCGTGCACGGAACTGTTGGACTGTGGGGGCTGCTGGCCGTGCCGCTTACTAATCCCGACGTGACACTCAGCGGTCAGTTGCTCGGTGCGGCCACGATATTCGTCTGGGTGTTTCTGGCCAGCCTGGTCATCTGGAGCGTGATCAAAGCAATCATGGGGCTTCGCATCAGTGAAGAAGAAGAGATGCAGGGGGCCGACATATCCGAGTGTGGCATGGAGGCCTACCCAGAGTTTGTGATCGAATAGGCCTCGGGAAGTCTTGTAGGTCAAAGCGCCTCCTTTTAGGGGGCGCTTTTTTTATCTGCGCCCCTTATCCCTTGCCCATGAACTGCGGTGTTGCAAAGCAGGCCAAGTGCACTGCGTGGTTGTAATACCGGGTTTGAATCTTTAATTGCCTGGCAGATTTCTCGCGGACAAAGGATAGCGGCTCAGATTTGCCCGCCAGGGTAGCGCTCCACCAGCCTGTCGGGTAGCAGGGTTGGGGGAAATAGATCAAGTCAATACTTGAAAATCCGGCAGCCTGCATCGAGTCATGCATCGGTTGAATAATACTCTCGAGATGGACCATAGGAGATTCGCTTTGCTGAACGAGTAAGCCCCTGGGCTTGAGTGTGCGCAAGCAGTCCTTATAAAAGGCTGTCGAGTAGAGGCCTTCTGCAGGGCCTACGGGGTCTGTACTGTCCACGATAATGATGTCCACTGAACTGGACTTCCTCGTTTGGAACCACTTGATCGCATCCTCGAAAATGAACTCGATACGGGGATCGTTATTGGCCTCGCACAAGGCAGGAAAATATTTCTTCGACAACTGGGTAACCCGCTCATCAATTTCAACCTGAAAAATTTCCTGTACACAAGAATGCTTTGCCACTTCGCGCAGGCTGCCGCAGTCTCCCCCTCCTGCAATGACCACGCTTGCTGGGTCTGGATGGCTGAACAAGACCGGATGAGTCAGCATTTCATGGTATATAAAGTTGTCACGTTCCGTTAGCATGACAAATCCGTCTATCACCATCAGCATGCCGAAGCTTTTGGTGGAATAGATTTCTATTTTCTGAAAAGGAGTCCGTTCTTGGTGAAGTCTCTCCTTGATCTCGAATGAAAGCGCCGTGCCGCATTCCGTGCAGGCCTCAGTGAGCCATTTTTTCCTCTTGTCCAGCACGTGAGTATGTAAATTAGAAGGAAAAGTTTCAGATACGGTAAAACGGGCGGCTTCAGTTAGCAAACAGACAGATTATGCGTTATTGCTGTGGATATCCGTAAACATTGGAACGTAGCCGATGCCAAGGTTCATTACAGGATCCCCATCTGGGGAATGGGATTTTTTGACATCAATGATACGGGCCGAGTCAGCGCCAAAGCGGGCGACCGTGAACTCGACCTGTATGCGCTGAGCAAAGACCTCAGAAAAAGGGGGATGGAATTTCCCGTTCTGCTGCGTTTCCCGCACATCCTGCAGCACATGTTAGACAGGTTGTATTGTGCATTCAAAAAAGCCATGACTTCCTGTAGGTACGCCGGTGACTATGTTGCCGCTTACCCGATCAAGGTAAACCAACAGGCATCCGTCATTCAATATTTTAGCCAGCAAAATCAGCACCCGGTCGCTTTTGAAGTGGGTAGCAAGGCAGAGTTGATAGCTTGTCTGGGAGTCACGCGTACGCAGACAATTATCTGTAATGGCTATAAGGATGAAGCTTATATACGACTGGCACTGACCGGATGCCTGCTGGGCCATGAAGTCATCATTGTCCTGGAGAGCCTGGGTGAATTCCAGCATGTGTTGAAACTATCAGCGAAAGTCAATGTTCAACCGGCTCTCGGGATGCGGGTTCGCCTGTCAGCCGTTGCAGATGGAAAATGGCAAAACACAGGGGGAAAGCGCTCAAAGTTTGGTCTGACCGCAGGTCAGGTTATGCAGTTGCTCCAGGAACTGAAGAAAAACGAGGCACTTGGATGGATGCGTATGCTGCATTTTCACATGGGGTCTCAGATCCCTTCCCTGAAGCATATCCGTGAAGGCGTTGCAGAAGGGATGAGTTATTTTGTGCAACTCCACAGGCTGGGGGTACATCTTGACCAGTTAAACGTGGGTGGCGGGCTGGCCGTCGATTATGAGGGCAGCCGTTCGAATTCATATTTTTCAAGAGAGTACAGCGTAGACGAATATGCTGACACCATCGTCCGTGCAGTCCACGCCGCATGCTTTGAAAGCAAGGTACCAGAACCTGCTATTTTCACCGAAAGTGGGCGTGCCATGACAGCACATCATGCTGTATTGGTCACCAACATGATTGATGCTGAGTACTGGAGGGAGAACGTCACTCAGGCATGTTCGGTTTTTAACAAGGATTCGGAGACTGAAGATGGAAAACTCAAGGAGCTGGCTGACTTGTGTCGACGTATCCGATCCAATTTCGAAAAGCCCGATAGCCAAACCGATTATTCGCATACCTACGCCAGTTTGGTACAAGCTGCAAAACAGATTGATCAGGCTTTTTCTCGAGGAGACCTTTCATTAAGTCGTAAGGCCTACGCCGAGAAAATCATACAGGAGGCCTATCGGCATCTGTCGGAGTACAAAGAATGTCTCGATGTAAACAGCAGGCATGATCTTGAGGAAAATCTGGTTGACAAGTATTTCTGTAACTTTTCCTTGTTCCGGTCAACCCCGGATATCTGGGGTTTGAGCCAGCTCTTCCCGGTTTTGCCATTGCATCGGTTGGATGAAAGTCCAACCCGGCAGGTACGACTGCATGACCTTACCTGTGATTCGGATGGCCAGATTGACCGTTACATCGAAGCAGATTCGATTCAGTCTTACCTTTCCCTGCATGCACTTATCCCGGGACAGGACTACCTGATCGGCATATTTCTGGTGGGTGCATATCAGGAAATTTTAGGAGATTTGCACAATTTGTTTGGAGACACCCCTGCAGTAAATATCAAGGTGAATGCTGATGGAGGCTACCAGGTCGCTGAGCAGCAGCAAGGTGATACCGCTGAAAAGGTATTGTCCTATGTTCACATTGATGCTGCAGAAATTCGCAAGACCTGGCATACACGACTGACTGAAATGAACGTACCCAAACCGCTTGCCAAACAGGCGTTGCATACGCTCGAGACTGCGCTGCAGGCCAATTGCTATCTGACATCGTCTTCAGATGAATACAGGCATTCTGGATCATGAAGTGCTATGTTTATAAAAGCTTGAAAAAAGAAGATACATTTCTTTACTTGGGTGAGAAAGACCACTTCAGTCTTCTACCGGATGGGCTTCTGAATCTTTTCGGCGAGCCTGGTTTTGTACTGGAATTCGAGCTGACGCCGGATCGCATGCTGGCACAGGCTGATGCCAAGCAGGTGATGGCTGACCTGCATGAGCACGGATACTACCTGCAATTCCCGCCCCAAGACCCCAAACGAACCTGATCCAAACGGCTGCGTATGTCTTTCGGTATGGCAACCACCTTCATGCGAGAAATCCTGCATAGACCAGAAAGCGGTGACTGTACGCCGGTGTCATTCAGACGGATGTTTTAGCTGAATTTCAATTGGCAACAAAATCGAGCATCCGGTGGGTAGAACGGTATGCTTTCCCGCGTATTTCTTCCGCCACGTGAATCTCGTTTTCGCCTGACTCCAGTACTGCCTCAAGATTATGTAGTCCGTTCATGGCCATCCATGGACAATGTGCACAGCTTTTGCAGGTGGCTCCTTCTCCTGCCGTAGGGGCCTCGATGAAAATCTTGTCAGGCGCAGCCTTCTTCATCTTGTAAAAAATGCGATTGTCTGTGGCTACGATGAATGACCGGTGAGGCAGCTCTTGGGCTGCCCGGATGAGGGCCGTGGTCGAACCAACAACATCGGCTGCCTCAATGACAGCTTCCGGAGACTCTGGATGCACCAGAATCCCCGCATCCGGGTGCTTTGCAATCAGACCCCCTAGAGCACGTGCCTTGAACTCTTCATGCACGACACAGGCCCCCTGCCATGAGATCATGTCAGCGCCTGTAACTTTTTCAATATAGCGACCCAGATGTCGGTCCGGTGCCCAGAGGATTCTTTTGTCCTGATCCATCAGGTGCGAAACAACTTTGAGTGCAATGCTTGAGGTGACGACCCAGTCTGCTCGCGCCTTGACCTCGGCACTTGTGTTGGCATATACGACGACTTCGTGGTCCGGGTGCTGGTCGCAAAAAGCACTGAATTCCTTGGCGGGGCAACCAAGATCAAGTGAGCAGGTCGCCTGCAGAGTGGGCATCAAAACCCGTTTCTCGGGATTGAGGATTTTTGCAGTTTCGCCCATGAAGCGGACTCCTGCCACGATTAACGTGGTGGCACTGTGGCGGCTGCCAAATCGTGCCATTTCCAATGAGTCAGAAACGTAGCCTCCCGTCTCTTCTGCAATTCTTTGCAGGGTTTCATGGGTGTAATAATGTGCAATCAGGACCGCGTTTTCTTTCTTGAGCAGGAATTTTATGCGATCGATTTTTTCTTTTCTCTGCTTGGCCGAATACACCGGCAAGCTTGCCTGGACAGCTGCTGTTTCAGGGATGTCCTGCAGGGGCACGGCGGCTTCAAGTGATGTGTCTAGCATGCTAATACTACAAATACCTGTTGGCCTATATATAAAGAGGTGCGGGGGGTAAATCAAGCCAGCACACTGCAGCGCATAGAGTTTATGAGGTGTAAGATGGTTGTCATAAGGAAAAGTAATTACAACGTCGCTATCCCCATACAAGCAGGCACCGGAATGCTTCCATGAATGACACTGACTACATCACTCCTGAAGCTGCACAGACCCTGCCAGGCTTGTTCCATGAACGTGTGATGCGTTCTCCCGATGCACAGGCCTATGGCTTTTTTGATAACGAGAATGACACTTGGGAAAGTTTGACCTGGTCGCAGGTGGAACAGTGTGCAGCCAGGATACAGGCAGGGCTGCAAAGCAAAGCGGTCATCAAGGGTGATCGTGTAGCTATCATGTTGCGCAATTGTCCGGAATGGATCATGTTTGATGTGGCTGCACTCGGTCTTGGCCTGGTCACAGTGCCTCTGTACACAAATGACCGGGCAGAAAATGTGGCCTACATTGTTCAAAACGCCGGCATCAAGGTGATGCTTGTTCAAAATCAGCGCCAGTGGCGGCAACTGTCGAAAATTGAAAGTATCCGAAAGGCATTGCAGTGCGTAATCAGTGTTGCTCCGATCACGAACGTATCTGATCACGAGCCCTGTTTGGTGCATATACAGGACTGGATTGATCGAGACATTCATGCCAAATACCAGCTAGCGCCCTTGGATGGCAGTCACCTCGCCACGATTATCTACACATCCGGTACAACGGGACGTCCCAAAGGAGTGATGCTGAGCCACCGGAATATTCTTTCCAATGCCTTTGCAGCTTTGCAGTGCTCTGACATTTTTGAAAAAGACGTATTTCTATCCTTTCTTCCGTTATCGCATGCCATGGAACGTACAGCAGGATGTTTCATGCCCATGATGGCCAACTCGAGAGTGTTTTTTGCTCGATCAATACCGCAGTTGGGGGAAGATTTGCAGGAGGTTCGCCCAACCGTGTTTGTGTCGGTGCCACGAATTTACGAGATCGTTTTTACAAAGATTTTGAGCCAAGTGGCACAGATGTCTTATCTAGGGAAAAAAATGTTTGCATGGACACAGCAAATCGGCTGGCGATACCTCCAGTTCAGATTAGGCAAGGCTGGGCGGCATTGGAGCCTGCTTTTGTGGCCATTGATGGATCGCCTGGTAGCTGCAAAGATCAAGCAAAGGCTGGGCGGCAGGTTGCGCTATGCCATTGTCGGTGGCGCTGCACTCGATAAAACAATCACGAAGTTTTTTGTCAGTTTCGGAATTCCGGTTTATCAAGGCTATGGGATGACAGAAAGCAGCCCGGTGATCAGTGTAGGGCGGCCCGGTGCCAACGACCCTTTCAGTGTCGGCAAGGCCTTGCCCGGTATTGATGTGAAACTTACGGCAGAAGGTGAGCTATGTACGCGAAGCGACTGCGTGATGCTTGGATACTATGACAACCCGCAGGCAACCCAGCAGATGATTGATGCCGAAGGCTGGTTACACACCGGTGATATTGTGCGTATTACAGATGAGGGCTATCTGCATATTACGGGCAGGATCAAGGATATCATCGTCTTGGCAAATGCCGAGAAAGTGCCTCCCCAGGACATGGAAACTGCGATTTGTGCCGACCCTTTGTTTGACCAGGCCATGATACTGGGTGAAGGACAGCCTTTTCTGTGTGCATTGCTGGTGCTGAACGAGGCAGAATGGAATTCCCTAGCCGAATCCATGCAGCTTGACAGCGGCATACAGGAAAATCTGCAGGATGCTTCTGTACACAAATATGTGTTGCGGCGTTTGGGCGATTGTTTGAAAGAATTTCCCGGATATGCCCAGGTACGCAGGGTGAGTATCTATCTGGAAGCTTGGACCATCGAGAACAACTTGCTTACCCCGACCCTTAAAACCAGAAGAAAGCTGTTAATGAAGTTGTTTGCAGAAGACATAGAAGCTATGTACAACTCCATGGAAAAACAACGATAGGGCATCCCTTGGCAGTCTATTGTTTTGCCTGCATCAAAATTGTATCGATCTGATGGGTGCGCAGACGTACCCTGATTTGTTCCAGCGCCTGCCTGTCGTTTGAGGGACCAACTCGCACCCGGTGCCACTGGATATTGTTTACATCCACAGATTGAACGTTGGCCTCAATGCCCAGCAATGCAAGTCGTGCCTTCAGGCTGTCTGCATCTTCATGACTCTTGAACGAACCTGCCTGCAGCAAGTAACCACCCTTGTGTGTTGGAGGCATAGTTTGTTGGGCAGGTTGTTTGTCGGGCAAGTCTGTTTCTTCTTGTGGGATTACAATTTCCAATTCAGGCAGCAGTGTATAGAAGTCAAAGCTCCGTTTTATCGGCGGTTCTGCAGTTTTTTCCGCTTCTTGCGCAACTGACGGAGTCTGGGTCTTATCCACATACCAGCCGTCGATGTCTATCAGCATGGCAATCCCGATACCTGTCACGATACCAAGTGCCAGCCAGGCCCAGGCCGGTACGGTGTTTGATGATCGGGTTGATCTTTTTTTCTTTCTAACAGGCACAGTCACCTCTACATTTGTTCAGGTGCACTTACATCAAGCAGTTTCAGGCCGTTGCCCAGCACAATTTGCGTGGCCCGGATCAGCTTAAGACGTGCATTCCGCATTTCAGTTTCAGGCACAAGAACCTGATGCGCGTTATAAAAACGATGAAAGGAACTTGCAAGTTCGCGTAAATAATTGACGATAATGTGCGGCGCCAGCTGGTCTGCTGCTGCCCGTACACTTTCCGGGAATTGCGCCAGTTGTTTTACCAGGTTTTTCTCCTGTATCGATACCAGCGGCCGGTCATCGATGTCTGCCAAAATTTCATCCTGCAAAGGAGAAGTGCTTTGTTTCAATATGCTGCAAATTCTTGCGTGCGCATACTGCACGTAATAGACCGGATTATCTTGGGTTTTTGAGGTCGCCAGGTCCAGGTCGAATTCCAGGTGTTGTTCGCATCTTCGCATGACATAGAAAAACCGTGCGGCATCCTTGCCGATCTGCTTGCGCAATTGACGCAGGGTCACGAATTCTCCGGAGCGCGTGGACATGGGAAGCCTTTCACCATTCTTATAAAGATTGGCAAACTGTACGAGCAGGATCTGTAAACAGCCGGTGTCTTTGCCAAGTGCCTGCATGGCGGCCTGCATTCGTGCTATATAGCCATGGTGGTCTGCGCCCCATATGTTGATCAGTTGATCAAAGTTGCGGTCATACTTGTCCAAGTGATACGCAATGTCAGAGGCAAAATAAGTTGCCTTGCCGTTTTTCCGTATCAGCACGCGGTCTTTCTCATCACCGAATGCCGTGCTTCTGAACAGCAAAGCGCCATCCTTTTGGTAGGTGTGCCCGTTCTCTGTCAAAGTGTTGAGGACATCCTGTATTCTCGCCTGACCCAATGATTGCTCTGAATACCACTGATCGAAGGTGACAGCGAACAAGTCTAGATCGTTTCGGATATCACGTGTCAGCGTATCGAGTGCATAGCCAAGCAATATGTTGTAGCCGTCTTCTGCAAGCAGTTTTTTTGCCTTGTCGATGACTGCATCGATGCGACTCTCCGCATCCGCTTCTTCAACGGCGTGTTCGTCAGACGGCAGGTCCAAGACCTCTGCAGGATGAAAGAAATCATGCTTATGCTCACGGTGTACGGATGCCGCAATATCCCATATATAGTCGCCCTGGTAGGCATTGACAGGAAAGTGCAGGGTCTGTCCACAAAGCTCCAAGTACCTGAGCCACACGGAAACAGCCAGAATATCCATCTGGCGACCGGTATCATTTATGTAGTATTCGCGCTGTACCTCGTGGCCTGCGGCCTCAAGGAGGTGGGCAATGGAGGCTCCATAAGCGGCTCCTCGTCCGTGTCCTACATGTAGAGGTCCGGTAGGGTTGGCCGAGACAAACTCGATCAGTATCTTTCTGCCCGTGTGTATTTTGCTGTGTCCAAAACACTCCTTGCCCTGAAGGATTTGACGCAGTATTTCTGCCTCATGGGCTGTGCGTAAATAAAAATTTATAAATCCGGGACCTGCAATCTCAACTTTCGCGATGCCGGAGTCCTGCGGGATGTGTTCTGCTATTTTTTCAGCCAGTGTACGTGGCGGCACCTCGGCAATTTTGGACAGCTGGAGTGCTAGGTTGGACGCAAAATCGCCATGTGTGCTGTCTTTGCTGCGAGTCACCTGAACTTCAGTGTTCGTGTCTGCGGGCAAATCTCCTGTTTCCTGCAGACTGGATACCGCAGCAGCTAGCAGTTTCGAGATTTGTGCTTGCATGAAGAAAGGATAATCCTGTAGGGCAGGCTGCATTGTACCCAAATGCAACTATCCTGTACGTGAATTTGACAGGGTAGATGCTTGGCAAATTTTTGACTTTGGCTGCACATCAAACCAGGATGTCAAACGGTAGAGAATGCTGGTGCAGATCGAAGCACGACGAAATCATGTCGTCGGCGAAGTTGCTGGTCAACCGGTTTCCAGCGGGTCCACCTCGATGCTCCAGCGCACACGTTTTGAAAGCGGATGTTGCTGCATCACTGTGGCCCAATCGGGCAGGTGCGCCTGTATTACCGCCCTACTCGTTGAAATCACCACCAACTGACTCTGGTACATTCCGGCCTTGCGTTCCAGGCTGGCAGGAATAGGTCCAAACAGGTTCAGACCTGATGAAGCCGAGGGCAGCATCAAAGATTTGATTTCCCGCAAGAATTGGTAAGTTAAATTCTGTTGATGTGCGCGGGCGCGCACTAGCAACATGAAGGAAAAGGGCGGCAGTGAACAACGTTCACGTTGCCGAAGGACTTCTTGGGAAAAATCCTGATAGCCATGCTTCAGTAAGCGGTTGAGCAAGGGATGCTCGGGCTGATGGGTCTGCAGCAGCACCCTGCCTTTATTTTCAGAGCGTCCTGCCCTGCCTGACACCTGTACGACCAATTGTGCCAAGCGTTCTGAGGCGCGGAAGTCGCTGCTTAATAATCCGTGGTCAACATTCAGGATGCCTACCAAAGTTACATTGGGAAAGTCATGTCCCTTGGCGAGCATCTGCGTGCCTATGATGATTTGATACTTTCCCTGGCGGACCTCTTCCAGTTTCTCCTGCAGGGTGTGTTTTTTGCGTGTGCTGTCGCGGTCGATGCGAATCATGGCGATGTCGGGGAAAATTTTCTTGAGACAGCTTTCGATTCGTTGTGTCCCCTCGCCTAAAAACATCAGATTTTCAGAACCGCATTGCGGACATGTGGCCGGTGCTTTTTCTTGTCTCAGGCAGTGATGACACTTGACGATGTTCTGTTCCTTGTAAAAAACCATGTGTGAGTCGCAGCGCGCACATTCGGCAGTCCAGGCACAGTCATGGCAGAGCAGAACAGGAGCGAAACCGCGCCGGTTCAAAAAAAGCAGGATCTGGTGATTTTGTTTGAGTTCGGCCTCGATGGCCTGCAACAATTCATTCGACAGCCCGTCCTTGGCTTGCTTGGAGCGCAGGTCGATCAGCTTTACCTGGGGGATCTTGGCCAGTTTTGCGCGTTTGCTCAAAGTGACATTTCGATAATGACCCAGACGGACATTGTGCTGGCTTTCCAAAGAAGGTGTTGCACTGCCTAGAACGATGGGGATGGAGAGTTGTTTCGCCCGATAGACCGCAACATCACGCGCGCTGTATAGAATGCCTTCCTGTTGTTTGAAGGACAGGTCGTGCTCCTCATCGACTACGATCAGGCCAAGATTCCAGAAAGGTAAGAAGATGGCGGACCGGGTGCCCACCACGATGCTCACCTGGCCCGTGCCGGCCTGCAGCCATGTCTGGGCTCCTTCACCCGCACTCAAGTCAGAGTGCATCAGTGCGACCGGTACATTCAGCCTGGTTTCGATTCTCTGTACCAGCTGTGGTGTCAGCCCGATCTCAGGGACTAGCACCAGCACCTGCTTGCCACGCCCGATAACATCCTGCGCCAGCGCGAGATACACCTCGGTCTTGCCGCTACCGGTCACACCTGCAAGCAGGTGAACACCGAATTGATGAATTTTTCGGTGGATCTGCTCATAGGCATGACGTTGTTCCTGGTTGAGGGTGAGGGATTCTGCTACAGCACGAGGGGGTTTGGCCGAGATGTCGCTATTCGTGATCTTCTGAACAAGCTTTTTGGCAATCAAGGCACGAGCAAACGGGCGCCAGTGACTGATCTTTGCAGCTATTTCATCTGCTGTGAGGCCTGCTGGGTGAGCCCTGATGAGCTCAAACACTTGCCGTTGCTTTGGCGCCCTGTGCAACAGTTGGTCGATGGCTTTTCTAGTGCAGGCCCGGTAGACGGCATTGGAGTCCGTGCTGATTTGTCTCTGTTTGCGCAATACCTTGGGGAGGGCAGCATTTAGCACTTCACCTGGTGGCTGCTGATAATACCGTGCAACCCAGAACAGCAATTTTTTCAACACGGGATCAAACACAGGCTCAGCATCCAGAATTTCCAGAACTGTCCTGAGCTGATCAGATGCAAGTGAAGAATGGGAACACTTCTCCACCACGATGCCTGTGAGTATTCGCCGGCCGAATGGTACGCGGACACGCACACCCGTCTGGATGCGGTTGAAGGCAACACCTTGAGGAGGTCTGTACTCGAAGTATTGGTACAGTGGCACAGGCAGTGCAATTTTTAAAACGGGAGGTGTAGGCATGATGAAGCTATAGTCTACCAAGGCACTACAGCGACTGTTTGAGCCTAGGCCGGTGCGTATCAAGGCTTCTTTGCCTGATCCGGAGTGCTGTGGATAATTCTGTGGATAAAAGAGGGTATAGAGCGCCCATGCCGCACCAGCTTCCCTTGGATAGGCTGGAATTCTCGAAAATCATCAAATGAATCCTTTAAAATCAATGATCTGCACGGATACAAAGATTCCAGCAATCCGGTCAGTGAACGCGGCATGCTTAGCACCAAATGTGAATAAACCACATCAATATTGAAGGATATCCCTTTCATAGCACATGTGCGCACCGGCGTTGTTGGCATGTCGGGAGGATGGGAGGTCATTGCAGGTGTAGAAATAGTGTAGTATTCACATGCTCTAATTTTACACGTGCGGCAAGGTGTGTTCCGAGCACGTTGAAAGTGGCTCCGGTAAACCAGTGAACAACTTCAACCTACAAATACTGCGCACGGATGTTTCAGGCATGCCCATGGAATGGGTGAATTATCAAGATGCAGTACGCCTGTACCATATTGAACAGGTCGCCTATACATGTGGAGAACGCCTGTATGTGGTGCGTGGCGGCATCAATGCGCGCAGTGGACTTCGCAGTCAAATCGAGGTCCATTCCATCATCGCCACACAGGGCAGCAACCGCTCCTTGCGTGACAGCTACATCCCTCCCCTGAATAATCGCGCGTTGTTCAAACGAGATGCCAATATGTGCATGTATTGTGGACAACAATTTACCCGACGTGACTTGTCAAGAGATCATGTGCGCCCCCTGAGCCAAGGTGGTTACGATGACTGGAACAATGTCGTCACGGCCTGCAAACGCTGCAATAATCACAAAGCAGGGCAAACCCCCGAGCAAGCCAACATGCAGTTACTTGCAATTCCCTTCACTCCCACCCATGCGGAGTACATTTTTTTGCAGGGACACCGTGTACTCGCTGACCAGATGAAATTCTTGCTGGCGCATTTTCCTCGCACCAGCCCTTTGCATAAGCGTTTCAACAAACTGGCATAATTGGCAGCAACCTGGGAAGAACAAAAATTGTGTCGGCTGTTCTGGTCGATGGGCCACATTCTTCCCTGCGGTACGACCGGGATTCACTGCAGCTGAAGTTAAGCAGTTCACATTGATGTCGAAATACAAAGGCAAAAAGGATTATGTCCACGGGGACGACACCTGCCTTGGTGTACTGATAGTCAACCTGGGTACGCCGGATGCGCCCACGGTCCGTGCGATCAGGAAATTTCTCGCAGAATTTTTATGGGATCCAAGGGTTGTTGAAATGCCCAGAATCCTGTGGTGGTTGATTCTGCATACGCTAGTATTACAGCTGAGGCCGCGAAAAAAAGTCGAGTCCTATATCAAAATCTGGACTGAAGAAGGCTCGCCACTGTTGGTCATCGGCAAAAAGCAAGAAGCTGCATTGCAGGCGGCTTTGCAGGAGTCATGTGCCGGCAGGGTAAAGGTGGTCCTCGCCATGCGTTATGGCCAGCCTTCGATGACATCAGCCTTACAAGTTCTGCAGGAGAATAATGCTCGCCGCATACTGGTATTTCCAATGTATCCGCAGTATTCCGCCAGTACCGCAGCCTCTACATTTGACGAGCTGGCGAAACAGTTTGAGCGGTTGAGGTGGATTCCGGAAGTGCGCATGATCAACAGTTATGGTGCCGAACCCGAATATATCCGTGCTTGTGCAGAACGGATCAGTTCGTATTGGGAGCAGCACCCGCGCAGCCAAAAGTTGCTGTTTTCTTTTCACGGACTGCCAAAGCGCAGTCTCCTGCAGGGAGACCCCTATCACTGTGAGTGCCATCAAACGGCGCGATTGATTGCAGAACAGCTGGGCTTGAGCAACAGCGACTGGGTGCTTACATTTCAATCGCGGTTCGGTATGACAGAATGGCTGCAGCCCTATACCGACAAAACCCTGAAAAAACTGCCTTCTGAAGGGATCGAGTCGGTCGATGTATTTTGTCCCGGATTTTCAGCCGACTGCATCGAGACTCTGGAAGAAATCGATATGCAGAACCATGAAATATTCCTGAGCAGTGGAGGAAAGTCTTTCAACTACATTCCAGCCCTGAATGACACACACGCACACATCCAGGCCTTGATGCAGATCATCTCCCGGCATATCCAGGGTTGGCCGGAATGCACCCAGAGACCCCGATCGCCCGAAGAACGGGAAACCGTTCGCCAGCGCGCATTGCAGCTGGGCGCAAAACAATAACGGGGAGGTTCTGACAACTGGCTACTTGAGCTCGCTGAGTACCTTCAGGCAAGTTTGCTCGGCCTGGCTGGCATAACCGCCACCAAACAGGTTGAAATGGTTTAAGACGTGATAAAGATTGTAGAAATCCTTGCGTACACGGTAGCCCGCATCCAGCGGATATGCCTCCATGTAGGCGCCGTAAAATTCTTGGCTGAAGCCACCAAATAGCTCAGTCATGGCGAGATCGGTTTCCCGGTCTCCGTAGTAGCATGCCGGGTCATAAACTACCGGCCTCGCCTTTGCATCGAAGGCAAAATTTCCTGACCAAAGATCACCATGCAGCAGGCTGAATTCGGGTGAGTAATTCACAAACAACCCGTCCATGTCACACAGTAAATGTTCGCCATGTTCAAGCAATGCGTGCGGGGCACCGTTGTGCTTCGCCAGCTTCAGCTGGTGTGCAAGTCGTTGGTGGCGCCAGAATGAAACCCAGTCCGTGCACTTCGTGTTCGGCTGAGAAGTCGTGCCGATCCAGTTGTCCTCGAACCAGCCACAGTAGTCTTCTGTGTGTTGATGCAAGCGGGCAAGCTGCCTGCCCAGGGCTGCACCGGGCCCACTTCGGTGAAGCTCCAGGAATTCCAGTAACAGATAACAGCGAGCGCCGATCTGTCCGTGTGCCATAGGCAACGGAATACGCAAGGCCCCTGTCTTGGCCAGAGCCTCCAGATTTCGTGCTTCGCTTTGCAGCATGGGATACATGCCTTGACGATGAAGTTTTAAAAAATAAGGTTCGAGGCTGCACTGGACTTTGAAGGTCTTGCTGATGTCACCGCCTGCAACCGGTGTGATTTTTTCAATGTGCAGGGGCCGCGCGATTTTGTGGCTCAGTTGCGCTTCCAGCAACCTCGGGTCGATACATGAGCTTGCCGTTTCAGGCGCCAAGGACACTCAACCATCGCTCACGCCGATATTTGCTGAACCCGAATTTGTCAAACAGCACTTCAAGGGCGGGGAAATCGGGAGGTTTCCTTTCTAGGTTGATCTCATCGGAGAAGTCAATATCACAATAAATCGTTGTCAGCTTTTTATACAGCAACAGGTGCTCCTGGTGATTCTCTATCAGACCCTGGATACGCTTGGCTCCACGAATATTCATCGAACTGATTTTTGCACAGTTGCGGAGCAAGTCTTCGAGGCTGGGAAACTGGTTCAGCAGCTTGGCCGCAGTAGCCATACCAATGCCGGGCGCGCCCTCGATGTTATCCGTCTTGTCACCTGCGATGGCGAGTTGGTCGGCGATCTGACTGGGGTCGACGCCAAACTGTTTTCTGATTTGGGGAATGGAATGCCGCTGGCCCTTGGCAAAATTCCATAGAATATCGTTTTCAAAAATGAGCTGTGCCAGATCCTTGTCCGAGGTCACTATGGTGATCGGATGACCGCGCTTGCGCATTTGTCTGGCCAGCGTACCTATGATGTCATCCGCTTCATACCGGGGTTGTGCAGTCTCGAACAACCCCGAGGCCTGTAAAAGTTCCCGACAGTAGGCAAACTGCCGTTTGAGTTCTTGGGGGGCAGGTTCACGGTTGGCCTTGTATTCAGGATATAGCTGGTTGCGAAAGGAGGTGCTGAGGCTGTCGTCAAAGGCAAAGGCAATGTACTTGGCTTGGGTTTGTTTCAGGAACTGGTGTGCGAAGTCGACAAAACCATACACGGCGTTTACAGGCTCATTGTCTGGGTTCACGATATGATCCGGCACGGTAAACCAAGCGCGAAACACGTAGATACTGGAATCGATGAGGTAGACCTTGTCGGGTGTCATGGGTAAGGCCGGGGGAAGTCAGCAGGGAGGGCAGGCATGCACAATACACTCACTGGACGATTTTGATCCATTGGCCGGGTTTGGGCTCGCCCTTGGGATACATGCCATTGATCAGACGCAACCGTTCTACGGGGTGATTGGGAAGAGTCGATTGTTTTGCCAGGGAAGCGAAAGTATCGCCTGACTTTGCACGAATCAGCCGGATGCGCTGGGACTCAGCCAATTTTTTTTCACCTCCCTTGAGGTTTCGCATGCTCAGAACCGTCTTGAGCACGGCACTGTCGTGGCGGTCCAAGGCACCCTGGTCTTTGCCGACAGCCGTAATCGTGTAGACACGTGTATCCTGGATCACTGCTGCTACACGTCCCGGCCTGGACGCTCCCTTGATGTTCAGGGTGGTATACCCTGTGTATCCCGCGAAATCTGCAGTCTGTATGTCTTGACCCTGATGGAGTCGCCCTCGGGTTTGCCGTGCCAGAAATTCCTTGGAGGTCAGGTACCTGTTCAGGTCCTGTGCAGTGATTACCAGCTGCAGCTCCCTGTCTGCAGGTCTTGCCACCAGGCGACTGGGCAGGTTTTCTATTTTCCAGCCTTCGGGAAACTCAATAAAGAGATCAAGATCACCATGATAGAACTTTTTGCCTCGCAATATACCGTCGCTTTCGGCAGGGCCGACCGTGAGTCCCTCAATGTAGTGCAAAAATTTCTCGCGATTGACCTTGCGGGCGACTGTTGACTTGAATTTGTCTGCTGCCTGTACCACCTCATGAAGACGCGTGTCGTTATCCGGGTGGGTTGCAAAGATACCGTGATAAACGTTGGGTTCGCGTCCTTCTCGTTCAGCCAGATTCCTTTCGAACTCTTCCTGGGATTTAAGGATGCCCAGAACGCTGATCATCTCCTCGGGGTCATAGCCGGTACGGGCCAGATACTCGGCACCCAGGCGATCCGCTTCCAGTTCGTGCTTGCGTCCGTAACCGCGGATCAGTGCGACACTCCCGATCCCTGCAGCCTGTGATGCAATTTGGCTTCCTGTCAGAACCTCGATGCCCGCACCCAGTAAATCGGTCAATTTCCCGGCACTTTGCTGGCGGACTCCGTGCCGAGCCGTGACATGACCGATTTCATGACCAAGCACACCTGCCAGCTCGGCTTCTGAATTCATGTAGGCCATGATGCCGCGTGTGATGTATATGTAGCCTCCTGGCAAGGCGAAGGCATTGATCTGTGGGCTGTCCAGAACCGTTACATGGAATACTAGGTCTTTGCGGTGACTTTGTTGCGACAGTTCCCGAACAATCCCTTCAACATAGTCTTGCAGTTCAGGGTCATTGTATGGGCGGTATTGCCGCATCATTTCCCGGTGTGCCTGCCGGCCCAGGCTGATCTCCTGATCTTCGCTCATCAGCACCAGATCCTGTTTGCCCGTGACCGGGTTGGTGGCGCATCCTGAAAAGAACAGACATCCTGAGAGGATCAAGCACGTGACAAAAGATTTCATCCTTGGAAGCATGGGCTTTCCCGGAATGGTCGTCAACCAAACAGGGCCTGGCAGCATTCAGGAGTACTTATTTGGTGTCGCATCTTGAGCGGGCCAGCGCAAAGCCGGCGGCATTCTTGGTGACTGGCGACAGGCTGGCAGCTACGTCAGGGCCGCTCGAGCGGGCCTTCAGGTGTTCAAAAATTGCTGGATGCTGGCAGGATGCGGTGGATCAGCTTTTTTGGCCATAGCGCTTTCTGAACTTGTCCACCTGTCCGGCAGTATCCACGATCTTCTGCTTGCCTGTGAAGAAAGGGTGACATTGTGAGCATACGTCGATATGCAGGGACTCGGCTCCGTAGGTCGAGCGCGTGGTAAAGCGGTTCCCACAGTTGCAAATTACCTCGACTTCCTGATAATCGGGATGGATATTGGCTTTCATAATCTTGACGTCTCCTGCAAAGTGGCAGGGAGCATACTGAACCCCAACCATCAACTCAAGTGCTTGACCCGGAGAGGTTAAGTTAGCCGATTCCTTTAAAGTATTTTTAACCATTTTTACTTAACTAATTGTCCATGGGAAGGTTTATGGCGTAATCCACAAATTTTGTGGATAAGATTGTGGACAATTCTCAAACATCGCTACAAATCCCGAGAAATATGACATATTTGTTAGACTGCTTAAATAACGTACGATATTCTAATTAATTGATTATTAATGATATATTTCGTGCTTGTCGTTTTGAGCCAGGCACCGTCATGCAAAAACTCGCCTGGTTCGGCTTTTTATTTCAGTTGTGCATAACTCCATGCCCGAAACGGCAGATTCAGGGCAATTTCTCCACACCGGGACGCCTCGAGACCGGTGTCAGCAGGCCTCAGGCGATGTTCCAATGAAGCCGCCTGGCGGGCCGAATCCGGGCAGAAGGCGAGCTGCGCGCTGATCCGGTGCAGGCCCTGCGCAGTCCTCCCGCGGGCTACTGGGTGCCGAGGGGTGTTGCCGGTGCTTCGGGAAGCAGGCGCATCAGGAGGTCGTCCAGGTAGCGGTACCCGGTTTCACTGCAGTGCAAGCCGTCATCGAGGCGGACCACAAGCCCCTCCTGGACCAGGGCCTGAAGTTTCGTTGACAGCCAGGTAAAGGAAAGGCCGGTATTGCGTTCGAACAGTTGCCGGGTGAATCCCGATTTCATGCGCAGGGCATTCAACAAAAACTCGAAAACCAGCTCATCGTGACTCAGGCGATGACGCGTGGGTTCGGCAGAAGGGCTATTGAGTGCCTGTTCCATGTATTGCAGCGGATTTTTGGGTTTTTCGCTGCGCCAGACGCCAGTCTGGTCAAAGCTGATCTTCTGGTGCGCTCCGGCCCCGATGCCGAGGTAGTCTCCAAACTGCCAGTAATTCGTGTTGTGGATGCATTTGAACTGGTCTTTTGCGTAGGCGGAAATCTCGTACTGTTGCCAGCCTTGCCGGGACAGCAGGTCTGCCCCCTGCTGATGGATGGCCCAGCCGAGCTCATCGTCCGGGAGCGTGGGTGGGTGACGGTAAAAGTGTGTATGCGGTTCGAGTGTCAGCTGGTAATAGGAAATATGGGAAGCTGCCAGGGCGATGGCCTGTTCGACGTCCCGCCGGGCCTGCTCCAGGGTCTGCCCCGGCAGGGCGTACATCAGGTCGATGTTGATATTTTCAAAGTGTGCCTGCTTGGCTGCGAGCACGGCCTGTTTCGCAGTGCCAGCGTCGTGGATGCGCCCAAGTGCGCGCAGCAGGGTATCGTCAAAGCTCTGTGCGCCAATCGAGATTCGATTGACTCCAGCACTTCGAAAGCCGGCAAAGTTTTGCTGATCGAAGGTGCCCGGGTTGGCTTCGATCGTAATTTCCGCATCTTGTGCCAGGGCGGTTTCATGTGCGACCGCATCCAGCAGCCGTTCGATGCTGTGAGCAGAGAACAGGCTGGGCGTGCCCCCGCCTATGTAAACACTGTCGATGCTTCGCCCGGTCACGGCATTCGCCTGTTTTTTCAGGTCCGCAATCAGTGCATCGACATAGCGGGTTTCGGGCAGGGCAGATCGTTTTTGGTGTGAGTTAAAGTCACAGTACGGACACTTTCTGACACACCAGGGGATGTGGACATAAAGTGACAGGGGTATTTCGACGGCCTGCATTCGGGTGGCGCGAATTGCGCGGCTTCAGCTGAGTCTGTGCATCAGTTTTTGCAGGGCCTGGGCCCGGTGGCTGATGCGGTTTTTCTCGGCGGGGTCGAGTTGTGCAGAGGAGCAGTCATGGGACGGGACATAAAACAGGGGGTCGTAACCGAACCCGTTGCAGCCTGCGGTCTCGTGCAGAATACGGCCTTCCCAGGTACCTTGGCAGAGGATGGGCATGGGGTCGTGCGCATGTCGCATGTACACGATGACGCACCGGAAGCGTGCAGTGCGTTCGTGGTCGGGCACCCCCCGAAGCTCGGCAAGCAATTTTTCATTGTTTGCCGCATCACTGGCATGTTCACCTGCATAACGTGCGCTGTAGATGCCAGGAGCACCTCGCAGCGCATCCACTTCGATGCCTGAGTCATCCGCCAATGCGCCCAGCCCGCATTGCAATGCCGCATGCCGCGCCTTGATGATTGCATTTTCCACGAAGGTAGTGCCGGTTTCGGCAACCTCTCCGACCTGCAGTTCGGATTGCGCGATGAACCGGTATCGTTGCTTGTCGACCACGGCCTGGATTTCCCTGAGCTTGGCGGCGTTGTTGCTGGCTAGAACAATCTTTTCGGCCATTTAGATTCCCAGGCAGTCCTTTTGGCACTGGATAATCTCCTGGATGCCCTGGTCGGCAAGCTCCAGCAGGGCTGCCAGCTCCTCACGGGAGAAGGCCTGCTGTTCGGCGGTCCCCTGGACTTCGATGAACGATTGTGCATCGGTCATGACAATGTTCATGTCGGTATGCGCAGTACAGTCTTCCACATAATCGAGATCCAGTACCGGAACGTGATCGCAGATACCGACCGATACTGCTGCCACGAAATGTTGCACGGGATTTGCTGGGATCTTGTCGGCCTCGACCAGTCGCATAAGTGCCATGTACAAGGCAATAAACCCGCCGGAGATCGAAACCGTACGTGTCCCTCCATCGGCTTGGATCACGTCACAGTCGACCGTGACGGCATACCCGTCCAGCCCTTGCAGGTCCACGCCAGCACGCAGGGAACGGCCAATCAGGCGCTGGATTTCCAGGGTGCGTCCTCCCTGTCTGCCACGCGCTGCCTCCCGGGGCATGCGCTCGTTTGTCGAGCGTGGCAGCATGCCGTACTCGGCAGTGATCCAGCCTTGGGACTTGCCTTTGAGAAATTTCGGCACTTGATCCGTAGTAGTTGCGGTACAAACCACCCGGGTGTCTCCGAATTCCGCCAGTACGGAGCCTTCGGCATGTCGGGTATAGTCGAGTGTGAACCGAATCTCGCGCAGTTGGCCGGGACTGCGACCGCTGGGTCGGGTTGTAGGGTTCATAAGTCAACCTGAGAGGGATCAAAGAGGCGTATTATACGGAAAAAGTTTGCTTGCGAAGGCGCAGGCTTTACCAGAACGGCTAGAAAAGGAACCATCTCATGCTCTGCAGTATGACAGGATTTGCGCGCGTCGAGGACACAGCCCAGCAGGGAAGCCTGTGCTGGGAGGTGCGCTCGGTCAACCACCGTTACCTGGACGTGAATTTCCGCCTGCCGGAGGAGGTTCGCAGACTGGAGGCGCGATTGCGCAGCCATCTTCAAAATCGGCTTGCACGCGGGAAAATTGACTGTGTATTTCGCTATCGAATGACGGAGTCGCAAACCGCGGCACTGGAATTGAACCGGCCGCTGCTAGACAGTCTGGTGCAGCAAATTCGCAAGGTGAATGAAAAGCTACCCATTTCTGCACCGGTCACCGCGACAGACATCCTGGCCTGGCCCGGTATGATTCAGGCCGTTGAGGATGACCAGGAAAGTTTCCATGTAGCCTGTTTCAGCCTGTTTGAGGAGGCCATTGGCCAGCTTGTAGACATGCGTGCAGCAGAAGGTCGAAGGATCGAAAAAATATTGCAGGACAAGTGTGCTGAGGTTCAATCGATTGTCCGCGATGTGCGGGTCCAGCATCCTCAGGCATTGGCCTCAATCCGGGAAAAGCTGCAACAACGCATCGAAGAGTTGCTGGATGGAGTGGATCAGGCGCGTTTCGAGCAGGAACTCGTCTACCTCGCACAGAAAATGGATATCATGGAAGAGTTGGACCGCTTGGACAGCCACTTGGATGAAATGGAATCCATATTTGCATGTCAGGAAGCTACCGGCCGACGACTGGATTTCCTGATGCAGGAATTTCATCGTGAAGCGAACACCCTGGCGGCAAAATCTGCAGATGTGGAAACCACCCAGGCCGCGGTCGATTTGAAGGTGTTGATTGAGCAGATGCGTGAACAAGTTCAGAACGTGGAATAAACCGTGAGCATACAGATCCAATGACAAACGAGACGCACTCCGAAAGGCATCAGGTAAAAATTTTCTGTACCGGGGGGACGCTGGACAAGGTGTACTTTGATGCACTGAGCGAATACCAGATCGGCGACCCCGTAGTGAACGATATCCTCGAAGAGGCCCGGGCCAGGTTTCCGTTCGAGGTGCAATCCATCCTTAAAAAGGACAGCCTGGAGATCAGTCCTGAAGACCGGCAGCAGATCGTTGAGCACGTCAAGGCCGAACCCTGTACACGTATACTGATTACCCATGGCACCGATACCATGGTGGATACGGCACGCTGCCTGCAGGGCATCCCTGACAAGACGATTGTGCTGACAGGGGCCATGCAGCCTGCACGGTTTCGTAGTACCGATGCCATCTTCAATATCGGCTATGCCATTGCTGCGGTCCAGCACCTTCCTCATGGTGTGTACCTGGCCATGAACGGAGAGCTTTTCAGTCCGAAGTCCGTGCAAAAGAACCGCGAGGCAGGACAATTCGAGTGGGTCCAGGATAGCGAGTAAAAATGACCTCCCGGCCTTGAAAAAATCTTTTCAGCCCACATTTCTATAAGCATCTACCGTTTAAATTTTTATTTCAGGAGGTGCAAGATGCTTGCAAGAAGGATATACCGTGACCCGTGGGAAACATTACGGGAATTCCAGGGGGAAGTGGACCGAATTCTGCACGGCAGCACAGCAGGCTACACAGACACTGCATCCGACTGGGTGCCGCCGATCGATATCAAGGAAGGTGAAGATGCCTATGAGGTCAGTGCCGATGTGCCCGGTGTGGACCCGAAGGATATCGAAGTTTCTCTTGAAGATGGCGTGTTGACTGTGAAAGGTGAGCGCAGGACAGAAAGTCAGGACGAGAATCTTGGCTATACTCGTACAGAGCGGGCCTATGGAAGTTTTTTCCGACGCTTTACCCTGCCTGACACCGCCGACGCAGACAACATTTCTGCCAGAACGGAGCATGGGGTGCTCAAGCTCCATGTGCCGAAGAAGGAGAAAGCGTTACCGAAAAAGATCTCGGTACAGGGATAAACCCGGTTCCGGTCCAGCGTGTCCGGCACCACCAGAATGCCGCGGCAAGCCGCGGCATTCTGCAAGGGTTTGCCGCATAGTTTGGTGCGCGTATGCAATACAAAGACTACTATGAGGTACTGGGTGTCAAGCGTGATGCAAAAGAGGCTGAAATCAAAGCCGCCTATCGCCGCCTTGCGCGAAAATACCATCCGGATGTCAGCAAGGAACCTCATGCGGAACAGAACTTCAAGGAAGTGGGCGAGGCCTATGAAGTCCTGAAGGACCCCAAAAAACGACAGGCCTATGACCAGTTGGGTGCGAACTGGCGCGCAGGCCAGGATTTTCAGCCGCCGCCGGGCTGGCGGGATACGCACTTCACAGGCCCGGGTTTTTCACACCATACTTTTTCACAGGCAGGATTCGGAGCCTCCGGTTTCAGCGATTTTTTTGAATCGCTGTTCGGCGAGGACTTCCTGCATGAAGCATCACAGAAGACCCGAGGAGTCGACCAGCGTTCAAGCCTGGAGATATCCCTGGAAGAGGCCTTTTCCGGAACGAATAAGCATGTCCGTCTGCAGAATGGGCGCAGCCTCGAAGTCAAGATTCCACCCGGGGTGACTTCAGGGAAACGGATACGGCTTGCCGGTCAGGGCGCAGCAGGGCGCAAGGGGGGTCACCGTGGCGATCTTTATTTTGAAGTCGTGGTTCGCCCACACAGGCTTTATCGGCTGGATGGCCGGGATGTCCTGCTGGATCTTCCAATTTGTCCATGGGAGGCCGCGTTGGGTGCGAGTGTCCAGGTTCCCACGCTTGGTGGCCGTGTACAGACCCGCATACCGACCGGCTCGAAGTCAGGCAACCGATTACGCTTGAAAAACCGTGGCTTGCCTGGGTCCCCCACCGGGGATCAGATTGTCACATTGCAAATCGTTACACCCGAGGCAGGCGACGAGGCGGACCGGGAGTTCTATCAGGAGATGGCAAGGCGCTTCAAATTCAACCCGCGTGAATACTTTTAGTCGTGTTTGCCCGTATAATCTTGGTCGGCCATCTTTCCGGGATATTCGGATTCAATAATTATGCTTAAAGTAGTGTTTCGAACGTTTGCGGCGACCGTCCTGTTGGGAGTCATTGCAGTGAGTGGCTTGGCTGTCGGTTCAGACAGCCAAACCCTGCCGACTTTGGCACCAATGCTGGAAAGGACCACTTCTGCGGTGGTCAATATTTCAACGACGGGCAAGGTGGTGGTGCGCGATCCTTTCTTCGATGATCCCTTCTTTCGAAGGTTTTTCGACGTGCCCAGGCAGCGGCGCGAGAGACGGATTTCCGGCTTGGGCTCGGGCGTTATCTTTGATGCTGATGACGGCTATATCGTGACCAATTCGCACGTGATCGACAAAGCCGAGGATATCGTGGTCACCCTGGAGAATGGCCAGCGCTTTGATGCCACCGTCATCGGCAAGGATCCGGGTGCAGACATTGCCGTGATTCAGGTCGAGGCAGACAACTTGACGGAAATCCCCCTGGGGGACTCGGACGAGCTGCGACAGGGCGATTTCGTGGTGGCCATCGGCAATCCATTCGGTTTGGGTCAGACAGTGACTTCCGGAATTGTCAGTGCCCTTGGGCGCAGCGGGCTTGGCATTGAGTCGTATGAAGATTTCATCCAGACGGACGCCTCCATCAATCCCGGAAATTCCGGGGGAGCCCTGGTCAACCTGCGTGGGGAATTGATCGGGATCAACACTGCCATTTACGGGTCGGGGGGCAATATCGGGATCGGTTTTGCCATCCCTGTCAACATGGCCAAGCAGATTACTTCCCAGCTGATCGAACACGGCGAAGTCCGGCGGGGCCGGCTGGGGTTTGTGGTGCAGGACCTGACTCCTGAACTAGCTGAAGCGTTTGGAGTGGCCCACAAAAAAGGTGTGGTGGTTGCGCGCGTAGAGGCAAAGTCTCCTGCACAAAAAGCAGACATAAGAGTCGGGGATGTCATTGTCACAGTGAACGGGCGTGAGGTGGAAAATTCTGCGCAAGTACGCAATGAAATTGGACTGCTGCGCGTTGGTGCGCAGGTCAAGATCGAAGTATTGCGGGATGGCAAGCCCCGTACCTTGACGGCATCGGTGGGCAAGCACCTGAAACAGACCGTCAGCGGAAAATCGTTAAGCGATAAGTTGGCGGGTGCGAAGCTGAGTGAGGCCATGGAGGATCCTTCCCGTGGCACTGCGGCGGGTATTCAGGTGGTTGAGGCTGGAGGCCGAGCGGCCGCTGCCGGGATCCGCAAAGGGGATATCATTATCAGCGTGAACAAAAAGCGGGTAAAAACAGTTCCAGACATGAAGGCCGCGATCAAGAAAAACCCCAAAACGCTGTTGCTGAATATTCAGCGTGAGAGGCGGGGCCTGTTCATTCTGATCCGCTAACGGCCGATACAGCAAGCCCCTGAAGCACAGGCCTGTGCTGCGCAGGTCATCCACCCGTGACCGGAGGGAAGAAAGCTACCTCGTCGCCGTCGTGGACCACCTGTGTGAAGTCCGCATATTCCTGGTTGATGGCGACCAGCACCCGTACAGGGCGTTGCATGCCACTCGTCGTTTGTTGCCAGATCTCTTCCACGGTGGCTTGGCCGGTGATTGAGATCTCATCACTGGACCGTCCAATCGTTTCCCGCAGACTGGCAAAATACTTTACATGGACAGGCATTGGCTGTATGTCAGTATTTGTTCGACAATATGAAAGAATGGTTTGCACAGAATAGTACCATTACTGTCTGGGCAACATGGAGTCGATGACGTGGATAAATTTACACATTTCAATGCTGCCGGAGAGGCGCATATGGTCAATATTGGTGAAAAACCTGTGGCACGTCGCATTGCGGTTGCCGATGGGCGGATCTGCATGCGACAAGACACGCTGCAGCAAATACAAAGTGGCGGCCATGCCAAGGGTGATGTGTTGGGTATTGCGCGGATTGCCGGGATAGCCGGTGCAAAAAAAACCCCGGACCTGGTTCCTTTGTGCCACTTGATTCCGCTGACCTCGGTGCAAATTGAGTTTGTCGTCGAGGACACTGCACCAGCCGTGTACTGCAAGGCCACTGTGGAAACGCTTGGTCAAACGGGCGCGGAAATGGAAGCCCTCACTGCCGTGCAAATTGCGTTATTGACAATCTACGACATGTGCAAGGCCGGTGATCGCGGTATGACCATGCAAGCCATAGGGCTGGTCAAGAAATCCGGAGGGAAATCTGGGCTGTGGGAACGTGACAGGCAGTGAGATTGGTCCTGAGGGTTTCTGGCATGAGCCCTTGCAGGATACAGCCCATTCAAGCAGCTTCGGTAGGCAGCCGTGAGCGGTGATTTCAGCGACCGGGTTCTCGCCTGGTTTGATCAGCATGGTCGCAAAAACTTACCTTGGCAATACGGGCGCGATCCATACCGAGTCTGGGTATCGGAAATCATGCTGCAGCAGACGCGTGTGGATACAGTGATTCCCTACTATGAAAAATTCACACAACGCTTTCCGAGCGTACAAGAACTGGCAGCGGCAGGAATAGATGAGGTGCTGTATCACTGGACAGGCCTGGGGTACTACGCGCGTGCACGCAACATGCATAAAACCGCACAAAAACTTTGCCAACAGTTTCAAGGAAGGTTCCCTGAAGACATGGCGGCAATGAAGGCACTGCCTGGCGTGGGGCGTTCCACGGCGGCTGCGATCTTGGCACTGGGCTTTGGCCAGCGTCATGCCATACTGGATGGGAATGTAAAACGTGTGCTTGCGAGATATTTTGCAGTGGAAGGGTGGCCGGGTGAGACCAAGGTGGAAAAGCAGCTCTGGGCGCATGCGGAGTCACTGCTGCCACAGCATCGTATTGCAGACTATACACAGGCCATGATGGATCTTGGCGCCACACTGTGCACCCGTACGCGCCCGGCCTGTCCGTTGTGTCCGGTTCGCGGCAGCTGTAGTGCATCTGGACAAAGCCGCCAACACGAACTGCCGGCACCTCGGCCATCCCGTGACCTGCCGCAACGGAATGTACACATCGTGCTGGTCAGGAACAAGGAGGATGCCGTGTGGCTGGAAAAACGTCCTCCAACCGGGATCTGGGGAGGACTCTATAGTTTCCCTGAATTCGAGGATGAAGCCGATGCGCAGAGGTGGTTGGACAAGACATGTAAAACCGACAACTTGGCAACGGAGACGTTGCCCGTAATCACACACACCTTCTCGCACTTTCGGCTTCACATGTACCCGACGATGGTGCAAATCGACTACAACCCCATTGGTGTAATGGAAGATGATGCTGGGGTTTGGTATAAAGCCACCGGTGAAAAGATCGGTCTAGCGGCCCCCGTCAATAAGGCCTTGCAACAAGTAACGAAATGAGCGAGAGGTAACTGGCATGGCACGCATGGTCCAATGTGTAAAGCTTCATAAAGAAGCGGAAGGGCTCGAATACATGCCTTACCCGGGGGAACTGGGACAAAAGATATACGACAATGTCTCCAAGGAAGGGTGGCAACAGTGGGTGAGTCATCAAACCATGTTGATGAATGAATACAGATTGACTCCTGTTGATCCCAAGGCACGTAAATTCTTAGAAGAGGAAATGGAAAAATTCTTTTTTGGCGAAGGCTCGGCCAAACCCAAGGAATTTGTGGAGCCTGATAGTCAGTAACAGACAGCAAGTCGAAGCCTGTGCGGATCACCTTACCATTGGAAGCCCTTAAACCACAGTCTTGAAACAAGCCCTCCAGTCCTTGGCCAGGTAGCTCAGTCGGTAGAGCAGTGGACTGAAAATCCTCGTGTCGGTGGTTCGATTCCGCCCCTGGCCACCATCTTCAACCGGGTCCTTTCCGGGCACATGGGTCACAGATTATTCCGGGGACATGGGTAACACTTTTGCGGCGAAGGGGTTTTCGCCGACGGGTTCCACCCGGTTCTCACTGTGATCGAAGAAGCCTATATCATAGTGCATGAAGCTGACAAGCCAGATGTTGTCGGCGACCTCTCGTATGCCCACGGTCTGGCCGGCGAAGACGGTACTGAGGTTGATCTTGCGTCGTCCGATACAGATGCGCCCGCACCGGGTGACCTTGATGGTGCGGTCGTGGAAGGGGTAGTGCGGGCGCTGCGGGGTCTGGAAGGCCTGCACTGAGGGTGTGTACACCTCGGCGGGGTACTGACCGTTGAGGGCTTGGTGGGGGCGTTCGTGGTTGTAGACCCGGATAAAGGTCTCGAAGCGGCTTTGCTGCTGCAGGAAGTTGAAGCCCGGGGGCCGGGTGGCTTCTTTCTTGAGGGTCAGGTGCATGCGTTCATGGCGCCCGTTCTGCTGCGGGCACCCGGGCTGGATGCGTTCGATGCGGATGCCCAGGCGCAGCCACCAGACGGCCAGGCGGCTGAGGCCGAACAGGGCATGGGGGCTGGCGAAGGGGATGCCGTGGTCGGTGCGGATGGCCTCGGGCAGTCCGAAGGTCTTGAAGGTGTGCTCGAACACCGGGAAGGCGGTGTGTTCTTTGGTGGACTCGAGGCCTTCGCAGGCGAGCAGGTAGCGGGAGTGGTGGTCAGTGAGGGTGAGGGGATAGCAGTAGGCCTGGTTGCCGAGGCGGAACTGGCCCTTGTAGTCGGCACACCACAGGGCGTTGGGGGCAGCCCCTGCGCCGAGCGGCGTGCCCTGGGCCTTGTAGCGGCGGCGTTTGCGCCGCTTGACCAGGCCGTGGCGGTCGAGCACGGCATGGATGGTGCTGGCGGCGGGCGGATGCAGGCCGGCATGTTCCTTGATCAGCTTTTCGCGGATCTTGGGCGCGCCCCAGCTGGGATAGTCCCGCTTGATGCGCAGGATCGTGCGCTCCAGCTGGTAGGGCAGCCGGTTGGCATGACGATAGGGTCTGCGACTGCGATCCTCAAGCCCCTGCAGACCATCCTCCTTGTAGCGCTTGAAGAGCTTGTAGCCGGTCTTCCTGGAGATGCCGAACTCCCGGCACACCACCGCCATCTTCTCGCCATCGAGCAGCCGGGCGACAAATCGTATACGTTCATCCATAGGTTTACACTCTCTCCAGGGCATCGGAAGTTCCCCCCAAATGCCCGATTGTGTAACCTATGTCTCCGGAATACTGTGTAACCTATGTGTCGGGAACCACACCGTACCTACGGGAAATTTCTGTTTTCAATCGAGTTTCGTGCGGTACACTTTTGCCATGCCCATACTGGAGTAGCCCATGGCGACTTCTGCCGACCCTCCTTCGGATCCCTGCAATACCACTGCCCGCAGGCAAGACCCGACTTCCCACGACATTCCACAGGTTCGCGACCCGCACCGGTTTATCAATGATCTTGACCCCAGTGCGATCAACGGCTTGATCGACCGACTCGAGAGTCGTGGCAAGGAGCATGCCTTTACCTGCTTATTTGAGACCTATGCGTCCAAACTTGGTTTACCCAAAAATGCCAAGGTGCTTGAGATCGGTTCAGGGACCGGTGTCATTGCACGGCTGCTTGCCTCCATGACAGACAAGGGAATCCATATTGCGGGCATAGATCAGAGTCCGGCCTTGGTAGAGGTCGCCAAGCAGTTCGCAGCACGTGAGAAGCTTGAAGACAGACTGGTGTTCAGGGTGGAAGATGCGCATGCGCTGCAGTCGATATCCGGGCACTTTGATGCCGTGATCGCACACACGGTAATCAGTCACGTTACAGATCCTGCAATGGTGCTGAAAGAAGCCTACCGTGTATTGAAACCAAAAGGCACTCTGGTGGTGTTCGATGGCGACTACGCATCGCTGACCTACGGGTTTGATGATGTTGAGATAGGTCGGAGTGTGGATTGGGCACTGGCCCGGACGGTTTTCAACAACCCCGTGGTCATGAGGCACATGTCCCAGTTGCTTGTGACCGCAGGTTTCGAGTTGACTGAAATCCTCTCCGACCTGGTGTCAGAAATTGGCCAAGGGAGCTATTTTCGCAGTATGGCCGATACCTATGCTCCTTTGATGGCGGAGTCCGGTCTCGTGCCGAAGGCGGACATAGATAGGTGGATCAATGCACAACACAGGGCGATTGAGGAGCATCGTTTCTTTGCCTCGTGCAACTACTACAGTTTTATTGCCAGCCGACCTGGCTGAAAAGAGTATCCGTTTCTTATACTGGTTTAATAGGCATGTACTCCACCCGGGGGCATGGATGTATGCGGATGTCCGGGTTTCCCCGATTCCCAGCCAGCTACCAGGCTGGCTCACAAATTAGTCCCGGGCCAAATGCAATAATGTAGTAATGTGATGTGTCTGAGTTTGCCTGTAGCAACACTATTATGAAAGTCCATATTCTGAATGACCTGCACATTGAATTTGAAGACTTCAAGCCGCCGACAACGAATGCAGATGTCGTGGTGCTAGCGGGTGATATTGGAGTCGGTCTGGAAGGCTTGCACTGGGCGCAGAAGCAGTTTCCCGATCAACCCGTAATCTACGTGCCAGGCAACCACGAGTACTACCGGAACAACACGGACTTGATCGATGACCTGAAGGCATTGGCTTTGCAGGACATGCATGTCCTGAACGATGACCAGGTGATTATCAACGGGGTACGATTTCTGGGCAGCACCCTGTGGACCGACTTTGCCTTGCTAGGCCCGGATAAGCGAGTGCCAGCCATGCTTGAGGCACAACAGTATATGACGGACTTTATGGTCATCGGGCATGAGGACCGCAGCTTTACGCCCCGGGATGCCCTGCAACTACACACGGACAGCCGGGCTTGGCTGACTTCCATGCTGGCGCAGCCCTTCAGCGGCAAAACGGTGGTGGTGACACACCACGCACCTTCCTCGCGGTCGATTTCCCGACGCTACGTAGGTGACCTGTTATCCCCTGCCTTTGCCAGTAACCTGGAAAGCCTGATGGGTGAGCGCCGGACAGTACTGTGGATCCATGGGCATGTCCATGATTCTTTTGATTATGCGGTCGATGGGACCCGGGTGGTCTGCAACCCTAGGGGTTATGCCCCCATCGCCCTGAACCAGGATTTTGTCCCGGACAAGGTAGTCGCATTCTGAACCGCGATTTGGACTGCCGGTTCTACTTGCTTATTGCCTGTGCCACTGGCAGTGGTTAGCCGTGTTCACCGTCCAGTTATCTGCCAGATATTCGACGCTGTACTCACAAGTTCCTGACACCCCGGCATACTTCCCGGTTCCTCCCAGAAACTTCCAGACACCGGTGCCGCCACCCCCTGCTTCAGTGTCGCCATCGTGTCTTCTTGCCCCCATGTGAAATTTGTCATTTGAGGAGTCGGTCAGGGTGCAATGTGCCTCAAGATTGTGCTCGTCTTCTGATTTCTTCGCATAGACCAGGCACTTCGAGACGCTGTGCTCGCCTGCCACGAAGGGACTGTGGCTGCTTTCAAGAATGGTCATGATCCCTTCGAGTGTGCCGACAGTGACAGCACGCCCGGGGCGCTCAAGTGTTTGGTAGTCGTGCACCCAGCTTGTGATCATGCTGAAGCTCCCGCCTTCATCGGCATGGATGCTGTGGGTGGTGCACAGTAGCCCCGTCAGAACCAGTGCCGTTGCAATTTTCCTGCCTGCGCGCATCATCCTCTCCCTTTGATCTTCAGTCGCGCAGAATTATATATGCCCGGGATCGTGTCTCACAATCCTGATTCTGGGCTTGTGTGTAACCTGACAGGGGTGCTCCTATAGGCAATCCGCGTGTTGCAGAAAGTCAGCGCTTCACTGCCGGGGTCTTTTCCTAGCCTAGGCTGCGGAGGGATCTTCGGTTGTGCCTCCGAAATGCCTGTAGAACAGTGCGCAAAAAACGCCGAGCAGAACCCAGAAAATCGCATTCGTCACCAAGGTTGCGACAGTGAACGAAGCTCTCAGTTCATCGGGAGCCAGTCCCCCGTGCGTTTCCGGATGCGGTGCACCGAACAGGTGGGGCAGCACCAGCAGGGCGACTCCGAAAAGCTTCAGGTAGGGTTTGGGCTGAAAGGCAATGATCCAAAGACCAGCTGCCGTCACCGCGGCCGTTAGGATCCACCATACCTGCCGCTGTTCAAGTCCTGCGGCGGCATCCCCCGGAAGTTCTGGAGGAAGGCCGAGCGAAGGTGCGAGGTTGAATACCGCAAAACCCGCGAGCCCCCACAGTATCCCGCCGTGCCAGGTGATTTTCCCGCGCAAGGCATAACATGCAGTCAGGAGCAGGCCGAATCCGATCCCCACCAGCATGCTGTTCAGCACCGTCCAAAACATTCGTTCAGTTCCGTCTTCAGGAGCCCACGCCTCCTCCTCATCATCCGGGGCAACCTCTTCCTCCTCGGCTCCGCCCGTTTCGTATGTCTCGGCTTCAAGGATCAGGGGGACCACGGTAATCTGCTGCACACCCCCAAGAACCAAGCCGGCAAGCCCGCCTGCCAGCAAGGCTGTCAACAGGATTGTATTGAAAGCCTTCATGGGCGGGTTCTGTCAGTGGCAGGGAAAGGCCAGTCCGTGGCGCAGGTCATGTGCAGCATTGTGCACAACCTCGGGTCCTGCAAAACCGACGGCTGTAATGATCAGGGTACCGATCAGAATGGCAGCGGTCACCGCCAGGACAGTTCCCAGGGATGCCATCCCGGTTTGCATTGAAGCTGGGATATGGTTTGTGTTTTGGCCTGTATTCATTTTATTTCTCCTCTCCGGTTCCTTGGTCACTGGCAGGGTTCGCCCGACCAAACATCTAGTCTAAAGGAACCCGGCCAGACAGCCAATAAATAGGCCTATGTGTTCCATGAATTCTAACTATCTGTTATTTAAATTATATAGATGAAAAGAATATAGATACCCTGCCTGGGCTTGTCCCGGAGCGTCCCCGGGACATTCACTGGACATAATGGATTTTCGTGTCGATACGGCCTCTCGTGTTCAATTCAACGAAGCGGTAGGCGGGAGGGAGCGGGTCGGTGAGATGAACCGGGGTATTCGGCTTGAACTGGTGGCAGGTGGAAGGGGTCGACAAGAAGCGAAGCCGATTGAACTGCTGATCGACGTTCTGGTGCACATGCCCGAATAGCACTAGCAGATATTTGGAATGGTTGTCCAGAATCTGCAAAAAATCGGTCTTGTTCTGCAGCCCGATTTCATCCAGCCATTTGCTGTTCACAGGCACCGGCGGATGATGCAGGACAAGCACATTGAGTTGGTCTTTACAATTTTGCAGATGTTCGCGCAGTTGCGCGAGGCAGCGTTGAGAAATTTTTCCGTGGTGCCTGTCAGCGATCCAGGTGCTGATCAGCACGAGCGAAAACTTGCCCATCGCAATGACGCGGATTGAGTCCACCGGAGATTCAGGGATCACCTGCTGCAAAAGCTGCGGCATGTCATGATTTCCGGGAACACAGTAGACCGGCACGTCATAATCGCGAATCGCAGACTCGAACAGGGCGTAGCTTTTCTTTGCGCCTGTTTGCGAAATATCGCCTGTAAACAGCCAGAAGTCAGCATCCGGATAGCGGGATGCACAATGGCCCAGCACGGCCTGCAGGCTTTGCTTGGTGTTGATTTGATGGAAAGTGTCATCGGCGCCATCGAGTATGTGGGTATCCGTCATATGGATGAACCTCAGAATATCCTGCGGGTGGCGGCTTGATTCGCTGGACATCGCTCTGGAGGATTCACATGAAGACAGGGTGGAACATGGCTCCCGGGCAGCAGTACTCATCAGGGCATGCTTATCGACCTTGCGGTCGGTTATACGCCCCTGCACATGTATGTGGCTGGGTCGTTTGCGAACATGAACCTGCAGTTTTCATTTTGCAACACCTTGGGAAATCCTGGAGAGCACCAGTGCCAATACTATCGCTCCCGGAATAGCAACGGCAATACCACGCCCTGTAGCCTCTTTTCACCGAGGTGAAACATGCAGGCTGTTTGCCGGGTCGGTCATCGTTTTCAAGGGCACAGGGCCTGCTTCCATATGCCTGCAGGATAGTAGAAAATATCCAGGCACTGATGAAACGTGTTTACTTCCAGCCCGGTGGACGCGAGATCACCAGCAGGGATGGAGAGACGGTGCTTTCTGCTGCGCTTCGCCAGGGCCTTGTTTTTCCCCACAGCTGTCGCAGCGGAAACTGCGATACGTGTCATGCCCGTCTCGTCTCAGGGGAAATTGCCCCGGGTGCGACACCCCGGCTAGAGCCGGACCCCCCCACCTGCCGGCCCGGGACCATCCTGCTTTGTCAGGCCGTACCGCTTTCCGACGTGGTGATCGAAGCCCATGAGCTTGAAACCATGGCAGGCATGCAGGTCCGTACGCTGTCCGCCCGGGTGCTGGGCCTGGAACCGCTTGCCCGCAATGTAACCGCCCTCACGCTGGGTCTTGCGAAAGGACGTGGCACCCTGGAGTTTTGTGCAGGGCAGTACGTTGATCTCCTGCTGTGGGATCATGGTCGGCGCAGTTACTCGATTGCCAGTTCACCCGCAGACTCCGAAGTGATCGAGCTGCATGTGAGGAGAATTCCGGGTGGCCGGTTCAGCGAGCAGGAGTTGTCTGCCCTGAAGCCCCTGGATGTACTGCCCGTCATGGGACCCTTGGGAACTTTTTTCCTGCGTGATGACCCGCGTCCCACGATTTTTGTGGCCGCAGGCACAGGTTTTGCTCCGGTCGCCGCCATGATGGAGGATCTGCGAAGGCGTGGCACACGAAGGCAGATACGGTTCTACTGGGGAGTGCGTTCTCAAGCAGACCTGTACCGCCTCGATCAGATAGCCATCTGGGAACGGGACCTCGGCCTCGAGTTCTCGCCGGTATTGTCCGAGCCTGATCCGGGCTGGGACGGGCGATGCGGGCGAGTGCACGAAGCCGTACTCGCAGAGCATGCCGATTTGTCAGGGATGCAGGTGTATGCCAGTGGATCTTCGGAAATGGTGGCCGCGGTTCGTGCGTATTTCCCCCGACATGGGCTGCAGGCCGATGTACTGCACTGCGAGCCTTTCGGGCATGCGGTGGATTAATCCGCTTGGGGCATCGATTTTTCCGGGAGGTGCATTATCATGGGAAGGTCAGGCGTCAGGCGTCAGGCGTCTGGTCAAAAGTGCAAAAGGATACCGGGCCGTTCGAGATGAAAAACAGTGTGGTGCAAAAGATCGTCGATGGATTCGTTGATGTAATCACGGCGGGCAACCGGCCGTTTCGTATCCTGTTGTTCGGGGGGATATTCCTGGCCTTGCTGATCATGAACATTCTGGCCCGGGTCCTTGGCATCAGGACCGACATCGGCGGAGATGTCGAATTGGCGAATGTCATCCTGATTGTGGTTTCCCTGTTCCTGGGTTTCGGAATCTCCTACAGCATCATCTATTTTTCAGACGCCAGCAAACGCAAACGTGCACGGAGGTAGGCGCTCTCGGTGGGTCCGGGATGCCCGGCCCGCAGCCGGGGTATCAAGGACTCGCTTGCCAGGTCAGGGCATACCTTGATTGGTCCACCTTGCCCCGGTTTTGGTGCAGGGTGATCTCGGCCCCATGGGATTTCAGGGCTTGGTTGATGGCGCTTCGAAAAACGAGCTGGCGAAACTGGCCGTATTCGAGCGTAGAAAAGGCCAGGTCTTGGCCCTGCAGGAAGGCATGCAGCCCCGGCAGCGTGAAGCACCAGCATTCTGGCTCCAGCTCGAAGCCCGGTTCTTCTTGCAGCTCTCCCAGCAACCCCGGGTCTTTTTGAGCGACCCGTTCAAAGAAACACAGCAGCTTCTGTTGCAAGTCCTGCATGCGGACAGACTGCGCTCTACTGCCGAAGCGGTGCCGTCAGGTGCTCAAACGGTGCTGACACCGGTGGCCAGAGACGTCATCACCGTTTGTGGAGCCCCCTTTCCAGGGAACGATCAGCGCACGGCCTCCACCGGCAGGCCATTCTCCGGATGTCCTCCCGGGCGGTGCACTACTACCATGTGGTGTACTTCAGAAATTTTCCATTCATGGTGATCACGACGCGATCCCCCTTCGGGTTCTCTTCCTTGTCGATGTCCATGGAGAAGTCGATCGCACTCATGATGCCATCGCCGAACTTCTCACCGATGATTTGCTTGATCGTGTAGGCGTAGACACCGACGATCTCGTAGAACCGGTACATGACAGGATCCTGGGGAATGATCTTCTCCCAGGTCTTGTTGGGGAATTCCTGCAGTGCAGCACAAACCCCTTCATCCAACTCAAGAACCTCACACAGGCTTTTCGCGGCATCCTCCGGCATGCTGTTCATCCCGTAGCAGGCAGAAGCCACCCACACCTCGCCCATGTCCATCTTGCCGGCGACGGTTTCCCAAGTGAATCCCTTGGCCTTTTTCGCAGCCAGAATCAGGTCAGTCATTTCTTCTTTGGTCATTTCAATTCCTCCGTATAAAACTGCATGATTAGATTCAGCAAAAAACGAGCCAACCCGGTGAACCACGAAATTTCATGGATTTGTCACGCCGAGTACGATGGGGCTGGCACACATTGTCCGAAAAATGCACTATATTAGTGCAATATTGCACCAAAACTGTACAATCCTCTACTGCGTGCGCGATTCGCACTGGTTGAAGCCCCCGATCTAGGGTATCAGCCCAGGCTTTTTCCCTGAAGCATATCGGAGGACCAAGCCGAGGCCAGCTCCAGAAAGGCAAGGCATGCCGGGCTTTTGTACCCGCTTTTGTGCCAGATCATGCTGACGGTGTGATGTGGAAGCTCGGGCACCACGGCGATGGGATAAAGTCCGTCTTGCGTGTTGATGATCGTGCTGGGCAAGACCGTGGCAAGTGAGCCGAGCTCGACCAGCTCGATGATCACGGTCAGCGAATTGGTCTCGATCACGTTGCGGGGTTCGATGCCGCAATCATGGCAGTAGCGATCGATATGGTGTCGAAGGGCGAAGTCCGTATTGAGCTGGACCAAGGATTCCTTGCCAAAGTCCTGGGCACTGATCCGCTTTCTTTTCTGGGCATGCCTCGGATGCGCTTCGCCGACGGCGAGATAAAGGGCCTCCTCGAACAGGGTGAATGTCTCGGTATGGCCGGAATTTTCCTCGGAATGGTGCGGTTTGCTGAACGCGATCCCGATATCGATCCGGGCTTCGGAGATGGCCGGTTCTATATCGTCCTGGGGCATGTCCAGCGTGCTCAGGGTGATGCCCGGGTACAACTGGTTGTAGCGGGACAGCAAGGAACAGGTCAGATAGTCGGTGATCGGGGTCCAGCCCAGTCGCAGGGAGCCGCGGCTGAGGTCCTGTACATCCTGAATTGCCCGCGTACCAATGTTCAGTTCTCCCCATGCGCGCCGCGCATGCCGGAGAAAAATTTTTCCGGCATCAGTCAGCTGTACAGTACGGCCTGAGCGGTCCAGCAAAGGAGATTGGAGGTATTCTTCTAGTTGCTTGATTTGCTGGGATAAGGTTGGCTGGGAGACGTGCAGGGCTTCGGCCGCTCGCGTATAACTGCCATATTCTGATATCGCAATCAGGTATTGAAGGGAGCGCGGAAAAATGTCTCGCCTATCCATAGTTAAACCCTATGAGTTTGATAAATATAAAGTCTTGGATTAATAACATAACTCCTTTAGACTTGTCATTATCTCATATTACGACCCTATAAAATAAGTATATAAGAAAATACTGAAGTACCCCGAAACAACCAGCATGCAAGGTAGCGTGTTTGACATCCAGATATGCAGAAAATAAGAGGAGTTCAAAGTCATGCCATCTGATACCAGACAAAAAGTTTTGCGGCACATTGACATTGTTGGTCAATTGCAACCAGCTCTGCATCAGCCGCAGCATGCCCCCCTTCCTACGGAGATCGATAACGCCCACTACAGGGCTTACATGAGGACTTCACACGATGTCGGTGGAGAGCCTGATGTGACGATCCAGTGGCACGAAAAAGAAGAGGAACAGTGGGAATTGAACACCTACGTGACGTGCGAGTGTCTAGCATGGCGTGGCGTCTGGAATGCCGAGGAAAGACGCCGCCGGCAGAATGTTGACCTGGGACAGACCCAGTACCTGGGCCTGCCTTATTACGGGCGTTGGCTGCTATCTGCTGCAAGGATCATGGTCGATAAACAGCACATTACTCTCACGGAACTAATGGATAAGATTGATGAGGTTAAAAAGCGCTATGAGTAGAGGTCATCATGCTGAGAAAGCCACTGGGAAAGGTGATCCACAATGTTTCCGGGGCGAGGCGACACCACCAAAATTCAAAGTCGGTGATCGAGTGCGGATCCGGGATTTGCCGGACATCTTCTACACCCGGTGCCAGGTGTATACACGGGGTGCAGAGGGAGTGGTGGCCGTTGTCACGCATGAAAGCCCCGCCCCTGAGGATGAGGCTTGGGACAATGTCGACAAGCCCGAGTGGTTCTACATTGTACGCTTCAAGCAAAAGGAACTCTGGCCCGAATATCCTGACGTTTATGAAAATGACACATTACAGACAGAATTTTCTGAGCGTTGGCTGGAGCTCGCATGAAACCGGCTGATTGGATCGACAAAGAGAATTGTATAGAGGGGAATAATCATGGCAGATAAACATAAGCCTGCGCCTATGGTGGATGAAGTTAGCGACTTCGAGGTTCTGGAAGTCGCGGTTCGTGAGTTGGCCATTGAAAAGGGCCTTTTCAGTGCTGAGGACCATCGGCGTTTTGCAGAATTTGCGCACAGCATAGGTCCACTGCCGGCCGCGCGGCTCGTGGCGAAGTCCTGGCTGGACCCTGAATTCAAGAAGCTGGCGCTGGAGGACGGGTTCACTGCGAGCAAGGAAGTGGGGATTGACTGGCTGAACCCAACGGGATTCGGGACTCCGAGTGACTACTGTGATTTGCGCGTGCTTGAGAACACTCCATCCGTGCATCATGTAGTGGTATGCACGTTGTGTTCGTGTTACCCGAGGCCGATTTTGGGCCATTCCCCCGAGTGGTACAGGACTCCCAATTATCGTCGCAGACTGGTTCGCTGGCCACGTCAGGTGTTGTCAGAGTTTGGTCTGCAGATTCCAGCAGATGTCGAGGTGAGAGTTGAGGATTCCAACCAGAAGTGCCGTTTCATGGTCTTGCCAATGCGACCTGAAGGTACCGAGGACTGGAGTGAAGACCAGCTCACTGAAATTGTGACGCGTGACTGCATGCTGGGAGTAGCCCTGCCACATCCGGAGCGCAAGGCCGATGACAAACGGCCCGTGCACAAGGCAGCCAACCCGGTTCATGGGCACTAAAGTGACAGCGTGATGGACAGCCAGGAAAAAAATGATGGGACTGTCTCGGTGAGCCAGGAGCCGGAATTTTCTTCGGTTTCGCTGCTGGAGAAGGTCCGCAAGCAGGGAAGGGTCTGGGAGGATTTGGCCAAGAAGTACGGTGTGGATAATCCTGATCCCCCCTGGAAGATCAATCTGGACTCAACCTGCGAGGCACTTTCCGCTGAGCAGTGCGCACTTCCTGTATTGGAGCGCAGGACTGAGGAGGATGTGCTCTCCGAGAGCCTGTATCAAGATGTTCCTTATCCGGAGCGTCAGCTGCTGGCTCTTGCCCATTCGATGATTGAGCGTGGATTGATTGATGAAGATGAACTGGCACTTCGCATGAAGTTTGTCAGCAAGCGTCTCAACGGTGCCTGATGATATGCATGCGGTCAGGCAGAGTACAGGGTGAGTGCATGACAGATAGACGGTGATACTAAGGACGATAGCCGATGGCAAATATATTCATGAAGTCTTCATGGGGGAGCGATGACCCGACACGGGCGGCAATGGTTTTCGGGCATGCGAATGCCCTGGCAAGTGCAGGCCATGAGGTACGGATATTCCTACTCGGTGAGGCCGTTTGCCTGGCACGCCCTGTGGTTCGTGAGAACATGGTTCCACTGGGTTGGCCGTCTGTCGCCGAACAGTGGGATGAAGCCATTGGGAATGGTGTACGCATTGAATGCTGTGGCGCATGTTCCAGAGCTAGGGGCGTGAGTGAAGACGACATGGCGAAAGCTGGAGCCCAGCCTGGTAATCCCACCACCTTCGTGGAAAGTGTTGAATGGTCCGACAAGATTATCGCGGAATGAAAGATGACAGTGGCCAGAACAGATCAGATCCGACCCTTGCCTAATCTTTTGTTCCGTGTATGCGTGTAAGACAGATGAAGCGGCAAGCTACAGAAGATGAAGACCGACCGTAGAGGCAGAGAACATATATGGAAAGACGCACCGGCGTACGCATCGATATTGGCGACCTTACCCATCGCTATTCCGCGAAAGCCCCGATTACCTTTGAGCAAGTTAATATCACGGCGGAACCCGGCGAAGCATTGGTTGTCATTGGTCGGTCCGGTTGCGGGAAATCAACGCTTCTGCATATCTTGGCCGGCCTGCTGGAAAAAACCAGCGGCGTTGTACAACTGGACGGAAAAGATGTTACGGAGCCCTCCTCACATTGGATAATGATGTTTCAAGCACCGCATCTTTTTCCCTGGATGACGGTAGAACAGAACGTTGGCACAGGCCTGCGCTTTGCGCGTTGGTCGGAGGAGAAAATGAAAAAACGGGTGGCCGAGGTGATTAATCTCGTACACCTTGATGAATTTGCGCAGAACAACACGCAAGACCTCTCCGGTGGTCAGCAACAGCGTGTTGCGCTTGCTCGCTCTCTGGTGATGGAACCTGATCTATTGCTACTGGATGAGCCATTTTCGGCACTGGATGCCTTCACGCGAGCAACACTGCAAAAAGATGTAAGAGCGATCTCGAAACAGTTGGGATTTAACCTGGTGATGGTCACCCACGATATCGATGAGGCAGTCATTATGGCCGATCGTGCATTGGTCATGGCGGGTTCGCCCGGCAAGATTGTCCATGACTTTAAGGTGGATCTGGATGATCCGCGAGAAAGGCAGGATCCCGAGGTTCAGGCAATGCGTGCTAAACTGATGGAGATATTTCATCAGGCGGCAGGTGTGCCTGTTGACAGTTCCAATGAGGAAGGAGACGACGCCGGTCAACCGGATGTTGAACTGGCAGGCAACTAGAATAATATCTGAAAGTGCACTTCAGACCTATTAACTACGAGAGTAACGATTGAGGAATTCCGACATGAAGAAAATTTACGACAAACATGGCGACGGGATACAGACCGATGATCCCAGGCTCGCCATAGAGTACGACCCGCTGTTCAAGGGGGTGCTAGGTACCGGTATCAACCGGCGTGAATTGCTGCAGGTGGGAGGCCTGGCTGCTCTGGGAGGTGGAGCCGGTGCCTTGCCGATGCCTACCTTCGCTAAGAAAAAGTGGGACCCGGTTATCAAGATTGGGTACATCCCCATCACGGATGCAGCCGCACTCCTTATCGCCCATGATCTGGGCTATTTCAAGGATGAAGGCATTGATTCTGTGAAGCCGACACTGATTCGTGGCTGGTCGCCACTGGTGGAAGCCTTTGCAGCGCATCGCTTCAACCTGACGCATATGTTGATACCGATTCCGGTATGGATGCGCTACAACAACAAGTACCCGATCAAGATCACAGCTTGGGACCACACTAACGGGTCTGCTGTGCTGGTGGGTAAGAAAAGCGGTATCAATGAGCCGAAGGACTTTGGTGGCAAGCAGTTTGCTGTACCGTACTGGTACTCGATCCACAACATTGTTTCGCAAAGGATCATGAAAGCGGCCGGCATCAAGCCGGTCATCAGACCCCAATCTGCGAAGCTGGCGGATGACGAGTGCAACTTCCTCGTCTTGGCGCCGCCCTCCATGCCGCCTGCGCTGGCAGCGGGAACCATTGACGGCTACTGTGTGGCTGAACCTTTCAACGCTTTGGGTGAGCTCAAGGCGGGTGGAAAGGTACTGCGCTTCACCGGGGATGCCTGGAAAGGACACCCCTGCTGCGTCGTTGTGATGCATGAAGAAGACGCCATGGACCCGGATCGTGCTGCTTGGGCCCAGGGGGTACACAACGCAGTGGTCAGGGCGCAGATCACACTCGCTGAGAACCGGGAGTCAATGTCTGAGCGGCTTTCACGTGACGGCAAGGGTTACCTGCCGGTACCGAAAGAAGTCGTAAAACGGGCAATGATGTTCTACGACCCCGCTTATTACAAGAATCCGCCTGCCATCAAGCATCCGGAATGGGGACAGAACAGGATTGACTTCCAGGCATGGCCGTATCGCTCGGCCACGGAACTCGTGGTCAGTGACCTCAAGGAAACTGTGGTCACAGGTGATGCGCGATTCCTGGAGACGCTCACTCCACAGCATGTTTCCGACGATCTGGTCAATTATGACTATGTGAAGAATGCGCTGGAAGCGAATCCGAAATGGAGAAATGATGCGAGCGTGCCGCAAGAAGGCGATCCGTACATTCGATCCGAGGTGTTCGTACTTTGAGTAACGGCAAAGCGGATGTGGTGGATGTCGATGCGGGCGCTTCCGCATCGTCGCTGAAGGCTGCGCAAAACGCGAAAAAAGCCAAGTCGCTGGGCAAGAGCCTGTTCAACTGGGCTGCTGGCCTGGCGATCCTTTTCGTGCTTTGGTGGTTTGGCGGGTATCTCATTGAGATCAATCCCGATACCACGAACTTCAGTGACTTTGGGCCGATCCCGACGTTTAAGGCATTTCCGGAACTGTTTGCAATTGGTAAGATCCAGGCAGCGGTCATAACCAGTGGCTATCGTCTGGGGGCAGGACTGCTCATTGCCATTGTCGTTGGGATACCCATTGGAATCCTGCTTGGACGTAGCACGGTCTTTCGTGAGCTCAGCAATTCGCCATTTCAGTTGATCCGTATGATCAGCCCGCTTTCCTGGGAGCCCATTGCCGTGATCGTGTTTGCCACCTGGAACGGGGCAATCGTATTCCTGATCGCGGTCGCCGCGGTCTGGCCCGTCGTCTTTGCTACGGCAGCCGGTCTGGCGAAGGTGGACCCTGCCTGGTTCAAGGTGGCCCGTAACCTGGGTGCCAAGCCCTGGCACATGGTGACGGAAATCATCCTGCCAGCCATCATGTTCGATATCCTGACGGGCGTACGGCTCGCTCTGGGTGTTGGATGGATTGTGCTGGTACCGGCAGAGTTTCTCGGGGTGACCTCGGGACTTGGCTACTCCATTGCGGATGCCAGGGAGACACTCTCGTATGACCATTTGACGGCGATGGTGCTGACCATCGGGATCATGGGCTACATACTTGACAGTTCCTGTGCGATGTTGATCAAGCGCTACAGCTGGCACCACGGAAGATAAGCAAATACCAAACGAACACTAATTAATTTGCTGATTTAACTAAATCGAGGAAAAAGATAACCATGCAAAATCAGATAGCAAGCAGTGTAAAACTGCATGATGGAACGATTTCCAAGGCAACACGGCGTCCGTTGTTACAGATTGCCGCTGCCTTTTTGTTGGGCGCCGTAATCTTGTACGGTGTAGGCTTTGCACATTCGGCCGCGGTGCACAATGCGGCCCATGATGTTCGCCATACCCAAGCCTTCCCTTGCCACTAGGCATTAGGGGAAATATCACAGGAAACTGCTGAGAATTCCTCTCGATGGCTTGGCCCACGGTCAGGATGACCTCGGGCCAAGCCTGTGTTTTTTAGCTGGCTTGTAAATACAGGTCGGCATCCTTGCGCTATAAATCCTGATCGGACGAAGGTCCGTCTTACTGTCAGAAAATCCACCTGTGCTGAGGCAGGGTGGGGGGTAGCTTGGTATGACGAAAACAGTACGGGCATCCTGACAGCCATCGGCACAAGCTGGTATGGCAGCTCTCCATGAGTGTGCCCACCAAGGTCGTGAACCGCTTGCTGAGTGCCCTGCCCTTAAGCAACGCACCTTTTGCATTCTGTAAACCTCAGCATGCCTGCAGTGGATGCACAGGTAATGCCCCCCGGCCATCGTGCATTAATCAGGTATTTGCAGGGAAGCAGCTTGGTCAGGGAATTGCTCAAGAAACTCAAGGGCCTTGGGTCCCTAATCGTGGGGACAGTGGGGACAGCGTCCATGGGTCACTGAACAAACCAGGGTACGGTGGTTGCAATGAATTTCGGGAACGTAACATCTGCCGCCAGTTGGGATCAGCATCCAAAGAAGTATTAAGGGCATAACCGCAATGGTGAACGCCAGCCCTGAAGCCAACCACGCGAGATCAACGGATTAGGTATAACGCGTAGTGCGTGAAGGTCTGATGAGGGTTCCTGGCATTTGTGAATAGTATGCGCATATTGTCGACAATTCACCTGTACATGGCCTGTTTGGTGGCACTGCGCTGTTATTTAGGGATGAGTTTCACTCAATGATTTACGCAAGGAATAGCAACTGGCGATAGACCTTCACACAAAAAAAGAGGGGTGCAATTTGCACCCCTCGGTTTGGTGTAAGTTTGCCTTCCAGTGAAGGCTACGTACTACGGTAGTTATTTGAAGCGATATTGGAGCAGTGTCCAAAACTTCTTGGTGTCCGTAGAGAACCCGTCCTCACTTTCGAAGTCCGTGTACTTGATTGCGAACAGGAATTTACCCTTAAAGGGTTTACCCCACAGTATGCCCCATTCATCTCCATAATCAGAAATGCGGTTGCCTCCTGACATGTAGGATCGGTCCGTGCTGTAGTCGTGATAATTGATGACGAGCTTGTTCTTGCCAATTTTGTTGCCCATAAGACCCAAAATTGTCAGGGTCACGCTGGTGTCCTCGATGCCACCAAGAGGGGTTGCCGAGCCACCAGGAGCGGCTACAAACTTATCAGCCCAGCCATTGAAGGCATGCACTGTAGCCAAAGGGGTTTGTATTGCATTGTTGCCGTTACTCTCCAAGACCTCGTAACCGACTCTTATCTGGTAGGTAGGCTCGCCAATGGGCATGAAGCCTAGGTTATCTACCCGTGTGCCGCCAAACCTGATCCCGAACTCAATATTGTAATAATCATTGTCGTCCAGTTTCTGCATGGTCTGCACATTGACACCTGCATCGTCAGTTGGGTCCTGGTTCGCATACTCTAGCTCACTCTGGATATCCAACGTGTCACTGAATTCGTGCCTGCCGGTAAAGCGTACACCGTAGGTCTCCGAATCAAAAATTACGGGACCAATGAAAGATGGTGCCATGCCTGTACCTTCAGGGAACGGGGTACGGGGATTATCATCAAAATCCAGCAGATAGCCGTAGGCGACCAGTTTGCCATTGAATTGCGGGAGCTTGTAGGAAATATTGATGAGGTGGGAGTCGTCCATTTTCCATTCATCAAAAATTGAATCTGGACCAAATAGTCGCTTTACCTTGTCAAGATAGGTATAAGAGATCCCAAGTTTTCCGAGCGTCTTATCTACCCTGAATGCGTCCATAGCAACGTTGTTTCCACGCCAGATCACATCACCAACCCACCGGTGGTTGTCATAAATGACAGTTTGCCGTCCCAATTTAAACGACAAGGGACCATCGCAAGGACCCGGTGCACTAGGACAGCCGCCCGTTGGTGCACGCCATCCGATATAGGCTTCATTGATTTCTTCAAAATCATTGTCCGGGATAATGCCATAACCCTCAATATAACGGTTCATCGCTGGTAGGTTACCCCGTATAGGCGCTGGTATTCCTCCTATTCCGCCTACAGCACCGACGTTGGGAGGCACAGTAAAATCACCATCAAGATTTAGTGCCCTGTCCGAGTTCAGGACGTCGTTCACCTCCCCTTCGATCCGGGCATAAAAACCATGGAGGCGGCCTGTGGTATAGCCCAGCGCATTGCGCAAGACAATCATGTCGGCCTTGTCGGTGTCAGAAAGAGGGTGTCCACTCGCAAAATCATCCTCCACGCTCTCATAACGTATGCGTGACCAGAAATCGAAACGGCCATTGGTTAATGCTTCACCAAGGTTTGTGTGGTCCGGCGTCATTTTGTGATGGGGGTTATGATGGGTGTTGGGGACATCCGGCAAGCCCACCGCTCCGACACCCTGCGCAAGCACTAGAATGGCTGCGGCCATGAGACATGGCAGAGGTTTAAAGTTGACCATGGTTTTACTCCTCCCTTGCAAGGGTTTTGGCCAGATTGTCCTTGAGTAACCCGGCCATAACAGTTTCAGGACCCTGAATTATAAGTTTTAAGCCTACTCCCTTCACATAAGCTTAATAATCTATCTATAGTAAATAATTGCTTTCCCGTCCAAGACTTTATCTTTATTGAAACCATAGATTTTGACTATGGACCAATTAATAGTTATTACATTATAAGGGTGCAGGCAATAAATACAATTGCCGGCGTGCCTTCGCTGGCTATAAAGATCAAAACCTTAGGCCTGCAATCCGGGTATTCCGGCAATGGGTTGAGGGCATTTTTAAGGAGCTTTTTCAGTAGCCGGCAGGGTCTGGCGCCTTGAGCCACCTTGGATCGGCTGCAAGCGGTCCCGAGAGGGTGTGCAGGAATGCTTCAAGCTGCTTAGCCTCTTTGCGTCTCAAGGACAGTGCTTTGGCCTCGTTGTGTCCCACCATGGCTGCGGGAGCACGGTCATAATGATCGATTACTTCCTGGAGCGTTGCCAGCTGTCCTGCATGCATGTAGGGGCCGGTCTTTGCGGTATTCCTGAGCGACGGCGTCTTGTGGGCACCCACCAGGTTGTCGCCGGTTTGGATAAAGCGCAGCTCAGTACACTCCCTAGGGTTGATGTCACTGAAATCGCCCCGGCAGTTGAACGGGTCGTCCAGTACGGCCTGCACTGCAATGATCCGGCCTCTGCTTGGAAGCGAGCCCGGGCTGGACAGTAACGCTGTGTTGTGGAACTCGTGATTGGTGAGTAGCGGACCATTATGGCAGTTGATGCACTGTGCCTTGCCGATGAACAGCCTCAGGCCGGCACGTTCATCCTTGCTCAGGATTTCGGCGGGTTCACGGCTTCCTGCCACCAGCGCTTCCACGTAGTGATCAAATCGCGCTGCCCCCGGCATTAACAAGCGCTCATAGGCAGCGATGGCCTTGCCGATATTCGCGAACACCCTTGTTACCGCTTTTTGATTATCCGGGGACATGGACTGCCAGTTCTCATCCAGATTCTTGTCGCTTACGGGACCTGCAGCCGCTGGAAAACGCGAAGGATCGGAAAAATCATCCAGGGGTCCAAACAAGGCCTCGTACTGTATACGGTAGTGCTCGTCTTGTGCGACAAGACGCACGAGCTGCATGCGCGAACTCCCGTGCTCCAGCGGGTTTTCAAGCGGAGACAGGGCCTGGGACCAAAGGCTGTCCTTGCGCCCGTCCCAGAACAGCCAGGGGCTGTAGGCCGTACCGACGATGCTCATGGTATTTCGCTTGCCGGTGTCGAGCCCTTCGGCAACTTCCAGGCCGTCCGTAAAAAAGTGTTCGGGCCGGTGACAGCTTGCGCAGGAGATTTGTCCATTGGCGCTCAGGCGTTTGTCGAAAAATAGACGATGGCCGAATTCTGCAGCCTGTAGATTGTCGGCTACGGCATTGCTCGTGCCCGTTGGCAGGGGCGGAAGGTTGGCGATCCAGAGCGAGCGAATCAGGTTGATCTCCGAGTCCGTCCAGGCATCGCTGTTCCTGTCAGGCCAGGCATACCACCACCCGGCACCGGCCAGGATGACCAGGATGGTTGCTGTGAGCGTGCCCCGGAGCGCTTCCGACATGCCGCGCCTACAGGTCCAGGTCAAAGGTCACGCGGTCTGAAGTTTCCCCTTGCTGGATCAGGAGCATGACCTGCCACCGACCGCCCATGTGGAACTTCATGCCCTCGAGCAGGTAGTCCCCTCTGCCCAGGTTTTCCGTGACCCTTGGCCGTGTGGGTAACCCATGGTCATGGTCCGGCATCCCTCCCTCGATCTGGACCGTGGCATCGGTGACGGGCTTGCCCGAGCGGTCCTGGATGTGCAGCGTCCATGCATGCATGGTGTTAATCGCGATGGGATCGAGATGGCTGGTGAAGCGAACCTCGAAGTGTTGCTCATCCGAGAGCCTGGAGGCCTCGGTGTCGGGCTGCTCTGAACTGCCTTGTGTCCATGCAAACGCTGCATACACGCAAACTGCGAGAAATGTTGCTTTCATGATCCTCATGGCTTCAGTCCTCACCATGTGATTGATTACGTTTTAAAATCCTGCGTATGCGTGCATAGCCGCCGCTCATCAGCCAGTAATTCAGTTGCAGGAACACGGCCAGTGCGACGAACCAGGGAATCAATCCCCAGTCGGCCCCACCCACCCGAAATGGGAACATGGCCGTGTACGTCTTGCTGCCTTCAGGACTTTTGGCAGTAACGATGCCGATGTAGTTGCCCTCCTCGGTGAACCGGTACATGGCGAGAAATACACCGTCGCGTTCGATCAGGGGGGGCTGGTGAAACACGGTATTGCGCTGCACACCCTCTTTGATGTCGTTCCATCTCGCAAACCGGCCGCGGTTGTCCACGTCCTCGATGATGCGAAATTCGACCGGGACTTCTCTCAGGCTGTCGTGCAGGTACTCGAGAACGAATATGCTCTCATCGACATGGGGGATATCCTCGCACCATTCCTCGTGCTGGCTTTTCTGCGGCTGGTAGATTTTGAAATGGGCCCTGTAAAAGCCGATCTGGATGACGCAAAGATCGTCTTCCATGAACACCCCTCCATGTGCATGAATGTTCTGGCAAGGCCACAGGGCCAGACAGGCCAGAAGAAGTACCGAGCGTGCCGAGGAAATGTGCGTCAAGATTCAGGCAGGGTATCCACTCGATCGGCCACGGGTGGCTGCCATGGCAGGCACACCGGGGTCTCGGTGGGTCCTGGTCGGGATCCTGTCTGCCTTGGAAAACTAGTGGCCGGATGCGTGGTGGTGTTCAACAACGGGCGCTTCGTCCACTCCGAAAAACTCGGCGCGCGACAGGTACGTGTAGTCCCCTTCGATGGACATCATGCCAATGAGCACCAGCAATGCCAGGGGCGGCAGCAGGATTGCGGTGATCAGTGCCAGGCGCTCCCAAGCCATGTGCATGAAGATAGCGACGATGAACCCCGCCTTGAGCATCATGAAAATCAGGATCAGGTTCCACCTGAGATAGCCCTGGAACTGGTAGTAATCCACCATGTAGGAGAACGCACTGAATACGAATAACAGCAGCCAGATCCCGATATAGATACTGAGTGGATGTTGTTGACCTTCTTCTGGTGTAGCCGCCATGAGTTGTTACCCTCTACCAAAGATAAAAGAATGCGAAAATGAATACCCAGACCAGATCGACGAAGTGCCAGTACAGTCCGGCGATCTCGACGATGTCGTAGCCCTTCTTCTCGTAACGCCCGTTCAGGACACCGATAGCAACGTAGGTCAGATAGGCGACCCCGCCGCTGACATGCGCTCCGTGAAAGCCGGTGATCATGAAAAAGCTGGCTCCGAACTGGGCGGCGCCAAACGGGTTGCCCCACGGGCGAACCCCTTCGTCAACAATGAGCTTGGTCCACTCGAAGGCCTGCATGCCGACAAACATCAGGCCGAAGCCGGCGGTGATGAACAACAGGACAGCCGTTTTCATGCGGTCCTTTCGATAGCCGTAGTTCACGGCCAGTGCCATCGTGCCGCTGCTCGTGATCAGGACAAAGGTCATGATCGCGATCAGGATCAGCGGGATCGGTTCACCGCCGAAGCTCAGGGCAAAGATTTCGCTGGCATTGGGCCACGGTACCGTGGAACTGATCCGGACCTTCATGTAGCCCGTCAGGAAAGACGTGAAAATGAAGGTGTCGCTCAACAGGAAGATCCACATCATGGCCTTGCCCCAGTGGACCTTGAACACCTCCTTTTCGGCGCTCCAGTCCGATACGAGGTCCGTTACGACATCGTTCGCCATAGCTGTATTTCCAGGGCTTTGTGCCATGTTCTCCTTGTCCCCTTTTTAAGTCGATAGCAGTAACGCGAACAGGCCCAGCCAGACCAGCAGCAGAAAATGCCAGTAAATGGTACAGAGTTCTACGCTCATGCGAACCTTATACACTTCGACCTGATTCTGTAATTTAAAGACCGTCGTGCTCCAGACCCAAAGCCCGCCCAGCATGTGCAGGGCGTGTATCGCCGTTAACACATAAAAGAAGGAATTGGCCGGATTTGTGGACAGAAAGTAGCCTTGTTCCTGCAGGCCTTGCCAGGCCCACAACTGTCCCGCAATGAAGGCAAAGGTGAGAAGTCCTGCAACCAGCAGGTTAGACCGGACGCCTTTGATCTGGCCATTGACCACGGCGTTGCGTGCGCGCTGGAAGAACAGGCTCCCCAAGATCAAAAGGGCCGTGTTGAACCATAGAATGTCGGGTTCTGCAAGCGGGCGCCAGTCACTGAAATCCATGCGCTGGAAGTAGGCGCTGACGAACAGTGAAAACAGGGAAGCTGCGACGCACAGGAACACGACCAGTCCGATTTTCGCGGCGGGTATGGAATACGCGCCCCCGGCATGATGCTGGCCGATGGGTCCTTCCTCTGCCCAGGGCTGGACGTTGATGGTCTGGAAGATGAGCCAGAACACCACACCGCCCATGATCAGGGCCAATACGATCAGGGTTGCCGTCATGTTCTAAACCTCGCCTTCACCCCGGGTGTATTGGCTGGGAGGCTCGTTTTGCGGAATGAAGTCTTCCTTGGCTCCAGGCACACTGTAGGAGTAGGCCCAGCGGTGAACCACAGGCAACTCCTTGCCCCAGTTGCCATGCTTGGGAGGATAGTCCGGGGTTTGCCACTCAATCGTGGTGGCCCGCCATGGGTTACGCGGTGACTTCCTGCCTTTGAACAGGCTCCAGAAAATATTGATCAGGAACAGGAACTGTGCAGCGGCAACTATCAGTGCTGCAATCGTGATGCTGAGATTCGCGGCCTGCACGCTGTCCGGCAGGAATTCCGTGGTGCCGTTGGCGTAGTAGCGGCGGGGCACGCCCAGTATGCCGATGTAATGCATCGGCAGGTAGATCGCGTAAGTCCCCAGGAAGGTCAGCCAGAAATGGATTTTCCCCATCGCATCATTGAGCATCCGCCCGGTCAGCAGGGGGAACCAGTGATAGATGCCTCCGAATACCACCAGGAAGGGTGACACGCCCATCACCATATGAAAGTGTCCCACCACAAAATAGGTATCGGAAAGCGGCACATCCACGACGACATTGCCCAGGAACAGTCCGGTGATGCCTCCATGAATAAACGTAAAGATGAAACCGATGGCAAACAGCATCGGGACGGTCAGATGGATGTTGCCCCGCCACAGGGTGAGTACCCAGTTGTACACCTTGATGGCCGTCGGTACAGCAATGATCAGGGTAGTCGTGGCAAAGAAGAAGCCGAAATAGGGATTCATTCCACTGACATACATGTGATGCGCCCAGACGATGAAGCTCAGGCCCCCGATCGCCACGATGGCCCAGACCATCATGCGGTATCCGAAAATGTTCTTGCGTGCGTGGGTGCTGATCAGGTCGGAGACGATACCGAAGGCCGGCAGTGCCACGATGTAGACTTCCGGGTGACCGAAGAACCAGAACAGGTGCTGGAACAGGATGGGACTTCCGCCTTCGTGTGACAGATTCTCACCCAGCGAAGAGATCGCCGGCATGAAGAAGCTGGTATCCAGGGTCTTGTCCAGCGTCATCATGATGACGCTCACGAGCAGTGCCGGGAAGGCCAGCAAGCCCAGGATCGTGGCCATGATGATGCCCCACACCGACAGGGGCATGCGCATCAGGGTCATGCCGCGCGTGCGCGCCTGGAATGCCGTCGTCACATAGTTCAGTCCGCCCATCGTGAACGCGATCACGAACAGACCGAGCGACACCGTCATGCAGATGATGCCCCAGTCCGCACCCGCCGTACCTTCTGTAATGGCCTGAGGAGGGTACAGGGTCCAGCCGGCACCCGTGGGTCCTTCCGGTACGAAGAAGCTCGCGCACACGACGATGACCGACAGCAGGTATACCCAGTAGCTCAGCATGTTCATGTACGGGAAAGCCATGTCACGGGCTCCGCACATCAGCGGAACAAGGACATTGCCGAATCCACCCAGGAAAAATGCCGTGAGCATGAAGACGATCATGATCATGCCGTGCATGGTGACGGCCTGGTAGTACTCATCGGGCTGGATGAAATCGAACACGCCAGGGAAGCCGAGCTGCAGTCGCATCAGGCCAGACAAGATCAGGGCAACCACACCGACCGCGGTCGCGGTGATGATGTACTGGATGCCGATGATCTTGTGATCCTGGCTCCAGACATACATGCCGATCCATGTCTTCGGATGGGCAAGTTCTTGTTCTTTATCGGCTAATGCAACGTGCGCCATTCTGGCTTCTCCTCGACTCTATGCTATGAGTACTGTATTCGTTTCGTAGCGTGTCTTCAAATGGGTCTGTAGGCCTCAATGCCCACTAGAACGTATTGATATACGCGATCAGATCGTTAATTTTCTCATCATCCAGGCTGAGTACCATGGACTCCATTTGCCGCCCTGTAGCATCCTGCGGGTGGGCACCGCGTATGCCCTGTTTGAAATTTCGCAACTGGGCAGCCAGGTACCAGTCGCTCATGCCGGCAAGACGCGGGGCGTTCACCGCCCAGCGGCCTTCGCCCTGCCTGCCGTGACACTTGCCGCAGGTGATGTACAACTGCTTGCCGTTGTCCACGTCCCCCTGGACGGTCGGTTCCGCGTGTTCGTCCGGAAGCGTCTGGATGTAGGCTGCGAGGTCGTGGATCAGGACGTCGTTGACAAGGCCTGCGGCCATGGGCGCCATCTGCTGGCCGAGGACGTCTTCGGGATTCGAGCCCCGGATGCCGTCCCTGAAATACGTCAGCTGGCGTGTCAGGTACCAGTCTTCCTGGCCGCTCAGCTTGGGTGCATTCAGTGCCTGGTTGCCTTCACCCTGAATGCCATGGCAGGCCGCGCAAATCTGGTACTGGGCCTGGCCTGCCTGCGCGTTTCCGGCCTTCCTGGCCACCAGCATTGCAAAGGTCGGCTGCTGGGCAAGCCACGTATGGAATTGCTCTTCTTCCACCACGGTGACCTTGCCGCGCATGGTGTGGTGGCCGATCCCGCACAGCTCTTCACAGAGGATTTCGAACGTACCGACACGCGTGGGGGTCAGCCACTGCCAGGTCACCATGCCGGGGACGAGGTCCATCTTGACGCGAAACTGCGGTACCGTGAAGTTGTGCAGGACATCCTTGGAGCGCAGCAGGAACTTGATCGGAAGGCCGATGGGAATGTGTACTTCGTTGCCTTCGATGAGGACGTCATCCTGGCCGTACGGGTCTTCATCATTCATGCCGAAGGGGTTGTCGATGCTGATCTTCCGGTTGTCTGTGGTGCCCAGCTGACCATCCTTGCCCGGAAACCGGAAGCTCCACTGCCACTGCTGTCCAACCACCTCAACAATCGCTGCATTTTCCGGGGGCGATACGAATTTGCCCCACACAATCAATCCGGGGGCAAGCATGGCGACGACCCCTACCGTAGTGATTGCAGTGAGCCAGCCTTCAAGCTTCTTGTTTTCAGGCTCGTAATCGGCACGCTGGTTCTTGTCTTTGTTACGGTATTTTATGATGCAGTACGCCATGAACAGGTTGGCCGCCACAAAAACTATGCCGCATACAATGAAGGTAATGGTGACTGTCGTGTCAATGGCGGTCCAGTTCGAAGCAATCTCCGTGAAGTACCACGGGCTCATGAAGTGGAATACGACCGACCCCACTACCAGAACGATCAATATAATGGCTATGGCCATGTCCAAGACTCCTTAGTCATTACTTGCAGTATGCTCATCAGGCTCACCAGATAATTCCGCCACTGCATCCGCAATCCACAAATATCAGGGTAAACAGACCCAGCAGGTAAAGTATGGAGAACCCGAACAACCGGCGCGTGCTTTGGTGCGTGATTGGCTTGCGAACAAAGTCTATGGTCAAAACCAGATACGTGATTCCGAGTCCGATACTGAGCACCAGGTAGAGGGGGCCGACGACCTGCAGCCAGTACATGGCCGTACTCAGGGGAACCAGAGCAACGGTGTATAGCAGCATTCGGCTCTTGGTAGCATGTTGTCCGTGGGTCACTGGCAGCATGGGCAGGCGGGCTTGACGGTACTCATCGGCTCGCAAGAGGGCCAGCGCCCAGAAGTGAGGAGGCTGCCACATGAACATGATCGCGAACATGGCCAATGCAGGCATGCCTATTTCATTTGTAACGGCTACCCACCCTATGACAGGGGGCAACGCACCGGCCACCCCACCAATTTCAGTGCATAACGGGGATGAACGTTTCAGCCACACGGTGTAAACCATCACGTAGAAAAATGTGGTGGCCGCGGCAAGGTATGCGGTCAGTGGGTTTACCAGGTAAAAGAGAATTGCATACGACCACAGGCTGAGCATCACGCCCAGCCACAAGGCCTGTTGCGGGTGCAGGCGGGAACAGGGCAGGGCGCGCATACGTGTTCGCGCCATCCGTTTGTCCACTTCCCGATCTACATAGTTGTTAAAAGCTCCGCTCGCCGATGACGCAAGCCCCGTACCCAGTAAAGTGAAGAAGACCAGGTCCAGGGAGACCGTGCCGTTGCCGGCAAGCCACATTCCTGTGAACGTGGTCACTAGCACAAGTACGGTAATCCGTGGTTTGCACAGCTCTACGAAGTCACTCGCCTGGTCGCGGACTGCTGTGATGGTTGCGTTCACAATATGGGACACTCCCTGTGAGCCCGGTGGCGCATGAACAGTATTTTCATCTTGAGTCGGCTGGGTTGAGGTCGTGACAGGTCCGTCAGTGTGTATCGGGTAAACGTGCTTCCATGGGGCCTATGCTCTGTGGATTTACGTTCTTCCCTCGGGTCATGGTTTCAAATCTGTATTTTGCCTTTCAGGCTGTTGTTTATGGAATTTCTGGGAAAGCCTAATGAAACAGCTGTTGTTTGCAGGCGAATACAGACCTGTTGTTCACAAGCCAAAGCCCAGCATCCAGAAGGTGCACACCCTTGCGCATGACTACTCGTAAATGAATTAAAAATAGTACCGCTGGTTCAGGTTGCCGTTCTGGCCTCTTCCTGAAGCCTCAAGACCCAATCGCCCAAACCCATTGACAACTACAAAAACATATTTCGGCATCTTTATGGCCAAGCGCCACGGCTGCCTTGCGTTACTTATCCTACAGGCCGGGCTGATTGCATCGTGCAAAACCCGGTCGCCCGCCAAGATACCAAAGTGACCGGGAAAAGGTACCTGCCTGATATGGATAACCGCAGGATTCTACCATACCTTCAGAAGGGGAAATCAAGGCTCGCCCGGCTGCATTTGGGGAAGTCCAGGATGGATTTGCCCTGGTGCTCAAACCCATCCTGGATTGCGGTATCAGGAAGGACCAAATTGGCTAATGGGAAGCATTCTCAAACACTTCGCAGTTGCCGTCCTGCATGCAGGGTATCGGCGCGCAAAGTGGCCCTTGCAAGAGCCTTGGGGCGGGGTTTTTAATGGATATATTTCAAGGCTTTGCATCCGTGAGATCCGGCCGCCGGTGAATCTGCAGACGATTAAAATCAAGGCGTTATTATACTTGACAAACCAAGACAAGCAAGGTAGTATGTGAATCATCAACTTACATCTTACCGGAGATTCCAATGTCTGTCCTGTCCGCCAAGTATATGCACGATGAAGCCGCTGCTTTCGAGCACGTTGAATCCATGCTTTGGCCGCATGGCACTGTATGCCCTCATTGCGGCGTACTGGATAACGCCTACAAGCTGAAAGGCGTACGATCCAAGCCATCCAAGAAGAATCCCGAGGGCAAGGTAAGACACGGCCTGCACAAGTGCAAGGACTGCGGCAAGCAGTTCACGGTCCGCATTGGAACCATCTTTGAAAGCAGCCATATTGAACTGCACCTTTGGCTGCAAGCCATCTATCTGGTAACAAGCAGCAAGAAGGGCATCAGTGCCAACCAGCTTCACCGCACGCTTGGCGTGACACTCAAGACTGCCTGGTTCCTGGGCCATCGTATCCGCGAAGCCATGCGCGAAAGCAATCCCGCTGTATTCGGGTCCGGCGGCGGCACGGTTGAAGTCGATGAGGTCTTTATCGGCAACATCAAGGCCAAGGGTCATAACCATCGGGCCTATCATCACAAGAACAAGGTACTGGCCCTGCTGGATCGGGACACGGGACGCACCAGAAGCATTGTGGTGGACGATCTCAAAGTCTCAACCCTCTTGCCCATCCTGCAAGAGAATATCGCCAAGGAAGCGCACCTGATGACGGATGAGGCCAAACACTACAAGCGAATGCGCAAGCACTTTGCCGGTCACAAGACGGTGCAGCACAGCGCAGGCGAGTACGTGAACGTCTTTGACAGTGCCATCCATACCAACACGATTGAGGGCTATTTCAGCATCTTCAAACGCGGCATGAAAGGCGTGTACCAGCACTGCAACAAGCGACACCTGCACCGCTACACAGCCGAGTATGCGTTCCGGTATAACAACCGTGAAGCTAACGGCGTGGATGATGCAGCCCGCGCTTCCAGTGCATTGAAGGGCGCGGTTGGCAAGCGTCTTACCTACCAGACAGTTGCGTGAGAAGCCCGAACAGGATCAGTGCCATACCCCGAAACAGCTGGAAATCTGGCCTTCGGGCCGTGGTTGACACGTAGGTTAGGGGTACTTTACTATCACTTTTGACTGGTCGTCCGTTGTCGGAAAATCGGTGGAGCGCAGGGGATTTGCACCCCTCGGCGAGCGGATTCAGAAGTCCTCGCCGGTACTGGACACGCCCCTTTGATTTAAACGGACATTGGGGTCAGGCTCCGACAGGGGCCTGACTTTCTCAAAGGGTAACAAACTCACAACATCTAGTACAATGGCAGGCAAGCCAACACAAGAGGATCAATCGAAGCGTTTCAAAGACAAGGCCCGTGAACTGGGCTGCGATGAGTCCGAGGATCAGTTCAACGATACCCTGAAGCAGGTTGCAGGGCACAAGAAGCCTGCTAAACCCGCCTCCTAGTCGAACATATCAGGCGTTGTTTGGCCTCTAGGCCAGTTGCGCCGATACCGCACATCCTCATAGCGTTCCTGTGCCAGATCGCGGGCACGCATTGCAAAATCCTTATTCTTCAACCAGCCTGCTTTGCGATTCTCGCCCAGCAATCCCTTCATGGTCAGCTTGGCACTTTTGCGGCCATTGCAGGGACGGCAAAGCAGGATGCGGTTCGAGATGTCATTCTCCCCGCGATCCGAGCGCGGGACAATGTGATCCAGTTCCATGAAAGGGGCTTCCAGTTCCCGCCCGCAGCCCGCACACAGGACCAGGCCCTCATTGATGCTTTGCGCATCGGCCAGCTCCCGGACGATCTCGGCGCGTGACATCTTTTGCCAAGGCTCCAGCGCGGGACGCTTGCGCCTCTCGGTAACGCGCAGGAAAGGGGCCGCAATCTCGCCGCCATCCGTGCGCTCTGGTGGTTCCACCAGGTAATGAATATCGCCAAACACAAGATGGCCCTTGCCCCCCCCCCGCAGATTCAGATAGCAAGCCCTCATTTTCAAGCCGCTCGATGACAACGCCGTGTGCCTTTTCCCAAATATCTATCCCGATCCACTGTCTCCCTGATTGCTCTGCTGCAACACAGGTGGTTGCACAGCCCGCAAATGGATCCATGACTACATCATTCTCATGTGTGCTGGCATTAATCAGCCGTTCGTACAGGGCCAGCGGCTTTTGTGTCGGGAAACCTACCCTCTCTTTTTTCGGTGCGCGATTAATGTTGGTAATGATGTCTCTAGCTGCAATACCCTTTGAATCTGACAGGTAGAATTTACGCCTTGGCTGGCCTTTCTTGGACCAGTGAATTAGTCCGGCCGCTTCCAGCTTTTCTAAACTCTTGATCGTGAATCGCCAGTTTTTGGAATATACATCCCGCCAAGTAAACTCATGTGTCTTACCTGATACTCCGCCGCCCTTTAAAGGCATCGTTGTATAGCGGCCCTGTTTGTCCTTGTAGCGGTAGTTTGCTTCTATGTAGTCTTGAGTAAGCGGATCGTATTGCTGGTTCCATACAGCTTCTTTAGATTTCCTGTAATACAGTATTCCGTCATGAATGCGGGCATATCGCTTGGCATCACTCCGGCCCGCTGTGCGCTCCCAAATAACTTCATTGCGAAAGTTAGGCCATCCGAAAATCGCATCCATAACGGCTTTCAGGTAATGACTGGCCGTGGAATCGCAATGCAGATAGATCGAGCCCGTAGGCTTGAGCAATCGCCTCATTTCAAGCAATCGCACGGCCATGAAACACATGAAGGCTCCCATGCCATCCGAGTGCGCATAGCGGGCACTTTCGATGGCTTCCATCAATCTAGGATAGTCATCGGTGATCTGGTCCACCCATTCCTGATGTACATCACGCTCCCAAGACCAGCGATCCTGGAACTTGGCTCCGGCTGCCAAACTGTCAGGCGTAGCATGGAAGTCTCGGCCCTTGTTGAAGGGCGGATCAGTGGCGATCAGGTCTACGGATTCCGAGTTCATGGCCCGCATGAACTTGAGATTATCGCCGTGGAAAAGAGTACGATTAGGCCAGTTCGGTTCCATGCCGAACTTTGTACTAGACTAGTTTTGGTTTGTCAAATATAATAACGCCAAAATCAAAGACCCGGGTATGCTGGCACATAGGAAAAGCCAAATGGGGGAAGGTTGTTGCATGGAACGGGCCTTTTTCTCTGCAAAAGCAGGCAATTCAATCGCCACGGTGGCCGCAACCGTATATCTGTTGCTGATCGGTGTGCCGAAAGCGGATGCTGCAGACTCCGGATGGTACGCCGGGGCAAGCATTCCGGTGATGTACATTGATGATACGAATATCACCATCACGGGCAGTAACGCTGGCGGCCTGTTGCACGGCAATCCAGTACCGCCGAGCACGTACCGGGGGAAAGCCGCCAACAAATTCGATACTGGCTACAAGCTGGAGGGTGTCATACGTTACGGGTTCCTCCCCAATATCCGCATAGAGCTTGAGCTTTTTTACTCGAAGGCTGATGTGGCCAAGCTCACCTATAGCGATGTGAGCACCACCATTACCACTTCCCAGGGGAACCTCCCTGCAATACAGGTTCCTGGAGAAACGCATCCTCCAGTATCCGGCTACGCCGAACAGTTGGGAGCCATGCTGAATCTGTGGTACGACATCGATCTTGACTCCTGGTGGACACCTTATGTCGGGATTGGAGCCGGTGTGATGGAGGCTGATTTTGGCGACGTCAAATATGATGACAATGCACTTGCACAGTACATAGCGGATGAGGTGTATCTGTTGTAGAACCCGATGGTGCCCCGGGACGCCTACCTCGCAGGCAGGCCTCCACTTCCGTCCGGATATGCGCCTGGAGTTTCTACAACGGATACGGTATTTACCTACCAGGCAGCGGCTGGAGTCAGTTATCAGTGGCAGGACAATATCGTGTTACGCCTGGGTTATCGTTACCAGACCTCGGATGACCTGGAATTCAGGGGCCGAGGAAGCGCTTTTGGTAACACGGTCAACACCAAAACGGATATTCGTGTCCATTTGATAGAAATCGGCTTTCGTTACGGTTTCTGAAACTGGGGAAGCCTGGCAGCTTCCAAATATCGAGGAGTATTGCCCGGTGCTATTTTGCCGGGGAGGCAGGAAGGTGGCTGTCGTTTTTTCGGGTTCTCAGTTTCAGGCGCTGAAGGATGGCTGTCGCAATCTCCTCGATCGAGATGGAGGTGCTGTCCAGATAGGGTAGCCGTGTCGCCCGGAATATGGCTTCTGCACGATGCACTTCATACTCGCATTGCTGAAGTGAGGCATACCGGCTTCCGGGCCTCCTTTCCTGGCGAATCTTGTGCAATTGGCGGGGTGACAGGGTGAGCCCGAACACACGTTCCTGAACGCCTGCAATTGCCTTGGGAAGGGATGAGCTCTCGAAGTCGGCATCGGCCAGCGGATAGTTTGCAGCCTTCAGGTTGTAATGCATGGCCAGATACAGGCAGGTCGGCGTCTTGCCGCTTCTGGATACCCCCGTGAGCACGATATCCGCATTTGCCAGGTCGACGATTTTTGTACCATCATCATGGTTTAACGTAAAATCCAGGGCTTCGATACGCTGCACGTACTTCAGCGGACTGCCCACCCCGTGCGTTTCGCCTACAGCATGCTTGGCCTTTGAACCCAGGCGGGATTCCAGTTGCGGGATGAAGGTAGAGAAAATATCCAGCACCGGTATGTCTTGGGATAAAAAAAGATCGATCAAAGACTTGTCTGCCAGACTGGTAAACACGATCGGCGGGACAGGTTCTGCCTCCATGACGGCCGAGATCGTTGCGATGACGCGCTGTACCTCCTGTGCATCGGAGACGAATGGAAAGACCGTCTTGACGAACTCGGTGTCCGGGAATTGTGCGAACAGGGACTGGCCCAATGATTCGATGGTGATTCCCGTGCTGTCTGAAATGAAAAACACCTTTTGTTTTTGGGCCGCCATATAGTAAATATACCCGATATGAACCGCTGTACGATTGATCTTGCCGAAATTGGCGCAGAGGACGGAGCCCGGGTCGGAGGCAAGAATGCCTCCCTGGGCGAGATGATCCGCAATCTAGACGCTCTGGGTGTGCGCGTGCCCGGTGGGTTTGCGACGACATCGGAAGCCTTCCATATGTACCTGGAAGCCAATGGCCTGACCCGGAAGATCGCAAGCCAGCTGGATGCCCTGGACGTGGAGGATATTCCCCGGCTGACCCGGGTCGGAAAGACCATACGCGAATGGGTCCTGGCGGGCGAGTTGCCTCGTGAACTGCACACTGAGGTCAGTGAAGCCTATCGAGGGCTCGAGGCACGCATCCAGCCGGATGTGGCGGTCGCGGTACGGTCTTCGGCCACCGCGGAAGACTTGCCGGAGGCTTCCTTTGCGGGCCAGCAGGAGAGCTACCTGAACGTGCGCGGGATCTGCGATGTGCTGGTCGCGGTCAAGAAGGTATTCGCATCCCTGTTCAACGACCGCGCCATCGCCTACCGGGAGGAGAAGGGATTCGGGCATGACGGGCTTGCACTCTCTGCCGGTATCCAGCAGATGGTTCGAAGTGATCTGGCAGCCAGCGGCGTGATGTTTACCCTGGATACTGAATCGGGCTTCAGGGATGTGGTATTCATCACGGCAGGCTACGGGTTGGGGGAGACCATCGTGCAAGGCCAGATCAATCCTGACGAGTTTTATGTAGCCAAGGCTGCCCTGAGCCGGGAGTGTCCGGCAATCGTCCGGCGGGCCTGCGGCAGCAAACTACAGAAAATGGTTTACAGGGAGGAAGGCAGCGGCACGGAAACCGTAGCCGTGCCGGAATCCATGCAGAACCGTTTTTGCATTTCCGACGCGGATGTCGAGGCCCTGGCCCGGATGGCCGTGTTGATTGAACGCCATTACCAGCGGCCGATGGATATTGAATGGGCCAAGGACGGGTCCAACCAGCAGCTGTACATCGTACAGGCCCGTCCCGAAACCGTGCAGAGCGTCGAGCAAAAGGTCATCGAGAAATATTTGCTGAAAGAAACCTCGCAAGTGCTGGTGACCGGCCGAAGCATCGGCCAGCGCATCGGAGCAGGCAGGGCCCGCGTCATTCCGTCGCTGGCAGAGATCGAACAGCTGCAGGCGGGTGAAGTATTGGTCACGGACATGACTGATCCTCACTGGGAGCCCGTGATGAAACGCGCTGCGGCCATTGTCACCAACCGTGGCGGGCGCACCTGTCACGCGGCTATCATTGCACGTGAACTGGGGGTGCCCGCGATCGTCGGATGCGAAGATGCCACCCGTGCCCTGCAGTCCGCCCGGGAGATCACGGTATCGTGTGCCCAGGGAGATACCGGCCATGTGTATGAAGGCCTTCTAGAATTTGAAATCAACAGGACCCGGCTTGACAGGATGCCTGACATTCCATGCAGGATCATGCTGAACGTCGGGGACCCCGAACAGGCCTTTTTCTTTTCCCAGACTCCCAATGCGGGTGTCGGGCTGGCGCGCCTGGAGTTCTTGATCAACAAGACTATCGGCGTGCACCCGCGCGCACTCATTGATTTTGACCAGCTGCCCGATGACCTCAGGGCGGGGATCGAGATGCGCAGTGCTGCGTATGCGGACCCGCAGACGTTCTTTGTCGAGAAGCTGACCGAGGGAATCGCGACCCTGGCGACGGCCTTTGAGGGTAAGCCCGTCTTGGTACGTTTATCGGATTTCAAGTCAAACGAGTATGCGAATCTGCTGGGTGGAAACCTGTATGAACCCTCTGAGGAAAACCCGATGATCGGCTACCGGGGCACGTCGAGATACCTGTCGGAGTTGTTTGCGCCCTGTTTCGAAATGGAATGTCGGGCCTTGCGTGCCGTGCGCAATGAAATGGGATTCACCAATATCCAGATCATGGTCCCCTTCGTGCGCACCCTGGAGGAAGCCAAAAGTGTCACTGCCTTGCTGGGCGAACACGGTCTGGAGCGCTCGGAAAATGACCTCAAGGTAGTCATGATGTGCGAAGTCCCTTCGAACGCGGTGCTGGCCGATGACTTTCTGCAGTATTTTGACGGGTTTTCCATCGGCTCGAATGACCTCACGCAAATGACGCTAGGCCTGGATCGGGATTCCGAACTTGTGGCCGGGCAGTTTGATGAAAGAAACGAAGCGGTCCTGAACCTGGTCCGCCAGGCCATTCAGGCTTGCAGGAAAGCCGGCAAGTACGTGGGCATCTGCGGGCAGGGCCCTTCTGATTATCCGGAATTTGCGTACTGGCTGGTCGAGCAGGGCATTGACAGCATCTCGCTCAATCCGGACTCGGTAATCAGCACCTGGGTGCACCTGTCAAAGTACGGTCGGTGAAGCCGCACCGCGGACGGGGTTGCAGGGGATTGGCAAACTTTCCCACATGCTTTTGAGTCATTCAGACGGTTTCCCTCCCTGAAGCCGGGGAATTTACGGCAGAAGTTTTTATATGAATGCAACAATGCTGTGACAATGCCTTTATATATTCAAGGTTATATATTCAAATGGATGGTGCCTGTATCCTTGGTTCGGAAATAATGGAGAAAAATATTGAAAGCCGTCGGTCTGTACAAGTACCTGCCCATTGATGAAGCCGATTCACTGCTGGACATGGAGATTGAAGCCCCCCGCCCTGTGGGCCGGGAACTCCTGATCCGAGTACAGGCCATTTCCGTAAATCCCGTGGATACGAAAATGCGCGCTCCGCAAGACAAGGTGGAGGAAGCCCCTCGCATTCTGGGTTGGGATGCTGCCGGTGTGGTTGAGGAGGTGGGTTCGGATGTGACGCTGTTTCAGCCAGGGGATGAAGTGTTCTATGCAGGTGACTTCACCCGCCCGGGCTGCAACAGCGAGTTTCATCTGGTCGACGAGCGTATCGTGGGTAGCAAGCCGCAATGTCTGGATTTTTCCCAGGCCGCTGCCCTGCCACTGACCAGTATCACCGCCTGGGAGTCCCTGTTTGACCGTCTGGGGATTGCCGCGGATGGCTCAGACCGGGGCCGGCAGCTTCTCATCATCGGGGGTGCAGGCGGGGTAGGCTCTATTGCCACACAGTTTGCCAAGCAGGTTGCAGAGCTGACCGTGACCGTCACGGCTTCCCGGCCCGAGTCACGGAAGTGGTGCAGGGAATTGGGCGCAGACCATGTGATCAACCACTACCTGGACATTCCCGAGCAGATGGGTCAACTGGGAATCGACGGGTATGAGTTCATCCTGTGCCTGAATGATACGGACAAGTACTGGCAGACCATGGCGGCCGTGATTGCACCCCAGGGGAAAATTTGTTCCATCGTGGAAACGGCGGCCTACGTGGACCTTGGCACGTTAAAAAGCAAAAGCGCGACCTTTGTCTGGGAGTTCATGTTCACCCGTTCCATGTACGAGACTGACGACATGATCGAACAGCACCACCTGCTTCACCGGGTGGCCACCCTGGTGGATTCGGGCGCGATCCGCACCACCGTCAACAAGGTGCTCAAGCCCATCAATGCGAAAAACCTCAAGGCCGCCCATGCCGAGATTGAAAACCGGCGTACGATCGGCAAGATTGTCCTGCAAGGCTGGGGTTCCTGACTACGGCAAGTTGCCGAGCCGTTTTACTACCGGGGCTTCGGCTGCAACAGCATGTCTCGCCAGCGGTCATTCAGACTTCCAAACACGATAAAAGAAGGATTCAGCAACGAGTCCTTCGTGTTGTAACGCACCGTCCTTAGCCGGGTATCGACCAGCGAGCCTCCCGCTTCCTGTACGATGCAGTGAGCGGCCGCCGTATCCCATTCGGAAGTGGGCCCGAACCGGGGATAGAGGTCTGCCTTGCCTTCTGCAACCAGGCAGGTCTTGATCGAGCTTCCGACACTGATCAGTTCATGGTCGCCAATCTGTGCCAGCAAGGCTTGCAGGGAATGGCCGGCGTGTGAACGGCTGCCACAGATCGTCGGGATGGCATCGGGCGTGGAAAAACGGGTCCGGATCCTGCAGGCAGCTTGTTCTCGTTCGTGCTTGAAGGCTCCATGTCCGGTAGCTGCGTAATAACAGGTGTCCTGCACCGGCAGGTAGACCGCACCGAGGTGGGCCACGTGATCGATGACCAGGGCAACGTTCACGGTAAACTCGCCGTTTTTCTTGATAAATTCACGGGTCCCGTCCAGCGGGTCTATCAGCCAGTAGCGCTTCCACCTCATCCTTTGCGAATACGGGATCGAAGCCGATTCTTCCGAGAGAACGGGAATGTCCGGTGTCAGGGTTTTCAGTTGCCGGCAAATCAGGCGGTGGGAGGCGAGGTCTGCCGTGGTGCGCGGCGAGCGGTCCTCTTTCTCCTCAACCTCGAACCCCGCAAGATAAATTTTCATGACCTCTTGACCGGCCTGCTTTACAATATCGCAGACCGGAGCAATGAGCGCTTCAAGCTGTGCAGAATCCGGGTCCATCACCAGCAATTACGTGTTCGGAGATTCCTTGTCTATGCCTGTGTCTGCTGCCTGGGGAGAAATTAAAACCGTCTTTCTGGACATGGACGGCACCCTGCTGGATCTGAGTTTTGACTCGTATTTCTGGCAACGGTATCTACCCTTGAGGTACAGCCAGAAGAACCAGATTGAATTCAGTCATGCCAGGGAACTTTTGCAGTCCTATTATAAAGGAAAAGCCGGCACACTGGACTGGTATTGCACGGACTACTGGACCAACGAACTGGATCTCGATGTCGCTGCATTGAAGCGCGAGATTGCCTGGCGTATCCGGATTTTTCCTCACGTGGAGCCGTTCCTGGAAAGGCTGGCAGCGGCCGAGAAACAGGTTGCCCTGGTGACCAATGCGCACCCCAGTACTATTTCAGTGAAAATGAACTGTGTACCCATCGAATCGTACTTCGAGCGGATCATTTCCTCGCATCACTTCGGCTGTCCCAAAGAACAGCAGCCCTTCTGGAGCAAGATGATGGATTCCTTCCCGTTTGATCCGGAAACGACCCTGCTGATCGATGACAATCTGGAGGTGTTGGCTGCTGCGCAAACCTATGGCATCCGCCACCTGATCACGATTCGACAGCCGGACAGTTCCAAGCCGGCGCGGGACGCCCTGCCGTATACAACCATTTCGGATTTTGCCGAGATCATGCCGGCCTGACTAACCCCGGCCCCAGCGCTTGAAGCGCTTCTTGCAATACTTGAGCAAGGATTCGTAGTCAGGAAAGTGCAGCTCATAGTCGTTTTCTACCGGGGCATCGAATTCGCAGTAGTCATTGCTGTGGTCCCGGCAAATCTGTGGGCGCACCTCGTAGATGCCACAGCGGCCATCGCTCTGAAGGTGTGAGCAGCGCCCCGAAACCATCAGCCACCAGCCTTCGTCGTCCCTGTATACCTCCACACCTTCATGTGAAACCTGCCAAAGCAGGTGTTCGTAGTCCTGCTTGCTTCGGGGTGTGATCAGTTCTTCGGTCACATAGGTGCAGCAATACGAGTTGGTGCAATAGCCGCATTTGTTCTCGGCCGAAATCTCGATGCCCGGCTCAAGCTTTACCTTGATGTCGGCGAGGCGTTCCATGGGCTCGAATGTGCTCCTGGATCAGTCATCATCCGTTGACTTCTTGGGCGGTGGCTTGAACTTGAGGACGGTGGAAGTCTGTGGCTTGTCGGCAAAATGAGGCCGATCCTTGTTTTCGATCCCGGTTTCCTCGATCAGTTCGCGCTCCCGGGCTGCAATCAGGCTGAAGCAGTCACGGATGTCCTTGATCGTTTGTTCACTCAGGGGGTGGCGGACACCCGGTCCTGGTGTTGTATCCCGCACAATCTGCGCCAGCAGCTTCCGCATGACGACGAGTATGCGTTGTTCCTTGCTTCTGCTGGTCATGTAGAGACGGTCCGGGCAGTGTATCGGGCTTTCTTGAATTTGATTACCAAACTCAAAATATAGCCTAACAGATTTGAAGCCATATACCATCTCATGCGGCCGGAAACAGGGTAGATTCCAAACCGGTTTAGCGGGTACAGCAATTGCGGTAGCATACGATGGGTCGGGCATTCAACCCGCCCCCGCAGCCGAGGAGTACAAGGCATGTTTCAGGCACAGTTTTCAATCGGTCAGGTGATCGTGCACAAAAAGTTCAACTACAGGGGCGTCATCTTTGACGTGGACGCGGAGTACAGTGGTACGGACCAATGGTATGACCAGGTCGCAAAATCAAGGCCACCCAAGGACAAGCCCTGGTACCATGTGCTGGTCGACGGACAGCTGATGACCACCTATGTTGCAGAGCAGCATCTGGAGCCGGATGCCTCGCCTGCCCCGATCACCCACCCCCTGACCGAAGAGTACTTCGACGGTTTTAAAGAAGGGACCTACCGCAGCTACCGGAACAACAACTGAAGATGTTTGAGTCGGTTGCAGCCTTCGTCAAAAAGAAAATCAAGCCGCAGCGTGAAGTGCTGGATGATGACCACATCATGCATCTGGCTACGGCGGTATTGCTGCTTGAAGTAAGCCGGGCGGATTTTGACGTTCAGGAGGAGGAATTGCGGACCATCGTCGGCGCGTTGGCAGAAAGGTTCGGCTTTTCCAAGCAGGAGGTGCAAAACCTGGTGGATTTGGCACTCTCCGAGCAGGAGCATCATGTCTCGATCTATCCGTTCGTGAAGGTCATCAATGACGGCTGTACACCGGAGGAGAAAAAAAGGCTGTTGCTGGACTTGTGGAAAACGGCCTATGCCGATCGCAGGCTCGACAAGTACGAGGAGTACCAGATTCGAAAGATCGCCGATCTGCTGTACCTGCCGCACAGCACCTTCATTCAGACCAAGCTGGAAGTGTTGGAGGACCTAGAGTAGGAGCAGCAGACGGCCACTTCCGTGGCCATCCTGTCAGACCATGCTTTTGAGCTTCTTCAAGGGCAGGACCCGTACCGACTTGCTGGCCGGTTTGGCCTTAAAAGTCATCTCTTCACCGGTAAAGGGATTGATGCCCTTGCGTGCCCTTTTGGCCGGCTTCTTGACCACCTTGATTTTCAGCAGGCCGGGGAGGTTGAAACAGCCTGCACCCCGTGGCTTCAACTCCTTTGCGATCATGCCTTCAAGCGACTCAAGTACGGAGGCGACCTGTTTGCGGGATAGGTCCGTCTCTTTCGCAATCCCGCTTAAAATTGCTGTTTTTGTAGGGGGTTTCTTATCAGGTCTGGAAGTGGCCATGTAGTGTCATCCTTTGTCATCAGTAAATGAGATTGGGCTCAGTTCCACAATCAGGCATCGAATAGCTGGCGGTGACCATGATCGGAATGTAGGAACAGTAAATTTTTGTTGCATTGTAATGAAAAACCATCGCTTTATCATCTGATCCGGTCGCATGTTTTTGCGCGAGTATCTGTAAACTCGGGAAGAGGCATCGATGAGAGATGTGGAGCGGCCCGGTGGGGTTCTGTCCGTGGGCAAATACAGAAAACCGGGGGCTGCAGGGAGGTTCCGCACTGTCCGTCCTTGCAGCACGCAGGCGCTAGGAGCCGGATTTGCAGAATCGGTAAATCGCGCTTTCTCCGAACAGGTTGGGCCACAGGCGGGTTTTTTGCCCAGTTCGGCTGGCATGGGTGACCGCCGCCCGCTGGAGAATCCTGATACCCCTTTTATCGCACAGGGCTTCAAAATCCTGGATCGAGCACAGATGAATGTTGGGGGTGTCGTGCCATTCATGGGGCAGGGCCCGCGTGACCGGCATATACCCGCCCAGTCCGAGCTGAACGCGGCTTCTCCAGTGGGCAAAATTGGGAAATGTCACGATCCCTTCCTGTCCGATACGCAGCATCTCATCGAGAAGATCACCGGGCTGATGGATGGCCTGCAGCGTATGAGTCATGACTACGTAGTTGAACGAGTGCTCCTCAAAGAACTCGGTGATTCCCTTGTCCAGATTGGTCTGGATGACGGGTATTCCGCTGTCGATACATTGCTGTACGTTCGCGATATCGATTTCCAGGCCATAGCCTGTCACATTGCGGGTCTGTCGCAGGTGCGTAAGCAAGGTGCCGTCCCCGCAGCCGAGATCCAGGATGTGGGCACCGGGCTGGATCCATTCGCAGATAATTTCCAGATCAGGTCGTAAGGATATGCTCATGTCTGAAGGGTATTGATATAGCTGCGCAAGACATTGTGGTATTCGGGAATCGGGGTCAGGAAGGCGTCGTGCCCGAGTTCGGCTTCAATTTCCACGTAACTGACCTTCTTTTTTGCCGCAATCAGCGCACGCACGATCTCACGCGAACGTGCAGGGGAAAACCGCCAGTCTCCGGTGAAGGAAACTACCAGGAAATCCGCACTGGTGCGCTCGAAGGCCCGGCCCAGGTCATTGTCACAATTCAACCCGGGGTCGAAATAATCGAGGGCCTTGGTCATGATCAGGTAGGTGTTGGCATCAAACCGGTCGACGAAGGATTTTCCCTGGTAGCGCAGGTAGCTCTCGACCTGGAATTCCACGTCGAAACCGAAATTGAGGGTTCCTTCGCGCAAGTCACGACCAAATTTTTCCCGCATGGCATGGTCAGAGAGGTAGGTGATATGCCCCAGCATGCGTGCCAGCATGAGTCCCCGGCGTGGCAGGGTACCGCGCTCGTAATAGTGTCCCTGGTGGAAATCGGGATCAGAAAATATGGCTTGGCGCGCCACTTCGTTAAAGGCGATGTTCTGTGCGGTCAGCTTGGGTGCTGCAGCGATCACCACCGCCTGGCGCAAGCGGTCCGGATAGTCGATCGCCCACTGCATGACCTGCATGCCCCCCAGGCTTCCACCGATCACCGCAGCCCACTGCTCGATGCCCAGTGCATCCGCAAGGTGGCTTTGGCTCACAACCCAGTCGTGGACGGTGACCAGCGGAAAATCTGGCCCGAACGGTTTGCCGGTGTCCGGGTTGACGCTGGTGGGCCCGCTGCTGCCTTTGCAGCCTCCCAGATTGTTGGGGGAGACGACGAAAAAACGGTCCGTGTCAAAAGGTTTGCCGGGACCAATGCAGTTGTCCCACCAGCCTGGCTTGCGGTCATCGACACTGTGGTACCCCGCTGCGTGCTGATCGCCCGAGAGCGCATGGCAGATCAGCAAGGCATTGCTTCGCTCCGGGTTCAATTCGCCGTACGTCTCGTAGGCCAGCGTAAATTCCGGAAGCGTGCGACCGCAATCCAGATCGAGTGGCTGCTGGATGGTAACGAACTGGGTCTCGACCAGACCAACAGAATTCGCAGGAATTGAGTCAGGCACTTTGCAGGGATTTATCGTTTAAATGGGTAAGTGTAATGAGTGCATGTTCAGCACACAATGATACGGCAGGCGGATGTGTCCTGCCCGGTCACAGTGAGTGCAGGAATATTTTTGCGCAGAACAGTGCCAGCAGTACGGCCGAGGTTGAAAAGTCAAACATTCCAACCCGTGGAATCATCCTTCGGGCCGGATGCAGGAGAGGTGCCGTGATGGAATGCAGCACCGATACAAACGGATTGTTTTGACCATGGAGGTGGGGAGCAAGCCAACTGATTGCAACCAGTGCAATGATCGCAAAGATGTAGAGGTTAAGTGCCAGGTCAATGACCCCGAATACAGCCGCAAGAAGCAGGGTTCCGGTATCGACGGCTCTCCCAATGAGAAGCCCGCGCAGCGCCAACTCGGCGAACTTGACTGCGACCATCAACAGCAGGGCAGCTGTGTCCACGCGGCCTGCATTGGGGATCCACTTGTGCAGTGGCCGTAGCGCAGGGCTCGTCAACGTCAGTATGGATTGTGAAAAGGGATTGTAGAAATCCGCCCGGGTCAATCCCAGCAGCATGCGGATCATGAGTGCGTACACGTACAGGGTAAACAGGACATGAACCAGGAAATCAGCGATGCTGAGCAAGGCGTTCATGGTTTATTCGTACCCACACCGCGGGGATTGTTGTCCACGGATGATGAAGTTGACCGGGAAAGCTGCTCGGCTTTTTGTGCAGCGCGGCTGATCGCGGCACCGAAGATTTCTTTCACACCCTCTTGCTCGAGAATTTCAAGGGCCGCTTCCGTGGTCCCTCCCTTTGAGGTTACGGCCCGGCGCAATGCATACGGGTCCTGGTCGCCTTGCTCGACAAGCCTGGCTGCGCCAAGGGCGGTGTGAACAGTCAACTGGTGCGCCTGGTCCGAGCTCAGGCCCAGGGACTGGCCGGCTTCCAGGATGGCTTCGATCAGAAAGAAAAAATATGCCGGGCCGCTGCCGGACACGGCTGTCACCGCATCCAGCAAGGTTTCCTTTTCCAGCCACACCGTAAAGCCCACACTGGCAAGAATGCTCTCTGCCAGTGCCTGTTGTGTCTCGGACACATCCGGTCCGGCAAACAGGCCCGTAGCCCCGCAACGCATCAGAACCGGCAGATTTGGCATGCAGCGCACGACCGGGAATGTATCGCTCAGCCAGATACTAATGTCCCGGAGCATCGTGCCTGCGGCAATGGAAACAATCAGGGGCCGGGTCGATTGGTAATGTGCGGAAATCTGCTCGCAGACAAGGCGAATCACCTGGGGCTTTACCGCAAGTACAACCGCTTGCGCCGATGCCGGGGCGGCCTTGGCCTGCGCACAGATGCGGCATTGCGGGAAATTTTTCTCCAGCAGGGAACCTGTCGAGGGGTCGGTGTCGACGACTGCAATCTGATCGGGTGGCCAGCCGCTGTCCAGCAGTCCGCCGATCAGGGCCTGCCCCATGTTTCCGCCTCCGAAGATCACGATTTCCTGTTTTTCTGAAGGCTGATTCATTTTATTTGGCCGTTCGTGCACCAAAAATAGCAGTACCTATTCGAACAATGGTTGCACCTTCTGCTACTGCCGCCTCGAGATCGTCACTCATCCCCATCGACAAGGTATCGAGCCCGAAACCCGACTCGTTCAGTTGTTCCAGCATCTCTCGCAGTTGCGCAAAACGCCAGCGTCGATGAATAGTATCACTAGTTTGCCGCGGGATGGTCATCAGGCCGCGTAATTCCAAACGGGGAAGTTTTTGCAAGGCACTTGCGAGGTCCTGTACCTGTTCGCACTGCACTCCGGACTTGGAACGTTCGCGGTCAATGTTGACCTGCAGACAGACCTGCAGGGGAGGCAGGTGGGCCGGACGCTGTGTACTCAGGCGCTCGGCAACGATCAAGCGTTCAATGCCGTGTACCCAGTCGAAGTGTGCGGCAATTTGCCGGGTCTTGTTTTTTTGTATGGGGCCGACGAAATGCCAGCAGAGGTTTTCGTTCTCCAGTGCGGTGATCTTTTCCAGGGCTTCCTGCAGGTAACTTTCACCGAAATCACGCTGTCCGGCACTGGCTGCAGAGACGATGTCCCCGACACTCTTTTTTTTGCTGACTGCCAGCAGACGCACACTGCCGGGGCTGCGCCGGTACCGGTTCTCCAGGCAGCGGATCGTTTCCTTCACCTGTAGAAGGCGTGTCGCCGATGTCCTCTCAGAAGATGTTGGCTGCATTAAAGACTGGCCCATCAACGCACACCCGCTTCATGGCCACCGTGCGGTTGTTCTCCCGGTAAGGTACGACGCAACCGGCACAGCCCCCGACGGCACATGCCATGTATTCTTCCAGGCACACCTGGCAGGGAAGTGCGTGCCGGTGACAGAATTCAGAGACCGCTTCCAGCATCCGGTTCGGCCCGCAGGCGAATACCTGTACGCCTTGCTGTGCTGCGTGGTCCAGGTTCAAAAACCAGTGCTCGGCCAGCTCGTGTACGTAGCCTTGGAAACAGCCGGGATATCCCTGCAGGCTGGTGAGCCTTGATGCGATGCCCCAGTCATCGAGCAACGGCATGGCTGCAATGACATCCTTCGGGACATCCGGCGTCAGTATTTTTGAGGGTCGGGTCGGGAAAGGAAAGGGAATTTCAGAACCCAGAACGGCCAGTGGATGCAATCCCGGATTTCCCCTGAGTGTTTCTGCCAGGAAAATCATGGGAGGAATCCCCACGCCCCCACCAAGCAGCAATGGATGGGTGGTATTCTCATGCACCCTGAAGGTGTTCCCAATCGGCCCCAGGCTCTGCAGCATATCCCCGGGGTTGCGTGCTGCCAGCTCAGCACTTCCCCGCCCTACAATCTTGTACAGGATTTCGACCCAGCCTGCGGCGGGATCACTGCGCATAATGGAAAAAGGCCGGCGCAGGGCTCTTTGGGGGTCGCACTGCAGGTGCAGGAAGTTACCGGCTTTTGCGTGGCGGGCACACTCGGATACGCTCAGCCTGAGGACAAACTGTTGTGCCGCCAGCGCATCATGACGGATCACACGGGCGCACTCCTCGAAGATCGGGTTTGGCTCGGTTTCCATGCCTTGCGTTGCTGGACGGCGCAGGGCTCACTCGGGTCCAAGTTGGAAGACCGGATTGCCGTCCAGAATCGTGTGCGTAACTCGGCCTTTGAATTGGCGCCCCAGCAAGGGGGTGTTTTTGCCCCGGCTGAGCAGGGTTTCATGGCTCAGGGTCCAGTTCAGGTCGGGATCGACAACGCATGCATCGGCCGGACTGCCCGCAGACAGGCTGCCTGCTGCGATCCCGAGGATCTCTGCAGGTTGCTGGGTCACCCGGCGCACGGCTTCCTTCAAGCCAAGTATGCCGTCATCCACCAGTTGCAGGACCAGGGGCAGCAGGGATTCCAGGGTGGAACTGCCAGGCTCCGTGGACTGGAAGGGAGCCAGCTTGGCTTCGATTTCATGCGGCTGGTGGTCTGCGCAAACAGCGGACAGTGTGCCGTCTTGCAGGCCCTTTCGAAGGCCGTCACGGTCCTGTTGTGTACGGTAGGGGGGAAGGTTGTGACACCGTCCATCAAAGTCCTGGAGGTCGTGGTCGGTCAGGAACAGATGCAAGATACTGGCATCGGCGGTGACCGGCAAGTGGTCCTTGCGGGCACGTGCAATCATGTTCACCGCACGCGACGTCGAAAGATGGCAGAAATGGGTGCGGACATTGAGTTCCTCGATCAGTGCCAGGTGAAAGGCCAGTGCCGCCGTTTCCGCAGCAGCGGGTATGCCGGGAAGGCCGAGGCGCAGGCTGGTGAGACCTTCGTGAACACAGCCGTTGTTGGCCAGATGATGGTCGAGCGGGTACGTGAAGACGGTGAGGCCCTGACTGGATGCATATTCCATGGCACGCCTCAGTACAAGCGGGCTTTTCAGGGGCAGCAGGACGTTGGTGACCCCGACGCAGCCGGTCGCTTTCAGTGCGGCCATTTCGCTTAGATTTTCCCCTTTCAGGCCTTTCGTCAATGCTCCGATCACGTGCACCTTGCAGCGACCGCTATCCTGTGAAAGCTGCTCGATCAACTCGACCTCGGCGGGTGAGTCGACGACCGGGCTGGTCGTCGGCAGACATGCCAGGCTGGTGATCCCTCCCGCTGCAGCGGCTCGGGTTTCCGAGCGTATGGTGGCCTTGTGCTCCTGTCCCGGCTGGCGCAGGCTGGCGGAAAGTTCAACGAGTCCTGGCAAGACCAGCTTGCCGGCTGCATTGATCGTATGTTCAGCCTCCCAGGCAGAAGGGGGTTTGTGTACGGCAACCACCTTTCCGTCCGCCATGAAGATGTCTGCGGACTGATCGATTTCATTGGCGGGATCGACAAGATGGCCGTTCAGTATCTCAAGCTTCATGGTGCTCTCCATGCTCGCCGGTGCTGATCGCGAGCGACAGGATGGCCATGCGAACGGCAATGCCGTACTTCACCTGTTGCAGAATCACAGACTGGGGGCCGTCGGCAACTTCCGAACTGATCTCCACGCCGCGGTTGATGGGACCTGGGTGCATGACGATCGCCTCCGGGCTGGCCAGTGCCAGTCTTTCCGGAGTCAGTCCGTACAGCTGGAAGTACTCGTGCTCACTCGGGATAAATGCCCCCTGCATGCGCTCTTTTTGCAGTCGCAGCATGATGATGACATCGACATCACGCAATCCTTGCCAGCAATTCTGAAACACCTGTACGCCCAGCTGTTCAATATTCGCAGGCAACAGCGTTCGGGGTGCGATCACGCGGATCTCCTGGGTACCAAGGATATTGAGTGCCTCGATCTGGGAACGGGCGACACGTGAATGCAGGATATCGCCCACGATCGCAACGCGCAGCTTGGAAAAATCCGGGTGGTGTTCACGAATCGTGAAGACATCGAGCAGGGCCTGGGTCGGATGGGCATGACGCCCGTCACCGGCATTGATGATGCTGACATGGGGGGCTATGTGCTTGGCGATGAAATCCGCCGCCCCACTTTCCGGGTGCCTGACAATAAAGATGTCTGTGTTCATGGCCTCCAGGCTGAACAGCGTGTCCAGCAGGCTTTCTCCCTTGACGGTAGCCGAGGTGGCAATACTGATATTCAGGACATCGGCAGACAGCCGTTTGGCAGCAAGCTCAAAAGTCGTACGGGTTCGGGTACTGGGCTCAAAAAAGAGGTTCACTATGGTTTTGCCGCGCAGCAGCGGCACTTTCTTGACCGCCTGGCCATCCACGCTGGTGAATGACTTGGCAGTATCAAGAATATGGATCAGTGCCTCGCGGTCCAGTCTGCCAATGTCCAGAAAATGTCTCATGCAAGAAGGCTCAGTCCATGATCTCCAGAACGATCGGCTGCGGGCCGCTGAGCTGCACCTGCTGCCTGGCATCCAGGTTGAGCCGGGTACCAACGACATCCGCCTGGATCGGCAATTCCCGGCCATTTCTCTCCACGAGGATGGCCAGGCTGACCGATGCAGGGCGGCCATAGTCGAAAATCTCGTTCAGGGCCGCGCGCACCGTGCGCCCGGTATACAGCACATCGTCGATCAGGATAATGTGCCGGTCCGTTACGTTCAGGGGCAGGTGGGAAGGCTTCACGGTCGGCTGGATTCCCGCACGACTGAAGTCATCCCGGTAAAAGGTGATGTCGAGCACCCCCAGTTCATCCTTGACTTCAAGCATCGACTGAATCTGCTCCGCGACCCATACCCCGCCAGTGCGGATTCCCACAAGCAAGGGCTGGGTGATGTCCCGTTCACGCATGAAAACCCCGAGACCCTGCCCCAGCTTGTCGATCAGTTGCCTGGCATCCAGGTCCGTCATGGCGCGACCCTTTTCACGCAGGGATCATCGTGACACGCAAGCCAGGTCTGCAAAATGATGGCCGCCGAGGCCTTGTCGATGTCGGTTTTACGGATTTTTTTGCGTTGTCCCTGCGCCCGCATGTCCTTGAGCACGGCGTACGCGCGGGCTGAAGAAAATGACTCATCCACGGTTTCAACGGGCAGGCCGTAACGGTCTCGCAGGGCCTTGCAGAAATTTCGAACACGCTGCTTGATGCGACCATGGTCCTGCGTTTGATGCTCGACCCTGCCCACAACCAGGGCATCAGGATGCCATTGCCCGATGATCTCATCAATCTTGTCCCAGGGCATCCCTGAACTCGGGACGACCAGTGTCGTCAGGGGGTTTGCAGTCCCGGCGCTTGGCACGCCAATGGCAACCCCTATCCTGCATTCTCCATAATCAAACCCGATCACGTTGGACATGGGCAGCAATTGGACAGGTAGCCTGGGACTTCGCACAGATTGGCAAGCATGTCCTTAGGCATGTCCGGCCTCGCTTGAAATCAGGTTCAGGTCGATTCCCAGTTTACTGGCGGCACTCTGCCATCGTTTTTCAACCGGCGTGTCAAATACGATCTTGGCCTGGTACGGGACCGTCAGCCAGGCGTTGTCTTTCAGTTCCTGTTCCAGTTGTCCGGGTCCCCATCCGGCATACCCCAGCGCGACGATCGCATTCTCGGGCCCCGAGCCCCTGCCGATATCCAGGAGAATGTCCTCCGATGTGGTCAGTTTCAGGTCATCGTCAATCGTGTAGGTGGATGTCCACTTGCGGTCTGAATCGTGCAGGACGAATCCCCGGTTGGCATGTACGGGCCCACCCGCATACACCGGACTGTGCACGGACGCGGTCCCCTGATCATCGGCATCCACGTCCAGGTAGCGGATCAGTTCATCGACACCCAGAGTGATCGGCTGGTTCACGACAATGCCCATCGCACCGTGCTCGTTGTGTTCGCAAATCAGGGTCACCGTATGTGAAAAATTTGGGTCATGCAGGGCGGGCATCGCCACGAGCAGTTGTTTGGTAAGGCTCTCTGACATGGTTGACCGGGCACGCAAAGGGACGTTTTCAAAAACATCCGGACACGGGTAACTGCCAATATACCGCAGTTGCTGCCCATTTTTCAGAAAATGATGGGATATGTGAAGGCCCCAACGCCATTTTTGGCCGATCCCGGTTCAATCGGGTTGATGTGCCTGCCCAAGCCTTTCTTCGATTCTGTCAAACAGGATTGCGGCAATATTGAGACCGCACATCTTGTCGAGTTCCCGGATGCCGGTCGGGCTGGTCACGTTGATTTCCGTCAGGTAGTCACCGATCACGTCGATTCCCACGAAGTCCAGTTGCCGGGCCTCCAGTTCGGGCCGGATTTGTTCACAAATCCATCGGTCCCGTTCGGTCAGGGCGGCGGCTTTTGGCGTGCCTCCCTTGGCTAGGTTGGCGCGCAGTTCCCCTGCGGCGGGAACCCGCACCAGGGCCTGCGGTACGGGCTCCCCGCCAATGAGCAAAATCCGTTTGTCACCTTCGCGGTACTCGGCAATCAGTTTCTGTGCCATCACCGAGCGGGTACCGTGCTGGGTTGAGGTTTCTAGGATCACGGCCCGGTTCGGGTCATCGTGTCGCACGCGAAAGACCAGGTCGCCTGCCATGCCGTCCAGAGGCTTGACCACGGCCTCCTTGTGTTCGTCGACGAAATGCTCCAGCGCCTGACGGTTGCGGCTGACCACATAGGGTACGGTGCACTCTGCGAAGCAGGTGGCGAACAACTTCTCATTGGTATCCCGCAGGCTGGCGGGATTATTTATCACCAGTACCCCGCTTTGCTGTACGCGCTCCAGCAAAAAGGTCGTATAGATGTACTCCATGTCGAACGGCGGGTCCTTTCGCATCAGTATCACGTCGAACTCATCCAGTTTCTCGGTCGTTCGCGCCTGCACCTCGGCCCAGTTGACCGGGTCGTCCCTCACCGTGATGCGGGCCGTGTGTCCCAGGATTTCGCCGTCTTGCAGAAAAATGTCGGACGGTTGCAGATAATGGATGTGCCAGGCCCGGCACTGTGCTTCCAGCAGCATGGCGAAGGTGCTGTCCTTGTGAATATTGATGCCCTCTACAGGGTCCATGACTACACCGAGTTTAATGGTCATCGAAAGGCACTGCCTCGTCTGTACTGGCTGTCCACAGGATACCATCCCAGATCGGGATTTCCGGCAGGAAAAATGGGCTGAGCCCTGCGGGACCGTGCAAGGGGGCAGGGTCGCACAGGTGACCTGCTAGCAATCGTCATGCTGCGACAAGTCTCCCCACAGCATCTGTGCACTGACGACGGCCGTCAACGCGGCCGTTTCGGTACGCAATGTCCGCGGACCCAGGGCGATGGCCTCAAACCCCTGGGCCAGGATCCGGTCCGTCTCAGTTTCGGTCAGGCCACCCTCCGGGCCGATCACAAGCCAGACTTTTGCCAGGGGATCCCGGGCGAAGTGCGCCAGCCCGTGACCTGCGCCAATGTCGAGGACGAATCCCCGTGCATCTTCGCCGGGCGGACGCAGGCTGCCCAAATCCTGTGCCTCGTGCAGCACCGGAAGCACTGCGCGTCCACACTGTTCGCAGGCGCTGATGATGATGTTCTGCCAGTGCCGTCGCCGGTTTGCCCGGACCTGGTCCGAGAACCGGGTCACCGTGCGTTCGGTGATGACCGGGTGTATTTCGGTCACGCCCGCCTCGACGGTCTTCTGGATGGCGAAGTCCATATGTGTATTTCTCGATATGCCGAGCACCAGGTGGGTTTGCAGTACGGATTCCTTTCTGGCAGGGGTCCGGTCCGTGATCCGGACCGTCGCCGCTTTCTTGTGAAAGGTAACCGGCTGGCCGGGGTAGTCGTAGCCGTCTCCGTTGAACAGGATCAGCGGCGAGTGCTTGTCGATGCGAAGTACGCGGGCCGCGTGATGGCGCGTGCTGTCATCCAGACTGACTTCGCCGTGCACGGTCAACTCTTGAGGGGTGTACAGACGAATGGCCTGCATGGTGCCGAAGGCAAGTGAGCGCCGGGTTCAGTAGCGGTAGTAATCCGGTTTAAAGGGCCCGTTCAGATCTACCCGGATGTATTCCGCCTGTTCCGGGGTCAGACGGGTCAGTTTCGCACCGATTTTGTCCAGATGCAGGCGCGCAACTTCCTCGTCGAGCATCTTGGGCAGCACGTAAACCTTGTTTTCGTACCGGTCAGGATTTTTCCACAGTTCCATTTGTGCGAGCACCTGGTTGGTAAAGGAGTTCGACATCACGAAGCTCGGGTGTCCTGTAGCGCAGCCCAGATTCACGAGGCGGCCTTCTGCGAGGAGGAGGATGCGCTTGCCGTCCGGAAAGAGGATGTGATCCACCTGTGGCTTGATGTTCTCCCACGGGTACTGCCTGAGGCTTGCGACATCGATTTCATTGTCAAAGTGCCCGATGTTGCAAACAATGGCCTGGTCCTTCATGGCTCGCAGATGATCATGGCTGATGACATGGTAATTACCGGTTGCGGTCACAAAAATGTCTGCACTTGAGACCACTTCCTCCAGGGTGACCACACGGTACCCGGCCATGGCAGCCTGCAATGCGCAAATGGGATCAATCTCCGTGATGAGGACGTTCGCCCCGAGGCTGCGCAGGGATTGCGCACAGCCCTTGCCCACATCGCCGAAGCCGAAGACCACCGCGGTTTTTGCCGCGATCATGACATCGGTGGCGCGCTTGATTCCGTCCACCAGGGATTCACGACAGCCGTACAGGTTGTCAAACTTGGACTTGGTCACGGAATCGTTCACGTTGAATGCCGGGACTTTGAGGTCATTGTTTTTTTCCATTTCCAGCAGGCGGTGAACCCCGGTGGTCGTCTCTTCGGATAGTCCCTTGACCTGGTCCAGCAGCTCGGGAAAGTTTTCGTGCATGATCTTGGTCAGGTCGCCGCCGTCGTCGAGCAGCAGGTTCGGATGCCAGCTGTCGGGTCCGTGGATGGTCTGTTCAATGCACCAGACGTAGTCCTCCTCGGTTTCGCCTTTCCAGGCAAACACGGGAATACCACTAGCCGCCATGGCCGCGGCCGCATGATCCTGGGTGGAGAATATGTTGCAGGAGGACCATCGGACCTGGGCACCCAGTGCCGTCAGGGTTTCGATCAGTACGGCGGTCTGCACCGTCATGTGCAGGCAGCCCGCGATGCGCGCACCGGCCAGCGGTTTCTCATCACCGTACTTCTCGCGCAGGGCCATCAGGCCAGGCATCTCGGTTTCGGCAATGGCGATCTCCTTGCGCCCCCAGTCTGCCAGGGCGAGGTCCGCCACCTTGAAATCCGCTACCACTTTCTGCGCAGGTTGAATGCTCATGATCTTATCTTGCCGTTCAGCCAATTTGCGGCATTATACCATTGCGCCCAGTCCAGCCCGTTCCTTGAGTTCGTCCACCCGGTCCGTACGCTCCCAGCGAAAACTGTCCTCGCTGCGGCCAAAATGCCCGTAGGTGGCCGTGGCCCGGTAGATCGGGTGAAGCAGGTCCAGCATGGTCAGAATTCCATACGGAGACAGGTCAAACATGTCCCGGATGATGGCCTCGATCCTGTCATCTGCGATGATCCCCGTGCCGAAGGTATTGATCGAGATGGAAGTCGGTTGCGCCACGCCGATGGCGTACGAGATCTGGATTTCGCAGCGTTCTGCCAGTTCGGCCGCGACCACGTTCTTGGCAACATAGCGTCCCGCATATGCTGCCGAGCGATCGACTTTTGAGGGGTCCTTGCCTGAGAAGGCACCGCCGCCATGGCGCGCCATGCCCCCGTAGGTATCGACGATGATCTTGCGTCCGGTCAGCCCGCAATCCCCGACCGGGCCTCCTGTCTCGAACCGGCCGGTCGGATTGATGTGAATCTTCGTGTCTGCCGTCATCCATTTTTCCGGCAGCACCGGCTTGATGATCAGTTCCCGGACCGCTTCGTGCAGGTCTTCCTGGCTGACTTCCGGGTCATGCTGGGTGGAGAGCACCACCGCCTCGATGCAACAGGGTATTTCGTCCTCATAGGCAAAGGTGACCTGACTCTTGGCATCCGGGCGCAACCAGGCCAGTTGTCCGGCTCGCCTGACTGCGGACTGTTGCTGTACCAGGCGGTGCGCATAGGTGATTGGTGCCGGCATGAGTACATCGGTCTCGTTGCAGGCGTAGCCGAACATCATGCCCTGATCCCCCGCACCCTGATCCTCCCTGCTTTCGCGGTCGACCCCGCGTGCAATGTCGGGCGACTGCTTGCCCAGCGCATTGATGACAGCACAGGTATGTCCATCAAAACCGATTCTGGAGTGGTCATACCCAATCTCGTTCACAGTCCGTCTCACGAGGGACTCGAGGTCCGTGTGGGCCGTGGTGGTGATCTCACCGGCCAGTACGACCATGCCGGTTTTCACAAGGGTCTCGCAGGCTACGCGGGCATCGGGATCCTGCTCGAGAAGGGCATCGAGCACGGCATCGGAGATCTGGTCTGCCATCTTGTCCGGATGTCCCTCGGATACGGACTCGGAGGTGAAAACGCGTGTCGCAGGCATGGGCCTCTTCGGGTCTGGTATGGCCTGTCAACGGTTAACAGGCGCCTTGAATCGCGCTATTCTACGCAATTCGAGTACATTTAAGAAATGCATTCCTGATTCCATGGCGCGCACACCTTCCAACATGATGCCCTTGGGTACCCCGGCCCCGGAATTTTGCCTGCCGGATACGGTTTCCGGGAAGGAAGTGTGCCTGTCGGATATGCGTGGCGAGATTGCGACCGTGGTCATGTTCATATGCAACCACTGCCCCTTTGTAAAGCATATCCAGGATGAACTGGTCCGGCTCGGTCAAGAGTATCCTGCCCGCGGTGTCTCGCTGGTTGCTGTCAGTTCCAACGATGCCGTCCAGTATCCCGAGGACTCACCGGAAAACATGAAGGCCCTGGCGGTGTCCCTCGGATATACCTTTCCTTATCTGTATGACGAGACCCAGCAGGCGGCGAGGCTGTACGATGCGGCCTGCACACCCGATTTCTATGTCTTTGATCAGGCACTGGAGTGCGTATACCGGGGACAACTGGACGATTCGCGACCGGGCAATGACATCCCTGTCACCGGTGAAAGCCTGCGCCTTGCCCTTGATGCCCTGCTGGCGGGTCAAAGTGTCGATCCCGAACAGAAACCCAGTATAGGGTGCAACATCAAGTGGAAGGCATGACATCTTGCTAGGAATAAGCCAAAAGGGAAGGTTCACCGGCTGAACCAGAGCAGTGGGAATGGCCGGACCGCCTGTTCTGGATGATGGCGCAGCGACCGACAATCTCTGTCCGAGTCGATGCGGGCTCGATGAAGAGGTCGCTGATCAGAAGTTTCCGCATCGCATCCGTAATGCGATAGGCTGCATGGTAATGGCAACTGTTTCAGGAAGATTGACAACGCACCGGCGCTACCCCGCACCGGCGGTGCTGCTCCCAGTCATTGCCGGATTTCTAATGGCCGCATGTTCACAAAAATCATTCCTGCCAGTCCAGGAACCCGTGCCGCAGTTGCCCGGGGAATTCACCGGGGAGGCGGTGGCCGAGGCCTACGCGCCGCTGGAGTGGTGGAAAACATTCAACGATCCGGTACTCGACCGGGTCGTTGAAGCCGCACTTGCCTCCAACTTCGACCTAGCGGGGGCCGTGGCACGTGTGGAACAGGCCCGGGCCCGGGCACGCATCGCGAATGCAGCCCGGTACCCTGCGCTTCAGCCAGCAGCGGTTGCCGAGGACACGGATTCACCGACCAATGCCGGGGTGGGCCAGCAGATTGAAGAGGTCGGGTTGAGCCCGGAACTCAAACAGGAGTTTGGCATTTCTGTACCGGACCGCCTGGCGGTAACCACATACTCCCTGAGTGCAGAATTCTCCTACGAGGCCGACTTCTGGGGCCGCAACCGCAATGATGCACAGGCGGCCCGTGCCAAGTACCTGGCTTCCGAGTGGGACCACCGTGCAGCCCGTATCGGGGTTGTTGCGGAAACTGTGCGCACCTACATTGAAGTCGCCTGGCTGCGCCGACAACTTGGACTGTCAGACGAGATCGTCGGAATCCTGAAGGAGCGCGAGAAACTCACCACGGCACGCTATCACCGTGGTCTGAATACGGCGCGCGAGCTCTACACAGCGCGCCTGCAGCTGTGGAATTCGCAGGCTGAACTGCCTGCCGTCAGGGGTCAGCTGGCCGACGCACAGGGACGTCTCTGGGTACTGCTGGGAGGATACCGGTCGGACCTGGCCGGTATGCTGCCCGATTCCCTGTCGCCGTCGATGACGTACGAGCGTGTTCCGGTGGGTATCCCGGCGGACCTTCTCGCGCAACGCCCCGATGTGGGTGCGGCCCGCCAGCACATGGAAGCGGCCCGCTATGCAGTCGGCGCCCGTCGGGCTGAACTTCTGCCGTCTCTGTCTTTGTCCGGTTCCATCGGCCTGCAGGGTTCGGACACTGATCAGTGGTTTGATGCGGACCAGTGGTTCAAAAACCTGAGCCTGAATCTGGTAGGACCGGTATTTCAGGGCAAGCGCCTGCGCCACAACGTGACCCTCGCAGAGACCCGGCTGGAAGAAGCGGTTTCGGCTTACAGGCACTCTGTGGTGACTGCGGTCAACGAGGTCGAGGCGGTGCTGGCCCAGCTGGAAACCAGCCACCATCGCCATGTCCTGTTGAGTTCCTCCGTCGAGGAGGCCCGGGCGGAGGCCGCCTTTCAGGAGCGGCGCTACCGGTCCGGGGTCGGGGACTATGATGACTTTCTTGCCGCCTTGGAAACCCTCACCAGCATGAGGTCCTCGCTGGTTGCGGCAGAGCGTGATCTGGGCTACATGCGGCTCGCGCTGCACCGCGCCCTGGGCGGTGTGTGGACGGTTTCTGACCCTGGCGCCGTACAAATTGACGATTCTCCACAGGTTGCAGGCCCGCAAGTTGCAACCTTACCCCCTGAGTAAATCAGCATGAATAGACTGAAGAACAAACTGAAAGCTTACCTGGTTGCCGCAGGGATCTTGGCCGGCGCGGTGGCGCTGGCCGCCATTCTGGTGTCACTCGCCCCTGAGCCGGAGCGTCGTGAACAACCGCCCCAGATTCCATTTGTCCAGTCGGCTCGGGTGATGTCCGGGGAGGGGGCCATCCCCGTATACGGTGCCGGCACGGTGCGGCCCAGTGCAGAGATCGATGTCACCCCGCAAGTCAGTGGCAGGGTCGACTGGGTGAATCCGAGTTTCCACAGCGGCGGGCGACTCAAGGCGGGCGATACGATGTTCCGCATTGAACAGGCGGACTACCAGCATCGCCTTCGCGAAGCCATGGCCGACCTTGAAGACCGCAAGGTGGCACTTCTCGAGGCCCAGGAACTGGCGGCAGTGGCGCGCAGTGAATACGAGCAGTATTCAGGGCGACAGCTTGAGTCCGGGGCCACGGTAGATCAGGCCAGCCCCTTGGTTTTGCGCGAGCCCCAGCTGAAGGCAGCTGAAGCGGCACTCAAGCGTGAGGAAGCCAGGGTGGCGGAAGCCAGGCTGGCTTTGTCCAGAACGAAGGTGAATGCACCCTTTGATGGCTATGTGCGAGAAGAGTCCGTGGACAAGGGACAGTTCCTGTCGGTGGGCAAGTCGGTGGGGCGACTGTTCGCCGCCGATGCTGTCGAAGTGGTGATCCCTCTTTCCGATGCCAGTACGGCCTTGATTCCCGGGCTGTGGAAACTGCAGGAGGGAAATGGCAAACGGCAGGTGCCTGCGCGCGTGATTGCCCGGTACGGCGATGAAAGCTTTGCGTGGAACGGCTACGTCGATCGGGCCGAAGCCTCGCTGGACAAGCAGACCCGAACCATTGACGTGGTCGTGCGGGTTCCGGACCCCTTTTCCGCGGGCGAACAGGTGCAGGGGACGGCGCGTCCTGAGCATGCCCCCCCGCTGTTGATCGGCAAGTTTGTGGAAATAGAGATCCAGGGCATCACACCCGAAAGCTATTTCCAGGTACCGCGTTCCGCACTGCAGTCGAACAACGAGTTATGGGTGATTCGCGAAAACCAGTCAGTCGGAATTGTCCCGGTGCAGGTGCTGCAGCGCGGCGACGATGAAGTTTTTGTAACGGGTGCCTTGGAGAAAGGTCTTGCGGTCATCACCGGGGGAATCCAGTTTGCGACCGAAGGCATGATGGTTCGCAGCGAGACCGGCTTGAAACCATGAGCCGCAACGCGAGTCATCCAGGGGAGCCAGGCGGGCCGATCGCCTATATGGCGAGCAACAGCGTCGCTGCCAATCTGTTCATGGTCGCCATACTTGCGGCCGGCCTGGTAGCGTTGACCGGTCTTGAACGTGAGGCCTGGCCCACCTTGCCCTTCAACACGATCGAGGTGTCCATGGCCTATCCGGGTGCCACGCCTGAGGAGGTGGAAGAATCGATCGTCGTCAAGATTGAGGAGCAGGTCAACTCGCTGAATGACATCAAGAGAGTGAAGTCTGTGGCGGCTCCGGGGATGGCATCCATCCGGATTGAGCTGAAATCGGGTACGGATATCGGCCGGGCACTGGATGATATCAAGTCTGCAGTAGGCCGGATCCAGTCCTTCCCAGGCGGGGCAGAGCGTGCGGAATTCAGGGAGATGACCAATCGGCAAAGCGTGATTCGTCTCATTGTCTACGGAAATGTCTCTGAACGCTCACTCAAGGAGCTGGCACACCGGGTCGAGGATGAACTCGCTTCGCTTGATGCCGTGTCATCGGTGGAAACCAGCGGTGTTCGGGATTACGAAATCTCCATCGAAGTGCCACAGCAGCGCCTGCGTGCTCTGGGGCTGACCCTGACAAGCATCGCAGACGTCATTCGCCATGGCTCCTTGGACCTGTCGGCGGGCAGTATCGAAACACAGGAGGCGCAGGTGCGGGTGCGCACGCTCGGACAGCGCTATGACCAGCAGGATTTTGAAGACATTGTGGTTTTGAGCCGCAGTGACGGTACCGTCGTTCGCTTGGGTGATATTGCCGTGGTCCGCGACGGCTTCCAGGATACGGACCTGATCGTCCGGCACCGGAATCAGCCAGGCGCTTTCGTCGAGGTCTACCGGTCCGACGGGGAACAGGTGATGGATGTTGCGACCGCCGTACAGGACCATGTCGCCAAGGTGATCATTCCCTCCCTTCCAGACGGTGTGGGGGTCACTATCTGGAACGATGAATCCCAGTCCTACGCGGAACGTGTCGACCTGCTTGTAAAAAACGGCTCGCTTGGGCTGCTCCTGGTATTCATTGCTTTGGCCCTGTTCATGGAAATCCGGCTCGCCGTGTGGGTTGCCGCGGGTCTTGCGGTTTCCGGTATTGGCGCCCTGGCAGTCATGCTGACGCTCGATATTGCGATCAACACCATATCCCTGTTCGCATTTGTTCTTGCGATCGGCATCGTCGTCGATGATGCGATCGTGGTGTCCGAACATATCCACTACGAACGCAAGCGCGGCACACCGGGGGTTGCGGCAGCCATTCGCGGGGCACGGCGAATCAAGATCCCCCTGACATTTGCCGTCCTCACCTCGGTCGCGGCGTTCACCCCGCTGCTCTTTATTCCCGGGGGGATCGGGGAAATCTGGGGCGCCCTGCCCGTGATCATCATTGCCATGCTGCTGATTTCCCTGGTCGAGTCATTACTGATCTTGCCCAATCACCTCTCCCATCTGCATGGACCGGATCATGTGCCCACGGGTCCCGTTGAACGCTTCTTTGCCCAGGCCCAAGGCCTGGTCGATCATATGGTCAGCACATTTCTGAAAGGCCCGCTGGACCGTGCCCTGCATTTTGCAACGGCCCAGCCCGTGGTGACCGTTGCAGGCGCCATCGGGCTGCTCATTATCAGCATATCGCTGTTGCCTGCGGGGATCGTCAAGACAACCTTTGCTGATGTGGTCGAAGGAGACTTCGTGACGGCCAGCCTGGAAATGCCTGATGGCACGACTGCACAGAGGACGTACGAGGTGGCAAGAGAACTTGAGATCGCGGGTCACCGGGCGATCGAACGGCTTTCTCGTGAGCGACCCGAGGGTTCGCCTTCCCTGCTTTCCGGAGTAACCGTGACCGTGGGACAGGGGCCGCGTGTAGAGGGCGGCGGACTGGTACCAGAGCCCACACTCAATCCGCAAGCCAACATTGCCACCATAGAATTCAAGCTGCTGGGTGCACAGCAGCGCGAGATCTCTACCAGCGCGGTGGTGGATGCGTGGCGGGAGGAGGTCGGTGTGCTTCCCTATGTCCGGGGCCTCGCCTTCAGTGGCGAGATCATTGATCTTGGCAATCCTGTCGAAGCCGTATTGTCGCATCCCGACCCGATGCGCCTGGCCGATATTGCGAGCTCCATGGTCGCCAGCCTGCGCGCAATCGGCGGAGTCTTTGACGTACGTTCCGACCACTCGCCTGGAATCCGGGAAATCCAGATTGAGTTGCGCCCTGAGGCACGAACGCTCGGGCTCACACTGGAGGAGCTGGCCCAGCAAGCCCGTTCTGCATTCTTCGGCGCCGAGGCCTTGAGGGTCCAGCGGGGCCGCGAAGAGGTCCGCGTGTATGTACGCCTGCCTGCCAGTGAACGCAATGCCATTACCGACATCGAAGGGCACCTGATCCACACCCCGAGCGGCGCGGAAGTCCCGTTAAGCCAAGTGGCTCAGCTCAAGTCGGGTATCTCACCGCCCTCGATTCGGCGCAAGGACGGGCAACGCGTCGTTACCGTGACCGCGGACGTGGATCCAACCATGATATCCAGTGGCGAAGCTAACAGTATTCTAGCGAACTCAATCCTCACGGATCTCACGGCAGAGTACCCTGATCTGACGTACACGTTTGGAGGCGAGCAGCAGCAACAGATGGAATCCCTGGACTCGCTGAATCGTGGTTTCGTGCTCGCTTTGCTGATGATCTTCGCACTGCTCGCCATCCCCCTCCGCTCCTATACCAGGCCGTTTATCATCATGGCCGTAATCCCTTTCGGACTGATCGGTGCGATCCTCGGCCACTGGGTGCTGGGGGTTGCCATGAGTGCCGCTTCATTCATGGGCATCTTCGGCCTCAGCGGGGTGGTGGTGAATGACTCGCTGGTGATGATCGACTTTATCGACCAGAAGCTCGATGAAGGTTCGCCTGCCCGAAGCGCAATCATTGAGGGTGCAAAAGGGAGGTTCCGCCCGATTTTGCTAACCTCCGTGACCACATTTCTCGGCTTCACGCCGCTCATTCTTGAACGCTCCATTCAAGCCCAGTTCCTGGTCCCTTTTGCCGCATCGCTCGGCTTCGGGATCATGATCACTACGGCCATCCTGATGATGGTCATCCCTGCGCTGATGTCGATCCACCTGCGCAGGCGGATGTGAGACACAGAAGCCGGAATTCCTGCCGCTGCACCCGCAACCCGCACCGCGGATTAAATTTTGTAGGGGGTCCTGCATTGTGCTTCTCGCAGGCACGGGTAGTGCAGTGATCCGGACAGGAAACGGGCAAACGCTGCCATGGAGTCGCGCTCTTGGGTATCATGGATGTGGTATCCTTAGCTGATGGCAGGGTCTGGATGAGATTGCCAAACTGTTAGGCATCCAATGAAATATGCAGGTAACTCAAGCCGAGAGCACTGATACTCCATTGCTGTTCCCATTTCCCGAAGGCTGGTATTTCGTGGCCAGCCGCCAATTCATTACCAAGAAGAAGTTGATTCAGAAAACTTGGCTGGGTCAGGAAATTGTTGCCTGGTGTGATACGGAAGGGCGCATATGCGTAGCTGAATCCGTGTGCCCGCATCTGGGTTCGGAACTGGGGCCGGAGGTCGGAGGCAAAGTGCGAAATGGCTGTCTCGTTTGTCCGTTTCACGGATTTGAATATGATGCAAGCGGCCAGTGTGTGGCCACCCCCCCTTTGCCCCTGCACCCCGGTCCGTGAAACTTAAGGTGTTCGAGACGCGTGAACTTCTTAGGCCTTGTGTTCGCCTGGTGGGGAAATCATGGGCAGTCTTCATCATGGAGCCTTCCCGAAGACCCTCCAACCGGCTCCGACTGGAGCGAGTTGGAATTCAGGGGCATGCGATTTCCCGGCCACCCTCAGGAAACCACTGAAAACGCGGTGGACCTGGCACACTTGCGTTATGTGCACGGCTACGACAATGTACGCCGGACCGCATCGGTATTCGTGAATGGCCCACACCTTGAAAGCTGCTTTGATTTCAAGCGAACCCGAAACATCGCCGGCATCCTGAATTTCGTATTTGATGTCTCCGCCATCACGCATGTCTTCGGGCTGGGTTACTCGTTTGTGCAGATTCATGAACGCACTCTGGGCATGGATGCAGGCTGTGGGTCCTGGCTACGCCCGTTGACGGGAAACTCATCGACTTGATGCTGGTTGGACAGTTGCGGGAAACGCGCAGGCCGAAGCGCCCGATTATCGGCATGCGCTTCCTTCCCGTGGGCTTGCGGACAAAAATCTATAACAAGATCATCGCATCGACGCAAAAACGCGATGTCTTGAAGGATGTCGTGATATGGAGTCGAAAACGGTATCGATCCCGTCCGCAACTATGCCGCGCTGACGGCGAGATTGCACTCTATAGAAGATATTGCGAGCAGTTCTATCCGCAGCACCAGGATTTGCACCCGCAGCAAAGGAACCTGCGCTCAGTGGAGGTATAGATTCTTTGCAGACATGGATTCTGTTTTGCTTTAAAGTTTCGGATTCCCGGAAGAGGGCATGAGTCATGCGATTTGCTGAAGAAATACTCCTGTTACTGCTGAGCGAAAAGACGGGCTTTTTCATTCCCATCCCGGAGTGGAAAATGTCGTGCGTACTGGCCGGCAGCGTGCTGATCGACCTTTCCTTTGAAAACCGGATCGATTCGGACCTCGAAACGCTCACCCTGCTCGATTCGACGCCTCTCGGAGATTCTTTGCTGGATTCCACGCTGGAAGAAATCGCCCAGGAAAAGCAGGTGCATTCTCCCCAGTACTGGGTCGAACGCATCGCCAAGCACTCGGATGAGATCAGCAACATGACGCTTGATCGCCTGGTGAAGAAGGGCATCCTCAATACCGATGAGGGCGGGTTCTGGTCCCTGTCGGGCAAGGTGGCCCGCTCACGGCGCTACCCGACAGTCGATGGCAAAACCGGCGAAGAAATCAAGAGCAGGATCTCGCGGGCACTGCTGGATGACGAGATCCCGGATCCACGCGACTTTGCCATCATCGGCCTGATGAACAGCTGTGACGGCATGCGTGCCTTGCTGGAACCCGAGGAATACGAACTCGCGGAGAAACGTATCGAACTTTTCAGCAGGATGGACCTGATCGGCCGGACCATCGCATCCGCCGTTCGCAGTTCCTATCGCCCCCCTGCAAGTATACGTTCCGTACAGCGTCCGCCGCTGCCGACTTTCGGACTGTACGGCATGCTCTCATCCAAGACCTTTCGTTCCGGAAACCTGCCGAAGTTCATGGCGGAAAAAGCCAGGGAACTGGGGCCGGTTTTCAGAATCAATGCAGGCGGACGCGACATGGTGGTGTTTGCCAGTGCAGAGTTGAATCGCTGGGTCGGGCACAAGGGTCGCCTTTATCTTCGCACCCAGGATTATATCGGCGGCTTTCAAAAAGAATGGGGAACCGCGCGGTCGATTGCCAGCATGGATGGTGCAGATCATTTTCGCATGCGCAAGGCTGTGCAGGCGGGCAATTCCCGGGCGGTGGTTGAGGATCGGCTGGAAGAAGTACTGGCTATGGGCAGACGATCGTTTGCAAACTGGGGGGTGGGTAACGTGATCGCCGGGGAGATGGCATCCCAGCGCCTGATCGGTGAACAGATTGCCCAGCTCAGTGTCAGCATCGATCCCGGCGACATCCTTGATGCGCTGCTGGCCTTTGAATACCGCGCCTTGCTCGTTCACGTGTTCCGGATCCTGCCCAAGTTCACATTACGTACCCCGGCCATGAAGCGGGCCCATGCGCGCGTTCTGGACCTGTATGCCCAGATCCATGCGTCGCACACACCCGCGCAGCGGGAGGGCAAACGCCGGGACCTGGTGGATGACCTGATGGAGTTGCACCAGGGTGACCCTCAGTTCCTGCCGGAAACCGACCTTGGGTTTGCGTTCATCGCACCGATCATTGCCGGACACTATCTGGGAAGTGCGATGGCTTTTGCAATTTATGAAATGCTGGCGAATCCGGATTTACATGCCCAGCTCGTGGATGAGGCGGATGCGCTCTTTGATGACGGAGACCCGGATGCCGAAAAACTCAATCCGTCGACGATCGACGTGGCACGCCGTTTCGTGATGGAGGTGTTACGTCTGCATGTGGTGATTCCCATGCACCTGCGTACCGCCATGAATGCATTTGTGGTCGAGGGTATGGAAATACCAGCCTACAGTACAATTTTAATTGCCTTTCCCTCGGTTCATTTTGACGAGAAATACTTCAAGGACCCGAATACCTTTGATATTGAAAGGTATGCGCCGCCGCGGAACGAGCACAAGCAATCCGCAGGTGTGTACGTACCCTTCGGGGTCGGCACGCACATGTGCGGGGGAGCCCGCTGGACCGAATTGCAGATGGCCATCAACGTGCTCCTGGTTGCACGTCATCTGGAATTGGAGATGGTACCGGCCGATTACAAGCTCAAGATCAATCCGCTGCCCAAGCTCAGTCCCGACAAGAATTTTAAATTCAGAGTGGTGCGACACCGGCATCCGCTTGATCCAGCCTGAGCTCTCCAGATCGTCCGAAACGTTCTGCAATCCGGCTCTTTTTGATTCGGCCAATCTCGCACGGGCCACGCCAGCACCGTGGCAGTAATCTCCTTGTGCTCCATCCATGTTTCCATCCCGGCGCCTTGGTTTCAAAAATCTTCATACGGGATATTTACTTTAAATCGGGCATCTGGCTTGATGCCGCGGTGAGAGAAGTTTCAGCTCTATTTGAGGGTTCAGCAGGGGGCGATCAAGTGACTATTGCCCTGCTTGGGCAAGTATTTCACAATAGCGCCCCCGGAAATGGGATTACAGGGTCCTGTGGCATGCAGGACCTTTTCTATTTAGGACATTGACGATCACAAGAGCGGTTTTGATGGACATCTGGCTGTACAGGTCGGCGGGAATCTCCTAGATGGAGAATCGGTTGGAACTTGCCAATGCCATCCGTGCACTGAGCATGGATGCCGTGCAGTGTGCAAACTCCGGTCATCCCGGCATGCCGATGGGCATGGCCGACATTGCCGAAGTGCTGTGGAACGACTATCTGAAGCACAATCCGAATGACCCCCGGTGGCCGGATCGCGACCGCTTCGTCCTGTCCAATGGCCATGGCTCCATGCTGTTGTATTCGGTGTTGCATCTGACCGGGTACGACGTCCCCATGGAAGAGATCAGGAACTTCCGGCAACTGCATTCGAGGACTCCGGGGCATCCGGAGTACGGGGACACCCCGGGCGTGGAAACCACGACCGGCCCGCTGGGACAGGGCCTGGCCAATGCGGTAGGTATGGCACTGGCGGAAAAGGTTCTGGCCGCGACGTTCAATCGGGGTGATCTGAACATTGTTGACCACTACACCTACGTGTTTGCAGGTGATGGCTGCCTGATGGAGGGAATCTCGCACGAGGCATGCTCCCTTGCAGGGACGCTCGGGCTGGGCAAGCTGATCATGTTTTACGATGACAACGGGATCTCCATAGACGGCGAGGTCGAGGGCTGGTTCACTGACGATACCCCGAAACGGTTTCAGTCCTATGGATGGCATGTCATTGCAGACGTAGATGGTCATGATACTGCCCAGATCAAAACAGCGATCGAGAATGCAAGGGATGCGCTGACGCGCCCCACGCTGATCTGCTGCAAAACGGTGATTGGCTGGGGTGCACCAAACAAGCAGGGCACGGCAGCCACCCACGGCGCTCCACTGGGCGAGCAGGAGATTGAACAGGCGCGTGCCCGGATCGGCTGGGAGCACCAGCCTTTCCATATCCCCGAGTCCGTGTACAGTCAATGGGATGCTACGGAAAAGGGCAGTGCACGGCAGGCGATATGGGAAGAACGATTTGGACACTACCAACAGCAGTACCCGGAGCTTGCCGCCCAGTTTTCTAGAAGAATGCAAGGGGTCTTGCCCCCGGAGTGGGATACGGAATCGGACAAGGTGGTCAGCAAGGCGGTTGCCGAAGAACAGACCGTGGCCACACGCAAGGCCTCGGAACTTGCCCTGGAAGGGTACGCGAACCTGCTGCCCGAAATCATCGGAGGTTCGGCGGACCTGACCGGCTCCAATAATACCTGGTGGTCCGGTTCGGTGGCCATCAGTACGGAGCAGGTGCCCGGAAACTACATCTACTATGGTGTGAGGGAGTTCGGGATGTCGGCGATCAACACTGGCATTGCCCTGCATGGCGGGTTTATCCCCTATAGCGCCACCTTTCTTGTATTTTCGGAGTACGCACGCAACGCCCTGCGCATGGCGGCCCTGATGGGGCAGAGAAACATCTTCGTGTACACCCACGATTCAATCGGACTCGGGGAAGACGGTCCGACGCACCAGGCCGTGGAACAGCTTGCCACGCTTCGATATATCCCGAACATGTCGGTATGGCGTACTGCGGATACGGTAGAAACCGCGGTCGCATGGAAATATGCAATCGAACGAGACAACGGGCCCACCAGCCTGGTCTTTTCGCGCCAGAACCTGCCTTTCATACCGCGAAGTGCAGAACAGGTCGCCCGGATTGCCAGGGGCGGCTATGTCCTGCTCGATTGCGCCACCGTCCCTGAGATCATACTGATTGCGACCGGGTCTGAGCTCGGGATTGCGCTGCAGGCTGCAGAAGAACTAAGCAGCCGGGGCCGGAAAGTGCGTCTGGTTTCCATGCCAAGTACGGATGTATTCGATGCCCAGGACGAGACGTACAGGGAATCGGTGCTGCCCGGTACCGTGCGGACGCGTTTGGCCGTTGAGGCGGGCGTGTCCGATTACTGGCTGAAGTATGTAGGCCTTGAGGGGGATGCCATTGGAATTTCCACGTTCGGGGCATCTGCACCCGGTCCTGCCGTGATGCAGCATTTTGGCTTTACCCGCGATCGTATCGTCGAGCACGCCCTGGCCATGCTTGACGGTTAGATGTTTTGTTTTCGAGATAAGTACGGAGAATGTGATGACTATAAGACTTGCGATTAATGGTTACGGGAGGATCGGCAGAAATATCATGCGGGCACTGTACGAGTCGGGCCGCAACAAGGAAATTCAGGTGGTTGCCATCAATGACCTGGGTGATGCGAACACCAATGCACACCTGACCCGATTTGACACCGCACATGGGAGGTTCAATGGCACGATCGAGGTTGATGGCGAGTACATGATCATCAATGGAGACCGCATCCGTGTATGTGCCGAGCGCGACCCGAGTCAGCTCCCCTGGGGTGATCTGGACATCGATGTCGTGCATGAGAGTACGGGCTTTTTTGCCAGCAAGGAGAAGGCATCAGGCCATCTGCAAGCCGGGGCAAAGAAGGTCATCATTTCTGCACCCGGAGGCTCGGATGTGGATGCCACGATTGTGTACGGTGTCAATCACGACATCCTGAGCGCCAAGGACACGGTGATCTCCAACGCTTCATGCACTACCAACTGCCTGGCACCGATGGTAAAGCCGTTACATGAGAAAATCGGTGTCGAAAATGGAGTCATGACCACGGTGCATGCCTACACCAATGACCAGGTGCTGACCGATATCTACCATACCGATTTGCGGCGTGCACGCTCGGCAACCATGTCGATGATCCCCACCAAAACCGGTGCGGCCTCTGCAGTCGGCCTGGTGTTGCCCGAGCTGAACGGCAAGCTTGACGGCTTTGCCATCCGGGTTCCGACCATCAATGTTTCGCTGGTGGACCTGACATTCCTGGCGGCCCGGGATACCAGTGTTGAAGAAGTCAATTCCGTCATGCGCGATGCGGCCGACGACAAGGTGCTGGGGTATGTGGATGCGCCACTGGTGTCCGTGGACTTTAACCATGACGCCCACTCCTCCAACTTCGATGCATCCCTGACCAAGGTGATGGGCGGGCGCAATGTGAAGGTCTGCTCCTGGTATGACAACGAGTGGGGCTTTTCCAACCGCATGCTGGATACGACACTTGCACTGATGAGTGCCAAGTGACAAGCCATCCCGGCGGCCACCGTTCAGAAACGCCCAGGCCATCCACCGGGTCCCGTCCGTGCTGAGCATGACTGACCTCGATCTCGCGGGTCGCCGTGTGCTGATCCGTGAGGACCTGAACGTACCCGTGAAAAACGGACGGGTTACCAGTGCCGCGCGAATCGAAGCGGCCCTGCCCACCATACGTTTGGCCATGGAACAGGGCGCCAAGGTCATCCTGCTCTCTCACAGGGGACGGCCCGAAAAGGGGTGTCATGACGAGGATTTCACTCTTCTGCCGGTTGCAGAGTATCTTGAAGCAAACTGCGGCCTTGAAGTGCATTTCGAGAAAGACTGGCTGGATGGCATCGAGGCACAGGCCGGCCGGGTCACGCTGTGTGAGAACGTTCGTTTCCAAGCCGGTGAACTCAGCAATGATGAACGGCTCGCGCGAAAGATCGCGGGCTTGTGCGACATCTACGTGATGGATGCGTTTGGAACCGCCCACCGTGCCCAGGCTTCGACCCATGGTGTCGCGAAGTACGCTCCCGTTGCCTGTGCGGGCCCGCTGCTGGAGAAGGAGCTGCATGTACTGGACAAGTCCCTGGCCAGCCCGGACCGGCCGTTGGTCGGAATCGTGGGAGGTTCGAAAGTCTCAACAAAGCTGAAAATTCTGGAATCGTTGCTGGACAAAGTGGACCAGCTGATCGTTGGCGGGGGGATCGCCAACACATTTCTGGCCGCGGCGGGGAAGCCGGTCGGAAATTCCCTGTATGAGAAAGACCAGGTGGGCATCGCCAGGGATTTACTGGCGGAAGGCCGTCGTCGGGAGATGGAGATTCCGCTGCCAACGGACGTGGTTTGCGCAACCGAGGTATCCGAGCTTGCAACGGCCACGACGAAGTATGTGGACAAGGTCGGTCGGGAGGACATGATTCTGGACTTTGGCCCCGACTCGTCGAAAAGACTGGCATCCTGCCTGTCCAATGCAGGTACAATCATATGGAATGGCCCGGTTGGAGTATTTGAGCTTGAAACCTTTTCGCAGGGTACGGAGGTTGTCGCCAGGGCCGTTGCCAAGAGCCGGGCGTTCTCGATCGCTGGAGGCGGTGATACGCTGGCCGCTATCGACCTGTATGATCTGGGGGACCAAATTTCATACATCTCCACCGGAGGCGGTGCATTTCTTGAATATCTGGAAGGGAAAGTCCTGCCCGCCGTTGGCATTCTGGAACAAAGAGCAAATCGCTAGTGCGTAGAATCACCCGCAGTATACTCATCGGCCCATGCACGTTGTGTTGGGCAGCGCAACCCGATGCCGGAAACTGACATGGAGTCAACTGCAGGAGTCCGTGACAGGAAAACAATTTTCCGGCATACCAAGATTATTGCAACCCTTGGCCCTGCCACAGACAGTGAGCAGATCATGGCCGGTCTGATCGATGTCGGCATCGATCTTGTACGCCTTAATTTTTCACACAGTACCTACAAGGAGAATCGATGGCGCATTGATACCTTGCGCAGGCTGAGCAAGGAAAAACACCACGAGGTCGGCGTGTTGGGAGACCTTCAGGGCGCAAAAATCAGAATCGGGGCATTCAAGGACAAACGGGTTCATCTGGATGCCAGGCAGACATTCTGTATCGATCCGAACCTGCCTCTTGACCAGGGGGATGAGACGATAGTCGGCGCTACATACCCGGGGTTGGCGGATGATGTGAGCGCAGGTGACAGCCTGTTGATCGATGACGGAAGGATCGTGCTCAAGGTTACCAACGTGGCCGAGGGCAAGATCCATAATGAAGTCGTGATGGGAGGGGAGTTGCTGAGCAGCAAGGGCATCAACCGCCAGGGCGGAGGGCTGGCCGTTGCCACGCTGACAGACAAGGACCGGCAGGACATTCGTGATGCCGTGAGGCTGGACATTGACTATCTGGCCGTTTCGTTCCCCCGCTCGGCGGAAGATGTCCGACAGGCCAGAAGGCTGTTCGAGGAAGCCGGTGGTCGCGGCGGGATCATTGCCAAGATAGAGCGCACTGAAGCGCTGGATGCCATTGATGAAATCCTGGATGAGTGTGACGCGATCATGATCGGCCGGGGAGACCTCGGTGTCGAGATCGGCGATGCGGAAGTCCCCGGCGTGCAGGAGTCGCTGATTGACCAGGCGCATGCCAAAAACCGCATTGCGATCACGGCCACACAGATGATGGAGTCGATGACCTTCAGTCCGATCCCGACCCGCGCCGAAGTCTCGGATGTGGCCAATGCCGTGCTGGACGGAACCGATGCGGTGATGCTTTCAGGCGAGACCGCGGTTGGGAAATATCCTGTTCAGTCGGTCAAGGCCATGCATCGCACCTGCCTTGCCTCGGAGCGGCGGATTTTGAATACGGTATCGGATCATCGCATGTATTCAAGATTTGAAAGGGTCGACGAGGCCATTGCCATGTCGGCGATGTACACCGCGAACTATTTGAACGTGACCGCCATCGCCGCACTGACCGAATCGGGTTCCACGGCCCTGTGGATGTCCCGGATCAGTTCGGAAATTCCCATTTATGCATTGACGCAGCATAAGAAAACCCTGCGCAGGGTGACCTTGTACAAAGGGGTCTATCCGGCGCCCATGGAAATCCTCAGCCGCTCCCATGCGGAGGTCAACAAGAATGCAATCGATGTGTTGCTCCGCTGCGGGGTTGTGCAGGAAAACGACCTGGTTATCATTACCAAGGGCGATTTGATCGGGGTGGACGGGGGTACGAATGCGCTGAAAATCGTTCGTGTCGGACATTTGATAGAGCCGGAATGATGGTTGGCATCGGTGGGCTTGCGAACCTGCCTGCCGGTTCCGAGTTTTGTGATCCGTATGAGGAGAAACCGTATGAATATTGAGGAACTGAACAAGATCGCCCATGCCATGGTGGCGCCCGGTCGCGGGATTCTTGCCATGGATGAAAGCCATCCAACCTGCAACAAGCGCTTTGAGAAGCTTGGAATCCCTACCACGGAACCGATGCGCCAGGCCTATCGGGACATGCTGGTCACCGCACCCGGTCTGTCCGACTATGTCAGTGGTGCAATTTTATTTGATGAGACCATCCGCCAGAAAACCCTGGATGGAGCCCCGTTTGCGGACCATCTGTCGGATCTCGGCATTATCCCCGGCATCAAGGTGGATGCCGGCGCAAAGCCTCTGGCCGGGTCCGAGAACGAGAAGGTCACTCATGGACTGGACGGGCTGGCCGAGCGCTGTGCCGAGTACTATGAGATGGGTGCACGGTTTTCCAAGTGGCGTGCGGTCATCACGATCAGAGAGGGGCTTCCCAGCTGGGCCTGCATCGAGGCCAACGCCCATGCCCTGGCCCGCTATGCACGCATAAGCCAGGAGGCGGGGCTGGTTCCCATCGTGGAACCGGAAGTGCTCATGGACGGGGATCATTCCATCGCGCGCTGCTACGATGTCACGGAGCTCACCCAGCGGGTGGTCTTCTACCAGCTCAAGAATCAGGGTGTTGCCCTGGAAGGGATAGTGCTCAAGCCCAGCATGGTGATTTCGGGCGCTACTGACAGTGCCCGTGCCGATGTGGAAACGGTGGCAGAACAGACGGTGCGTTGCTTGCAGAACACGGTGCCTGCGGCCGTACCCGGCATCGCTTTTTTATCGGGTGGGCAAACCGACCAGGAAGCCAGCCAGCATCTCAACGCAATCAACTTGTCGGAACGCACCAAGCCCTGGGCCTTGACATTTTCCTACGGGCGTGCCCTGCAGCAGACGGCGATGCAAGTCTGGAAAGGCGACAGCGAGAATGTGAGAAAGGCCCAGCAGGCCCTGCTGTGGCGTGCCCAATGCAATGGTTCGGCGGCTCTCGGGAAGTACTCGGATGCCCTGGAAAAACAGGCGGCCTAGACGTCGGGCTGGTGCACGGTGTGCCGAGAACACCGGCATGCACTGCTGCATGAGTGCGCCGGTATACCAGTTTACCTATAATTTCCAGTGCTCGGGAGCGCAAGCCAGTTCAGTCGCCTAATGAATGCAGCAACTTTATACATATTATTGTAGAAAACACCTACGTGAAGGAGTATCGCCATGAAGATGATCACGGCCATCATTAAGCCATTCAAACTTGATGATGTACGGGAGGCCTTGTCAGAAATTGATATACAGGGCCTTACCGTAACAGAAGTCAAGGGCTATGGCCGCCAGAAAGGACATGCCGAACTTTATCGGGGAGCCGAGTATGTCGTGGACTTTCTTCCCAAGATAAAGATTGAAATTGGAGTCCCGGAAGACCGTGTGGAATCGGTGGTCGAGGCCATCATCCGGACAGCCAACACCGGCAAAATCGGAGATGGGAAAATTTTTGTAACCAGCGTCGAACAGGTTACACGGATCCGTACCGGTGAAACCGGCACGGATGCACTCTAAGCGCTACCGGGGACAAGCAATGAGAACCATACATAAAAGCCTATATCTTTTTGCCGTTTTGCTCTGTGTGCTGCCGACGGCCGTACTGGCCGAGTCCGCCCTGGATACCGGGGATACCGCCTGGATACTGACTTCCACGGCACTGGTGCTGTTCATGACCATCCCGGGACTGTCACTGTTTTATGCCGGCTTGGTGCGCAGCAAGAATGTGCTGTCGGTGCTGATGCAGTGTTTTTCGATTACCTGTCTGGTCTCCCTTTTATGGCTGGTGTTCGGTTACAGCCTGGCGTTCAGTGACGGCGGCAGCCTGAACAACTGGCTGGGAGGACTGGCCAATGCATTCCTGTCGGAGGTTACACGGGACTCGATGAGCGGCACCATCCCGGAAACCGTGTTCGTCATGTTTCAGTTGACCTTTGCCATCATTACCCCTGCGCTTGTCGTCGGCGGTTTTGCAGAGCGCATGAAGTTCTCTTCCATGCTGTGGTTTACGACATTGTGGCTGCTGCTAGTCTATCTCCCGGTCTGTCACTGGGTATGGGGGGGCGGCTGGCTAGGCGAGAAAGGCATCCTGGATTTTGCGGGGGGCCTGGTCGTACACTTGACGGCAGGAACGGGTGCGATTGTTGCCGCCATGGTGCTCGGCAAAAGGAGAGGGTTTCCGAGGACCGCCATGCCGCCCCATAACCTCACCATGTCGGTGACCGGGGCCGGGATGCTGTGGGTCGGATGGTTCGGTTTCAACGCCGGAAGCGCGGTGGCTGCCAACCAGGATGCGGGAATGGCCATGCTGGTCACGCATCTCAGCGCTGCCACGGCATCCTTGGTATGGATGTTTGCGGAATGGATTCGCTACGGCAAGCCCAGTGTCCTGGGTATCGTTACGGGCATGGTAGCAGGTCTTGGCAGCATCACGCCGGCCTCCGGTTTTGTCGGCCCGCTGGGGGCACTCGTCATCGGGGCGGTTGCCGGTTTCGTCTGCTTTGCAGCGACCAACTACATCAAGCGCGTCCTGCAAATCGACGACTCACTGGACGTATTCCCAGTGCATGGAATCGGCGGAATCTTGGGCACATTTCTCTGTGGCATTCTGGTGGCCGAGCAATTTGGAGGGGCCGGCCTGGCAGAGGGCGTGACCATGGGTCAGCAGCTGTGGGTCCAGCTTCAGGGCATTCTCGCAGTGCTGGTCTGGACGGCCGCTGCGACCTTTGTGATCCTGCAGATCATCAAGGTCATTACCGGGCTGCGCGTTGACGACCAGCAGGAAACGGAAGGCCTGGATATCACTCAGCACGAGGAAGCCGGCTACAACATGTAGGTTGGGTTGAGAATAAGGGGTTCGCGGGCGAGGGTCCGGGGCCCCTATTCAGTGACTCCTGATCGCCTGCAGGATCAAGACAGCCTTGCGGGCGGCCTTTTGCAGCGTTTCCTGATGAGAAAGAGTGAACACCGGAGCTTCAAGCAGCAGGCTCAGGTCTTCGCAGTTGTTCATTGCGGGTGTTTCACACGCATTCCTTTGGCTCAGGATCACTGCACACACGGATAGCCCGTGAGAGTGAATCGCCTCGATCGTCAGCAAGACGTGGTTGATGCAGCCAAGCTTGTCATTCGCAACCAGCAAGACCGGCAGGCCAAGTCTTTTGGCCAGACTTGAATTCATGCCATCTTCGCAAAGCGGCGAGTAAAATCCTCCTGCGCCTTCGACCACCAGGAAATCGTCACGCCCCGTTCCCTGGATGCATTTCGCATAGACCTCTTCTGTGTAGGCTGGCTGGCTGGCCAGGCGTGCTGCGCGTTGCGGCGAGATCGCCGGCTCAAAGCGAAAAGGACAGACCTCGGAAAGCGCGAATTTCCGGTTGGCAGCCTCGTAGTACTGGTACGCATCTTGTGGCACCAGTTCATCGCGTACGCGCTTGCATCCGGATTCGATGGGTTTGCGTGGTACGGCATTGATGTTGTTCTCGTGCAGCAAGGCCACGACCTGAGTGCCGACGTAGGTCTTGCCGGCGTCGGTGTCCGTGCCCGTGATGAATATTCCTTTGCGCGGGATCATGATGAGGGATGATCAGATTCGGGTCCCGGTCAATTGTTCGCAGGCTTCCCGGTATTTTTCACTGGTCTTCTCGATGACTTCCCGGGGCAGTCTTGGTCCCGGTTTCTGCTTGTCCCAGTCCAGCGTTTCCAGATAGTCGCGGACAAACTGCTTGTCGAGGCTTTTCGGATTTTTGCCCGGAACATAGGAAGCCCTGGGCCAGAACCGTGACGAGTCCGAAGTAAGTATCTCGTCCATCAAGACGATGTTCTCCTCGCTGTCCAGACCAAATTCAAATTTCGTGTCCGCAACGATGATGCCGCGCTGCAAGGCATATTCAGCCGCGCGGCTGTATATCTGGATGCTGAGATCACGCACGTGCTCGGCAATTTCCCGGCCGACCAGATTGACAACTTCGTAGAACTGGACGTTTACGTCGTGCTCCCCCACCTGGGCCTTGGTCGATGGCGTGAAGATGGGCTCCTCGAGTTCTTGCGCCAGTTTCAGGTTTTCGGGCAAGGGCACCCCGCAGATCCTGCCGGTCTGCTGGTATTCCTTCCAGCCGGATCCGATGATGTAGCCGCGTACGATGGCTTCAAATGGCAGTGCCTTGAGCTTTTGCACGATAATGCTTCGCCCGGCAAGAATCCTCAATTCCTGCTCGTCCTTGATGACGGCTTCAAGAGGGATTTCGCTGAGGTGGTTATCCACCAGGTTTGCAAACCGGTGAAACCAGAAGTTGGACACGGTGGTCAGTGCAATACCTTTTTTTGGGATCAGGTCGGGTAAGATCACATCGAAGGCAGAGATACGGTCGCTGGTTACAATCAGCCAGTGCCTGTCATCGATCTCGTAAATATCTCGAACTTTGCCCTGGTATATTTTATTCAGGGATTTCAATCCGGGTTCTAGCAACATTTCGGAATTTCGGCAGCCAATTGTCTAGCGCATACTGGTTTTATTGACCTGTCTCAGCCAAAATGCGCGTTTGTTTCCATAATCCGCACGGGGGAACAGACGTAATGGCCAATCCAACAGTAAGCCTGATCATGGGGAGCAGTAGCGACTGGTCGGTCATGCACGCAGCTGCAGACATCCTGGACCAGTTCGGCATATTGTACGAGAAGCGCGTGATTTCTGCACACCGAACCCCGGATCTGATGGCAGAGTTTTCGCAATCCGCATCATCGCGCGGCATTCGGTGCATCATAGCCGGTGCAGGCGGTGCCGCTCACTTACCCGGGATGGTGGCTGCAATGACTCCTGTACCCGTTCTTGGAGTGCCTGTTCCAGGCAAACACCTCTCGGGGCAGGACTCGCTGTATTCGATCGTACAGATGCCCAAGGGCATTCCCGTTGCAACATTTGCCATCGGGGAGGCCGGTGCCGCCAATGCCGGGCTCTTTGCGGTTTCTATCCTGGCCAACAGCGACAAGGATCTGAAAGCAAAGCTGGATGAGTTTCGCGCAGAGCAGACCTCCAGGGTGCTGGCTGCCCGGTTGCCCGACTGAAATGGTTTTGCCAGGGGCCACACTTGGCATGCTGGGCGGTGGCCAGCTCGGGCGCATGTTTGTCCATGCCGCAACGGCCATGGGCTACCGTGTGATGGTACTCGACCCCAGCCCTGACAGCCCGGCCGGGGAAATTGCCCACTCGCATCTGCAGGCGGACTACACGGATGAGCAGGCCCTGGATGCGCTGGCCCGGGAATGCGCTGTCGTGACCACAGAATTCGAGAATGTGCCGGCACAAGTGCTGCAATACCTGCGAGACGGCTGCAGCGTGTACCCAAGCCCGGATGCCGTAAGTGTCGCGCAATGCCGGATCAGGGAAAAGCAGTATGCGCGGTCCCTTGGCATTCCCTGTACGGCCTTTCAGCCTGTGCGCAGCGACCGGGACATCCAGCAGGCCTTTGAGGAAATTGGTCCGGATCTGATTCTCAAAACTGACCGTTTCGGGTATGACGGCAAGGGTCAGGTCTCTGTATCCAGTGTCGAGCAGGCCATGGAAGCGTGGATGGGTTTGGACAAGATAGAGTGCATTCTGGAGAAAAGGATTGATCTGAAGACAGAAATTTCCAGTGTGCTGGCGCGCTCCTCGAGCGGCGAGACAAGTTTTTTCAGGATTGCCGAAAACCTGCATCGCGACGGCATCCTGTTCACCAGTACGGTTCCAGCGGGCGTGGACGAAGCTATCCAGGATCTGGCCCGGTCCTACGCAAAGAAAATTGCCGAGGACCTGGATTATTGCGGTGTACTGGCTGTTGAGTACTTTGTCGATCAGGACAACCACCTCTACTTTAATGAGATGGCGCCGCGCACGCATAACAGCGGGCATTACACGATTGATGCCTGTTACACGTCCCAGTTTGAGCAGCAGGTACGCGCGGTCTGCGGCCTGTCTCTGGGCAGTGCCGCCACGCACAGTGCCATTACCATGGTGAACCTGCTGGGGGATCTTTGGCAGCCGGGAGAGCCTCGCTGGGATGACCTCATGGAGGATCCCGGTGTCAAACTGCATCTGTATGGCAAGAAGCAGGCACGCCCGGGGCGAAAAATGGGACATTTTTGCGTGCTCGCACCCCCCGGCGAGGACACCCGGGCCCGGGCAGAGCAGCTGTACTCAAGACTGTAGTCCGCCTTGAACCTGCCATCTTCCATGGAAAAGTTTTCCGCGTTTCGTATTCACACGGACGAGCGCGGAACCCGTGCCGGAGTCGAGTCGCTGGGGCTGGAGCAGTTGTCCGAAGGCGATGTCATTATTCGCGTACATTACTCCAGCGTGAACTACAAGGATGCGCTGGCGGCCACCGGTACATCAAAAATTCTCAGAAAATCACCCCTGGTGGGTGGAATTGATCTTGCGGGCGAGGTGGTGGAGTCCTCCAGCCCCCGGTTTTCACAAGGTGATGCGGTCATTGTGAACGGAAGCGGTCTCAGTGAAGTGCACGATGGAGGCTATGCAGAATATGCGCGGGTTCCGGCCGACTGGATCGTACCCCTTCCGGCCCGGTTGCGCCTGGACCAGGCCATGGTGATCGGAACGGCGGGCTTTACCGCTGCTTTGTGTATCCATCTGATGCAAGAAAATCACCAGCAAACAGTCGATGGGCCCGTGGTGGTAACCGGTGCCAGCGGAGGAGTCGGGAGTTTTGCAGTGGATCTTTTGCATAAACTCGGCTTTGAGGTTACGGCGGTCACGGGATCCTCGCGAGCGTCGGACTACCTGCGTGAACTGGGGGCGAACGAGGTGGTGACCAGGGACTGGGTAGAGTCTGGAGGGGGCATGCTGGAGAAGGCCCGCTGGGCCGGTGCCATCGACAACGTAGGCGGGGAGACGTTAAGCCACCTGGTGCGTGCGACCCGGCCCTGGGGCAATGTCGTGAGTGTGGGGATTGCAGGAGGCACCGGGTTTCATCTGTCGCCGATGCCCTTCATCATCCGCGGAGTCAACCTGCTGGGAGTCAGCTCATCCAATTGTCCACAGGAACTGAGAAAACAAATCTGGCAGCGCTTGGGCAGTGACCTTTACCCCAATCATATTGCCAGCATTCATGCACGAACCGCGTGTCTGGAGGAGTTGCCCGATGTGTTCGAACAGCTTTTGTGCAATGAAATTCAGGGACGGGTCCTGGTCAGTCTACTGAAGGATTAGAATGGCCCGGTTGCTGGGCCGCGGCATGGAATCAGGCGAAAAACCAATAGCCAACAGCAATGGCGGCGGTGACACCCGCTAGATCCGCGAACAGGCCACAGCCGATGGCGTGTCGTACACGCTGTATGCCAACGCTCCCAAAGTAGACAGCCAGCACATAAAAAGTGGTTTCCGTACTGCCCTGGATGGTCGCGGCCAGATTGGCTGCAAATGAATCGACCCCGTAGGTATTCATGGTTTCCAGCATCATGGCGCGGGCGCCGCTGCCCGAGAAAGGCCGCATCAGGGCCGTGGGCAAGGCTGCGACAAAGTCCGTATTCAACCCGAAAACGCCCAGCACGCCTGCAATGATGGCCAGGACCTGATCCAGGACCAGGCTGGCGCGCAAAACCCCGATGGCCACCAGCATAGCCACAAGATAGGGAATGATTTTCACGGCCACCTCAAAGCCCTGTTTGGCCCCGTCGATAAAGGCGTCGTACACATTGACCTTGCGCACATAGCCCAGCGCCAGGAATGAAATGATGACCAGCAACAGCAAAAGGTTGCCGAGCAGACTCGATCGCGCGGTCAGGCCGTCAGAGGGACCGTTCAGCAGAAAACCGAGCAGCAGCAGGATCAACAGCCCGAGCCCGGCCAGGTACGCCAGCACGGTCTTGTTGAGCAGGTTCAAGCCCTGGATGTAGGCGACCAGCAGCAGGCCAGCCAAAGTCGATGCCGAGGTCGCGAGCAGAATCGGAATGAAGACGGCGGCCGGGTCCTCGGATCCCTGCTGTGCACGAAACAGGAAGATGGTCACCGGCAGCAGAGTCACGGATGATGTGTTCAGCACCAGAAACAGGATCTGTGCATTGCTTGCAATGGATTTGCTCGGATTGAGTTCCTGCAGGTCCTGCATGGCTTTCAGGCCCAGCGGGGTGGCCGCATTGTCAAGGCCCAGCATGTTTGCCGCCATATTCATGGTGATGGAGCCGATGGCGGGATGGTTGCTTGGCACCTCGGGCATAAGGTGCCTGAACAAGGGACGAAAAATTCTTGCCAGCAGGTCCACAAAACCGGCACGTTCTGCAATGGTGAAAAACCCTAGCCAGAGACAGAGCACGCCGATGAGTCCCAGTGCAATTTCAACGCTCAATGCCGCCATGTCAAACGTGGCCTGGATCACTTGCGCAAATATCGCGCCGTTATCACGCACGAGGGCCTGATAGATGCAGCTCAGAAAGCCGGCAATAAAAAAACTGAGCCAGATGAGGTTAAGCATGGGAAAAGCCTAGGCTTGGTTCTGCCTCATCGGGTAGGCAGCAGGCGAGGTCGGGTGCAGCAGGTCGATGGTATGCCGGCAAATCCATTTTTAGCGTTCTCTTTGCTGTCGCTCGCCCGGTGGGGAAGCGACAGGCGTCGAACAGCCAAAGTTTACTGGAACCGGGCTGCAAATTACATGGTTATAAGCTAAAGTGCGGTTCCCTGAAACGAGCGTTTTGAAACCATGCAAACTGACTGGATTGCACCCTCGATACTGTCGGCGGACCTTGCACGTCTTGGCGAGGATGTCGCCACCGTGCTGGATGCGGGTGCGGACATCATCCATCTGGATGTGATGGACAACCATTACGTCCCCAACCTCACGTTCGGCCCGGTGGTGTGTGAAGCCCTGCGCAACTACGGCGTCCAGGTGCCGATCGATGTCCACCTGATGGTCAAGCCCGTGGACCGGATCATCACCAGTTTTGCACAGGCGGGGGCGAGCTACATCACGTTCCATCCCGAGGCATCGGAGCACATCGACCGGAGCCTGCAACTGGTCCGAGACTCGGGATGCAAGTCGGGGCTGGTATTCAATCCGGCCACTCCCCTGGATTTGCTGGAGTACGTGATGGAGAAAGTCGACATGGTCCTGCTGATGTCGGTCAACCCGGGGTTCGGAGGGCAGAAATTCATCCCGTCCGTGCTGGACAAAATCCGGGCTGCCCGGGAATTGCTGGACCGTTCGGGTCTTGCCATTCGCTTGGAGGTGGATGGGGGGGTGAAAGTGGACAACATCGCCGAGATCAAGTCTGCGGGAGCGGATACCTTTGTGGCTGGCTCTGCGATTTTCGGTGCGCCCGATTATGCGCACACCATTTCACAAATGCGCGAGCAGCTGGCAGGCGTGGAATAAGCCTGCCTGACTTTCAAGACCCTCAACAGACACCCTGGAGATGACGTGCAACTCACCGAGTTTGATGCGCTGAAAAAGCAGGGATATACCCATATCCCGCTGTTGAGGGAAGTCCTGGCCGATCTCTATACCCCTTTAAGCGCCTACCTGAAGCTGGCCAACCGGCCGTTCACCTACCTGTTTGAATCCGTTCAGGGGGGAGAGAACTGGGGGCGGTATTCCGTCATTGGCCTGTCGTGCAACGAGCGCATCAAGGTTCTTGGAGAAGAGATCCTGCACGAGCGGGACGGCTGCCCTGAAACATCCACACGGAACCAGGACCCGCTCAGCTGGATACGCGAGTTCAAGCGGCAGTTTCGCGTGCCGGATATTCCCGAGTTGCCGCGCTTTACCGGAGGCCTGGTAGGCTATTTCGGCTACGACACGGTCAAGTACATCGAGCCCAGATTGGCTGGCATCACCAAGCCCGATGTCCTGAAGACACCCGATATTTTCCTGATGGTCTCCCGGGAGCTGGTGGTTTTCGACAACCTGAGCGGCAGGATGTTCCTGATCGTGCATGCTGACCTGGGCGATGAACAGGCTTACCAAAAAGGTCAGCGGCGCCTGGATGAACTGATACGGACCTTGCGAGAGCCCGTGCCCGTTCCGGAGAGAACCTGCACCCAAAGGCAGCCGCTGAGCTTTACTTCGGAATTTCCGGAAAGCGCCTTCAAGCAGGCGGTGGAACGCACGCGCGAGTACATTCGCGCGGGAGACGTCATGCAGGTCGTGCTTTCGCAGCGCCAAAGTGCGGTCTTCGAGGATCCGCCGATCAACCTGTACCGGGGCTTGCGAAGCGTCAATCCCTCTCCCTACATGTACTATCTGGACATGGGCGATTTCCAGATCGTTGGCTCCTCTCCCGAAGTCCTGGTGCGCCTCGAGGACCGCGAGATCGCGGTGCGGCCCATTGCCGGAACCCGGCCTAGAGGGAAAGATCACGATCATGATCTAAGGGTTGAGCAGGAACTGCTGCAGGATCCCAAGGAACTGGCCGAGCACCTGATGCTGATCGATTTGGGGCGCAATGACGTCGGCAAGGTCGCGAATACCGGCTCGGTGACCCTGACGGACAAGATGATCATCGAACGCTATTCGCATGTCATGCACATCGTTTCGAATGTCACCGGGAAACTCAAGGAGCCGTTTGATGCGATCGATGTGATCCGGGCGGTGTTCCCGGCAGGTACGGTGAGCGGTGCACCCAAAATCCGCGCCATGGAAATTGTCAACGAGTTCGAACCCGTGAAAAGAGGCATCTACTCGGGAGCGATCGGCTACATTTCCTGGGACGGAAACATGGATACGGCGATCGCAATCCGCACGGCCGTGATCAAGGATCGAAAACTGTACATCCAGGCCGGGGCGGGAATCGTTCATGATTCCGTACCGGACAACGAGTGGGATGAAACGAACAACAAGGCAGGCGCCCTGATGAGGGCTGCGCAAATTGCGACATCGATCATCTGAGCCCGGCGATTGCGTATAATCCGAAGCTGCCATGATATTGATGATCGACAACTATGATTCCTTTACCTACAACCTGGTGCAATACCTGGGAGAAATCGGTGAAGACGTTAAGGTGGTGCGCAATGACCAGATCGGTATCGGGGACATCAAGACGATGCGTCCGGACCATATCGTCATTTCACCCGGTCCCTGTACGCCCAACGAGGCGGGAATTTCGATGGACGCCATTGCCTCGCTGGAGGAACAGATTCCGATCCTCGGCGTTTGCCTGGGGCATCAGAGCATCGGGCAGGTCTATGGTGGGAATATCATCCGGGCACGCGAAGTAATGCATGGCAAAACTTCCAGGGTCTACCATAACGGCACGCATGTCTTTGAACGGTGTGACAACCCGTTCACGGCCACCCGCTACCATTCCCTGGTGATTGAAAAAACCAGCGTGCCCGAATGCCTGGAGGTGACGGCCTGGACGCAGACTGAATCGGGGGATATCGACGAGATCATGGGCGTGCGCCACAAGGAGCATGCCGTGGAGGGGGTACAGTTTCATCCGGAATCGATCCTGACCGACTTCGGCCATCACCTGTTGACCAACTTCGTTCAGCAGAATCGATGAGATGAGCACGCAAGCTCCAACGATCCAGCAGGTCCTCCCGGGCGTGATCGAGGAACAGGACCTGACCGCGGAACAGATGAACTCCGTGATGCACGAGATCATGTCCGGCAAGACCAGCCCCGCCCAGATGGCGGCCTTCCTGACTGCCCTGCGCATGAAAGGCGAGACCGTAACCGAGCTGTCCGCAGCGGCGGCCGTGATGCGCGAGCTTTCCACCCGGGTGAAGGTGTCTGCGGACTTCCTGGTAGACACCTGCGGCACCGGGGGGGATGCTAGGGAAACCTTCAACATCTCCACGGCCGCGGCATTTGCCGTGGCCGCCGCGGGCGGTTCGGTCGCCAAGCATGGCAACCGCTCGGTGTCGAGCAAAAGCGGCAGTGCGGACGTACTGGAAACCGCAGGCGCCAATCTGCAACTGACCCCGGGACAGGTGGCGCAGTGCATCGAGGAGCTCGGCGTCGGATTCCTGTTCGCACCCGCGCACCACAGCGCCATGAAACATGCGGTGGGCGTGCGCAAGGACCTGGGGGTGCGCACGATGTTCAACCTGCTGGGTCCGTTAACCAACCCGGCCGGTGCACCCAATCAGTTGCTAGGGGTGTTTGCGGGCCAGTGGGTCGAGCCGCTGGCACAGGTGCTGCACCTCCTCGGAAGCAAGCATGTGCTCGTCGTGCATGCCGAGGACGGACTCGATGAAATCAGCATTGGCGGAGAAACGGAAGTGGCTGAATTGAAGGCCGGGGAGGTGACCCGCTACCGGATTTCGCCGGTACAGTTCGGGATAGACCCGTACAGCCTGGATGATCTCAGGGTACAGGACTCCCGGCAAAGCCTGTCGATGGTGAAGGCAGCGCTCAGTGGCGAGGCGGGTGCCGCTGCCGGTATCGTCCGGCTCAATGCCGGTGCGGCGCTGTATGCATGCGACAAGGCGCAGACCCTGGAAGAAGGTGTGGAGATAGCAGCCTCGGTACTGGCGAGCGGGGCGGCCTGGAAGAAATTCCAGCAGTATGTGGAATACACGAACGATGTCTGAGGATGCCTGAACAGCCCGAAATCCTTGCAAAGATCATAGCGCACAAGAAGGATGAACTGGTCGAGCGCAAAAGGCACATTTCCGAGCAGAACATGCAGGAGTGGGCCCGGGAGGCTCCAGCATCCAGGGGATTCGAGTCTGCCTTGCGCGGCGCGCAGCAGGCGAAGCGCCCAGGGGTGATCGCAGAAATCAAACGCGCGTCTCCAAGCCGCGGCGTCCTGCGAGAGGATTTCGATCCGATGCGAATTGCAGCCAGTTACCAGATGCATGGGGCCACCTGTATTTCCGTACTGACGGACGGACATTTCTTCAAGGGCTCCTGTGCCATACTCGAACTGGCCCGCAAGGTTAGCCCCCTGCCGATCCTGCGCAAGGACTTCATCATCGACCGCTACCAGGTGTACGAGACCCGCGCCGTCGATGCCGATTGCGTGCTGCTGATCGCCGCGGCCTTGGAGGACGGGAAAATGGCGGAACTGAACGGCTTGGCCAGGGAGCTGGGTCTGGATGTCCTGGTCGAGGTGCACAACCGGGAAGAGCTGGAACGTGCGCTTGTGATGGAACCGGGTCTGCTGGGAATCAACAACCGGGACCTGCACAGTTTCGAGACCACCCTGGACACGACCTTGGAACTATTGCCTGAAATTCCGGCGTCCTGTCATGTCGTGACCGAAAGCGGGATCCAGACAAGAGAAGACATTGCCCTGATGACGGAAAAAGGGGTCAACTCCTTTCTCGTCGGCGAAGCCCTGATGGTCGCCGAAGAACCGGGAGCGCGGCTGAGGGAGTTGTTTTTCTAGGGATGCGGCCTCTTCTGGCACTCATCCGGCTATTCCTTTCTGCTAGCGGCCTGGCCGGGCGCGTAAAATAGTCGCTGGATTCATGTCGAACCGAAAGAAAAGCATGCGCGCCATGGTACTGAACGCCGTCGGCCATCCCCTTGAGCAGGTTGAATTGCCGGTTCCCGAACCGGGCGCAAACCAGGTGCTGGTTAGGGTGTTGGCCTGCGGGGTCTGCAGAACGGACTTGCACCTGGTGCACGGCGAATTGCCCGATATCCGCACCCCGGTGATCCCCGGGCATGAGATCGTGGGGGAGGTTGTAAGCGTCGCTCCGGATGTGCCCATGGCGCCTGGTACCCGGGTCGGTATCCCGTGGCTGGGCTGGACCTGCGGGGACTGCGGATTCTGCCAGATGGATCGGGAAAACCTGTGCGACCGTGCACGCTTCACAGGCTACCACCTTGATGGCGGTTATTGCGATTACACTGTCGCCGACTACCGGTATTGTATTCAGCTTCCCCGTGAAGGCAGTGCTGTCGACATGGCGCCGTTGCTGTGCGCGGGGCTGATCGGCTACCGGAGCCTGAAAATCGCGGATTCGCTATGTCGGCACAACAGGAAAGTCGGCCTGTTCGGTTTTGGCGCGGCAGCCCACATCCTTGCGCAAATCCTCGTTGGTCTTGGGCGGGAGTTCTGTGCATTTACAAGGCCGGGTGATCTTGATGCCCAGCAGTTTTCAGGCGACCTGGGGGCGGTGTGGGCGGGAGGCTCGGACCAACTGCTGCCGGATGTGCTGGACAGTGCCATCATTTTCGCGCCGGTAGGGAACCTGGTGACGCAGGCCCTGCAAAGTGTGCGCAAGGGGGGTGCGGTCGTGTGCGGCGGGATACACATGAGCGATATCCCGTCCTTTCCGTATGCGACGCTCTGGGGCGAGCGCCAAATCAGTTCGGTTGCCAACCTGACCCGGCGCGACGGCGTCGAGTTCTTCGAAACGGTCACCCAGATGCCGGTCCACACCCACGTCCATTCCTATCCGCTGACCGAGGCCAATCAGGCGCTGGAAGACCTGCATGGCGGCAGGCTAAGAGGCGCTGCCGTGTTGCAGATTCAATGACCGGAACCCGCCGCACCGGAACTATGTGCACAACCTGAGGGCCTGCGAGGGCAATACGCCGCCTGCCAGTGCCTGGCTGGTCCGTGTCTGGAAAATCCCCGGCAAGTGCCTTGCCCTGTAGTGCCATCGGTACTGATCCGGCAGAGCTTGCTTTTTTTACACGAAATCCCGGGTTAAGCTAGAGGAATGCGAACCTCCGTACAGAAGATGTACACGCCTCATGGAAGCTATACTTCAAAAACTGCATGACGACCACATTAATTTCGACAAGCTTCTAAATGTCCTGGAAGGGCAGCTGCATTTGCTGGAAGACTGTGAGGTGCCGGATCTCGATACAGCCCTGGATGCGGTCCGGTATATGAAGGAATACCCCGATCATGTTCATCACCCGATGGAGAACACCATTTTCAGGTATTTCCTGGAGCATTACGAGCCGACGCACGAGCGAATACATGACCTGCTTCTTGAGCATGATGACATGCCCCAGCTTACGGACAGGCTTTTCGAAGTGCTGCAAAATGCTCTGGCAGCGGTTCCCCAGGAAAGGCAAGAGCTTTGCGCAATTCTGGAAGAATACATCTCCATACAAAGAAAGCACATTGACCGCGAAGAGGCCCACGTATACCCCATGCTGGATTCCAAACTCGGCAAGGAGGACTGGCAGCAAATCGATCGCGTCATCGCCAAGGTCGAAGACCCGCTGTTTGGAAAGGATGTCCACGAATCCTATGAAAGGCTGCTGTCACAGATCATGAGTCGATAGCGAGTTGCGGATTTCATGCCACGGGTTTTATCTGGCAATTTCGATCCTGTCCGACGAGGCGAGCTCAAGCCAGTCATTCCCATGTTTTTGTAAGTAAACAGGCAGGCAGAAAAAGTGAAAGTACGAGTACGATGGACTGACCACATGAGATTTGAGGCCGAAACCGGCAGCGGACATACGGTTGTCATGGACGGCCCTCCGGATCATGGGGGTCAAAATCTGGCGGCACGCCCCATGGAAATGATACTCGTGGGCATGGGCGGGTGCAGCGCCTTCGATGTGGTGCATACCCTCAAGAAGGCAAGACAGCCTGTGGACAGCTGTGAGGTTGATCTGCGGGCAGAGCGTGCAGATGCCATCCCTTCGGTCTTCACCAAGATACACCTGCACTTTGTTGTTGCAGGGCCGGACCTGGATCACCGGCGCGTCCACCGGGCCGTGGCATTGTCCGTTGAGAAGTACTGCTCGGTGATCATGATGCTGCGCGACAGCGTGGATATCACCTACGACTATGAAGTCCTTGCAAAGGATACGGGTGTGTAGGGAATCCGTCTCTTGCCCGCATTGTTGCCGAGTCGTACATGAATACAGATCACACAAAAATCAAACTTCACGGTTTTAACAACCTGACCAAAACCCTGAGTGTCAATTTCTACAATATTCGTTATGTGCACACCCTGGCAGACCGGCAGGATTACCTGCGGCATATCGATGAGGCGTACAGCACAAAACGCCTGCAGCAGGCACTTTGTGAGGTGGTAGACATCATCGGCGCAGACATCCTGAATATGTCGGCGTACGACTATGAGCCACGCGGCTCCAGCGTTGCCTGCCTGATTGCAGAAGGACCCGTGTTATCGGACACAGCCGTGCCCGGCCTGCATGCGGGGAATCAGGGTATCGCCGTGCAGCAGTCCACCGTCGCGCATCTAGACAAGAGCCATGTGACTGCACACACCTACCCAGAAAGTCACCCGGATGATGGCATTCACACGATTCGTGTGGACATGGACATCTCCACCTGCGGCGAGGTGTCTCCACTCAACGCACTGGATTACCTCATTGAAGCCTTCAACGAGGATATTGTCGTCCTGGATTACCGGGTTCGCGGTTTTACCCGGGATGTTCTGGGACAAAAACACTACACCGACCATGAAATTGCATCCATCCAGGAGTTCTTGTCTGAGAAAGCCAGGCACCACTACCGGATGGCCGATATGAATGTGGTGCAGACAAACACCTTCCACACCCGGATGAAGCGGCTGGACTTCAGGGTGGGCGACTACTTGTTTGGGGACGACACACACCGGTTCCAGAAGGATGAGCTGGATGCCTTGGAACTGCAGTTGAAAAAAGAGATGGATGAAATTTACTTCGGGGCGGGCCGCCTCGGGTAATCAAGCCCAGTAGGCGGTTCTGGTCATCACCTTGGAGGCCGCCCGCATCGCATGGCGGGCGAATTTAGGCAGTTCGTGAACTCCGGCATTCTGCGCATTTTCATCATGCTTGGCCTCGTCCTCTCGTATTCTTCGCAAAATATCCTGACTCCTCGCATCGTTTTCCGGCAGGCGGGAGAGGTGCTTGTCCAGATGCCGCACCACCTGTTTTTCCGTTTCTGAAACAAAGCCCAGGCTCCATTGGTCACCGAGCAATCCGACAGAGGCGCCGATTGCATACGAGCCAAGATACCATGCAGGCGCCAGGGTGCTTGGACGGTCATTGAGTTCGGCGAGTCTTTTCTTGCACCAGTCCAGGTGGGCCTGCTCTTCTCGTGCACAGTCTTGCATGTGCTGCCTGACTTCCTTGTTGCGTGCAGTCAACGCCTGTCCGTGATAGAGGCCCTGTGCGGCGACTTCTCCGGCATGGTTGACGCGCATGAGGCGGGCAGACGTTTTTTTTTCATGGGCCTGTAAACCGTCCTCAGTGAGTCCATGATCGTCAGCGTTGGTGTCGGGCCCCATCCCGAGCAGGGTAAACATGGCCCGGATGCCGCTTTCGGTATGGGACAAGAAGTGATCAAGTGTGCTGTGGTCGCGCATCTCCTGAGTATATCAATTGCCTCGCGAAAAGTTGTATGGGATGACAAACCACAACGGCTGCATTGGTTTTTGAGAGTTGTGCCTGCAGATGCATGGCACAGCCGATGTTGGGCGTTACCAGATAGGCGGCATCGCCGTTCACGACCTCGGAGATCAGGTTCTTGCCGAGGCAGTCCGCATGCCGGGTCTGGAAAAGTACATTCAAGCCCCCCGCCCCGCAACATGCCGAAGTGTCCTGAAAGGTTTCAAGTTGAATTCCTGGGATCGTACCGAGCAGCTTTTCGACCACGTGTACATCATCGCTAACCTGTTTTTGCGTGCAGGGGACGTGGACGAACACTTTTTGCGGCAGCGGCTGCAAATCCAGGTCCTGCCTTTCGAGCTGCTCGACGGCAAACGAACAAATATCTCTGTGACGGTCTGCCAGCTCAGTGGAAAGCGGATCATCCAGCAGTTGCGGATATCGATGGATCTGCGAGGCGCAGCCGGTAGCCAGGGAGACCAAGGCATCGACATCCTGGTCCCTGAACGTGTCGCAGAATTCCTGGATCAGTTTTCTCGCTGTGCGCGAGTCCCCATTGTGTTGGTGCAAGGCACCGCAGCAGTGCGTCTGCGGGAAGCGTACGGTTTCAAATTGCAGCGCCAGCAAGACCGCCTCGGCCGCTGGAAGTGTCGTGTCAGAAAAAATGTCACCGGCACATGACTGAACCAGTGCGACCTTTTTTTTCGGCAAGTGGGCAGGCACGGACGGGGGGGTAGTGCGGGTCCTATGAGGTCGCGGGATCAAGGTGATGACACGAAGCAGGCGGGGAAACCGCAGGGCAACTTTTTTCAGCAGACGGTCCATTCTCAGGGCATGGTAGATACGCAACATGCCCTTTATGAATTTCCGCACCCCGGTCTTACTCAATGCCCCTAGCAGCAGGGATCGTCCCAGCCGGTAACGCAATGTATGCTGTTGGTTCGTGATGTCGCGACCGGCATCAAGAATTTTTGCGTAGTCCACCTTCGCCGGGCAAACGGCCATGCAGTTCATGCATGCCAAGCATTGATCAAGATGGCTGATCAGGGCAGGACCCGGGGATAATTTGTCTTCCTGCAAGGCGCGCACCAGGGCAATGCGGCCACGCGGCGACTCTGCTTCATTTTTTGTAATGGAGTACGTCGGGCAGTGAGGCAAGCACAGCCCACACATCACGCATTTGTCTGTTGCAGCGATGATGTCTTTGTCGTTCAACGGGGTGGGTAGCATGATGCTTTTGCGAAAACTTGAAAGTCTCAGGGTAGCAGAGCTTGGCACATGTCTTGATTGCGGACAGTCAAACCTGAACGGGAAACGGGTAACAGTTTAGTGTGGATACAAGTGTATAATTAAATGTTCGTTATGGATAATCTGTGACCGAGCTCAACAATGTCATTTTATAAACGTCATCTCTTCATGTGCGTGAATCAACGAGAGGACAAAGCCTGCTGCGAAGACCATGGGGCTGCCGAGTTGCGCACGTATGCCAAAAACAGGACCAAGGAACTGGGCATTGCAGGACAGGGTGGGGTGCGCGTGAACAGGGCAGGTTGCCTGGACCGTTGCGATGAAGGCCCTGTGGCAGTGGTTTATCCCGATGCCGTTTGGTACACCTACAGGGATGAAAGTGATCTTGACGAAATCATTACCAGGCACCTCATGGACGGCGAAATCGTTGATCGTCTGAGAATCTGATCGCTTCCGTATACCCATATCGGGGTGTATGGCGAAAATCCCCCAAAAATCCCCCAAAAATTAGTTGACTGTAATATAGAAATATTAGAAAATGCGCATATTCTGATAGTTTGAATGCAAACTAAGAGCTCCTCCATCTACCTCTCTGGTAGTTAGCTAAGCGTAGGCCGCAAAAGCCTACGCTTTTTTTTGCCCAAAAACTGGCTTGTCAGCGTACTATGATGTCCGTTACTATTCTCCGCTTTGCGGAATGAAAATCCAAGATGAATCCAATGGCCACAGTCAGCGCTAAGCCTGCACAGATACAGCGAAGCTGGTATCTGGTGGATGCCACCGACAAGACGTTGGGGCGCATGGCAAGTGAAATTGCAGCCAGACTGAAAGGCAAGCACAAACCGATTTACACGCCGCATGTGGACACTGGTGATTTTATCGTCGTCATCAATGCCGAGAAGGTACGTGTCACAGGCAATAAAATGGAAGACAAGAGGTATCACCGCTACACGGGCTATGTGGGCGGCCTCAAGTCCACCAAACTCAAGGAAATGCTTACGAAATCCCCTGAGCGCGTTATTGAGAATGCCGTAAGAGGGATGTTGCCGAAGAACCCGATGGGGCGCGCAATGTTTCGAAAACTGAAAGTCTATGCAGGCTCAGAACACAAGCATTCTGCCCAGAAACCCCAACCGTTGGAGTTTTAGCCAAGCCATGCCACAAGAACAGTTTTATGGGACTGGACGAAGAAAAAGTTCGACTGCGCGCGTTTATCTGCGTCCCGGTTCAGGCCAGATCACGGTCAATATGCGCGCTTTTGATCAATATTTCGGCAGAGAAACGTCATGCATGATCATTCGCCAGCCACTCGAGCTCACCGAGTTGACAGATAAATTTGATATCGATGTCAAGGTCAAGGGGGGTGGCTCGAACGGCCAGGCCGGTGCGGTACAGCTGGGCATCGCCCGGGCCCTGCTGGTATATGATCAGAATCTGCGTGCGTCGCTGCGACAGAACGGATTTCTTACCCGCGATGCGCGTGAAGTGGAACGCAAGAAAGTCGGTTTGCGCAAGGCGCGCAAGAAAGAACAGTATTCCAAGCGCTGATCTGCCACTGTTCCAGGCACAGCTTTCCGGGGCACTGAACAGCTCGACGATGCCGGTAGCCCCTTGATACCCGCAGGTGGGATACGGTATCTGAACTTCCCCCAACCTGCCTCAGGGATATCAGTCAGGTTCGCCGCCCAGTGAGTTCCTGTCAGACGATCCGAAGGCCCAATTCTTCGCCCAAAACCAGGATGTCGGCGGGCCTTAATGCAAATATCCCGACCGTGACAACCCCCGCAATATTGTTTAGTTCACGCTCTTTGTCTACGGGATTCAGGATTTCCAAATTGTGCACATCGAGAATAAGATTGCCGTTATCGGTTTGATACCCTTCCCTCAACTCGGGGACGCCGCCATGTTTGACAAGCTGTCTTGCCACGTGACTTCTTGCCATGGGGATCACCTCGACAGGTAAGGGGAAAGCGCCCAGCGTGTCGACCAGTTTGGTATCGTCAGCAATGCACACGAATTTTTCACTCACTCCTGCAACGATTTTTTCACGCGTCAATGCGCCACCGCCGCCCTTGATCAAGTGTTTGTGGCGGGTCGCCTCGTCGGCACCATCGACGTACACAGGCAGGCTGGATACGCTATTCAGGTCCAGCACCTGTATGCCGTGCTCCTTCAATCTCCGTGCTGTGGCCTCTGAGCTTGCCACGGTGCCATCGATTTTTCCCTTGATGCCTGCAAGTGCATCAATAAAATGATTTGCGGTAGATCCCGTACCAACGCCGACTATGTCGCCGGCTTGTATATAGTCCAGGGCGCCCATGGCGGCAGCCAGTTTTTTTTTCTCCAGTGACATTGCATGAAAACAGTTTGAGTTTTATAAATGATACCGGTACCCGATGCGGAAAGCATGATCTATCGCAATTTCTACCATGGAAAACAAAAAACTTGTAAGCAAAATTGAAAATGCCAAGGTGTATGACGTTGCTGTCAAGTCTGCACTTGATTTTGCATCGACCCTGTCCAGCCGGTTTGCTAATCGTATTTTTCTGAAGAGAGAAGACCAGCAAAGCGTTTTTTCCTTCAAGCTTAGAGGTGCCTACAACAAAATCGCGCGCTTGCCGGATGCCGAAAGAAAACGAGGAGTGATCGCTGCATCGGCAGGAAATCATGCCCAGGGCGTAGCACTTGCCGCGAAAAAACTGGGCATTCACGCCACGATCGTGATGCCCTGTACTACCCCGTCCATCAAGGTGCAATCGGTCACCAGCATGGGGGCGAATGCTGTTTTACACGGTGACACCTATGATGAGGCCTTTTTGCGTTCCCAGGAACTTGCAGAAGATCAGGGGCTGTCCTACGTGCATCCCTATGACGATGAAGATGTTATTGCGGGACAGGGAACTGTGGCAGTGGAAATCCTGCAACAAATTCCGTCTGGCATAGACGCGATCTTTGTTCCGGTTGGAGGCGGTGGACTTATTGCCGGCATGGCATCCTATATCAAGCACTACCGGCCCGACATCAAGGTGATCGGGGTCGAGCCGCAGGACGCGTCGACCATGCATGCCGCGTTGTTGGCCAAAAAAAGGGTGGAACTGGATTCGGTCGGGATTTTCGCAGATGGGGTTGCCGTGCGATGCGTAGGCAAAAAAACTTTCGAAATTGCAAGACAACATGTCGATGAAGTGTTGTTGGTAAGTACAGATGAAATCTGTGCTGCCATCAAGGACCTCTTCGATGAGACACGCACCCTGTTCGAACCTGCAGGGGCTTTGGCTTTGGCAGGGATCAAACAGTACGTCGACCGAGAAAGGGTCACAGACAGATTGCTGGTAGCGGTCAATAGCGGCGCAAATATGAATTTTGATCGTTTGCGTCACGTAGCAGAGCGCGCGGAGCTTGGCGAGCGAAAGGAGTGCCTGTTTGCGGTAACGATTCCTGAACAGCCGGGCAGTTTTTTGGCTTTCTGCCGATTGCTTGGGTCCCGGGGGGTTACGGAGTTTAACTATCGTTATGCAGATACAGAGGAAGCCCAGATTTTTCTGGGCGTGAACGTAGAGGATGCGGGAACTGAAAAAAATCAGCTGCTACAAACATTGGAAGGGTCCGGATATCCTGCATTAGATATCTCGGACAATGAAGTCGCGATTCTCCATTTGCGGCACATGGTAGGGGGTCGTAGCCCAGCCCTGGAGAATGAAATTTTATTTCGCTTTGAATTTCCAGAGCGGCCAGGTGCATTGCTGGACTTTCTAGAAATGATCGGGCAGGAATGGAATATCAGTCTATTTCACTACCGCAATCACGGTGCAGCTTATGGGCGTGTGTTGGCCGGGATCCAAGTGCCTGCAGAACACAGAGAGCGCTTCGATCAGTTCTTGGCGGAGCTGGGGTACCGCTGCTGGGAGGAAACTGGGAATCCAGTATACAAATTGTTCCTAGGCTGAAATCATTGAAGTTTCAGGCAAAACGGATCCCTGAAAAGGGGTTTCTTGCCCGCATAAAAAAGGCTCAATAAAGAGCCTTTTTTATATGGTGCGGTTGGTTCTGCGTCAGCGGCGCTTACGTTTGACAGCTCTTTTAGCAGTCTTGCGTTTTGCAGTTTTACGCTTAGCAGCTTTTTTGACGGTCTTGCGTTTTGCAGTTTTACGCTTAGCAGCTTTTTTGACGGTCTTGCGCTTAGCAGTTTTACGCTTAGCAGCTTTTTTGACGGTCTTGCGCTTAGCAGTTTTACGTTTGACAGCCTTTTTAGCAGTCTTGCGTTTTGCAGTTTTACGCTTAGCAGCTTTTTTGACGGTCTTGCGCTTGGCGGTTTTGCGTTTGACAGCCTTTTTAGCAGTCTTACGTCTGGCAGTTGCAGCGGTCTTACGCTTAACAGCTTTCTTAGCAGTCTTACGTCTGGCAGTTGCAGCGGTCTTACGCTTAACAGCTTTCTTAGCAGTCTTACGTCTGGCAGTTGCAGCGGTCTTACGTTTCTTGATGGCCATCAATACTCCCCTCCAAACAATAAACGTTGAGTTGTAGTCGCGCTAAAGTATATACGTTTGATATATAAATACTAGTTTTTTCGCGATGTTTTTAATTTTAAAAATACATACAAAAACTGAAGTCGTCGAACGTCAATTCACTCCAATGACAAAATATAATCCCAGTGCTTTTTGCTTACCGGCATGACTGAAAGTCGGTTGCCGGGTCTCAAGAGTTGCAAGCCATCAAGTTTTTTTTGTTGCCTGAGTTCTGACAGCGTGATGGTGCGTTTCAGTTTTCGTTTGTAACGGACATCGACCATGAACCAGCGCGGATTCTCGGGATCACTTTTGGGGTCATAGTGCTTGTCCTCCCGGTCGAAGGCGGTATAGTCCGCATACGACTCGCGTGCGACCGTCATAATGCCCACGATTCCAATTTCATCGCAATTCGAGTGGTACATAAAGGCCAGGTCACCTTTTTTCATGTCATCGCGCATCATGTTGCGTGCCTGGTAATTTCGTACCCCGTCCCAGGGTTCCACCCTGTCCCGTTTCAGGTCATCGATACTGTATTCACCGGGCTCGCTTTTCATTAACCAATACTGCATGGCGGTCTACCCTACGACTTGTTTGAATATTGATTTTAGTAAAGAACCGAGAGCGTAGTACGCGGATACACTCCACGAATACTGTGGTCGCTATAGCCCTTGAACCAGAGGTTCAAGTGGGAGAACTGAAAAATGCATCAGGCTTCCCATTTTCCGGGACTGCACAACAACATTTTTTACAGCATTGTCCCTGAGTAAAAAAATAGGCTCAAGGTATGTATCTAGCTACTCACCTGTACCGCAGAGGTATCCGGTTTCAGTATGAGTTTAGCAGATTCTCAAAGCTCAAGCTGTCGGGTATTTTCCAGGGCGGAATCAATTCGATCCTGAAGGTCACGAACGCGGGTACAGAAACTTTTGCTTACCTGATTCTGCTCATCGGTTTGTGAAAGCAGGGAGTGGGCTAGGTTCAATGCGGCCATCACCGCTACGCGGTCCGCACCGATGACCTTGCCTCCATTGCGCACTTCCTCGATGTGCGTATTCAGCAGTTCCGCAGATGCCTGCAAGGACTCTTCTTCACCCTCCCCACACACCACACGATATTCCTTGTCCAGGATACTGAGCGCAATGGGAGAATCCTGGGTACTCATATGCTGACCTCCATCGACTTAAGCCGGGTTATCATGGCCTCGACTCGTTTGCGTGCCTGCTCGTTTTTATCAATCAGGCTCGCCCTTTCAGCCGTGTACGTGTCCTGCTGCGCCTTCAGAAGGCCGTTCTCTTTCTTGAGGTCTTCGTAGGCCTGGATAAGGTTGTTTACACGACTTTCAAGTCGCTTTAGCTCCTGTTCATTGAGCAGGCCTGACTCTGTCTTCCCCATTCCAAAATGGTAGGATGATGAAACTTTATCGTCAACTCAAATTTAAGAAATATGCCTTGATATGCTGAAAAAGTTGAAGATATTTCATACGGCGCGGCGTCTTCGCAGGAGTCTGGCGCACCGGGTCTCGGCTACGGGTACAGCGGGCCAATTTTCAGAGACTTGTCTGGCAATTGCTGTATATACTGGCAGGATTCACCTGCAGATGACCGGGCCGTCTGGCCTGTACCCCGTAGAGTTCGCTACTGGAACATGACATGAACACGAAAGAGCTGGTCAAGCGACGCAAAATGCTGATGCGCATGGTGGGCCCAAAGGGGGTCGCCATTGTGCCTTCTGCAAACTTGGTCCCCAGGAATCGGGACGTGGATCATGTCTTCCGCCAGGACAGCGACTTCCTGTACCTGACGGGTTTTGACGAGCCCAATGCCCTAGCCCTGTTGATGCCGGACAAGGAAGGTGATCGGTACATACTGTTCTGTCGGGAGCGTGATGCCGAGCAGGAAGTCTGGAGCGGGCGCCGGGCCGGTCTGGAAGGCGCTTTGAAGGATTATCTTGCAGACAAGGCCTATGCGATCAATCAACTGGATGAAGTATTGCCACGGCTCCTTTCGGATCGTGAAAGAATTTTTTACCCGATGGGCCGTGATGCAGGTTTTGACCGCAAGGTCATCAGCTGGGTGAATCAGTCCCGTGGCTCTTATCGGGCCAGAAAGCACACGCTCCATGAACTGCTCTCGCTGGATTACCCTTTGCACGACATGCGTTTGTACAAGTCACGCGGCGAGGTAAGTCTGATGCGCAAGGCGGCCAAGGTTTCCATTGCTGCCCATCTGCGCGCCATGCAGGCTTGTGAGCCGGGCAAGCACGAGCATGAAATTGAAGCCGAGCTGCTCTATGAATTCAGGAAAGCAGGCTGTGTCCCGGCTTATCCTTCTATCGTCGGCGGTGGAGGCAACGCCTGTATATTGCACTACATCGAAAACAGCCAGGTACTCAACGATGGCGATTTGTTGCTGATCGACGCGGGTGCGGAGTACCAGGGTTATGCCAGTGATATCACCCGTACCTTTCCTGTAAACGGAACCTTTTCCAGGGCCCAGCGGGAGGTGTACGAGCTGGTGCTGGAAGCCCAGACCGCTGCGATCCGGAAGGTAAAGCCCGGCAACCACTGGAACGACCCGCACAATGAAGCCGTGAAGGTGCTTACCAAGGGCTTGGTGGAACTGGGTTTGTTGAAAGGCAAGCCCGCCAAGCTGATCAAAGACGAGAAATACAGGCAGTTTTACATGCACCGTACCGGTCATTGGTTGGGTATGGATGTCCATGACGTCGGCGACTATCGTTTTGATGAAGAATGGCGTCTGCTGGAGCCGGGCATGACATTGACAGTCGAACCGGGTTTGTACATTACCCGGACAAAAGGCGTACCCAAATCTTACTGGGATATGGGAGTCCGTATCGAGGACGATGTGCTGGTCACCAAGGATGGAAACCAGGTGCTCACAGAAAAGCTCACCCGGGATCCGGGCGAAATTGAAGCCCTGATGGCAGGATCCGTACATTGAGTTTCCCTGTACGTTATGCCGCGTCACTATGATATTGCGATTGTAGGCGGTGGTTTCGTTGGTGGCACGCTGGCTTGTGCCTTGGCAGCTACACCCCGCCGGATTGCCCTGATCGAAAGCCGGCCCGTTTCTTCGGTAAACGGTACGGGTGCCCACAGGGATGAACGCAGTATTGCACTGGCCCTGACTTCCAAAAGGATGTTCGATGCTCTGGGCGTATGGGAGCAGATTGGTGCACATTCCATCGCAATCCGGAAAATTCATATTTCAGATCGGGGGCGATTCGGTGCCATGCGTATGGACTGTCGAAATCATGAATCTGAGGGTTTCGGCTACATGGTTCCCGCTGAAAAGCTCGTATTGTCCTTGCAGGAACATCTCCGGCACCATGAGAATATCCAGTGCATCCAGCCCTACAAGGTATCCGATATTGAAAGTCGTGCGGATCGGGTCATCCTGCACGGTGAGGGAGAACCCATACAGACTGATTTGTTGATTGCCGCTGATGGAACACATTCTTTCATTCGCAACAAGCTGGGCATCCCTGTCAACGAGAAGAAATACCATCAGACGGCCATTGTCGGCAATGTCGGTGTGGATGGTGATCATCAGTTTACGGCCTATGAGCGGTTCACCCGGCAGGGTCCCCTGACGCTGCTGCCGCATGCAGGTAACAATTGCGGGTTTGTCTGGGTGCTCCCGGACAATATTGCAGGAGAGCTCATGACGCGTACCAGTGAGGATTTCCTGCTGCAGTTGCAACAAGCCTTTGGCTACCGCTTGGGCTATTTCTCCAAAATAGGCAAACGTTCTGCCTTTCCCTTGTCATTGTTGGTGAGTCAGCGGCGTGTACAAGAACGTGTAGTGTTGATCGGTAATGCAGCCCAAACACTGCATCCGATCGGCGCCCAGAGCCTGAATCTCGCATTGCGGGATGTCGCGGAACTCAGTGAAGCGCTGAACGCGGACCACGACGGGCCTGATGGCATCAGCGAGAGACTCTGTGCCTATGCGTCCGGACGTCAATCGGATATCAAGCGCACCATACGGCTTACCGATATCTTCAATTTTTTGTTCACTACAAACGATCCGGTGCTGTCTCGTACAAGGGGGATTGGCCTTGCGCTGCTGGGCGCGATCCCGCTTTTGGAAAACATCGTTCTGCGCCAAAGTTCGGGTGTTCCCAGCTCTATGGCAAATCCTCTTCACGGCAACCCCCCGCAGTCTGCATGACTGCACAAGCCGCACAGGTCGATGCCATTATCGTAGGGGCTGGCATCGCTGGCCTCACATTGGCCAACCTGCTGGCAAAGCAAGGCAAATCATTGGCCATTGTTGACCGTGTGCTGCCACCGGAGTTTGACCGTGAACAGCCTTATGATGTGCGGGTCACTGCCGTCAGCCCCGGTTCAAGGGCAATTTTCGAGCACATTGGAATCTGGCCGCAAGTTCAGGCGAAACGGACAAGTGCCTTTGATGCCATGGTTGTCTGGGATGCCGCCAGCAGTGCAAAAATTCACTTTCGTGCAGGAGAAATTCGCCAGCCTGTCTTGGGCTATATCGTGGAAAACAAGGCGATTTTGTCAAGCTTGCATGAACCCCTTCGCAAGGTACCCGGTGTTCACTGGTTCGTGCCCGGGAGCGTGACCGACATCATCCACCGCGACGATGGGATTGAGGTGATTCTGGAAAACAAGCAATTGCTCAGGGCGAAACTGCTGGTGGGAGCAGACGGGAGCCGCTCGGGCGTGCGCGGTCTCGCAGAAATTCCCTATGTTGAAAAGCCGTATCTGCAACAGGGCATCGTGGCAAATGTACAAACAGAATTTCCACACCAGCGCACTGCATGGCAGCGTTTTCTCAAGACGGGCCCACTGGCCCTGTTGCCCGTTGGAAGTGACAAAAAGCAGCGTGAATGTTCCATCGTCTGGTCAGCCGACCATGAATATGCGAAGCGGCTGATGCAAATGGGAGAAAAGGAGTTTTCCCAGGAAATCACCACAGCCAGCGATTCACGGCTGGGCAAGGTCCGTCTGCTGTCGGAGCGTGCGGATTTCCCGCTGATTTCTGGTCAGGCCGGCAATCTGGTCAAGCCCCGGATCGCACTGGTCGGGGACGCTGCCCACACCTTGCATCCGTTGGCGGGCCAGGGAGCCAATCTTGGATTGACCGATGTCGCGATTTTGGCCGATCTCCTCGGGCACACAAAGCGGGATCTAGGCAGTCTTCGGGTGTTGCGAAAATATGAGCGTGCCAGGGCAGGAGAGGTCCAGGTCATGCAGTCTGCGATGCATGCATTCGTAGCCGTATACGGTTCTTCTTCCAAACCCGTAGTCGCGGCACGCAGTGTTGCGCTGAGCATCGCGGAGCACACACCTTCCATGAAAAGGTTTTTCATGGAGCATGCAATGGGGTTAAACAGGGACAGGCCGGTTTTTACCAGATAGAGCCACCTTGGTTCGACCGCACAGATTCAAGGTTGCAGTGCAAGCGAAGTTGCTACTGCAGTGCGTTCGGGAAAAACAGCTGCTGGCCGTTTAAGGTAAAGCTGGCAATCATCTGCTGGCCTTCACTGGAGGCCAGCCAGTCTGTGAACAGAGCGGCTTGCTTGGATTTCGTATGCGGATGACGCTCGGGATTGATCTCAATGATGCTGTACTGGTTATGCAAGAGGGGGTCATTCTCAAAAAGTAAAGTCAGTCCGTTGCGATTTTTAAATGAGAGCCAGGTCCCCCTGTCTGCGAGCACGTATGCACCCATTCCATTCGCAATGTTCAGTGTAGTGCCCATCCCTGCGCCGGTTTCATGGTACCAGCTGCCGCTGTACTGCTGAACATCCACACCAAGCGAGGCCCATAACTCCATTTCTTTTTTGTGTGTACCACTTTCGTCGCCGCGCGAAACAAACGGCATCTTGTGGTCGTAAATAAGGGTAAGCACACGCTCTACACTGTCTTCTTTTCTTATATCCAGTGGATCTTCGCGTGGCCCGGCGATGATAAAGTCGTTGTACATGACCTCTTGACGCTTGACACCAAAACCTTTGGATACAAATGCTTCCTCGGAGGGTCGGTGGTGCACAAGTATCAGGTCTGTGTCGCCTGTCTCACCCAGTTTCAGCGCTCGACCCGTGCCCACGGATACCACCCGTACGTCAATGCCAGTGCGGTCTCTGAATCTCGGGATCAGGTAATCCAGCAAACCTGAATTTTCGATTGAAGTGGTGGAGGACAGGGTGATGAAAGGCGGTTTTTCTGCCGGCACCGAGGCCAGTGCTACACCCAGTGCCACCAATGCGATGGCTTTGACCCAAAAATATTTCATGATTTTTCAGCCCGTGTCAAGCAACTTGCCGGCCAGGAAATCTGCGGCGAGACGGGTTCTAGGCTGGGCAAAATACACTTTTGCCGGAGTGTGTTCAATCAGCCTGCCCCGGTGCAGGAACACAATGTCGTGTGCCAGTCTTCTCGCCTGATCGAGGCTGTGGGTAGTCATGACTATCTTGGTGTTGAGTTGCGCAATTTTCCGGATCAGCATTTCCATGGTTGCAACACCCGAAGGGTCCAGTTCCGCCGTAGGCTCGTCCAGCAGCATCACTTTAGGTTCAAGCACCCAGGCCCGGGCGACGTTCAGGCGTTGCTGCTCGCCACCGGACAGGGTGCGTGCACTTTGTTTCGAGAGTTGTATGAGCCCGGTATGGCGCAGTGCCTGCTGGATAAGCTGGTCCTGCCCGGCCTTGACCACCTTGTGCAGGGAAAGCACGTATTCAAGGTTGGCCTGTACGCTGCGCTGCAGGAAGACCGGTTTCTGGAACACGAAGGCGCGCCAGGGTTCCTGGGGCCTCGGGATGTGCTGATTCCACGTCAATGAGCCGCGATCCGGTGTTTCCAGGCCATGCGCGATGTGGAGCAGCAAACTTTTTCCTGCCCCGTTTGGGCCCAGGATGATGGTGATCCCGGCCGAACTGATGGTGGCATTCACATCGTCCAGCAGCGGCTTGCCCCGCCTGGAAACACTCAGGTGCTGAATTTTCAGTGGTAGGGGTGATGCAGGAATCACGGGGCTAGGCATAAATTTTGTGAGCCGCCTGACGTGCACTCATGACAGCCGAGGTCACGATCAAGGAAAGCGTGATCAGTATCACGCCCAGTGCCAGTGCCAGCTCAATGTTCCCCTTGCTGGTCTCAAGTGCGATAGAGGTCGTCATCACACGGGTATTGTGATTGATATTTCCACCTACGATCAGGACCGCACCCACTTCCGCGATTGCCCGGCCGAATCCTGCAAACACATTGGTGACCAGGCTGTACCGGGTCTCCCACAGGAGGGTGTTCATCATGCTTTGGGGTTTGGCGCCAAGTGCCCGCAGTTGTGCATGGAACTCATCGTTGGCATCCATTACGGTTTGACGTGTCAGCGCGGCGATAATTGGTGTGACCAGGCACACCTGTGCAATGATCATGGCCGTGGGTGTGAACAGCAGTCCCAGTGCTCCCAGCGGGCCTGAGCGGGAAAGAACCAGGTAAACCACCAGGCCCACGACGACGGGCGGCAGGCCCATGAAGGTATTCAGTATAGCGACCAGCAGACCCCGTCCAAAGAACTTGTACAAGGCAAGCGCTGCACCCAGCGGCAACCCGATCAGCCCGGCAATGAATACGGCGGTGAGGCTTACCTGCAGGGACAGCGCAACGATCTCTATCAGGCCGGGGTCGAGTTGTATGATGAGTTGAAGGGCTTTTTGAAAAGCTTGTGAGAAATCGTTCAAAATGAATGCTGTATTGCCTTGCTTGTTACGAAATAACTCCGGCTGGACTGTTCAGGGCCCCGCGTACCGCAGTTGTATCATTCAGTACGCACTGTCTGAGCAGAAGATGATCATGATCCCTGCATTTCATGCATGATGTGCACCGTCGGCAAGGCCTCTGGGATTCAGGCATCCCGTACTGTGATCGGTTGCTCCTGAGCACAAGATCCAGGCTGGTAAAAACCCGGAAAAGCCGCTGATCAGTGCACTGGAGTGGTCACTTTGTTGGCGGTTTTCCGATGTGTACAATACCCGGTTCTAAAACCATGTCAAACAGTAATTCGACAACAATTAAAAAGCGATTGGCCCGGGAGGTTGCTGATGGATGCCGTACCCGTTGACCGTGTCTATTCGTCTCGGCACGTCTGGTTGAAGATGCAGGATGACAATACGGCAATAATAGGCATCACGGAATTTGCCCAATCTGAACTGGGGGACATCGTCTACGTTGAGCCCCCTGACCTGGATCGTGAGTATCAGGCAGACGAGGCCTGTGCGGTCGTTGAATCGGTCAAGACCGCCAGTGACGTGCATATGCCTGTAGGCGGTAAAGTCGTTGAAATCAATGAAGATCTGCTGGATTCTCCGGAAATGATGAACGAATTTCCCTACGAGCAAGGTTGGCTTTGCAAGATCGAGTTGCCGGGCATCACGGTAATTGACAGCCTGCTTGATGCAAGCCAATATGAAGATTCCATAGCGTCATCACCGGAGTAATAAACTTATCCTACAGAGCAAGGTCACTTTTTTGTGAACCTCGTAGAAGCTGGCGACATCGCCTAGGACGTTGCCCAGCCAATACGTATGCGCCTGTTACTGGAGAAATAAAAATGGCAAAGATCACCCTGCAAGGAAATGAGATTCACACCAATGGGAACCTGCCAGGCATTGGTTCAAGTGCACCAGACTTCACGCTGGTGAACAAGGATCTGGAGGACGTATCCCTTTCGGCTTTCCCGGGCAAAAGAAAAATACTGAACATTGTCCCCAGCCTGGACACACCGGTCTGTGCAATGTCTACAAAGAAATTTGATGAGTTTGCAAAGGAACATGACGATACGGCGATATTGACCATTTCTGCAGACCTGCCCTTTGCAATGTCTCGGTTTTGTGTTTCCGAAAATCTGGAGCATGTCATTTCACTTTCCATCATGCGCTCACAGGATTTCTCCAGGGATTACGGCGTACTGATCGAAGATGGGCCGCTCGCTGGGATTACAGCGCGTGCCATCGTGGTTTTGGACCAGAAGAATGTGGTCGTTCACACGGAACTGGTTGGCGAGATTGCGCACGAACCGGACTATAAGGCAGCCATACAGGCACTCGGCAGCGTGTCCTAGCCGGATTCATCGACCACCTTGGCCACCGAATTTCTTGCCAGCTGGGCAAGCTGTTTTCTCGGCTGGTCTTCACTCGAAATGGGCTCGCATAGCGTCAGTTCAGCAGGGGTGCGCTTGGCAGACATGATGCGAAAAGCATGTTTTACCAGGTTGCGGTTGTTGACGAACGGCACCATTGGGTTGACGCCATCGGTATGCGGGTAGCGAAGTGCTACCGGCTGGATCGTGGACTTTGTTTCAATGGCGGCTGCAAACAGACGGGGATGGAACGCATGCACACAGGTGCCATCGGTCGTCTTGGCTTCAGGAAAGGAAGCCACGCTATGCCCTGAACTGAGCCTTTCCCGCATCAGGTGAATCGCTTCCATCGCACCGGTTTTGGATCCCCGGTGGATAAAGAGGGTGCCGGATTTAGCGGCAAGGAGGCCTACCACGGGCCACTTGCGAACTTCCACCTTGGACAGAAACGAAACGGGCAGTACTGAGGCGACGATCACGATATCCAGCCAGGATACGTGGTTCGCGACCACAAACGCCGGTGATTTTTGTAGTGTGCCATGCACGGTAAGATCAATGCCGATGATTTTTGCGACCTTGTACAGCCAGTCTTGGATGATCCTGTGCTGTTTCTCATCCAGGTCGAACTTCTCTACATCCCCCAATGCGGTGTAGCAAATGTGAATCCCCTTGACGAGGTGGACCAACAGGCGGAATAACCGAAATGTCCCTCTGATTATATTCATCGAATCAGCCGCGATGACGTGCTGCAGTCTTATCGGTGGGTTCCGGTATCCGGCATGGCACTCTGCAGTTCGGCCAGGCTCGTGACCGGAGGTCTGCACTGCAAGCCTTCACAGATATAGGCAGCGGCACCTTCCGGGCTCGACATGGAATATTTCTTTTCTGCCAGTCCTGCCGGCAAATCTTCTTCGTCGGCAGGGATGGCAAATACCAGTCGCCCGGGGGTATAACCCCGTGTGCATTGCTGTTGCCATTTTTCAAGAGCACCCTTTTCTCCCCGCAAAATAATGATCTGCAGCGGATAGTATCTCTCTTCAAACGCGGTGATCAGGCTGGCATGTCCCATGGGAGCCTGCGTGACGGCCTGGCCTGCAAACTGCAATACGCGTTCTGCGGCCTCAAGGTACTCTGTTTTCCCCAGCAGGTAACCCAGGCGGGCCAATGCCGTGGCAGCAATTCCGTTGCCGGAAGGCATCGCCTCATCGCTCAGTGTTTTGGATCGCTGTATAAGTCGCTCATGATCTGTGGATGTGAAGTAGAAGCCACCTGAGGCGTGGTCCTCGAATTTTTCCAGCAATACGTCGGCAATTTCACAGGCCCAGCTCAAATCCTGGCTGCACCAGCGCACTTGCAGGATCTCCAAAATGGCGTCCAGCAAGAACGAGTAGTCGTCCAGGTAGGCGTCAAGGTGCGCGGTGCCATCCTTGTACGTGGCCGCCAGGTGTTGACGGGTCCACATGGTGTCATGTAAAAAATCCAAGGCGCGCTGTGCCGATTGTATGTATTCGGGTTGTTGCAGCACCCGGCCCGTGATGGCCATACCGCGGATCATCAAGGCGTTCCAGCTGCTCAGGATCTTTTCATCACGGCCTGGACGCACACGCTGCTCGCGCTGGGAAAAAAGCTTCTGCTTGGCTTGGCGGATCAGGGCATCAAACTTCTCTTCGGATACGCCAGCCCTTCGACACACCTCATCCCGGTCAACAAAGGTATGCAGATGATACCCGCCTTCAAAATTGGCATCCCGGTCCAGGCCAAAGTGGGGTGCGAATACGGCATACTCTTCCTGGCTGAGTATCTTCTCGACCTGCTCTCGGTCCCAGACGTAGTACGTGCCTTCGCCGCCCTCGGAATCCGCATCCAGGGAGGAGTAGTAGCCCCCCTCGGGCGATTGCATCTCGCGCATGACCCATTGCGCGGTGGCCTCGCACACGCTCCTGAACTGTTTGGTGCCTGTCAGGACAAATGCCTGCGCATACAAGGTCAGCAGAGGACCGTTGTCATACAGCATTTTTTCGAAGTGTGGGATCATCCAGTGGGCGTCCACCGAGTACCGGCAAAAACCTCCGCCAACCTGGTCGAAAAGACCACCTGCTGCCATTTTCTCCAGCGTGTAGAGTGCGGCGTGCAAGGAGCGGGGGCTGTCCTGTTGCGCCCGTTTTGATTGCGAGTAATGACGCAGCAGCCGCTCGATATGGGTCGGGTGAGGAAACTTGGGCGCGCTCCCAAAGCCCCCGTCCCTCGCGTCAAAGGCCTGCTCTATCTGGTGGTTGCAATTCCTGAAGATCTCGGGAGAGAGGTCCGTCTTGGCATAGTTGGGTTCGTGAATTTGCTGCAGCACGTCTTGTATGGACTGGTTTTGCGCTTCGATCTCTTCGCGCCGCTGCTGAAAAACACCTGAGATATGCTGCAGCAGGTCCTTGAAGGCCGGCAGCCCGTGGCGTGCCTCGTTCGGGAAATACGTCCCCCCGAAAAACGGCACCTGGTCATCCGGGGTCAGGAACATGGTGAGTGGCCAGCCCCCCGTGCGCTGGGTGAGTACAAATTGGGCCGTCTGGTAAATCTTGTCGATGTCCGGGCGTTCCTCGCGGTCGATTTTGATATTGATGAACAATTCATTCATGATTTTTGCAGTGGCCTCATCCTCAAAGGATTCGTGTGCCATGACATGGCACCAGTGGCAGGCAGAATATCCGATCGACAACAGGATCGGCTTGTTTTCCAGCTTGGCGCGTTCCAGTGCTTCACTGCTCCACGGGTACCACTGCACGGGGTTGTCGGCATGCTGAAGCAGATAAGGGCTGGTTTGTCCAGCCAGATGGTTTTTTTTGACCTGAACCATGTTTATGATGTGCTCACTGTTTTCGCCGGTGCTGTGCGAGGGCATTGCGGAATCTCTGCAGGGCGACCGGAAACTTGATTGTATACTGATGCAGCATGTTGAATTTCCCGGATATTGATCCCGTCATCTTTTCCCTTGGGCCACTCAAGCTTCACTGGTATGGCCTGATGTATGCGGTCGGGTTTCTGGCATTCTGGGGCCTGGGCTCGGTACTGGCAAAAAAAGAACATACAGTAGTACAGCCTGATGAGGTTGGCGATCTTTTTTTCTACGGCATGCTGGGAGTGGTGATCGGCGGTCGCCTGGGCTCGGTACTGTTCTACAATTTTTCCTATTTCCTTGAAGACCCGCTCTACCTGTTCAGGATCTGGGAAGGGGGCATGAGCTTTCATGGCGGATTGCTGGGCGTCATCCTCGTGTTATGGGCCTTTCACCGGAGAAAAGGATGCGGTTTTCTGCGTTTGTGTGATTTTGTCGCACCTGCTGTGCCCGTCGGGCTCGGGGCCGGGCGCATCGGGAATTTCATTAATGGAGAACTGTGGGGTCGTGCCACCGATGTGCCATGGGGCATGGTGTTCCCGGCTGCGGATGCACTGGCACGGCATCCCTCGCAGCTCTACCAGGCTTTCCTGGAAGGTCTCGTATTGTTCGTGGTGCTTTGGTTGTTTGTACAAAAGCCCCGTCCGGCGGGCGCCGTGGCCGGTTTGTTCATGCTGCTGTACGGGGTTTTCCGGTTTGTGGTGGAGTTCGTACGCGAGCCGGACATGAATCTGGGATTTGTCGCCTTCGACTGGATGACGATGGGGCAACTTTTGACGCTGCCCATGATCTTGGTAGGCTTGGGGCTGATGTATCACGCATACAAAAAGCCAGAGATGCCGGCGCAAGCGCACTGAGCCATGCAGCAATACCTCGAACTGTTGAGGCATGTCATGGAGGAAGGCGTGGAGAAGGGGGATCGTACGGGTACCGGCACGGTTTCCGTGTTTGGCTATCAGATGAGGTTAAACCTGGCGGAGGGGTTTCCTCTTCTGACCACCAAGAAGCTCCACCTGAAGTCAATCATCCATGAACTGCTGTGGTTCTTGAGGGGCGAGACCAATATCTCCTACCTGCAAAGAAACGGCGTTTCGATCTGGGACCAGTGGGCGGATGAAAACGGAGAGTTGGGCCCGGTTTATGGTTCACAGTGGCGAAACTGGCCCTGTGCAGACGGCAGGACCGTGGACCAGATCAGTGCACTGATCGAGAACCTGAAAGAAAATCCGTCATCAAGAAGACACATCGTCAGTGCGTGGAATGTGGGTGCACTGGATGCCATGGCGTTGCCGCCGTGCCATGCTTTCTTTCAATTCTACGTTGCCCAGAACCGGCTTTCGTGTCAGCTCTACCAGCGCAGTGCAGATGTTTTTCTGGGTGTGCCGTTTAACATTGCCTCCTATGCACTGCTGTTGCAGATGGTCGCCCAGGTGACCGGCTACCAGGTCGGTGCACTGGTACACACTTTTGGCGACGTGCACCTCTATAACAATCATCTCGAGCAGGCACGCAAGCAACTGAAACGGGCCCCTTTTGAATTACCAAGGATGCACATCAACCCGCAAGTCAATTCGATTTTTGATTTCGTGTATGAAGATTTTGAATTGCAGAATTATCGGTGCCATGAGCATATCCCAGCTCCGGTGGCAGTCTAGTGTCGGATGAGAAGATCATTGTAATTGCCGCCATGACCCCTCAGGGTGTCATTGGGAAAGATAATTCGATGCCCTGGCACTTGCCCGCAGACCTGCAGCGCTTCAAGCAGGTCACCATGGGCCACCCCATGGTGATGGGACGAAAAACCTTTGAATCGCTGCCGGGGGTATTGCCCGGCCGCCGGCACGTGGTTCTTACCCGAAACCGAGAGTACCCTGCGAAGGGTTGTGATGTTGTGACCGGCTGGGCCGAGGCCGAGGCCCTGCTGGCAGGAGCAGAAAAAATTTTCGTGATCGGTGGGGCTGAAGTGCACGCACTCGTACTGCCCTTCGCGCAGCAACTGCGCCTGACCATCGTGCATGCCGACCTGGAAGGGGATACCTATTTCCCGCCATGGGATAAAAGTCTCTGGCAGGAAATACACCGTGAATTTCGCCCCAAGGACGAGAAGAACCGCTATGACCTGGAGTATGTCAAGTACCGGCGAATGGGCGCCAGCATCAGCGACTGACCGGTATCAGCGCGCCGATCCGCCGGGTTCCAGGTTTAGCGCTGAGTTACGGAAGAACCGAGGTACGAGGCCGCAGCTGCCGGAATGGCGCGCTTGGCCTCACAGGCGATCTGGTATTTTCCGCGTTCGGCCTCACTGATTTTTACCGCCGTCAGGGCCCCGCCCCAAAGACATCCCGTATCGGTGGCGATGACATTGTTTCTGTCCTGATAACCCAGTGTTGACCAGTGTCCGAACACGATGGTGGTCGTCTGGCTTTTTCGTGAACTGACCTCGTACCAGGGCTGCGCCCCCGGACCTTGTGTGCCAGGTGGTCCTTTCTCCGCCAGGCTCATCACTCCCTGGGAGTCGCAGTAGCGCAGCCGCGTGAACGAGTTGGTGATCACGCGCAACCGGTCCCAGCCGCCCAGGGTTTCGCACCATTGACCGGGTGTATCCCCATACATGTTCTTTAGAAAGTCCCGGTAGTCTCTGGAGCGAAGAACGGTTTCCACTTCGTTTGCATGGACGATCGCATCCTCTATGCTCCATTGAGGGATGACCCCTGCATGCACCATGGCGATATTGAGCTTGCTGTCGAAATGCAGCAAAGGGCGATGCCTTAACCAGTCAATGAGCTCATCTGCGTCGCCGGCCTCAAGGACTGCGGCGAGGCTGCTGGATTCTGTAGTCGGTTTTACATTGGCGTGGGCGGCCAGCAGGTGAAGGTCGTGGTTGCCCAGCACGGTGGTGGCCGACTTGCCCAGCGACTTGACCCAGCGAAGCGTTTCAAGTGATTTCGGGCCCCGATTGACCAGGTCACCGACAAACCACAGTTCATCGAACTTCGGATCAAATCCAATTTTATCAACCAGCGCAGCCAGCTCATCGAAGCAGCCCTGCACATCTCCAACAGCGTAGATGGCCATGATAGAACTTCAGTCAGCGGTATCGGAAAACCTGGAAGGTCGCCATTTGGGCCAAGGCAACCCAGCTGCTATGAACTCCGAGGCCGGATCACAACACGGAACCAGACGTGTTTTCCTGGCACGAGGATCGGAAGGTAAAGGACTGTGCGCTAGTGCAAAGTACGGGGTGCAGCCAAGGTGAACGGGTTGATTTCTGCATCAAATTTTGTGCCGTCATCGCTCACCATCTGGTAGCTTCCGTGCATCGTGCCCACCGGTGTTTCCAGCATGGTTCCGCTGGTGTATTGAAAGGCCTCACCCGGGCGCAGATAGGGCTGTTCTCCGACTACGCCTTCCCCCTTTACTTCCTGGGTTTTGCCATTGGAATCCGTGATGATCCAGTGGCGTGTCATGAGCCGGGCTGGCACGAGCCCCGTGTTATGTATGGTCACTGTATAGGCAAAAACAAACTTGTTTTGCCGTTCATCGGCTTCGATAAATGCACTGTCCACACTTACATCTATATTATGAATTTCTGACTTTTCCACAGTGCTTGTTGATGCATTTACACCGAGCTTGTTTCAAAAAAAACATATCACCCTGAGAGAAGGTTGGCAAGATTTATATACTGCTGTACAGATATTTCCTGCGGGCGTCGGCGGGAGTCAATGTCAGCCTGTTGCAGCTCTTTTTCTGTGACCTCCTTCGCCAGACTGTTCCTGATGGTTTTGCGTCTTTGCTGGAAGGCAGTTTTCACCAACTGACTGAACAGCGTTCGGTCATGGATCTTTCCCGATGTGACCGGGTCCGGAAGCATGCGTATGAAGCACGAGGTTACTTTGGGCGGCGGTGAGAACAAATGAGGGGCTATATCAAACAGGCTTTCCACTTTATAGCTGCTCTGCATGATTACACTGAGTCGGCTGTACGTTGAGGTATTTGGGGCTGCCGTGATTCTCTCGGCAACTTCTTTCTGAAGCATGAAATGCATGTCGGAAATTATTTCGGAAAATTGCAGCAGGTGAAATAACAACGGGGTTGAAATGTTGTAAGGCAAATTGCCGATCAGGCGAATCGACCGGTCTGTCTCGGCAATGCAGTGAAAGTCGAACTCCAGAACATCGCCTTGGTGCAAGGTCAATTGACCCATCCCACGGCACTGCTTGAGCAGTTCCTCAGACAGGGTTTGGTCGATTTCGATGGCATGCATGGCACCTGCCGCTTTCAGTACGGGCCGGGTGATGGCGCCGAGTCCAGGGCCGATTTCACAAATGTTCTGCTCCGGGGCGGGGGCGATCGCCTGCGTGATCGCAGAGATTGTGGTTTCGTCTGTCAGCAGATGCTGTCCCAGTCGTTTGTTGAGTTTCATGGCCGTTGCAGGCTCCCGGGTGAACTGCCCAGGGCCCTGTCGTTCTCTGGTCGGTTCAAAAGCACCCGCACCGGCTGCCTATGCGGCAGCCTGCCGAGCCCGGCACACGCTGAAACAGCAAGTCAATGCGGGTGTGCCGGTTTATCAGCAGGGGCTGAAGCCGCGGCAGTCTCTGTACTGGCTGCAACTTCTTCAGGTTCTGCAGGTTTCGGGTCTTCGCTTTCGCCCGGTACCCCGGTTTTTGTTTCTCGAACCGCATAGGTACAGACGATTTCAAAATGTGCCTGCTCAATCGGTTTTACTAGGCTGAGGGTAATCGTGATATCCGGGTGGTAAAGCAGCAGTTGTTTGCTCTCCTTCAGAATATCCGATGTTGTCGAATCTGTGATGACACCGAACCTCAACCCCAGACTTTTTCCGATCTGGTTCGCTATGCTGCGCAAGGCGGCCAGGGGAGTAGAGTTTTCATTGAGCACAAGCTGGCCGAGGTGGGCAACCCCCAGGGACGAAGCATTTTCTGTAATTTCCAAGGCTCGGGCCTTGCTGGAAAGGGGACTGAATTTGAATGCAATCACATTACCACGAAGCAATGCGAACTCTTCAGTACTGGAAATGGTAATGAAGCGGTCCAGGTCCACGGGATATGCGGCAGGGATATAGCAACAGGTCAGAAGTACGACGAGGAGTATGGATTTGTTTGGGTGACTCATCTGTCTTGGTTGGGGTACCGGTGATCAAGGCGCATTCTTATTTTGATTTGCTGGGGTCGTTTGCTGCCAGCTTTGCAGCCATCTCTGCTGCAATACGGATGCTACCAGCATCTGCGATTCCTTGTCCTGCAATATCGAGTGCAGTGCCATGATCCACGGAGGTGCGGATCACGGGCAGACCCAGGGTCACATTGACGAGATTCCCGAAGCCGCTGTACTTTATCACGGGTAAACCCTGGTCATGGTACATGACAACGATCGCGTCCCTTGTGCGGAGTTTCTCTCGGTCAAAGGCTGTGTCGGCAGGGATCGGGCCCTCCAGTTGCATGCCTTGCCTGCGGAGCTTGTCCAGTGCCGGGCTGATAATTTCAATCTCTTCTGATCCCAGATGCCCGTTCTCGCCTGCATGGGGGTTCAATCCGCATACGCTGATAAACGGGTTTTCGATACCGAAACGATGACGCAAAGCGTGATGCAAGACCCCTAGCACTTCTTCGATGCGTTGCGCGGTTATCTGGGCAGGCACATCAGCAATTGCCAGGTGAGTGGTCATCAGTGCCACACGCAGAATCTGCGCATTTTCCGTGCTGCCCATCTCATTGCTGAGCAGCATGACCGGGTTGCCTCCGGTTTTCTCAGCAAAGAATTCTGTATGCCCTGAAAAGGAAATACCTGCTTCGTTGATGATGCTTTTTTGTACGGGACCGGTGGTGACTGCCTGGCACGTATCTTCCTGTACGAGCCTGATGGCGGTGTTCAGGGTCTCGATGACGTAATCGGAATTTTCGACATCCGGTTCTCCCGGGATAACCTGGTTGGGGATGGGGACATCGATGACCTTGAGCTGGCCCGGATCATGTGGTGTCGACATGTCCTTGGGGTTGAAGCTGGTCACGGATATGTCGATGCCCAATTGCCTGGCGAGGTGGGCCAGCAGTGCCTTGCTGGCAACAGCGACGAGCTCTAATGCAAGCGGTTGGCGGGCAAGCTTGAGTACAATTTCCGGTCCGATTCCGGCAGGTTCGCCGGGCGTTACGGCAATGCGGGGGATGGGTTGCATGGCAGCTGTCAGCGGATGCAGGCGGCTTGCAAGCCAGGGTCAGTTAGAGGAGTGCAACCGATTTTCTATATAACTTTCGTCGCGAAGCCGCCTGAGCCACAGCTCGGTTTCTTCCTCAATTTTTCGTTGCCTGATCTGTGCCTGGGCTTTAGCACGGATGGCTTCCTGGGTATTGTCATGTTTGCGCACGTCCAGTAATTGCACGACATGCCAGCCGTACTGGGTGCGAAACGGCTCACTGATCTGCTTGGGCTCCAGGCTGTCAACAACATTCCCGAATTCGGGTACAAAAGTACCCGAGACCGACCACCCCAACTGACCGCCGTTGAAAGCGCTGCTCAGGTCCTCGGAGTATTCCTTGGCAAGTTCTCCAAAATCCTCACCCGCCTCTACCCTGGACTTGATGTCTTTCAGTTTTGTCTCGGCAGCCTCTTCGGACAGCAGGGCATTCGTGCGGACCAGGATATGGCGTGCCAGCACCTGCTCCACCATGGTTTCTTTTTGAATTTCGCGTTGGCCCAGAAGCTTGAAGATATGGAATCCCGAAGGACTCTGAATGATTTTACTGACTTCTCCCGGGCTCATCTGGTTGATTTGCTGCAAGAAAGGCTGGGGCAGTTGTGCCCGATCCCGCCAACCCAGATCGCCGCCCTGGAGTGCATCCTGGGCATCGGATGCGGCAATGGCCAGCTGGGTGAAATTGTTGCCGGATGCAGCACGCTCGTACACTGAGGAGGCACGGTTAGCGGCCTGTTTTATTTGTTCCGGGGTGGGGCCCTCCGGGACTGCAATCAGAATATGTGAAACATGATATTCATGTTCTTTTTGCAGCAGTTCGCCCTCCGATCGAGTGAGCAGATCCTCGATCTCAGCTTCTGACACCTGGATATTCTGATCGATGATGCGCTGGCGCAACTGCTCTATGATCATCTCGTCTCTGATCTGGTTTCTGAACACGACATAATCCAGCCCCTGTTGCAGCAGCGTATCGCGAAACTGCTCGAGGTTCATGTTGTTGCGTTTTGCCAGGCTGCGCATTGCCTGATCCAGGGTCAGCACATCGATCTGTATCCCGCGGCGCTCGGCAAGCTGCAGTTGCAGGCGTTCTACGATTAAACGCTGCAGCACCTGCTCGATCAGAACATTCCTGGGGGGAAGTGCGCTGCGGTTCTGGTTGAATTGCCGTACCAGCACCTGTAAGCGTTGGCGCAGCTCGCTTTCCATGACGACATCGTTTTCCACGACAGCCACGATCCGGTCAAGCGCACTTGCGCTGGTGCCGGCAATTAGCAGCGCGACACCCAACATGTACAGGATGTGCTTCATTCTGGTATCAGCGATGGGGGTGCAAGTGAATGCTAGTAAAAATTGTGACCGTCTTTGTCATCGTATCCGTGTACTCCACGTTTCAGCAGTTCACCCAGGGGTGAGCCGATCTGTCCCAGCCCCTTCAGAACCAGCTGGAATTCCACGCTGGTATTATAGTCCTCGTTCACATTTTGACTATAGCGTCTTCCCGCCAGGCGAAGCTTCCAGCAGCAGGTTTCATACTCGAGTCCGGCAAGAAATTCCAGGCTGCGGTTGTTCTGCAGGTCATAATTCCAGCGCGTTACGGTCCGCCAGTGATTGGTCAGGGGCAACACCATGGAGAAATCGGACTGTTCCAGACTTTGTTGCCGGTTTGTCACCGGGTCGAGCGGCTCCGTGCTTTTGTGCCGGTAACGGTAGGCCAGATTCAGTAACCTGTCCTTTTCATCCCGGTAGTGGAAGCGCACGGAGTTTCTCTGCGTACGGTCATTTCGGGTATCCAGCAGGATGGAGCCGATGGCTTGCCAGTGCTCACTGAGACCAAGCTTCAGTTCTGCGGCTACCTCCGAGGACGGGCTGCGCTCCTCCGGGGTGTCCGGCCCCCACGTTTTCCGATCCCTGAAATAGAATATGCGCCCGACACTGGCCCGCAATTTCTCCCTGCCATCGGTCGTGTTCAGGATACGCGAAGTCAGGCCTATGCTCAGATGGTCCGCTTCCCCGAAGCGGTCGTGTCCGCTAAAACGCCTGCTTCGGAAAAGCTGCTCGAATCCGAATTCATATTCCTTGGTGTCGAAAAGCGGTATCTCGGCCTGATCGCGAAATGGGGTATGGAGATAATAAATGCGGGGCTCAAGGGTCTGGATCGTTGACGAATCCTTCAGGTCCCTTTCGAATTTCAGCCCGGTATCGAGGTATGCGCTGGGCATGCTCCGCGTGGGCTCATCGTCCAATCCATCCTTGCGATGCAGGTCATACCGGGTATGGGTCAGGCGGATGCCGGGATGGATAAAATAGGCCGAACTCTCAAAAGGCCGCTCCACTGCCAGCTGCAGATGAAGTCGTTCACCATCGATCTTGTCATCATGCTGGAAACGTACCCATTCGTTCTCGATGAAATAGTCAAAGCCGGCCGCTGCGGACAGGTAGTTTCCCTTCAGTTCGAGCTGCGGAAGACGCTTGAAAGGATCTTCTTCACTGCCCAGACTGGGATCCACTCCCTGGAAGCCTTGCATGAAGGCCGTGAGCGCCCAGTGTTGCCCCAGATAGCTCAGACGTCCCGACTGCTCGATATACTGGGTGCTGCTGAGGCCAAGGCCATCCCCCAGGTCCTCAAAATACATCCTGTCAGAAGCCCGGTTGTAGAAGAGTTCCAGTTCGATCCCCGGAGCCAGGGCTCCCCGGTATTCGACGGATGCCCGGTAACGGTCGTCGTCGAACTCACGATCATCCAGGTACTCCACGCTCACCTGGGCCAGCCCGGCATGTTGCAGGTGGCGGTAGCTGGATTTCAGCTGCAATCCGCGGTCTGCGAGCCAACGGGGCGCAATGATTGCGTCCCGGTTCGCAGCGATATTCCAGTACCAGGGAACTTCGAGGCTCAGGCCGGAATCGCTGGAATTTCCAAAAGTCGGGGCCAGAAATCCTGATTTTCGGGCGCTGTCGATCGGAAATCGTATCCATGGTGTATAAAAAACAGGGATGCCCATGAATCGCGCGGTGACCTTTTTCCCGGTCCCGTCCCCCGAAGCCCGGTCCAGTTCAAGTACACCGGCTGCAAGTTCCCATGAGTTATCCCCCACGGCACAGGTGGTGTAGGTTGCATTTTCCAGGTAGGCAAAATCCCTGGAAGTCCGTTCGACGAGGTCTGCTTGGCCACGCGCAGGCAACGGTTTGTACTGGTAGGCGATGGAATTCGATTTGAAGTACCCCGTATCGAGGTTAAGCTGCGCCCCCTCACCGTCCAGGACCCACTCCTCGTCTTCAATGCGCACTTCGCCATCGGCCTGCACTGTCTGGTCATGTTCTCGATAGTGCAGCAGGTCTGCATTCAGCACCTGGGCTCCCTGCCTTATCTGCACTGCCCCCTGCAGGGTCACCGTGCCGCTGCCATCGCGCTCGATATGATCGGCGCTCAACTGTACGGGTGCATCGGGATTTGGCGCAGTCACGGTTTTCGGGCCGGGGATCGTTGGGCAACCCAGGTGCGAGGGACTTTGATTTTCCTGGCCTGCATTTCGGTTTCCAGGTTCGGCAGATGCTTGCCCACCGGCCTGGAGCACAAGGCAAATGCTCCCCAGGATGGACGCACCTAGCTTGTTCCGGATTGTTTTTGGCATAGGGGGTGGACGTGCAAAGCAGGCATGTGATGGTAGCACGGGCGGCACGGCATTTTCAGTGCGGGCGGCCAGGCTGGCGCCTTGGAGCTATCGCAAGAGTGGCGCGATGACTAGGCTCACGATTGCCATCACGTTGATCAGAATGTTCATCGACGGGCCGGAAGTATCCTTTAGCGGATCCCCTACCGTGTCACCGACGACCAGTGCCTTGTGAACATCGGAACCCTTGCCGCCAAGATTCCCTTTCTCGACATACTTTTTCGCATTGTCCCAAGCGCCCCCGGCAGTGGTCATGGTCAGTGCAAGCAGGACACAGCCCAGCAGTGCGCCCCCCAGCATCCCGCCCAGCGTCTTTGCGCCAAAACCGAAGCCGACGACCACGGGTGCAATCACGGCCAGCAGGCCCGGGGTTACCATGCGCTTGAGCGCTGCCGTGGTTGCAATGTCCACGCAACGTACCGTGTCGGGCTTGGCTTGACCCTCCAGCAGCCCGGGGATCTCGTGAAACTGTCGGCGGATTTCCTTGATCATGTCGAAAGCGGCATCTCCGACAGCTGTGATGGTCAGGGAGGCGACGATAAAGGGAAACACCCCGCCAATGAATAAACCGATCAAAACCTGGGGATCGCTCAGGTCCAGGGTAATGGATTCTTTTCCGTGGCTGACTTCAGCGAGGAAGGCCGTGATGATGGCCAGTGCCGCCAAGGTGGCTGCACCAATCGCAAATCCCTTGCCGATGGCTGCCGTGGTATTGCCCACTTCGTCCAGCTCGTCGGTGATTTTGCGGACATCATCTCCGAGCTCCGCCATCTCCGCAATGCCGCCGGCGTTATCTGCCACGGGGCCATAGGCATCGATGGCCATCGTGATGCCGACGGTGGCCAGCATGCCAACTGCGGCGATGCCTACCCCATACAAGTCCGCAAATTGATTTGCAAAGAATATGATTGCGGCCAGGCTCAGCACGGGTACGACCACGGATTGTGTGCCTGTTGCCAGGCCCGCGATGATGACGGTTGCAGGACCCGTGTCCCCGCCGTTGGCAATCTTTCGAACGGGTGTGCCGCCGGTGTAATATTCAGTGACCAGCCCGATAATGATTCCACCGACTGCCCCGGCCAGCACGGAAGCCCACACGCCGGTGTCTATTCCAAGTGCATGGACGACCCAATAGGCCGCGACAATGAAGATCACTGCGGCAGAAAAGGTCCCTATGCGAAGCGCCGTTGCCGGGGATTTGCGGGCGGCGATCTTGACCAGCAAAATTCCCAGGATAGAACAGATGATACCGGTCGAAGCCAGGCCCAGCGGCAAGAACATCAGGGCCTGTCTCTCGCCCAGACGTTCAATCACAGCCGGGGCCAGCGTTGCTGAGATTGCTACAGTGGCGATGATCGAGCCACAGTAAGACTCGAATATATCCGATCCCATGCCGGCGACATCTCCCACGTTGTCCCCGACATTGTCTGCAATGACACCGGGGTTGCGTGGGTCATCTTCCGGGATACCCGCTTCGATCTTGCCGACCAGGTCTGCCCCCACGTCTGCACTCTTCGTGTAGATTCCTCCGCCGACGCGGGAGAAAAGAGCGACAACCGACGCGCCCATGCCAAAGCCATGGATGACATTTGCCGTCGCGGGATCCCTTCCGAAAGCCAAATACAGGGCACCCAGTCCCAGCAGACCCATGGCTGCCACGGTAAGCCCCATGATGGAACCTCCCATAAAGGCAACATTGAGCGCGGCATCGCGTCCTCTTTCGTGGGCCGCCACTGTCGTGCGGACATTGGCACGGGTCGCCGTGTACATGCCGATGTAGCCGGCCGCCGATGAACACAGCGCACCGACAATAAACGAGATTGCCGTATTCGAACCCAGATCAGAGAACCAGATCATGACCGCGACAACTGCCGCAAAGACAAACAGGATCGAGTACTCACGACGCATAAAAGCCATTGCACCGACATGGATGGCGTCCGAGATCTCGACAACCTTGCTACTGCCCTGGGGGTAACGCAGCACCGACCTGTAAATCCAGAAGGAAACGACGAGGCCCAGGATGCCTAGGGTGAAGGGCAGGTGATGCATGGTCATGAAAATTTCTCCCTATCGAGATGCCAAAGTTGTTGCCTGTAGCTGAAGAAGTGGACAGCCTCCAGATGAATGAATGTCAATCCTCACAGGCAAGAAACGGGGTATTGTACTTGAATATCGGCATTCGCCAACACGTGGCTGCGGCAGGTCCTGCATTCGAACCCCCGTGGCCTCATATGAATGCCGGTAAACCCGCGGGAAAGACCTGTGGAAAAAGTGTATCCGTACAGGTGCGGGGTGGAATTTGGTACCATCACCGGGTCGCACACTGGATTGTATAGTCGAAATTGGCTGCACGCGATTTTTTTAAAGATATCCGGCTGGAAAAACGCTATTTCCGGACGCGGATCTATCTCGTCGCCCTGCTCGTCCTGCTGTGCATGCTGATCCTTGCCCTGCGTTTGTTTTACCTGCAGGTCAGCAGCCACGACTACTATGCGACCTTGTCCCAGGAAAACCGGATGAAAATCGTGCCGGTGCCTCCCACCAGGGGACTCGTCTATGACCGCAACATGAACCTGCTGGCTGCCAACAAGCCGAGCTACCAGATCAGGGTGACACCGGTCGAGGTTGATGACCTGGAACAGGTGATCGCTCAGCTCGGCCAGCTTATCGAGCTGGAGGAGCATCACCTCAAGAAATTCTATGGAGATCTGAAGCGAAAGCAGTCTTTTGAGTCCATCCCTCTCAAGGTGAATCTGAGCGAAGACGAAGTGGCACGATTTTCGGTCAACCGTCACCGGTATCCTGGGATTGAGATCACTGCGCAGGCCAGTCGCTACTACCCGATGGCGGGAGTGAACGCCCACGCTTTGGGGTATGTGGGGCGCATCAATGCCGACGAGATCCAAAAGCTGGACAGAAAGGACTACAGCGGGACCACCTATATCGGCAAAGTGGGGGTGGAGAAATTCTATGAGCAAGCCCTGCATGGCACAGTGGGTTACCAGCATATAGAAATCAATGCGCAGGGCCGCAGGCTACGGGTATTGAAGAGCATCCCACCCGAGCCAGGCAAAGACGTCATGCTGACACTGGACGTGCAGCTGCAGGAAGTTGCGCTGCAGGCTCTCGGTGAGCGCAGGGGTTCTGTCGTCGCCATCGAGCCGGAAACGGGTGAAATCCTGGCCTTTGTCAGTACGCCTACGTATGACCCCAATCAGTTTGTGAATGGCATCCGCAGCAGGCAGTATGCGCAGTTGCGTGATGATCCGGACCAGCCGCTGTTCAACCGGGCCCTGTCGGGTCTGTACCCTCCGGGTTCAACCATCAAGCCGATGGTCGCTCTGGCCGGGCTGCACTACGGGGTAACCCGGATAGACGACACCATCTGGGCAGGTCCTTACTATCAACTGCCCGGCAGCGAGCAAAAGTACCGGGACTGGAAAAAGGAAGGCCATGGCAGGGTGGACATGTCAAAGGCCATCACGCAGTCAAGCGATGTCTATTTCTATACGCTGGCCTACAAGCTCGGGATAGACCGCATGGCTGAGGTGCTGGCACAGTTTAATTTTGGGAGCAGGACAGGACTGGATACCTGGGGTGAGGCGAAAGGGATCCTGCCCTCGCAGGAATGGAAACGCAAAGTACACGGACAGCCATGGTATCCCGGTGAAACTGTCATCACAGGCATCGGGCAGGGATACTTGTCAGTCACCCCGCTCCAGCTCGCCCTTGCGACCAGTGTCTTGGCAATGCGCGGGCAAGGGGTACAGCCAAAATTTTTGCGGAAATTTTTGCCGGCGACCCGCCCGCCCGAGGACGGAAATGGCAGAAACCCGGTGCCTGCTCCGCGCTCCGTGGACATCGCCGATGCGCTTCACTGGGATCGGATTGTTGAAGCGATGGAGGATTCTGTGCACGAGCCAAACGGCACTGCCTATGCAGTAGGAAAGGATGCCGGTTACAGGATTGCGGGCAAGACCGGAACTGCCCAGGTGTTCAGCCTGAAAAAAGACGGGGAGCACCAGGAGTACGTTGAGGAAGACATCGACGAGAAACTTCGCGATCATGCCCTGTTTATTGCATTTGCCCCTACAGACAAGCCGAAAATTGCAATTGCGGTGATTGTGGAAAATGGCGGTGGTGGCGGTGTTACCGCAGCTCCGGTAGCAAAAGCCGTGCTGGATCATTACCTCCTGGGCAACGAGTACGCACAGCAGGACACCCCGTGATAACGATCAGCGGACATACGGCATGGCAACACTCAGCACGCTGACGAAACAGGAGAGGCGGCCACTGCCCAACCTGGACCCCATTTTGACGGGTGGCCTGGTCGTCCTTAGCGGAGCAGGCCTGGCTGTGCTTTACAGTGCTGCAAACAATGACGTAGGCGTTGTCCTGCATCAGTTTGGCCATTTCATAATCGGTTTCATGGTGTTGGTGCTCTTGGCACAAATTCCAAGCAAGCAACTGTTCAAATGGTCACCATGGCTGTATCTGGGAGGCTTGGTGTTACTGGTCCTGGTGCTGGCCGTGGGCTACAGTGGCAAGGGAGCGCAGCGCTGGCTGGATCTGGGCGTTATTCGTTTCCAGCCATCCGAACTCATGAAGATATTTCTCCCCATGATGATCGCCTGGTATCTCAGCGACAAGCATGTGCCGCCTTCCTTGCGGAACCTCGTCGTGGCCCTGCTCATGATCGCAGTTCCCGTTTGGCTCATCATCTTGCAGCCCGACCTGGGTACTGCGCTCCTGGTGCTGAGTCTTGGCTTTTTTGTAATTTTTCTGGCCGGGATCACCTGGCGCTTGCTGGCAGTTTCGGGGGTTCTGGTTCTGGCCAGTGTGCCGGCTTTTTGGCTTTACCTGCACGACTATCAGCGGCAGCGAATTATTACCCTGCTGAATCCTGAAAGTGATCCGCTGGGGGCCGGATACCATATCATTCAATCCAAGATTGCATTGGGTTCCGGGGGCCTGTATGGCAAGGGCTGGCTGAATGGAACACAGTCCCAGCTTGATTTCTTGCCTGAGCGTTCCACGGACTTTGTATTTGCCGTGTTTGGTGAAGAATTCGGCTTTTTGGGGACGGTATTGCTGCTATTTGTCTACGGGTTTGTGGTGATGCGTGGCCTAAGTATTGCATCTTATGCGGAGGATACTTACTCTAGGCTGCTTGCTGGCAGCCTGAGCTTGTCCTTTTTCGTTTATTTCGTAGTCAATATCGGGATGGTGAGCGGTTTGTTGCCGATCGTGGGTGTTCCCTTGCCGTTGATCAGCTACGGAGGGACCTCGATGGTCACGATCTTGGCAGCCTTTGGAATACTGATGTCTATTCATTCGAGTCAAAACATGTTTACGTCCTGAGCCATGAGAACACTATCGGCAGTTGTGTCAGCGCTGTGCATTTTTGCGGTCAATCCGGGGGTTGCGAGTGAAAACTATCTGGACCTCGCAGAAGTCAGAAGCTTCATCGACGACTTTTCCAAACGACATCAGTACCCGAAATCCTCTTTGACTGCCCTGATCGGGAATGTGGAAAAACAGGTTCAGGTACTGGACGCCATACAACGCCCGGCAGAGAAGAAAAAGAACTGGAGTGAGTACAGGGAGATATTTATCACTGAGAAGCGGATCAATGAAGGTCTGCAATTCTGGGCCGAGAACGCCGTCATTTTGGAAGCCGCGGAGCGGCAGTTTGGCGTTCCCCCTGAAATTGTAGTTGCCATCATCGGGGTGGAATCATTCTATGGACGCTACAAGGGCAAATATCCGGTTCTTGATTCGCTAGTGACGCTGGGCTTTGAATATGAACCGCGGGAGAAGTTTTTCCGCAGTGAACTGGAGCATTTTCTCCTGCTGACAAAAGAAGAGGCGCTAGATCCTTCCACCATCAAGGGTTCGTATGCGGGGGCCATGGGGAAAAGCCAGTTTATTTCAAGCAGTTACAGGAATTACGCGGTTGATTTTGACAACAACGGCAAACGGGATTTGTGGGACAGCAATGCAGATGCCATTGGCAGTGTAGCTAACTTCCTAAAAGAACATGGCTGGCAGATGGATCAGCCAGTCACTTTCCCGGTCACCGTCAAGGGGGATCGGTACAAGGCGCTTTTAAAGAAGGGACTCAAACCCGTTGCCCCGATGATCGAGTTGTCGCAATATGGCGTCAAGCTGCGCGATGATACGCCTGTGAAGAAAGGTGAGGTTGCGTTGCTGGAATTTAAAAAGGACAACTCCACTGAATACTGGGTTGGACTGAACAACTTCTACGTGATCACCCGCTATAACCGCAGTTCCATGTACGCAATGGCTGTGTACCAATTAAGCCAACAGGTCAAACAGGATTTTAAAGACTACGTTGCTCAGAACTGAATCTTTTCGACTCGCAGTCTGTGTCGTCAATGCGTGCATCCTTGTTCTGCTGGCCTCGGGACAAGTAGCCTGTACATCAAAGAAACATGTGGCGGTGGTTTCCGTGATTCCGCCCGTCTCAAAAGCCCCCTCTCGCGGGCTGCCCCCGACCCGATCCCCAAGGCTGAGCCACGCAGTCGTTACGGCAATCCACCGTCCTATACGGTGCTCGGCAAGCGCTACCATACACTGTCCACGAGCAGTGGCTTTACCGAGCGTGGCATTGCCTCCTGGTACGGCAAAAAATTCCATGGCTGGCGCACTTCCAGCGGTGAGACCTATGACATGCACGCCATGACGGCCGCGCACACCCGCTTGCCGTTGCCCACCTATGTCCAGGTCACCAACCTGGAGAATGGCAAACAGGTGATCGTGCGTGTCAACGACCGCGGACCTTTTCATCAGAACAGGGTGATTGATTTGTCGTATTCAGCCGCCAGAAAGCTCGATATTGTCACGAAGGGGACCGGCCTAGTGGAAATCCGTGCACTTGATCCATTACACTACCCGCTGGCACAAAAATCTGGAACGAAAGCGACACAAAATACCGATACTGAAAAGACCGAAAGTACAGCGATTTGGACTCAGAAACCGGATCAGCAGGTCATCCATGGAAGGCCAAAAGTATTTGTACAAGTGGGTGCCTTCAGCAAACGCACAAGTGCGGATCAGCTGTTAAATCAACTTCGTAATCTCAATCTCGGGGCTATATCCGTGTCTTCAGTAATGAGGGATACGGGGCAGCTTCATCGGGTACGAATCGGCCCGTTGCCTACTGTTCAATCTGCCGATGCGACCTTTGCCAGACTTACGGGTATGGGTATGAGAGAACACCGGATAGTAATCGAGTGACTACTGTGTGCGAGCAGTGATTGGAGAACAAAAGGTCTGATGAAGCTTAAGACAGCGATCTCGATTCTGGGTCTGCTATTTGTTTGTACGTCCGTGCATGCAGAGCTGTTCCCGATTCCTGCAGCTCCGAAATTCGGGGCATCCAGCTACCTACTGATGGATTTTGCAAGCGGAAGCGTGTTGGTGGATCACAACTCGAAAGCACGCGTAGAGCCTGCAAGCATCACAAAAATAATGACGGCCTATGTCGTGTACCACGCCCTGGAAAGAGGTGATGTGCGCCTGGATGATCAGGTTTTGGTCAGCGAGAAAGCTTGGCGCAGTATTGGTTCCAGGACCTTTGTTGAAGTCGGAACCCGGGTTTCCCTCGAAGACTTGCTGCTGGGTATGGTTGTACAGTCGGGCAACGACGCCAGTATAGCGCTGGCTGAACATGTTGCGGGCACTGAAGAGAGCTTTACGAGCATGATGAATGCTTATGCAGCTCGATTGGGTCTGGAGGACACCAGCTTTGTCAATGCTACGGGCCTGCCGGACCCCAAGCATTACACGACTGCTTATGACATTGCCTTGCTTTCCCGTGCGATGATCAGGGAATTCCCACAAGAATATCAACGTTACGCGCAAAGGGAATTCACCTACAACGATATCAAGCAATACAACCGAAACCGGTTGCTTTGGCGTGACGATGCCGTAGATGGCATTAAAACCGGGTTTACCCAGGCTGCGCGCTACTGTCTGGCCGCCTCAGCCGCACGCAAGGATATGCGTTTGATTTCGGTAGTGATGGGCGCAGACAGCCCCCGTTCTCGCATGGTAAACAGCCAAGCGTTGCTGAATTACGGATTCAGGCACTACGAATCACACAAGCTGTACCTGGCGGACCAGGTCCTTTCCGAGCAGCGTATATGGCAAGGGGAGTCAAAGTTGACTCCGCTGGGACTGGCTCAGGATCTTTTTGTGGTGATACCCCGGGGCCAATTCGAGAATCTGAAAGCTGTCTCACAGATTCCACAAGACATCGTTGCACCGATTGCAAAGGGAGATCGGCTCGGGACTGTCAAGATCAGCTTCAAGGGTGAAGATATTGCCGAAAGGCCGCTTGTTGCCCTGCATGCTAATCCACGCGGGAACTTCTGGCGGCGTGTCGTGGATTTTTTCGCAAAAATTTGAAACTTCCTGCTTTAGACGTGATTCAGGTTCCCGCTTTTTTAAATGGAGAGTACATGCCACTTGAGGCATGTCGCGTCTCACCTCTGGACCGTGGTTTCGTATTCGGTGATGCGGTGTATGAGCTGATCCCCGCTTATACGCGTCGTGCTTTTTGCCTGCAGCAGCACTTGGCGAGGCTTGAACGCAGCCTGGGACAGGTTCGTATTCAGGATCCCTATACGCGGACACAGTGGGAAACCGTGATTGGAAATCTCATCCAGCAATCGGAGAGTGCCGACCTAGCCGTTTACATCCAGGTGACCCGGGGGGTTGCCACACGAGATCACCCGTTTCCCGAAGATGCGGCCCCGACGGTGTTCGCCATGGCAAATCCGCTCCCCAGTATTGCAGATGAGGCGCTGAAAAACGGGGTTGCGCTGATCACAGTCAAGGATATTCGCTGGCAACGCTGTGACATCAAGGTGACAGGATTGCTGGCCAACATTTTAGCCAAGCAAGATGCATTGCAGTCCTCGGCCTCCGAGGCCATCCTGGTTCGCGACGGTTTTGCTTTGGAAGGCAGCACCAGCAATCTGTTCGTGGTCCGCGAAGGCATAGTCCATACGCACCCCAAGGACAACCAGATTCTGCCTGGCATCACACGTGACTTCGTTCTGGAATTGCTGACTGAGCTGGGGCTGGAATACCGTGAACAGGCGATTCCTAAAGAATGGCTGTACTCGGCAGATGAGGTCTGGGTCACGAGTTCTGCAAGAGAAGTCCTGCCCGCTACGAAAATTGACCAGCATGTTGTAGGAGAAGGAGTTCCCGGAGAGCTTTGGAGGGACGTTTATGCGCTGTACCAGAAAAGGAAAGCATAGGGCGCGTTGCGCTGACGGCCTGGCAGTTTACAGGGCAATGTAAATCCTCACGGCCTGCCTTCGTACGGTTACATGCTGTGAAGAATCCAGCGGAGTGCGCTCTCAAGGTTCGTGATTTGGGGATACGGGAATATCTTCCCGTATATGAAAGCATGCGCAGGTTCAATGCCCGGCGCAGTGCTGCCACTGCCGATGAATTCTGGTGCCTGCAGCACACGCCTGTCGTCACGCTAGGGGCAAATTCCAGCCGCGCGCACATCCATCCAGGAATGGATGTACCCGTGGTGTGCACGGACCGGGGTGGGCAGGTCACCTACCATGCACCGGGCCAGGTCGTGATCTACCTGCTGGTCGACCTTCGCCGAAAGGCCCTCGGTATCCGGAAGTTCGTACATCACATTGAGCAGGCCGTGGTTGATGTGCTGGCTGGCCACCAAGTTTCTGCATTTGCCCGAACCGATGCGCATGGCGTATACATAGGGGATGCAAAAGTTGCCTCGCTCGGTCTGAGGGTCAGTGGTGGCTGCAGTTACCATGGTGTAGCGCTCAATGTCGATATGGACCTGGGTCCGTTTTCCTGCATGGATCCATGCGGATCCCCAGGGCAAGCCGTTACCCAGTTAAAAAACCATGGGATTGAGTCCGGCTGTCAGCAGATCCATGCGGAATTGGCAGTGCAGTTGTATGAACATCTCGACTACAAGAAAACGGACATAGAAACCATTGGCCAGTAAGTCGCATCTAGCAAAACTTGGCGTGAAACGGCGCGGAAGTGAAAAGGTCATTCGTATTCCGGTTAAGCTGGAAGGGCCTTCGCAATACCTTCCGAAACCATCGTGGATTCGCGTGCAGGCGCCGACCGCCAAGGTAAGAACCCTAAAGAGGCTGTTGAGAGAGCAGAAGCTACACACGGTATGTGAGGAGGCCTCATGCCCAAACCTGACCGAGTGTTTTAGTCACGGCACGGCGACATTCATGATCATGGGGGACATATGCACCCGTCGTTGCCCCTTTTGTGACGTGGCGCACGGCAGACCGTTGCCCCTGGATGAGCAAGAACCGGAACATCTGGCAGAGGCCATTGGACACATGGGGCTTCGTTATGTGGTCATTACATCCGTTGACCGCGATGATTTGCGTGATGGGGGAGCCAGCCATTTCGTGAAGTGCATGCAGCGTATACGCGAGTGCTGTACAGAAACCAAGGTAGAAATTCTTGTCCCTGACTTTCGCGGACGCTTGGATCGTGCACTGCAAATTTTGTCTCGGCAACCCGCAGATGTGTTCAACCATAACCTGGAAACTGTCCCGCGCCTGTATCCTTACGCCCGGCCCGGTGCGGATTACCGGCATTCACTGAGATTGCTGCACGAATACAAAAAACAACACCCGCACACCCCTACAAAATCGGGCTTGATGCTGGGTCTGGGTGAGCGCACGGAGGAAGTGGTTCAGGTAATGAGAGCTTTGCGCACTCATGGAGTAGACCGGCTTACCCTGGGGCAGTACCTGCAGCCAAGCTGCCATCACTTGCCCGTACAACGCTATCTTGATCCAGGGGAGTTCGATCGGTTACGTCGTGTCGGAGAAGACCTCGGCTTCTGTCATGTGGCAAGCGGCCCATTGGTCCGTTCCTCTTATCATGCAGATATCGAGGCGTACGGGCACTGAATCGCGTTGGGTCGATCTGCCGGACGGTAAAGTGATCGGGGCTTGAACCTGTACCGAGGCGGGTGGGGATTCATCCACCGGTGTCAGCCCGTGTTGTGATTCTGAGCGTGTTGCTCGGCTTCACGAAGCCGTTCAGGAGTGCCAATGTCGAACCATGTCCCGGCATAGTGTTCGGCACTTACTTTTTCTCGGATGATGGCAGAATGCAAAACAGGGGCCAGAGCCGTTTGCCCAACTGCTTGCTTCTTGAACAGTTCCGGCTTGTAGATACCGATGCCACTGAAGGTCAGGAAATTCCCCCCCGAACCGCAGGCCTGACCGGCTTCAAAGGAAAAGTCACCACCCGGGTGGTGTGACGGATTGTCCACAAGTACGAGGTGGGCTATGTCATGTACAAGGTCGGGAAAGGAAAGAGGGTGGTCACACCAGATATCACTGCTGATTACCAGAAATGGCTTGTCTCCCAGAAGCGGCAGGGCATGAACAATCCCCCCTGCTGTCCCCAACGGGTGTGCCCCTTCATGAGAATACTCGATGTGCACTCCATGACGTCCGCCATCGCCAAGCTTTTGCTGGATCATGTCTCCCAGATAGGAAAGATTGATGACGATTTCCCTGTACCCTGCGGATTTGAGCCTCGCCAAGTGATGTTCGATCAGGGATTTGCCTGCAAGCTTGATCAGGGGTTTCGGGGTTTGCAGGGAGAGGGGCTGCATTCGCTTTCCAAGGCCTGCTGACAGCAACATGCACTTCATCATGACCGGAAAACAACCTTCTCATCGATGAAATCAGCCAGTTCATGGGTCTCCGGATACTTTGGCGCAACGGATTTGATATACCCCAGAGTACGGGGAATATCCTTGAGGTAACCCGGCTTCTTGTCCCGCAGGTTAAGGCGCGCAAAGATTCCGATGGCCTTCAGATGTCGCTGGACCCCCATCAGGTCAAACCACTTCAGAAAGGTTTCGTCACTGATGTGGGAAACTATGTTTTTTTCCACGAGCCTGTCCCGGTACCCGAGTGCCCAGGCCTGCACACGTTCACGGGGCCATTGAATGTAGCAGTCACGCAGTAATGAGACAGCATCATAGGTGAGTGGCCCGCAAACAGCATCCTGATAATCGATAATGCCGGGCCAGTCCGTGTCGATTTTCATCAGATTACGTGAATGGTAGTCCCGATGAACGAAAACCTGTGGCTGTTCCAGCGCGTTGTTTTTCAAGTGCGCGAAGGCATGCCGTAGTACCTGCACACTGGAATCTGACAATTTGATGTCAAGGAGCTGAACCAGGAACCACTGCTGAAACAACTCCATTTCCTGCAACAGCAGTTCCTGGCTGTATTTGGGCAGGCTATCCGCAGAGGCCTGCTGGATTACGGTCAGTGCCTCAAGCGCAGCGCTGTACAGCCTGTCCGCATTTTCTGCATCCAGAATGTCCAGCAGCAATGTATTGCCAAAATCGTCCAGCAGGAAATAACCGGCATCCATGTAGCTGTAGTGAATATGAGGCACAGGCAGACCTTCCGCTTCCAGCAGATGCGTTACTGTGGAAAAGGCTTCGTTCGATTCTTTTTCAGGTGGGGCATCAACAGCTATATATTGCCCCTGTTCTGACGATAGCCTGAAGTACCTCCTGAAGCTTGCATCTTCAGAGGCCGGCTCAAGCGTATACGAAGTGTCTCCGAATATCTCCTGAATCCATTCATGCAACTGGGAGAGACGTGGGTCAGAATCCATTTTACGTGTCCAGGCAGGGGTTCAGCTTCAGGCGTCAAACGGTGTCTCTGAGGTCAGGTTCCAAAGCCTCTGGTTTTGACAGGGTCCGCTACCGCATCTAGCGCATGCGAAAATTACAGCAGGCTTACATTCTCAGCCTGGGGTCCTTTTGCACCTTGCACGACATCCATGGAAACTTTCTGACCCTCCCGCAGTGATCTGCGGCCATTGCTGACGATAGACTTGTGGTGTACAAAAACGTCTTCACCATTTTCCTGCTCAATAAATCCAAAACCTTTCTTGTAGTTAAACCACTTGACGGTGCCTTGGGCCTGCTGGGATGTAGTTCTTGGCTTGACGTTTTTCCGGGTCCTCGCTCCGATGTTGCGGACCAGGCTAATCAATGCAGGTACGGTGATGATAAATGCGATGACCAGTCCCCCGAAAATCAATAATTTGGAAGTGTCGCCATCAATCAGGATAGCCAGCGCTACACCTATCATGACACCCAGACTGATCAGTATGGTGGGACGGGTTTTCATGACACGTAATCTCTCCTGGGGTCAGCTGTATGGATTCGGCACTGGCAGTTCAATGCTGCAGTTCGTACTGTGCATGATACCTGCCGTAATGTTCATTGAATAGTTTTGCTGTAAATTTTTGATTTGCGCATGTCGTCATACAGCACCTGTTTTTGTACAGGCAGGTCTTCGATTTTTGCGGATTCAAAACCCTGTTCCAGAAACCAGTGTTCGGTTTGCGTCGTCAGCACGAAGAGTTTCCTGAAGCCGGCCTTGCAGGCTTTGCTTTCCAGATGCATCAGCATTTTGCTGCCACGTCCGATGGACTGAAATTCTGGATGCACTGCAAGACAGCCAACTTCGGCAGCATTTTCTTCCGGGAAAGGGTACAGAATGCCGCAGGTCAAAAGCACACCGTCGCGTTCTATGACGTCGAAGCGGTCAATTTCGAGCTCCAGCTGTTTGCGGGAACGTGCTACCAGGATCCCTTTTTCAATAAAAGGCTGTATGAGCTCGGCAATGCCGTCCAGATCATCTAATGTGGCAGGCCGGATTTCCTCATAGGCCTGAGCAGTTACCAGCGTGGCGGCACCGTCCAGACTGTAAAGCTCTTCCAGCAGCGTACCCGGCTTTTCTGTATCGACCAGGTGTACGTTCTTGATGTTTTTCGAACACGCCTGAATTGCGGCCCTCAAATAGCGCTTGGCCTCCTGCTTGTGCTCGGGCAGTTTTTCTGCAAGTTGCCGGGCTTCATCGATGCTGTAGTGATTTTCGCTTTGCTCTTGCTGTCCAGGAAGCCTGAATTGGTCCAGTACCAGTATCAGTTTTTCACTTTGCAGGGCACATGCAGTGTGTGTTGCAAGTTCTGTACCCGACACAAGGAGCAGGCCGTCCGCCGCCGTACTGGCCATGGGAGTCATCGCCACAATGTTTCCCTTGTCCAGTTGCCGTTGCAGTGCAGTCAGGGCGATGCTGTAGTTTCCTCCGCGCCGCGAGTCCTTGTGACCTTGCCCGTCTACGCCAGGGTCGGCCTCTAGGAAATCGCCACAGGTCACGCCCTGCTTGGCGCCTGCCAGCGGTGTATTGGCGAGGCTGGTAGAAAAAATTGCTTTTACCCTCTCACACAGGTCACTGGCCGCATTCCTGATCTCTTCTACAGAGTCTGGGTCGGTGACCTGCGAAGGGCGGTGCAGCTCACCTTGGCCTGCTACAGTTGTTTCCCGGGAAATCAACGACCCATCCCCGAGTACCAGCACCAGTTTGGCGCCCATCGTGTGCATCAGCGCCAGGTCGCGTATGAGTGCAGTCAGGCGGGTATCTGCCAGTAGGACACGGGTGTTGATGTAGACCACGAAAGTCTTGCCGCGATGAGAGTGTATGTAGTGGGCGGCTTGGCGAAAACTCCCGGTTTGAAACAGGGAAGTACTACTCATAATTTATGCTGCAATCGGATAAAGGGACGGGATTACACGGCAAATCCAGGGTAAGCCCATGAAATGATGAAGGATTGTTCGTAATCGGTTTTTTTGCTATCCGGGACTTGGCCTGCCCCTTATAATGGATCACTCAAGCACTGCGGTGGGCACTGCCGTCCGGTCAGTTGATCATATTTTATATATAAGGAACCAAGAATGCGAAAAGTATTATCGGGTGTGAAGGGTTTGTCTTGCCTGCTACTGGCGTTGGCCGGTCCTGCGGTTCTGGCCAGCGGTGAGGTGCTGAAATCACCCATTCTCGATCGGGTGAAGGTGCTCTATTCGGCACCAGCCAATCTGGAGAGCCTGACTCTGGAGCAGTTGCATGCGGAAAAGGCTGCACTAGCCGATGAGCTTGCAGCCATCCAGCAGGTCAGCGATGCTCCCGAAGTTGCCAGACAAAAGTTTCTCGAGACGGTTTTTGAACATGATGACAAGCGCCTGGGAATTGTTGAGGTCATACACACACTGGTTGACGAGTATCAAATAGAAGGAAAATTTCGTGATGACCTGATCGGCTACAGCAAAACATTCGACCAGGACATCAGAACTGCCCGCCAGCATGTACACTCGCTGGATGACTATAAATCCTATGATTTCAGATTTTCCGCGGTCTACATGGCCATGATGCTGAAGTTCAATGAAAACCCCGAGTTCCGCAAACGCATGGAAGCGGACATGAAGGATTCTGAAACATCAATGGGCAGGTACCTGAAGGAAATGGATGAGTCCTATGCCGTGGTTCTTCACGAAAAATATCGCATTCAGAACATCTATTCCATTCATGAGCTTGAAAATGCGATTACGCACATCAATGAAGAAATCTCCAGGCGGGGCGCGGAATTATAGGCAGCGGGCAAGCCAGATCATGATTGGGCGAGTTTGTATATTGTTGGGGATGATGCTTTGGACGGCCCCCTTGCTTGCAGAAACGGGCGGAGAAGTCAGTGGACCTCCTGAGATCGTCTCGGATGCACCGCCTGCGACCCAGCGGGATTCTGGGCTGCACATGACCCAAACGGAAAAAGAAACCATCTACGAATCGAGATTTTTTCCTGGCTTTCGTCCATGCACGTCACAGGACTACCGTGACCATGATTTTGGCCCAGTTGCCTGTCAGGATTCTGCGGCTGCACGCGCACTGTCTTCCCCCGATCAGGAGCATGGATCAAATCACAGATTGATGGAAGCAGATACGGTGTCTCAGGGAAATATCTATAAGTTGCGTTTCGGGCGTATCACCAAGGGCGCGGGTGCCAAACCGTAAGTACGGAAGGGCAATCAGAAAACCGTAATGGCGCGGACTCCGGTTCGTGCCGGATCAGATCATCCATCATCAAGTCAAGGGCTTGCACAAACCCGCCTTCTCCTGAGGGCAGTCATTTCTGCATGCAGATCGAGCCTATGATTTTTTGCAGCAATTCAATGGTTGGCTCGAGGGATGAGAGTGCAATGAACTCATTGGACTGGTGGGCCTGATCGATCGAACCAGGTCCCAGCACCACCGTTTCCATTCCCATGGAATTGAAAAAGGGGGCCTCTGTGGCGAAGGTCACGGATTTCGGCTTTTTACCGGTGTACATGCTTGTCAACTCGACAATCCTTGAGTCACCCGGGGTTTCGAAGGCAGGAACCCCGTCAAACAATGCCTTGAACTTGCAGTTAAGGCCCAGCGGGTCTGTTTTTTTAGTAATCCTTTCGTGGAGTTCATCTCTGAGGGCACCGATCTGCATGCCAGGCAGCAGGCGCAGGTCGACGTGCAGTTCGCATTCTGCACAGATCCGGTTGGGGTTGTCGCCACCATGAATATGGCCAAGATTGAGCGTTGGAATCGGCACGATGAAATCGTGGTTCGTATATTTTTCAGCCAGCTCTCGCTTGAATTTGTCCAGTTCGTTCAACACCACGCGCATCCCTTCCAGTGCGTTGTTGCCCAGTGCCGGGTTGCTTGAATGACCCGCTTTTCCATGGAGGGCAATGGACTCCATGAACACCCCCTTGTGCTGGCGTACAGGGATAAGGCTCGTCGGCTCGCCAATCACGCAAAAGCGCCCCGGTTTTTTGTTTTTTTCTGCAAGTGTGCGCACACCCTGCATAGTGCTTTCCTCATCGGCCGTTGCGACGATAGTAAGGCGCTGCTCAAGATTCTTGCCGACGAACTCTTTTGCCGCCTCAATGGCAATTGCCAGGAACGATTTCATGTCTGCCGTACCCAGGCCGTAAAGACGGCCCTCGACTTGCTGGGCTCGAAACGGATCAGTATTCCAGCCGGTCTGGTCAAAATTCACGGTGTCGGTGTGGCCTGACAATACGAGGCCATCCTCCCCCTCTCCAATCCATGCCAACAGGTTATATTTTCCTTCCGAGGAAGGAACGATTTCCGTCTGGAAACCCAGGTCGTCCAGCCAGTTGGCCAGGCAGTCGATGATGGGTTTGTTGCTGGTATCAAGTTGCGCCTGGGTACTGCTGACAGAGGGGATTGCAATCAGTTGCCCGATCATCTCAAGTAACGAAGGCGTGGATTTCATGCTACTGGGACCCTGTCAGTTCCTGTGCAATTTCATAGATCGCGTTCGCGTCCAGTACCTGGTCGTTGGATGTAAACAGCCTGTCAATGCAAGCGCGATGCAGCTTCAGTTTCAGTGCCCCTATGCCCAAGCTGCCAAAAATTCTCTTGCCGAATCTTTCAGTATCCCTGTCATTCATGCTGATGCCCTCAAAGCCCAGGGGTTCTGCGGTACTGACATCAGCCAGAATTTCAATGGTGTCATGCTGTTGCCACTGGCTTGCATCCAGTAAACGGACACCTGCCTTGCCTGCACCGAACACAACCTGTGCCCCTTCCAGTGCAGCATGGGTCGAGTCGGCGTCGTTGGCCTCCACAGGCACAAGTTGGACTCCAAATTGTTTTCCCATGTCATCGCATGCCTGCTGCGAACGGCTCCTTTCCCGCGAGGTGAGGCGCACCTGGGCACCGCTTTGTGCAAGCATGACCGCGGCACGCTGTCCCACAGGCCCCGTACCCGCCAGGACTACCGCAATCTTGCCTGCCAAAGTTGTGGCCTGGTTCAACAAGGTGACGCCGGCCGCCGCAGTGGTATTGCAGCCGTTGCTGTCCAGCATTATGGATACACGAAAATCCTGAAAAAAATGACTTTGCACGGCCTTGAATAAAGACTGGCCACTGACGAGGTTGCTGCCGCCAACAAAAATTGCAGTGTTCCTCTTGTGTTTGGGAGCTCGGGTATAGATCGCACCCTCAACGAGGCTTGTGCAATTGCCTTCATGGATGCCTCCAAGCTGGGTGACCTGGTCTGCTCCTCCATCGTAGGCGACTACAGAGTCGAATACACTGGGGATAGGATCAGTATCGAAATGGTATAAAAGCTTTTTCATGCTATCGAGAGGTCACCGTATCTCCACAGGATCGACTAGCCTGTGCTGCCAATTCCCGCTGCAACACAGTTGATCGACAAGAGCAGGGGGACCAGTATATTTTGCCTGTCTTCGGCGTTGTGTAGCTCATTGCGAAACTTTTTGACGAGTTCGGCTTGTTCAATACCGACCTGGTTCAGGGATTTCAGACGCCTGCTGAAGTGCCTTTTGAAATTCGGAAAGCGATCACACAGGTGATCCTCTCGGGTAACCTGCAAAACCATCCGGCTCGTACGCTCATATTCAGATTTGATGTCTGAGAAAATTGCTTCACTGTACTGGGTGTTGACCACCAGTTCGGAATATTTTTCCGCGACTTCGAAGTCGACCAGCAACAATGTTTTTTCAACACTGTCCAGTATCAGGCGAAACAACGAATGCGTATTATATAGTTCTTGCAGCAATTCTTTCCCCAGCTCTCCGCGGATGCTGATCAGCTGTTCGAGACTGCTCCCCACTCCATACCAGCCCGGAACCAAAATGCGGTTTTGTGTCCAGGCGAAAACCCAGGGTATCGCGCGCAGGTCTTCGAGGGTGGCTGCACCAAATCTGCGCGATGGCCTAGATCCGATTTTCATCAGCGTCAGTTCCTCCACAGGGCTTGCCTGCTGATAGAACTCCACCAGACCCGGGGTTTCGATGAACTTGCGGTATGCGACGTACGCTGTACCTGAAAGTGCCTGCATGACTTCATCCAGTTCGGCATTGGTTTGAAAGGCCGGATCTTTGCCTGACATGAGTGTGTGTCCGAGTGCGCTGGCGGCAAGTATCTCCATTTGCTCTTCTGCAAAGCCGTGGTTTGCGTACTTGTAGGACACGACTTCACCCTGTTCCGTGACTCGCATGCGCCCGTCGATCGTGCCTACAGGCTGGGCTGCAATGGCGCGGCCACTGGGTGCCCCGCCTCGACTCACCGAACCTCCGCGCCCGTGAAAGAATGAAACCTCTATTTTGTGCTTGTCCCCGGCTTCCTTGATGAGGGTCTGTGCCTGGCTGATGATCCAGTTGGAAGTCAGGAATCCACCGTCTTTGTTTGAATCCGAGTACCCCACCATGACCTCTTGTGAGTCTCCGTTTCTGCGTATCGTGCGTCTGACAAATCTGTGTTCGAGCAATTCACTCAATATAGAGGGTCCCTGCTCCAGGGCTTCTATCGTCTCCAGCAGGGGCACGACCAGGATGCGACAGGCTTCCAAACCGTCCACATCGGTGAACAGGCCTACATACTTCGCTAAAAGGTAAACTCCCAGTACGTCGGTTGAGGTTTGCGTCATGCTGAGGACAAAGACGCCAAATGCCTTGGAGTCCAGGCCGCGTTGATAATGCTTGACCTGTTCCAGCATGGCCAGCGTGGCTTGAGCTTGGCTGGATAGAAAATCAATGTTCGGGATTACACGCAGGGGTTGCATGAGTTCGCTGACAACCCATTCTCTCCACTCATCTGATCCAAAATCCGGAACATCAAAGTGGGTTTTCTGATGCAGGGCTTGCCAGATTTCTGCGAGAGTACTATTCGTGACCGTCGTGTTCTCGCGAAGGTCTAGGCTGGCAGTTCGAAAACCGAAGGTATCCACCATGTGGCGTAAGGGAGCGACATTTGACGTGCACAAGTGTTCGCATCGGGCGTCATTGAGTCCACGCTCAAGTACCCGCAGGTCGGACGCCAGGTCTGCTGCACTGCGGTAGGCGACACTGGATTCTCCAGGCTCATCAATATGTTCCAGTGTCGCGTCAATGCTGCGCAGCATGCAGCTCAGATACTGTCGGAACACCTCGCCGGGGTTTCGCTTGGAAAAAGATTCCGTTTCTCCCAGCATTTCAAGTTTCTGTTGCAGGGCATCCAGGAAGTGTTCAGGGACTCTCAAGGAATGGCTGGCAATACTGAGCTTGGTACACAGCTCGCGTAGATCCTGGCGATATCGCTTCAGGCTGGCCTTGGCATTTTCACGAAGGGCGTAGGCAGTGACTTCAGTGTTCACATTCGGGTTCCCATCCCGGTCACCGCCAATCCACGAACCGAAACGGAATATCGGCGGCACCTCGAATTCGATATGTGGATACACTCTCCTCAGGGCACGTTCCAGCTCAGAATAGAATTTCATCGCGCCGTCAAACAGGGATTCCGTAAAGAAGTGCAGCCCCCATGTGATTTCCTGTGCGACAGTGGGTTTTTCCAGGCGAATCTCACCCGTTAGCCAAAGCAGGTCGATCTCATTGCGTAGCTCATGGACCAATGCGTCACGTTCCCGGGGCGTCCAGCGTGTGAGTTCCAGTTGCTTGAGCAGTACATAAATGCGCCGGTGAATCTCCAGCACTGTGACGCGCTTAGCTTCTGTGGGATGTGCAGTGATCACCGGACAGAAAAAACTCTTGTTCAGAATTTTCTGGACTTCTTCTGCAGGGATGTCGTGCCGGGTTGTTGTGGAAAATGTATGTGCGAAAGTTCCGGGCACGCGGCGGCGTCCATACTCTTTTTCGATATGTCTGCGCTGCTGTACGTTTGCGTTTTGCTCAGCAATGCTGAGCAGCTGGAACCAGATGCCATGGGCTTCCAGTATGTACAGAATTTGTGAGTCCGTACTTTCACGAATGTCTTTGCGGCCCTCTATGAAGTCTTCTATATCAGGTTGCCGGGCGCGCAACACACTGAGCAACTGCTCGTACAGCAGGTCTACAAGCTTGTTTTCATAACTTGCAGCCGGGTCAATAATGGCACGGCCAGTGGCAACCCGGGTCAGTTGGGTCCAGGAAAGTGGAGAGGCGTCACTCATACTGCATGTATAAAATCAGATTGATACATGCAATATACAGCAAGGGCACGAAATACTCCCTCCCGTTGCGGGAAGGGATACACACCGAACCTGCGCAGGCCCGGGGTAAATAAAAAATTTAAACCAGCTTGTCTTTCGGCGTATCGCCTGCTTCAAATGCAGCCAGGTTTTCCAGCACACGGTTGCCCATCGCGATCCGTGTTTCAGTCGAGGCACTTCCCAGATGGGGCAGCAGCACAGCATTTTCCAACTCAAGAAAACGCTTGTCCAGATTGGGTTCGCCTTCGAATACGTCCAGGCCTGCTCCAGCAATCGTGCCATTTTTCAATGCCTCTATCAGTGCATCATTGTCCACTACATCACCACGCGCCGAATTGATCAGGAACGCGCTGGACTTCATTTTGGAAAGATTTTCCTTGTTCAGCAGATGATAGGTTTCTTTGCCGCCCGGACAGTGGATGGATACAAAATCAGAGTTTGCAAGAACCTCATCAATGGATTCGCACTGCGTGGCGTTGAACTGCTGTATCACCTCGTCGGAAGGGGGGTAGGGGTCAACAAAAATAATTTTCATCCCGAAGCCGTGGTGCGCGCGCCTTGCCATGGCCTGTGCAATTCGCCCCATGCCAATCATGCCCAGGGTCTTGCCTGTTACCTTGGTAGCCAGCAGGTGTGTCGGCCGCCAGCCCGTCCAGGCATTGGCCCGCAGGTGACGTTCCCCTTCACTGGTGCGCCTTGCTGCGGTTAACAGCAATGTCATGGCAATGTCAGCCGTGCAGTCGGTGAGCACTTCAGGCGTATTGGTCACAGTCAGTCCACGTGCCTTGGCTGCATCCAGATCAATATGGTTGAATCCCACGCCAAAATTGCCGATAAACCGTGCACGCAACGGCTCGGCACTCAATACCTCCGCATCAACGGGGTCGGTAACGGTGGGCAGGAAGGCATCGCAATTGCCCAAGGCCTGCTTCATTTCATCCTTGCTCATGGCAACGTCGGTCTCATTCAGTTGCACGTCATATTTCTCTTTCAGCGTGGCTTCCACTTCTGCAGGCCAGGCGCGCGAGACGATGACTTTCAATTTGCTCATTTTATTCTTCTCCTAGGCAAGTTCTTGCAAGACTCGTTCCATGGTGGACCCGAGTTCGGACGGATCCGGTGCAACCGTGACACCCGCATCCCTTAACAACTCCACCTTCTCGGCAGCGCTTTCACCCTTGCCGGATACGATAGCACCTGCATGACCCATGCGACGTCCCTTCGGCGCCGTCAGTCCTGCAATGTAGGCAACCAGCGGCTTGGTCATATGATTTTTGAAGTACTCCGCAGCATCGGCTTCCTGGGGTCCTCCTATTTCACCGATCAGCATGACCGCCTCGGTTTCAGGGTCCGCCTCGAACAGCTCGAGAATGTCGCGGTGAGAGCAGCCGTTGATAGGGTCACCACCAATTCCGACACTGGTGCTGATGCCGATTCCGCACGCCTTCATCTGGGATGCGGCCTCGTAGCCAAGCGTGCCCGAGCGTGCAACGATGCCGACGTTTCCAGGGATATAGATGTGCCCCGGCATGATGCCAAGCAGGCACCTGTCGGGACTGATCGTTCCGGCACAGTTGGGGCCGGTCAGGCGCATTCGCTCTTCTTTCTTGTAGCGGTACATGTAACGCTTTACAAGCATCATGTCCTGTGCGGGGATACCATCGGTGATTGCGACACAGGTTTTGATACCCGCATCGGCCGCTTCCATGATCGAATCTGCGGCAAACGAGGCAGGCACAAACACGATACTGGCATCGGCACCGGTTGCCTCAACCGCTTCCTTCATGGTGTTGAATACAGGCAGCTCAAGATGGGTTTGGCCGCCCTTGCCAGGGGTTACGCCGCCGACCACCTGGGTGCCGTACTCAAGCATTTCCTTGGCATGAAACGTACCTATTTTGCCTGTGAAGCCCTGAATCAGTACCTTGGTATTCTTGTCAATCATTATGCTCATGGGTATCTCCTAACGCTTTATGAGGCTTCAACTGCGCGGTTGCGTTCCGCCACAACTTTTTCCGCCGCTTCAGACAATGTATCCGCAGTGATGACCGGATAGCCACTGTCTTTGAGCATCTGCATGCCTTTTTCCACATTCGTTCCTGAAAGACGGACAACGACAGGGGTGCGTACATCCAGTTTGCCAAATGCCTGTATCACGCCCTCGGCAATCCAGTCACAGCGGTTGATGCCGGCAAAAATGTTGACCAGCATGGCCTTGACGTTTTCATCATCCAGCACCAGCCTGAAGGCCTTGGTGACGCGGTCCGGGGAAGCACCGCCCCCGATGTCCAGGAAGTTGGCCGGCTCACCGCCCTTGTGCTTGATCATGTCCATGGTTGCCATCGCCAGTCCTGCACCGTTGATCATGCAGCCGATGTCGCCGTCCAGGCCTACATAGCTCAGGCCCCTGTCCGATGCCGCAGTTTCACGCGAGTCCTCCTGGGACTTGTCGCGCAACTCGGAGATCTTCGGTCTTCGAAACAGGGCGTTGTCATCAAAGCTCATCTTGGCGTCCAGTGCCAGGATGTGGTTGTCCTTGGTGACCACCAGGGGATTGATTTCCACCAGGGTGGCATCGAGTTCACGAAAGGCCTGATAGGCGCCTTCGATGCAATGCACTGCCTGGCTGATCATCTCGGGATGGATATTCAGGGCAAATGCAAGCTCGCGTGCCTGAAAATCCCGCAAGCCCACAGCAGGCTCAACTTCCAGCCTGTGAATGCTTTCCGGCTTGGTGGCAGCCACTTCTTCGATATCCATGCCGCCTTCGGTTGAGGTGACGACCGTGACGCGCTGCTTGTTTCGGTCCAGCACCAGGGCGAGATAGATCTCGCGTTCTATGTCTGCAACCTGTTCGATGTAGAGTCGGTACACGACCTTCCCGCCCGGGCCGGTCTGGTGGGTTACCAGGCGCTTGCCGAGCAATTCCTCGGCTGCATTCCAGATTTCCTCATCGCTTGAGCAGACCTTGATTCCACCGGCCTTGCCCCGTGCTCCGGAATGAATCTGTGCCTTGACGACCCACTGGTGCCCGCCGATCTCCTTGGCACGGTACACGGCCTGTTCGGGACTGTACGCCAGACCCCCGGGGGAGATCTCCACACCGAACTCCGATAGCAATTCTTTCGCTTGGTACTCATGAATATCCACTTGCATTCCCTCCCGAGAAATAATTCGTTTCTATCGCCTGTTCGTGGCTCTTCGACATGTCCTGCCGGATGAGTAGATGCTCAAAATACAAACACCTAGCGGGAGCCTGCAACAGGCGAACGGAAAAACTGCTGAGATGCTAGGACCTGGCAGCAATGGCCTCAGCAGCGCGCACCACATTTTCAGCCATGCGTGCAGAGGCCGCGTCAATCATCTTACCATCGAGTGAGGCAGCGCCCTTACCCTCTTTGGCGGCCTTTTCCAACTCTTCCAGAATCCTTTTCGCCCGGTTGATCTCAGCTTCAGGCGGCGTAAAGACTTCATTTGCCAGTTCAATCTGCTTGGGATGAATCGCCCATTTTCCTTCACACCCCAAGGCGGCAGCACGGCGTGCAGCCAACAGATACCCGTCCGGATCGTCGAAATCCCCGAATGGCCCATCGATCGGACGCAGTCCATAAGCCCGGCAGGCGACCGTCATGCGCGAAATCGCTGCATGCCACTGATCGCCCGGATAATCCGGATTCAAGCCGCCAATGTTGACCGTCCGGGCACGATTACTTGCAGCATAATCCGCCACACCGAAATGCATGGCTTCCATGCGCGTGCTGGAAGTCGCGATGGCTTCAACGTTGGCCATGCCCAACGCCGTCTCGATCAGGGCTTCAAGCCCGATTCGGTTTTCCAGTCCCTTGGCCTCTTCGATCTGGGTCACCATGGCGTCAACCATGTACACATCTCCGGTGGTTCCCACCTTGGGAATGAGTATGGTGTCCAGCTTGCTGCCAGCCTGTTCCACCACGTCCACTACATCGCGATACATGTAATGGGTGTCCAGTCCGTTGATGCGCACGGAAACCGTTTTCCCATGACCTTTCCAGTCAAATTCGTTGAGCGCGGCAATAACGTTCTTTCGTGCCTGTACCTTGTCATCAGGTGCGACGGCATCTTCAAGGTCCAGAAACACATAGTCTGCGGCACAGGTCACCGCCTTTTCCAGCATCCTGGGGTTGGAGCCAGGTACAGCGAGTTCGCAACGTTGCAGCCGCTGTCTGGCCGGTTTGTATTGAGTAAAGCTCATCTTGATTTCCTTGTTGATTTTTTCTTTGCGGCTCTTGCCTCACGGGGCGCCTTGACTGAGCCGAACTTCTTGATCTTCTTGGCGGTTTTGCGGTAGTACTCTCCGGCTGCAGCAACCCCGCTGCCGGGTTTCACATTCATGCCCGCATCTCGCATCGCCATTTCCGCAGTGCCCAGCACGGCCATCATTCGCGCCTCGTTATTGTCCCCGAGGTGTCCGATCCGGAATACCTTGCCGGCCACTTTGGACAACCCGGCGCCCAGGGAGATGTTGTAACGGTGATAGGCGATGTGAATCACTTCAGCCGCATTGACACTGGGAGGCACTTCGATCGCCGTTACCGTGTCGGAGTACCACCTGGGTGCCTTGGCACAGGGCTTCAGTCCCCAGGCCTTGATGGCTTTTCGCACGCCTTCGGCCAGTCGATGGTGGCGCTGGAATACATTTTCCAGGCCTTCATCCATCAGCAGGTCGATGGCGGCACGCAGCCCGCGCAGCATGGGTACCGAGGGAGTGTAGGGGAAATAACCGTCCTTGTTGGTGTTGATGTGATCCTGGATGTCCAGGAAGCAACGTGCACAGCGGGCCTGTTTGCGTGCCCTCAGCGCCTTCGGGCTGAACGCCACGATAGCCATCCCTGCCGGCAACATGAATCCTTTTTGTGATCCACTGACGGCAACGTCCACGCCCCACTGGTCCATGCGAAAATCGATGCTCGCGATTGAGCTTACCCCGTCAACCATGAGCATTGCCGGATGCTTGACGGCGTCCATCGCCTTGCGCAAGCCGGCGATATCACTGGTGACCCCGGTGGCGGTTTCGTTATGACATACCACCACGGCACGGATCCGGTGTTCTTTGTCCGCAGCGAGGATGCGCTTGAACTTAGCAATCGGAACGCCTTCTCCCCAAGGGGTTTCGACCAGATCGACTTCCAGGCCAATGCGGCAGGCAAGGTCATACCACAAGTGACTGAACTGACCGAAACGGGTAGTGAGGATCTTGTCCCCGGGGGACATGGTATTGGCGAGTGCTACCTCCCAGCCTGCGGTTCCTGTGGCGGGAAACAGAAAACAGGTTCCCTTGGTCGTTTTGAATATCTTTTTGCAGTCGCGAAGCAGGGGTTTGACGAGTTCTGGAAAATCTGGAGCCCGATGGTCCTCTTGCGGGACGATCATGGCATTTTGCACGGCCTGCGGGATGTGGGTCGGGCCCGGGGCAAACAGGTAATTTCGTCCAGGAAATGATAATTTTTCGCTAGGCATAATCAGGAATCCTTGAATTGTAAAATTTGGTAAAAAATGCAAACGCCTCGATGGTAGTTTCTACTCTCTGGGCAGTCATTTCCGCATACAGGAAGCTTTTGTCCGAAAAACTACGCATCCTGCCATAAGCACAGCACCAGACTCAAGCAGTTTGGCCATTGAAAGGGGCGATTCCCGCAATGGTCTCAAGCCTGCAGAGACCCTCGGGGGGGAAATTCGGGACCTACGGGCGTGCCGGGAGCCAGCGCCCCCGTATTACGGCTGCTTTTCAGGGTGCAGGAAAATAAAGCTTTTGCCCAGGCGCCCGCCATAGTTTCCGGCAGAAATCATCTTCAAACCCGGGGTGTCCACCGAAGCCCGGATCGCCGCCTGTGTGGCGTCGATAATGGGCTGCATGCCCTGACCGTTCATGATGATCTCCATGACCGAATGCACACCCTCGGGGAGTCCAGCCTCGACCTCCGGATTCTCCTGCAGCAGTGGGCAGAACTTCTCGTAGGTGCTGGCAATGGTGAAGTCATAATTGCTGCCCGCCTTGGAGCCACTGCCGGCAATGCCGCCAGGAAAAGTCGTGATGACGCCGGGCATGGGCAGAATTGCTTCCACCCCCTTCTCTGCCGCTTCCAGCGCGGAATCGACGCTGTCGCCGAAAAACCACAGATTGCCGCCCATCAGGCCATCTGCATAGCCCAGCCTGCGGTCCAGGATGAATTCGCCCCCCAGGATTGGAATCCACCACATCTTGCGACCGAATCGTTCGATGCGTCTTTGATGCCCGTTGCCAAAGTAGGCCACCTTGCGGCCCATGTGGTAGTACTCTTCGGAGTCAATCAGGTTGAAGCAAGAAGCGGTCGGGCAGGTAAGGACGTTCTGGCTGATTCGAACCAAAGCCGAACGTTCCAGGGCCTCGACCCGGTCCTTTCTAAAACGCGGGATATGCAACTGTACGATCGCACCCGGGCGGCCATCCGGTGTCGTGAAATCCTCGTCTCCGCCAGGCCCTACATAGCGGTCTATGCCGGCCTCGCAGTCACATAAAATCGAGCTTGAGGCATTGCCGGTAGCCGCATGTACTGCATGGTCCAGCCATTTTCGATCACGTGCGGTAATCAGGAATTCGGTGTACAGGCTCCGGAACGCTTCTGCGTAGGTATCATCGATAATTGCTGCCACGACTACCCCCGTCCAATCCCTTCATAGACCGCATTCTCGGTGATCACCTTGTCCATGTAGACGTCATGCGGGGCTACCAGGACTTCATCAAACAGCTGTGACTCGTAACACAGTGCAACCAGCGGACAATCCGGCCGGGCTTTCTCCAGCAGACGGTCATAGTATCCCTGCCCATTTCCCATTCGTCCGCCTCTCCGATCAAAGCCCACACCGGGCACCATGATGATATCGAGGTCTTCGGGTTCTACCTCCTTTTGCCGATTTCCCCACAACTCCTTCGGCGGTTCCAGGATATTCCACTTGCCGACAACCATCTCTTCCAGGCTTTCCATCCACCACAGACCCAGCTTGTTTTCGCCGTTTTCATCTTCGGTGCAATAGGGCACGATGATCTTTTTTTCGCCCTTGGCCACTTCTTCCAGCAACTCCGGCTTGGTCCGGGTCTCGGAGCGACAGTCGATGTACCACATCGCGGTTTTTGCGTGCTGGTAGTCGGGCAGGGCCATGAATTTCTGACAGGCCAGGGCGCTGATTTCATCCTTGTTTTCTTGCGCGTTGCGTCGATCGTAGGCTTCACGGCGCATCTTGTTCTTGCGTTCCATTACGGCTTCTAGCTCTTCGGGGGATAGTAATGTAGCCATCGCAACTCCTGAATTATCGTTCTGGTTATTCCGGATAGGTCATGGGCAACCGGCAGGGACAATCCTATAGGATTTGCACGCTGCCTGACAATTTTGAATTTTCAGTCCGTGGTGGCCCCGTTCGAAGCCGAGCGCACCTGCTGGGCGTATTTGGCCAGAACTCCTTTGGAGTAACGGGGCCTGGGTGCGCGCCATCGATGTTTTCTTTGCCCCAGCTCTTTCTTGGAAAGCCTGACGTTGATCTCGCGCTTTTGGGCATCGATGGTGATCACATCACCATTTTTCAGAAGTGCCAAAGGGCCGCCGACCGCAGCTTCCGGGGTGATGTGACCGACCACAAAGCCGTGACTGCCTCCCGAGAAGCGCCCATCTGTGATCAGGGCCACATCCTTGCCCAGCCCCTTGCCCATGATCGCCGAGGTCGGGGACAGCATCTCGCGCATGCCCGGACCGCCTTTCGGCCCCTCGTAACGGATCACCACCACATCTCCTTTTTTGACACCACCATCCAGGATCCTGACCAGCGCCTTTTCCTCCGAGGGGAAAATGCGCGCTTTTCCGGTAAAGTACAGCCCTTCTTTCCCGGAAATCTTTGCGACGGCACCTTCCGGTGCAAGATTCCCATACAGGATCACGAGGTGGCTGTCCTTTTTGATCGGGTCAGCGAAACTGCGCACGATGTCCTGGGATTTCGGGTATCGCCGGATGCCGCGCAGGTTTTGTTTCAAGGTCTTGCCGGTAACGGTCAGGCAGTCCCCGTGCAGCAGGCCCTTGTCGAGCAACATGCGCATCAAGGGCTGGATGCCGCCGATTTCGATCAGTTCGGACATCATGTACCGCCCGCTCGGTCGCAGATCGGCCAGCACCGGCACTTTCTTGCCCACCCGCGTGAAGTCGTCGAGGCTCAGCCTTACACCGATGGCATGAGCCATCGCCAGCAGGTGCAGCACGGCATTGGTGGATCCTCCCAGTGCGGTCACCACGGCGATCGCATTCAGAAAGGCCTTCCGGGTCATGATGTCCTTGGGGCGGATATTTTTCTGCACCAGGCGCATGACGGCCTTGCCCGCGGCGATGCAGTCAAGCCGCTTGTCTTCGGAGATTGCATTTTGCGCCGAACTGTTCGGCAGGCTCATGCCGAGTGCCTCGATGGCACTGGCCATGGTGTTGGCGGTATACATCCCGCCGCAGGACCCCGCGCCCGGTATCGCCGCGCATTCAACCTGCTTGAGCTCGCGATCCGACAACTGGTTTTTGGCATGCTGTCCCACGGCCTCGAATACCGAAACCACATCCACCTTCGTATTCTTGTAGTGTCCCGGCTGGATCGTGCCCCCGTAGACAAAGATGGATGGGCGGTTGAGTCGCGCCATGGCAATCAGGCAGCCGGGCATGTTTTTGTCGCAGCCGCCAATGGTGACCACGCCGTCAAATCCCTCACAGCCCACCACTGTCTCGATGGAGTCAGCAATGACCTCCCTGGAAACCAGGGAATATTTCATGCCTTCCGTGCCCATGGAAATCCCGTCAGAGACGGTGATGGTGTTGAAGATCACGGCTTTGCCACCGGCCTGATCAGCACCTTGGGCTGCTTCATCGGCCAGTGTATTGATGTGCATGTTGCAGGGCGTCACCATGCTCCAGGTGGATGCGATGCCGATCTGCTCTTTCGAAAAATCATCGTCCCTGAAGCCTACGGCCCGCAGCATGGCGCGGCTCGGTGCGCGCTCCACCCCATCCACGATGATGGAAGAATGGTTTCGTGACTGTTTGTGTTTGGTCAAGCCGGTTACCTGCTACTTGCAGCCATCCGGGGAGGATGACATCAAAAAAGAAGTCCTGCCACGCTCGTGTAATCTCTGTGGCATTTTCGGCTTTTTATAGCGGTTACGCGACTGGAATGCAAAGTTTTGTGTACTCATCTGGGTGCCAGTCGATTCATCCCAGGAGGTATCGGCTGACTGGGGTTGGCCCTAAGGCGACTTGCCTGAAGGCGGGGGAGACTGGCGGGCAAAGACGACCAGATGTTCAATGTCCACATTGATTCCGATCGGCTCTCCGATCTGGTGGTCGTGGTGGCTGGAGGCGTAGCACAGTACGGAATTTCCACTTTGCAGGCGAAGCTTGTACAGGAATTCGGCACCACGGAAACGCTTTTCTTCAACCAGTGCAGTAATGGGGCTGCTGTCATCATGGGGAATATCGTCCGGTCGCACCAGTAAGTCCACTTCCTCACCGCAAGCAAAAGAGGAATCCAGATTCCCCCGCAGCGGGCCAAACTCGGTATCCAGCGTATGCGCGTCAAGGACCCTGGCCGGAAGCATGCTGCCGAGGCCGATAAAATCGGCCACGAAACGGGTACGGGGCTGGTGATAGATGTTGTAGGCGCTGTCCCACTGCTCAATGCGGCCCCTTGCCATGACACCGATCTCATCGGCCATGGCGAAGGCCTCGTTCTGGTCATGCGTCACCAGTATCGCAGTGGCGTTCTCATGCTTGAGGATCTTGCGCACCCCGGTTGCGACCTGTTCACGCAGGTCTGGATCGAGGTTCGAGAAGGGTTCATCAAGCAACAGGATCTCCGGCTTGGGTGCCAGGGCCCGTGCCAGCGCGACTCTCTGCTGCTGTCCGGTGGACAGCTGGTGCGGGTACTTTTCCCCCTTGTGCTCCAGCTCGATCAGTTCGAGCACCTCGCGTGCGCGCGTCATCTGGTCACTTTCATTCAGTGACTTGAGGCCAAAGCATATGTTCTGCCGAACCGTCAGATGCGGGAATAATGCAAGATCCTGGAACATCATGCTGATATGCCTTTTCTCCGGGGCAAGGGTGAACTGTGCCTTGCTGAAAAGCCTTTCATGCACGTAGATCTCGCCACTGACAATCGGCTGGAATCCTGCAAGGGCACGCAGCAGCGTGGTTTTGCCGCAACCACTTGGCCCCAGTATGGAAGCAATACACCCCGGCTCAAGCTGCAAGGAAACATTTTGCAAAGTGTTTTTGTTATGCAGCTTCAGGCTGACGTCGCGTACTTCAAGTCTGGGCGCCATGGATGACTCCACTTTGTATGATCGAGCGGTTCAGGATCAGAATGGGCAAAACACTGATGGCTACGATCAGCAGTGCGCTGCTTGAGGCATCTGCCAGGCGTTCGTCGGAAGCCAGCTCGTACGTGCGTACCGCAAGGGTGTTGAAGTCGAACGGACGCAATACGAGGGTGGCCGGAAGCTCCTTGGTGACCTCGACGAATACCAGCAATGCCGCCGTGAGTATGCCGCCCCGGATCATGGGAAGGTGAATGCTGGCAAAGCGGTCGAAGGTCTTGCGTCCCAATAGCTGTGCAGCGTCATCGATGCTGCGGTGGATTTTTGCCAGACTGGCGTCCACCGAGTTCAGCCCGATGGCCATGAAGCGCACCACGTGGGCGAATGCCAGGGATACCAGGGTGCCGGTCAGAATCAGGCCGGAGGAGATTCCGAGGTTTCGCTGCAGCCACCCATCCAGCGCATGATCCAGCCATGCAAAGGGCAACAGTACGCCCACCGCGATGATCACCCCCGGCACCGCGTAGCCCATTGCGCTGAGATTCACGGTGTAGGGAATGGAAAAATGTGTGCCGACACGCTTTCCATAAGCCAGTACGGCGGATGCTGTGATGATTATCAGGGTCACGATGACGGCAAGCTGCACTGTATTGAAGATCAGTGCCAAGAAAGAACGGTCAATGATTTCGGGTGCTGTCCTGAGTGTCCAGGCACCGAGCTGAAGCGCCGGAACAATGAAACCGAGGAGAACGGGGAGGCTGCAAATGACGATCGCTGCAATGGCCTTGACTCCCGACAGCGGATAGCGCCAGCCTTTTTGTACTTTGGCGGGGTTTTGATAGTGAACCGCTTTTCGCGAATAACGCTCTGCCAGGATTACCGCGAACACGCAAAGCAGCAACAGACTGGCCAACTGGGTGGCCGCAACCAGGTCGTCAAGACCAAACCAGGTGCGAAGAATGCCCGTAGTGAACGTCGGCACGCCAAAATAGTGAACCGTTCCGTAATCGGCCAGCGTTTCCATGACGACCAGGGTGAGTCCTGCAACAAGGGCAGGACGCGCCATAGGCAGGATAATTGTGAAAAGGGTTTTATAGGGCCCCACGCCGAACATGTGGCTGGCTTCACGCAAACTCGAGGACTGCTCGGAAAATGCGGTTCTCAGTAGCAGATAAACGTAGGGGTACAGCACCAGGGAGATCATGATGATGGCGCCTGCGACGGATCGAATTTCGGGAAACCAGTAGTCTCCGTACCTCCAGTCGAAGAGGTTGCGCATCAAAGTCTGCACGGGACCTGAATAATCGAGCATGCCGGTGTAGGTATAGGCAATGATGTATGGAGGAAATGCAAGCGGTAACAGCAATGCCCAGCTGAAAAGTTTTCTGCCAGGAAAACTGTAGGCGCTGCACAGCCAGGCGGTGGAAATGCCGATCAGGGATGTGCCGATACAGACACCGGTAGCCAGCACCAGGGAATTCAAGGAATAGTCTGCAAGGACAGTGGACCTCAGATGTGACCAGATGTCGCTGGTCGGTAATAGAACCGAGTAGAGCACCGTGACCACCGGGATACTCAGCAACAAGGCAGTACCTACCGCAAAAAACAGCCAGCCAAGATTGCTTTTCTGTTGCAGGAACCGCCGGAAAAAGCCCAATGGAGCCAGCGCTTCATTTTCTGTACCCATTGCGGTGCTTGTCTGCATCTATTTCCACCCGGCGCGGTCCATGATCATCACCGCATTTGCGTTGAGCTCACCGAGCCGATGGAGGTTCAGAGAGTCCGCCTTGAATTGGCCCCAGTTTTCGAGCAACTTGCTGGGCCGTATGCCGGGTTTTACCGGGTACTCGAAATTGGTTTTTGCATACCACTGCTGTGCATCATCGCTTGCAAGGAATTCCAGGAGTTTGATGGCGGATGCCTTGTTTTTTGAGTATTTGGTAACCGCACCGCCACTGATATTGACGTGCACCCCACGCCCCTCCTGATTGGGCCAGAATATTTTTACTTTTTCAGCGGCCTGTCGCTGTGCAGGATCTTTGGAGGCGAGCATTTTGCCGAGGTAATAGCTGTTGGCAACCGCAAGGTCGCACTGTCCTGCGGCCACCGCCCGGATCTGATCGCGGTCCCCACCTTGCGGGGGCCGGGCTAAATTCCCGACCAGGCCCTGGGACCAGCGCAGTGTGTCCTTCTCTCCCAGATGTGCCAGCAGGGATGCGACCAGGGACTGGTTGTAGATGTTGTTCGAGGAACGAATGCAGATTTTCTTTAGCCAGTGCGGGTCGCTCAGGGCCTCGTAGGTCGACAGTTCTTCGGGCTGGACGCGGTCACCGGCATACAGGATCGGGCGGGCCCTCAGGGAAAGCGCAAACCAGTAGCCCTCGGGCTCACGGTACTGTTCGGGAATGGAGTCTCTGAGAATCTTCGAGTCCACCGGTTGTAACACCTCGGCCTGCTGGGCACGGTACAAACGACCCGCATCCACAGTGATCAGGACATCGGCGGGAGAGTGTTCGCCTTCGCTGACGATGCGTTGCAGCAGGGCATCTGCCTTTCCCGTGATCAGGTTGACCTGAATATCGGTACGATTGGCAAACTCGCTCAGCAGGGGTTTAATCAGGTTTTCTTTTCTGGCGGAGTACACGTTGACCTCCGCAGCACTGAGCAATGAAGCGGATAGACACAGACAGACGCCAAGTGCAAACTGCACGCTGGACAAGCTTCGGATTTTCATGGGAAGCCCTTTTCGAAGTTGGGAGCCGTGGTACAAGTATACAATTATAATAGCTATTCTCATTAGCATTTAGAATACCTAATTTCGCAGGTCGGTGATAACGCACCACTTTTTTCGCTGAGGCTTTCGTATATATTTTGCAGCCATGCCCAGATTCTTACCTGAACCCCTGCTTCCCAGACTCGTACAGGAATTCGAGATGCTGGTCGCCCAAACCGGGGACGCATCGATTGAAAATTCCAGGGACGAGATCCTGTCCATCTGGCATGCCAGCCCGTTCATTCGGCGGGTCTGCCTGAGCCAGCCGCAGTGGCTGGAGCAGCTGCTCTCGCAAGGGCAGTTGCACGCGGATTACGATTTCGCACAGTACGCCGGGAAACTGGAGTCCGAGCTCTGCGAGGCCACGGGCATTGAGCATTTGCAGCAGATCCTGCGTGGCTCAAGAAGCCGCGCTTATGTCCGTATCGCATGGCGGGACCTGCAGCAGTACGCGAGCGTGCAGCAGACCTTGTCTGAGCTCAGTACCTACGCGCAGATCTGTATCGACCGGACGCTTTCATGGTGCTTTGAGTGGCTGAAGTCACGCCCTCACGCGGGTCAGTTTGAACAGTCCATGTCCAATGACATCGTGGTCTTTGCACTGGGCAAGCTCGGTGGCGGCGAACTTAATTTTTCTTCGGATGTGGACCTGGTTTTCGCCTATGTGGACGATCCTGCCCACTCGCAGGATGAGCGTGCCAAGGCCGGCAGCTTCTACCTGAAGCTCGTTCAGCTTCTGATCAAGGTGCTTTCGCAGCAAACCCAGGACGGATTTGTCTTTCGTGTCGATACGCGGCTGAGGCCGTTCGGCAATTCCGGTGCGCTGGTGCCGAGCCTTTCCGGGATCGACCAGTACTTTCAAACCACCGGGCGTGACTGGGAACGGTATGCCTGGATCCGGGCACGCGCCATTGCGGGCAACACGGAGATCGGGGAACAGTTTCTTCAGGATGTCAGCCCGTTCATGTATCGCCGCTATCATGACTATGGCGTGATGCAGTCCTTGCGTGAAATGAAATCCATGGTCGATCGCAAGGCGGGTCAGGCGACGAACCGGGATAACCTGAAAATCGGGCAGGGCGGCATCCGTGAAATCGAATTCGTCGCCCAGATGTTCCAGCTGATATACGGGGGTCGGGACCCCGACCTTCGAATGCGCTCAACCCTTGAGGCGCTGGCCTACCTGGGAGGGACTGGCAAGCTGTCCGGTGAAAGTGTGACCGAGTTGCGCAGTGCCTACCTGTTCCTGAGGCGGGCGGAAAACTGTCTGCAGATGCGTGAAGATCAGCAGATGTACAGTCTGCCGGCCAAGGATCCGGAGCGCGGGCAGTATGCCTATGCCATGGGCTTTGAATCCTGGGATGCATTGTACGGCGAGTACCTGGACCGCACGGCAAAAGTCAGCAAGATATTCCATGCCTTGCTGCTGGACGAGCACGTGGGGCCCGAAGATCTCGGAAAGGATTTTGGCGATCTGGCGTTGGTTTGGCCGCAACTCCAGGATGAGCCCCTGTGCATGGAAATCCTGACCAAGCACTTTGATGAGGATGCCAAGGACATTTACCGTCGTTTGCGGGGGTTCGAGGAATCGGTGCGCCAGATCGAGCCCGTGGCAGAACAACGGCTGGAGCGGTTTTTCCCGATCTTCTTGAGGAATCTTTCCAGCCACTCCCAGACCACCCTGATCCTGACCCGTTTCCTGAGAATCCTCTCCAAGATCGTGCAGCGCTCCACCTATATTGCCCTGCTGAGCGAGAACCAGGGCAAACTGGCCAAGCTGCTCAAGCTGATCGAGGCCAGTCAATGGGTAGCCCAGTACATCGCCGCGCATCCGCTGCTGCTGGATGAGTTGCTGCATACCGACAACTATGATCCCCCGGATCTTGAGGAGATGCAGTACCAGATGCAGGTGCTTGAGCAACTGCAGATGCTGATCGATGCTTCTGGGACCAATCTCGAGGCCTACATGGAACGCCTGCGTGAATTCAAACATGCCCAGGTGTTGCGAATCGCCGCTGCAGATATCGTCACGAACTACCCCATCATGCGGGTCAGCGATCACCTGTCCTGGCTGGCGGATACCTGTCTCAAGAGTGCGGTCCGAAAGGCCTACCAGGACCTGGCAGACAAGCATGGCGAGCCGACGTGCATCGCTGAGGGTCAGGCCACAGCCCCGGAGCTGTTGATCATCGAATATGGCAAGCTGGGCGGTCTGGAACTCGGGTACGGCTCCGATCTTGATGTGGTTTTTGTACATGACGGTGTCGATGAATCAGGTGAAACCCGTGGCGAGCATGCACTGAAGAACACGGTTTTCTTTACCCGGGTGGTGCAGCGCACCATCCATCTGCTGACGACGACCACGGCATCCGGCAAGGTTTTCGATATCGACACGAGGCTCAGGCCGTACGGCCAGTCCGGAGCTATGGTCTGTTCCCTGGAAACCTATGAGGATTACCTGAGGGGCAAGGCCTGGCTGTGGGAACACCAGGCGCTGATTCGCGCCAGGCCGGTTACCGCAAGCAAGAGTCTGGCGGACAACTTTCAGGCGTTAAGAAAAGACCTGCTTTGCCAGGCACGAGACATCGATGAGGTCCGAAACTCGGTCATAGAAATGCGCGACAAGATAGTGGCGAGTCACCCTGCCAGGGATGGAACGCGGTTCAGCCTCAAGAAAGACCGAGGAGGGATTGTCGATATCGAATTTATCGTGCAGTTCTACGTACTCAGCTATGCAAACCAGCACAACGAGATTTGTGTGCATACGGACAATGTCAGGATTCTGGATGCGTGCGCAAAGGCCGGTCTGATCACGCCCGAATCGGTCAACGAACTCAAGGAAATTTACATTGCATACCGCAAGCATCTTCACCAGCTGAGCCTGCAATTATTGCCGGAAACCGTAGCGGCCGACATGTTTGCCGAGGAGCGGTCCGTCATACAAAACTATTGGACAAGTCTGTTACACTAAACGGCCATTTGATCTGAGGGAGTCCGGTAGCGATGTCGATGTCTGATAGGGAGGGGTTCATCTGGTACAACGGAGAGTTTGTACCGTGGCAGGAAGCCAACACGCATGTACTGACTCACACACTTCACTACGGCGGCGGGGTATTCGAGGGAGTTCGTGCCTACCAGACCGACCAGGGAACGGCCATCTTTCGCCTCCGTGACCACACCAGCAGACTGTTCAATTCCGCAAAAATCATCAGCATGCCGCTGCCTTACAGTCCGCAGCAGATCAGCCAGGCGCAACTGGACACCGTTCGGAAAAACAACATGCGCTACGGGTATATCCGACCGATGTGCTTTTATGGCCCTGAGGATATGGGCCTGAGGGCCGACAATCTGAAGGTCCATTGCATCGTTGCCGGCTGGGAGTGGGATGCCTATTTCGGCAAAGAGAAGATGAAAAACGGAATTCGTGTCAAGACTTCGTCCTATTCGAGGCACCATGTCAACGTTGCCATGTGCCGTGCCAAGGTGAACGGCAACTACATCAACTCCATGCTGGCTTTGAATGAGGCGTTGCAGGATGGCTATGACGAGGCCCTGTTGCTGGATGTTGACGGTTTCGTGGCGGAGGGCAGCGGCGAGAACATCTTCATCGTCAAGGAGGGTACGCTGTTCACTCCGGAACTGACCTCGGTGCTCGATGGCATCACCCGCAATACCGTGATTGCACTGGCCCAGTCGGTTGACATTCCCTTGGTGGAAAAACGCATTACACGGGATGAGGTGTATATCGCCGATGAGGCCTTTTTCACCGGCACCGCCGCAGAAGTCACACCGATACGGGAACTTGACAACCGCACGATCGGGGAAGGCAAGCCGGGTCCGGTCACCCAGAAACTGCAGACCATGTTTTTTGATCTGGCGCGTGGCAAAAGCGAGTTGTCCAGTGACTGGCTTGCCTACGTGTAGACAGGTTTTGAAGCGGCGTCAAAAACAAGCCTGCCTGTCGTTGATGCGATCTGCACCCGCGTACCACTGAGTCAAGCCCCGTGAACCTGGACAATCTTGCAAAGGCCAAGATCCTGGTCATCGGGGATGTCATGCTGGACCAGTACTGGCTGGGTGAGACCAGTCGCATATCTCCTGAAGCCCCCGTCCCGGTCATCAATATCGAAGACATGGAAAACCGGTTGGGCGGTGCGGCCAATGTGGCGGCCAACGCCATCAGCGTGGGAGCCGACGTGACCCTGATCGGGATGGTCGGGCGCGACGAAAATGGCGACAGGTTGCTGGAATTGCTGGATGCCACGAACATCCATACAAAAATCATACGCAAGGAGGACTACCGAACGTCCACCAAATTGCGTGTTGTCAGCCGCAACCAGCAACTGCTCAGGCTGGACCATGAAAACAGCCATGGGGAGACTGACAACACCGAGGTTCTGGAAGTGTGCGAACAGCAGATTTCCGGGCACGAAACCATCGTGATCTCGGATTATGACAAGGGGGCAGTGGCAGGGGTCGAGCGCATCATCGAAGCCGCGCGCAAGGTCGGCAAGCGGATCATTGTAGATCCGAAAGGGGCCTGCTTTGACAAGTACAAGAATGCAAGCATCATTACCCCGAACTACCAGGAGTTCAGGCAAGTTGCCGGTGAATGCCCGGATGAGGAAGAGCTTGAGAACAGGGCGCTCGGGATGTGCAAGGAACTGAATCTTGATGCCTTGCTTGTCACGCGAAGTGAACATGGCATGTCCTTGTTCATGCAAGGGCAGCCTGCCAGGCACTTTCCTACGCAGGCCAGGGAGGTCTACGATGTCACAGGAGCCGGAGACACCGTAGTGGGCCTGTTCGCCTCGGCCGTATCCGCCGACTACTCAATTGCAGATGCAGTGAAAATCGCGAATCTTGGAGCGGGGGTTGCGGTAAGCAAGCTGGGCACCGTGGCTGTGACGACGGAGGAGCTGGATTTCAGTTTGCAGGCTGCGGCCAGCAGAGGGAAACGGGTCGCTGACCTTGACGAATTGAAGCGGGTGGTGGCCGTTTTGAGACGCAATAATGAAAAAGTCGTGTTCACCAACGGATGTTTCGACCTGATCCACCGTGGCCATATCGCTTGCCTGCGCGATGCCAAGTCCAGGGGTGACTGCCTGATCGTGGCTATCAATGACGATACTTCGGTAAAGAGCATCAAAGGGGACAGTCGTCCTGTGTGCAGTTTGCAAAACCGCATCGAGGTGCTTGAGGAGTTAAGCTGCATCGACTGGCTCATCCCCTTCTCCGAAGACACGCCTTTATCACTGATCGAGGAACTGAAACCCGATGTTTACGTCAAGGGTGGCGATTATGAAAAGGAGAAACTGGCCGAATACGAACTGGTCAGCAGCTACGGAGGTGAAGTTGTCATCTCGCCCTACGTGGAAGGCTGTTCGACAACCTCGATTATCGATTCCATTCAGAGTGCCTGACTATCAGGAGGATTGTTGAATCATACTGGGTAGAGCCCCATAACATTGAAGTTGAGGGCAGACGAAGCTCTGATTTTCCGAGCTACACACATCAGCAATTGACTGTAACCCCCTTGACTTATTTCACCAATAAGTATACTTTCACCAAATGGTGAAAGTACTTGAAACAGAGAAATCGGTAGAGAGTGCGATGGTGGACGAGGTGCGCGCCCTCCTTGAGCATGTCCCGAACATACAGATCATTGGCGTTCGCCACGAGCAGCGTCTTGAAGCTGGCTACCGGCTCGATGCCAGGATCGATATAGATCACGATGGAAATCGCTATGCGCTCCTCATGGAGATCAAGTCAAATGGAGCGCCGCGCTTTGCCCGTTCTGCGGTCTATCAGCTTGAGAGCTACATCGCGCATTTCCATCGATCCGAACACCAGGACGACACCGGGCAGTTCATTCCGATGCTGGTGAGCCCCTATTTGTCTCCGATGTCGCGCTCCATCTGCCTCGATCACAATGTCGCCTACCTCGACTTCTACGGCAACGCCCAGCTTGCTTTCGGCTCCGTCTATATCGAGCGATCCGTCCCTGACAGACCGAAGTCTGAAATCCGCGCCCAGCGGTCATTGTTCACTCCGAGGGCAGGTGCAATCCTGCGAGTTCTCCTGCGCGACCCGGACCGCGCATGGCGCGTCACGGACTTGGCTAAGGTAGCCAACTCCAGTCTCGGGCACGTAAGCAATGTTCGCCAAGCGCTGCTCAACCAGGAATGGGTCGAAATACGAGACGACGGTCTCGTCCTTGTCCAGCCGGATGCGCTGCTGAAGTCTTGGCGCGAAAACTACCGTCAACCCGCCGGTCATCACATCAGCGGATACACAAGTCTTCACGGGGACCAGCTGCGCAATCGCCTGTCGGGAAGCCTGAACCCGGGACCGCAACCCCCGCGTGTAATCTGCGCATTAAACTCGGCTGCCCAGTGGATTGCGCCATACGTCCGAGGCGGCACGCAGAGCTTCTACGCAGACGAACCCGGTGCGCAGATACTGCAAGAAACGCTGCAACTGACTCATGCCACCCAAGGCGCCAACGTGATTCTTCGCATCCTCAAAGATGAGACTCTGTTTGAAGACGCCGTCCAGCCGGCGCCGGGTATCTACTGCACAAATCCGGTGGTCACCTACCTCGATCTGTGGAATAGCAACGACCGGGGTCGAGAAGCTGCCGACTATCTGGCCACGAAGTGTTTTTCATGGTTGTGAGGGAGCTGCAGGCTGCTGGTGAGTACGATGACCGGACGACAGCCGCGGTCAAGTCCGTACTCATCGAGATCGGCCAGATCCTTGGCAGCTTCAGAGGCAAGTTTGCAGTCATCGGCGGCGCTGTTCCCTGGCTGTTGCTGGGCGAAGCCGAGATGCAGCACGTCGGCACCGTCGACGTTGACCTCGGCCTTGATCCGGCTGCTTTGGGTGACGGTGAATACGCTCGGCTCGTCGAAGCTCTCCAGGAACACGGTTACCTTCAACGAGACAATTTGCGGCGCTTTCAGCTAGTACGGACCGTCCCGGCTGGTGATGACGGGCCCGACATTGACGTCGTCGTCGATTTCTTGATGCCGCGCGACGCCGAGATCACAAGGAATACGCCGCCGCTGATCAGCCAATTTGCCGTCCAGCGTGCGGACGGTGCAGATCTGGCGCTCAACTTCTATCAAATGGTCGCTATCGAGGGCCACATGCCGGACGGTGCCCGAAATCGCGTCAACATCGCGGTAGCATCGATCCCGGCCCTTCTCGCTATGAAGGGTTACGCCATCGCCAACCGTCTGAAACGCAAGGATGCCTACGACATTTACTACTCCGTGAGGAACTTCCCGGAGGGAATTGACGCCCTCGTCGAAGCAACCCGGCCACTTCTCGATGTCGAGTCAGCCCTCCAAGGATACCGTTCTATCGGTGACAAGTTTCGGAATGTCGAAGATTTTGGGCCGTCGAGCGTGAGAATGTTCGTTGAGGGTTCCGACCTGCTTGGCGACCGCACGGCAGACCAATGGCAGCAGGATGCCTTTGGACAGGTCGACGCCTGGCTCAGAGGCCTGGGACTGAAATAGTCATGACCGGAACCTCGAATGCCAGAATAAACTATGGCCAAATCTCCGCGCTAAGTAATCTGGTTGCAGCCGGATCGATCTTCCACGGAATCGACAACTCATTGCTAACAAAGTGAATACATTGGAATGCCACAAAACAAAAAACAGCACTATGTGCCCCGTTTCTATCTGAAGAGATTTTCGTCCGACGGGACCAGCATCAATATCTGGCATATCCAGCTTGAAAAGAATATTTGCTCTGAAAAGCTTAGGAACCAGTGTTACGAAAACTATTTCTATGGCAAGCAGCCTGACATAGAGAAAGCACTTGGCCACGTTGAAAGTGAGATGTCAAAAATTCTGGATCAGGTAATAACACGCAAAGCTTTGCCTCCATACGGCTCCCAAGAACACTTCATTATTATGTTGTATGTACTAATGCAGCTTGGACGAACAAAGCACTCTGCCAGCGCTGCAGACGAAATGTATGACAAGTTTGAAAAGCATTTGCACCATGAACAGGCACAATCTATGGGAAAAGATATAGATCAATTCAAAATCGGCATTCAAGATTCCGTATTGCTTCCTCTTGGGATTGCTACACAGATGTACCCACTACTTCTGGACCTCAGCTGCAAGTTGTTGGTTAACAGAACCGGTACCGAGTTCGTTACTTCGGACAATCCGGTCGTGCTGTACAACCAGCTGTTTTCCTTCGGGGACAGAAGGAAAGGAAGCTATTGTGGTATGTCTCAAAAGGGGTTACAAATTTTTTTCCCAATTGGACCAGATGCAGTCCTTGTCTTTTTCGATGCTGACGTGTATTCGGTCGGAAACCGACGTTCCGTAATTGTAGATGTCGATCTTGATAGTGATATCTATGAAATCAATACTCTTCAGATGTGCTCTGCTTTAAATTGCGTGTATTTTCATGATCAAGAATTAGATGTTAATGCATTACATCGAAAAGCATCCAGATTTCGCAAGAAGGAGAAGGTAAACCTCAGATGTTTCCCGCAAGTTGAAGATGAACATGGAAGCGAGGAATTAATCGCTCTCTCACGTGAAGATATCAGAACGAACCTTGATCTTTCATTTTTCAGACTTAGGAAAAGCGCGAAAAAATGGAAAAAAGCTTTTCAGAAAATGAAGCAGCAGCCGGTCGAAGTGCTACGCAATAAGAACTTGTTCAATGACTTTGAAGAATTCACGAACAAGGTAGAAAACAATGAGTTTCAACCTAGTGAATTTTTCGAGTTCATGGAATCCAAGTACAACAAAAAAATCTCTAGTCCTCAAGTGTACTAGTCGTCATGGCTCTGTCATCTTATATTTTTTGGCATTTCTAGATATGAACAATTTTTATCTGCAATTCTGATGAATGACAGCAGGTGACAGGAATATTTGCGATTAATTATACAGCTCACACACCTAGTGTTTCCGAAGTCTGAGAAGTAATAAGAATTACTGTCACTCTGTTCTACCCGGTCAAGAGTTCAAGCACTTTCCGATGCTGTTGCTTGCGTTGTATTCATTTTCAAGTTGCGGTCTGAGAGAGGTACGAACGAATTTCTTCGATTGTTGAACGCAGGGTACCCATAGTTTCTTCTGGCATGTGCATGAACGGCCATGGGTCATCTAGAATCAAACAAATAATATTCAGGATATCTTCAATGATGTCCTCAATATATTTCAATTCTATACTCCAACCTTTAGGTCTGAAATGAGAGAATTCATTACGTAGATTGTGTAATCGCCTGAATGCAATTTTTTGCCCTTCAGTAATCTCAAGAATTTCTCCGCATGCGCTTTCAATTCGCTTGGATGAGCAACTTAACCTACTGAATAGTTTGTCGGCGCTAGCAACAAACTCCTGAGGAGGTCGATCTTTCTTGTTTTTAATATGCATAATCGGAGTACCGAATTCGTCGATGCCCTTTTGTACATATTGAATTTCACCGCGCCGGTCTCTCTCATCCCATTCAACTTGTTTCTCGGCACTCTTTTTCTCTAGCGCACCCAATAGGGCGGTACCGGACAAATGGCAAACCATTGCACCCTGCAAGGCACTATGGAGCGATAGGACAACCCACTTCCATGCACGGTCAGATTGTTGGGTTTGCTTCAAGCTCAGTGAGCAATGTTCCAGAGATGCTAATACATCATGACATTCATCTATTTCCACATACTCTGCCATACTTAAATGTTTTCCTATAAAAGCAATTGAGAAGACTGGACTCTACCGAATTCACGGGTTTGCAATGTTACCCTAAGATACAAAGTGGGAGATTGGTGATTATGTGCGAATACGAAACCATTATTTACTGGAGCAACGAGGACGAGACGTTGATTGCTGAAGCACCGGAATTGCAAAATGATAGGATTTTTCAATGAATAAGAACTCAAGGTGTGCAATCTGGGGCACCCCTGCCATCGAGATAAATGTCAACCTAGATGGGCGATTTGTTGATTCCTCGCGTGCAGGTGGTAAGTACTTTATTTCTGGGGCAGCAGAGGCTGCCTTGGGGAAACGTGATGATAAAACCAAGGCTCGCCTTACGACCTGGTTGGTCGAGCAGCGTCGACTTGGGAATCCATGTCCGGAAATCAATTTGGACATAATCGGAAAGGCAGAAAAATGGAAAGACAAAAGGATTTCTGACCGCGCGGACAGTATCCTCAGGTATCTGGCGCACAGATCGGAAATACTGGGTGCACAGGTGTACTATCGTGCCTTTGGCGGCGTTTATGAAGCTGCCCAATTGAATGACTTCGAAAATACCTATTTCGAGCTTCTTGCCTGTTCCGAGTGTACAGGCGAACAAGACTTTGTTTTTCTTCTCAGCTATCTAAAACAAAATGGGGCGATTGAGATCACTGGCGTCAATAATCCTGAGAAAGCATGTATTTTGACAGTGGGAGGCTATGCAAGATTGGCGGAACTGGAGACAACCAATGCTATCTCTTCAAGGGCTTTCGTTGCCCTGTGGTTTGATGACTCCATGCAGAAAGCTTGGGAGTGTGGATTTGAGCCAGCGATCCGTGCTGCAGGGTATGAACCAGTACGGATTGACCAGCACGAACATGTAAACAAGATTGATGATGAGATCATTGCCGAAATACGCAGAGCCCGATTTGTTGTCGCTGATTTCACACACGGTGATGAAGGTGTACGAGGCAGTGTTTATTATGAGGCCGGGTTTGCGTATGGTCTCAATGTCACGGTAATCTTTACATGCCACCAGGATTCATTCGACACAATTCATTTTGATACCCGTCAATACAACCATATCGTTTGGACTGAACCTGAGGAGCTACGAGAGAATTTGACAAATCGTATAGCTTCTGTAATTGGAGATGGGCCAATTAAATAATCAGGCCTATCATCGCTTTGGGAAATACTGAATGTCTGCTTCAGTGATGGCCACGTTTTGAAATTCACCTTAGCCATCTTATACGCTGAAAATGAAACAAACTGTCGGTATTCTTGCTTACGGATCGCTGATCAACGAACCTGATTGGGAGATAGAGGAAGTTCAGGTCCAGAAAATCAAAGGCGTCATGACGCCTTTTCACGTTGAATTCGCACGCTCAAGCTCTACGCGTGGCGGAGCACCGACACTTGTGCCGTATGTTGAGGGTGGGCATGTACGTGCGCAGGTATTTGTTGTCAATACGTCTGTCACCGAAGCAACCCACCGACTCTACCGGCGTGAAACCGATAAAGTCGGAAGCGATCGACCTTACAAGCACAGCAACAATCCTGGGCCAGACAAAGTTATTGTCGAGCAACTTGAGAATCAATTCGGGCTTGACGTTGTACTCTACACTTGCCTCGGTGCCACGATTGATGAGCCGACCCCAGAAATACTTGCACAGTATGCTATCGATAGTGTGACCGAGGCCAAGCCTGGTAAGGATGGCATCAGCTACCTGAAGAATGCTATGGACGCTGGTATAGAAACGCCACTGACAGCAGGGTATGCCGAGGAGATCCTACGACAGACAGGCACACTCAATCTTGCAGACGCACTCGAAAAAGTGAAGGCGATGAAATCATGAGTTCCGAGAATAAGGAAGAGAAAGAGGAGAAGTTTGCCTCAGTTTTTGCCAAACCAAAGAGCTTTATTCCGTTGAAGTTCCGTTGGCCTAAGAAAGGCGATCGCTTGCTTGGCGCAGTGGGTGACTTGCCACAAGGGGTCACATTCGCCGAACGCGTGTTTGAACGGGATGTTTTAATTTGGGATGGATACTTTAATGCTGGTACAGCGCTTGTCGACCAGTGTGAGCGTGGAGATAACCTAGATCGACACACACTCGTTTATCCGATTCTGTTTTGTTACCGGCATGGTCTTGAGCTGGCCATGAAATGCATCATTAGTCGATATGACCAGTTTGCTGAAATTCCTAAGCACCATGACCTATGGATGCTATGGGGAGTCTGTAAGACTGTTATCCTGGAACAAGGATCAGATGGCCAGAACGAAGCGGTGCAGGCGGTCGAGCATATCGTTAAGGAATTCCATAATCTTGATCAGGGGTCATTTTCTTTTCGCTACTCGACCGATAAAAAGGGGATGGTTATACCTTTGCCCGATGTCCCGGTTGACCTCACCAAAATTAAAGATGTGATGACAGGTGTAGTCCATTTCTTTGACGGAGTGGATGCGCAACTTGATTATAATCGAGACTTCTCTTCGCCTTAGTCCAGTTGGGCAACAGTTCTATTGTGTGGCATCAATCCTGTGTGCAAGTGGGAGCATCTGGCAGTTTCCCTAGTGATCGGTGTTGTTTAAGTAATAGTGAATTCCGGTTTTCTTGGCTCATATTCCAGCCACAGTCAGTAGTAAGAAAATCAGAAAACCCATGCATGCAATTGCAGCACTTATGATCCAGCAGGACCGTTATCTGAAAATCCAGTTGGGCAAAGTCGATACCCAACTTTCCCATAGCCATTAGTATGTGATGAGCGCGCAGATAGGCATAGTGTGGGAGCCTCGACCTGGTTTCTATGACAAGACCAGTATATTCCACAATCTATTTTAAGTGGTTTAGGTAAGGGTTAAGGGAAATGGTATCAGGCGGAATTTCTGACAAGCTGGGCAACGAGTATGAGCGTAAGTGGACGGTGCGCATGTTTCTCGGTGTCATTGCAGGCGAAGCAGCTTCAATACGATATGAGGGCACACCACAAGAGTTTCGTGGTTTTGAATTTGCTCTCTGCAGATTAGGTCATATGGAATGGCATCAGGTTAAGTGTAATGCTTCGGGGAGTAATTGGACCCTAAACGCGCTTGGAAGAGAAGGGGTACTGGATGCCTTCAAGAGGCGCCTTTCGACCGATCTTACTGCCAAGTGTATTTTTGTCTCTCAGGATCCGGCCAGACAATTACGGGGACTTAGTAACGAGGCCAGACAAGCGAACGATGTGCATGAATTTTTGGATGCAGTTTCTAAGGAAAATGAAAGGATATTTTGCGATTTAGCGAAAATATGGAATGCTGATAAAAAGGATACATTTAGATGGCTATGCCGTTGTGAATTTCGGACTGAGTCCGAGCAGTCAATAGATGAAGCAATTACCTGGCATGGTGCTCATCTGCTGAAGGGAGATTCAGACCTCTATGCATCCCTGTCAGATTATCTGGTCAATAATCTGAATGTATTAATCACAACAGAAGCTGCACGGGTATGGATTCGTAAAAAAAGTACCTTTGCATTTCGCCCTGCAGCTCTTGATCCAACGCATCGCGAGGACATTGGTGCTGCAAACCGGAGATACCTGAATAGCTACATACCCTTTGGCATCGCAGGTCAACCAATTATACGGCCAGAAGTTAGCAAGGTTTTCGAGTATTTGCAGGACGCCAGCGGGCCACCTCTGATCTTTCTGACAGGAGAGGCAGGGAGTGGCAAATCCGGTGTAATTCGAGGAGTTATGACTGAACTGGAGAGTCATGCTATCCCCTGTCTTGCTTTCAGGATTGATCGTTACCTTTCCTGCAAATCAAGTAAAGAAGTGGGTAATGCTGTTTTGAGCAGATACGAGAGCCCTGTGAGTGTCCTTGCAAATCTAGCTGGAAACAATGCTGCCATCTTGATCATCGATCAGATCGATGCAGTCAGTGAAGTCTCAGGCCGAACTGGTGCTATTAAAGACATATTGTTTGATCTGGTAGAGGAATCCCAAGTATATGCTGACGTCAGATGTATTCTGGTTTGTCGAACTTTTGACTTGGAAAATGATCATCGATATCGAGATTTTGAACAACAGGATGAAGCGATACGGATGCAGGTGCCGCGTTTGTCATGGGAACGGGATGTTGTGCCAGTTCTCAGGCATGGCGGGATTGCAGCAGAGAGCTTTACAGACAGTCAGCAGGAACTTCTGAGTCTTCCCATCAATCTTTCCATCTTTCTTGAAATTGGCAGCACAGATTTCAGTTTCACAACCAGGACTGAACTGTTCCAAGAACTGGTCAAGAAAAAGGCCCGTGACCTATTGCAGAATCATAATATCGGATGGAGTGTTCAAGCCCCTTTGGCTTTCATGGCCAAACGGATGAGTGACAACCAAGAGCTGAGCGTACCTGATCACATCTTAGGTAATTTCGACGGCGCGAAAGACTTGCTGGCGTCGGAGGGCTTGATTGTCGTCGAGCAAGAACGCTTATCATTCTTTCACGAAAGCTTTTTCGATTTTGTGTTTGCTCAGAACTTTGCTCAGTCCGGTACAGACATTGTCAATTTCCTCACCTCAACTGAACAGCACCTTTTTCGGCGTACTCAGGCTCGTCAGATCTTGACCTTGATGCGAGACACGGAAACGTCTCGTTATCTGGAGGCTTTAAAAATCGTCTTGACAGATCCCGGAATAAGATCACATATCAAGCATGCAATTGCACAGTGGTTGGCAACTCTGGATAACCCTATGCAGGACGAGCTGGAAATCATTCGCCTTCTTGACGACGGTGGGAAGGAGTTTCCAATCCTGATGCGCAGGGCACTTTTTACATCGGAACTCTGGTTCGATCTTTTGAACAACAGTGGTGAGCTTTCCGACATACTCAGGACAGCTGCAGAGCCAAGAAAGCGTTACTTGCTTGGATGGCTAAGTCGCATCATCAACAAGCGGCCAGAACCCATTGCTGCACTCATAAGGGATTGGGTGGATCTCGATCCTACACACAGCGAGCAGGTCCTTGAGTGGTTTTGCTCCATGCGCCGGATTCCTGAAGACAAGGCGCTGATCGCTTTGTTGTCTGATGTCACATGCTCCACTTCCGTTGACTTCTCTATCGGAAACAGGTGGAGACGTTTGGTTGAATTTTCGACAGATCTTTGTGGGTTTGAGCCTCGGGTATCCTCGGGAATCCTGCAAAGACTTTTCGAGCAGTGGTTCAAGCATAATTTTAGCAAACACCCGTTCAACCACGAGGGGATCAAAGAGATTGATGTGCATGATCTGGTGAAATTGGCAGAAAAAGCGCCTGGTGTATTTCTGGACGGGATGATTCCTGCCTTGAATGAATCTGTCCAAATTTCCCGAAGTAAAAATTCTCCAGGCTACTCTACATCAATCTACGTCCTTTATGAGTCGAGGTCCAAGAGAGGCCCCAATGCATTATTTTCTCTGTATCGTAATGCTCTACGAAAGCTTGTAGAAACATCACCATCGGATGCGGAATCCTGCCTGGATCGACTTGATCCGGCGTCTCATGCGGTTTTGCTGCATTTGCACCTTGAAGCAATAAGTGCAAATCCAAACGTTTTAGGATATCGCCTTTCTGCTTTGCTTGATGAACCAAATCTTTTTTCAGCGGGCCTTGATGGCGCCGAGTGGAAGTCTTTTGCGGATGCAGCACGGGCTGTCATTGAGGCTCAGTGTCTACCAGTCCAGGATATCGAGAGCAGGGTGTTTCAATATCGTCCGGAGCACGATTGGGCTGAAAAAAATTCTCATGGAATTGATGATAAGAAGGGCCATGAGTCACGGTGCCATGCCTTAAATACCCTGGCACGTTCCGGACATGTCGAGTGGTGTGTGTTGAAGACAATCGGACACAGCGTGCTGTCCTCGAAGGGCAAGGACCGCTTGATGGAACTGGAAAGAAAGTTTTCTGCCGAAAATGTTCCAGTCCCTCGCAGTCATGAGGCTCATTTTGTTGGTTCGCCAATTCCATCTGATGCAACTTCCAGGATGACGGATACACAGTGGCTTTCTGCAATCGGGAGATATAGTTCTGAAGATGTTGGACTGAGGACTGGAGCAGAAGCAGTTGGTGGAGCGCTGGAGTTGGCCCGCGAACTGGAGCGTTGTACAAAGTCTGATCCGAACCGTTTCGCAGATTTTTTTCTTGAGCTGCCTGAAAGTGTTAATCCTGTTTATGGTAGGCACGTGCTTCAAGGATTGGCTAATGCAGATCACCTAGACAAGGAAATGATCATTGCAGCACTTCAGACAGCGCATGCACACCAAGGTCGGCCGTTCGGATGGCAGATTGCAAACTTCGTCAAGTTTCATCCAGATTGTTTGCAGAATGACGATATCTTTGACATGTTACTTTGGTACGCTGAGTATGGGGAGGCACGTGAAGTACTACAACCTGACCTTCCTCAACAGTGGAACGAGATTTTCTCTATCCATGATCTTGGTCATGCAAATTATTCACTTGTCACTAATGGAGTCAACTCAGTTCGTGGGCTTGCATGGGAGGCATTGTTGCAGTTCGACGAGAGCAACCCAAGGCACGTTGCTCGGGTCTGGGGTCTTCTCGAACAACAAGCTGCTGCTGAACCTCTTGCATTCGTGCGGGTAATGATGGTTTACCCTCTTACGTCACTGTACCATCTCGACGTAACCCGGTTCGGCGAATGTCTGCGTCTTCTTACCAAGCCTGTTACTAGCAAGCAGGACGAAATCTTTGCACTATCACCACTCTCAACAAATGTTGGCATTCGTCTTTTCCCCTATATTGAGCGTGACTTGCCTGGACTCGCTGTAGAGTTAATGGGGAGACTAATCAACTCGCCGGATAGAAATCAACAGCACATTGGGGTTTCCTGGGCACTTGCAGAAAGATTGCGGCACGGCAATTCAGTGGAGATGTTTCCAGATATCCATAAACAATCACATTTTTACTCCAAGCTGTGGGCAGAAGTTCTTTGTGAATTTGCTGCAGAGACTGAGTTTCGCAACATAGCAATTCCAGAGCTTGAAAACCTCTTTTTTCATGAGAACACTCAGGTCAAGAAAGCGGCCGCAGGTGTATTCTTTGGCATGTCAGGCGAGGAATTCCAGTACTTTTTAGGTCTGGCACAGGTATTCATACGGTCGCCTGCATTTGAGGATGGTTCCCTTGAAGTTCTTATTCGTGCTCTAAAAAAAAGCATCATGTGACGTCACTGAGATCGTTATTGAAGTTGGAGAAAAACTTATTAGCCGAGAAACTGGTTACGTGTTTGCCCATGAATTGCTGGAGATTCTGAAACGAGAATATGTGAATACTGAAAATAGGCCCGAACTACGCAAAAGGATTCTCGATCTAATTGACTATATGTGTGAAAAGAATCTCTATGGAGTTGAGGACTTGATGAGTCTGGATGATAGGTAGTTATTCTGGGAACTCCACTTTCTGAAAATACAAGACAGTAAGATGTAAAGGTACTTGCGAAGGTTTAGGTTTAAGGTTTGGCCGGATGGGATTTCTCACCGCCGAATGCTCTGCTTGAATGACTTATTTTCGGTAAACACCCACATCGCTGATATCAAATGATCTCTAACTTTGCTGCTATGTTAGAAATACATAATTCGATCAATTAACTGAAGATATCTTATATGGATCATTTTGAAGGAATAGTAAAATCACTACTTGAAAAAGAAGGACATTGGATTCGACAGTCTTTCGAGCTTTAAATAGAGATTAAGGCTTGAAAGGTTAGGAATAAGCAGAAGAGCATTAACGTTTATTTATAGCAAGAACAAAAAATTGAAAAGAGATCTAAACAAGCTGATTTGGTTGGCACTCCCAGCGACTGTTTTTCTTGTCCCCTATTTTTTGCGGATTGGTGAAACAGGTGCTGATTTGTACCTGTACGGGGAAAATGGCTGGGTTGAAGTGCTGACCGTAGTTTTTTTATTAATCGCAATTTTCTTTGGCATGACGTTCTTATTTGGTTTCAGAGACTTTGGCCATAGTTGGATGCGCTGGTGGATGGTACTGCTGATTCTTGGCTGTATATATTTTTCAGGAGAAGAAATAAGCTGGGGACAACATATCTTTGGGTGGGAAACTTCTGATTACTGGAAAAGCCTTAATGATCAAGGCGAGACCAACTTGCATAATACCAGCCCTTTATTTGATCAGGTTCCACGAACGCTACTGTCTGTTGCGGCACTAGTCGGAGGGATTTTAGCGCCACTGTATTTTTTCTTTACTAAGCGACAACTGGATAGATCATCATTGCACTACTGGTTGTGGCCTACATATGTATGCATGCCAGCTGCTTTATTTTCTCTAGTAGTGAGTTGGCATGAGAAAATCTACAAGATTTTAGATGTAGAAATACCGGTTGTGCTTGATGTGCGAGCGGGGGAAGTTAAAGAAAGTCTGTTAGCACTTTTTATCATGCTTTATATTGTATCAATCTGGTATCGAAGCCGGGATTTGTTGAGGCCGGACAAGCACTGATGGAACAGCATTATGAAATTGATCGGGAACTGAGCATAGAGTGCGAATTATTTGACCAGTACAACCACATAGACATTCTCTATGACCTTCTGTTGAAAAGGAAATACCCGATTAGTCATCGGGTGTCGATCTCCAAAAAGGAACATGCTGCCTTTTGTCAATCATACCCCTACCTGTGTTGGTACGTAGTTTTCATAGACAAAAAACCAATGGGGTCGTTTTACCTCACAGATAAAAACTCAATAGGTATAAATTTGAAAGATGAATACGTTCGTCATGCTGACAAGATCTTACAATTTGTAACCCAAACCTTTTTACCTCTGCCCGCGATCCCCTCTGTTCGGCCAGGTCATTTTTATTGCAATCTCAATCCCGAAAACCACGATCTGATAAATGCTGTTAAAGAAATGGGTGGGAAACTATTTCAAGTGTCGTATTCATTTGAAAAAGTGCGTTCCGATGGGTGATCGAATCCGCTTGTACGGAACGATCAAAGTATGTACAAGAAATATGTTTCATTTTCATCACTGAGCTTAAAACCACACTCTTCGAAGCATTTGATACTAGCCAGGTTTACTTTCTTTATCGTCGCTGTAATTTTTGTCTTTTGTACACTCCTGAATTTTTCAATAGCTAACTTCAATAAAGTTTTGGAAACATTTTTGCCCCGCCAGCTTGGGTTAAGATTTATGGAAACTTCGGCATTTGAGCTATTTGGATCAATGTCAAAACGTACCATTCCAATCGCATGAGGCGGTGTATCATCTGTGCCGATAAAAATCAGACTCGACCTTGAGGCTAAGATATTTTCATACCATTTTGAATGATCCTCCCAGCTTATTTTTTGGGTATTTGCAGACATCCTGCGAGTATGGGGATCGTTTCTCCATTTCCAGATATTTCGAGAGTCCTCCATGCCTGCCATGCGAATCTTCATAATCTGATCAACAAGTTAGCACTACTAGCCGTTCAGTCTTTGCTATACAAATTGCAAGTGCTAAGGGATGAAATACAAAAGGGTTCAGCTTTGAACGATTGATTTTAGTATCCAATATCCTCAAATGTGATCGGACAATAAGCTTTCACAGCTTTCACAAGTTGCTTGCCAACAAGTTTAGTCTTGCACTCCGCAGGGATTCCAGCACATGGTCTTACAAAACGAAAATCTCGTTCCTCAATCTTGTGACCCACAGGCAGATCACGTAACGCAAAAGCTGAACGACGTCCTATCAATTTATTGCCCTGTTCTACCTCCTGTATGTCCTTAACACCGGCTCCGCGGGTTAGATGTGCAGTGCGGACTCCTTGGGCTATTTCAGCCATAATCTCCGGTGGGCTAGAGAATCGATGATCTGGGCCAACCCGGTGAGGGTCATTTGTTACATGTTTTTCAATTGCAACTGCACCCATGGCTGCAGCAATTATTGGAACTTGTGCACCTATTGTATGATCAGAAAAACCTACAAGACGTTTGAAGTGGTCCCGGAGGGTATCCATTGCAGACAGATTTACTGATTCGACTGGTGCAGGGTAGGCTGAGCAGCAGTGCAGTAGAATCACCGGCCCACTCCCATTACTCTCTAAAATTGCAAGTGCATGTTCTATCTCTGTCAGGTTGGCCATTCCTGTAGAAAGAATGATCGGTTTACCTGTTGAGGCAACTTCTGCTAGAAGATCGTCAAACGTAAGCTCAAATGAGGCAATTTTATAAAGAGCGCACCCTAGGCCCTGAACAAAATCTAGGTCTTTTGGATCGTAAATCGTAGTGAAGGGAAGTAAACCCTTTTCCCTAGCGCGCTCGAACAATGGTTGATGAAAATCCATTGGCATCTGCGCACAATTATAAAGATCATAAAGATTATTCGTGCCCCAAACTGGGTCAATTTCCATAGAAGGGTGAGTGCTTCGCAGCGTCAATGATTCTACATCATATGTTTGTAGCTTTACGCAATTCCAACCTGCATCAGCAACTATGTCTATTAGTGTCAAAGCTTGGTTTAGATCTTGGTCATGGTTAGCAGATATTTCCGCAATAAGAAGAGTCGGTTCATGTACGCCAATTGCGCGTCCTTCAATATCTATCGACTCAATCATGGTTTAAATCTCTTGCTGAATTAGATCAAAACAAGTGTAGCCAAAACAATCAAATTTCTCCGCAACTTTTAAGTGCTCTGAACATCCATTCTGCTGATTCCCAATCCTCTTCCGTATCAATATCCTGAACGAGGTGACGTGGCAGAACAACAGGCACCGTACCAGGACCATATATACAAAGATCTTTAATCCAAGCCTCGGCTGTTCCCCAGCAGAAATGAGCTGCATCATGATAGGCCGGCTCCAGATCCTGGGATCGAGAATTGAAATTTTCTGGATGAAACATGGCTAACCGCCCATCCCTTGTATTTTTGAAAGCGCGCTGAACAGGAGAGGGAAATGTTGTTACAGATAAGGCGTAGTTGCAACTCTCTGTACGCAGTATATCTTGTCCTCTTTTTAGGTCAGCACTGCGTAAAAACGGCGTCGTTGCGTAGATCAGGCAAAGTTCGCAGATAGCGACACCAGTTTTCTGCAGTTCTTGAATCGCATGCTGTACAACTGGTACCACTCCAATCTTGTCGTCAGCTAGCTCAGGTGGGCGGATAAATGGAATTTCTGCACCTTCCTGACGTGCGATTTCTGCAACATCGTGATTGTCTGTTGATACGATGATTCGGTCGAATAATTTCGAACTCTGAGCTACCTCGATAGGCCAGGCAATAATCGGGCGCCCTTGGAAAACACGTATGTTTTTTCGAAAAATTCGCTTGCTACCGCCCCGGGCAGGAATAAGTGCAACTGTCTCGCTCATTCCAGGGCGCAACCTTGAAGTAGAAGTGGTGATCTAGGTCGATGAGAAGAATCAAACAAGGTCGCTGTCACCTTGCTTGGCAGTTATCTTACGAACAATATTTTCAAAATGGTTCGTGGGTTTGTGATCAATCTCTGACACGAGTATACCGAAACTGACATGCCACTTATAACCAGCGCACTGTTCCTTACGGAATATTGGAATTGCCTTGCTGGTCACTGATCAATAAAAAATACATGAGCACTCAATTTATATCAATTTCAGGGCTCCTTTGTACAGATTAAAAAGGGTTGAGCTTTCATAGTTATAAAGGATTTTGGACTACTTGCTACTTGGCTGTGGTCATGTCCAGGCAGGGGAAAATACAAAATGTGCTAGGAATTTTGGTCTACAAGTACGCATGGCAATCACGTTCAGATGCTTATATGTAAAGCTAGATCGTGTACTATTAGCCAGAATTTTTATCATGGATGAACGTTACAATGTTTGACAATAAGTGCGTATTGATAACTGGCGGCACCGGGTCTTTTGGTCAGCGATTCATTAAAACAGTACTATCTCGATATCGTCCTGCAAGGCTAATTGTTTTTTCTCGTGATGAGCTTAAGCAATTTGAAATGCGACAGGAATATGATCAAGACTGTTTGCGTTGGTTTATTGGGGATGTTCGAGACCTTCCAAGACTGTCCCAGGCGATGGAAGGGGTAGATTTAGTAGTGCATGCCGCTGCACTTAAACAGGTTCCAGCTGCAGAGTACAACCCAATGGAGTGCATCAAAACCAATGTTCATGGTGCAGAAAATGTCATTCAGGCAGCATTGGGCTGTGGGGTCAAGCAAGTGATTGCATTATCCAGCGACAAGGCAGCAAATCCAATTAATCTGTACGGAGCTACTAAACTGGTTTCTGACAAATTGTTTGTATCAGCAAATAATGTGACAGGTCCGCACCCCACAAGGTTTTCTGTAGTGCGTTATGGAAATGTAGCAGGCTCACGCGGTTCTGTGGTGCCGTTTTTCCGAAATTTGATCGAAAAAAGTGCTGGCTATTTGCCAATCACGGACGAGCGCATGACTCGGTTTTGGATCACTCTTAGCGAAGGAGTGAATTTTGTTCTGAAATGCTTTGACAGAATGCAAGGCGGTGAGATCTTTGTGCCTAAAATTCCATCGATCCGTATTACTGACTTAGCAAAAGCCATGGCAGAAGATATGCCAACTAAGATTGTTGGTATTCGCCCTGGGGAGAAGTTGCATGAGATCATGTGCCCGGCCGATGATTCGCATCTGACTATAGAGTTTCACGACCACTATGTTATCTGTCCCGCAATCACTTTCTTTAATCGCGATAATGATTTTTCCATCAATACGTTGCAGGAAGCAGGGAGCCCAGTGCGGCAGGGGTTTGAGTATAACTCAGGGAGTAATCCAGATTTTTTGACGATTGAACAGATTCGGACTGTGCAGCAATCTTCCTCAGAAAGTTCATAGGTAACGAATTGATTTCTTACGGCAAACAAACAATTTCGCAAGAAGATATTGAAGCAGTTAAGGAAGTTTTGTCATCAGACTTCCTGACTCAAGGGCCACAAGTCCCCCAATTTGAACGTGAAGTAGCAAAGTACTGTGGTGTGACACATGCTTGTGCTGTGAATAGTGCTACTTCGGCTTTGCATATCGCATGTTTGGCACTTGGCTTAGGACAGGAAGACTGGTTGTGGACTACACCTATCACGTTTGTGTCTTCAGCTAACTGCGCTTTGTATTGTGGTGCGAAAGTAGATTTTGTGGATATTGATCCTGGTACATGCAACTTAAGTATCGAATGCTTAGAGAAGAAGTTGGCTCATGCCGAGAAAAACAACTGCTTGCCCAAGGTTGTGGTACCAGTACACTTGGCTGGGCAGTCCTGCGATATGCAGACAATATGCAAACTTGCTCAACGGTACGGGTTCCATGTTATAGAAGATGCTGCGCATGCTGCAGGTGGCAAGTACCTAGGGGATCCTATTGGTTCATGCAAATACTCCGACATCACAGTTTTTAGTTTTCATCCGATTAAGACCATTACTACTGGTGAAGGTGGTATGGCATTGACAAACGATGCAGGCTTGTCTGAAAAAATGCATCTCTTGCGTTCTCACGGCATAACCCGTGATCCAGAAAAAATGACGCATACCCCTGACGGTATGTGGTACTACCAGCAGATTGCTTTGGGTTTCAACTATCGCATGACTGATATCCATGCAGCTTTAGGACGCAGCCAATTAAAACGTATTGACGAGTTTGTGGCCTGTCGCCGACAACTGGCGACACGTTACGATGAGCTATTAGCAGAACTACCTATAGCTCCTTTGCAGCATAACCCGGATGCTCAAAGCAGTTTTCACTTGTATGTAATTCGAGTAAATGAAGAAAGTCATATGGAAGTTTTTTCTTTTTTGCGCAGTGCGGGCATTGGCGTGAACCTGCATTACATTCCGTTACATACTCAGCCATATTACTGCCAGAAAGGATTTAGTAAGGGAGACTTTCCTGCTGCCGAATCATATTATCGCGAGGCAATCAGTTTGCCACTATACCCAGAGCTTAGAGAGCAACAACAAGATGAGGTGGTATCTGCCCTGTATGAGGTTTTGACAAGGAGGTGAGATGATCGTTTAGGGACTATGCATTTAACTTAACAGGGGTCAAATCTGATCGATCTTAATTTCAGGTTTTTATCTTCATTATTTGTTGTCTAGTAGAGTCTGCAACACTCTCACTGAATTCCATTTCAAGACACAGTTTCCAAAATTCATCAGCTACATCATGCTTGTGTAAATAATGTTGACGTATAAGAGTTCTGGCTAGTTTACGAGCAGTTTTCCACACATGGTCATAATCACCTGATGTAAACCACTCAGGACGAATTAATTCATTTTCCAATGCCGTCTCAAACTCTTCGATAATCTCATCAGGCAAGTCGGGTCCGTACAGTATGTAACGAAGATAGTAATGTAAAAATAAAGGATCTTCGTAAGCTTCATTTCCTTTATTACCATTTTGTTCAAATATTTCTTTGTTGGATGCTTTTACCCTGCCTTTTAAATTGTATTTAGGATCAGTCCAATGCTTCCAACGATGATCTGGTATGGCATTGCGTGCAACTAACGAATGCATTAAAGAAACTATTGGTTTTTTATTTGCCAGATACGCATCATGAGACCCAACCTCAAAATCAAGTTCATCGACTAAAGCCTGTTCTTCAGATGTTAGGCTAATGTGATATTTTTTCATGCCTAGGATAAGGCGTGCTCTTCGTACAACGTCAGCTATGCTTTTCGAAGACCCACCAAGTGAGATTGTCCAGTCCGGTGATGCGTTTCCAAACGAATCCATAACCCCTGGTTTCTAGATCTGGAAAGTTGTCAATCCAGAAGCTTCCGAAATCGCGCTTGAAAAGCATGGCGTCGTGGCCTCGATAAGAAATTTCTTCTGGCTTATCAGAAAAATACTCAATACAGACAATATATCGGCGTGTGACTCTATAGATTTCACGGCAGGAGGACAGCAAATGGTCAGGATGAATGTGGATTAGAACGCCGCTCGTGAATACCAGGTCCATGGAACCATCAGCAAAATCCATATCATGAGCAAGACAGTTATGGATATTGTGAGAGGGTAAGATTATGTTTTCCAAAAGCTGTGCACGAGCATGGGCATTAGGTTCAACTGCAAACAACTCCGCAGAAGTTAGCGATTTGAGTGCTTGCAAGTTTGCACCCAAGTTTGCACCCACTTCGAGAATACTGCATGGTGGAGCACCCACCACTGTCTCAAAGATCTGCCCCCAAAGTGCGATGCGGGCACTCAAGGTCTCGGGTGAGGCTTCATTGCGTTCCGTGTAAACGTTACCAAATTTGCCCCGCCAAAAGGAGCTTTGGGGCGTCTCAAGAACTCGGTCATTCACAGTCGCCTACCTCGTGCTTAAGTCGATCGGACTGGAATACCATTTTCATGTAGAAAGCGCTTTGCTTCCGCCGGGGTTTGCTCGGTGAAATGAAATATGCTGGCTGCTGCACAAGCGGTAGCACCACCTTTTGTCAATGCATCAAGCATGTGCTGGTAGCCTCCTGCACCTCCTGATGCGATAACAGGGATTGTGACAGCATCCGACACTTGCCTCGTGAGGTTCAGGTCGTATCCTAACATAGTCCCATCTCGGTCGATTGAAGTCAGAATGATCTCTCCAGCTCCTCGAGCTTCAACATTCATGGCATGATCTACTGGGTCCAGTCTGACGGGTGCCTGCCCACAGTGTGTGACCACTTGGTAATGGCCAGTCGAGTCAATGCGTGCATCGATTGATACAGTAATGCATTGGGAGCCAAATTGCCGGGCAACCTCCTCAACAATTTCTGGCTGCTCAACAACTACAGTGTTGATGCATACCTTGTCTGCACCAACGGCAAGAAGGCGACGGATATGATCAGCAGTTCGTATTCCGCCGCCTACAGCGAGTGGCATAAAGCATTCATCAGCGAGATCGTCGATGAGTTCGTAATCCGGATCTCGTTTCCCCGGCGTTGCAGCTATATCGAGAAACACTAGTTCGTCGACTTCTCGCATATTATAAACTTTGATCGCCTGCATGGCTGATCCGACCCGGCGCCAAGAGTCGAAACTCTTGCCTTTGACAAGGCCGACGTCCTTGTGCAATAGGGTTGGCATAATGCGAGTTTTGAGCATGTATATTCTAGAGTGCGAGGAAGTTACGCAGGACTTGAAATCCTGCCTTCTGACTTTTTTCTGGATGAAACTGTACGCCTAAGATATGTCCGTCACAGACAGCTGAAGTAAATTTGCCACAATATGGAGTTGTCGCCACTATATGCTGATCCTTGCACGCAAAGTGATAACTGTGCATAAAGTAGAAATCGGTCTTTTCAGGTACCCCCTCGAACAGTTTTGATGACTGGCAGAAGTGAACTTCGTTCCAGCCGATGTGCAGAGTCCTTTCAACCGATCTTAGCTGCTTGAGTCTGATGACTTCACCATCAATCCAACCAAGTCCGCCATGATCGCCTTGCTCAGTGCCGCGTGCTGCAATCAGGTGCATGCCGAGACAGATCCCCAGAAAAGGAATCTTCTCATCTATCACCTGCTCAGTAAGTGCCTGATCCAGTCCACGCTCGCGAAGATTGTGCATGGCGTCACCAAAAGTGCCAACCCCAGGCAGGATGATGCTGTTTACGGCACTTAAATCTGCAGGATTGGCAGTCACTTTTGCACGGCCACCGCACTGCTCCACTGCACGGGCTATTGAATCAAGGTTGCACAAGCCGTAGTCGACAATGGCGACATCATTCATTCGTTATCATCGTTGGTCTTGGATAGGTTGCCATCAGGGGTTCGGATCAATTCGCCACGGTTGTTTGTTCGAAACAGCTTCTTGTTAGTGAAACGATCGCAGATATCGATAAATTCATCTACTGTCATATCAATCTCCGCTAAAATTTCGGCAAGCGGCCGTCCGAGGTATTCCCATGGGAACTTACCGTCATGCAGGCGGGCCAAGGTCAACCCTTCTTCGCGGGTCAGACGGCCTCTTCGGATGTGCATACAAGCGATGTCGGTCGCCCGACCAAATCCGTATTTCAGAAACTTGAAATAGTCGTGGATGCCTGTCTGATAGTTATCGAGATTCTCGTAATTAGCAAGCGAGCCTTCAACATACTTGCCATAGGTCTCGAACCCGTGTCCTTGGGCACGTAGTGCATTTTTGTAGCCATCCCAAGGTATAAAGTAACCAAGAAACAAGCCAGTCACACCAACACGCTGGAGGTCCTCGTCACTTGGATAGTGGTATTGGATTAGGTCCTTGGCCTTGATATCTGCCTGTCCGATAAGATCGGAGACCCGTAAGCCTAGCAGCCCACCAAACTCTTCCAACCAACGTCTATTCAGCACGCGATCGTCACTTGCCGTAACAGGCCCCCCATATTCGTTCTGAGAGTTCTCACCCCAAATGATCAGGGGAATATTCACTTGCGTAGCTATTCGAACTGGGATGGTAAAGATGGTGACGTGCTCTGGCCATGAGATATCGCCGATCTGGGTTAGGGCAAGCCTGTTGATTCGTCGACGAACCTGTGGATTGACCGTGACTTCAAGATAATCGACTCCAAGTGACTTGAGATTTTCAATGTTGCGCCGGCCAATTTCACTGAGACTATCAGTGGTTGCAGTTACACAAAGTGGATTAAAGCCGAGTTCAAGTAGCTTGATTACTTGGAAATGACTGTCTTTTCCGCCACTAACGGGAACAATACAGTCATAGTTGCCACCATTTTTAACGCGGTATTGTTCAAGGATACTCACCAGAGCACGTTTACGTTCTTGCCAGTCGATCTCAGAACGGGCTTCGAAGTTCTGGCAGGCAGAGCACACGCCATCCTCATTAAAGTGAAGGTCTGGCTTTGTCGCTGGCATGATGCAGCGAACGCAATAGGTCAGCATTGTAGAAGCCTTTCCATTGTATCGGTTTATTCCCGGACGACTTGGTGGATGATATTTGCTAGTAGTTGAGTATTCTCATCTGCAGAGAAATTCTCAACAAGGTGAATGTAATTCGGGTCTACAACAAGATTCACCATGTTGTGTATTTGTTTTGCATGGGCAAGTTCAAGTTCAGAGTGTGAGAAACTCAATGACATTATGTCATCAAGAGTCAATCCATCTCGGTACTGAATTACGCCTGGAAAATCTTTGTACACAGCTTGGCCAAAGATTAATACACGCTTTCCAAAAGCCAATGCCTCAAGGCCCACAGTGCCAGTAACAGTTGCACAAAACTCTGAGTTTTCAATCAATTCAAAAGTATCGACTGTTTTCCCTATGTAGACCACGTTCGGAAGTTTAGCAAGCCTGGCAAAAAACAACTCGCCCCTTGCGTAGGCCGTTTGTATCGGATTTTCTTTGACAGCAATCCACCACTCATCTGGCAACAATGCCCTTAAGCATTCAATGGCAAGCATTTGATCTACAAACTCCCCTCCAAAAGTCATGGTTGACAATTCGGGCTGTAGATGCAGGGGAAAGTACACAAACTTTTTCTTTGGTAATTGGGAGGTAATCAGGTGGTTATAATTGTGTCTGAATCTTCGCTCTTTCCTGAGGTTCGTTACACGATGAAAAAATAGGTCTATATCTCTTCTGAATAATAGGGCAGAAATTACTTTTATGAATGGACGGTATTTGGGGGAATTTTCTAAGTAAAAATATGATTTCCGTGCCTTGTGCTCGATTGGAATTGGCTGGATATTTTCAGGACAGTTGCCTAGGGAACCAAGTTGACCAAAGTCAGTTGACATAAATGATTTGCCCGGCTCTTGGGATTGGAAAAAACCAATAGTCTTAATGTTCAATTCTTTCGCTACACAATAAAGTACATAATCAGCATGGTGAGGTACTGTTGAGAAAAAAACATAGTGGATATTGTTGGTTTTCAGTAGATCTATGAAAAAGTGGATATATATGTGGAACGCATCCATCATATCCATGAAGTTGTTCTCTCCGTTGAGTGTGGGTTTTCGACTGTATATGTAAAGGAAAGTGTTAGCATGTTTGGTCAATTTTCTATAGATACTTAGGAACTCCTTGCGATATTGATAGTTGATGGGTAAATCACCGGTTCTTCTGTCAATTTTTAATTGCCTGTAAAACGCGTCTAAGTCATGTGTGATTTCTGCACCCGTGCGTTTTACAAATTTACCTTTATCAATCCAGACTTTGACAGAAATGTCATCTGACAAATATTTTTTTATATCGGCATGTAGTTTCCCATGCCCTCGCAACAGGATATTTTTTTTGTCGCTCATGAGTTAGCTGGCTGAATATTCAATCAACGTGCAAGGTGTCTGTCTTCCCTTTTAGGAGGAAGCCCAAGTTTTTGGCGTAGATTTACACCACCTTTTCTCCAAAATTTGAAGATTCTGATAGAGGAGAGGGAGGGCGTAGCACTGAAATACATTTCAAGCAAGTCATTGTCACGGACTGTTGGAATAACTAGACTGCTCAGATCTTTTAGGTCGAAAATATTCTTAACCCAAGGGATTTTTATCTTAGCGACTGAACAGTTGTCGTAATCCACTATGGAAAAGTTCAGGTCTGATAAGTTTTGTATTTGTCTTGATGTAGGTTTGGAGGCATAGGTGTGGATGTTGCCGGTATGCAAATCGCCGTGGCGCAAGCCAGCATCATGAATACCCTTTATGATAAAAACCAGTTTTTCTGCCATGACGTGGAAGTCGCAGTTGAAGTCGTTTATCTGGGATGACTTCAACAATTGCTTTACAGATTGTCCATCAGGTAGCTTACTGTGCAAGCAGTAACTTTTTTTGCTGAAAAAACCTTGCCTCAAGGTCCAGAATGCTAGCGGTTTCGCGACAGGAAGATTTTGATCACATAACGCCTTCGCACCATAAAAGCTAATTTTACAGTAATCTTTGTACAAACCCGTGATGAACAGATCGATTTTTCTGGATAATCTGTATCGGGGACTAATGTGTGAGACTTTCATGACAGTTGCCTGATGCATACTTGGCAGGTTCAAGCTATACAGGATGTTGCGCGGTCGCCCTTGTGCTCTATCTAAACGAAACTGCTTTTTCTCGTAGGCTGTGAAATCACACGAGCTAATCCAGTTAGCTAAAAAATCTGTGCATCCCGAATCACTAGCAATGAGGTATTTCCCGTATTCATATTTTCCTTTATATGAGGTTTGTTTGTAGGAGAGTTTGTTTAGCATGACAAGGATTGTGCTATGACCTTGGATTACAGACCTTATGGGTCTGTTACCGAAAGATTAAGGAGATCGATGTAGTGGGCAACGCAGGTATAAAATCCGGACTTTTCGTAAAGCCTTGGGAACTAAAACAAATCTCTTAATTTTCCTGTCCATGCCTTAAGCATTTCTAGTCTAGCGAAGCATGGTGCCTACAAGCCTTGCAGTGTGCACATCAGTACTCCACATATGATTTCTCTTCTAATATTTTTGAGCCGAGCAGCACATTGATTTGCTTTTTGACCTCCGCCCGCTTGTCGTTTTGTAGGTAGACAGAACGCGCGAGTTCTACAAATTCGTGATCAAACTCTTTTCGTGCCTCCTTGTTTCTAATTTGATCCTCTATATCCCATAGGCAAATGTTTGTTGTCTTGAGCTCATGCTTAAGTTGTTTAACTGTATTGTTGTCTGCTAAAGATTGTTCCCATACTTCTGTTAGTAGTTGAAGTTCGGTTTCGACATTTTGCAATTTTGCTGTGTCAGTGATGCGATCTGCCTTGATCTCCAAAATGGTAATTTTGTCAAGTAACTCTCCTGGTGACACAGGTACGTATACGTTTTCCATTATGTAGGTTTCTTATTTGTTGTTTTGTCGACGTTTGCCAAGGCATCCAATTTAGCGGTCACTTCATCCACGGTGATCAGGTCCATGGCCCCCGGAAATTCCAGCTTTGTCCCCCATTTTAATTGATTTTCGGACTTGTTTTTGAAAGTCTGTGCAGCGTCTCCGTACTTATCCACACACCATTGCCGACTGAGGTAAGGACCGCTTCGCTTGGGGTTGCTCGCGGCATAAAGTCCAATGACCGGCGTACCCAGGCCGCCCGCCATATGTGCAGGACCGGAGTCTGGCGAGATGATGACATCTGCGGCCTGCAGCAGGGCGAGAAATTTCTTCAAAGTGTCTTTGCCAATCAGGTTTGTGGCCTTCATTTGCATGCAGGCCTCGATCTCCTGTCCCATTTGAATTTCTGTTGGGGATTTCCCGCCGCAGAGGATGACCTGGGCATCGAGTGAGCGGATGGCGAAATCAGCCACCGCCGCATAGCGTTCCGCTCGCCAGTTTCTGAGCGGGTGGCTTGAACAGGGACTGATAATCACCTTGAAGCGATCCTCGGCCAGGTTCGTCTTAGCAAATTGACGGGCATCCTCCGGGATGACGTAGTCCCAGCGCAGGTCACGGTCCGGCAATCCGATGTGTTCGATGAAGCTGAAAAAACTGTCCAGGACATGCTGCTGCGGTACCGGCTTGATGTGCTGGTGTACGAAAAGGGAGTGCAGATCCTTGGAGCGCGCCTTGTCGTAGCCCAGTTTCAGATCGGCATCGATAATTGTACTGAGGATGTTTGCCCTCAGTGAGACCTGGGCACATAGCAGTACATCAAACTTCCGATGCCGGGTTTGGCGGGCAATGGACTGATAGCTGCCCAGCCCCTTTGCCTTGTCAAACTTGATAAACTCAATTCCGGGAATGTCACCGACCAGTTTGGCCTCGTGATTTCCGATGATCCAGGTGAGTTCAGTATCCGGCCAATATTTCTGGATCGTGCGTACTACCGGTACCATATGCGTGACATCCCCAATCGAGGAGAGTCGCAGGATGCAAATGGATGTTGGTGAACTGCCCATATCGAGTGAGTTGAAGCCGAGGAACAACCGCAAAAGCAGTATCCATGGATTCGCTTGAATTCAACCGCTATGGTAACGACATTGTTGCCTACAACAAAAGCCTGTATTCCGAATTCCAGGTTGATTTGTTTCGTCCTGAATTCCTTTCTTCTGACCCGACCCTGCATTACCGGCGGCTGTTGCCCTCCGACATTAAAGGGCGCCAGGGACTGCACCTGTTTACCTACCATGGGCAGCAGTTGGTTTTGCGGCATTACTACCGTGGAGGTGCAGCAGCCAAATTCATCCGCGATAGCTATCTCTGGTGTGGCCTGCACAGGACCCGGTCCATCGATGAACTGCAGACCCTGTGCACTCTGCAGCATTTGGGCCTGCCGGTGCCGGCCCCGGTGGCCGCCCGTGTACGAAAAGAAGGCCTCACCTACAGGGCAGATATTGTGACCCGGCTTATCCCTAAGACACAGTCACTGAGTACCCGGCTCGCGGAAAACCCTCTCTCGACGGATGCCTGGCGCAGAATCGGTGCCGTGATCAGGCGGTTTCACGATCACAACTGCAATCATGCTGATCTGAACGCACACAATATTCTGCTCGGAGAAGAAGAGACTGTGTACCTGGTCGATTTTGACCGGGCAAGGGTTGGTAAATCAGCCAGTGGTACAACGCAAAGGAATTTGTCTAGGCTGCAGCGCTCACTATCCAAGCTCAAAAAAAGGGGGCCTTCATTTTATTACTCTGGACGGGATTTTAGGTCGTTCATGGAAGGCTATGACCTAGGCTGATACTGCGCATAGTCTTTTTCGATGAACGATGCGTCAACGTCCATCTCAGCAGCTACATCATTGATCAATTCATTATCGAGTGGCACGTTCTAATACAATGTAGTTTCCGTTGTAACCGATCTTGCGAGAAACACGCTTGCCTTTGATCGCAATCACCCGCCCGGTCGGAACTTGCGTTGTTCTACCCGAGTTATATGCCTGCTCGGCACGTGAGGGCACGACACGAGCACCGATTTTGGTCAGCCCCTCCCTAGCTAAAACCGGAAGGGCTTTAGCAGGAATCGTTTTCCCGGTTGCTGAGGATGTCTTGGTCTTTGCATACAAACCACGGGCAATCTTGATTAGCGACTGCTCAGCAACCAGCTTTCTTAGCACACGGCCTGTCTGGTCACGGTCTGACAAGTCCATGAAGTCCATAGGTGTGAAGACCGAATCCTTGCTGCGACTCAGCCTGTATCTAATCCTGCCTTCCAAAGTATTAAGAGCCATAATCCTCTTCTACAAATATACGACACATAACGAATGCAATTATACGACACAAAATAAAAAGTTTTTGTGAATAACTATATGTATTATATATAATTATTTAATTAGATAAAGTGCTTCGAACACTCCATGTAGAGAGCACATAATCTGTCCGGTCTTGTAGCACATGATCTGTCCGGTTTACATGGGGCCTCGAAGGAGGTGCCCGATGAGACGGACAGAGTGGTTACAGGAGACCCGGAGAATGAGGTTTGAAGAAGCGTATGGGGGCTGGACGGAGCGTCGTCTGAGCCAGGAGGAGGCGGCGCGGCTGCTGGGCGTATGCTCACGCACGTTCCGCCGGTATATCGACCGTTACGAGGAGGCCGGCCTGGACGGTTTGTGCGACCGGCGTCTGAGCCAGGTGTCGCACCGGCGTGCCCCGGTAGACGAGGTGATGCGGCTGGTGGAGCGCTACCGCAGGCAGCACGGGGGCTGGAACGTGAAGCACTTTCACAACTGGTACCGGCGCTCGGGCGGCACCCGCAGCTACAGCTGGGTGAAGAACACCCTGCAAGGCGCCGGGGTGGTGCGCAAGGCGCCGCGGCGCGGCGCGCACCGCAAGCGTCGTGACCGGGCGCCATGGCCGGGCATGATGCTGCACCAGGACGCCAGCACCCATGCCTGGGTGCCGGACCGGCACTGGGACCTGGTGGTGACGATGGATGATGCGACGAATGAGCATGACTCGATGTTCTTCTGTGAAGAGGAAGGCACCGCCAGCAGCTTTCGTGGCGTGCGCGAGGTGATCGAGGCCAGGGGCCTGTTCTGTTCGCTGTATACCGACCGGGCGCACCACTACTGGCATACGCCCAGGGCCGGGGGCAAGGTGGACAAGGAGAAGCCGACGCAGTTCGCCCGCGCCATGGGCCAGCTGGGCATCGACATGATCCCGGCCTACTCGCCGCAGGCGAGGGGGCGCTCGGAGCGGGCCTTCCGGACCCGCCTCAGGACCGCCTGGTGAAGGAGCTGGCAGCGGCCGGCATCATGGACATGGCCGCCGCCAACCGGTACCTCAGAGAAGTGTACCGGCCGGCGTACAACGCCGAGTTCATGAAGCCTTCCCGCGAGGCAGGCTCGGCCTTCGTCGCCTGCCAGGATACGGGAGTGCTGGAGGACATCCTGTGCGAGCAGCATGAGCGGGTGGTCGGCAAGGACAACTGCGTGCGCTTTGAGCGGCGCATCCTGCAGATCCCGGCGGACCGCCACCGCTGCCACTACATGAAGGTGAAGGTGCGGGTGCTGCGCTATGCGGATGGCCACCTGACCATCCGCCATGGGCCGCGGGAGCTGGCCCGCTACGAGGCCGACGGCACCCTGCGGGAGTCGAACCTGAAGGCCGCCGCGTAATGTCCGCCGCGCCGGCCCATCCCTGCAAGGCCCCTCGGGCTACGCCCTCCAGGGCCTTGCAGGGAACAGGAAAAAAGCGGACAGTCTATGTGCTACTAAACCGGACAAGTCTATTTGCTCTTAACAGTGCTTCGAACACTCCATATCAGAAATCTAGTAAAAATGAGATAGTCATTTTTCAGTAATGACCTTGGTTTGGCCTGTGCTCAGATACTACTGGGGCCTGATTCGCATCGCTTGGGACCAAGGTGCTAACCCGTGCTATCTAGTGTGGTGGTAGCAGCAGGGGCTGTAGATACTTGAGGTACCGGTCAAGTACAGAAGCTTTTTCTCGGATAAACCGCTGTGCGTTTTCCCCGTACTGGTTTCGTACTTGCGCAGCGCCCAGTAGGTACGCCAGTTGAAGCCCCAGGTCTTGGTTGTCAGAAACCTGGACAACCGCCTCCGCTTCTTTCAGTTCTCTTGTCTCCAATGCAAAGTTATCGGTATGGGGTCCCACGACCGTACACTTGCCATAGCCAGCGGGTTCAAGGAGGTTGTGGCCTCCCCGGGAGATCAGTGAACCCCCCACAAATACCAAGCTGGCTTCACTGAAAAGCCCGTCCAACTGGCCGAGGGTGTCGACGATGTAAACATCGGTCTGCTCTGTAGTGCCACCCTGTTGGCTGTACAAAGCCACCGTCCAGTTTTCTTGTTGCAACTGATGGCACAGGGTTTTGCTGCGCTCCGGGTATCTTGGTGCGATCACCAGCCGGTGATTTTTCCCTCGCAGAAGCGGCAGGTGTTGTGCTAGCTGCAGTTCCTCGTTTTCGTGTGTGGAGACGGCCAGTAAGAAGGGGTACTTGAATGTGGATCGGCAGGGGGACTTGCCAACCCGGGCGGCAGCATATTTCAGGTTGCCGACCACATGCGTCGTACGAGGCTCGGCTCCGAGGTCCAGGAATCTCAGGTGGTCGTCGTCGGAACGCGCCAGGACCAGGCTCAGGTTCCTCAGCGAAGCCTGTTGTTCGTTCTTGAAGAACCTGCTGGCCCGCAGCGTCTTCTCTGTCAGCCTCCCGTTGACAATGGCGGTATTGATGCCTTTTTTTGCCGCCTGATAAAACAATGTTGGCCAGATTTCGGTTTCCAGGATCAGTACGCAGGCTGGACACACACGCCTCAACAGCCGGTTGACCGCAAACGGGTAATCGAGCGGCATGTATACATGCGTGATTCTTTCTTCCGCCTGTTTGGATGCCAGTTTTGCAGCGGTTGGCGTGTTGGTGGAGATCACCAGATGGTAGTCAGGATACTGGTCATGCAGTCTGAAGATCAGAGGCTTGGCGGCATTGAACTCGCCCACTGATGCGCAATGGATCAGGATAGAAGGGGCCTGTACGGGCGGGCAGCCAAAGCCGAAACGCTGCAGGAAGTAACGCCAGCCACCATCTTTCACAGCCCGGTACACTGTGTAAATGATCGCTACAGGAGCCAGCAGAAGTATCAGCGCCCTGTATCGCAGGGAGGTGTGATGAAGCGGTTTCGACATCTGGCTAATTCAGCCAATCATCAATTTTGAGTAAATCATCGACGGAAAGGGTTCCCGTGGCCTGCTTGAGCTTTAGCGTATGCAGCAGGTAGTCATAACGCGCGCGTGCATGATCCCGCTTGGCACGAAAAGTATCCTGCACAGCGAGTAGCACATCCACCGAAGTGCGTGTACCTGCCTGAAACCCGGCCTCTGCCGCCCGGGCGGCAGCCTCATTGGATTCCACGGCCGTGGCCAGGGCCTTGACACGACTGATTCCGGAAATCACGTTCAGGTAGGCATCGCGCACGTCCTGAATGGTCTGGCGCCGAACCTTCTCGTACTCACTTTGTGCAAGTTCAGCATTGTGTCGAGCCTGCTTCGTGCCGTAATACGTCCTGCCCCCCTGGAAGATCGGCACGCTGAGTTCAAGGCCCAGCCGAGTGTCCTCCATTTTCCGCGGGCCGGAAATCCCGCCAGTGTCGGCATAGGAGTACGAGCCAACAATGTCGAGTGTCGGGTGATGGCGTGATTGCTGTAACTTGACTTCCTGGCGGGCAATCCTGCTTGCATGTTCGCTCGATAGCAATGCCAGGTTCTGCTGCAGGCCCTTGGCGATCCAGTCCTCGGTGTTGTTCGGCGTCGGTGCAACCAGTTCCATGCGCTCAGACAAGGGGAACAGGTTGTCGAGACGTTGTGCAATGATCACCTCCAGGGCTGCCTTGGAGATTTCCAGTGCATTCAGTGCCTCGATTTCCTTGACCGCGGCTAGATCGTAGGAAGCCTGGGCTTCATGTACGTCCGTGATTGCAATGATGCCGACATGAAAATGCTGTTTGGCCTGTTTGAGCTGACGGCCTATAGCCTTTTTCTCTGCTTTTTGAAACGTGAGCGCATCCTGTGCAGCGAGTACATCGAAGTAGGCGTCGGCTGTGCGCACGATCAGATTCTGGTGTGCTGCATCTAGATCGACCCTGGCCTTATCAGCGGTGTTTTGCGCCTGGCGGAACTGCACATAGAAGTCCCGGTGATACAGTGCCTGGCTGAGGTTCAGGCTGTAGCCATGCGAGTTGAAATCCACCGTTCTGCCGGGGATCCCAAAGGTTTGTCCCCGGGTTTCGTGTCGGGTATCGGTTGTATTGGCCTTCAGGGCGGCCTGAGGCAGCAGGTTGGCACGGGCAATCGGTTTTTTCTGGGTCTCTGCCCCGTACCTGGATTCCGCGATTTGGAAATCGGCATCATGTTGCTTGGCCAGGGCATACACGTCCATCAGGCCCTTTGCCGCGGCAGGCTCCGGTACAACCATCCACAGCGTGGCAAGCAGCAGCACGGAAAAGTGGGGCAGGGCACTCAGGCGCATAACGTATGCAAAGCTCTGTAAGGCGGGTCAGTACACGGGCATGGACGGGTCGACTTCCTTTGCCCATCCATCCATTCCGGTGGAAAGGTTGATCACCTTGGTAAAATTGTGCCTGGCCAGAAAACCGGCAACCGCACGGCTGCGTATCCCGTGGTGGCAGATGACGACAATTTCCTGGTCAGGGTCAAGTTCGTGCAGCAGGTCCGGTACCTGTCTCATGGGGACCAGCGTCGTTTTGGGAAGGTGACAGCGTTCATATTCCCAGGGTTCCCTGATATCCAGAAGCACCGGCTTGGGCTCGGCAAGTTCCAGATGATCCTTCAGTTCACGCGGGCTGTATTCCGCAAACATCACAGCTGAAAGGCCCTGGGCTCTTCGGGGCCGACCAGGGGAGGCAGGTTGGTTTCGAACAGGGTTGTGCAATGCAGCCCCTGCAGGTCCACCCGGGTCAGCAGTTGTGCCTGCATGGCCGGGGCATCTCCCGTGACCACAAATATCCGTCCACCCGCGGTCAGCCGGCTTTCAAAGCTATTCCGGTACACTGGCATGGAGGCGGTCACGGCGATCACGTCGTATTGCCTGTCTGCACATTCATTGATGGCATCACCTTGAATAAGGCTGACATTTTCAACTTCCAGGTTTTGCAAGGTGCTTTGAGCCTTCATCGACAGGTCTTCAAACCACTCGATGGTGTCCACGTGGGTGCCCAGTCTGGCAAGACAGGCAGTCACGAACCCGCTGCCCGTACCGATTTCAAGGACCCTGTCGCCCGACTTGACCTGCAAAGCCTGAAGCATGCGCGCCTCGACTTTCGGGGCCATCATGCATTGCCCGCATGAAAGGGGAATCTCCAGGTCGGAAAATGTCAGGTTGCGATACTGGTCGGGAACGAACAGTTCGCGGGGGGTTTGCCGGATCACTTCCAGCACATCCGTATCCAGAACGTCCCAGGGACGTATCTGCTGCTTGATCATGTTAAATCTGGCTTGTTCGATATCCACGGGCCTATTTATACTCTGATACGTATGTTCTTCGGCAGGCGTTTGCAAACTATATCAACATCATCCGTGCGTGAGCTACAGGCCCGTCGATGCACGGCAATATACTGGAAAAACAAACAGGTTTCATGAATCCGGTGCGGTACCGCAAATACTCTTGAACGCGAGGAAAATTCTGATTATCGGCCCAGCCTGGGTGGGCGACATGGTGATGGTGCAGAGCCTGTTCATGTCCCTGAAACATCAGCATCCCGGGCATGTCATCGATGTAGCGGCCCCGCCCTGGTCCGCCCCGGTGCTCGCACGCATGCCCGAGGTCAGCGATATTATCGAGGTCGATATAGGCCACGGGGAGCTGGGCCTGCTCAAGCGCAGGCGCATCGGCCGGGCACTGCGTGACCGATACGACCAGTCCATCGTTTTGCCGAGGTCTTTCAAGTCCGCGCTGATCCCTTACTTTGCCGGCATCCCGCAGCGAACCGCGTACCGCGGAGAGATGCGTTACGGTGTCATCAACGACATGAGGGTACTCGATACGGAGGTCACGTACAAGGCCGTGGAACGATATGTGAATCTGGGCGCCGACCCGTCACTGCCGCCCCATCCCCCCGAGATCCGTTTCCCCAGGCTGCGGGTGCATGAGGGCAAGCGCCGCAAGGCCGCCGTGCGGCTCGGGATCCGCGAGGCGACGCCCAGTATCGCATTGATGCCAGGGGCAGAATTCGGACCCTCCAAACGCTGGCCGACCGAATATTTTGGCAAGCTGGCCAAGCAGTTTGGACAGGAGGGATTTGAGGTCTACGTGTTTGGCTCTTCCAAGGATCATGACATCGGTCAGGAGGTGGTCAGCGCATCGGACGGAAGTGCCAAAAATCTATGTGGACAGACCAGTCTTGAAGAGGTGATCGACCTGCTTTCACTGGCAAGCGTTGCCATCACCAACGACTCGGGACTGATGCATATCGCCAGCGCGGTCGGCCGGCCGGTAGTGGCCATCTACGGTTCCATCACGCCCGAGTACACGCCGCCATTGTCCAGTATTGCACGAACCCAGTACCTGGACCTGGCGTGTAGTCCCTGTTGGAAAAAGCAGTGTCCTTATGGGCACTACAACTGCCTGCGCGATATCGCGGTACACCGGGTCTATGAGAGTGCAAGAGAATTGCTGGAGATCAGGTCTGCCTAGAGAAAGTAATCCGCACGATCAAAACTGGCATCCAGCTGGTCCAGCTTTTCCGGGTGATTGATCAAGTCCTCGATAAACCAGTTGGCGTGGTTGTATAGACAGGTCACGTCCTTGCACTCTTCGGTGGCATCGAACGTCTCGATCAGCCGCAAGGTATTCCTCTGTGCGGTCAGCAGGCTGTCCGGCGTGGCATAGGCGTGTTTGCCCCCGATCAGCGCCTGCGGGACATGGCGGTACACCGGGCAGTTGAAGATGCCGAGCGGACTGACCACCTGCCGGAAATACTGCATGTGGCAATTGTGGGGCTGTTGGCTGTAGTTCATGTACGTGCCGTTTTCCAGCACTCTCAGGTTGGTGCTTTCCACGACTGCAAAGTTTTCATCTTCCAGTTTTTGAGCTTCGTGGATGGCATTGTGGATCTTCGCCATCGTCGAGGCCACATGTTCTTGCCCCTTCTCGATGCCGACCACTTCGGCATTGTTCAGCTCGGAACGCGTGAGAAACGGCTTGTAGGAGATGTAGTCGAACCGGTGCTGCTTGGCCAGTTGTGCCGCAGCCACCATTTCATCGACATTCTCGATGATTCCCGTATCGTTGGTTTCGCAGTCTTGCCATACGATGATGTAGCTGAAACCGATCATGAGGTCAGGGTTGAGTTCCTTGATGGGGGGGATGTGTTCGCAAATCCACTCCAGCGTGCACTTTTTGCTGCCCGGCTTGTGCATGGCGCGGAAGGTTTCATTGGTGCCGGAATCCAGTGAAAGCCGCACCCAGTCGCGCTTTTGCAATACGTCGGCGACTGCCTGGATCTTTCTCATCATGCTGCCGTTGGTGACCACACCGATCTGTACATCCATGGCCTTCAGGTGACGCACGACATCCTCGAATCCCTTGTAGGCCGTGGGTTCACCGCCGCCAATGATGATCACGGAACGCAATCCATGGTTCACCAGCTGGGTCAGGGAATCCTTGAGCAACTCATGCTCGTAGTTGATGTTCTTGTTCAGGATGTCCATGTCCACGCAATGATCGCAGCGGTAGTTGCAGGCGGTGGTCACATCCAGGTTGATGGAAACCGGTGCATGTCGGGGCGCACTTTCCAGTGCCTGCTCAAAGGTCATGGCATCCGCCGCATAGCCCTCTCGCCACTGTACCTGCCAGCGCACATACTCTTTCAGGTTTTCCAGTACCTCGGGCTGGCGGAGTTTGCCCATGAAGTCATGCAGCGGAGACAACTCTGTCTGTTTCTCAACCCGGTGTTCTGCGGTTTTTACGTGCAGGGGTTGCACGGCAGCGTCCGGGTTCGACCGCAGGCCGAACTTGCTGTAGTTGATCAACGGCGAAACCTTGATCAGCACCTCGCCACTTTCAGAGTGTATTTTTTCCATGGGCTGGTTATGCGTCTATCGCCAGATAAATTTGCAACAAGTGCTCCATGCCGTCGACCAGTGCAGTCTCGTCCACACCGCATCCGGAGTATATCGAGCCCAAAAAGTTCTTAACCGAGCAGGTCAGCGGATCCACGATCGGTACCTGTTTGCCGGAAGACCGCAATGATATCAGGTAATCCGGGAGTTCGACATGTCTGTCGACGCGTTGCTGGTTGAGGGCATAGGCTGCAGGCTTTGGCAGGGCATCCGTCGAACTCAGGCCCAGACAAACCGTGCAGTCCCCTGTGGCATGCAGGTAGTCAAACAGGATTTGAAGATCCTGATCCGGATTGTCGCCTGGAGAATCGTAGCGAAGTTCCTGGATGCGCCCGGCACCGAATATCGCATACAGCATGCTGAGTGCATGAGGTACGCCATCAATGATCATCTGCTTTCCCGTACTTTGCGGGGAAAGCCACATGGAGAAGGTTTCGATGGACTGGGACGCCGGGTCCTGCCGGGGATGCAGCGTATAAAAGCCAGGTAATGTGTAGACCCATTGCGTGTTCAGTTGCAGGCAGATGTTGCCCCCGCGGGCACGCCGGACTAGGTGCAGGGTGTCGTCGACGAGGTTTCGCGCGCACCCGGGCGTTCGGATTCCCTGCTCGGGCCACCACAGCGGTTTTTCGCAGAATATGTGACAGCCGGCATCCATGGCTGCTTCCAGGTACCGATAGTGCGTGGTGGACGGAGAGCAGATCGCCACGATGTCAACCGGTGCAGCTTCCAGGAGTTCTACAATTCCGGCAAAGGCCCTGCAGCGGATGCCGCACTCTTTTTCTAGATGATATGCAGCCGCGGTGGCGGATTGGAGGGAACTGCTGACCACGGCACGGATGTGACAGCCCAACCGGTGAAAGGCCCTTGTGACGTAGGGGCCCGTGCCCTGCAGGCTTCGGGCGGGTCCCACCACGGCGATGTTGAAGGGCGTTCTATCCATTTCAGTCAGATTACTGGATAACACTGTACTGCCAGCACTTCACTCACCGGTTTTAGCTACGCCATCGCCTCAGCTTTGCACGTCCTTCAAAGCCCCAAGTCCTCGCGTCCCAGCATGGCCAGGGCCGCCTTCCAGCGGCACAGGGTGCGCCGGTTGATACCGGGACCTGCGCGTCTACCCGGAAGCTTTTGCATGGTCGAATGCAAAGAGATTCAACAGGCATGTCCGGGTCTCCTGTTCCGGTAGCTCTGCCTGGTTCACCGGGGGGATACCCGCCCCTGCGCACCCTCATTCAGAGCCCATTCACATCAGCACTCGGACGGAGTTATCACAACCGCACCATGATACCATCTCGATCTCATTCATCCGGAGCCTTATGCGTCATGATTTGCTCCTGACTTCTGGTGCCTTGAGTACATGAGCGAACTATGGCCTGGTTATCGACGAGCTATATACCCATATTGGAACATGTGAAATTTGCAGATAAACTAACCATAATGGTTGAAAATTGAGTAAAAAAACTCCAAGATACAGTTTAGACGAAGTCAAAGCTGCCGCAGAAAAAGGCAATGTAAATTTCAATATGGCACGCTATGGAAACGTTCAAAAAGATGCGCTAACTCTCGGTTATGATTTGGAAGAAGTCACAAAGTGTATCCTGTCACTATCTGAAAATGACTTTAAAAACACCCAAGAATATAAAGAGGGTAAATTCAAGCTTTTCTGCGATGAATATCTACTCTCATATCACAACCCTTCCAGCCATACCGATGATGATCTGTACATAAAAATCAGATACACATCTACATGGTTATTCATCATGTCATTTCATCTACAAAGAATCGGATAGCAAAAAATGAACAAGAAAATTAAGAATATCTGTCCGGCGTGCGGGTCATCCAAGTTTGAAAATTTGCATAAAAGCGAATCTTTTCATTATAAAAATAACGATTTTGTCATAGATTCATTTGAGTACAGCAAGTGCAGTGAATGTGGATTTGAGCTGATCAACCCCGCCCAGATTAAGAAAAATGAATCTAAGATCAAAGACCAATTCCGCCATATTGACGGTCTGTTGACTGGAGAAGAAATAAAAGCAGTACGTGAAAAATATAACCTTACCCAAGAAGGCGCTGCCCGCATTTTTGGTGGAGGGCCAAATGCATTTTCCAAGTATGAGCGGGGAGAGGTCATCCAAAGCCAATCCATGGATAGGTTATTAAGATCGGCCTACGAAGACGAAGGCTTTTACTCTCTTATCTTGGAGAAGTGTGATGATATGCATAAAAGAACGGTAACTAGAAAAAGAATATCTGGATATAAAAGAATTGATATTACGGAAGTTAATATAGGGACGCCTAGTAATATAGTATCCCTACAATCCAAACGAGAAGGGCCTGAATATGAGGTCGAAGGATTTGAAGAAACAAATATGGCCTTTGGATAATAATGGACAAGCGCGTTATATCCAGGGCAGCAAGAAAATTAGAATTAAGAGATGTGGCTCTTCACACATCCTCGCTCACCAGGAATAAAAAAGTTGATCCGTCTTTGTACCCGTACTCGATCGATAAAGACACAACCATTCAAGTTAAATCAGAGGAGCTTTCGTTTACAGACGAATCAAATGAAAACATATCTATCTTAAGATCATTTATCAATTTTGAGCTAGTTGGCTTTCCCCGTGGTGAAAGCCCTTCACAGAAGCTTTTTACAATAAACACTGTTTACAGGGTGGACTATGAAATAGTAAAAGCACTGACAACTGAAGAGATAAAAGAGTTTTCAACGTTTAACGCAGTGCATAATGCATGGCCATTTTGGAGACAACATATTCACTACGTCTCAAACAACGCACAAATTCCCCGTATGACCATCCCATTGTTTAGAAGCACTGGCACAAATAAACCCGTCAGGAAAAAGAAAAGAAGAAGAGCAGTTTCCGTCAAAAAACGGCAAGACCCCTAGCACCGGACTGGTCCGCTGATCAATTGGCATCCGAAATTCTTCAACCGCGGGTGCCCAAAAATGCGAAGCAATTTAATAAGCATGTACGGCCCCCCTGTTTCTGTGGCGGAAGTGCGTCTGCCTTTGTGTCTTGGTATACAAGGCACATGAGCAAGAAACAACAACTTCATCAAACCGACCTCTGTATATGTTCGCTACAAAGACAAAACAAAGGGAGGATTGACCCTATCAGCAGGGCCCATATATGATTTCAGGCAATTGGTTCCCGTCGGACTCGCCGAAAGGCCCCGGCGGGGTTATCCCTTCAGCCACACCATGCCAAAAGACCCGGCTGTCCAAACGGGCCGTCTCGTCCTTTGACGGCCAGAATCTGTTCCAGCACGCCAAGAATGTATTCGGCCGTTATCACCCCAACCACGACCTAGGCAGGGTGGACACCCAGAAGATCCCACACATTGCGTATACACAAAACCGGCCTGATCCTTTAGTATTACAGGCTCTGAGGCTAGGGGTGCCCGGCAATTGATCACGGGCTGAGAGTGACCCTTGGAACCTGAACCAGATCATGCTGGCGGAGGGAAGCTTAAATGCAGAAATTCCTTGGCATGCGCTTTTGCTCTGCTGCGATACGAGTACCTTAGCAAGGGGTAGACTTTATGAGCGCCATTGCCAGTTCCATGCAGGAAAAATCTGCACAGCTTTCGTCGGATATCCAGCAGCCCCTTCCGGGCTCGCGCAAAATCTACGTCAGGGGGTCCCGCGAAGACCTGAAAGTCGGGATGCGCGAAGTGCAGTGCTCGGCGACTGCCGCCAGTTTCGGTGAAGAGGCAAATCCCCCCATCACCGTTTACGACACCTCGGGTCCCTATTCCGACCCGGACATAGAAGTGGACTTGCTCCAGGGCCTGCCTGCAGTACGAAAGGGCTGGATCAAAGGGCGCAATGACACCTTGCTGCTTGCCGGTCCTTCTTCACAATACGGCACGGTTCGGCAAAGTGATCCACGTACTGCGCACCTGCGTTTTGCCCATTACCACCCTCCGCGTCGTGCAAGGCCAGGCCGGGCCGTCACGCAGATGCACTATGCACGCCGAGGCATCATCACTCCCGAGATGGAGTACGTGGCCCTGCGCGAAGACATGCGGCTGCGCGAACACCGCAAGGACCCCCGCTATGAAAAACTCCTGCGGCAACACAAAGGGCAGGGCTTCGGCGCGAATCTGCCCGAGGAAATCACCCCGGAGTTTGTGCGAACGGAAGTGGCAAGCGGGCGTGCCATCATTCCGAACAACATCAACCATCCCGAATCGGAACCGATGATCATCGGTCGAAATTTCCTGGTCAAGGTCAACACCAATCTGGGCAATTCGTCCGTGGCTTCCTCGATCGAGGAGGAAGTGGAGAAGATGGTATGGGCGGTGCGCTGGGGCAGCGATACGGTGATGGATCTTTCGACCGGTAAACACATCCATGAGACCCGGGAATGGATTATCCGCAACTCGCCGGTGCCGATCGGTACGGTGCCCATCTATCAGGCACTGGAGAAGGTGAATGGCAAGGCGGAGGAGCTGACCTGGGAGATGTTCCGGGATACGCTCATCGAGCAGGCCGAGCAAGGCGTGGACTACTTCACGATTCATGCCGGAGTGCGCCTGGCCTATGTGCCCATGACGGTGAAGCGCGTCACCGGCATCGTGTCACGCGGGGGCTCAATCATGGCGAAGTGGTGTCTGGCCCATCACCAGGAAAGTTTCCTCTACACCCACTTCGAGGAAATTTGTGAAATCATGCAGGCCTATGATGTGGCATTCTCCTTGGGGGATGGTCTGCGTCCCGGATCCATCGCCGATGCCAACGACGAGGCGCAGTTTGCAGAACTGAAAACGCTGGGTGAGCTGACTGAGACGGCATGGGATCATGACGTTCAGGTCATGATTGAGGGGCCCGGTCACATTCCATTGCAGATGGTTCGTGAAAATGTCGACCGGGAAATGAAGGACTGCCAGGAAGCCCCCTTCTACACGCTGGGTCCGCTGGTCACCGATATCGCCCCTGGCTACGATCACATTACCTCTGCCATCGGGGCTGCCAACATCGGCTGGTACGGCACGGCGATGCTCTGCTACGTCACGCCCAAGGAACACCTGGGGCTGCCGGACAAGCAGGATGTCCGAGACGGCATCATTACCTACAAGATTGCGGCACATGCGGCGGATCTCGGCAAGGGCCTTCCGGGCGCCCAGATCCGCGACAATGCCCTGTCCAAGGCGCGCTTTGAGTTCCGCTGGGAAGACCAGTTCAACCTGAGCCTGGACCCGCAGCACGCCCGTGCGCTGCACGATGAAACCCTGCCCAGGGAGGCTGCAAAAGTGGCACATTTCTGTTCCATGTGCGGTCCGCATTTCTGCTCGATGAAGATCACGCAGGATGTCCGCGACTATGCCGCGAAGCAGGGCATCGTGGAGATGCCGCTTGCCATCGAAAAGGGGTTGCAGGACAAGGCCCGGGAATTCCGCGAAGCTGAAGCCAAGGCAGGCCAGGGAATCTAGCCGGGACACCTCGGGGGAAAGTTGCGGTGATTCGGAAATTACAGCCGGCAAGCAGTGATCAGGCCTTGGCCGGCCGACAGGAGGCGATGCCGGTAACCAACCGCCACTACGTGAACGGCAACCCGCTGTCCCCGCCTTTTCCGGACGGCATGGCCCTGGCCATGTTCGGGTTGGGCTGCTTCTGGGGGGCCGAGAAAATGTTCTGGGAGTTGGCCGGGGTGTATTCAACTTCTGTGGGTTACTCCGGCGGATTTACTCCAAACCCGACCTATCGGGAAGTCTGTTCCGGCATGACGGGACACAACGAGGTCGTGCGCATCGTGTACCCGCCGGACCTTGTCAGCTATACCCGCCTGGTCTGGCTGTTCTGGGAGTCGCACGACCCGACCCAGGGGATGCGCCAGGGGAACGACCTGGGCACCCAGTATCGCTCCGGCATCTATGTGTATGACGAGGAGCAGAAAGCCGTTGCCGAGCAGACCCGGCAGCAATACCAGCAGGCACTGGCCCGGCAAGGCCATTCGTCCATCACGACCGAAATTGCAGAAGCCTCGGAATTTTACTATGCAGAGGACTACCATCAGCAATACCTGGCAAAGAACCCGAATGGCTACTGCGGACTGGGCGGGACCGGGGTTTCATTGACCTGACCCTGCAACGAGAAAGCCCGATGCCAGGAAAGAACGATACCGAGGGATCGGAGAGTCCCTATCATACTGCAACGCTGGACGAACAGACTGCTGCAAGGAACCCTCTTGACCAGTTCCGGCGATGGTTCGATGAGATGCTTGCCTCGGGGTTCACAGAGCCCCATGCGATGAACCTGGCGACGGTCAGTCGCACGGGCGAGGTATCTTCGCGCATGGTCCTGCTGAAGGCCTTCGATGAAGCGGGATTTGTTTTCTTTACCAATTACAACAGCAGCAAGGCCCAGGATTTGCACGCCACGCGAGTGGCTGCGCTTTGTTTCTGGTGGGACAAGCTGTATCGGCAGGTGCGGATTTCGGGCCGGGTTGAAAAAATACCGGCTGCGGATTCCGACGAATATTTTCGTTCACGCCCGAGAGGGAGCCAGCTGGGGACCCTGGCCTCGCAGCAAAGTCAGGTGATCGGAGACTATTCGGTACTGGAAAAGGCGTACCGGCATCTGCAGCAGCGCTATCAGGGGCAGGAAATCCCCTGTCCGGAACACTGGGGGGGCTACCGGATCATCCCGGATCAGTTCGAGTTCTGGCAAGGACGCCCGAACCGACTGCACGATCGTCTGCGCTACACGCCGGCCTCAGACCGGGAGTGGAAGCTCGAAAGACTGTCTCCCTGAGTCGTGCAGGACCTGCACGTCAAGGTTTATTCATAGACCAGGTGCCACTCGGGACCCGGTTTCTGTTTTTCCGGCCAGTACGTCTTGTCCGGGTTTTCCTGGTTCAGCGCTTCACATTTTGTGCGCGCCTCTCCATAGGTCATCGTCTCGTCGGTGAACCTGCCCGTTTCAAATTCGTATTTGTATTTCCACGCAATGATGTAGCCGGGATCCTCGGCCTGGCGCACCAAGTTTTCTGTACTCATAGCTGGGTCCTCTTCTTAGCGCCAAATACTGGCAAGTCATCTTCCTCTAGGTGTTGAAATGGAACGGCTGCACAACGCCTGTGCCCGCCGGGGATTTTTATCAAAAATGCCTGCCGGTTTGCAACCTTTTCAGTCAGTTGATCCCTCGCCCGACAGCGCCGCGGGGCCGCACGGGCTGGTCCCTATCCCGACACCGGCGGATCCATGATCCTGCGGCGGGCTTGAAGGGAGACTTCCCACTGCACCTGATAAACACTTTGCCCGGGAGTGGGGCCTTTAGGCCCGCTCGGGCTGACGGTGGTCGACTGGGGTCCCATGACCTGACGGTAGTAGCGAACCGCAGCTTGCGGAAATTCGGGACACTCAAAGGGCAGGGCGTGGCGTACTTCAAAGGTCAAAGTCTTGTCATCTCCAATAACGCTCTCCAGGTCGGCCAGCAGGTGGGAGTGGAAACTTCCTTCAAATTCCGCATCGAACAGCACCTTGCAGCTTGGCCTGCCCCTGGTCCTGACGGCACTGCCGCTATCGGGGAACAGGCCGTGGAAAAAGAACGTTGCTTGAGCCATGCAAGAAAGGGGTACGCTACAATCGAGTCCATGGAGTATAGATTACAAACAGAGGTTTCTGAATTTGTAATCCGGCAAGAACCGCTGGGTCTGTGGGACCTGTGGATCGATGGCATGCCGACGCTGACCTTTTCGACCCCCGAAGATGCCGCCAAGGCCGTGTACGAACAGGATTCCGGTTACATCGTCTGGGACCAGCTGGAAGAACACGGCGCCCCGCCGGACCTGAGCGGCTGGGAGCGGGTCGGGCAGGAATAAGGGCGGCTGCCGTCCAAGACGTACGTGTTTTGGCATTGGTCGCCAGGCAAGAACCGGCTCCGCAAAGCCGGTTCTCGTTACGGCTTAACCGGATTTTTCAAGGGCCTGATCGATGTCTTCCAGGATGTCATCAATGTGTTCGATCCCGATCGACAACCTCACCAGGTCATCGCTTACACCGGCAACTTTCTGCTCTTCCTTGGACAGCTGGCGATGCGTGGTGGTGGCCGGATGGCAGGCCAGAGACTTGGCATCACCAATGTTGACCAGCCGAACGATCAGGTTCAGGGCATCAATGAATTTCACACCGGCATCGAGCCCTCCCTTGATTCCGAAACTCAGGATTCCGGAGGCCCGCCCGCTGCAATATTTTTCCACCAGGGGGTAGTCCTCATGCGTGGGCAGACCGGCGTAGTTGACCCAGGTGACATTTGGGTGCTTTTCCAGATGCTCGGCCACGGCCAGTGCATTTTCACAGTGGCGGTCCATTCGCACCGGCAGGCTTTCCACCCCCTGCAATACCAGGAAACTGTTCATGGGCGAAATCGCCGGCCCGATGTTGCGCAGCGGTACAACCCGGACACGGCCGATGTACGCAGCCTGGCCCAGTGCTTCCGTGTAGACCACCCCGTGATAGGAGGGATCCGGTTCGTTCAGCATGGGAAACCGTTCCTTGTGGTCGGCCCACGGGAAGTTTCCCGAGTCCACGACGATGCCCCCGATCGTTGTGCCGTGTCCGGTCATGTACTTGGTCAGTGAATGAATGACGATATCCGCTCCAAACTCGAAAGGCCGGCACAAGTAAGGACTCGGTACGGTGTTGTCCACCATGACCGGGACCCCCTGCGCATGGGCAACCTCGACCGTTTTTTCCAGGTCTATGATGTTGCCGGCCGGGTTCCCGAGGGATTCGCAGAAAACGACTTTTGTGTTGTCATCGATGGCGGCGGCAATGGCGTCCATGTCGCGGTAATCTACAAACCGGACATCGATCCCGAGTTTTGGCAGGGTATGCGCAAACAGGTTATACGTGCCCCCGTACAAGGTGGTTACCGAAACGATGTTGTCTCCGCGTTCCGCTATCGCAAAAATTGCCAGGGAAATGGCTGCCATTCCGGATGACAGGGCCAGCGCGCCGATACCCCCCTCCATCGCCGCAATGCGCTGTTCCAGCACCGCGGTGGTCGGATTCATGATGCGCGTGTAGATGTTTCCCTCGACCTTCAGGTCAAACAGGTCGGCACCGTGCTGGGTGTTGTCAAACGCATAAGACGAGGTTTGGTAGATCGGTACAGCCACCGCCTTGGTGGTTGCCTCCGGCGAGTAGCCACTGTGTATGGCAAGAGTTTCAATTTTCATGAACGGGTTTCCTTAAAAAAAGACAAGACCCTGCGGTGCTCTGATCTGGACAAAAAACAGCTTTGGATCCTGAAAATTTACGGGGGTATGTAGTTATAGCAGTAACCGGTCCTTGTCAATCTAACGTGAAAAATAAGGCAAGCTCTATATCCTGATTGAAAGAGTCCGGGAATTGTGGGCATGTGGCCGGGTAGGGAAATACCTACTTTGATCAGTTGGCCGCCTGCTGTTCCCATTCCGATGGCGTAAAGGTCTTGATGCTCAGCGCATGCAGCGCGCCGCTGGCAATGTGTGATTTGACAGTCGAGTAGACGAGCTGGTGCTCCTTGACCATGCTCATGCCCTCGAAGCATTCACTGATCACGGTTGCCTCATACTTGCCCTCGGTGCCGCTGACAATGGCTTGCGAGTCCGGCACACCCTGTTCAATCAAGCTCTTGATTTCTTCCGCATGCATAAGATGACAGGCCTCCTGCGGCATTCCGTCAGGTTTTTGAAAAACCTGTGCCAAGCTCGGAATTATACCCGGTTGCACAGCTGATTTTCATTATTCTTCTCCGAGCAGCTGCTTCAGACCATTGCCAATCAGGTTCAGGCGCCAGCTCTGCAGCTTGTGCAGTTCTTCCGGTTCACAGACCCATGTTTCCAGCATGCTGCGGGTGGCCAGGAAGTTGGGCGTGATGCCGAGTTGTTCGGCACGTTCGCGGACAAATCCTTTGGCCTGCTTGAGCAGTTTGCGCTGTTGGCGCGACAGGTTGGAGGTTGCGATCGACTCTGGCCAGTCCCCCTTGGGGGTCTGCATGGCCTTGGTTATGCAATCGAGCAGCTTTTCGGCATACCGTCCCCGCTGTTTGCGAGTCAACAGTTCCACCTTTGCCAGGGATGCGGCACTGGTGGGTTGTTTGACTGCAAGCTCATGCAAGGTCTCATCCCGCAGGATCCATTGCCTTGGCCGGTTTTGTTGCATGGCCTCGCAGTCGCGCCAGTGTGCGAGCCATTTGAGGACATTCAACTGTTTCGATGACAGCTTTCTGGCCCCCTTCACCGATTTCCACAAACTGTGGGCATCCGCTTTGTACTTGTTCACATCATTCAGTTGCCGGCATTCGCTTTCCACCCAGTGTGTCCGCCCTTTGTCTTCGAGTTCCTTTTTCAACAACGCGTAGATCTGCGACAGGTACCGTACATCATTGGCGGCATACTGGATGGCCTTCTCGGGCAGGGGGCGCCGGGTCCAGACCGAGCGAGACAGGGACTTGTCGAGCGGCACGCCGCACAACCTGTCGACGAGCTGCGCATAGCTGATCTGGTCACCGTGGCCCAGTGCGCTGGCGGCAATCTGGGTATCGAAGACGGGATACGGGATTTCCCCGTTGATCATGAACAGGATTTCGAGATCCTGGCGAGCGGCGTGGAAAACTTTCGTGATGGTTTTCGAGGCAAAAAGCTTATTCAGTACCGACAAGTCCTTTATGATGAGCGTATCGATACAAACGATCCGGGTTTCCGTAGCGATTTGCATCAAACATAGCTTGGGGTAGTACGTGTCCTCGCGCATGAATTCGGTATCTGCGCAAACCCAGTCCTGGCGGACCGCATGCGTGCAAAAGGCTTCCAACTGATCCAGATTGTCGATGATTTCTATTTCCATTCCCGACAGTGTAACGGCAACTCGCCGTTTGGCCTATCGCGTGTGCGGCTGCCTGCTGTTCGCAGGTTGCCTGGCGTTGTCTGCCAGTCCCGGCCATGCCCGGGACTGGCAATCCCCTTTTTACCAGGATCACGTACTGGTGGGAAAAATCTGGGACACGCGGGAAAGCCGCTGGATCACGGAACGGCAACTGCATGCGGCAGTGCTGGAATACAAGTTCATTTTGCTGGGAGAAACCCACGACAACCCCGATCACCACCGGTTGCAGGCGCAGATACTGAACGGTCTTGCGACCGCGGGCCACAAGCCTGCCGTCATCATGGAAATGCTGGCGCAGGAGGCCTGGCAGGACCAGCCTGCCTTCTGGACTGACCTTGAACGGTTACAACAGCAGGCTGCGGCACAGGATGAACGCTGGCCATGGGACCTCTACATGCCTCTTTTGCAGAGCGTGGTGGACCATGGCCTGAAGCTCGTGGCAGGCAATGTAAAACGCAAGACCCTGCATGGCCGGATCACGGAGACCGGAGCGAACTGGCGCCAGGAGCTGAGCGCCCGGTATTCGATCCCGGAACACGGCCTTGGGCAACTGGAACGGGAAATCGCAGAATCCCATTGCGGCTACGTTGATCCTGGCCACCTGCCGTTTATGGTGGAAGCACAATTGCAAAGGGATCGGGCCATGGCTGTGGCCCTGGTGGACAGCCCGGCGCCCGCAGTGCTCATCGCCGGTCGCGGCCACATCCGCAACGACTATGCCGTGCCGGTGCAGCTACGCAATGCGTACCGCCACGGTTCCCTGCTGTCGATCGCGCTGTTCCCGGTAAGTCCCGATGCGCACAGGCCCGAGGATTACCCGCAGGACACACGTGATGCCTACGACATTGTGTATTTTACACCCAGCCATACGCGTGAAGACCCTTGTGAGAAGTTCAAGCACCAGCTGCAGAATCTGCGCGCACATGACATCGAATAAAGGGCGATGACGGTCGCTTCGCGGTACGTGTGCTGCGGCTGGCAGCAGCAGGCGCTCGGCTCAGCTGGCTCTTTGGACTGCGCGCAATACCTTGTAGACTGCCGGCCACATCAGCATGCTGGTAAGCACCGGAGCCCAGTACGTCCAGGACTTGGGGTCTTCTCCCTGTATACCCTGGATCCAGAGCAATATGCTCATGTAAGGCAACAGGGTGATGCCGACAAAGATGGCTTGCTGGTGAAGCGGGTAATTCCGGGCCCGGGTGTGGAACCGGACCGTGATAAAGGCAAGGATGGCAAAGCCCAGGGCATACTGTCCCAGCAGCGTGCCGTACACGACATCGACCAGAAGGCCCAGCAGCCATGCGATTCCAACACCCAGATGTTCAGGCCGGGCCATGGACCAGTAAATCAGCGTGATCGCCAGCCAGTCCGGACGCCAGGGACCGGCCCAGTCCGGCAGCGGGATCAGCATCAGTATCAGGGCAGCCAGCAAGGTGCCGCCCATCGCATAGAATATGGGTGAAAGCTGGCGACTCATCGGGCTTTCGTATGGGTTTCGGCCGTTTTCGGGAATTGCTCTTCACTGTTACGCAGCAACAGGGTTTCCCGAATGGTATTGAGGTTCGTCAGGGGTTTGGCTTCGACTTTTAAAAAGGCCTCGCCGGCGATCGACTGAATGCTGATAATCTCTGCGACCGGGTAATTTGGGGGGTACCGTCCATCCAGTCCGGAAGTCGTAATCAGGTCGCCGACCTGGATGTCGGTCGTGTTCACAAGATGTCGAAGTTCCAGTTTGTCATTGTTTCCCGTGCCGACCACCAGGCTGCGCTGGCCGCTGCGGGCGATGACGCCCAGCAGGGCATGGTTGGGATCCGTTATCAGGATTGCAATGGAGCTGACAGGGCCTGCCTTGTCTACCTGACCAATGATTCCCTTGGCTCCCAGCAGGGGTTGACCCTCATGCACACCATCCTGTGTTCCCTTGTTCAGGACGATACGGTGGCGGTACGGGTTGAGATCGATGGAGAGCAGTTCTGCAATGAGTATCTGCTCTTCCTGGAGTTGCCTGGTGGAAGACAGCAGCTCTCGCAGGCGCACATTTTCCTGTTCCAGGACTGCGAACTTTTGCAGCTGCAAGTCAAGCAGGATCTGATTCGCGCGCAGCCGGGTATTTTCATCCAGCAGTTTTTTACGGCTGGCCAGGGACTCTGACCCCGCGTTGTAGATTTTTGTGGGCAGGGAGACCACGTACTTGACGGGATACACCACCACGCTGATGCCCGAGCGCAGGAATCCCGGGTAATTGTAGTGGTAGTCTGTGACCATCATGCCGATGGACAGCATGGCCAGGAGGATCAGTTTCGCAGATGCGGACGGGCTAAGGACAAACAGCGGTTTGATGGCAACCTCCCCTGAACGACAGGCCAGTATTCCAGGGTCTCAGTGTTTGATCATAGCAGACATCCGTGTTGTCCGCCGCATGTGGCCGGGTTTCAGCGCTTTGTTGCGCTAGTCTCTGGCCAGCAGTTCGGTGCCCGATTCTTCCATCAGTTCAAGGACCCGCCCACCCCCTCGTGCCACGGAGGTGAGGGGGTCGTCCGCAATGACTACCGGTACCCCGGTCTCCTCCATGATCAGGCGGTCCAGATCACGCAACAACGCACCGCCACCCGTGATGACGATTCCACGGTCCGCCACGTCTGCACCGAGTTCAGGCGGGGTTTGCTCCAGGGCCGTTCGCACTGCACTGACTATCCCCTGCAGCGGCTCCTGCAAAGCCTCAAGAATTTCATTGCTGTTCAGGGAAAAGCTTTTCGGGATGCCCTCGGACAGGTTTCTGCCCTTGACCTCGATTTCCAGCATCTCCTTGCCCGGGTACGCCGAGCCGATCTCGTGCTTGATGCGCTCGGCGGTGGATTCGCCGATCAGCACACCGTAGTTGCGCCGGATGTAGTTGATGATGGCCTCGTTGAGCCGGTCGCCTCCAATCCGCGCAGAGGCAGAATAGACAATGCCGTTCAGGGAGATCACGGCCACCTCCGATGTGCCGCCGCCGATATCCAGTACCATTGAACCGAACGCTTCCTTGATCGGCAGGTTGGCACCCATGGCCGCAGCCAGGGGTTCTTCGATCAGGTAGGTCTTGAGCGCTCCCGCACTCAGTGCGGATTCACGAATGGCGCGGCGTTCCACCTGGGTCGCACCGCACGGCACGCATACCAGCACGCGCGGACTGGGCCTTAACAGGTGGCTTCTGTGCACCTTGCGAATGAAGTACTGCAGCATTTTTTCCGTGGTGGTGAAATCCGCAATCACGCCGTCCTTCAATGGCCGGATGACATCAATGTTGGCTGGCGTGCGGCCCAGCATGCCCTTGGCTGCGGCACCCACCGCCTCAATGGCCCGTGGCCCCCCCTCCAGGTTGTTGCGAATCGCGACCACCGAGGGCTCGTTCAGCACGATGCCCTTGCCATGCATGTAAATCAGGGTATTGGCAGTGCCCAGGTCGATCGACAGGTCTTTGGAGAAGAGACTCAGGACGCGTTTGAACATGAGCTGGACTGCAGGCGTATATCTGGTTGGAGTGAGGCGCTACTCTAGCAGTGGCTAAAATTTTGAGCAAGGCCGTATGCAAGTATGGTAGCTTGTGCTGCTATCATCTTTCCCCACAGGATGAACGCTTGTCCATCAACCGGTCCAGTCAAACCCAGGATCCTGCCATGTCCATATCACTTGAGGAAGTTCTTAACATCAGCCACCTGGCCAGACTGCATGTCGATGAAGAGCAGGCCGGGCAGTATGCCGCAGACTTGTCAAAAATTCTGGCCTGGGTGCAGCAGATGAACCAGGTGGATACCCGGGGAGTCGTGCCCATGGCGCACCCCCTCGATGTCGTACAGCGACTGCGCGAGGACGAGGTCACTGAAACGGACCAGCGTGAAAAATTCCAGACCGTCGCGCCGCGTACCGACAGGGGTCTGTACCTGGTGCCCAAGGTGATCGAATAGTTTTTTGCCCGGGCATTGCAGGGACCCACTGTCATACCGATGGAAGAGCTTTCCGTTTCACAGCTGGCAGCAGGCTTGGACCGCGGGGAATTCTCCAGCGTGGAACTCACCCGGCATTTCCTGCACCGCATGCAGGCCCATCGGGAGCTCAATGCCTTCATCACTGAAATGGAAGAGCCCGCCATTTTGCAGGCGCGTCGCGCCGATCAGCGGATCAAGGAAAAAAAACATGGTCCGTTGACCGGCATACCCCTGGCCCACAAGGATATCTTCTGCATGGACGGCACCAAGACCTCGTGCGGATCCCGAATGCTGGACAACTTTGTGGCGCCCTACGATGCGACGGTGGTGCGAAAGCTTGAGCAGGCCGGATGCGTGGTCTTGGGCAAAACCAACATGGACGAGTTTGCGATGGGCTCATCCAATGAGAACAGTTACTTCGGTCCGGTGAAAAATCCCTGGAATCCCGGGCATGTGCCGGGAGGCTCGTCCGGGGGGTCGGCGGCTGCCGTAGCAGCACGCCTGGTCCCTCTGGCAACCGGCACGGATACCGGCGGATCTATCCGGCAGCCTGCGGCATTTTGTGGAATCACGGGACTGAAGCCGACCTATGGGCGCGTGTCGCGGTACGGCATGATTGCCTATGCATCGAGCCTGGACCAGGCCGGACCCCTGGCGAAATCAGCCCAGGACTGCGCCTACCTGCTGCAGGCCATGGCCGGCTTCGACAACAGGGATTCGACCTGCATGGATGAACCGGTGCCGGCCTATGCGCAGGCTCTGGACGAACCGCTGCGGGGACGGGTCATCGGCATCCCCGATGAATACTTCGGCACCGGCCTGAGACCCGAGGTGAAAGACATCATGACCCGGGCCATTGCCTGGGCCGAAGGGCAGGGATGCATCATCCGGCCCATCCGTTTGCCGAACACCAAACTGGCCATTCCTGCCTATTACGTGATCGCGACGGCTGAATGTTCCTCGAACCTGTCCCGTTTTGACGGCATCCGGTTCGGACACCGCTGCCAGGCTCCCAAGGATTTGCATGACCTGTACCACCGCAGTCGAAGCGAAGGTTTCGGCACGGAAGTCAAGCGCCGGATCATGATCGGGACCTACGCATTGTCCGCCGGGTATTACGATGCCTACTACCTGAAGGCCCAGCAGATCCGCCGCCTGATCAGCATGGATTTCAGCAAGGCATTCGAGACGGTCGATTTCATTCTGGGGCCGACGGCACCGGAACCTGCCTTCAAGATCGGCGAAAAGACCGATGACCCGGTGACGATGTACTTGTCGGACATCTATACCATCTCGGTCAATCTGGCCGGCTTGCCGGCGGTCTCGGTTCCCTGCGGCATCCATGAAGGCCTGCCCGTCGGCATGCAGTTGATCGGCAACTACCTTGCCGAGAGCAGGCTGCTGAATTTTGCGCACCAGTACCAGTTGGCGACGGACTGGCACCGGCAGTGCCCTCCCGGGTGCATGCAGGGGAGTGGCGGCAAATGACCCCGTGGGAGGCAGTCATCGGGCTGGAAATCCACGTCCAGCTGGATACGCAGAGCAAGATTTTCTCGGCAGCTTCCACGGCTTTCGGGGCTGAACCAAATACCCAGGCCTGTGCCGTGGACCTGGGGTTGCCCGGCGTGTTGCCTGTGCTGAATCTTGAAGCGGTGCGCATGGCCATCATGTTCGGTCTTGCCATAGATGCCACGATTGCCGAGCGCAGTGTCTTTGCCCGGAAAAATTATTTTTACCCCGATCTGCCCAAGGGGTATCAAATCAGCCAGTACGAGCTGCCCATCGTGGAGAACGGCCGCCTGGAAATCACTCTGGAAGACGAGGCGCAAAAGGTCATTGGCATCACGCGCGCGCACCTCGAAGAGGATGCCGGAAAATCCCTGCACGAGGAGTTCGAAGACTTTACCGCGGTCGACCTGAACCGTGCCGGCACTCCGCTCATCGAGGTCGTATCGGAGCCCGACATGCGTTCGGCAAAAGAGGCCATCCTGTACATGAAAAAGATCCACTCGATCGTACGCTACCTGGGGATTTCCGACGGCAACATGCAGGAGGGTTCGTTTCGCTGTGACGCCAACGTGTCCATACGTCCTGCCAGTGAAGATGACTACGGCACACGCACGGAAATCAAGAACCTGAACTCGTTCAGGTTTGTGGAGCGGGCCATCGATTTTGAAATCGGGCGCCAGATCGGGGTACTTGAAGACGGAGGAGAGGTCGTGCAGGAGACGCGGCTGTATGATGCCGGCACGGGTGAAACCCGCTCGATGAGAAGCAAGGAGGAGGCCAACGACTACCGCTATTTCCCCGATCCCGACCTGCTGCCCGTAGTCATTCCGCAGGACATGGTAGAAGCCATCCGGGCACAGTTGCCCGAGCTTCCTTGGGAAAAAGCCTCACGCTTGAGCACGGAATACGGGCTCAAGGGTCATGATGCCGATGTCCTGGCCCTGAGCCGGGAACTTGCCGAATACTTCGAGCGCACTGCACAGCATACTGATGCCGATGCCAAACTGGCAGTCAACTGGATTACCGGCGAGCTCAGTGCGGCCTTGAATCAGGATCATCTGGATATCACGCAAAGCCCTGTCTCGAGCACCATGCTTGCAGGCCTTCTGAACCGTATCGAGGACGGCACCATCTCCGGCAAGATTGCCAAGGATGTTTTCCGGTCCATGTGGGCGGGGGAGGGGGATGCAGACTCCATCATTGCATCCCGCGGTCTCAGGCAGATCACCGATGACTCGGAACTGGAGACTCTGGTGGACCAGGTCCTGCAGGACAACCCGAAACAGGTGGAGCAGTTCCGCTCGGGCAAGGACAAGGTGTTTGGTTTTTTTGTGGGCCAGGTCATGAAGCTGTCGGGAGGAAAGGCCAACCCCAAACAGGTCAATGACCTGCTGAGGAAAAAGCTGGGATAGCTTTTTTGAGCTTCGCAGTGCCTAGCCGGCACTCAAACGTGCACTGCTGACGCGATCCTGCCCTGCGAGATCCTGATCGGTCCGGATTTGTACAAACCCGTTTTGCCGTAGCAGTCGACGGGTTTCGGTCCCCTGCGTGTAGCCATGTTCGAGCACGATGTGCCCGCACGCGGTCAGGTACGGGTGCGCCTGGCCGATGATCTGCTCAAGGGCCTCCAGCCCGGACTCCCCGCTGATCAGTGCCAGGGCCGGCTCGAATTGCGCCACGTGAGGATCCAGGTCCGGATCCCCTTCTGCAATATAGGGCGGGTTGGAGACGATCATATCGAATCGGTGATGGCCGATGTTCCCATACCAGTCGCTGTGAACGAAAAGGATGTCGGTGCCATGGCGTTTCGCGTTCATGCGGGCAACCTTCAGGGCCGGCATGGAGACATCGGTAGCGACCACCGTGCAGTCGCTGCGTTCCCTGGCGATGGCAATGGCGATGGCCCCGCAACCGGTACCCAGATCAAGGATCTTCGCGCCCTCCTGCTCCGCGATGCACACCAGCGCGGTCTCCACGAGCAGTTCCGTTTCAGGGCGGGGAATCAGCACGTGTTTGTTGACGGTGAGCTCCAGGGACCAGAATTCCTTCTTGCCTGAAATCTGGGCAAGGGGTTTGCCCAGGAGCCGGTTCGAACAGCAGGATCCGAAAAAGCTTTGTTCGCGCTCGGACAGCAGGGTCTCGGGATGGGCAAGCAACTCGGCCTGCTCAATGCCGCACGCATGGCAGACCAGGAACTGTGCATCCAGTCTGGGGTTGTCACTGACCTGGACCAGTTTGGCTGCGGCAAAATCCACCGCCTGCTGACGCGTCATCGCCAGTGCCCGTTACGGTTCACTCAAGGTGGCGAGCTGGTCTGCCTGGTACTCGTTTCGCAGAGGCCGGATGACCGGGTCCATGTCGCCCTGCATGACTTCATCCAGTTTGTACAGGGTCAGGCCGATTCGGTGGTCCGTGATCCGGCCCTGCGGAAAATTATAGGTACGGATGCGTTCCGAGCGATCACCGCTGCCGACCAGGTTGCGGCGGGTTTCCGCCTGCTGCTCGAATTGTTTTTTTCGCTCCTGGTCCAGCAGGCGCGCGCTGAGCAGCGACAAGGCGCGGGCGCGGTTCTTGTGCTGCGATCTTTCATCCTGGCATTCCACCACGATCCCGCTGGGAAGATGCGTGATGCGAATGGCAGAGTCCGTCTTGTTGACATGCTGGCCGCCTGCGCCGGAAGCCCGGAATATGTCGATGCGCAGGTCGGCATTGTCAATTTCGACATCGTCGATTTCACTGACCTCCGGCATGATGGCAATCGTGGCTGCGGAGGTGTGTATACGTCCCTGGGACTCGGTGACCGGCACGCGCTGCACCCGGTGCGCACCGGATTCAAACTTCAGGTTTGAATAGGCGTCTGTACCGGAAATCTTGGCGATGATCTCCTTGTATCCTCCATGGTCTCCCTCGCTCTTGTGCAGCACTTCCAGCTTCCACTTTTTGGTTTCTGCATAACGCGAATACATGCGAAACAGGTCACCCGCAAAAATAGCGGCTTCATCGCCGCCGGTACCTGCCCTGATTTCCAGGAACACATTTCCCTGGTCATGCGGGTCTTGGGGCAGCAGGAGAAGCTGCAATTCAGCTTCGAGCTGATCGATACGCTCTGCTGTGGCCTTTATCTCCTCCTGGGCCATTTTTTTCAGGTTCTCATCCTGGTCGCCCAGCAGTTCCTGTGCATACGCCAGATCTTCCATGAGGCGCTGGTGCTCGGCAAATTTTTTCACGATGGGTTCCAGATGCGCATATTCCCTGGAGAGCGCTGCAAACCGATCCTGGTCCTTGACAATTTCTGCATCCGAAAGCGAGGCGGAAATTTCCTCGTGTCGCTCCTGGATGGTCTCAAGCTTGTGGATAATTGAATCTTTCATGGTGCGGGCTGCGGTGCGGAAAAGGAAGCCGGTTGCGGCATACGGAATCCTCCAGCTGCCTGGCCGGTCATGCTGGAGTCGGGCGGGGCTGCCTAGAACTCATTGGGCCCTTCGGGCGGTATATTTAACAGGATTCGCGCGGCCTCGATCAACTCGTTTTTGCCCTCCTTGGCCGCCTGATTCAGCGCTTCGCTGGGATCGTGCATGAACTTGTTGCTCAGGGTATACGCCAGGTAGTCCAGGGTTTCCTCGACCGATTTCCCCTGCTCAAGCATTTTCCTGGCTTTATCCAGTACGTCATCGCGCTGTGACTCGGTTTTGTCACGAAAGGCCCGCACGGTGTCAACCACCCCCTGTCCACGCTGTCGCAGGAAAAATTTTTCGACCTCCCTGGCAATAATTTCCTCGGCGGCCTCGGCGGCTTTCTGGCGGGACTGCAGGTTGTGCTGGATGACATCCTGCAGGTCGTCGACAGTATACAGGTAGATGTCGGAAAGCCCGGCAACCTCGGGCTCGATGTCCCGGGGTACGGCAAGGTCCACCATGAAGATGGGTTTGTGCCTGCGTCTTTTCAGGGCACGTTCCACCAGCCCCTTGCCAAGAATCGGCAGTGTGCTGGCCGTGGCCGTGATCACGATCTCAGACGCGGGCAGGACATCATTGACGAGGCTCAGGCCCACGCCTTGCCCGCCGACCCGACCGGCGATGTTTTCCGCGCGTTCGATACTGCGATTGGCTACCACGATCTTGCGGATGCCGGCCGCCTTCAAGTGGTCGGCGGCAAGCTCGATGGTCTCTCCCGCACCGATCAGCAGGGCAGAATGATGCTGCAGTTCCCCGAATATCTTTTTCGACAGCGAGACGGCTGCCGATGCCACGGACACGGGGTTCGCGCCGATCTCGGTACTCGTTCGCACTTCCTTGGCGACGCTGAAGGCGTGCTGGAAAAGCTGGTTGAGGTTGCGCCCCACCGTGCCTGCCTGCGAAGCATCCTGATAGGCGGTTTTCAGTTGTCCCAGTATTTGCGGTTCCCCGAGTACCATCGAGTCCAGCCCGCAGGCGACGCGAAAGATATGATGCACCATGGAACGGTCCTGGTAGTCATACAGGTACGGCGCCGTGTGCTCGGACCTCAGGTTGTGGAAGGTATTCAGCCAGTTCATGATGCCCTTTTTGCCTTCCTGCATCTGCGTCACCTCGCAGTGCAACTCGGTTCGGTTGCAGGTCGAGATGATCAGGGCTTCCCGGACCTGGGGAACCTCGATCAGTTTTCGCAGCGCCGCTCGCAGGTTTTGCTCGCTGATGGCCACCAGCTCGCGCACCTGAACCGGAGCGGTCGTGTGATTAATGCCGAGCGTGAGTAGGGACATGGGAACAGGAAACGTCCACTGTTAATGGGGATCTTACAGGTTGGGATACGGGCATGACATGGTCGGTCCTAGTCACTGTCGATTCTGCCAAAATGCATGTGTAAAGCACAGTTAACTAAAGTAATATCTGTGTAGTTTAACCGAGCTACCACCTCAACATAATATATTGGCAATCAAGTTCACTATCCTGCGGATGTTTGGATGGCCAATACTGCTCCTCGCTGTACTCGGGCTGTCCGGTTGCGCTACCCCGCCTGTCGAAACGTCCGAAGCTGAACAGCCCCCAGCCCCGGACCCGTCACATGCGATCAGTCAGGCGCCTGACTCCGAGTACAGCGCCCACTCAGACCTGTTGTATGAAATCCTCCTGGGCGAGTTATCCGGCCAGTTCAGTGATGTCCACCAGGCGCTGGAGCATTACGTGCGCGCCACCGAGCTCAGCGATGACCTGAAGCTGGCCGAACGCACGACACGGATTGCCATGGTGGCCAAGAGCTGGGAGGTGGGTCTGCGCGCAGCCCATCGCTGGTCGGAACTGGCCGGTGACGATCCGAAGCTGCCCCAGATTCTCGGTGTGCTCGAGCTGCGAAACGGCAATGTGGCCCAGGCGGGGGTGCAATTCGAAAAGATCATGCAGGCTTCCGGGGATAGTCGGCAAAAGGGCTTTGGCATCATTGGCGCCATACTGACCCGGGAACCGGATTCCGAAGCGGCCATGCGATTGCTCGAGAAACTGGTCAACGAGCATTTTGAAAACCCCTATGGACATCTCACGCTGGCCGGCTTTGCCCTGCAGGCCGGGGATTATCTGCGTGCACTGGATGAAAGCGAGCTGGCCATCGGATTTGGGCCGGACCTGACCGAGGCGCATATCCTGCGGGTCCAGGCCTTGCTGGGGCTCGAGGAGACCGATGACGCCCTTGCGGACATGAAGATTCTTGCCGAGGAGGCTCCGCAAAACCATGAACTGCGCATGTCGTATGCGCGTATGCTGCTGACCGCAAAACGCTATGAGGAGGCCGAAGCGGAGTTCGAGGCCCTGTATGCAGAAAGCCCCAAGGACAGCGAATTGATCTATACCCTGGGACTGCTGCATTTGCAGCAGGAACAGTATGAGGCCGCCAGGGAGGACTTCACCCGCCTGGTCGAGGAAGATCAGCGCAAGGATGAAGGGCACTATTATCTGGGACGGATTGCCGAGGAGGAAAAGGACTTCCAGACAGCCATCACCGAATTCGAAAAAGTAGAGAAAAGGCAGTATTACCTGGATGCCCGAGCCCGGATTGCTTCCATTCATGCGGATCTCGAAGGCCTGGAGAGGGCCCAGCAGTATCTGGCTGAACTCCGCGGCCGCCAGCACTCGACGGAGGACGTGGTGCAGGTGTATCTGATCGAGGGACAGCTTTTGCACGAGCACAAGCTGTATGTGGCGGCGATCGACCTGTACAGCGAAGGATTGCAGAAATTCCCGGGCCATCGGGAACTGCTGTACGCGCGGGCCCTGATGGCCGAAGAAATTGACCGCATCGATCTGCTTGAAACCGATCTCAGGGCCATCCTGGCCGAGGACCCCGACAATGCCTCGGCACTGAATGCCCTGGGCTATACCCTGGCGGATCGCAATTCCCGTATCGACGAGGCCCTGGTATACATCCAGCGTGCCCTTGAAATCCGCCCGGATGATCCTGCGGTCATCGACAGCATGGGCTGGGTGCAGTTTCGCCTCGGCAACTACGAGCAGGCAGAGCAGTACCTGAGAAAGGCCTACCGGCTGCTCAAGGATGCTGAAATCGGCGGACATCTCGTCGAGCTGTTCTGGGCGCAGGGAGATCACCAGGGGGCAAGAAAAATGATGCAGGAAGTGCTGGAGCACTTTCCCGATGAGGAATACCTGCTGGAACTGCAAAGAAAATTCCAGTAGCACGGTGCATTGTCCAATGTACCGATCCGGTGTTTTATGCGCGACCCTGCTGGTACTGGCCGCCTGCACGACCGTTCGCGAACCGCCGCCTCCCTCACTTCCGGATGCCGCCCGACAGCAGGCATGGGAGGCCCACCTTGCGCATCTTGGAAAAATGCCTACCTGGGGCCTGAAGGGCCGGGTCGCCGGAAAATCGGATAGTGAAGGGTTCCAGGCGGGCGTGCACTGGGAACAGCATTTGCAGTCGTTCAGCATCGATCTGCACGGTCCACTGGGACGCAAGACGGCGGCCATCTCCGGCAGGGAGGGAAAGGTCGAGGTGCAGACCTCCGGGGGAGAACATTACCTTGCAAAAGAACCGGAAACGCTGTTGCAGGATTTGTTCGGCTATGCCTTGCCCGTGACCGGTTTGCGATACTGGGTGCGTGGCGTCCCAAGTCCCGGCCAGGAAGTCCTGTCGCTGGAACTCGATGCCCGGGGTCGTCTGAAGCATCTCAGCCAGGCCGGGTGGAGTATTGACTATAATCGCTACCACGAGGGATCCCCCGCATTGCCGGCATTGATTGAGATATCGAGCACCCGCCTGGATGCAAAGATCATTGTAGATCAATGGTTCTGAATCAGGCGACCGGGACCGTTACAGATTGAAGGATCGACGTTGAACACCCATACACAGGATGACTGGCCCGGAGGTACCTGGCCAGCTCCGGCCAAGCTGAACCTTTTCCTGCATGTCGTGGGCCGCCGTGACGACGGCTACCACCTGCTGCAAACGGCCATCCAGTTCATCGACATCTGCGATGAGTTGAGTTTCACCGTCAATGAGGATGGAGCGATCCAGTGTAGCGGTGCCCATGACGGCCTGCCCCGCGACGATGACCTGACCGTGCGTGCGGCAAAACTTCTGCAGCGCGAATGCGGCATGCAGCAGGGGGTGGATATCCGTCTCAGGAAGGTTATCCCGACCGGTGCGGGATTCGGTGGCGGAAGCTCCGATGCGGCCACCGTATTGCTGGCGCTCAACCGTCTCTGGGATTGCGGCCTGGAGGTCAGGGACCTGGAGGCCATTGCCGTACAACTGGGTGCCGATGTCCCGGTGTTTGTACGCGGGGAGGCCTGCTGGGTGGAAGGCATTGGCGAGCATCTGCAGGCGATGGATTTCCCCGAACCCTGGTACGTTGCGATATTCCCGCGTGTACACCTCGACACCCGGAAAATGTTTGCCAGCCGGGACCTGATACGGGACTGTGCACCGATCCCGGCGGGCGACTTCCGGCTCGCGCAAGCGCAGAACGTGTTCGAGCCGATCGCCCGGGCGCATGCCGACGTGGAGCGTGCGTGGCAGTGGCTGAGCCAGTATTCACGTGTCCGGCTGACGGGCTCCGGAAGTGGTCTGTTTGCATCTTGTGAGTCCCGGCACCAGGCGCAGACCATTGCCGCGGATTGCCCGGCGGAGTTTGCGGCTTTCGTCGCGAAGGGCATGAATCGTTCACCCGTGTATTCGCTATGCGGGTATAATCGAGTATAGTTCAGCCCCTAAGATTTTGGGCCGTCGCCAAGTGGTAAGGCACCGGGTTTTGATCCCGGCATTCGCAGGTTCGAATCCTGCCGGCCCAGCCAAGGTACCAATTTGCACAAGCAAGGCGCTATACCAACATGATTCGTGAACAAGAATTGCCGGTCGACAACAGCCTGATGGTATTTTCCGGGAACGCACACCCGACGCTCTCGCAGAATATCGTCGACCACCTGAACATTCCCCTGGGAAAGGCATTGATCAGTCGCTTCAGCGACGGAGAAGTGCAGGTGGAGATTCAGGAGAACGTGCGCGGCAAGGATGTCTTCATCGTCCAGCCGACCAGCATGCCGACCAATGATCACATCATGGAATTGCTGATCATTGTCGATGCCCTGAGGCGCGCCTCGGCAGAACGGATCACCACGGTGATCCCCTATTTCGGCTACTCGCGCCAGGACCGCCGGGTTCGCTCGATACGGGTTCCCATATCGGCCAAGGTCGTGGCCAACCTGCTCTCCAGCGTAGGCGCCAACCGGGTCCTGACCGTTGACCTGCATGCCGACCAGATCCAGGGCTTTTTCGATATTCCCGTGGACAATGTGTATGCCTCACCAGTATTGCTTGGAGATATCTACAAGCGCAAGCACCCCAACCTGATCGTCGTCTCACCGGACGTGGGCGGCGTGGTTCGTGCCCGTGCCCTGGCCAAGCGCCTGGATGATGCCGACCTGGCCATTATCGACAAGCGCCGTCCCCGCGCCAACCAGAGCAAGGTCATGCACATCATCGGAGAGGTGGAAGGCAAGGATTGTTTTATCATTGACGACCTGGTAGATACTGCGGGCACCTTGTGTCAGGCAGCCAGTGCCCTGAAAGAGCATGGTGCGACCACGGTCCGGGCGTATGCCACCCATCCGGTGCTCTCCGGCCAGGCCATCAAGAACATCGAGAACTCGGAACTGGATGAGTTGGTGGTAACTGATACAATCGCCCTGCGCGAAGATGCCCGGGCATGTTCCCGGATACGTCAGCTGGAGGTTTCGGCACTGATTGCCGAGTCCATGCGCAGGATTAACCAGGAAGAGTCAGTCAGTACCCTATACATGGATTAACGGGGATGGCAGCCGGTCCGGACGGCGCCTCTGAAACAGTCGGAGAAAAGCATGAGTATCGATTTCAAGTTAACCGCCCATGCCCGCGAGGAACGCGGCAAAAATGCCAGCAGGAGAATGCGGGCGGCCGGCAAGGTGCCGGGCGTGATCTATGGAGGCGGAGAACCCCCAGAAGCGGTGACTTTCGAGCATGACACCCTGATGCACAACCTGGAAAACGAGGCGTTCTATTCACATATACTGACCGTGGATGTGGAAGGCACTTCCCAGAAGGCGATCTTGCGCGAGCTGCAACGCCATCCGCACAAACCGACCGTGCTGCATCTGGACTTGCTGCGCGTGCGTGAAGATACGCGCATCAATGTGCATGTTCCGATTCATTTCATCAATGAAGACACCTGTCATGGGGTCAAGCTGGACGGCGGGGTCATCAGCCACAACATGGTCGAGCTGGAAGTTTCCTGCCTGCCAAAAGATCTGCCGGAATTCATTGAAGTCGACGTTCAGGATCTCAAGCTGAATGACTCAATCCATCTCAGTGGCGTGCAAGTGCCCGAGGGAGTCACCATCGTGGAACTGGCCCATGGTGAAGGGCATGACCATACCGTGGTATCCATCCATGCCAAGCGGGCCGAAGAAAAGCTTGAGGAAGTGGAGGAAGAAGAGGTGGAAACGGACGACCAGGATCAGGCCGAAGATGAGGATGATTCTGCACAAGACGATGCCTCATGATCTCTAGTCCGCTGTGCCCGCCCAACCCCGTATACGGCTGATAGCCGGTTTAGGCAATCCCGAAGAGAAACATGTACAGACCCGGCACAATGCCGGGTTTTGGTTTGCGGATGCAGTGGCCGCGCAACGGGGTGCGGTATTCCGTTACCAGGAACGGTTCCAGGGCGAGGTTGCGCATTTCAGTTTCGAGGACGGGAAGGTCTGGCTGCTCAAGCCGCAGACGTATATGAACCGGAGCGGACTGTCGCTGCACAGGTTTGTGCAGTTCTACAAGATCTCCGTGCAGCAACTGCTGGTCGTCCATGACGAGATCGACTTGCCCAGTGGCACAGCAAGGATCAAACATGCGGGCGGGCATGGCGGGCATAACGGCCTGCGAAGCACCTTTGAGCATCTGGGATCGGACTTTCTGCGCCTGCGTCTGGGGGTCGGGCATCCGGGCCACAAGGATGACGTCACGGACCATGTGCTGAAAAAGCCGGGTGCCGGGGAGCGCCGGGAGATCGACTCTGCGATCGACCGGGCTTGCGATGTCCTGGATGAGCTTCTCAGGGGAGATGTGGAAGCTGCAATGAGACAACTCCATACCCGGGCACCGCATGGGGTTTAGGTGTGGCATCGTCGGCTTGCCCAACGTTGGCAAATCCACCTTGTTCAATGCGCTTACCGCGGCCCGTATTGCGGCCGAGAACTACCCGTTTTGCACCATCGACCCGAATATCGGCGTGGTCGCCGTGCCTGACCCGAGGCTGACGACACTCGCACGGATTGCGAATTCTGAACAAATCATCCCCACGACGATCGAATTCGTGGATATTGCCGGTCTGGTGGCTGGCGCCTCGAAAGGAGAGGGGCTGGGAAATCAATTCCTCGGACACATCCGCGAAACGGACGCGATCGCTCATGTGATCCGCTGTTTCGACGATGAGAATGTCATTCACGTGGACGACAAGGTCGATCCCCTTTCGGACCTTGAAACGATTTCAACCGAGCTGATCCTGGCGGACCTGGAAACCGTGCACAAGGCCATCGGCAAGACGGAACGTGTGGCCAAGTCGGGAGACAAGGAAGCGGTGGCACGACTGGGGCTGTACGAGCGTCTGCAAAAGCACCTGGAAGAAGAGCGCCCGGCACACGGGTTCGAAGTGGAGGACGAGCACCTGCATCATTTCAGGACCCTGCATCTGCTCACCGGCAAGCCTGCATTCTATATTGCCAATGTCTCGGAAGACGGATTCGAGGGGAATCCGCACCTGGACCGTTTGCGGGAATTCGCGAGTCAGCAATCGGTGCCGGTCATTGCGGTGTGTGCAAAAATTGAAGCCGAACTGGCACAACTGGAAGAGGATGACCGGCAGGCCTACCTGGACGAACTCAAGCTGGAGGAACCCGGCTTGAGCCGCGTCATCCGCACCGGCTACGCGTTGCTGGAACTGCAGACTTTTTTCACTGCGGGCCCCAAGGAGGTCCGGGCCTGGACGGTGCAGCAAGGTGCGACGGCTCCGCAGGCGGCCGGTAAAATCCATACGGATTTTGAAAGGGGCTTCATCCGGGCAGAAGTCATCAGCTACCGGGACTATGTGGATGCCAACGGTGAATCAGGCGCGAAAGAGCAGGGCAGGTGGCGGCTCGAAGGAAAGCATTATCTGATCCAGGAAGGCGATGTCGTGCATTTCCGTTTCAATGTCTAGGGTTGTTGACATCTCCCCGGGCCTTTCTGTACGGTTCATGGGTTTTCCCGAACGTGGCTATGTAGCTCAGCTGGTTAGAGCACAGCATTCATAATGCTGGGGTCGTTGGTTCAAGTCCAACCATAGCCACCATCCGCACTTCAGGGGAAGCTTTTCCCCGACCTGGATTACGAGCCATCTATTTCGGCAAGATGGGCCACGGCCTCGCGCAGCGGCTCGGCATGCGGGTTACTGACCGTGTGTTCGATGAGTATGGAGCGAGGACTTTGGGTGTCGTTGCCATAATAGGCATGGTTGAGGTCCTCGCGGACTTTGAGCACGGCACCCTCCGCACTCACACCACCGTACATCCCCTTGGTTCTCGAGAATGCCAGGATATCGGCAGTCTTGTCCTTGATATCCACGGACTGGGCTTTTGCACCGGCGCCTATGGGCCCGGTTGCAATACTGATATCGCCTCCCAGCTTGAATGACGAGGTCAGCAATCCGTCCACGCCTCGATCCGTCATGATGATCAAGACCAGTTCGGCGACCTCAACTCCGGCCTGGAATCCGATGGTTCCAGAACCCATCGTGTAAAATGCGGGATAGCTCCAGATATTGTCCTCTCCCTTGGAAAGCAACACGCCGCTGCCTCCGGATCCGCCAAAAAAGAAACCGCCCTTGATCAGCTGGGGAACGATCAAAATACCCCGGGCTCTATGCATGTTGTGATGCAGCCACTCCATGTCCGGATCGACAGCAAACGTTTCCACCGATCTTGCAGCGGCATCCACCAGTGCCCGGGTATCGATCTCACTGGCGTGCACATTTTGTAAACTGAGTATGGAAAACAAGCCTGCGAAAATCAGGCGAATCAGGGTGTGTCTTGGCATGCTGTCCTCTGGCATCGGGTGTGGGCGGTTAGTGTAGCAGAATCCTTGTGCGGGTCTAACATGAAAGGCGCTCGTCTCGTTACACGCAGGTCTTGAGGATATGGTCGATGCAGCGGTACGTGTAGTCGTAGCCTGCGGGCCACTGGCTGCGACGGGGGCCCGCGACATTCAGACATCTGACATCGAATTTACGGAAAAATTCCAGCGCCAGGTCCGCGGCCTGTTCGCTGTGCTGGCACTCGGCATCGATCAGGATAAAGGGCCTTTCGTGCTGCCTGCAGTAGTCGGCCGTGAGGGCGGTACCGCCTTTCAATGCCTGTGCGTAGATGATCAGCGTGCCGTGGCTGTGGAGGATATTGGCAAGCGTGCGCTTGGCGTAACCCGAACTGGCCTGTTCTGTGAGCGGATAGTGCCCGGGGATGGCTCCATCCTCGGCCTTGCGCCCTTTTGGACAGTGACCACCACAAGGAATCCGGTGGTGCAGCGCGGCATCCAGTGCAGCCCGGTCAACACCGGTCTGCCCGCCCGAGATGATTTTCTCAAGAGGATGCATGCGGCGTGAAGTCACCCAGAATACGGTCGGTGGACAGCACAGCGGTGCAGCACAAAAAAAGCCCCGTGACAATTACGTCACGGGGCTTGATGGACAATGGCTTGGCGTGGTCAGGCAGCCTTGCTTTGCAAAGCAGAAGAGATCTTGGCCAGCTCAGCCAGGATGGCCTGCGGCATGCGATCACCAAATTCCTCAAAGTATTCGCCGATGGCCACGGTTTCCTGTTCCCACTTGGCTGGATCGACCGACAGCAATGCCTGCATCGTTTCAGTGGAGACATCGATACCGTTGATATCGATATCCTCGACATTGGGCAGGAACCCGATCGGCGTTTCTCTTGCATCAAGCTTGCCTTGGCAACGCCCCACGATCCAGGCCAGAACCCGCATGTTTTCACCAAAGCCAGGCCACATGAACTTGCCGTCCTGGTCACGTCGGAACCAGTTGCAATGGAAGATCTTGGGCAGTTTGTCCGACTTGCCCTGGAAGCTGAGCCAGTGGGCAAAGTAGTCACCGAAGTTGTATCCGCAGAACGGCTTCATGGCCATGGGATCGCGCCGGATCTGCCCGGCTCCGCCAATTGCGGCAGCCGTCATCTCGGAGGCACAGGAAGCTCCGACCAGTACCCCGTGGGCCCAGTCCTTGGCCTCGAAGACCAGCGGTGCCAGCTCCTTGCGGCGACCGCCGAATACCACGGCTGAGATCGGTACGCCGTCCGGGTTGTCCGCCATCGGGGAGTAGACCGGGTTGTTCTTGGCGGGCACGGTAAATCGTGAGTTGGGGTGGGCAGCAGGACCTACCTCAGCATCGTAGGGGTTGCCTTTCCAGTCCAGCGCCGGTGTATCGCCGTCATCCTTTTCTTCCCACCAGGGCTCGTTGTTGGCCGTGACCCCGACGTTGGTAAAGATGGCATCGCTTTTCAGGGTGTCGTACGCGTTCTTGTTGGACCATTCGTTGGTGCCGGGCACGACTCCGAAATAACCGGATTCGGGATTGATGGCCCAAAGCCGTCCGTCGTCACGCAAATGCAGCCAGCAGATGTCATCACCTACCGTGGTGACTTTCCATCCCTTGTACTGTTCCGGTGGAATCAGCATGGCGAGGTTGGTTTTTCCGCACGCGGAAGGGAATGCGCACGCGATGTAGTGCGTCTCGCCCTGCGGGCTTTGCAGCCCGACGATCAGCATGTGTTCGGCCAGCCAGCCTTCCGTGCGCGCCTGCCAGCTCGCGATTCTCAGGGCATGGCACTTCTTGCCAAGCAGCGCATTGCCGCCGTAGCCGGAACCGATGCTCATGATGTATAGCTCTTCGGGGAAATGCATGATGAAACGTTTTTCAGGGTCCAGGTCGCCAGTGGAATGCAGTCCCCTGACAAAGGTCCCTTCTCTTTCAATGCGTTCCAGGGCCGGTGTCCCGATGCGTGCCATGATCTTCATGTTGGCTACCACGTAGGGGCTGTCTGTGATTTCGACTCCGTTTCGCGACAGCGGGGAATCGATCGGCCCCATGCAATACGGGATCACGTACATGGTTCGGCCCTGCATGCAGCCTGCAAACAACTCGTGCAGTTTCGCATGCGCTTCATCCGGATCCATCCAGTTGTTGTTCGGCCCTGCATCTTCCTGGTCCTTGGTGCAGACAAAGGTCAGGTGCTCCACACGCGCCACGTCGGAGGGGTCGGAACGGTGCAGATAGCAGTTCGGATGCGTCTCCTCGTTCAGTTTCATCAGCGTGCCGGTGTCCAGCATCTGGTCTACCATCGTGTCGAACTCGGCATCGCTGCCGTCGCACCAGACAATCCTGTCCGGCTTGGTATGCGCCGCCACTTCGTCTACCCACTTTGCGAGGGCATCATTCTTCGTTGTCATCTCAAAATTCCCTGTAAATTCAATAATCGTGAATTGGATCCGGCGAGATACTTGATAGCCACCGAATATAAAAGTCAGAACTCCCGATTATACATAGTGAAGGTAAAGATATAAGCCTTAAACAAATTTTTATCCGCACGTTTGCCGGATTCCTATCCCTAAAGAGACATGTGTATATCGGAAATCGTGCGTTTCAGGGGCGCTTGCATGCACCCGGTGCGGGTGCAGGATTCCGCTCGCGAATGCGGGACCCGCCAGCGGGTCTATAATTTGATTGGAAACCGTGCCTGGAATAGAACACACTGCACGTCAGTAACCCGATATGCTGATTTGGCGATGGACAACCTGTACCGACTGATCAACCTCATGCAGCTGCTGCGCGACCCGGAAGATGGCTGCCCTTGGGATAACCGCCAGACCTTTGCCTCGCTGGTGCCCTACACCATCGACAAGCAGGATTTCCCGCTGCTCAGGGAGGAGTTGGGGGACCTGCTGCTGCAGATCGTTTTCCATGCGCAGATGGCCCGGGAGCAGGACCTGTTTGATATCGATGACGTGGCGCGAAGCATCAGCGACAAGCTGGTTCGCCGTCACCCGAAAATCTTTGAGGAGGAAACCGTACCGGACATGGTCACCTGGGAGGATATCAGGGAGGCCGAGCGCAGGGCCAAACAGGGATCGGACAGCTTGCTGGACGATGTCCCGGAGGCGCTGCCGCAACTGCTGCGTGCCTGGAAGATTCAGGAACGTGCGGCCACGGTCGGCTTCGACTGGCAGGAGGCCCGGCCGGTGCTCGCGAAAATCGCCGAGGAACTCGACGAGCTCGGTGAGGCATTGGCCGCGGAGGATGGGCAAGACCGCCTGGCAGAGGAACTGGGAGACCTGCTGTTCTCCGCAGTGAATCTGGGCCGGCACCTGGATATCAGCGCAGAGGAGGCATTGCGCAAGTGCAATGAAAAATTTCTGAGCCGCTTTCGCGAAGTGGAACGGCAGATGGAGCAACAGGGGAAACGTCTGGCCGACTGTTCCATGGAAGAGATGGAGCAGGCCTGGCAGGCTGCCAAGCTCGCATAGCCCCGCAGTCCCGCGACATCACTCGAAGCGCATGGAGAAGTCCACCGCCTGGATGTTCTTGGTGAGGGCGCCGACGGAAATGTACTGCACCCCGGTTTTTGCCACCTCGCGGACATTGTCCAGGTTGATGCCCCCGGAGGCTTCCAGTTTTTTGCGGTCCTCGTTCAGGGCCACGGCTGCCTGCAGATCGGACAGGGAAAAGTTGTCCAGCAGGATCGTATCGGCGGCGGTTTCCAGGGCCTCTTCAAGCTGTTCGCAGTTCTCCACCTCGATTTCAATTCTCAGTGCCGGGAAATGCTGTTTGGCCAGGTCCGCTGCCTGCTGAATCGAGCCCGCAGTCGCGATGTGGTTCTCCTTGATGAGGATGGCGTCGTACAGCCCCATCCGGTGGTTCAGTCCACCTCCGCATTGCACGGCATACTTCTGTGCATAGCGCATCCCCGGCAGGGTCTTGCGGGTGTCCAGGATTTGCGCGGAAGTCCCCGAGATACGTTCTACGTATCGCCGGGCGCAGGTGGCCGTGGCTGACAGGGTCGCCAGATAGTTCAAGGCGGTGCGCTCCCCGCTGAGAATGGCCTGCGCCGTACCCTCCATCGTGCACACGGTTGCATCTTTCTCGATGGGATCCCCGTCCTGCTTTTTCCAGTCGACCCGCAGGCCGGCATCCAGCTGGTGCAAGGTTTCATCGAACCAGTGCTGGCCGCACAGGACCGCCGCCTCCCGGCAGATCACCACAGCCCGCGCCTGCTCGCCTGTATCGAACAACGACGCGGTCAGGTCGCCATGACCTATGTCCTCTTTCAGGGCAGTCCGCACGCTGTGCCAGATGAACTTCAGGGCATCCTCGTCATGGACTTCAGGATTCATTTCCAGACCTCTGCACCGCGGGCTACTTGTACAGGTAGTCCCGGGTGACCCTGAAGATCACTGGACTGAGCAGGGCCAGGGCAATCAGGTTGGGTATGGCCATGAACCCGTTCATGACATCAGCAAGCAGCCATACCAGGTCCAGCTTGATGAGTGCCCCGGTCAAGATGGCAACCACCCACAGGATTCTGTACGGCGTGATGACCCGCACGCCAAAGATGAATTCGGCACAGCGTTCACCATAGTAGCTCCAGCCGAGCAGGGTGGTGAAGGCAAATACCACAAGGCCGAAGGTGACGATGTAATTTCCACCGCTGATGCCTTGGCCATAGGCCAGCGTCGACAGCGAGGCCCCGGTTTCACCACTGGTCCAGGCCCCGGTCAGCAGAATCACCAGCGCCGTCATGGTACAGACGATCAGGGTATCGATGAACGTGCCCAGCATGCCGATCATGCCCTGGCGTACCGGATCATCGGTCTGCGCCGCGGCATGCGCGATCGGTGCACTGCCGAGGCCGGCCTCGTTCGAGAAGATGCCGCGTGCGACACCGAACCGGATGGCCGCGACCATGGCCGCCCCGGCAAATCCTCCAGTGGCCGCAGTGCCGGAGAAGGCGCTGGTGAAAATCAGCCCCAGCGCCTGGCCGACCTGTCCAAAATTCGCAAAGATGACAATCAGTGAGCCGAGCACATAGGCGATGGCCATGATGGGAACCAGTTTGCCTGCCACCACCCCGATGCGCTGGACTCCACCGAGAATCACCAGACCGACCAGGATGGCCAGCACGATTCCGGTCAGGAGCGGACTCACCCCGAAGTTGGAGTGCAGTGCATCGGATACGGAATTGGACTGCACCATGTTGCCTATGCCAAAGGCCGCAATCGTGCCAAACAGTGCAAACAGGAAGCCCAGCCACTTCCAGTTCTCGCCCAGGCCGTTCTTGATGTAGTACATGGGCCCGCCGACCCGCCGACCCCGCTCATCCACTTCCCGGTACTTGACGGCCAGCACGGCCTCACCGTACTTGGTAGCCATGCCGAACAGGGCCGTCACCCACATCCAGAAAATGGCACCGGGCCCACCGAGAAAGATGGCGGTCGCCACACCCGCAATGTTGCCCGTACCGATGGTGGCTGAAAGAGCCGTCATCAGTGCCTGGAATGGGCTGATCTCCCCCTGGTCCTTGTCTGCCTTGCCGGACACAAGCAGCTTGAAGCCGAGCCCGATCTTTCTCCATGGAATCAGTTTCAGACCGAGCGTGAGATAGACACCGACACCCAGCAGGAGGGTCAGCATCACTGGCCCCCAGATAAAGCTGCTCAACTGTCCCAGAAGCGAATGTAGTAATTCCATGGCTGCCCCCGTAATGCGTTAGTCACTGGCTTTTGCTTATGCCCGGCAACGAACGGGTCCCTCATGAACGGGCCAAACAACGGGGCCGGTCATGTCTGTCATTGCAGGCACAGCCTGTCCACTCCAATCAGACAGTCCCTGTTTGCTATGCTACTCTGAAACCGAGAGTATATCGAATGGACATGGACCTGCCGCGTGAGCGCTTCCGGATCAGGGCGTTATCCCGCCAGGATGCACTGCAAACCTTGAAGCAGGATGTACAGGAGGGCCTGCTGTGTGCACCGCGCAGCCTGCCGCCCAAGTACTTCTACGACGAAGCCGGCTCGAGACTGTTCGATGCCGTCTGCAAGACCCAGCACTACTACCTGACACGCACCGAGTCCGCACTGCTGGAACGGCATGCGGGCGAGATCATCGCCGCCGTGCGACCGCAGGCCTGCGTGGAGCTTGGCGCAGGGACCTCCGTGAAGACTGAAATCCTGCTCTCCAGGCTGGCAGCCGGCTCACGATCCTTCACCTACGCACCGATCGATGTATGCGAGGAGATGCTGATCGAGTCCGCCGCACGCCTGCTGCACCGCTATCCCTGCTTGCAGATTGAAGCCCTGGCCGGCGAGTACCTCAGTGCCCTCCAGGCCCTGCCCAGGCTGGATGGTCCGGTGCTGTTTGTCTTCATTGGCAGTTCGATCGGCAATTTCACCGAAGCCGAGTCGATGGAACTTCTCGCCGGGGTATCCGAGATCATGCACCCAGGAGACGCCTTTTTGCTGGGTCTGGACCGGGTCAAGGACCGGCAGGTCCTTGAACAGGCCTACAACGATGCCGAGGGCATCACGGCCCGGTTCAACCTGAACGTGCTGCAGGTGCTGAACACGCGTCTGGGAGGAAATTTCAGGCTGGAGAATTTCTCACACCGGGCCGTCTACCAGGAGGCACTGGAACAGATCGAGATGTACCTGGTGGCCCGCCACGCCCAGCAGGTCACCCTGGCAGAGATCAACGAGACCCTGCACATTCAGGCGGGTGAGGCGATCCTGACCGAAATCAGCCGAAAGTACACCCGGGACTCCATTCACCGGCTGCTCGACGGCAGCGCCCTCGCCGAACACCTGCACTTTGCGCCCGGCGATGAATACTTTTCGCTGGTGCTCGCCCACAGGCGCTGAAGCGCCGCCGGGGGGGTGGGCGAGTGCTGTCAGCCCATCAGCATTTCCAGCAGGGCCTTTTGCGCGTGGAGCCGATTTTCCGCTTCATCCCAGACCACGCTTTGCGGACCGTTCAGAACCTCTTCGGTCACTTCTTCACCCCGGTGCGCAGGCAGGCAGTGCATGAACAGCGCATCGTCACCGGCGAGTTCCATCAGGGACTCATTCACCTGGTAGGCCCGGAACACGTCCAGGCGCTCATCCGCTTCCTGCTCCTGGCCCATGCTGGCCCACACGTCGGTGACGACCAGGTCAGCCCGGTCCACCGCGGCTGCAGCCTCGTCCATCAGGCGGATGCGCTCTCCGGCGGGCTCCAGGACAGAGGCCTTGGGAGAATACTGTTTCGGGCAGGCAATGTTCAGCTTGAAGTCGAACTGGCGCGCCGCATTGATGTAGGAATGGCACATGTTGTTGCCGTCTCCGACCCAGGCGACCGTGGCCCCGCGGATGCTGCCCCGATGCTCTAGCCAGGTCTGCATGTCGGCCAGCAGCTGGCACGGGTGGAAGCGGTCCGTCAGCCCGTTGATGACGGGGACCGAGGAGTGTGCGGCAAACGTCTCGACGTGGGCATGCTCGAAGGTGCGAATCAAAACGGCATCCACCATTCGCGACAGCACCCGAGCACTGTCCTCAATGGGTTCGCCGCGGCCAAACTGGGTATCTCTCGGCGAGAGGAACAGGGCCTGGCCGCCCAGTTGAATCATGCCCGTTTCAAACGACACCCGGGTGCGGGTGGAGGATTTGTCGAAGACCATGGCCAGCGTCTTCTGGGCCAGCGGGGTATGGGCCTTGCCGGCTCGCAGCCATTGCTTGAGTTCGACCGCGCGCACCAGCAGGTCCTCCAGTGTCTTCGGGGCAAGATCCAGCAGGCTGAGAAAGTGCTGCGCGCTCATGACGGCTCCCCGCTGCCCGCTGTTGTGGATTCGGCAAAGTGCTCGATGCAGCTGCCCAGGATCTCGACCATCTGATCGGCCTGGTCCTGTTCCATGATCAGCGGCGGCAGCAGCCGGATGGTGTGCTCAGCCGTCACGTTGATCAGCAGCTTGTGCGCCTGGCACAGATCGACCAGTTCCCTGCAGGGCTGCGTCAGTTCGATGCCGAGGATCAGGCCCTTGCCGCGTATTTCGCGGACCAGGGCGCAGCCGGAAAGCCGGGTGCGAAGTGCACTCAGCAGGTAGTTGCCCAGTTCACCCGCCCGGGCGCACAGATCCTGGTCCTCGATGGTGTCCAGCGTCGCAAGTGAAGCCCGGCAGGCGAGCGGATTTCCGCCGAACGTGGAGCCGTGGGCGCCGGGCGAGAACAGTTCTGCCACGGGCTGGCGCGCCAGGCACACCCCGATCGGCAGCCCGTTGGCCAGCCCCTTGGCCGTGACTGCGATGTCCGGGAGCACGGCATCGTGCTGGCAGCAAAACCACTTGCCGGTGCGGGCATTGCCGGTCTGGACTTCGTCCAGGATCAGCAGGGCTCCGTGGCGGTCGCACAGGGTGCGCAGCCCGGGCAGGTAGCCCAGGGCCGGAATGTTGATTCCGCCCTCGCACTGGATCGGTTCCACCAGTACGGCCGAACCCCCCGGATGTTCCTCCAGGGCCGCCTGCACGGCATCCAGGTCATCGAAGGGCACCCGTACAAAACCGGGCACCAGGGGTTCAAATCCGGACTGGAACGCCGGGTTCGCCGTCGCCGTCAGGGCTGCCAGGGTGCGGCCGTGGAAGCTGTTTTCGGTCACGATGATCCGGGCGTCCGCCGGGTTGTTGGCATGGGCATGCAGTCGGGCCAGCTTGATCGCGGCCTCAATGGCCTCGGCACCGGAGTTGCAGAAAAAAGCGGCATCCAGCCCCGATATCCGGCAAAGCCGGGCAGCCAGCGCCTCCTGCAACGGGATGGCGTAGATGTTGGAAGTGTGCATGAGCTTCGCACTTTGCTCGGCAATGGCCGCCGTCACGGCCGGGTGTGCGTGGCCCAGCCCGCAGACCGCGAGTCCCGACAGGGCATCGAGGTAGCGCCCGTCCTCGCCATCGCCGGTATACAGCCAGACCCCGTCGCCGCGTTCAAACGCCACCGGTTTGCGCGCATAGGTGCTCATCAAATGTTTACTGTCCATCACGGTCTGTCACACGGTTTTCCATATATAAAAACGGCAGCCACTTGGGCCGCCGGGATGCATGTTCACGCGGTTGTCAGGCGATCAGTGAAAGCCAGGCGCGAACGGCAGGTCAGGCGTGACCTGCCGTTCGCCTTGTTTCAGATAAAGAAACCATGGCCAGCTGCCACCATGCACGCCAGCATGGGGATCGAAAGGAGAGTATTGGTTCGCGAAGCCATGAAAGCCACCTGTTTCGCCTTGGCCTTCTCGTCATCGCTGGCCTGCACCATGCCCAGCACTTTTTTCTGGTTGGGCCAGATCAGCACCCAGACATTGAAAATCATGATGGTGCCCAGCCAGGCGCCAACGCCAATCGCCGTGATGCCCTCGGTCGCGAAAAAGTTCTGGTTGAAGCCGCCGACATATTCAAGCGCCCAGGCGCCGGTCAGCCAGGTGACGACGGCACCCCAGCGAAACCAGAGCAGTGCGCGCGGGGCCACGTACTTGCCGATCGCTGCCGGACCCGGTCCGGACGAATCCGCCGCAGCTTCGCCCATGGCTGGAACCTGTACGAAATTGAAGTAGTACAGCAGACCGATCCAGACGATGCCGGCCAGGACGTGCAGCCACACGGCCAGGGACCATGCCACCAGCTCTATAGGAGGCGCGAAACCGAGACCAATCAGGATTGCAACGACGACGCCCGCAACGATCGTGCCTGTAATTGAGTTCAGGGGGTTCATGCAATACTCCTATTCAATGGCTTTCCGCTGCTGTTCGAAACGGTTGTTTTGACTTATCTTACATGAAATTATAACCAATCCACCCACTAAACTTAACCATTTATTGGTACGACATGAACCCGATCGAGCTCAGTATATTTGCCCGCAGGATTGATGCGGTGTGTGAGGAGATGGGTGCGCAACTGCGGTTTGCAGCCTTTTCCCCGAACATCCGCGACCGCCTGGATTTCTCCTGCGCCGTGTTCGATGCGCAGGGCGGACTGTGTGCCCAGGCCGCGCATATCCCGGTGCATCTGGGCAGCATGGCCTACGCCATGCAGCAGATCGTCACGCAAAGAACCTGGCAGCCCGGTGACTTCGTCGCCCTGAACGATCCCTACCTCGGCGGCACCCACCTGCCCGACGTGACGGTGGTCTGCCCGGTGTTCATCCGCGAGAAGCTGACGGGATTCGTGGCCAACCGGGCACACCATGCGGACATCGGCGCGGAAACCCCGGGCTCGATGCCCGTGTCCACTGACCTCTCGCAAGAGGGCGTGGTGATCCCCCCGACCGCGATCGGCCACCGTGGCGAAATCGACCAGCAGGTGATCACCGGGCTGTTCAGGGATGCCAGGAACCTGCGCGACACGCTGGGGGACATGGCGGCACAGTGCAGTGCCAACCGGCGCGGCATCCGGCGCCTTGAGGAACTGGTCGAGAAAACCGGCGAGGCGCAGTTCTCGCAAGCGCTGCGGGAACTCAACGACTACGCCCGGCAGATGGCCTGCTCCATGATCGAAAAAATTCCAAACGGGCACTACGCATTCACGGACTACATGGATGACGACGGGCAGGGCGGCAGCGACCTGGCCATTTGTGTTTCGCTGCAAGTCGGCGATCAGGAGATCGAGGTGGACTTCACGGGCACGGCGGTGCAGGCGGCGGGCAACGTCAACTGCCCCCTGTCGGTGACGGCCGCCGCCGTGTTCTACGTATTCCGGTGCCTGATGCCGAACGAGACCCCGGCCTGTGCCGGCAGCTTCGCCCCGTTCAGGCTCAAGGCCCCGGTCGGTTCCCTGCTGAATGCCAAGCGCCCGGCCGCCGTAGCGGCCGGCAATGTCGAGACCAGTTCGCGCATCGTCGATGCGGTGCTCGGCGCCCTGGGGCAGGCGCTGCCCGATGCCATTCCGGCCTGCAGCCAGGGCACGATGAACAACTTGGCCCTGGGCAGCTCGGGCGCCGCGCCCTGGGGATACTATGAAACCATTGCAGGCGGCATGGGCGGCTCGAAACATGCGCCCGGCCTGTCCGGCGTGCAGACCCACATGACCAATACGCAAAACACCCCGGTGGAGATCCTGGAGATCAACTATCCGCTTCGAATCCGGCGCTACGCCATTCGCAAGGGCTCGGGGGGCCCGGGCCGCCGGCGTGGCGGGGACGGCCTGGTCCGGGAACTCGAATTCCTGGAGCCTGCGACGCTGACGATCCTGTCGGAGCGCCGCACCCGCCCTCCCTGGGGACTGCAGGGCGGTACGGATGCCTTGCCCGGGGCGAACTTCCTGAATGATGAACCGATGCCCGGCAAAGTCTGGCGCGAGGTGTGTGCCGGAGACTGCCTTCGCATCGAGTCACCCGGCGGGGGCGGCTGGGGCCCTCCCGACTGAATCCTGATGTGTGGAATCTGCGGCGAGCTGCGCCTGGACGGGACGGCACCGGACCCGGGCACGATCGAGGCGATGCTGCTGGCCCTGCGGCGTCGCGGGCCCGACCACGAGGGCAGCCATTTCTCCGGGGCGGTCGGTCTCGGTCACCGGCGGCTGTCCGTCATCGACCTCTCGCCCAAGGCCAACCAGCCGATGTTCGATGCCGACACACAACGGGCGATCGTGTTCAACGGTGCCATTTACAACTATCCGCAACTGCGCGAGCAGCTGATCGCGCAGGGCCATACGTTCCGTTCCCAGGGAGACACCGAGGTCATCCTCAAGGCGTACGCACAGTGGGGGCCGTCCTGCGTCGAAAGACTGACCGGAATGTTCGCCTTTGCCATCTGGGATGTGCAGGCGAAGGAGCTGTTTCTGGCCCGCGACCGCCTCGGCATCAAGCCCCTCTACTACACGCAGGGAAAGGACTTTTTCCGCTTTGCCTCGAACTCGCAGGCGCTGTTGCGCACCGACGGGGTGGACACCCGCATCGATGCGAGCGGCCTGCACCATCACCTGAGCCTGCACGGCGTGGTGCCGGCCCCCGCAACGATCCTGCACGGGCTGAAAAAGCTGGCACCGGGGCACACCCTGCGGGTTTCGCTGCAGGGGGCGGGTGAGGCGCAATCCTACTGGCAACTGCAGGCTGGCGCTGGCGGGCATCAGAGAAGCGAGCGCGAATGGCAGCACGCCATACGGACCGCGTTGCGCGAGGCGGTGGAAAAGCGCCTGCACGTGGCCGATGTGCCGGTGGGCGTGCTGCTGTCCGGGGGCCTGGATTCCAGCCTGCTGGTGGGCCTTTTGGCCGAGTCCGGAGTCTCCGAGTTGCGCACCTATTCCGTGGGATTTGAAGACCAGCCCGAGGAGCGGGGCAACGAGTTCGAATACTCGGATGCGGTTGCCGAGCACTACTCCACACGCCACCACAAGTTCCAGATCGACAACCGCGAAGTGCTGGAGCGCCTGCCCGAGGCCGTGGAACACATGGCAGAACCCATGGTAGGCCAGGATGCGATTGCCTTTTACCTGCTGGGCGAGCAGGTCAGCCGGCATATCACGGTGGTCCAGTCCGGCCAGGGGGCCGATGAAGTCTTTGGCGGCTACTTCTGGTATCCGAGGATGCAGGCCGAGGCCTCGTTCGCTGTGGGGAGTTTTGCCAAGCACTATTTCGATCGCAGCCATGCCGAAATGCAGGATACGCTGGCCCAGGACCTGGTGAGCGAGGATTTCACCTCGCAGACGGTGCAGCGCTTGCTGAAGCGGGCCGGCACGCAGGAGTTCGTGCAGGCCGTTTTGCATATGGACGTCACGACACTGGTCGTCGATGACCCCGTAAAACGTGTTGACAACATGACCATGGCCCACGGACTGGAAGCCCGGGTGCCGTTTCTGGACCACGAGCTGGTGGAGCTTGCCATGCAGATGCCCGTCGAGTACAAGCTTGCCCAAGGCGGCAAGTACGTCCTCAAGCAGATTGCCCGGGACCTCCTGCCGGTGAAGGTCATTGATCGCGAAAAGGGGTACTTCCCGGTGCCCGCCCTGAAATACATCCGTGGCGAATTCGCGGAATTCATGCGCACCGTGCTGCATTCGCAGGCCTGCCGGCAGCGCGGGTTGTTTCGACCGGACTATGTCGAGCGCCTGCTGGGCGAGCCGGAACAGCACATGACCCCGCTTCGGGGCAGCAAGTTATGGCATCTGGCCCTGCTTGAGCTCTGGCTGCAGCGCAATGTGGATACAGCGCTTGCCAGCTAGGCGCCCCGCAGTACAATAGAAGTTCACAAGCGAACTGTTTTTCAGGAGAGTATGGCCATGGACGTATTGGAGCGAATCAAGGAGCAGGTGGAGTCAAATTCCGTCATCCTGTACATGAAGGGTACCCCGCAGATGCCTCAATGCGGTTTTTCGAGCCGTACCGCCGAGGCACTCAAGGCCTGTGGTCATGAGTTTGCCTACGTGAATGTCCTGATGGACCCGGAGATCTTCGAAAACCTGCCGCAGTTTGCCGACTGGCCCACCTTCCCGCAACTCTATATCCAGGGCGAACTCGTGGGCGGGTGCGACATCACCCTGGACCTGCACGAGCGGGGCGAGTTGCAGAAGATGGTGAGTTCGGCCGTCGGCAGCGACTAGACGGCATGCCCGAGCGGGCGCTGCACGTTCAGGCCTGCATCTCCCAGCGGTTCATCACCTCGCAGAATATGGCGGCAGTCTTTTCGGCATCGTAGACGGCCGAATGCGCACTGCTGCTTTCCCAGTCGAGATCGGCCGCCACGGCAATCCTTGACAGCACGGTCTGGCCGTAGGCCAGTGCGCCCAGTGTGACCGTGTCGAGGTTGCTGAACGGGTGAAAGGGATTGTTCTTGATGCCGGTGCGCTCCACCGCGGCCTTGATGAACCCCAGGTCGAAAAAGGCATTGTGGCCGACCAGGATGGCCTTGGTGCACTGGTTTTGCTGGACGTGCCGGTGTACCGGCACAAAGATTTTCTGCAGCGCCTCCTCTTCGGTCAGTGCGATTCTCAGCGGGTGGAAGGGATCGATCTTGTTGACCTCCAGCGAGGCGGGGTCGAGGTTGGCGCCCTCGAAGGGGCGCACGTGGGCCGCGATCGTGCGCTGGCAAAAAAACTGCCGCTCATGGTTCATGCCGACCAGCACGGCGGCCACCTCGAGCAGGGCATCGGTGCTGGCATTGAAGCCGCCGGTCTCCACATCCACCACCACCGGGCAGAAGCCGCGAAACCGGTTGCCAAGAGGAATGCAATCCTGTGACGGTGTCTGGCTCATCGGTGATTTGTCAAAGCGGCTGGCGGCTTTAGGCTATAATCGGCGGTTACATTCACCCGGTCATTTCATCCACTACTCAAGCGCATAGTATGTCATCAGTTCGAAAAGTTGTACTTGCCTATTCGGGCGGTCTGGACACGTCGGTCATCCTCAAGTGGCTGGTCGAGTCGTACCGGTGCGAGGTTGTCACGTTTACCGCGGACATCGGCCAGGGCGAGGAAATTGAGTCCGCACGGGCCAAGGCCGAGGCGCTCGGGGTCCGGGAGGTCTATGTCGAGGACCTGTGCGAGGAGTTCGTGCGCGATTTCGTCTTTCCCATGCTGCGGGCCAATGCCGTCTATGAGGGAGAGTACCTGCTAGGCACCTCGATCGCGCGCCCCCTGATTGCCAAGCGCCTGGTGGAAATTGCCCGAGAAGTGGGCGGCGATGCGATCGCGCACGGGGCCACCGGGAAGGGCAACGACCAGGTACGCTTCGAACTCGGCGCCTACGCGCTGGACCCGGACATCCGGGTCATCGCGCCGTGGCGGGAATGGGACCTGAACTCGCGCGAGAAGCTGCTGGAGTACGCCGCCCGCCACGACATCCCCATCGAGCAAAAGCAGGGCCAGTCTTTTCCGTATTCCATGGATGCCAATTTGCTGCACATCTCCTACGAGGGGGGCGAGCTGGAGGATCCCTGGGTGGAGCCCGGGGCGGGCATGTGGCAGCTGACCCGCTCGCCCGAGCAGGCCCCGGATGAGCCCCGCTACGTTGAAATCGGCTTTGAACAGGGCGATGCGGTCAGCCTCGACGGCGAGCGCCACAGCCCGTCACAGCTGCTGCGCGAGCTGAACGGCATCGCAGGCCGGCACGGCATCGGTCGCCTGGACATCGTGGAAAACCGTTATGTCGGCATGAAATCCCGCGGCTGTTACGAGACCCCGGGGGGAACCGTCCTGCACAAGGCCCATCGGGCCATGGAGTCCGTGACCCTGGACCGGGAAGTCGCGCACCTGAAGGACGAGCTGATGCCCCGCTATGCCGCCCTGGTCTACAACGGCTACTGGTGGAGTCCGGAGCGAGTTGCCATGCAAAAGCTGGTCGATGCGACCCAGGCCGGGGTGAGCGGCACGGTGCGCGCCAAGCTGTTCAAGGGCGGCGTGCAGATCGTCGGGCGAAAATCGGAAACCCACAGCCTGTTTGATCCGGGCATCGCCACGTTCGAGGATGACAAGGGGGCCTACAACCAGCAGGATGCGGAAGGCTTCATTAAATTGAATGCCCTGCGGATGCGAATTATGGCAAAATCCAAGGCTTCACAAAGCTGAAATATTGGATACGCCGGTTGTTGCAGGGATGAGGACAGTATCATGGAACGCTTGGGCCATTCTCGTAGGGATGCTGGTGTGCCTGAGCGCTGCGGCTGAAGACTCGATTCAGCATCCGAAAGATCCCTGGGAGGGGCTGAATCGCACGGTGTACACCTTCAATGACGCCGTGGACCGGTTCGTGCTGACCCCCGTGACCCGGAGCTACCAGGCCGTGGTGCCGGATGCCGTCGAAACCGGCATCCACAACTTCTTTTCGAACCTGGGCGATGTCGGGGTGGCCACCAACAACCTGCTGCAGTTCAAGTTCGCCGAGGCCGGCTCGGACACTGCCCGGATCCTGGCCAACACGACACTTGGCCTGCTGGGATGGTTCGACGTGGCCAGTCAGCTGGGCCTGACCAAGAACGACGAGGATTTCGGGCAGACCCTGGGACACTGGGGGGTTGGTGCCGGGCCCTACCTGGTGCTGCCGCTTTTTGGTCCTAGTAGCCTGCGCGATGCTCCCGGCCTGCTGGTCGACATCAGGCTGTGGATGAACAGCTTCCCGGAACTTGCGGCCCCGGAGGAAAGGGCGCTGGCTCTGCTCAAGGTCATCGACGAGCACAGCCGGTACCTGGCACTGGGGGAAAGAACCGAGGAACTCGGTCATGATCATTACGTTTTTCTCCGGGATCTTTACCTGGATAACCGCGAGTTTCTGGTCCGGGATGGCCAGGTCCCCCTGGACGACGAACTCTACGAAGGGCTGGAGGATGAATAGTGCCGGCTTGCACGGGTTTTAACTGGCGGGCCGCAAGCTGCTATGATCATGATGACGGTGCCATGGACACACCCATATCTGGAGTTTGCACATGAACAGAAAGGCGCTTGAAATACTGGCCGGCGGCCGCTATCTGCAGGAAGATGTAGTCCAGGACAGCAGCGAGCGTGACCCCGAGCTTGAGGCCGGGGTACGCAAGATGCTGCAACTGCTCGGCGAAAATCCCGCCCGCGACGGCTTGCTCGATACCCCCAAGCGTGTTTCCAGGGCGCTGCATTTTTTGACCAGCGGCTATGAACTCACCGTCGAGGACGTGGTCCGCGATGCCCTGTTCGAAGAGCACTGCGAGGAGATGGTGATCGTCAAGGACGTGGAATTCTACTCCCTGTGCGAGCATCACATCCTGCCGTTCTATGGCCGTGCACACATCGGCTACCTGCCCAGGGAGCGCGTCATCGGCCTGAGCAAGGTCGCACGCGTGGTGGACGTGTTCGCGAGGCGCCTGCAGGTCCAGGAAAGGCTGACGACGCAGATCGCCAGTGGTCTGCAGGAGGTGCTCGATGCGCACGGCGTGGCCGTGGTGCTTGAGGCCAGCCATTTCTGCATGATCATGCGCGGCGTGCAGAAACAAAACAGCAAAACGGTGACCAGCTCCATGCTCGGGGCCTTCCGCGAAGATTCCCGCTCGCGCGCCGAATTCATGGAACTGATCCGGTAGTACAGCGATCTCACGGGACCGCGGTCCCGCAAGCCCTGGCGATGGACTAGGGCAGGACCCGCTTGAACGGCTTGACCACCACCTGTTCATAGACCCCGGCTCCGATGTAGGGATCAGCATCCGCCCACGTCTGGGCTGCCTGCAGGGACTCGAATTCCGCCACGATCAGGCTGCCCGTGAACCCGGCCTCTCCCGGGTCGGGACTGTCCACGGCCGGGTGGGGGCCCGCCAGCACCAGGCGGCCCTGGTCTTTCAGCTCGTCCAGGCGTGCGATATGCTGGTCCCGGACCGACTTTCGTCTGGCTAGACTGTCCGCTACATCCTGGCTGATAATGGCATAAAGCATGAGGGTTCATTCCGGGGCACTGGCCGTTCCGTATCCTGGACGACCCCGCCCCCACAAACATTTTGTCGCGCAAAGGATAGCAGATAACCACTCACGTACCCAGACAGCGTTCACGGCCTGAACCATGGACCGTCCCTGCTTGCCGGTTTTTCGCGGCAGGGCTACAGCGCATGCGCGTATAATCTGTTTCGAGCCGCCGCTTCTTCCCATGTCCCAGTATTTCGTCATCCATCCCAAACGGGCACAGAAACGCCTGATCCAGCGCGCCGTGCAAATCATTGACCAAGGCGGGCTGATCGTGTACCCGACCGATTCCTGCTATGCGCTCGGCTGTCACATCGGTGACAAGCATGCCATGCAGAGAATCCGCAGGATTCGCCAGGTCGATGAAAAACACCACTTCACCCTGGTCTGCCGGGACCTGTCGGAGCTGTCCACCTACGCCATGGTGGACAACAGTGCCTATCGGCTCATGAAGCGCTGTACTCCGGGGCCATACACCTTCTTGCTGAAGGCGACCCACGAAGTGCCGCGACGCCTGCTGTCGCCCAAGCGCCGCACCATCGGGCTGCGCGTGCCCGAGCATGCGGTGGCCCTGCAGCTGTGCGAAGAGCTCGGCGGGCCCCTGATGAGCAGTACGCTGATCCTGCCCGGCGATACGGAGCCCATGTCGGACCCGCAAACCATGCGCGAGCGCCTGGAGCATGTGGTGGACCTGGTGATCGACGGGGGCTACTGCGGAGTGCAGGCCACCACGGTCATCAACCTGACCACGGAAAGCCCCACCATCGAGCGGCAGGGGAAGGGGGATACGGGCTGGCTGGAGGATGCCGGTTAATGCAACTTGGCAACGATGCGGCGTATAATGGAAGCTCGCCGATGAATGTCATGCAAACTATCGCCATCTGGGCCATCCCGGTCCTGCTGGCCATCACGCTACATGAAGTCGCGCATGGCTGGGTCGCCAAGCAGTACGGTGATCCCACGGCAGCCATCCTCGGCCGGCTGAGCCTGAATCCCTTCCGACACATCGATCCCCTGGGGACCGTGCTGGTGCCGATCGTGCTGGTCGTGCTGGTCGGGTTCGGCTTCGGATGGGCCAAGCCCGTGCCGGTGAATTTCGCGCAGTTGCACAACCCCAGGCGGGACATGATCTGGGTGGCGGCGGCCGGCCCTGCCGCCAACGTGGCGATGGCCCTGGGCTGGGCGCTGGTCATGAAGCTGGGCCTCTTGCTGCTGGACCAGTCGCAGTGGGTCGCCGCCCCGCTGATCCTGGCCGGGCAGGCGGGGATCGTCATCAACCTGGTGCTCTGTTTGGTCAACCTGATTCCCATCCCGCCGCTCGACGGCGGGCGGATTCTCGCCGGACTGGCACCTGCGCGCTTCACCCCGGCACTTGAAAAGGTGGAACCCCTGGGGATGCTGATCGTGTTCGGACTGCTGGCCCTCGGCGGCCTGACGTTCATCCTGCATCCGCTGCTGCAGTTCTTTTCCTCCGTCATCGGCAGGCTGTTCGGGATTCCCGTCTGAAGCCGATGAACGCGGATCCATCACAAGGCCAGCGCGTGCTTTCCGGCATGCGCCCGACCGGGGCACTGCACCTGGGACACCTGCACGGCGTGCTGTACAACTGGCTCGAGTTGCAGCACACGCACGAGTGCTTTTTCTTCGTGGCCGACTGGCATGCCCTGACCACCGAGTATGACAATACCCGGGCCATCTCCCAAAGCGTGATGGACATGGTGGTGGACTGGCTCGCGGTGGGCGTCAATCCGAATGCGGCGACCCTGTTCGTCCAGTCGCACATCCCGGAACATGCGGAACTGCACTTGCTGTTGTCGATGATCACGCCGCTCGGCTGGCTGGAGCGCGTGCCGACCTACAAGGATCAGCAGGACAAGCTGAAGGAAAAGGACCTGGCCACCTACGGCTTCCTGGGCTACCCGCTTTTACAGAGTGCGGATATTCTGGTATACAAAGCGAGTCATGTGCCGGTCGGTGAAGACCAGGTGGCGCATGTCGAGCTGACTCGCGAGGTGGCACGGAGGTTCAATTTCCTGTATGGGAAGGCGCCGGATTTCGAGGAGAGGGCAAAGCTTGCCATTGCCAAGATCGGCAAGAAGAATGCCAAGCTGTACCGCCAGTACCGCAAACGGTACCAGGAACAGGGAGACCAGGAGTCCTTGGAAATAGCGCATGCCTTGCTGCAGAGCCAGCAGAACATCTCGATCCGTGACCGGGAGTGCCTGTTCGGCTACCTGCGAGGTGAAGGAAAAACCATCCTGCCCGAGCCCCAGCCCCTGCTGGCCAAGACCCTGAAGATGACCGGCCTGGACGGGCAGAAGATGTCCAAGTCCTACCAGAACACCATTTCCCTGCGCGAAGAGGCGGCGGTGACCGAAAAGAAAATCCGCACCATGCCGACCGACCCGTCCCGGGTGAAGCGCACCGACCCCGGCGACCCGCAAAAGTGTCCGGTCTGGCCACTGCACAAGCTCTATTCCTCCGACGAGGTCCGGCACTGGGTGCAGGAAGGCTGTCGCAGTGCCGGCATCGGCTGCATCGAATGCAAGCAGCCCGTCATTGATGCCGTCGAGTCCGAGCTCAGGCCGATCCGTGAGCGGGTCCATGAGTACCAGCAGGATGCGTCCACCGTGCGCGGCATCATCCGGGAAGGCTGCGACAAGGCGCGGGATGTGGCTCGCGCCACGCTGGACGATGTCAAGGAAGCCATCGGGATCGCCTACGGGTAACCCTGCCATGAGAAAAACCGATACCCAGTCACCGGACCACCCGCAGGCGGAACTGCCGTTTGCCGTCGTCAAGGGCGAGCCGATCACGGTTCCCCCCGAAGACCTGTACATTCCTCCGGATGCCCTGGAGATCTTCCTGGATGCCTTCGAGGGCCCGCTGGACCTGTTGCTGTACCTGATCAAGCGTCAAAACCTGGATATCGTGGCCCTGCCCATCCTTCAGATCACGCAGCAGTACATGGAATACATCGGTCTCATGAAGGAGTTGCGCCTGGAGCTGGCCGCCGAGTACCTGGTCATGGCCGCCATGCTGGCGGAGATCAAGTCCCGCTTGCTGCTGCCCCAGCCCTCGGTCGAGGAGGACGAGGTCGACCCGCGCTCGGAGCTGATCCGCCGGTTGCAGGAGTACGAACGGTTCAAGCAGGCCTCGGAACAGATCGATGCGCTGCCGCGCATGCACCGGGATACGTTCGGGGTGTCCGTCATCCAGTCCGAACACCACCTGGAACGTCCCCGCCCGGACGTGGACTTCAAGGAACTGCTGTTCGCCTTCCAGGAAGTCTTGCAGCGGGCGCAGATGTTTGCCAGTCACCATATCGAGCGCGAGCGGCTGTCGGTCCGGGAGCGCATGTCCAGCATACTGAGCCAGCTGGGCGTGGAGGATTTTGTCGAGTTCCCCAGGCTGTTTGATGCACAGGAAGGACGAGGTGCGGTCATCGTGACGTTCCTGGCCTTGCTGGAACTGCTGAAAAACCATGCCATTGAACTGGTCCAGTCCAAGCCCTTCGCACCCATCTATGTCAAGCCGGCGGTCCAGGGCCCCGTGGAGGAGCACAGCGATGAATGATACCGAAGTCAAACGAGTCATCGAGGCGTCCCTGATGGCCGCCGATGGTGCCTTGAGCATAGACCGCCTGATGCGCCTGTTCGAGCAGGATGCGGACCAGCCGACCCGGGCCCAAGTCAGGGCGGCCATTGCCAGCCTGCAGCAGGAGTGCGAGGGCCGGGGCGTTGAGCTTCGCAAGGTGGCGAGCGGCTGGCGTTACCAGACGCGGGCCGACGTGCAGCCCTGGGTGGCACGCCTGTGGCAGGAAAAGCCGCCGCGCTATTCGCGGGCCCTGCTCGAGACCCTGTCGCTGATCGTGTACCGCCAGCCGATCACGCGCGGTGAGATCGAGGAGGTGCGCGGGGTCAGCGTCAGCAGCAACATCATCAAGACCCTGCTCGAGCGCGAATGGGTCCGCGTGGTGGGACACAAGGAAGTTCCCGGGCGCCCGGCCCTGTACGGCAGCACCCAGCAGTTCCTCGATTACTTCAACCTGAAGTCGCTGGACGAGATGCCCAGCCTGGCCGAGCTGAAGGATCTGGACCTGGCGCATCCGGAACTGGATTTGCCGCGCCCGCAAAAGGACGAAGCATCCCCCTTGCGCGTGGTGGCGGACTCCGGGGACCTGGTGGAGGCCCAGGAAACCCGTCATTGACTTCGCGCCCCGCGGGTCTCACCAGGAGTACCGCAGCTGTCACAACGGATTCAAAAGCGACTGGCCCACCTGGGGATAGCCTCGCGCCGGCAGATTGAAAGCTGGATTGCCTCGGGCGATGTGCTGGTCGACGGCAAGCGCTGCCTGCCTGGGCAGCGCATCCAGGGCCACGAGAGGATTTCGGTGTGCGGCACTCCGGTGGACCTGCAGGCATGCGTGCCCACCCGGGTCCTTTTGTACCACAAGCCGCTCGGTGAGATCGTCACCCGCAGCGACACGCAACAGCGCACCACGGTCTTCGAGCGCCTGCCGCCGCTGGATTCGGGCCGCTGGGTCGCCGTGGGGCGCCTGGACCTCAATACCGCGGGCCTGCTGCTGGCGACCACCGACGGTGCGCTGGCACATGCATTGATGCACCCCGCCAGCGGCCTGGAGCGCGAATACCGCGTGCGTGTCCGCGGAACCATCACCCGGGAGATGATCTCCCGTCTGCAGTCCGGTGTCCGCCTTGAGGACGGCGTGGCGCGCCTGGCCGTACGGGATGTGAAGGCCTCTGCGGGCACCAACACCTGGTGCCGGGTCGTGCTGACAGAGGGGCGAAACCGCGTCGTGCGCAGGCTGTGGGAGTCGCAGGGGCTGGAGGTCAGCCGTCTGATCCGGGTCCGTTTCGGCCCGCTGGCGCTGCCGGATACGCTGCAACCCGGTGCGCACCTCGAGCTGTCACCCGCCCAGGTGGGGCAGCTGTACCGCGCCACCGGCCAAAGCCCGAGCCATGCGCAGGACCAGTGATCCGGACCGGCGTGCCCGAAGGCGGTGGGCGGTGCGGGCCCACGCGGCATTGCTGGAGCAGCACGGGCCCCAGCGCTGGTGGCCGGCCGAGGGCCGGTTTGAAATCATGGTCGGGTCCATCCTTACCCAGAACACGGCCTGGAGGAATGTCGAGAAAGCCGTCGCCAACCTGAAGGCGGCCGACATGCTGCGTGCCGATGCCATCGCGCAGGCCGAGCCCGAAGTGCTGGCACAACTGATCCGCCCGTCTGGCTATTTCAACGTGAAGGCCAAACGGCTCGGATGTTTCTGTGCCTGGTATGTGCGAGCAGGCGGCTATCGAAAACTGCGTTACTGGCCCACGCAGCGGTTGCGAGAGGCCCTGCTGGACGTGCACGGAGTGGGCCACGAGACCGCCGATGACATCCTGCTGTACGCCTTTCACCGTCCGGTGTTCGTGATCGATGCCTACACGCGCAGGATCTTCGCCCGCCTGGGGACCATCCGGGGGAACGAGGCCTATGATGAGCTTCGTGAAGTCTTCGAGCACCAGCTGGCCAGGCGCTCCGCGGTCTATGCAGAGCTCCACGCCCTGATCGTGCGCCATGGCCATGAAGTCTGCCGGCCTGCACCGAGGTGCGGGGATTGCCGTCTGAGCGCGATGTGCCGGTTTCACCGGCACGGGCATCAGCCGGTGTAGTCAGGATTCACCTTGTAGTTGGCACCCGTGGTGCCCCGGCTGTCCGGCCCGATGAAGTACAGGTAGGGCGCGGTGATGTCTTGCGGCTGGGCATAGGAATGCGGGTCCACCCCGGGAAAATGTGCGGTCCGCAGCTTGGTGCACACCGGCGCCGGGTCCACGCCGTTCACGCGAATGGGCTTGTCGCCGTCGAGCTCGTGCGCCAGCACCTCCATGAGCCCCAGCAATGCGGACTTGGCCGCGGCATAGGCGCCCCAGTACGCGCTCGCGCACGCGTGGTTGGAGAACACGATGCTGGGGTCTGCGGAGGCTTCCAGTTGTGGAATGCAGCTTCGAACCAGCAGGAACGCCGCATGCTGGTTGATGGTCACGGTGCGAAGCCAGGTGTCCAGCGGATAGTTTCTCAGGCCCTGCAGGGCTGCGACATAGCCCGCATTGATCACCAGCGAATCCAGCGCACAGTCCTGCTTGTCCAGAAATTCCGCAAAGCGCAGATAGTCGATTTCACCCGAACGCGCGTGGTCCATCGCGTAGTGCAGGTGGGTCGGACCGGAATCCTGGGTCAACTGCTGGCACAGCCTATCCAGCTTGCGTTCGTCTCTGGACATCAGCAGGAGCCGGGCTCCAAGTGCGGCACACGCCGATGCGAGCGCCTGGCCGATGCCGCCGGTGGCCCCGCTGATGAGCACCAGGCGGCCTTCGAGGCCGCCCGCGTCCATGCGGTAATCGTTAAGCTGCAGGTCCAAGACAGGTGGAATCCGGGTGACCCCTAGGCATGGCCGGCCTTGTCTTTTGTGCGGGTGGACGATTCGACCATTTTCGGCTCGGGGATCTCTTTTTTCTTCTCGATGCCCAGTTCGCTAAACTTTCTCGCACCGGGCAGTACCTGCCGGTCCAGCGAGCCAGTCGCCTTGTTGAACTGCTCCACGCTGGCATCCAGGCTCTTGCCCAGTTTCTGCAGGTGTTCCACGAAGGTGGCCAGGCGCTTGTACAATTCTTCGCCCAGCCTCCGGATCTCCTCGGCGTTTTTCGCAACCGATTGCTGGCGCCATCCGAAGGCCACCGCGCGAAGCAGGGCAATGATGCTGGTGGGGGTGGCGAGGATCACCTTGTTGGCCAGTGCGTCTTCCAGCAGTTGCGGATCCAGTTCGAGGGCCGCGGCGAGGAGCTGCTCGCCGGGAATGAACAGCACGACGAAGTCCGGGGAATGGCTGAACTGGTTCCAGTAGGCCTTGCTGGCCAGCTCGCGCATGCGCTCTCGCACATTGCGCGCATGCCGGTGCAGCAACTCCTCGCGCTCTTTGCTGTCCTTGGCCTGTACCGCGCTCAGGTAGGCATCCAGCGGCGTTTTCGCATCCACGATCAACTCCCTCTGGTCCGGCATGCGCACCACCATGTCCGGGCGCATGCGCCGGTCTTCACCCTCGCTTGTCTGCTGTTCGTAGAAGTCGCAGTAACTGACCATGCCCGCCAGCTCGACAACCCGCCGAAGCGTCAGCTCGCCCCACTGCCCGCGCACCTCGGGACGGCGCAGGGCCTGCACCAGGTTCTGGGTCTCGGTGCGCAGCTCGCTCTGGGACTCGTTGATCTGGCGCAGATGCTGCGTCAGCGAGCCGAACGACTCCTTGCGGTCCTTCTCGATCGCGCGGATCTGGGACTCCGTCTGTTTCAGGGCCTCGTTGATGGGCTGCAGCAGGGTTTCGATGGCCTTTTCCTTCTTCTCGAGACTGGCTTCTGCCTGGATCTGGTATTGCGAGAGCTTCTCCTTGGCCAGCCTGAGGAAGTTCTCGTTGTTGGACTGCAGGGCCTGCTGCGACAGGCTCGAGAAGGTCTGCTGCAATTGCAGGCTTACCGCCTCGATGCTTTCCAGCTTCTCGGCATGGCGCTCTTTTTCAAGTTCAAGCTGCAGATTCAGACGCTGGACCTCGGCTTGCAGGGCATCGAGGGCTTTGCGCTTTCGAACGTGCGCCAGCCATGTCCCCAGCAGTGCGCCGAGCACGAACAGGCCGGTGCCGAGCAGGGCCAGCAGGCCGGGATGTTGGAGTTCCGCAACAGGCATGACGGCAGGGGCTCAGCCGGGCTGGCTGAGCCAGTCCCTCAGTTCCAGGGCCGTGTCCAGCACCACGTCGGCCCCCCACTCATGCGGGTCCTGGTGGTCCTGGATGTAGCCGTAGGCCGCCACGGCCGTTTTCATGCAGGCTGCCTTGCCAGCCTGGATGTCGCGCGGATCATCCCCCATGTAGAGGCACTCGAGCGGGTCCACGTGCAGCAGGTCTGCGGCCCTTGAAAGCGGTTCGGGGCGGGGCTTTCTCTGCGGCAGCGAGTCGCCGCTGATGGTGCAGCCAGCCCGCGGTGCGAGCTCGAGTTTCTCGACCAGCGGCTCGGTCAGCCAGCCCGGCTTGTTGGTGACGATGCCCCAGGGCAGTCCGGCCTCGTCCAGGTGGTCCAGCAGCGCCAGCACGCCCGGGAACAGGCTGGTCTTGTCGTGCAGGCGGCGGGCATAGATTTGCAGGAACTCATCGCGAAGCTGAAGGGTCTCGTCGGCGTCCAGGGTGCCGTTGTAGCCGAGCTTGATCAGTGCAAGGCCGCCCTGCGAGGTGTGTTTTCGCACCTGCTGGTAGTCCAGCGTTGGCCGGTCGTGGCGCACCAGCAGTTCATTCAGGGAATCGCTCATGTCCGGGGCGGTATCGGCCAGGGTTCCATCGAGGTCGAAAAGAACCGCACGCACCTGGGAGGGACTGGGCATGGGCAAAAGTCAGGTGGGCCGGCTGGCATGAACCAGGTAGTTCGTGCCCAGGTCGTGCGACAAGCGGTAGGTCTTGTTCAGCAGGTTGTAGCTCATCCCCCTGATTTCCTGCGCATGCATGCCGCTTTGGCGGACCCAGCGCTCGAGCTCGCTCGGGCGGATCAGTTTCTCGTATTCGTGCGTGCCCTTGGGCACCATCTCCATGAGGTACTCGCCGCCGACGATCATGACCAGCAGGGCCTTGAGGTTGCGGTTGATGGTGGAGAAGAATACATCGCCGCCCGGCTTGACCAGCCGGGCACTGGCTTCGACGATGGAAGACGGGTCCGGCACATGCTCGAGCATCTCCAGGCAGGTGACCACGTCGAACGATGCGGGTGCTTGCTCGGCCAGCGCTTCGGCCGCAATCGACTGGTATTCGATCTCGAGTCCCTGCTCATTCGCATGCGCGCGGGCGACGGTCAGGGAGGCCTCGCCCAGGTCGATCGCCGTGACCTCGGCACCTCGCCGGGCCAGTCCTTCCGCCAGGATGCCCCCGCCACAACCGATGTCCAGCACCTTCCTGCCGGTCAGGGCAGCACGGTCCTCGATGAAGTCCAGGCGCAGGGGATTGATGTCATGCAGGGCCTTGAACGCGCCGTCCTTGTCCCACCAGCGCTCGGCCAGCGCTTCGAATTTCGCCAGCTCGCTTTCGTCAAGATTCGAGGGTGTAGACAGCATGCTCGTAGGCTCCGGGATCCTCCGGGAGGAAGGCATCGGGTTGCGGTTGACTATAGTGTACCGCGAACCTCAGTGGATGTTTTTGCCGCTGGAGATTTTTTTGTTCCAGTCGCGGGTGTCATTCAGGATGCGCGCGCCATCCAGGGTCTGCAGCTGTCCGTCGTGCAGCAGCAGCCGGCCTTCCACCCAGACATCGCACACCTGCGAGCGCTGCGTGGCATAGACCGCGTGCCCCACCGGGTCGTACAAAGGCTGGGCCTCGATCCGCTCGACGTCGATGACAGTGATGTCGGCCGCCTTGCCGACTTCAAGCGAACCGGTCACATCGTCGACGCCCAGGGCCCTGGCGGCATTGATCGTGGCGCATTGCAGGGCGGTGCGGGCCGGCAGGGCCGCGGCATCGCCTGCGACACCCTTGGCCAGCAGGGCCGCCGTTTGCATTTCACCCAGGAGGTCCAGGTCGTCATTGCTCGAGCAGCTGTCGGTGCCGAGGGTCACGTTGACCGGCCCATCCAGCAGTTTTTGCACCGGGCAGAAGCCGCTCGCCAGTTTCAGGTTCGACTGCGGGCAGTGCACGATGCTGGCGCCGACCTCGGCCAGCAACTCGATTTCCTCGTCCTGCAGCTGCGTCATGTGCACGGCCACCAGCCGGTCGTTGACCAGACCGAGTTCGTGCAGGCGCGCCAGGGGCCTGCAGCGGTACTGTTCCAGGCTCATCGTGATTTCGTTTTCGGTCTCATGCAGGTGGATGTGGACCGGCAGGCCATGCTCGTGCGCCAGTTCGGCGACGCGCTTCAGCGGGCCGTCGGAGACCGTGTAGGGGGCGTGCGGGGCCAGCGTGCACTGCACCCGGGAAGGGGAGCGCAAGCGCTGGTACAGCTCCAGTCCCTTGTCCAGGTACTCGTTGGCATCCCTGGCATAGGCGGTCGGAAAGTCCAGCAGGATCATCCCCAGGTGCGCGCGCATGCCGGATTGCATCACCTCTTCTGCCGCGATCTCGGCAAAGAAGTACATGTCGTTGAAGCAGGTGATGCCGCCGCGAATCATCTCGGCCATGGCGAGGCGCGTGCCGATGCGGACAAATTCCTCGCTGCACCACTTGGTTTCGGCGGGCCAGATGTGATCGTTGAGCCACTCCATCAGGGGCAGGTCACTGGCCATGCCGCGGAACAGGGACATGCCAGCGTGGGTGTGCGCGTTGATGAGCCCGGGTATGACAAGGTGATGATCGTACGTATATGATGCCTCGGATGAATATCGGCTCTTTGCGGCAGCGCTCGGCAGGATGTCGACGATGTCCCCTTCATGCACCGCAATGGCGGTATCGGCCAGCGTGCGCCCATGGTCATCGACGGGGATAACATGTTTTCCGTGGATCAGGGTGTCTACGTGTTTCATTGCGCGTCCTGCGGTGCGGGGCGTGGCTTCTTCGGGGAATGGCCCACGCATTATGCTATGGCATTCGCTGCGCAGGCAATACGGGCCGCGCACCGGCAAAGCCGTGACCTTCAGGCAACATGACCTCGTTAGCCGATCAGGCCATTCGCTGGCACGAGGACCGTCTGCGGCTGCTGGACCAGAGGGCGCTGCCGAACCAGATCCGGTTCGTGGAATGCACCCGGGTCAATGAGGTGGTGGATGCCATCCGGGAGATGGTGGTGCGTGGCGCCCCGGCCATCGGCGTGAGTGCGGCCTACGGTGTGGTGCTGGCCGCACGCGAGCATTTTGCGACCGGCCCCGAAGACTGGGTCGAGCGCATGGAGGCGGACCTGCAGGCGCTGGCGCAGGCCCGCCCCACGGCGGTCAACCTGAAATGGGCCATCGCGCGCATGCGCGAGGTCATGGCACGAACGGGTCCGGGGGACCCCGAACCCGGGCTGCTGCAGGCGGCATGCCAGATCCATGACGAGGACGTGCAGGCGAACCGTGCACTGGGCGGGTACGGCGCCTCGCTGCTTGGGGACGGAGCGGTCGTACTGACCCACTGCAATGCCGGTGCCCTGGCCACCGGAGGCTACGGCACGGCACTCGGGGTCATCCGCAGTGCCCATGCCCAGGACAAGATCAAGGCCGTGTACGCCGATGAAACCCGGCCCTGGTTTCAGGGTACCCGGCTGACGGCCTGGGAGCTGCTGCAGGACGACATCCCGGTCACGGTCATCTGCGACAGTGCCGCCGCCAGCCTGATGCGCCAGCAACAGCTCGCCTGGGTGATCGTGGGTGCGGACCGCGTGGCGCGAAACGGGGACGTGGCCAACAAGATCGGCACTTATGCCCTGGCCGTGATGGCCCGCCAGCACGGTGTCAGCTTCATGGTGGCCGCACCCACCAGCAGCATCGACCTGCAGGTTGATTCCGGGGCCGGGATCGAGATCGAGGAGCGCTCGCAACAGGAGCTCACGCAATACCACGAGGTAACTTTCGCCCCGGCCGAGGCCGGGGTCTGGAACCCGGTGTTCGACATCACGCCGGCCGGGCTCGTGACGGCCCTGGTCACCGAGAAAGGGGTGGTGCACGCCCCTGACGAGGAGAAAATCCTGGCCCTGGTGCAGGGCTGAGCCAGATCCCTTTTTTCGTTTGGCTACGGAAAATAACGCTTCCGTGAAATTCCTGATTTTGATTTCAAGGCATTTCATTTCGTTTTGAATGCCTTGTTTTCAAATGCCACTGTTCAGGACGTGTGTTATACTTTAACGCCTGAAAATGAGTATTGAGACCCTCCCCGCGTTTCCTTAATGGCTGTCATCGCCAAAGAAGTCCTTTCCGTCAATCTCGAGGACGAGATGCGCCAGTCGTATCTCGATTACGCCATGAGCGTGATCGTCGGGCGCGCCCTGCCGGATGTGCGGGATGGCCTGAAGCCGGTGCACCGCCGGGCCCTGCACGCCATGAACGAACTCGGCAATGACTGGAACAAGCCGTACAAGAAATCCGCGCGGGTCGTGGGCGATGTCATCGGCAAGTACCACCCGCACGGCGAGTCGGCCGTGTACGACACCCTGGTGCGCATGGCACAACCGTTTTCCATGCGCTACATGCTGATCGACGGGCAGGGCAATTTCGGTTCGGTGGACGGGGATGCCCCGGCCGCGATGCGCTACACCGAGGTGCGCATGGCGAAGATCACCCATGAACTCCTCGCCGACCTGGACAAGGAGACGGTCGATTTCGCATCCAACTATGACAACTCCGAATCCGAGCCGACAGTACTGCCCACCCGGGTTCCCAACCTGCTGGTCAACGGCTCCTCGGGGATCGCCGTGGGCATGGCGACCAACATCCCGCCGCACAACCTGACCGAAGTGATCAACGCCTGCATCGCCCTGATCGAGAATCCCGCCATGGAGTGCGCGGAGCTGATGCAGCACCTGCCCGGACCGGATTTCCCGACGGCGGCCATCATCAACGGCCGGGAAGGGATCCATGAAGCGTACAGTACGGGGCGCGGGCGCGTGCACATGCGTGCCCGCACCCACATCGAGCAGGACGCCAAGAGCGGGCGCGAGCGCATCGTGGTCACCGAACTTCCGTACCAGGTGAACAAGGCCAACCTGATCATCAAGATCGCCGACCTGGTCAAGGAGAAACGCCTCGAGGGCATTGCGGCCAACGGCCTTCGGGACGAGTCGGACAAGGATGGCATGCGCATCGTCATCGAGCTGCGCCGCGACGAGGTCAGCGGAGTCATCCTCAACAACCTGTTCAAGCACACGCCCATGCAAAGCGTGTTCAGCATGAACATGGTGGCCCTGGTGGACGGGCAGCCCCGGCTGCTCAACCTCAGGCAGATCCTGCAGGTGTTCATCCGCCACCGCCGCGATGTCGTCACCCGCCGCACCATATTCGAGTTGCGCAAGGCGCGTGAACGGGCCCACATCCTCGAAGGCCTGGCCGTGGCCCTGACCAACATCGACGAGATCATCGCGCTCATCAAGAGTTCCGCCAGCCCGGCCATTGCCAAGGACGAGCTGATTGTCCGGTCCTGGAAGCCCGGCAAGGTCACCCGCATGCTGGAGCACTCCGGGGCCGATGTTTCGCGCCCGGAGGACCTGGAGGAAGAATACGGCATGCAGGGCGACGAATACCGCCTGTCCCCGGCACAGGCCCAGGCGATACTGGATTTGCGCCTGCACCGCCTCACCAGCCTGGAGCAGGACAAGATCGTCAAGGACTACGGCGACCTGCTCGACAAGATCAGTGACCTGCTGGACATCCTGCGCGACCCGGAGCGGCTCATGCAGGTGATCCGCGAAGAACTGGAGGCCATCCGCGAACAGTACGGCGATGCGCGGCGAACGGAAATCTCCGAGGAGCGGATCGACCTGACCCTGGAAGACCTGATCGAGGACGAGGGCGTGGTGGTCACGCTGTCGCACGGCGGCTACGCCAAGTCCCAGCCCCTGGATACCTACAATCCCCAGCGCCGCGGAGGCAAGGGCAAGGCGGCTACTTCGGTGAAAGCCGAGGATTTCGTCGACCAGCTGTTCGTCGCCAATACCCATGACACCATCCTGTGCTTTTCCAGCCACGGCAAGGTCTACTGGCTCAAGGTCTACGAGCTGCCGCAGGCCGGTCGCACGGCGCGCGGCAAGCCGATCGTCAATCTCCTGCCGCTGAGCGAGGGTGAGCGGATCAGTGCCGTGCTGCCCGTCAAGGAATACAGCGAGGATGCCTACGTGGTGATGGCCGCCAGCAGCGGCACCATCAAGAAGACCCGCCTGACGGCCTTTTCCAGACCCCGTGCCGGCGGCATCATCGCGGTGGACCTGCGCGATGAGGACTACCTGATCGACGTGGTCATGACGCACGGCAACACCGACCTGTTGATGGTCAGTGATGCGGGCAAGGCGATTCGCTTCAGTGAAAAGAACGTCACGGCCACCGGTCGCACCAGCCGGGGCGTGCGCGGCATCCGCCTGGACGAGGGCCAGAAGGTCATCGGTCTGCTGGTGATCCGCCCGGACATGAAGGCCACGGACATCCTGGTGGCTACCGAAAACGGCTACGGCAAACGTACCCGGATCGAGGACTACCGGGTGCAGAGCCGTGGCGGCAAAGGCGTGATCACCATCCAGACCGGGGAGCGCAACGGCAAGGTGATCGGCGCCATGCCGGTGTCGAGCGAAGATGAAATCATGCTGATCACCGACAACGGCACGCTGGTGCGCACGCCGGTCGATGGCGTGTCCAAGACGGGCCGCAATACCCAGGGGGTGCGCCTGATCCGCCTGTCCGAAGAGGAAAAGCTGGTCGAGGTCGAGAGGATCGAGAAGCTGGACGATCCGGATTGACGGCCCATCGTGCGGGTCTGAACGCTGCCCATGCAGGAAGTCTTTTATTTCGGTGCCGGCCCTGCGGCCTTGCCCCGGCCGGTGCTGGAAAAAATCCGCCACGAACTCCTCGATTACCGGGGCACCGGACTCTCGGTCCTTGAACTGCCGCACCGCAGCGATGCTTTTTTCGAGATCCGCGACCAGGCCATGCACCTGCTGCGCGAGCTGTTGCGGATTCCGGAGGAGTTCGCGGTGCTGTTCATGCACGGCGGGGCCACCAGCCAGTTCTCCGCGCTGCCCCTGAATTTCCTCGGGCCGGGGCGATCCGCCGACTACCTGTGCACGGGCTTCTGGTCTTCGAGGGCCTGTGCCGAGGCTGCACATCTTGCCGAGGTGCGCAAGATCCAGGCCTTGTGCGAGGGTGAGTCCCTGAGCATCGCACCCGAGCAGGAGTGGGATCTGGACCCGCAAGCCACCTACCTGCATTGCTGTGACAACGAGACCATCCAGGGAATCGCGTTTCCCGGGGTGCCGGAGAGCCTTGAGCCTGCACTGGTGTGCGACATGACCTCGTCCCTGCTCATGCACCCCGTCGAGGTCGACAAATACGCGCTCATCTATGCCAGTACCCAGAAAAACCTGGGTATCGCGGGGCTTTGCGTGGTGATCCTGAGAAAGGACCTGCTTGAGCGGGTGAATGAGTCTGTCCCGCGCCTGTACGATTACCGGCGCTATGTCCGGCAGGATTCCGTGGTGAACACCCCCCCGGTCTTTGCCGTCTATGTCCTGCGCGAGGTGCTGGACTGGGTGCGAAAGGAGGGCGGTCTGCCCGTGCTGCACCAGAGAAGCCTGACGCGGTCGGCACAGCTCTACCAGGTGCTCGATGAAAGTGCGCTGTACGAGAACCGGGTCGTCCCCGAGTTTCGCTCAAGCATCAACATCCCCTTCGCGATCCGCGATGCCGGGGTGCTGGAAGACTTTTTGCAGCAGGCGGGCCAACACCAGTTGCGTGGGTTGCGGGGCCATCGAAGTGCGGGTGGTATCCGGGTGAGCCTGTACAATGCGATGCCCGATGCGGGCGTTGCCCGCCTGCTGGAATTCCTGTCGGACTTTGAAGCCCGGCAGCGGGGAACTTGAACGTTCACAATCCTGCCGCTTGTTGTACCATACTCCGGGCAAGGCGCTGCCGGGCAGCCAGTTTCGTGTACCGGGGAATCAGGGACGAGGTGTGGGATTAAGTCGATGTTGACGATTGAACAGGTGCTGGAGGTGCTGGCAAAGTCCTTGCCCCTGCCGGAGACCACCTACGAGATGGGAGAGCAGGCGCCGCTTCTGGGCGCCATCCCGGAACTGGACTCGATGGCGATCACCGGCATCATTGCCGGACTGGAAGAAAGATTTGATATCGTTTTTGACGATGAGGACCTGGATGCCGGGGCGTTCCAGACAGTCGGCACCCTGCACGACCTGATCGCATCAAAAATGGAAAACCGGCCCTAGTACTGATGGCCGAGCTTTCTTGCTCCCGCATCCGCAAGCCCGAGCTTCACACCAGAATTTCCCGGGGCCTGGGATGGCTCAGGAATTCCAGTGGGCTGGCACTGTAGCCGTAGGCGCCGGACTGGAACACCACGAGCAGGTCGCCGATTTCGGCTTTCGGCAAATCCATGTCTTTAGCCAGCACGTCCAGGGGAGTGCACAGCGGTCCGACGACGGTCACTGTCTCGGTGCGTTCTCCCAGCCGGTTGGCGATGGTGATCGGATAATTCCTGCGAAGGGCCTGACCGAAGTTGCCGCTGGCGGCAAGGTGGTGGTGCAGCCCGCCGTCGGTCATCAGGTAGGTGGTGCCCCTGGAGATCTTGCGGTCCGTGATCCGGGCCAGGTATAGCCCGGCCTCGCCCACCAGGTAGCGACCCAGCTCAAGGATGATTTTTGTACCGGCGAAGGTGTCCCGGTACTCGGTGAGGAGTCCCTCCAGGTGTTCCATCACCGGGGCCACTTCAAGCGGAGCATCGCCGGGGAAATAGGGGATGCCGAAGCCGCCGCCGATGTTCAGGGTCTGCACGGGCATCCGGCAGTGGTCTGCAAGTTGACGGGCCAGCGTGAAGGTTTTTTCGTGGGCCTCGATGAGGGTCCTGGCCTGCAGGACCTGCGAGCCGCTGAAAATTTGAAAGCCCGTGAAATCGACGCCGGATGCAGTGATTTTCTCCAGCAACTGCGGGGCGGCTTCGGCATCCACCCCGAAAGGCTGCGGCCCGCCCGAGGTCTTGATGCCGGAGGCCCGGAGTTCGAAATCCGGGTTGATGCGCAAGGCCACGCGGGCGCTCTGTCCGGTTTGCTCGCAAAGGCCGAGGATACGGGTGAACTCGACTTGTGACTCGACGTTCAGGGTGATGCCGGCGGTGATCGCCGCCTTCAGTTCCCACAAGGCCTTGCCGGGACCGGCGAAGCTGATGTTCTGTTCCTGCATGCCGCTTTGCAGGGCCGCCTTGAGTTCGTTGCCGGAGGAGACATCCAGTCCGTGCACCTGGGCAGCCACGCAGTCGATCACCTCCTGCATCGGGTTGGCCTTGACGGCATAGTGCAGGTGCACGCGTGCAGGCAGCACGGCCTTCAGCGCGGCAACTCGATCATGGATCGCCCGCTTGCTGTAGACGTACAGCGGCGTGGACCCGCACTGTTCGGCAAGTTCCATCAAGGTCTGGCCGGCGACCCGCAGGTGCGATCCTTCCCGGTCAAAGAGTTCCTGTGGGTAATAATGCTCAAGTGGCGGATGATTCATGCGATCACGTTCCTGCTTTATCCGCCCGGTATCGGCTGGCCAGGCGCTTGCGGTCGAACTTGCCATTGTCATTGCACGGGATCGCATCCGTCCAGATGTAGCAATCCGGCACCATGTACAGCGGCAGTACGTCCTTCAGGTACCGGTCCAGTGCCGCTTCCGCCTGTTCAGGCTCCTGGTCGGTCGTGCAAGTCAAAACGATGGACTGACCGCGTTGCGGGTGGGCCACGCCAAAGGCCACCGCTTCTCGAACAACATCATGCTGGCAGGCCGGTCCCTCGATCTCGGCCGGGCTGACACGGTAGCCCGAGGTCTTGATCATGTCATCCTTGCGCCCGACGAAGTAGAAGTATCCCTCGCGGTCCTGGCGGACCAGGTCCCCGGACCAGGCCACGATCTCACCGGCGCCGGCAGAATCACTTGCAAGCGGCCTGAACCGCTCTTCGGTCTCCACGGAATGGTTCCAGTATCCCTCGGCCACCAGCGGGCCGCCATGCACCAGTTCCCCGACCTCGTCCGGGCCACAGGGGGAGCCGTCCGGGCGAACGACCTGGACCTCGGCTCCGGGGATGGCCTTGCCGATCGAGGTGGGCCGGTGACGGATCTCCTGCGGTGGCAGGTAGGTGGACCGGAAGGCCTCCGTGAAGCCGTACATCAGGTACAGGTCGGTCGCCGGAAGCTTCTCGGCGAGTAGCCTGACGACAGTCTCGGGCAGGACATCGCCGGAACTGGTGATGTAGCGAAGCATTGTACCTGCAGCCTTCGGCCATTCCAGCCTAGCCAGCTGCTGCCACAGGGCAGGGACCCCGGCCAGGCCCGTGATCCGGTCACGCTCGATGGCCTTGGGGATATCCTGCGGCAGGAGGTAGTCGAGGATGATCGCCGTGGCTCCCACGCTGAATGCGGTACTCAATTGACTGAATCCGTAGTCAAAGCTGAAGGGCAGCACGGAGAGGATCCGGTCCTTCGACGTGTTTTCCAGATACGCGGTCACGCTTTCCACTCCGGCTTGCAGGTTCTTGTGGGTGAGCATGACCCCCTTGGGCAGGCCGGTGCTTCCGGAGGTGTAGAAAATGGCTGCAAGATCCGAATCCTGCAGCTCCGCCCCGCCCGGTGCGGGCCGCGTACAAAATTCCGGCCAGCCTTCGGCGCGCACAGCCTGGTCCGGATCCCCGGGCGGCACCGAGTCCTGGTCAATGACGACCACCGTGTGCAGTTCGGGATGGTGCAAGTGTGCCTCGTGCAACGAACCGAGCCGGCTTGAGGTCGTCACCAGGAGTTCCACGCCGCAGTCCTCAAGGATGTGACCGGCCTGGCGGGACTTCAGGGCCGGGTTGAGCGGCACCAGGCAAGCCCCTGCGCGCAGGGCCCCGAAAAAGGCGACCACGGCCTCGATGCACCGCGGCAGGTACACCCCGATGCGGGCTCCACGGGACAGCCCGGCCTGCTGGCAGCCGCCCGTGAAGCGCTCACAGGCGGCGTTCAGGCGGTGATAGGAGATCTTTTTTCCACGGTATTCGAGGGCAACCTTGTCGGGTCGTTCCCGGGCCTGTGCTGGCAGCAGCGAATGAAGTGGCAAGGACATGGCAACAGTCTATTCTTGAAATCTTGCTCAGGACAAGATGCCGTCAGGCCCGTCACATGTCTCCGGCGCATCCCGGGTCCGATTTTCCGGGTCTGGTTGAACGATTCTTGTTAATATCCTACGCTCATGCGGTTTGCACATTAATTAATATCATTTTCCAGCCCTGAGGCCATTCCGTTTACGACCCTGACGCTGTTCCCCCATGAGTGATGAGCTAGAAAACTTGCGCGAGCAGATTGACGCCGTGGACCGCTCCCTGGTGGAGCTGATCAATGAGCGGGCGAAACTGGCCTTGCAGGTCGCACAGGCGAAAGAGAACTCCGGCAAGGCTCAAAGCTACTATCACCCGGAGCGCGAGGCGCGGGTCGTCCGGAACACGATCAAGCACAACCAGGGGCCGCTGTCGGACAGGGAAATGGCGCGCCTGATCCGTGAGACCATGTCCGCCTGCCTGGCCCTGCAGCAGCCGCTGCTGGTGGCCTTCCTCGGGCCGTCCGGGACCTTTACCGAAGAGGCCGCACACAAGCATTTCGGAAACTCCATCCGCACCGTGGCCGCCGATTCCATTGACGACGTGTTTCGCGAGGTCGAGTCGGACAATGCCGATTACGGGGTCGTGCCGATCGAAAATTCAACGCAGGGCATCGTCAACAGTACGCTGGACATGTTTCTCGAGTCCGAGCTCAAGATCGTCGGCGAAGTCGAGCTGCATGTGCGCCAGCACCTGATGAGCCAGGCTGAGGCCCTGCCTGAAGTCAAGACACTGTACGCCCACCAGCAGTCGCTGGCCCAGTGCAAGCGCTGGCTGCGGGCCAACCTGCCGGAAGTTGCACAGGTGCCGGTACACAGCAATGCCGAGGCGGCCCGGCGTGCAGCAGAGGAGCCGGATGCCGCAGCCATTGCCGGGATCGAGGCGGCTCACACGTACCGGCTGACGGTCCTGAAAAAAAGCATCCAGGATGCCGCGGACAATACCACGCGTTTTTTGATCATTGGCAAGCAGCAAATCCGGTCCACCGGGGCGGACAAGACCACCTTGCTGGTCTCGGCAAAGAACAAGCCCGGCGCCCTCTACAGCCTGCTGCAGCCGCTGGCAGAGAACAACGTCAGCATGACGCGGATCGAATCCAGGCCCTCGCACTGCGTGAACTGGGAGTACGTGTTTTTCCTGGACCTCGACGGTCACCGGGAAGATGACTCAATCAAGCACTCGCTCGGAGCCCTGCAGGCCGAGGCCGACCTGCTCAAGATCCTTGGATCCTACCCCAAGGCCGTGCTTTGAAGCACACACTGATACGCATCGATGTTCGATAATGTCTGCCTGGTCGGCGTGGGCCTGATCAACGGCTCGCTTGCCAAGGACCTGAAACGTCTGGAACTGGCCCAGGTCATCACCGGGCTCGGGCGAGACCGCGAGCGCCTGGCCGGTGCACAGTCCGCCGGCATCATCGATCGCTTCGCCTTGCTCCAGGAGGCGGACGTGGCCGATGCGGACCTGGTGGTGCTCGGCGTTCCGGTGGCGAAGACCGCAGAGGTGCTGGCAGCGATCCAACCCAGCCTTGCCCCCGGAGCCCTGCTGACCGATGTCGGAAGTACCAAGGGCAGCGTCATCCAGGCCGCCGAAGAGGTGTTCGGTAGGCTACCCGAGCACTTCGTTCCCGGACATCCGATTGCAGGCAGCGAACGGATCGGCTACGAGCATGCCGAGGAGAACCTGTTTTCCGGGCGCAGGGTGATCCTGACCCCGACAGAGAATACAAATGCCGAGGCGCTGCAGCGCATCCGGGCCCTGTGGCAGGGCGTCGGCGCGCGCGTGGATGAGCTGAGTGCCGAGCAGCATGACCTGATCCTGTCGGCCACCAGCCACCTGCCGCACATGGTGGCCTACACTCTGGTGAATTACCTGGAGCACAAGCCCGAAGCCGAACAGATCTTCGACTACGCGGCAGCCGGTTTTTACGATTTTACGCGGATCGCCTCCAGCAGCCCGGCCATGTGGACGGATATCTGCCTGGCCAACCGTGAGCAGCTGCTGGTCTCCATCGAGGGCTTCGGGGAGCTTTTGAAGGAGTTGCACTCGCTCATCTCCGATCGCAAGGATGAAGCCCTGTATGCCTTCCTGGAGCAGGCCAAGCACCTGCGCGATCACAATTCTGCAAAGAAGTAGGATGCATCCGCACGCCGGTTCCATGGAAAACACCCGTTTCCAACTTGCCCCGCGGGGTCGATGCACCGGCCAGCTGGTGCCGCCGGGCGACAAGTCGATGTCGCACCGCGCCATCATGCTCGCCTCCCTGGCGCAGGGCATCAGCGAGATCGGGGGACTCTTGGCCTCCGAGGATTGCCTGGCTACCCTCGAGGCCTTTCGCAACATGGGGGTAGAGGTGCATTGGCTGGCCCCGGGCCGGATCCGGGTGCACGGGGCCGGGCTGCACGGCCTGCAGGCCCCGGACACCGTCCTGGACATGGGAAATTCGGGCACGGCGATGCGGCTTCTGGCAGGCGTCCTGTGCGCACAGGGATTTGCCAGCACCCTGAGCGGCGATGCCTCGCTCAATGCTCGTCCCATGCAGCGCATCGCAGAGCCGTTACAGGCCATGGGTGCGGACGTCTGCCTGAGCACTGCCGGGACCGCACCGCTTGAGATCGGGCCCTGCGCGACCCTGCACGGGATCGACTATGTCCTGCCGGTGGCGAGTGCCCAGGTGAAGTCGTGCCTGCTGCTGGCCGGGCTCTATGCCGAGGGCAGGACCTGCATCACCGAGCCGGTACGCTGTCGCGACCACACCGAGAACATGCTGCGTGCCTTCTCCTGTGCCCTCGAGTCCGCGGACCAGCGCGTGTGCCTGCAGGGGGGTGCGGAGCTGAAAGCCACGGAAATTGATATTCCCGGGGACCTGTCCTCGGCGGCGTTTTTCATCGTCGGCGCGCTGATCTCGCCGGATTCGCAACTGACGGTCAAAGACGTCGGCATCAACCCGACCCGGGCCGGGGTCATCGAGATCCTGCACCAGATGGGCGCGAAGATTGATATCCGCAATGAAAGAAACTATGGTGAGGAACCCGTGGCCGACCTCGTTGTAACCAGCAGTCCCTTGTACGGGATCGAAATCCCCAACAAGCTAGTGGTCGATGCCATTGACGAATTTCCCGCCCTGTTCATTGCCGCGGCCTGCGCGAAAGGCACCACGGAATTAAGTGGTGCAGAAGAGTTGCGCACCAAGGAGTCCGACCGGATCCATACCATGGTGAGCGGCCTGTGCAGCCTCGGGATCCGTGCCGAGGAAAAGCCGGACGGAGTGGCGATCACCGGAGGACGGATTGGCGGCGGGACGGTGGACAGTGGCGGCGATCATCGCGTGGCGATGGCGTTTGCCATGGCTTCACTGGCGGCCTCGGGCCCGATCACGGTCACTGCCACCGAGGCCGTGGCCACGTCTTTTCCCGGTTTTGTGGACTCGGCCACCCAGCTCGGCCTGGTGTTTGAATGAGTGAGCCGGGGATGACAGAGACCAGCGTTCCAGTGGTCACCATTGACGGGCCTGCCGGCTCGGGCAAGGGAACCATCGCCGTCAAGCTGGCACAGCAACTGGGCTACCATTATCTCGGCAGCGGCAGCCTGTACCGCATCCTGGCCTACTACCGGCTGCAGCACATGCCCGAAACCGATGACCTCCATGTGCTGCTCGAGCGCTGTGAAACCCTGCGCATCGTCTTTCGCCCCCAGGGGGATGAGGGAGACGTGCAGGTGCTGGTCGATGAGGCGGACGTGTCGGATGCGCTTCGCACCGAGGATTGTGGCGGGGAAGCCTCCCGGCTTGCGGTTCGTCCCGAGGTGCGCGAGGCCCTGCTGAAGAAGCAGCTCGGCTTTCGCAAGGCGCCCGGGCTGGTCGCCGAAGGCCGCGACATGGGCACGGTGGTCTTTCCGGATGCACCGCACAAGATATACCTGACGGCCAGTGCCGAGGAGCGTGCGCACAGGCGACAGAAACAGTTGAGGAAACAAGGGATTAGTGCTAGTCTTGACCGTCTTTTGGCGGAGATCAAGGCGCGCGATACCCTTGATAAGCAGCGTCCCATCTCGCCACTGAGACCGGCCGCCGATGCGGTCCGGGTGGATTCAACCGAATTATCGATCGTCCAGGTGGTAGCGCGTATCGCTGCCCTGATACAGCAAGTATAAATTTGCATACAAGGAAACGACAGTAGTTTTATGGCCGAGAGTTTTGCCCAGCTTCTGGAAGAAAGCGAAGACAACATCAATACCCAGCCCGGGACCATCATCAACGGTACGGTCGTCGATATCGGCAAGGATGCCGTGGTCGTCAATGCCGGACTCAAGTCCGAGGGCATGATCCCGATCGAGCAGTTCCAGATGGATAACGGCCAGCTGGAAGTGGCCGTCGGCGACGAAGTCGAGGTGGCCCTGGATGCTCTGGAGGACGGCTACGGCGAGACCAAGCTCTCGCGCGAGAAGGCAAGGCGTGCACGGGCCTGGACCGAGCTCGAGCGCATCCACGAAGCGGGTGAGACGGTCACCGGCATGATCACCGGCAAGGTCAAGGGCGGGTTCACGGTCGAGCTTCGTGATCTTCGCGCCTTCCTGCCAAGCTCGCTGGTCGACATACGCCCGGTGCGCGACACCACCTATCTCGAAGGCCGGGAACTGGAATTCAAGCTCGTCAAGATTGACACCAAGCGCAACAACATCGTGGTCTCGCGCCGGGCCGTGGTGGAGTCCGAATACAGCGTCGAGCGCGAAGAACTGATCAATACCCTGAAAGAGGGCGCGGTGGTCAAGGGCATCGTCAAGAACCTGACCGACTACGGGGCGTTTCTGGACCTCGGCGGTGTCGACGGCTTGCTGCACATCACGGACATGGCCTGGAAGCGGGTCAAGCACCCCAGCGAGATCGTATCGATCGGCGATGAGATCAATGTGCGGGTGCTGAAGTTCGACAAGGAAAAGACCCGCGTGTCGCTGGGCCTGAAGCAGCTCAACGACGACCCCTGGGGTGGCATCGAACGCCGCTATCCCGAAGGCACCCGGGTATTCGGCAAGGTCACCAATATTGCTGATTACGGCTGTTTCGTCGAGATCGAAGAGGGTATCGAGGGCCTGGCCCATGTCTCGGAGATGGACTGGACCAACAAGAACGTAAGCCCGTCCAAGATCGCCTCGCTTGGCGACGAGGTCGAGGTCATGATCCTGGACATCGACAAGGAGCGGCGCAGAATTTCCCTCGGCATGAAGCAGTGCCAGCCCAACCCCTGGGAGGACTTTGCCAGCAAGCACAGCCGCGGCAGCGAGGCCACCGGCATGATCAAGTCGATTACGGATTTCGGAATTTTCGTGGGCCTGGAAGGCGGCATCGACGGACTGGTGCACCTGTCGGACCTGTCGTGGAACCAGCCCGGTGAAGAGGCGGTGCGCGCCTACAAGAAAGGCGACGAGCTGCGCGCCATGGTGCTGTCGGTGGATGCCGAGCGCGAACGCATATCGCTGGGCGTCAAGCAGCTGGTGCAAAACCCGTTTTCCGCCTGGATCGCGGAAAATCCCAAGGGCAGTATCGTCAAGGGTACGGTCAGCAAGCTGGATGCCAAGGCGGCCATCGTCTCGCTGGCAGAAGGTGTCGAAGGCATGCTGAAGGCCTCGGAAATTGCCCGCGACCGCATCGAGGACATCCACACGGTACTCAAGGAGGGCCAGGAGATCGAGGCCAAGTTTACCGGGGTGGACAAGAAGTCCAGGATGGTCACGCTTTCGATCAAGGCCAAGGAGTCCCAGGAAGAGGCGGAAGCGATGCAGGACTACAGCAGCAACGAGTCGGCTGCCACCAACCTGGGAGACATACTGAAGGAATCGATCGAGGAAAATAAGGACAGTTCCAAGGAATCAGAATAATAATCAAGCAGGAGAGTGTCATGGGAACTGGAGATCAGAAAAGCATGATCACGAAATCGGAACTGATCGAAAATATTGCTTCCAAGCAAAACCATCTTGCCTACAAGGATATCGAGCTTTCGGTCAAAAGCCTCCTGGAACAGATGAGCACCTCGCTTTCCCGGGGCGAGCGCATCGAGGTGCGTGGTTTCGGGAGTTTCTCACTGCATTTTCGACCGCCCCGTATCGGGCGCAACCCCAAGACCGGGGATGCCGTCTCCCTGCCGGGCAAGCACGTGCCCCATTTCAAGCCGGGCAAGGAACTGCGAGAACGCGTGAACCGGTCACAGACCGGCAAATAACTCCGCGCCAGTGCAAGCGCTTCATTCCTGATACCAAAAGCCGTACGGGATGGGACGCCTCAGGCATGACTTGGGCCGACACGATTTGCGCACTACCCACCATGGCTGAGCAAGAGGCCTGACGGATGCCGGAACTCTACTGGCTGCTGCTGTTGCTGTTGCTGGCAGGCCTGGCCGGCTGGTACCTGGCCCATATCGTCTATCAGCGGAGATCCAAACCGAAAATCCCGGGTGAGTACCTTGAGGGCCTGAACTACCTGCTCAACGAGCAGCCGGACAAGGCCCTGGAAGTCTTCATCGAGCTGGTGGACGTGGACACCGAGACCGTCGAGACTCATCTCGCGCTTGGCAACATGTTCCGGCGCCGGGGTGAGGTCGACCGCGCCATCCGCATTCACCAGAACCTGATTGAGCGCCCGGCGCTGTCTCCCATCCATCGCTCGACCGCGCTCCTGGAACTGGCCAAGGACTATCTCAAGGCGGGACTGCTGGACCGTGCCGAATCCCTGCTGGTCGACGTGGTCCGCACCGGCCTGCAAAACCGCGAAGCCTACCCCCTGCTGCTTGGCCTGTATGAGCAGGAAAAGGAGTGGGACAAGGCGATCAAGACCGCCAAGGCGCTGGAGCAGGTCAGCCATGAGGACATGAGCCCGAGGATTGCCCACTACCACTGTGAGCTGAGCGAGCTGGCATTCGACCAGGAAAGCGATGCAGGCGAGGCTGCCGGCAAGCTTGCCAAAAAGGCACTGTCGTATGACCGCAGTTGTGCACGCGCCAACGTGCTGCTCGGCAATTACGCCATGCATGAGAAGAGCTACAAGGCCGCCACCCGGTATTACCAAAGCGTCGCTAAGCAGAGCCCGGAGTTCCTGCCGGAGATTTTTGCAAAGCTGCACGAGGCCTTCTTGCAGCAGGACGATGCCGAGGGATTCCGGCAGTTCCTGCTCAAGATCAAGGACTCGAAACTGAGCGGGATCGTGATGTCCTCCCTGCTGACGGACCTGGCGGACGGGGAGGTCGGGAAAGATGAAATCCTGGAACTTTTGCTGGAAAAACCAGAACTGTCATTGCTGGAAGTGAACGCGTTCCTGAAGAATGTGCCGCTGCAAAACGAGTCTTTCCGCGAGCAGATTTCCGATCGCATCCAGGTGAGCATCGAGAATTTCGTTGGCCAGCATAGCTCGCACCAGTGCAGGCAGTGCGGGTTTCGTGGCAGGAGGCTCTACTGGCAGTGCCCGAGCTGTCATTACTGGGGGACGGTGGTTCCCGTCGCCCCGGGACTGGACTGATGGATGGGCTAGGCCCTGAGAGCGGCTGGTGACCCGATGTTTCGCGCCTAGAACTTGAACTTCACCACGAAACTTACTGCCCAGTACTCGACGTCGTCAAACTCTAGCTCGCTTCCCCATGGGGTCACTCCATCGGCCCGCACGGGCTCGTGACTGCGGATGAGGTCCCAGACACCGGTGTGGCTGAAATCCTCGAACTCGGCCCAGCGGGCCTTGATGCCAACTGAGGTATCATCACTGAGTGCATAGTCCAGCCCACCCAGGAGTTGGTAGCCGAAGAGTGTCTCTGAAACCCGGGTATCCCAGTAGCTGAGCGTGCCGGCAGCCGCAGGCGGCTTGTCGGACGGATAGCCTTGGGCAAGCGTCTTGCGCAAGAAGCGGACGCTGTAGTCAAACCGGGTCCGTGTCCAGCCAAATCCTGCACCCAGGTAGGGCGTCCAGCGCGAGGAGTTCGGAAAGTCGTAGTAGGCGTTCACGAAAAGCTGATGGGCGTCAAAATTTGAAATCCGTTCCGATGGCGGGTCGAGTTCGCTGACCTCGTTGTTCTTGCTTGCAAGGGGGGCATTCGAGTCGGGGATTCTCCAGAGCGAGGAATCGCTGCCATCGTAGACCCGGTGTGAGTATTCAAGCTCGACACGAAGCCTGTCCTGTACATAGCCTACGCTAATACCACCCAACAGCTCGTTGCCCAGATCAAAAGAATTGGCGGACAAGATTCGCGGAGTGCTCCCGACGTTGCAGGACGGGTCGGACAGATCCACCACCTTGTCATCCGTTGCAGGATCATTATCTCTGAGCAGCTGATCGCACTGAGTGGGGTGATTGACCCCTGACAAGTCAGAAGACAGTCCATCGGCATTCACGAATCCGAACTCAAGACCTACGTATATGTCGCTGTGCCTTTCCTGGTCGTCTTCGGCTTGTACTGCGCTAGTCAAGATAAGCACACACAAGCTTAGGATTGCGGTGAAATGCCAGAGACTTGCTGCTTTCACATTCACAGTGGTTGTCTCCTTCTCAGGGTGAAGTACGTAGATTATATAGGCACCCCTGATAAATGGTAAGAATCGTACGCAGGCAAGCAAATAACTCTGCGGGGACATCAGATCGGATCATTGCTTACCAAACGCAGCAAGCTGTGTGTAGCCTACTGCAGAAGAAGTCAATAACTTGAAGATTACAACTGACCCTAACAAGCTCTCAGATATGCACTACAATGAATAGTAGAACGTTGCTTCCTATGGTGTATGAAAATTCAATGGTTTAATTCTATGAAGTCGGTGTGCTAACACTTGGTTGTCGGCTTTAATTTGGTGTGTTCGACTTTGAATACTATTCCTTCATCTCAATCATCTGAATTTCCTCCTCTGTTAGATCATATGAGCGATAAATCATTTGGTTTATACGTGCTTCTAACTGAGCAATTTCTACATCAAAATTTGAGACTATTTCTTGGCGGGTAATTATATCGGTCATGATATGAGCATCAGTGTTCATACAGATTTTCTTAAGCTTAGTTGCTAGCATTTTTCCAGTGAGTTTATTTGTGACTACTAGACAGCTAGCCAATACACGCCATTGGGCTAATATAAATTGAGCTTGCTCGGAAGGCGGGAAGATGCCAGAAATAACAGGTGTCTCATTGATCAGAAAACGAAGTTCACCATTATGTAAATCAGCAAATAGCTGGGCTCCGGCTATTAAGTGATCTTCTAAAGCAGCATGTCGCATTTCTAATTCCTTCGCTAAACGTCTTTTTGCCCAATCATGACGCCTAGAATCGATAAGGGATTTTGGTGCCCTCTTGATCAGTTCACTCACTCCCGGAAGGTCAGGGAAGAGCCAATTATCGGGGCATGATTGTGCACGGATCGAGTCTAATCGTAGAGCTATCTGAGAAAGAACATCATGCCGATCGGAATAAAGGTTCTGCAAACACTCAGCATCAGTGGCAAGCGTTAATTTGTCTCGCTTAGTGGTATTTGGTATCGGTAATGGAGCAATGAATTGTTTGTTGGCTGAACGAAACTCACCACGGAATGGTTTTGAAATTTTGCGAAATACAAAATCAGTTGAAGAGGCATTTAAAACTGCAGCCAAATAATAAGGCGATACATTCCGAGCAGGGATAATGCCTCCTACATCTACATTATCAAGATAGAATTCACCATTAGAATCAACTGAACTACCGATATGGGCAACAAGACGCGGAACAATCAGTTTTTGAACCTCTTGTATTCCAACATTTTGATTTCTTCCGAATCGCCACCACTGGTTGTCATCAAACTTTTTGCTTTCCCTCGATCTTAATTCTGTTTCGTACTCTCGCAAATAAGCCCATGCTAGTGGAAATTCATTTTGCATAGTTGCAGCAGGTAATAAAGTTGCACAGCTGTTTACTATTTGATAAGGAAACAATAAATATGATTCAGGATTAGGTATTTGATAACGTTTAGCGTCAATGCCTGAAACAAGAGGTTTCATAATTTGATCTTCTAGCTCAACTATCCGACTTTCATTTTCATCCTTCGAGGGCCGCTTTTCATATCTGTTTGTTCCAAGTTTCTTTAGATGAAATATATGATCCGCACTAGTCTGGATGCCGACAAAGATTTTCCTGGTTAGCTGTGTGTCTTCTAGACGCAATCCGGATTGGTCTAGCTTGTCAATTAATTCGCGCTCTGGTCCTGTGACAAGTAGCCAACGGTCACTAAACGGTAGTTGGTCATAAGATAAATTGATGCCATCTGCTTCCCATGGGTTCTCTGCTACAACACCGTTACGTGCTTGTACAACTGAAACATGGTCATTCGGATTTTTCGAGAAAAACTGGAGTGCTGTGTAAACTGTAGCTTCTTCAAAGATCTGGTAGGCTCCGAAGTCGATCCAGCCCCATAGCAGTTGTCTCTCTTCCAATAAGCCACGTAACCCTGCGCCATATTGGTTATAAGTCCAAACCGAAGGAGCAATATAGCCTAACCGACCATCATTATTTAATAGCTGAATACCCTTCTCTATAAACGGGAGGTAAAGGTCAAAATTACCGGTCAGTGTGCTTCGATATGCCCCGCCGTACTCGATATCACGTGACAGATGCATAGCCATGTCAGCATGATATTTTTTGAAATTTTGTAACTTCACATAAGGTGGGTTTCCCACTACACAGTCAAAGCCTCCACGTTCAAATACCTCTGGGAATGCTCTCTGCCAATCAATGCATTGATGCGTTCTCGTTCCTCTTCGTTATAGGAAGCCAAGGTATGCTCATAGAAATCAGGCCCAATGAGGCTGTTCCCGTCTAGGATATGGTCATCAAGTGAAGATAAGGGCTTATCAGAGCGAGCAGTATGGAGCCAAAGAGCTAATTTAGTAATTTCGACTGAAGCTGGATTGATGTCTACACCGTATAAATTGTGTTGAAGAATTTCTTGTATGGTCGAATCGCTCCAATCTTGCTTAAAGATGGGTTTTTTGTGCTGACGATATAAATCTCGGAGTACACACCATTCATTAAAAAGGAAATTCAGCGTGGTGATCAAGAAAGCGCCTGAGCCACACGCCGGATCAACAATACGAATATCACGTAATCTGGTCTCAAAATTTTTGATCATTTTTAGGCTTGGTAACCGATTCGACGGCCAACCACAAGCTATTTTCAAATCAGCAATACGGCGCCCTACAGTCTCTTGCACGATGCGTTCTACGACCCATTCGGGTGTATAATAAACACCATTTCGTTTGCGTTTGTTTAGCTTGTTGAGTGAAGCACGTTCTTCCTCTTCGGCTTCAAGTATCTCGAGTTCTGTAATTGACTGTTCGAAAATTCTGCCAAGTGTGTATAGACCAATATTACGCTCGGGATCACGCTTTGCAGATAAGGCGTGTTCGTTGTTTCTTACGTCGTTTGATAAGTCTGAGGCATAGTTATAATTGGCGGATAGATAAAGCAGCGTTAACTTGTTAGCTATCATGGTTGTCTCATTTTGACTTTGTCCCCGTTCGCAAAACACACTGTTCGGGATATGAAGTCTGTCGAGATCAGAGTCAACTGCAAACAATCCTCCATTGAACTGGTTAATTTTATGATCACCAAAAGTGTCTCCCTCCATCATTGCGTCGAATAGACGTCGAAGCCACTGCCAAATTTTGTTGCCTTGGGGATTGAAGAATGGATCATCCGCATATCGGATCATGTAGTCGCGAAAAAGTTGCGGAGGGAAATTTAGTGCGCGTCCCATATCTTCACAGAAGAATATGAAGATTACGCGGTCAAGAATTTTTTGTGCTATCCGAACAAGGCGGCCCCTTGTGCCAGGGAATCTACCTGTATCCGATCCATTATGAGATAACAGTGTGCGATAGAGGTGTTCACGAAATGCACGGTAATCAGTGTAGAACTTATTTTGAAGGTTATGTTGACGGAAGCGCTGTTGATATATCAGCGAGATGAGTTCAGGTCTTCCACTCTTTCCTGTAACAATTAAGGTATTGCTATGGAATAGGCGCGCAAACAGAAAACGATCGAATCGAGCCAATTCGCTCGAATCAAGCAGCGATCTACCCTGAAACAAGTCTGTAGGGCTAATAATAAAGCTAATATGTTGTCTTCCACCTCGATCTGCCCAATACAAGCGAAACTCGTTCATGTCTGAAATGATTGCCCACATGGGCATGAGTGGTTCGTTTCCAAACATTCCTCGGCGTGAGGCGTAGAGGTAATCGAGACCTTGCTGTACTGGAGAACGTGAATTGCCCTTACGCTTCTGAGGTGCATCCAATGCACTCCTGATGTCTTTGAACTCTACTAAAACCTGCGGGATATTGTCTGTCCGATCAGGAAGGAAGTAGCCCAATGCTGCATCTGCTTCACCTGTTCCACCACGTTGTCCCGCCCCCTCAACTGGAAACGCAGGGAAAAGAGTGTATTGGTTTTCCGCGCCTTCCTGCCCTGGCTGGACATACCCCCAAGTGGCTCGAAAAAATTCTTCTAGGAAAGCCGCTTGTGCAGATGTTTCTTTTTGTTTGACACGATTATTCCAACGGTTCAGTCTATCAAGGAGTTGATTTTCTTCCTGACTATCTTTGAATATTTCGTATTCATGGGCCCACACTGACCTCAGAAAAGAAGCTGATAAAAAAGAGTTTTCTAACATACGGAGTGAGCTTCTCTAAAACAATTCAGGTAGCAAACACTAAGTCAGCTGCTGAAAAATGTCTGAAGGGATCGTATGACACGCTCTACAATTGTGCATGTTTTTATTGATACGAATATAGCGCTTCACTACCAGCGCCCTGACGAGATTGACTGGCGCACGCTCACTGAGTCAAAAAATATCATACTGGTTGGTGCACCGATACTGTTACGTGAATTGGAAAATAAAAAAATCATCAATAGTTCCAAGAAGTTGAAGGATCGGGCAAAAAACTACATAAGCTGGCTCCACAAATTTTTGTACGATACGGAAGCTGAAGTCAGGACAGGTGTCAAGTGGTTGTTTTTACCGAACGAACCAAATATTGACTTCCATAGGGAGGGTTTATCATCAGAAGTTGCCGATGATCACCTCATTGCCAGTGTTTTAGACTTCATCAATCAACCTGGTACTCATGTGCTTGTGGCTACGGCTGACCTTGGCCTTAGGGTTAAGCTTCTGGCACGAAATATCAAAGTACTGGATTTGCCAGATAGTTTGCGTTTGCCTGAAGAAGCAGACCCGCTAACGCGCGAGAATGAAGAGCTAAAAAAGCAGATAGAACACTATGAATCTCGTATGCCTAAACTTAGTGTTGCATTTGAATCTGGAGACCAGCATCACCAACTGCAAATTCGGGACCCTGATGTCCTCCCTTTGCCACCACCCTTGGAGCAGATTCAGAAAGATCATCCTTATATTTGGCGACCAGGGTTATCTGCGCGTTATAAAGAAGGAGCTGCTGCTGCTGCATCAGTAGATACTGACCGCTTGGCACAACTCTTCAGGCCCTCCACTGAGCGTATAGACGCTTACAATTCAGAATTGGAACGATACTTTCAAGAGTATCAGGATTTCCTTGGGCACCATGCCGCGTGGCGTCAAACCATGTGTCTGCATTACTCTGTCAAATTTGTCGTTTCCAATGAGGGCACTGCTTCTGCATCCAACTTCGACCTGGAGCTTTTTTCCCCAAAAGATGTATGGCTAGTGAACGACGGAGAATTACCAGACCAACCAAAGCCACCTGAGGCTCCAAGGCATCCTGGCAGTATTCCTGCATTTCAAGAGTACAGCCACCTGTCCCCCTTGATGCCAGTATTTCCACGCGATCATATAGCCAAGAATTATGATGGGGTACCAATAATTTCTGATGACCATAATTCAGCATGTATTTGGTATCCGCGCTTAAAGCATGGATTCAGCCATACCAGCGAAGAATTGGTGTTCAGATTCACGAGTGCAGAAGTAGCGCAGGCATTCAGCATCGATTACCGCCTGTCTGCCGAGGAGTTACCTAACCTCATTGAGGGCAAGTTACATTTTAAAGTTTGTCCTACGAATTCATGATTACGAAATTTCAGACTTGATCTTGCTTTAGACTAAGCCTCTCAAAATAGAAGTTTCTAGAGACATCAGTTCCTTGAAGTCCAATTCAAATTACGAATCAGTTTATAAGTCAACTGCTATCCCTCGTCTATGTGTAAGGGATAGACTATGGATAATGAATAAAATCAAGTCTCACTATAAGCAGTCTGTGTACACTTCTGTTCTAAGCTTTCCAAGTAGACCTTTAGAAAAAGCACTTATCCAGTAAAATGATAGAAATTACTGACTAGTAGCATTCACTTACTTTGGGTAGCATTTATTGTCGTTTTTCAGTAATTCTGCAATGACTAGAGAGTACACTTTGTACTATTTAGCCTCAGAACAACTCTGAAAGTATGGGTGACGATAGTTCTTATACATAAATCGTCAGTAAGGAAATCTACGGCAATTTACCTACATATTGTCTATATGAAATATGTTGCTTTGAGAGAAGTCATATAAAGTATTGATTGGCTCCCCGGGACGGGCTCGAACCGCCGACCTAGTGATTAACAGAGCCCGTATATTTAAAAGTCCGTTGATTTTTTTGGGAAAGTGGATGTTAGGTACAGTCAGAAGAAATTATTTTGATTCAATAGGTTAGCACAGCTCGAAGCAAGTAATAGAAACTGCAGGTTGTACCAAGAGTGTACCGAAGAACTTGACATATTCTGAGTTGCCGCATGCAATTGAACACTGCGTCAAACTTATTGACTCCAGACTAAGCTTACTAACAGATTACTGGTGCTGCCGTGCCCTCTGGCGTGCATTATTTCTCCTAATTTCATGGATACGACGCTGTTCATTGATAGAAACACGGCTCAATTGAAGAGCTTCTTCATGATCAGCCTGTTTTCGCTCATAATTCCTTGCATATGCATCAAGATTTTCAAAGTCTTGGATGCCTGCTGGGAGCGGTAATGCTTCTATCCATGCAGGGTTTAAAAATGAGGAAAGCGCAAGACGATACAGAGTTGCCATGAGAAAAGTGATTTCACGGCCGGACTTAGGGAGAAGCAGGTTTTTAAGATCAACAGGATTGCCATGCAAAAAATGATTCCTGCATGAATAGAGGTGATAATAAAGCCAGCAAGCTAAGTTTTTCCGTTCAAAGCGGCCTTTGCTCACCTCTACTAGGTATCGACGATGCCCATGCCTTTTAACAATCCATGGGATTTCCTGTAGAAGGTTAAATACTCTCCCTTTGGTTACATGTTCACTGCCCCCTGGGTGAGCCAGTATTTCGAATGCCGAGACCCATAACCCGGACACCTTGCCGTAATCATGGAAAACCAAATCCTTTCCTGCAGGAGTCAAGCAGGCCTGATTCACCATATTCAGAGACCTGAAGAGTGCAATGTCTTCCCATTCCGGGTCGTCGTTCTCATACCGAGCCACCCATCGACGCAGAAGTTCCTGCAGGAGTGGCTCATCGAAATCTCTTCTGCGAAGCTCTGTCCGTGACAAGTCCGGTGATGAATGGCCTCTGAGATCCCTAGCTGCGTGGGCGCCCCACATTGCTGGTACATTCGCGACTACGAAGCGGTACTTCGGGTCAACCATCCATGGAAAAGCCCAAAAGTAATTTGAGTATATAGTTCTACCTTTGCCAGGGTTGTTATCGTAATAAATACTGAGTGATCTCGCCAAAGGCACTGTTGATGCAACGAGAAGATCTCGAAAACTGGCAACTGCATCTACTGTTCTGAGCTGTTCAGTAATGTCAGAGCGGCAAATAATCAGGGCAGGTTCAAATCGGGCATCATGAGTGTCCCAAAATCGACGCATGAAAATCCGGAAATTTGAGTGCTCCCTTGTTAGCCTTCTAATGCGAGGGTCAGAAGGAGGCACGAGTGAAAATGCATCACTTTCAACAGGCTCATCCAAATCGATATTCGGCAATGCCCAAATAGGCTCCCAAGTCATTCCGCATTGTACTCACTGGTCCAGCGCAATACATTTTTTGTCCCTGCTTTCACAAGTAATTGTCCGGTCTCACACAGACTCCGGATGTATGAAGGAACCTCTTGTTTGGTGGCATGATCATTAAAGCCATTACTTATCCGTCGCATCTATATCCCGCTTTTTTCGCCTCCTTCACTTGCTCAATTAGCGCATTACAGTTGTAACGTCTAAGGCGTACTTGTTTGCTGTCATGCCGGCAGTCCAAAGCAAGTGCAGGTGGCACTCCACCTTGCCAGCGCAATACGGAGCTAACAGTTTCACCGACCCGCTCCCACGCCTTTGCACAAAGATCGATAAGTTCTTCATCGAACTCAGGCAAGCGCCACTCGCGGTAGACACAGGGAACTGAATCTTCGTCCGGTGTCACAAGGCCAAGAAAGTCCCTATCCTCAAGGAGCACAGCGCATCGTATCAATGCTTCTTCACTGTCTTCCAGGGGATCTATAGGCATTGTTAAGCCAGCCTTTAATCCACGTCCTTCAGTAATTCCGACAGTTCCTTTACTTTGTGGCACAAGCATGCTCCTGTGAACTACGAGGTTACGCTTCTTCGAAAGTGCGGCGATAAGCGGGTCAGAGTTCAACTGATTGCGTTGTTCACGGAACCAAGCCTTAAAGCCTTCTTGATCTTGCATGGCCGCTTGAAGAAGTTCTGGTATTTCCTTAAGTGCTTTTAAGAAGGCGTTAAGATGCCAGCGGAACGGGTTAGCAACATGATAGTACTCCTCCATCATGTGAATCCAGAAATGAGCTTCTTGGAGGCGATCAAGAGCCGAATCAATTTTCTTGTAAGGAGCGTCGTTCGTGAAGCGGTTCAGGGGCAACCCGTTTTAGGCAGTAGTCTTGAACCGGCCACCATGGGGGCTTGGGCCATGCGTTGTACAGCGCCACAGCATCGGTAATTTATTCCTGGTTAACTTCGTCTGGTGGTTGCTTTTTGAGCTTGTTCAATCATTCCAGGCAATGAAAATAAATAGAGTAGAATTAAATTGGTAAAAGTACTCAAACGCTCCTCTTCATGTACTGCATTTCTGCCATCAAGTCGTATCTGATGTGCCCAGTCTGCTAGATCTGGCATTAGCTTATGTTGTTTTGCTGCCTTTTCTATCCGCTCATACAGTGTTCCTTTAATCTCGGGGAATTTATTTTTTTAATGCAGTCTCCAGTGCTTTACGAAACATGCTTCCAGCTGCATCCCAGTTCTTGGGTAAGTTATCCATGCCTTGCGCGTAGAACCTTGCGACATTGACAGGGGTATGATCTGGCGCATCCGTATCAGGGCAAGATGGAGCAATGACTAATTTGTTTGAGTAACCCCAGTTAGCATCGTGCAAACGGCTTGTTGGCGGAGTATTACTGCCGGCTGTTTGAAAAGTCGCTAGGACCCCCTTGTTACACTGCCCACACCATGCAAGCGTATCCCAGTGGCCACCACCAACTTTATCTGCATGCTTCTCGTGGACGATTGTGAATCCAACACTTTTTGTACCACAATGTGGGCAATCGGCCTGAAATACCATTACTTAAATCCTGTGTCGCAAATCATCGTAGCTCCGCATTTTGTGCATGCTGATGAACTTGCAAGAGAAAAAACGTATGGTAGTATACCAGTTGACGTGTACCCATTGTACACCCAGATGTAGGCCCATATAGGTTAATGGCACGCAAAGACGTAGCACTCAAAATACGAGTTGAAAAGATTCTGCGAGAAGAATTTCTGGCGGTATGTCAATCAAATGACCTGCCTGCTGCTCAGGTGCTGCGCAGTTATATGCGTGAATACGTGACTCACTACAGGACTGCGTCCCAAGGAAATCTTTTCGATATTCCAGAACCAAGCAGACAACCCGAGTAATGAGTAGACTGACATCTGTTGAGGTTTGTGCAGGCGCTGGAGGACAGGCCCTGGGCTTGGAACAAGCCGGGTTTCTGCATGAAGAACTGGTTGATATCGACTCTTACAGCTGCAATACCCTTCAACTTAACCGTCCAAAGTGGGCGGTTACGGAAATGGACCTTCGGAAATTTAATGGCAGTGCTTACAAGGGAGTTGATTTGTTGGCAGGAGGCCTGCCATGCCCACCTTTTTCAATTGCGGGCAAGCAGCTAGGCACTCGCGACGAACGTAACCTGTTTCCTGAAGCAGTGCGCCTAGCCGATGAAATACGGCCCCAGGCAGTAATGATTGAAAATGTCCGCGGCATTCTTTCTGCAGTATTTGAAGACTATAGGAGTTCAATTAAGCAGCAACTCCATAAGCTCGGATATAAAACAGACTGGCGTTTGTTGAATGCATCAGATTTTGGAGTGCCGCAATTGCGGCCTCGGGTTGTATTTGTAGCAGTAAAAAAAGAACTTTCAGAGGCATTTCACTGGCCCGAGCCTATTCACAATGCGCCTTTAACAGTTGGAGATACGCTGCATGACCTGCTGGCAGAAAAAGGTTGGAGAGGCGTTCAGGCATGGCGTAAGAGAGCTGACGACATCGCGCCGACAATTGTGGGCGGATCACTCAAGCATGGCGGCCCTGATCTGGGGCCAACCCGTGCAAAGAAAGCCTGGGCATCTTTGGGGGTTGACGGTCACGGCATTTGGGACGAGCCACCTGACCGGAATTTTGTCGGCATGCCGAGGCTGACAGTGCGCATGGTGGCGCGGCTGCAGGGTTTTCCTGACGAATGGAAGTTTGCGGGGCGCAAGACGGCTCAGTACAGGCAAGTAGGCAATGCGTTCCCTCCTCCAGTAGCCGCCGCGGTCGGGAATATGCTTGCCGCATGCCTCACAAAACGAAAAATATTTCGTGCAGCGTAATGCCAACAAAGGGCGGAACATTTTTCTCAGAGGCACGGCGTGAATTTCATGATGGGCTGCTAGATACAGTCCTTAAAACCCACAATGGTGTTCCCAGTAATGCTGACCGGCACAGCAAGCCAAGCGTCAAGATTGCTTCAAGCATTCTTGAGCAGCTTGGAAGAGAGGCGGAGGGAGTTCGTCAAGTCGGCCAGGTGTCTGGCAGCAAATTTGAGGAGGTCTGCGCCGCTTTCCTCGAAAAAACATTCCTGAAGCTGCAGCATCTTCGCCCAGGGGACTGGAAAATTGGTAAGGATCTCTCAAGCGGGCGGCTGGCAATCGCTCAATTTGATCAGTACGAACACCTTGCAGAACTGGAAGTAGCTGCAAAGGAAAATCCGCTGCTTGCCGCTGCCATAGGCAGCGACTACCTGATAAAGCCGGATGTAGTGGCCATCAGGTATCCTGAAGAAGACCAGACAATCAATGTCAATGAAGACCTCGTTGGCGAGAGCGAGGCGCGGTTGACTAGCTTGCGTAAGATCAACAGCAGCAAGCCAATACTGCATGCCAGTGTTTCATGTAAATGGACGATCCGAAGTGACCGGGCACAAAATGCGCGATCCGAAGCCTTGAATCTTGTCAGGAACCGCAAGGGGCGTTTACCGCATATCGTGGTGGTGACCGCCGAGCCTACCCCAAACCGGATAGCATCGATAGCCTTAGGCACGGGAGACATTGACTGTGTGTACCATTTTGCCCTTGCGGAAATGCTGAATGCGGTCCAGTCCCTTGGTTACCAGGATGCTGAAGAAATGCTGCTCACCATGATTGAAGGTAAACGGCTGCGGGACATATGTGACTTGCCACTTGATTTGGCAGTGTAGTAAGCCAGGGCAATGGACAAAATTTCTGCGGAACGGCGCAGCGCAAATATGCGGGCCATACGCAGCACAGACACTGGGCCAGAAATGGTTGTCCGCCGACTGGTTCACCAAATGGGCTACCGCTACCGTTTGCACCGAAAGGACTTGCCTGGTAAGCCTGATCTGGTTTTTAGCTCCCGCAAGAAAATCATCTTTGTGCACGGATGCTTTTGGCACCAGCACAACAAGAAGGATTGCAAGCTGGTAAGGAAGCCAAAGACAAACACGAATTACTGGCTTCCAAAGCTTGAACGGACTGTAAAGCGAGACAAGGAACACCAGACAGCTTTGAAGAAAAAGGGATGGGCTGTGCTGATAGTGTGGGAATGTGAAGTGGAAGAAACAGAGTACCTTAAAAATCGACTGCAAATGTTCTTGGGTATGAGCTAGTGATGAAGTTACAAAGGGCAGTAAATTCACGACTTGTGAACTTAGATGACTGAGACCACCTTGAATGTAATGGCCATTTTTGGTTCTTTTCTTGGAGCACTTTTTGTTATTGCAAAGTTAGTCCTCCCAAAGATACTGGATGTATATGTAAACCGTATTGAACACATTCACAATCGTGACCTTAAGGTACTTGGGGCAAATCTTCATTCCCAACTGGAGAAGGTGAAGTCTGCTGTAGAGATAGCACACAAAAGCCAAGAGGAATTGAGGTGCAAGAGAATTGCTGCGGTAGAGAATATTTGGGAGGAAATTCTCCGGCTCGAACGAGAATTTGCCCCCTTGGTAGCAACCGAACTAATTTTAACAGAAAAAGAGTTAAACGAACTCTTCTGGAATAACGGAATAGAGAACGAAACGCGAGAAGAAGTTTTTAAGAGATACTCATCTTTTGAGCAAATCACCCAAAAGATTGGCGGTAATGACATAGCCGACCCTGCAATGCAATTGGCCTTTGCAATGGATACCACACCGCGTGTTCAGGAAGAGTTAAAAATTTTTGTCACTGACAAGCTGTGGAGAATTTACGAAGCTTTGATTAGAGTCTATGGACGGCTTGGGTTCCTAGTAAGCCAAGCAGCTACTAAAAAGGAAAAAGTGAATTGGCGAGCCGATGGCTTAATGAAAAGTATCATAGAAAAAATTTTTCAAGTGGATGCACTTGCAATAATTCAGAATCAAAACGTATCAATACAAACTTTGGTGTATCTATTGCACGAGGAGTTCATTGTAGAAGCACAAAAAGTCATGCAGGGTACAGAATTATTCCGAGAGAAGACAGAAGAGGTTCATGAGATTATTGAAAGGTTATATGCAGACTCCAAGCATAATAATGTTTACAAAATGTAGATAATTGGTGCGAATCTAGGAACAGATGAAACTGTACGGTGAGACGGGAAGTGCAGTTCCGATTTACAACAGGCGTGGAACCTTAAGGTCAACTTCCTTCAGTCTTACAATCCTGTAGTTCATGGGTCATTCCTCATACTTTTTTCATTGCAATTGCCGCAGCTACCTCGACAGGTAGGCTGTGCTGATCTGTTCTCTCTCATGTCCGAGCTCCTGGCTGATCGTCAGCCGGGCCTCGTGGTCTGCCTCTCGCTGTTCCCGGGTCAATGACTTGCTGTCCGGTCCCCCTGCGACTGGACACTTCCAGCCGGTCAGCTCCTCGTAACGGTCCTGGGCATAGGCATGGCGCAGCCCGTGCATGCTGGAGAGGCCGGCTCTCGTGGTATGGCCCTCGTAGACCTTGATCTGCTGCACGTAGCTTCGCTGCGGCGGGATCAATGAGCCGAAGCCGGCCAGCGCTCTTGCCCGGTCCAGCACTTCTCTTTGGGCCTCGGTTCGGATCGGGATGATTCTTGAGCGCCCGCCCTTGGTCCAGCTGGATTTCAGTTTGATGTGATCGCCCTGGTCGGCATAGCTCGGGGTGAACTTCATGGCTTCCTCTCTTCGCAGCCCAAAGGCGCGCTGCAGCTTGAGGCTCATGCGAACATGCTCGTCCCTGACCTTTTCGAGCTGGGCTTGGGTAAGGTCCTTGGCCTTTGACTCGTTGGTCACGAACCTTCGGTCCGGAATGCCGTAATGTTCGTTCGATCCGGCGATGACATTGCGCTTGTTGACCTTGGTGGCCCACCAGCGCAGTGCCGCCATTCGATTCTTGATGGTGCCTGTGGACAGCTCCTTCTCCCTCCACAGCTTCACCAGCGCCTCGATGTGCTTGGGCTTGAGGGACCGGGCCTGCATCTTGCGATAGCCCATCCTGTGAAGTTCATCGGCCGCCTGGGCCAGGATCCGCTCCCGGTTGCTCTGCGTGGCATAGCTGCCTTCCCGGCAGTTTCTGCACAGCTGCTTCAGTCCGTAGTTCAAGGCTCTCATCTCGTTACTCTCTCCTCGTTCAATCCTCTCGTTGCGTGTGCTCTCCTGTCTGGTGAGTGTTTCTTTGCCTCTGCCAGCCGAAGCTGTACAGGTTCACTTGCGTGATACGGCTCCATGGGACACGACTCCCGTAATGACTTGTTGTGTGCCTCAGTCCAGGCAGCACAGGTGATCTCCTGTGGGAGACGGACCCCTGTACCAGGTCAATGTGCCCCCTGCGGGGCGTCTTTGAGTATGGAGCTACCCTCCTTGTTGAGTACCGTGGATCCATACCGTCCACGAGATTGCAAGTAAAGACCCTGTGCGCAGCACAGCACCGGCCGGATCCGAAAGATCACGGTGGTACGTCCTGTACAGGGCGTTGATATGGAAGACACGCACAGGGAAGAACCCCACAGGTGCCTGCAGGCCACAAGGCCTTGAGTTGAAGCGAAAACCGGGCTCCAAAGAGCCTGGTTCCGTGTACCTGCCCCCCTGGTACAGGGATACAGGTTGAGGTTGAATGTGGACTGCAGCCTTTCGGCCGGGGCACCTTTGCGCAGTCCGCAGGTGCCTCGATTGCCGCTGATATACCGTAGCGGCCCGGTGTAAAATCGATACGCAGCCAGTATAGCATTTTCCCCATCTTCGGGGTGGGGAAAATGCCCTTCGGCACGAAAGAAATGCGACCGGATGCCGGACCCCGTAATCTGCGCGGCATTCGCCCCTGGAAATCGTACAGCGCCGCGCTGCCTGGCTTCGGGACCAGTATACGCCCGCGTCACTCCCGCGTTTGCTGCGCGCCCTGGGGAGTGACGCGGGCGGGCACCGGATATCCGGCAAGTCGCTCAGCCGACCAGGTGCTTGCAAGTTGTGCAGGTTACGTATCGTTGCACCAGGGAGCGCTGGTCGCGAGCACGTAGAGATGTCCTGTACAGGGCGACCCGTGCCTGGATGAGCGTAACGATGACCATGCTATAGTCTGGCCATGTTCCGTCTCCTGCTCATTTTCCTGGTCGTGTTCACGTGCTCGGCGTGTTCGGTGGAGGACCCGGATGCCTTGAGAGAAGCTGCAGAGCAGGGGGATGCCGAGGCACAGTTTGAGCTCGGCGGCATGTATGCAAAAGGCGAGGAAATTTCAAAAGATATGGCCGAGGCTGTGCGCTGGTGGCACAAAGCAGCCGAACAGGAATATGCTGATGCGCAGTTTGGTCTTGGTGTTATGTATTACTATGGCTACGGAGCCTCCAAAGACTACACCGAGGCTACACGCTGGTTCCGTGCAGCTGCAGATCAGGGACATGCCGATGCACAATTCAATCTTGGTCATGTATATGCCGGCGGCAAGGGCGTACCTAAAGACTATGCCGAGGCTGTGCGCTGGTGGCACAAAGCAGCCGAACAGGGACATGCTGAGGCACAGGCTCAGCTTGGTCTCATATATGCCTCAGGCACAGGTGTCCCAGAAGACGGGGCCGAGTCCGCTCGCTGGTGGCAAAAGGCAGCCGAACAGGGACTCGTCCGGGCACAGCTTAATCTAGGGGCCATGTACGCCCAAGGCGAAAATGTGCTAAAGGACAAGGCCGAGGCTGTGCGTTGGTATCGCAAGGCGGCAGAGCAGGGGGATGCTGGAGCGCAGAATAGCCTTGGTTACATGTATGCCAATGGTGAAGGCGTTCCCGAGGATGACGTTGAAGCTGTGAGCTGGTACCGAAAGGCTGCTGAGCAAGGAGTTTGGGCAGCACAGGTCAGTCTTGGGTTCGCCTATTACAACGGCGAAGGCGTACAGAAAGACCAAGGCGAGGCTGTACACTGGTGGCGCAAGGCGGCTGAACAGGGAGACCCTGAGGCGCAGTCAAATCTTGATGCTGTTGCCAAAGGTGAAAAGCCGCTTGAATACAATGAGCTGGACTCCTTGAGAGAGGCAGCCGAGCAGGGAAAACTTGCCTGGATACAGCGCGACCTAGGTGATATGTATTACAGTGGTGAAGGTGCGCCGAAGGACAAGGCCGAGGCTGTGCGTTGGTATCGCAAGGCGGCAGAGCAGGGGCGTGCTGATGCTCAGTACCGCCTCGGTACCATGTACGCCAATGGTGAAGGCGTTCCTGAGGATGACGTTGAAGCTGCCCGCTGGTTTCGTAAAGCAGCAAATCAAGGGGACGCCATGGCGCTGATCAACCTCGGTAATATGTACGCCCGAGGCGAGGGCGTACCGAAGAGCAAGACTAAGGCTACACACTATTACCGTAAGGCGATAGGACAGGGGCTTGCCTTGGCGCAATCAAATCTCAATGCTATTGCCAAGGGTGAAAGGCCGCTCTCAGATCATGGCCTGGATGTCTTAAGAGAGGCTGCGGAGCAGGGGCATGCCGGAGCACAGTTCCTTCTTGGTCTCATGTATGCCAATGGTGAGGGTATTCCCGAAGACGATGCCGAAGCTGCTCGTTGGTTCCGCGAGGCAGCAAACCAAGGGGATACCGGGGCACAATATCATCTCGGTACTATGTATGAGCAAGGCGAAGGAGTACCTGGGTATGACGATGAGGCTGCCCGCTGGTACCTCAAAGCGGCAGAGCAGGGGCATGCTATGGCACAGCACAAACTTGGAGACATGTATGCTGGAGGCTACGGGGTCCCCAAAGATGATGCCGAAGCTATGCATTGGTATCGCAAGGCGGCAGAGCAGGGGCATGCCGACGCGCAGTACCGCATCGGTGACAGGTATAGGTTTGGTAAAGGCGTACCTGAGAATGATGTCAAAGCGGTGCACTGGTTCCGCAAGGCAGCTGAACAGGGGGATACCCATGCGCAGCGCAGTCTTGAAGCAATGTACAGCTTACCGAAAGTATTTGAGGATGATGTAGAGGCCGTGCGTTGGTATCATATGGGTGCCGAGCACGGGCTTGTCACAGCACAGCTGCAGCTAGCCTTCAAGTATGCTCAAGGTGAAGGCCTGCCGAAGGATGAGGTCAAAGCTACACACTGGTATCGCAAGGCGGCAGAGCAGGGGCATGCTGCAGCACAACTTATGCTTGGCATCATGTATGACAGCGGCGAAGGTGTGCCGCAAGATAGTGCCAAGGCTGTACGTTGGTACCGCAAGGCTGCCGAACAGGGAAACACTAGAGCACAATTCAATCTTGGCATCATGTATGCCAACGGCGAGGGAGTGCCTGAAGACGACGCCGAAGCAATGCGTTGGTACCGCAAGGCTGCCGAACAGGGACATGCCCAAGCACAAGGTAACCTCGGTGGTATGTATTACTTGGGTGAAGGCGTTCCCGAGGACAGGGTGCAGGCCTATGCCTGGTACAGCGTAGCTGCTGCTCAGGGTGAAGAATGGGCCAAGAAAAACAAGGAAATTCTGGCCAGGGAGATGACCCCCGCTGAAATTGCCGAGGCACAGAAGCTGTCACGCAAATACTGGGAAGCCTACGGCCCAGATCAGAAATCCGAATAACAGATTGCAGTTTCCCGTCTTTGGATAAATAACAGGAAAAGAGAGTAGAACAGAACAAAAACTGCACTCTTTCCCGGGCCATACCATTCACTTTGAGGTCGAGGCATAACTGGTTGATCCCTGGCAGCCCATCTGCCGCCCGATGTGCTTTTATATGCACATCAAGAGCAGCTGTGCTCTAGGTTCCCCTGTTATCGGTACCGAGTCACGGCCGGGTGCACCCGGGACATCGCCTCGCTCCTGCGACTGGACCCCTCGATACGCATGGAGCAGATGCCTGCACCAGGCATCCATCCCGCCCATGCGGCGCAGCAGTGGGTCCGGGTCACCATGACCAAATTTTGGTCATGGTCCTGAATTATGTCAGTGACATACCCCTAACAGGATGAAGTGTTCCCGGTAACCCCATGATCTCATGGGTCTGGTTTTGCCGACCCATGCAGTCCCCTGCAGGCTCCTCCGTGGTGGGCGTATCGCCTGTTACCAGGAGAGTGCTGCCCTCATGCTCAGGGTGGGTCCCTGCCCTGGCGCTGCGCCATCTGCTGCAGGCGCTGCACCAGCCGGCTGTCCGGGTTTGCTGGGGCCAGCCCGGGCGGTTTCTCCACCCGGGTCTTCACCCGCTGCCTTGCCGCGCGGGCCTGTGCAATGTACAGGCCCCGCTCCGGGGTAAATTTGCCCGCTCGTGCACGATCGACCAGCGCCCGAAGGCATCCCAGGGGCGAAGCCCGGATATCGCCTGCAGCGATGATGGCGGCCCATTCATCCAGCACCTGCTGATCCAGGGGCGCGTCCAGCGCCCCGATGGTCTTCTCTGCCAGGGCCCGTTCGCCGGGCAACAGCTTCTCCGGCAGGTGCACCCGGGTGCCTGCCTCTTCAGCCCGGATGCCGATCTCGCTTTCCAGCTTCTTCCCATTTCCATTCCTGCCACCACCACGTCGTGTGGGCTGTGGTTGCGGGTCCACCTCGGATATCCCCTCTTGTGGTGGTGGTTCCTTGGTGGTTCTTCTGGTGGTTAAAGGGGTGACACCGGTGTCACCCCCCCTATGACACGGGTGACACCCCTGGGTGACACGGGTGCCAGGGGAGGGTGTCAATTTGTCAGGGAGGGGTGTCAATTTGTCACCCCCCTCGGTGAGGCTCAACCGGTAGCGGTTCGAGGTACTCGAGCCGTCCGGGCGCAGTTGAGGCTCGACCGTGACCAGCTTTTGCCGGACCAGGTACTGGATGGCGCGCTGCACGGTGCGGGTGGAGACGCCGACCCGTTCTGCAATGGTAGAGACCCGTGGCCAGCAGATGCCTTCAGCATTGCCCGCCTCGGCCAGCACCACCAGCACGAACTTGGGCACCGGCCCAAGTTCCTGGCGCAGCGCCCACTTCTGGGCGGCGATGCTCATGTGCGCGGACAGTGGCTGTGTGTATGCCTCATTCCCCGCTGGGCTCGAGGATGATCTGGGCCACTTCTGCAGCCGGGTAATAGACGCGTCTCCCGATCTTGCGCCCGCAGGCCTTCAGGGCCCTTGTCTGGCGGTCACTCGGGTAACTCAGGCTGTAGCGCAGGCCGCCGGTGCTTCGACCCAGCAGCTGGGCCAGCTGGGTCTGCGACAACAACAGGCCAAACTGCCGGGTCAATTGATTCTCAAGGGTTGCCGTATCGGGGGTTTGTACATCTTGCATGGGTTGTCTTCTCCTGGTTCATGATTTGAAGACACAAGATTGCACAAGATGCCAAAAAGATCAGGAGAAATCCCTCCGCCGGGTGACGCGGTTTTCTGCAGGTGCTAGATATTGAAAAGACCCTGGTCTACCCTGTGCCTGCGTCAAGACAAGGTTAAAGCAAGAGTGGGCAGATCCTCTGTTTTTTGCGGCAGCTGAGAACGGTACTGGCTGCAAGATCACAGTGGGCCGCATTATATTCAGCAAGCAGCAGTTTAAGCTTGAGATTGCCCCAAGTTTTGCTTCATATAACATGGCAATTGAGTACCCGTCCTGGAGTCGCTACCGACATGACACTAACTTTCAGTGCCATAGACATCGAGACTGCTAACGCAAACCGTGCAAGTATTTGTCAAATTGGTATTGTCCATGTCCGAGACGGAGTGATCACAGATCACTGGCAGTCGCTAGTCAATCCAAGTGCCTGGTTCGACCCCCTTAACGTTTCAATACACGGAATCGATGAGAAGGATGTGAAGGATAGCCCATCCTTCTCCGACATCAGGGAAGAGTTGGATCGGCTCAACGGCTCCATCCTGATAAGCCACACTTCGTTTGATCGCGTCTCTGTCGAGCGTGCTCTGAAGGAACATAACCTTGACCCCCTTCGTGTCACTTGGCTTGATAGTACAAGAATTGTTCGACGTGCATGGCCTGAACAATATGGAAGGAGTGGCTGGGGACTCAAGAATGTCGCTACAGATCTTGGCATTACCTTCAATCATCATGACGCATTGGAAGACGCAAGGGCAGCCGCTGAAATTGTATTAAGAGCCTGCACAGTTACCGGCACAGGCATTGCAGATTGGCTGCATCTAGTTGACCAGCCAATTTTCCCACCATCAGACAGTGCCTCTGCCTCGCAGTCGAAGGCTAGATCAGAGCCTAAACCAGAGGCCAACCCGGATGGATCACTGTACGGCGAAACAATTTTGTTCACCGGAAGACTAAGTATTCCTCGAAGAGAAGCCAGCACCCATGCAGCACAAGCCGGATGTAGTGTAGTGGATAGTGCCTCTAAGAAAGTCACAATGTTGGTTGTGGGGATGCAAGACGAAAGTAAGCTACAAGGATATGAAAAGAGTTCGAAACACCGGAAAATTGAAGCACTGATCAGCAAAGGGGTTGGTATAGATGTCCTTTCGGAGTCCGATTTCTACGAACTCATAGGTGTCAAGGAACCAGAGATATTGGCCAGCGCAAAGCCACCTCCTCGTGGCACCAAGAAGGAGAGAAGTGAGGTGGAGATGGAAGTAGTATTTGGGCTGGGACAGGCAAGTACATTTGAGGATATTGGGCATGGGCAAGAATATGAAATTTACATTTACGAAGATGCAGATGTCCCCGTTGCCGAAGTTTTGACATATGTGAGTGGAACCTCGGACTACCTCGATAACCTTGATGGTTGTGGCATGGATGATCCAGTAGCCTTGGTGAGGGAACTCAAGGCCGAGGAGGAGTCAAGCCCTGTAGTGGTTTCTTGCAAGGGAAACAAAATTGGCTACTTGCCGAGGGAACTTGCAAGAAAGATTGGAGCACATCTGGATGCGGATGGAAGCTATGAGGCCTTTCTGGAAGATGACTGGGAAGACATTGAGGAAGGTGATGTTGACGAGAGTGATGTCGGGTTGTTTGTACTAATTAACCTGGATGTAATGCCAACTGAATTGATAAAGGAGGGGCAAAAGGCGGAACTGCCCAACGAGGAGTCACTGGAAGCCCTGAGGAAGGTGATTGAAGATTTGGAGGATGGCCTATAGCGGGACAGTTGATGCCTCAACTTTGGGATGTGTTGGTATCGTGTCCTGAGCAGGAAGCACATGAGGTGCGAGACATACCAAGTGCCTGTTCATCTCATCACCTGGTCCAGTCGTCCCACCAGATCTTCTGCACGCAGGTGCGTATAGCGCTTGAGCATCTGCATGGACTTGTGCCCGGAGATGGCAGACACCTCCTGGTCCCCCAGCCCCGCCTCGACCAGCCGTGAGACGGCCTCATGGCGCAGATCATGAAAGCGAAGGCCTTCGATGTCGGCTTTCTTTAAGGTGCGTACCCAGGCCGGCCTGAACTCGTAGGGACGACGGATGTTATCGCGTCCAGGTTCCCCCCAGAAGATGAGCTCGGTATCCATGGGACGTACTGAATGGTTGAGGGCAGCCCGGAAGATCTCCGTGGCCTGTCTTGTCAGCGGTACAGTCCTCGAGGAGCCGTTCTTGGTCTCGGTGAGGTGTACGGTACGCTTCTCAAGATTGACTTGTGAACGGGTTAATGACTTGATCTCTCCGGCCCGCATGCCGGTGTACAGCGCGACTCTTGCAATCCAGCCGAGCATGGGATTGGAGTGGCGGTCACAGGCCTGGAACAGGCGTTTCTCCTCGTCCCTGTCCAGTCTTCGGTCCCGGCCCTTGCCGGGACTGGGTTTTCGGATGTTGGATACAGGATTGTAGAAGAGACCTACCCGCCATTCCTTGATGGCAATGGTAAAGAGGTGCGACAGGAGAGAGAGTTCAAGGCGCACCGTGTTGTTGGACATACCGGATTCCAACCGCGCATCGCGGTACCGGGCTACCAGGTCCGGCGTGATGGCTGCGAGGCTGTAGTTACCTAAGTCACACTTTAGTGGCTTGGATCTTTGCCGTTCACAATACGCCGTGGATGGACGTTTCTTCGGGGATACTTCACGAAGGTATCGGTCTAGGGCATTTCTTAACAACAGCCGGTCCGAGTCGGCCCGGTCTATGTAGACACCACGCACCATGTCGTCTTCGGTGCGTCGCGCCCAGTCCTGGGCATCCCGTTTAGTGCGAAAGGTCTTGATGGTGGTCGGCCAGCCGCGCTTGCGGATAACCGCTTTCCAGGTATTCGAGGGGGTCTTTACGATGGTTGCCATGCGTCCATTCCAGCAGGAGTGTACTGAAATTGTACCGGATGACACATGGATTGAAAAGGGATATATCCTATCTAATTGATATTATTGGCTCCCCGGGACGGGCTCGAACCGCCGACCTAGTGATTAACAGTCACCCGCTCTACCAACTGAGCTACCGGGGAATAGAAGACGAGAAATGGTAACGACCCACCATACACAGGTCAACGTCGATCCCGACAATCATTCATCGCGTACATCTGGGTCAAAGTGTCTTAAAGCGGGCAACCGCTCCTTCAAGAACTTCCATGCTGGTTGCAAAAGAGATACGCATGTGCCCTGGTGTACCGAACGCTGTGCCGGGCACTGTGGCGACACCCGCCTGATTCAGCAAATGTTCCACAAAACCAACATCATCTGAAACGTTTTCAGTTTTCTCGATCAGGCCTTCGATGTTGGGAAAGCAATAGAATGTCCCATCGCCTTGTGAACAGTGGATGCCGTCAATTTCATTCAGGGCTCCAACGATGAAGTCGTGACGCTTTTCAAACTCATTGCACATGTCCGCTACAAATCCCTGATCTCCGGTCAGGGCAGCTTCCGTTGCCGCCTGTGAAATGGAACTCGGGTTGGATGTGCTCTGCGACTGGATCTTGGTCATGGACTTGATCAGTGCTTCCGGCCCTGCGGCATAGCCGATGCGCCACCCCGTCATCGAATAGGCCTTGGAGACTCCGTTCAGAACCAAGGTGCGGTCTTTGAGCGAAGGGGTTGTATTCAGGATATTCGAGAATTTCTGCCCTCGAAACAGGATGTGTTCGTAAATGTCATCACTGATCACGAACACCTGCGGATGTCTTTCCAGCACTTCTCCCAAAGCGCCCAGCTCTTCGCTGGTGTAGGCCATGCCCGTTGGATTGGACGGACTGTTGATGACCAGCAGCTTGGTCTTGGGAGTGATTTTGCTTTTCAGATCCTCCGCAGTGATCTTGCAACTATTTTCGGCCCGGCTCGGGACAGTCACCGGCTCACCCCCTGCCAGGAGCACGATATCCGGGTAAGACACCCAATACGGGGCCGGAATCAATACCTCGTCCCCATCGTTTAAAAGGGCCTGGCACAGGTTGTAGAGCACCTGCTTGGCTCCGGTGGAGATCATGACTTCATCGGAGGTGTACTCCAATCCATTATCACGCCTGAGCTTCTCGATCACGGCATCCTTGAGAGAAGCGGTCCCTGCTACAGCCGTGTACTTGGTCTGCCCTGCGCGCATGGCGGCGATGGCTGCCTCCTTGATGTGTTCGGGGGTGTCAAAGTCCGGCTCGCCGGCGGCGAGATTGAGGATGTCTCCGCCCTCTGCACGGATTTGATTCGCCCGTGCCGTTATGGCTAAAGTGACGGAGGGTTGAATCCGGGATACCCGCTTCGCGAGTGAATATTGCACAATGTCTCCTGGTCCGGGGGTTGATCTCAAAGGCTGCGTCCTGGCAGCATCGGGTAGAGTATACGGGGCCTGTCAAATGGAGATAAGACCCCAAAAAGAGTAAGCATGTACCAGCCATTTAAAATCGTTACCGACTTTGCCCCGGCGGGGGACCAGCCCGATGCCATCCAGACCCTGGTCGATGGGCTGAACGACGGGCTGGCCCACCAGACGCTGCTGGGGGTCACCGGCTCGGGCAAGACCTTCACCATTGCCAATGTTATCGAACAGGTGCAGCGGCCTACGATCATCCTCGCACCCAACAAGACCCTGGCGGCGCAGTTGTACGGGGAGATGAAGGAGTTCTTCCCCCAGCATGCGGTGGAGTATTTCGTGTCCTATTACGATTACTACCAGCCCGAGGCCTACGTGCCGGCCAGCGATACCTTCATCGAGAAAGACGCCTCCATCAACGAGCACATCGAGCAGATGCGCCTGTCCGCCACCAAGGCGCTGTTCGAGCGCCCGGATACCGTCATCGTGGCCACCGTGTCCGCAATTTACGGGCTGGGAGACCCCAAGGCCTACCTGAACATGGTCATGCACCTCGATCGCGGCGACCGTATCGACCAGCGTACGGTGCTGCGCCGCCTGGCCGAACTCCAGTACACGCGCAACGACACCGAATTGCGGCGCGGTACCTTCCGGGTGCGAGGCGAGATCATCGACGTTCACCCGGCGGACTCCGAGCGCGAGGGCATCCGCATCGAGCTCTTCGATGAGGAGATCGAGCACCTGAGCTACTTCGATCCGCTCACGGGCGAGATTACCCACCGGGTGCCGCGCCTGACCATCTACCCGAAGACGCACTACGTGACCCCGCGTGAAATCCTGCTCAATGCCATCGAGCAAATCAGGGAGGAGCTCAAGGAGCGCCTGGAGGAACTCAACCGGGCCAATCGCCTGGTGGAGGCGCAGCGCCTGGAGCAGCGCACGCGTTTCGATCTGGAGATGATCCAGGAAATCGGCTACTGCGCGGGCATCGAAAACTATTCGCGCTACCTCTCCGGGCGTTCCGCGGGCGAGCCGCCGCCCTGCCTGCTGGATTACCTGCCGGACAATGCCCTGATGGTGATGGACGAAAGCCACGTGTCCGTGCCCCAGTTCGGCGGCATGTACCGGGGCGATCGCTCGCGCAAGGAGACTCTGGTGGAGTACGGCTTTCGCCTGCCCTCGGCCCTGGACAACCGACCGCTGCAGTTTGAGGAGTTTGCCGCCCTGGCTCCGCAGATGATCTATGTCTCGGCCACGCCGGGTCCCTACGAGATGCAGAAATCCGATGTCATCGCCGAGCAGGTCGTGCGCCCGACGGGCCTGGTGGACCCCGAGATCGACGTGCGCCCGGTGGTCTCCCAGGTCGATGATGTGCTGTCTGAAATCAATGATTGTGCCGGGCGGGGTGAACGCGTGCTGATCACCACCCTGACCAAGCGCATGGCGGAGGACCTGACCGAGTATCTGGACGAGCACGGCGTGCGGGTGCGCTACCTGCACTCCGACATCGACACCGTCGAGCGGGTGGAGATCATCCGCGGGCTGCGCAATGCGGATTTCGACGTGCTGGTTGGCATTAACCTGCTTCGCGAGGGACTGGATATCCCTGAAGTCTCGCTGGTCGCCATCCTGGATGCGGACAAGGAGGGGTTCTTGCGCTCCGAGCGCTCCCTGATCCAGACGGTGGGCCGGGCAGCACGGCATCTGAACGGCCGGGCCATCATGTATGCCGATGAGGTGACGGGCTCCATGCAGCGTGCCATCGATGAGACCAACCGCCGGCGTTACAAGCAGGTCACTTTCAACAAGAAGCACGGAATTACTCCCCGGGGGATTACCAAGAAAGTGCCCGACATCATGGAGGGTGCGCGCAAGTCACCGGCTGAACGGGCGATCTACCGGACCCGCCTTGAGGAGGTTGCAGACAGTACGGAATACCTGGACTTGACGACCGAACAGGGCATGAAAAAGATCAAGCAGCTTGAGCAGAAGATGTACGAGCATGCACGCAACCTGGAATTTGAAGAGGCGGCCAAGCTTCGCGATGAACTCTTTCACTTGAAAGACGTGGTGCTGGGCAAGCACCAGCGCAAGGCAGGTTAGTCCATCGCTCCATTGTCCTTGGCAAATAACCGGCCTATCGATACGATTTGTTTGGCAATGTGTTCAGGTTCAGATATATGTAAGGCAGGATCACAGCCGTGCACGGTACTCTCGCAGTTTGTGGCTGAGATCAAGAAGATGGGCAGAAGGAAATGACAATCGAACGAACCCGGGTCGGGCGTGAGATCGAGACGGCACTGGACGAGGTCCTTGCCCATGCGCGTGGCGAGATCGATCTGCCGTGCAGAATCGTGGACGATCCTACCGCTGATCGGATCCTGGCCCTTCGTAGGCGATTAGGACTAAGCCGTCAAGAATTCGCGGATCGCTTTGGGCTCGATGCATGTATCCTGCAAGACTGGGAGCAGGGTCGTCGCGTCCCGGGCCGTGCGGCCCGGGTCCTGCTGACTGTCATCGATCACGACCCGGAAGCAGTAGTGCGGGCGCTCGGTAAATAAGGAGCTCAGTCCATACTCAAGCCGGAACTCGGCATCGGCTGGTTGTAAGTTTGGCATTTGGCCAATTGAATCTGAGCCGGAAGTTGCAGAGGAGTGGTTACCACCTCGGCGATCAGGAACACTCTATGGCGCTTCCCATAATCGGGATATTGGCACTGCATGAAAGCGATCGCCAAAGGGAAGGCTGGTTTCGCCATCATAGAGCACTACACCACGGACGAAGCGGTCACCGACCGCTTTTTGTAGTTTGCGCAATCCGCGAAAGTCCGTCGAATTCACGCTCGCTGCCGCCTTGATTTCCACGCCGGCGATGGCACCGGATGTCTGTTCAATGACGATGTCTGTTTCAGCACCACCCTTGTCCCGGAAATGGAAGAACCCGGTCGGCATCTCGTGCCAACTTGCTTGTCTTCGCAATTCCTGAAACACAAACGTTTCCAGAAGCTGTCCCAGTAGAGCCCTGTCTGTCGCCAGTGCCTTGGCGTCCGCACGGAGCAGAGCTGAGGCGAGGCCAGTATCCGTGAGGTGCAACTTTGGACTCTTGACCAGCCGCTTCAATCGATTGCTGTGCCAGGCAGGAAGCCGTTCCAGCAGGAAAAGCCTCTCGAGAAGCGTGACGTAGCTCCCGATTGAGGGCCGACTGAGATTGAAGGGCGAGGCGAGGCTGCTGAGGTTGTAGGGTCGGGCCGTTTGTGCGGCCGAAGTGTGCAGCAGCCTTGGCAGGACGTCGAGTGAGCGGACCCGGGCCAAGTCACGCACGTCGCGCTGGACGAGTACTTCCACGTAGTCACGGTACCAGTTCGCCATGCGCCTTGCTGTAGGACGCATCAGCGCTGCTGGATAGCCACCTGCAACGATTTTCTCGATGAGCTGCGCTCCGAGACGCTCGCATTGGAATACCGGAAAGCCATCCCCGAACAGGGTGCTCAGGAAGTCCGTATCCAGACGTGAAGGATCTGACTGGCCTGTAAGCTCATACTGTGTCAAGGGATGCAACGGCACGATCTGTAAGCGCCCTGCCAGCGATTCTGACAATTGTGGAACAAGGAAGACGTTTGTGGACCCCGTAAGCAGAAAGCGGCCCGGCACCCGCCGGCGGTCCACCACTACCTTGATGGCTTCAAACAACTCGGGCACACGTTGGACTTCGTCCAGGATAACGCGCTCTGGCAAGTCTGCGACGAAGCCCACTGGATCAGCTTGGGCACCGTCTCTCGTACCCGGATCGTCAAAGCTGAAATAACTGTAGTCCCGGACTTGCTGGGAGAGCCCCCAACTGAGCGAATCGCCTCCCGAGGTCAGGTAGTTCGGTGCGCAGGTGATCTGGGCAAGCGTTGTCTTGCCACACTGCCGCGGGCCGTGAATGAGTACGACAGGTGAATCCTGAAGTGCTTCGATAAGCCGGAGCTCGATGGATCGGGGGTAAAAGACAGAATTCGACATCGACTGATTGTAAGTCTATAGTAGGTAAATTGCAAGTTTAGTTATGGAAAATTGAAAGTTTAGTGGCCGTCGAATTGCAAGTTTAGCACTCGGACAATTGGATCTTAACTTGGTAGTCGCAAGGGAGTAGTCGTTTCCTAGCGATGGTGGCCAGTCAGTTCACGCAGATGATTTCAGCCTGCTGGCACAACTAAAGGGGAAGCAAAACGCAGACGATTTTGTTCAGGAGCAGTCCGTACAAGTCCAGGTGGATTTCCTGTGATGAGGGAGGTACCGGATTCTTCTGTTCTATGTTAGGTTTCACATTCCTGAACTAGGCGCGTAGCTCAGTTGGTTAGAGCATCACCTTGACATGGTGGGGGTCGTTGGTTCGAATCCAATCGCGCCTACCAGAGTTATGGGGGTCCGTACCGGGGCCAGGAAAGGTATTTCACATCCAGACATGGGCCAAGTGCCGAGGTTAAGAAGGTTTCAGGCATGAACCCAGAACTCCACATTCCAAGTGATCGCGTTGCGGCATTCTGTCGTGCGAACGGCATAACACAGCTTGCTATCTTTGGTTCGGCGTTACGAGAGGACTTCAGCGCAGAGAGCGACATTGACGTGCTGGTCGAGTTCGCGCCTGGCTGTACGCCCGGATTGAAGTTTTTTGGGATCGCTTCTGAGTTGTCGGATCTGTTTGGAAGGGAAGTGGATGTTCTGACACGTTCGTCTGTGGAGCAAAGCCGGAACTACATTCGCCGGAGAGAAATTCTGGAGTCCGTCGAGGTCATCTATGCGGCGTGACGATTCGTATCTACTCGATATGCTGGTAGCGGCACGTAAAACAGTAACTTTTTTGCAATTGTCTGGAAAATAGTACAGGAAGATTTGCCGCCACTAATTGCACAGCTCGAACTCCTAATATCCCCGGAGTCTGAGAAGCAAAGAGAGTTACTACTAGAGTCCTACCGCGTTGAATTCCCATTTACAGATCGCTGAGCCCCAAACTAGTCCTTCTCCAGATCTTGGCAGCACTTAATCTCGGTATGGCTTATGCTGCCATGTAGCTTGCACCGTTTGTATTGGTTGCAGTTGATGCTGGTATTCAGTTTGTGGAGTGGATTGTAAAGCAACAAGTCTAACGGATACTGTGAGCGATCTTGATCAATCAAGCGCCACCGGATTTGTGACCGAGTTCGATGGGGTGCCTGGATTCTGGAACTATCTTGTCGGCCTTGAGCGCAATGATCTGATAGCAGAACTCGTTCAAAATGATCTGGATCAAGGCGCAACCCGCACTGTTGTCTCTTTCGAATCGTCGCGTCTGGTTTGTGAGGGGAACGGCAAACCAGTAGATGCTGAAGGATGGCAGCGCCTTCGTAAGATACTGGGCGCTGGTGATGAGGTGCCGGCAAAGCGCAGCAGGTTCGGTGTCAAGAATCATGGTCTCAAGACCGCATTCACGATTGGTGACGAAATCCGTCTCATGTCGGACGGGAAGACCATTGTTCAGACGCTTTACGCGAAGGGACGCGACAGCTCACCTCATCCCGGCGCTTCGGGGTACCCCATGGAGGATCCGGAAGCTCCGGCTGATGGTTGTCATGTGATCGTGCCCTATCGTGACAATGAACTTGTGCCTGGCAAGGGTGAACCTATCAAATTGCCCGCAGTTGGCGAGAGAGAACTCGATGCATTGTTTCAGACAGCCTGTGCCAACGTACCAGAGCAGTTCGCCGGCATCGTGTCACCAGAGGTCACGCCTCGTTACGAACTCGTACTGCGGCACTGGCGGCTAGGAGAGGCCAGGTTTTCCTTTTCATGTACGCGGCCAATCAAATGCAAACGTGCAAAGCGGATTGAGGTCTTCAAGAGGCGTTGCACTGTAGAGGGCACGCATATCCCACTTCAAGGGGCACTTCTTGAGCAGGCTGTGCGTCGCCTTGCTCCATTGAAGGGTGTCCTGAAAGAACGTGTGGCCGATTATTTTCGCCGCGGACAACGCTTTTTTGTTGAAGTATCCTGGCCGATAAGCACGAAAGGGAAGCCTAGGACCGGTACGGGGAAATTCCGCTATCCAATTGGCTATCCACTGAGTTCACACGAGGCTCGCACAGGGCATGGCGCGTATTTCAATGCACCGTTCGTGTCCGACAAGGAGCGCCACGCGCCTGCATGGAATGAGGCTACGTTTGCTGAGTTGCGGGAGCAATGCGAGTCGTTGTTGATCGATGCGGTGGCCTACTTCATGGTACCCAAGTGGGGGCCGGATGGTTTGAATCCTGTTGTGCCAGATTCTGATGCTGATGATGGCGACGAGGCGGTGCGTCCGATTTTGGCAAGGCTTGTTCAGAAGGGAGCAATGCCTGTCCTGGACCAGCTCGAGGCAGTGAAGCTTGTGGCTAAGGGAAGACGTGTAAATTTCAGGGCTGCGATACGACGCAGACGCTATTTGAAGAAGGAGAGACGATACCGGTTAATGATGCCGGTACTGACCTGGGCGCAGAATGCAGTTCATCCTTCGCTCTCACTTTTATGCCCAGGCTCGGAGATGCAACTCGACCCTCGTACCCATGGGGAAATCATTCGGCTGCTGGCAGATGGTGGCACATGTGGATCTGGAGAGACGTTCGCTACCTTTGATGAAAAAGATGTGTTTCATCGCGTGGTCGATGGGGGAAACGAATATTCCGACGCGGTCGCAAAACCGTTCATTGCACAGGCGTACCTGGATCTGATCAAACTTGCGCTGGATGAAAATAAACTTGATACTGAAAACGAAGACGAGTTGGTTGCAGCTTTACTACTGCCTGACGAACAAGGGCGGGCAACGGCGTTTCGGGATCTGTATGCGAACGCTTCGCTTCCTTCCGATATTCCTGGCTTGTGCCTGCCGCCTATCCTTAATTCTGGCCTGTCCGGGCATGCCCTGTTCAGGCGCAAGAAGTGGAAGCTTCGGAAGTTCACGATCACAGAGTTTTTGAAGAGCGACACTCTTCAAAACGCAGACGAACAAACGCGAAAGAAATTCTGGAACTGGCTGCGTCGGAATGAACGGCGCATCAGGCCGAATGACCGGCGAAGGCTTGCGGGTCTCATCATATGGCCCGACAGCGACGAGAGGCTGTGCAAGATATCCGACCTCTGCGATCCCCGCTCAGCACCTGTTGTCGCCTCACTCGACGGATTCATCCAGCGACCACATGGGCAAGTTCGCAGGTCCAAACTTGTTTCTGTCGGCGGTAAGGCACGGACATCGATCCGCCGTGCCCCAACTGAGCACGAGATCTCAGCCTGGGTCAACACACGGCTGGTACAATTCGAGATTGGAAGCCAACCGGATGCCGTGACCATCGGCGAACTACGTAGGTTTGAGGCTGATCTCGTCACACTTCTCCAAGACAGGTCAATTATCCCCTTACTCAAGTCGGCCATTGCGATGCTCCCGGCACTTGCGCGCGACAAGTCCATTCAATCTCGCACCGAACTGGTCATGCCGAGCCCTGGCAATGATCGACTCGCGTTGCCCAGTCGTTTCCTTCTCAACGACCCAAAACGCGGCGCGTTGCTCAACAAACTTGCACCCGCGATCAAGGCACCCACTTTGACTATGCTGCTAGACACCTTCGCCGAAGATCCCTGCAACATTGATGTTCTGCAGCCGCGCCTGAAAAAGGTCCTTGACATCAGCGAGCCGGAAAGTGATGAGCGATGCAAGCTTGCGGGAATGTCCATTATTCCAGTGGGTGACCAATGGCGAGCGCCATCCGCGCTGGCCTTCGCCGGTAATAAGGGGAATTACTGGGGCGATTGGAAGATCCGCATTCCGACAGAGGGCCTGTCGCCTGATGACCAGACTCGTTATCGCGAGGCAGGCGTGACCTCGGCATCACCTAACCTTGAGACCAGTCGCGAGTTCTTCAAATGGCTCGCAGACCAGGACCAAGATGTTTTGGGGCGGCACATTCCCTGCGTACTGCGACATATCCTCCATCGGCAGGGGCCTACCGATTGGGCTCCCATCTACACGGCAACGCCCTTTATCCCGGTCAGATACCAGAACGGGTTGCAGCTTGTGTCGTTACAACGGGCACTCCACAAGCCAGTCTATCTGTCTGACGCAGGTGACATCGGAGATGCAGTCATACAAAAGGATGCTTCCGTCCTGTTGGTCATCGATCAGGTGAAAGAGGTGAACAAGCCAATCTCGGAACCACTGCGCGAGCTGGGTGTGAGGTCGCTACGCAATGCACTCGGAGAACCGATAAGTGCGACTGGTACAGGGGAGGTGACTGCTATCAACGAGGATATTCGCAGCCGGTTCGACACGCTTCGGACGCTCCAGTTTCGTCGCACATTCCGAAAACGGCTCAATAAACTGGAAATTGACTCCGAGTTGTTGCGCCATGACTGGCAAGACCAGTTGCGGCGTGTGCAAGAATTTCGCTGTGCAGAATATATCGAGGTACGCCATAAATTCCGCAACAAGTACTACCGGCTTGATGTCGATGCGGGATTCGATCCCGGAAAGGGTATTTTCTGGATGAAGCGTGATCTTGATACTGGCGGTTTGTACGAAGCTGTGGCCAAGCAGTTGGTATTCAAGACGGCGGCACGAACGATCGACCTCTATGCACTAGAACTCTCTCTAAAACTTGATATTGCTGACCCGAGTTTTGGGCGTGCTGCGGAATTTGATGAAGAAGAGTCGGGTAAGTCTGGGGATAGTGACGACGAGAAAGCTGGTCTTGGAGAAGCAGGAGGCGGCCACTCTCCGTTCGTCCCTGATCCGGGGCGCAATGAGCCCAAACCTGGACCGCTCACAGAGGGCTTGACGACAGAGGGATGGCCTACGAGGGAACATCCACGCAAACCAGGTCCGGGCCGCGGCGGGAGCCCTCGACAAACACCTGATTTGGAGAAGAGGCATATCGAGGAACTAAAGCGTCTCCACTATGCAAGTCACTGCCAGATGTGCCTTTGCGAACGGAGCCCCCAAGAGTTGGCACCGGTCGGAAGCTACATTGAGTCGGAGGAAGTCCGTCGGAGCATCGTTGAGGCACACCATACTGATTTGGTGGCGGCTGGCGGCGAGCGCCATGCAGGAAACCTGCTATTGCTGTGCAAACTGCATCACGACAACTATGGGGGCCAATTGAACCGTGATGCCATCAGGGCTGCTCTTCAGGACAGCCCGAAGCGAATGTCTATCTGCTTTGGCAAAACCTCCAATGTTCAGGGTCAGCAAATAGAATTGGTGATTTCTGGCACTGGGGAAAAAGTAAGGTTCTTTTTTACTGATTACCATGCACAATACTGGTTGTCGGAAACAGCACCATATTGATGCAATATAAGCAGTAGAGATTGACGTATGCCATTCTTGGTTGGGGGTCCGTTCTGTGGGATAAGAAAGAGAAATTCGAGGATTTTTGGGAAGCGATCGAGTCGAATTGTGCTCAAGAGTGGGAGTTAGCTGAAGGATTATGGCTGCCACTAGAATTTTCTCGGATATCAGTGTCGTCGAGAGGTGGTGCTCTTACACTTGTGATTGATGAGAAGAATGGCAAAGACTGCCAGGTTTCTTACGCAGAAACGAAAAGGACGCAGATCACGCTTAATCATGTCATTGAAATCTTGCAGAGGCGAGAAGGTACGCCGAATAAGAGAAATATTGGATACTGGGAGCGTGGATGTGGTGAACGACATCCGGAGAAATGTAAATCTACAGAACGTGTTGTGGCTTGGGCTGAGCAAAGCAGTTTCGGTGGTCTGGACTGCCCTGGAGAGTAATTACTGTACTTGTGTGGCTCCGCAATTTAAACCATTCCAGCCACTGGAGAATCCGTTGAAATACTTGGAGAACCCTGAGAACCAGGAGGGCGGGCTACAGAATAGCGTAAGGAAAAAAGCGGTTGACTACATCTGCAGAGCACCAAGGGCGACTCAGACCAGACTTCGAGAGCGGCTGATGGAGGAGGATTGGTTTATTGAAGAGGCCGAAATTTTGGGACTTGATCTGATTCCAAAGGATTATTGAGTTTCGCGGCCATATTTTGAATTATGTAATCCAGTTCAGTACAAGGAGATGCAGTGGATAGAGAAAACAATAAGTCTGTCGATTGGGTGATTAGGCGTGGAGCTTGTCATAAAGATACGATTCTTCATGCGCTATATGAACAAGTTAGGCATGATGTAGATGAAATGAAAAAACTGGAACTAAGAAAGGGAGACTGTTTCAGATATGAAATAACACGTCTGAACAATGAGATAAGAGTCATGAAGATTTTTAATAAAGCATCAAATGCTGGCGGAGTAATGCATCCACATTATTCTAAAGGTGATCCAGTGGGAGCTGCCCACTTTATGCATAGTGGCCTTGGCAAGATAAGCGTATCTAGTATGAATACAGAAAAACCAAATGAGAATGTAGACCTTAAATTTAACTATTCTTGGGACAGTGACGAAGCTGCCTGTCAGTACACTATTGATGGCAAGCTTTTTCAGTTTTGGGAAATCAGTAAAAGAGGGTTAGAGCCACTTTTTTTCTAAAATTAACTGGTTACTCAGAAATGGAGCAAGAGCCAGATGCGCTCGGCGACTTCTCGGATGTCGACAGTTTGGCCGGCGAACACGATGCTGAAGTCGATCTTGCGCTGTCCAATGCAGATGCATCCGCACTGTGTGACTTAGGTAGTACGGTTACGGAAGGGGTATTGCGGGCATTCCGGGAAATGCAAGCCCTTTAGAAAAGTACGCCATCAACGTGAACTCTCATTTCACGTCTTATACCGTGTTCGAGAGGACATAGGTACACCTGCACTCCTTCTGTTCGAGCAAATTTGAATACTGGAACTAAATCACTGTCCCCTGCCACAACTACAATTGCATCTACAGTGTTTTTCATGGCTAACCTCGCAATGTCCAGGCCGATCCTTAAATCTACTCCTTTCTGCTTAATATCGGGCACTAGGTCATTCGCCGCCAGTTGCCTGTTTCCTAAATCTTCGATTGCGCGTTTTCCCAGTTTCCATTGCGATACTGACACAATCGATTCGCCTAATCTCATTGCGATATTTTCGGCAAGCTCCAGATCGCTAATCAATTTACTATGCTGATGATAGATTTTTGTATTGCTTAAATCAGTGGATTTTTTGTCTATAGGGTTTTTAATAACACCTTTAGCCGGATGCGCGTGATAGAAATAAGTTCGTAACAAGTGAAATTTGTGTCCAATAACAGGGTGCCTGCCAATGCTATCAATCAAATTTAAAATATCTTTAGAATCTGGAAATTTTTGAGGTTGATTTATTTTGGCCAGCTTGTGTATTGCAAAAGCGCCATCAATGAATGTTGCATATTTTCTCATCACAAAAAAACGGCAGGCATCATCGTGGCTGAATAGATGAATCTACTCAACACTTGGATCAGGGACGACAATGCCCGCCTCTTTCTATCAGTGTATATTATAAAGGGGATCGATTAGAAACGTCCATTGTGTAAGGTATCTTGAGGGGTCTTGCTACATATGGCCCCTAATTAGGTTCTTGCAAAAACTCTCAATGATCTGTATGGAAATACCAAGTAGGGTGGTGCTCTATAGTCAAGCTTGGCCTACAAGAAGTTGATATACATCAGTAACTCTATCCCAGGAATACGACAAACACTGGTCACAATGGAGTTGGTGATTTGGAGTTGTCGGTCAGAACAGGGAATGATCTGGAGTTCGTCAAGCTGTCACATTTGGCAATCGATCTCGCATGTCGCACAACACCGGATAATTAGGTTTGAGGAGAAACCATGGGATTTGTGACTGACGTCGTTTTGCCACTGGCGCTGGCTTTCATCATGCTGGCGCTCGGGCTGGGGCTCACCTTCGATGATTTTGTCCGGGTGGTGCGCCGCCCGCGCGATTTTGCAGTAGGCGCTGTATCACAGATCCTCGTGCTGCCAGCAATCGCTTTCCTGCTTGCTAGCCTTTGGCCGATGGCACCGGAACTGGCACTTGGGCTGATGATCATTGCTGCGGCCCCGGGCGGTGTGACCTCCAACCTCCTGACCGCGTTTGCGCGTGGCGATGTCGCCCTGTCAATTTCGCTGACCGCGGTGATCAGCCTGTTGAGCGTAATCACGATCCCGTTCGTGGTTGTGTTCGCCTATGGTCATTTCATCGGTGAGCAGGCGGTGCAGGACATCACGGTCGCCGACACCGCGATCAGTGTCTTCCTGATCGTCACCATTCCGGTGCTGGCCGGCTTGCTTGTGCGCCGTTTTGCCGAGAACTTTGCGCTGCGGGTTGAGCCGTCGGCACGTACCGTATCCGCCGTGCTGTTCGTGCTGGTGCTTGCTGGAGCCATCTACCAGGAACGCAACAATCTTGCCTCCTATTATGCCCAAGCCGGACTGGCCACTTTTGCGCTGAACGTGATCATGATGGTGACGGCTTACCTGTTGGCGCGGTGGTTTGCGAGCGGTGCGAAACAGCGAACCGCGATTGCGATGGAGTGCGGATTGCAGAACGGGACGCTGGCAATCGCGATTGCGGTGCTTTTGTTCGGCGGCGGGCTTGCAACGGTGCCAGCGACCACCTACAGCCTCACCATGTTCGTGACCGCACTGATCTATGTTGCGGTGCTGCGACGCACTGGGTCACAACCGCCTGTGTAATGGGCGGATGATCCAGTTGACGGCTGGATCATCTGTTGAATTAAAATACTTAAATCCTGCAATAGTCGAATTATTCAAGGAAAGGCTATGGTACATGATACGAAGTTTGGAAGTCCCTGCAGCAGTTGCCTAAAGGGATGCGCAGTCAGGCCGTGGCCGAACGGTTGCGGCGTGAACGGAGGTGGGAAGCAGCCCGGAGAATGGATGAGTTGCGTGAAAATCTGCCCCCACCGGACGGTACCGTCGACATTGCAGAGATTCTGCGCAAGGATCGGGCAAGGGATGGTGCATGACCACTGCCACTGATGCCTTGGTCATTCTCAGGTGGAGGTTGTCGCAGCTTTCCGGTGTTTGTGGTTCCCTTCGCAGGTCACAATGTGTACCCTACGCGCTCGGGACATCTTGCAGTCCACATAGCACAAAGCGTGGGGAGAGTGCCTGATGCGGACCGGAAGACACATTTTGGAAACAAGTGGCCCTTGGTATCGGTCACCACTGGAGAATCTGCATGCCAACCATCACCCTGCCTGACGGCACCCAGAAAGAATTTACCGACCCGGTCACGATCCAGCAGGTCGCGGAATCCATCGGCCCTGGACTTGCCAAGGCGACCATTGCCGGGCGCATCGACGGACAACTGGCCGATGCCTGCGTCAGCATCACCGAGGATGCCTCCGTGGAGATCGTCACCAGCAAGGACCCGGACGGGGTCGACATCATCCGCCATTCCTTTGCCCACCTGATGGGGCATGCGATCAAGCAGTTGTATCCCACCGCCAAGATGGCGATTGGGCCGGTCATCGAGAACGGCTTCTACTACGACGTGGACTACGAGCGCTCCTTTACCCCGGAGGATCTGGAAGCCATTGAAAAACGCATGGGCGAGTTGATCGTGCAGGACTACGATGTCGTCCGCGAAGTAGTCAGCCGCACCCAGGCGGTGGAGGCGTTCCGGGAGCGCCATGAAGACTACAAGGTCGAGATTGCCACCGAGATTCCAGACGATGAGATCATCGCGCTCTACCACCACCAGGAATACACCGACATGTGCCGCGGCCCGCACGTGCCCAACACGCGCCACCTGCGCGCGTTCAAGCTGACCCGCCTGGCCGGCTCGTACTGGCGCGGCGATGCCAGCAACAAGATGCTGCAGCGCATCTACGGTACGGCCTGGGCCGACAAGAAGCAGCTCAAGCACTACCTGACCCAGCTCGAGGAGGCGCAAAAGCGCGACCACCGCAAGCTCGGCAAGCAGATGGACCTGTTCCACTTCCAGGACGAGGCCCCGGGCATGGTGTTCTGGCACGAACGCGGGCTGATCCTGTACCAGCAGGTCGAATCCTATGTCCGCGAGAAGATCCGCTCGCAGGGCTACCAGGAGGTATCCACCCCGCAGATCCTGGACCGCAAGCTGTGGGAGAAGTCCGGGCACTGGGACAAGTTCGGTGAGATGATTTTCGCCACGCAGTCGGAAAACCGCGAGTACGCGATCAAGCCGATGAACTGCCCCGGGCACGTGCAGATCTACAACCAGGGCCTGAAAAGCTACCGGGACTTGCCGTTCAAGCTTTCCGAGTTCGGCCTGGTGCACCGCAACGAACCCTCCGGCACCCTGCACGGCCTGCTGCGGGCCAGGCGCTTCGTGCAGGACGACGCCCATGTTTTCTGTACCCGGGACCAGCTTGGCGAGGAGGTGCGCGAACTCATCGACCTGACCTTCGAGGTCTACCGCGACTTCGGCTTCGAGAGCATCGATCTGGCCTTCTCGACCCGACCGGAGAAGCGCGTCGGCGAGGACAGTCTCTGGGATGAGGCCGAGGCGGCACTGCAGCAGGTGCTGGAGGCGCAGGGCCTGGAATACAAGCTGCAGCCGGGCGAGGGCGCATTCTACGGGCCCAAGGTCGAGTTCACGCTGCGCGACAGCATCGGGCGGGTGTGGCAGTGCGGCACGATCCAGGTGGATTTCTCCATGCCGGGGCGACTCGATGCCACCTACGTGGCCGAAGACGGCTCGCGCCAGGTGCCGGTCATGATCCACCGCGCGATCCTGGGTTCGCTGGAGCGGTTCATCGGAATCCTGATCGAGAACTATGCCGGCGACCTGCCGTTCTGGCTGGCTCCCGTGCAGGCGGTTTTGCTGAATATCACGGACCGCCAGGCCGAGCATGTGCGCTCGGCAGAAGAAATGCTTAGGAATCAAGGCTTCAGGGTGATCTCCGACTTGAGAAATGAAAAGATTGGCTTTAAGATTCGAGAGCACACGATCACACACATCCCGTACATGCTGGTGGCGGGCGATCGTGAAGTGGCTGCAAATCAGTTGGCCGTTCGCACACGTGGAGGTGAAGACCTGGGACCGATGGCACTCGAGGCCATCGTGCAGAGGTTCATGGAACACGGGGTGGGCGGCCATTAATTTTTAGGAGGACTGGAATATTAGCGTAGCGAAAGTAACCCGATTGAATGAGGAAATTACCGGGCAGGAAGTCCGACTGATCGGACTGGACGGCGAGAACGTGGGCGTGGTGGACATCAGTGAAGCCCAGCAGATTGCACAGGAAGCCGAACTTGACCTGGTAGAGATTGCCCCGAATGCCACCCCTCCCGTATGCCGGGTCATGGACTACGGCAAGTTCAAGTTTCAGCAGAGCAAGAAGGCCCAGGTCGCCAGGAAGAAGCAGAAACTGATCCATGTGAAGGAAATCAAGTTCCGCCCAGGTACGGAGCAAGGCGATTATCAGGTTAAGCTGAGAAAGATCATCGAATTTTTAACGAACGGCGACAAGACCAAGGTGACCGTTCGCTTCCGGGGCCGGGAGATGATGCATCAGGAACTGGGAGGCGTGTTGCTGGACCGCATCGAGAAGGACCTGGAGCCCTACGGCGAAGTGGAACAACGGCCCAAAATGGAGGGACGCCAACTGGTCATGGTGTTCACTCCGCTGCGTAAAAAATGAATCCGTCAGGAATACAGATATGCCCAAACTAAAGACAAACCGTGGCGCAGCCAAGCGCTTCAAGAAAACTGCAGGCGGTGGCTTCAAGCGCATCCAGTCCCATGGCCGCCACATCCTGACGAAGAAAAGCACCAAGCGTAAACGCCAGTTGCGCGCAGGCACGACCATTGCCGATGCGGACGTGAAATCCGTACGGCAGATGCTGCCCTACGCATGACGCCCGTGGCCTGAGGAAACCTGGAGAGAATCGATGCCAAGAGCAAAAAGGGCCGTGGTGGCACGCGCCAGACACAAGAAGATCCTGGCCAAGGCCAAGGGATATTACGGCGCCCGCAAGAGCACCTTCCGTGTCGCCAAGCAGGCGGTGATCAAGGCGGGGCAGTATGCCTACCGTGACCGCAGGCAGCGAAAGCGCCAGTTCCGGTCCCTGTGGATCGTGCGCATCAATGCGGCGGCGCGGCAGTTCGATCTGTCGTACAGCCGGCTGATGGACGGACTGAACAAGGCCTCCGTGCAGATTGACCGCAAGGTACTGGCGGACCTCGCCGTTCATGATATCGATACGTTTGGCAAAATCGCCGAAAGGGCGAAGGCAAGCTTGTAGGTTTTCTTGAATGCCGTTGATGGTTGCCTGACCGCCGGTAGAAAGTTTGTAAAAGGGAAAGGCTTTGCCTTTCCCTTTTTGTTTGAACCCCGGGTGTTGACGAACTGATGACTGATCTTGATTCCCTGGAGGCTGCGGCGCTTGGAGAGATCCGCCAAGCCCAGGATGCCGATGCCCTGGATGGCGTGCGTGTGCGTTATCTGGGCAAGAAGGGCGTACTCACGGAACGACTGAAGACACTGGGCACGCTGCCGAGTGAGGAGCGTCCCGCTGCCGGGCAGGCCATCAACCGTATCAAATCCAGCCTTCAGCAGGCGATCGCCGAGAAGAAATCCGGCTTCGAGCAGTCCGACCTGCAACACCGGCTAGGTCACGAAGCCCTGGATGTCACCCTGCCGGGGCGACGCCAGGACCTCGGCAGCCTGCACCCGGTCACGCACACGCGGATCCGCATCCGTGAGTATTTCGAGCGGTTCGGATTCTCGGTGGAAGAGGGGCCCGAGGTGGAGGACGAGTTCCACAATTTCGAAGCCCTGAACATCCCGGCACATCATCCTGCACGGGCCATGCATGACACCTTTTACTTCGGCGACGGCATGCTGTTGCGAACGCACACCTCATCGGTGCAGATCCGCTACATGCAACACAACAGCCCACCCCTTCGCATCATCGCACCCGGCCGGGTCTACCGCTGCGACTCGGATCCGACCCACAGCCCCATGTTTCACCAGGTCGAGGGCCTGTTGGTCGATGAGCACACGTCCTTCGCACATCTGAAGAGCATGCTGGTCAAGTTCCTGCAGACCTTTTTTGAAGATGAAGCCCTGCAGGTTCGGTTTAGGCCGTCGTATTTCCCGTTCACCGAGCCCTCGGCGGAAATCGACGTCGCCATACCCGGTTCCGAGCCTGGGAATCTGCGCTGGCTTGAGATACTGGGATGCGGCATGGTGCATCCTGCGGTGTTCGAGCAGGTCGGCATCGACCCCAAGCGCTACCGCGGATACGCGTTCGGCATGGGCGTTGAGCGCCTCGCCATGCTGCGCTACCAGATCGACGATTTGCGCCTGTTCTTCGAAAACGATCTGCGTTTTCTCAGGCAGTTCGCATGAGGTTCACGACATGCAGGTAAGCGAGCGCTGGTTACGCGAATGGGTGGACCCGCCCACCGACACGAAGCATCTTGCCGATGTGCTGACCATGGCCGGGCTCGAGGTCGACAGTCTCTCGTCGGCTGCCCCCGCGTTCTCGAACGTGGTGGTCGCACGAATCATGGCTCTCGACTCGCACAGCGAGGACGGGACATACCATGTGTGCCAGGTTGCCGATGGCTCCAGCCTGCCGATCACCGTGGTGTGCGCGGCGAACAATGTCCGGGCCGGAATGATGACGGCGCTGGCCCGAGTCGGGGCTAAGCTCCCGGGTGGTGTCGACATCGAGGCAAAGACATTGCATGGAGTTGAGTCTGCAGGGATGCTTTGTTCCCTTGCGGAACTGGGACTGGCCGAGACATCCGAGGGCATCATCGAGTTGCCCGAGGCCTGTGATCCCGGTATCGACCTCCATGAGTGCCTGGAGCTCGAGGACACCGTCATCGATATCGACCTGACGCCCAACCGCGCGGATTGCCTCAGCGTTCAAGGGCTGGCCCGGGAGGTGTCGGCACTGCTTGAGTCACCCCTCGAGGAGGTGGCGTGCCCGACAATTGCAGCCTCGACCGATACGGTGCTCCCGGTCACGATTGAAGCGCCCGAGGCCTGTGCTCGCTACGTCGGGCGGGCCATCACGGGGGTGAAAGGGGACATTGCGAGCCCCCTGTGGATGCAAGAGAAATTGCGCCGCAGTGGGCTGCGTTCGGTCAATGCCATCACCGACATCACCAATTATGTGATGCTGGAACTCGGCCAGCCCATGCATGCCTTCGACTTGGACAAGCTCGATTCCGGGATTGTCGTTCGCTTCGCACGGGCCTCGGAGTCCCTGCACCTGCTCAATGGCCAGGAAGTTTCCCTGTCCGGGGACGAACTGGTGATTGCGGATGGCAAAAGCCCACTGGCCCTGGCCGGCATCATGGGGGGCGAACGTTCCTGCGTCGCGGACCAAACGCGCGCGGTGTTTTTGGAAGCCGCCTGGTTTCACCCGCGCGCACTTGCCGGGATCGCACGAAGACACGGCTTGCATACGGATTCCTCGCACCGCTTCGAGCGCGGCGTTTACTCGGACCTGGCGCAGCTTGCCATACAGAGGGCTACCCAGCTGACCCTTGAGATTGCTGGCGGGGAAGCCGGTCCTGTGGTCTGCGAGGAAGATATCGCGCGCCTGCCGCAACCGGTAGAGATTGAGCTTGAGTGTTCCAATGCAAAGAACCTGCTGGGGATCGAGCTGTCCGCCGATGAAATCGAGAAGTTGCTGGTTCGCCTGCAGTGCCAGGTCCAGCGCTCCGGGGAACGCCTGCATGTGGTCCCTCCAGGATTTCGCACTGACCTCGCAATCGAGGCTGACCTGATCGAGGAGATTGCACGCCTGAAGGGGTATGAGGCCATCCCGCTGACCCATGAGGAGTCTATCTCCCTGGATACCCGGGGCCAAGTGGCACACACCAGGCCCTTCGAATCGATGAAGCAGGCCTTGGTGGGCAGCGGCTACAGCGAGATCATCTCGTTCAGCTTCGTGAGCCAGGAGATAGAAGCCCTGTTCAATCCGGAGCACCGGGCCAAGGCCCTGGAAAACCCGATCTCGCAGGAACTGTCGGTGATGCGCAGCAGTCTCTGGCCTGGCCTGGTGCAGGCGGCCATGCACAATTTCAACCGCCAGCAAGAGCGCATCCGCTTCTTTGAGCACGGGCTGCAGTTTTGCCAGACCCCGGAAGGCCTTTTGCAGCGCCTGGTTCTGTCGGGACTGATCTGCGGGAACTGCGAACCCGAGCAGTGGGGTGCTGTTCCGAGAGAGGTCGACTTCTACGATCTCAAGGGCGACGTCGAACGGCTTTTGGAGGTGGCTCGGCTGCCACAGGATGAGATCCAGGTCTCTCCCCTGGAAGACCCGGCCCTGCACCCGGGGCAGGCCGCGAAAATCCTGCACGGCGATGTGATGCTGGCCCGGTTCGGTGCCCTGCATCCGCGCATCCAAGCCGCCCTCGAAATCAGCCAGGCGGTGTACCTGTTCGAGCTGCAGCTGGATGGAATTTCACAAAGGTTGCCTGAGCCGGTGTTTCGTGCCCTGTCGAAATACCCGTTCATACGCCGGGACATCACCCTCGTCGTGGACGAAGCCGTGAGCGCCGCTGAAATCTGTGCAAACATTGAACAAATGCAAATTCCCATTCTGCTACAGGTGGGCGTCTTCAGCGTGTATACCGGAAAGGGCATAAAAAAAGGGAAGAAAAGCATATCTTTAGGCTTGATTTTGCAAGAGTTTTCACGCACCCTTACAGACAAAGAAGTAGAACAAACCATCACATCAATTGTGTCCCAACTTGAACACCAGGTTGGAGCGGAGATGAGAAGCTGAGTGCGATGGCGCTGACCAAAGCCCAAATGGCCGAGAATCTGTTTGAGGAGTTGGGCCTCAACAAACGCGAGGCCAAGGAACTCGTCGAAGTCTTTTTTGAAGAAGTCCGCAACGCCTTGGAACAAAGCCGCGAAGTCAAGCTGTCCGGTTTTGGCAACTTTATCTTGCGGGACAAGAACCAACGTCCCGGACGGAACCCCAAGACCGGCGAGGAAATCCCGATTTCTGCCCGGCGTGTGGTGACCTTCCGTCCCGGGCAGAAGTTGAAAGCAAGAGTCGAGGCGTATGTTGGAAATCAGCAATAACGATGAATTGCCGCCGATTCCAGGGAAACGCTACTTTACGATTGGCGAAGTCAGCGAACTTTGCAGGGTAAAATCCCATGTCCTGCGTTACTGGGAGCAGGAGTTTCCTTCCCTGAAACCGGTCAAGCGGCGTGGCAATCGCCGCTACTACCAGCGCCATGACGTGATCCTGATCCGCCAGATCCGTGACCTGCTGTACGTGCAGGGCTACACTATCGGTGGCGCGCGTCAGAAGCTGTCGGGGTCTTCGGCCAAGGAAGATACGAGTCAGAGCCAGCAGCTCATCCACCAGATGCGGGTCGAGCTTGAGGACCTGTTGCAGGTTTTGAAGCGGTAATTGTTCTTCCTATAATTTTCTGTACTATGTGCCAACGAATATCGGGGTGTAGCGCAGCCTGGTAGCGCACCGCAATGGGGTTGCGGTGGTCGGAGGTTCAAATCCTCTCACCCCGACCAGTCCCGGGACGTGGACATAACCCGTTCGAGCACAACAGCAGGACCTTCAATCAATGTCATCGACTATTCACGTGGATCTTGAGTTCCTGCTGCTGGCCGGCACCCTGGTGACCGGCCTGGTCTGGCTGCTCGACCGGTACTACCTTCGCGCCCGGCGCGCGGCAAAGACGGCAACGGCCGTGTCTTCCGGGGTCCAGGACAAGATTGCATCCGGGAACGATGCGCGCGAGCGGGATCCCTGGTTTATCGAACTGTGCATTTCGTTTTTTCCGATTCTCCTGATCGTGCTGGTGCTTCGGTCCTTCATCGCCGAACCCTTCCGGATTCCTTCGGGTTCCATGATGCCCACCCTGTTGCACGGGGACTTTATCCTGGTGAACAAATTCAGTTACGGGGTGCGGCTGCCGGTGCTGCACACCAAGATCCTCGATACCGGAGCCCCGCAACGCGGAGACGTCGCGGTGTTTCGCTTTCCGAGCGATCCCTCCGCGGACTACATCAAGCGGATCATCGGTCTGCCGGGAGATTTCATTGAATACCGCAACAAGACGATCTTCATCAACCACCGCCCCATGCACCAGGTGGAAACCGGCGTGTACCACGGGGATGGCGCCAACAGCGTCATGAACGGCATCCCAATGTACAGCGAGGACCTGCAGGTGCTGGAGCACGGTGTGCTGATCCGCGACCCGAGACGCAACCGGCCGATCGCAGAGCAGGTCCCCGAGGACCACTACTTCGTCATGGGCGACAATCGCGACCACAGCAGCGACAGCCGAAGCTGGGGCTTTGTTCCGGAAAAAAACCTGGTCGGCCGGGCCTTCCTGGTATGGATGAACTGGGACTATGACGGCAAGAACTTCGACTTCGAACGCATCGGCAACAAGATCTAGCCACGTACTGCTCCAGGGTTGAGAATTGGTCTCCCCGGGCGGGCTGGTATAAAATCATCGGCGCACCATGTTGAATTGCAGCACACCCTGTCTGATCCTGGCCCCGTGTGCATCCACCCCTGAAGACTGACAGTAAATAGATTGCAGCTTACCGACATCCTAGACGAGCCCTTCCGAAGCTCGGACCATTTTCACCAGGCGCTGACCCATCGCAGTGCCGGAGCCCACAACAACGAGAGACTGGAGTACCTGGGGGATGCGCTGCTGGGATTTTTCATCGCCGAGTGGCTCTTCCTCCACTACACCGACTGCCCCGAGGGCGACCTGACCCGGCTGCGCGCGCACCTGGTGCGACAGGAGACGCTGGTCGAGATCGCGCGTGAACTGGATCTCGGCAAGCACCTGTCCCTGGGGGCGGGTGAGATCAAGTCGGGCGGGGCACAGCGGGACTCGATCCTGGCCAATGCGCTGGAGGCCCTGGTCGGTGCCGTGTACCTCTCGCAGGGGCTGGAGCGGGCCCGAAAGTTCGTCATGGACCTGTACAGCATGCGCCTTGAGCACATTCCTTCGGTGGAACAGCTCAAGGATGCCAAGACCAAGCTGCAGGAACTCCTGCAGTCCGAAGGGCTGGATCTGCCCCGCTACGTACTGCAAAAGCAGGTCCGCAAGTCAGGCGATGAGTTTTTCACGGTCGAATGCATCGTTGCGGGCTGTCGCGAACCGTTCGTGGCCACCGGCAAGAGCCGGCGCCTGGCAGAACAGGATGCGGCCCAACTGGCCCTGGCCTACGTGTCCGGGCAGGAGTCCTGAAGGGCCTGCATGTCGGGGGAGTCTAAATGCGGGTTCGTGAGCATCGTGGGCCGGGCCAATGTCGGCAAGTCCACCTTGTTCAACAAGCTGCTGGGGGACCAGCTGTCCGTAACCACCCACAAGCCGCACACCACGCGCAATAACATCCGCGGAATCCTGAGCCTCGAGCAGTGCCAGCTGGTGCTGGTGGACACTCCGGGCGTTCAGCTCAGCCACCGGCGGCTGATGCACCGGGTGATGCTCAGCAATGCGCTGTCCTCCCTGCAGGAGGTCGACGTGGTGATGATGCTGGTCGAGCCGTATGTCTGGAACCGCGAAGATGACTACCTGATCGAGCAGATTGGCCAGATCAAGACTTCGGTCGTGCTGGTGATCAACAAGGTCGACAAGATCAAGGACAAGTCGGAACTGCTGCCCGTCATCGACGCGCTGAAGTCCCGGCATGCCTTCGACAGCATCGTGCCGCTGTCCGCATTGTACGATCAGCAGGCCACGGCATTGACTCACGAGCTGTGCAGGTTCTGTCCCCAATCGGAGTTCCTGTTTCCGCGGGATATGAAGTGGGACCGAGACGATGCTTTCGTGGCTGCGGAAATCGTGCGGGGTGTGGCCATGGTGCAGTTGCAAAAAGAACTGCCCTATGTGCTCTACACGGAGGTCGAAACCCTCGAGTTCGAGGAAAGCCTGGTCACGGTGTCGGTGGTGATCTGGGTGGAGAAAGACAGCCAGAAGGCCATCGTGATCGGGAAAAAAGGCTCGCGGCTGAAGGCCATCGGCGAGCAGGCGCGCCGCCGCCTGGAGCGGGTTTTTCACAGGAAGGTGATGCTCAGTACCTGGGTCAAGGTCAAGCAGAACTGGCAGGACCAGCAGGGGATCGTCTCCCGGTTCGAGCATTAGAGGACAGGCACCCTTGGCAAAAAAAGTACAGCTGCAGCCGGCCTACTGCATGCATGCGCGTTCCTACCGGGAATCCAGCCAGATCGTGGACATGCTGACACCGGGTCACGGCCTGATCGCTGCGGTGCACCGCGGCTCGAGAAAACAGCGCGGTGCCACCAAGATCCTGTTTACCCCGCTGCTGATCTCGTGGAGCGGGAACGGCGAGCTGTTCACGCTGACCCATGTCGAGTCCGCAGGCGCCCGCCACTTCGATCTTCCCGGCATGAGCGTCGTCGGCATGTACCTGAACGAACTGATTCTGAGACTGACTCCGAAGTCCAGTCCCAGCCAGGGCATTTTCGATTTGTACCGCAGTGTCGTCATGGCACTGGGCGGAAATGAAATACCGTGCGAGAATCTCTTGCGCCTGTTCGAGATCAAGCTGCTGGAGAAGACCGGGCATGGCCTTTTGCTGGACCGGGAAGCGGATCACGAGACCGAGATTCAGCCGCATGCTGTTTATCGTTATGATGTGGAATCGGGCCCGGTGCGGGTTGGCCAGTCCGCCCCGGCATGGAACATCCTGCAAGGAACGACATTGATCGCACTTCAGTCACCACTGGAAATGAAACATGAATCACGGGGAGCGGCCAAGAAATTCATGCGCGGCCTGATCGACCTGCATCTGGGTTCGCGCCCGTTGCGAAGCCGCGAAATCCTGCAGTTCATGCGCACGACCCCGCCGGACTGACCCCGCCTGCGAGTGTTCTCCGATGCCTGCTGAATCCAGAGTGCGACTTGGCGTGAATCTTGACCACGTCATGACGATCCGCCAGGCGAGAGGCACGGCCTACCCGGATTTGCAGGAGGCCATTGCTGCAACGGAACGCGCCGGCGCCGACGGCATCACCATGCACCTGCGCGAGGACCGCCGCCACATCCAGGATGCCGACGTCTATCTGGCCAGGCGCATAATCCGCACCAGCATGAACCTGGAGATGGCGGCGACCGACGAGATGCGCGACATCGCCCTGGATGTGCTCCCGCAACACTGCTGCATCGTTCCGGAAAAGCGCATGGAGCTGACCACGGAAGGGGGGCTCGACGTGCTTGCCCACCAGGCGAGGATCACGGATCTTTCGAGTGCATTGAGTGAAGCCGGCATCATCGTGTCCCTGTTCATCGAGCCGGACGAGAAAACGGTGGCCGCGGCTGCCGAAACCGGCGCCGGCGCGGTTGAACTGCATACCGGCACGTATGCGGAGGCCCGCGGCAAGGCGCAAAGGGATGAACTGGACAGGATTCGTGCCGCCGCCCGCCAGGCGCACGCCCTCGGCCTGACGGTCAACGCCGGGCACGGACTGCACCGCGGCAACGTCGCAGTCATTGCGGCCATCGAGAACATGCATGAGCTGAACATCGGTCACTCGATCGTGGCCGATGCCCTGCTCATGGGACTGGAGGGGGCCGTGCGGCAGATGCGAGCCGCCATGGATGCGGAGCTTTGATATGGAACTGATCGGCAGCGGGGTGGACATCGTGGACAACCGGCGGATCCAGAGGGTCTATGGCCGCTATCCCGAGGCCTTTGCACGAAGGATCCTGCATACCCGCGAACTCGAAGAATTTGCCGATGAGACGAACAAGCCCCAGTACCTCGCCAGCCGCTTTTCGGTCAAGGAGGCCATCGCCAAGGCATTCGGGCTCGGCATTCGCGCACCGATGACATGGAGGAACATCTGCATCACCCATGACGCCCTGGGCAAGCCGGAAGCCCACTTCGAGAAAGTGCTTAGAGACCATCTCGGGGTGGCTGCCTTGCAGGTGTCTGTTAGTATTTCCCATGAACAGCACTACACGGTGGCGCACGCCATCGCATTTGATAATGGCCCATGAAAACGCACACGCTTGAAAAATTTGTCGGCAACACGCCGCTGGTTCGACTGCAGCGCTTGCCGGGATCGACCTCCAACCGGATCCTGGCCAAGCTTGAAGGCAACAACCCGGCCGGTTCGGTCAAGGACCGCCCGGCGCTCAGCATGATTGTCGAGGCCGAGCGGCGCGGCGAAATCAAACCCGGCGACCACCTGATCGAGGCGACCAGCGGCAACACCGGCATCGCGCTCGCCATGGTGGCCGCCATGAAGGGCTATGGGATGAAACTGATCATGCCCGAGAACATGAGCCTGGAGCGGCGCGCCTCCATGCAGGCCTTCGGTGCCGAGCTGATCCTGGTGACCGTGGAGGAAGGCATGGAGCGGGCTCGCGACCTGGCCCTGGAGATGCAGGCCCAGGGCGAGGGCAAGGTACTGGACCAGTTTGCCAACCCGGACAACCCGCTTTCGCACTACCGCTCGACCGGCCCGGAGGTGTTTGCGGACACCGAAGGCCAGGTCACTCATTTTGTGAGTTCCATGGGCACCACCGGAACGATCATGGGAGTGTCGAGATACCTGAAGGAGGTCCAGCCCGAGATCCAGATCGTCGGGGTCGAGCCGGCCGAGGGCTCCAAGATTCCGGGCATCCGCAAATGGCCCGAGGCCTATATTCCGAAGATATTCGATGCCAGCGCGGTCGACCGCATGATCGAGGTAACCCAACAGGAGGCCGAGGCCATGATGCGAAGGCTCGGCCGCGAGGAAGGCATCTTTTGCGGGGTCTCCTCCGGAGGCGCGGTCGCCGCCGCCCTGAGGCTGTCACAAGAGGTGCGCGATGCGGTGATCGTCACCATCATCTGCGACCGGGGGGACCGCTACCTGTCCACGGGGCTTTTTTCAGAGGACGCATAAAAAGGATGGACCCATGAACGTTTTTGTCTTTGACGTCGAATCCGTTCCGGATATCGAGTCCGGTCGGAAAATCCATGATCTACAGGGGCTGGAGGATGTCGATGTCGTTCGCGCCATGGAGCAGATGCGAAGCCAGCAGACGGGCAACACGTTCATGCCCCACTACCTGCAGCGCATCGTCGCCATCTCGGTGGTGCTGAGCACTGCCGACAGCTTGCGGGTCTGGTCCCTGGGCTCGCCCGAGTCCGGAGAGAAGGAACTGCTGGAGCGCTTTTTTGCCGGCCTGGAAAAATACAACCCGACGCTGGTCTCCTGGAACGGCAGCGGGTTCGACCTGCCGGTGATCCAGTTCCGTTCCCTGCTGCACGGAATCGATGCTCACCACTACTGGCAAACGGGTGATGAGGACACGAGCTTTCGCTACAACAACTACCTGAGCCGGTTCCACTGGCGTCACACTGACCTGATGGACGTGCTGGCCGGCTACCAGCCGCGCGCGTTCGCCAAACTCGATCACATCGCCACCATGCTGGGCTTTCCCGGCAAGACGGGCATGGACGGCAGCCAGGTGGGCGAGGCCTGGCTGGCCGGAGAGATCGAGGCGATCCGCAATTACTGCGAGACGGATGCGCTGAACACCTACCTGGTCTACCTGTGTTTCGAGAAGATGCGCGGCAAGCTTTCAGAGGGCATGTATGCGAACAAGATCGAGCAGGTCAGGACATCCCTGGCCGAGGCGCAAAAGCCCCACTTCGACGATTTCCTCGAGCACTGGGCTTCAGACTAGAAGCTTCTGCAGTACCCGTTCGTAGATGGCCGTCAGCTGTTCCAGCTCGTCGAGGCCGATGTGCTCATCCGCCTTGTGGATGCTGGCATTCACGGGTCCGAGCTCGGCCACCTGCGCCCCGGTCGGCGCAATGAACCGCCCGTCCGAGGTACCGCCGCTGGTCGCCAGTTCCGGTCGAAGCTGAATCGTATCCTCGATCGCCTGCACGCAGGCTTCCACCAGCTCCCCGGGCTCGCAGTAGAACGGGTTGCCCGACAGGTGCCACTCCAGGCTGTAGTCCAGGGCATGGCGGTCCAGGATGTCCCGGATCCGCGACTGGATTTCCTCGGCGGTGGTTTCCGTTGAGAACCGCAGGTTGAATTCCACGCTCAGCTCTCCGGGGATCACGTTGGCGGCGCCCGTACCTGCATGGATGTTGGATATCTGCAGGGAGGTGGCCGGGAAATGCTCATTGCCCGAATCCCAGCGGGTGGCCACCAGTTCAGCTAGCGCCGGTGCGCATTCGTGAACGGGATTTCTGGCGATCTTCGGGTAGGCGACATGGCCCTGGATGCCCGCCACCTTCAGGGTCGCCGACAGGGAACCGCGGCGTCCGATTTTCATGGTGTCGCCTGCGGTGTTCAGGCTGCTGGGTTCCCCCACGAGGCACCAGTCGATGACTTCGTCGCGGGCCTGCAGTTGCTCGATGACCTTCACCGTGCCATCCACGGCCGGCCCTTCCTCGTCGCTGGTCAGCAAAAAGGCAATGGACCCTGCATGATCCGGGTGCGCACGGATGAAGTTTTCACAGGCCACGGTCATGGCCGCAATGCTGGATTTCATGTCGGCCGCACCGCGCCCGAACAGGCAGCCGTCACGGACGGCCGGCTCAAACGGCGGTGAGCTCCAGCGGGCCTCGGGACCGGGCGGCACGACGTCGGTGTGTCCGGCGAATACCAGCAGGGGCGCCTGGCTGCCGCGGCGCAGCCAGACATTGCTGACCTCACCGAAATTCATGACCTCGGCCTCAAAGCCACAGGCCTTGAGGCGCTCACCGACCAGCGACTGACAACCGCAGTCCAGGGGCGTAACCGAGGGCTGGCGAATCAGCTCTTTCGCAAGTTCAAGGGTTGCAGACATGGCGTACAGGAATCATGCTCCGGCTAGGTATCACCTGTGGAAGGGTCCATGCCGGGTGTATCTCTCAATTCACGGCGCGCAACAGTTCGTTGATGCCCACCTTGCTGCGGGTCTTTTCATCAACCTGCTTGACGATCACGGCACAGTACAGGCTGTACTTGCCGTTCTTGGAGGGAAGGTTTCCCGAGACTACCACCGACCCGGCCGGGATGCGCCCGTAACTGACCTCGTCCGTCTCGCGGTTGTAGATGCGCGTGCTCTTGCCGATGTAGACCCCCATCGATATGACGGAGCCTTTCTCGACCACCACGCCTTCGACGACCTCGGAGCGGGCACCAATGAAGCAGCCGTCCTCGATGATCGTGGGTGCGGCCTGCAGGGGCTCAAGCACCCCGCCGATCCCGACCCCTCCGGACAGGTGCACATTCTTGCCGATTTGTGCGCACGAGCCGACGGTCGCCCAGGTGTCTACCATGGTCCCCGAATCCACATAGGCGCCAATGTTGACGTAACTGGGCATGAGCACCACGTCCGGGGCCACGTACGCCCCGTAGCGGGCCATCGCAGGCGGTACGATTCGTGCGCCCTGCTGGAGCATGCCGTTCTCGTCCATCTGCGAGTACTTGCCGGGCACCTTGTCGTAGTACTTGGTGAACCCTGCATCGATCACCCGGTTTTCGTGGATGCGAAACGAAAGCAGCACCGCCTTTTTGATCCATTCGTGGACCACCCAGTCATGGCCCTGTTTCTCGGCCACGCGCAACTCGCCACGGTCCAGCTGTCCGAGCGTGTGTTCCACCGCTTCACGGGTTTTGTCATCCGCCGAGGCCGGGGTGATTTCGCCACGGCGCTCAAAGGCCTGCTCTATGATGTCCTGGCTGGGATGGCTCATTTTCTTCTTCCTCTACTCACTGGTCTCCTGCAAAAAATCCCGAATCCGGGTCGCAGCATGCAGACATTCTTCTTTCGTTGCAACCAGCGCCAGTCGTACCCGCCGCTCGCCCGGGTTGGTCCCGGCCACTGTACGTGCCAGGTAACTGCCCGGCAATGTCAGCACATTCTTGCTTGCAAAAAGTTCACGGGTGAACTCCTCATCGGGCATGGGCAGTTGTGGCCACAGGTAAAAGCCGGCCTGCGGCGGCTCGCAGGGCAGGGCATCCTTGAGGATCTCGCACACCGCCGTGAACTTTTCCTGGTACAGCCTGCGGTTTTCGATCACGTGTTCCTCGTCCGACCAGGCGGCAATGCTTGCCGCCTGCACCGGCAGCGACAGGGTGCAGCCATGGTAGGTACGGTACTGCAGGAACTTGCCAATCAGGCGGGCATCGCCTGCCACGAAGCCCGAACGCATGCCGGGGGCATTGGAGCGTTTCGACAGGCTGTAGAAGGCGAGGCAATTGTGCAGGCTGTCCTCACCGGCACCCTGGCACGCCGCAAGCAGGCCCATGGGCGGCGGGCTTTGCGGCGGATAGATTTCCGAGTAGCACTCATCGGAGGCGATGACAAAATCGTAGCGTTTCGAGAATTCAACCAGCTTTTGCAGCGTGGCCTGCGGGGCGACCTGTCCGGACGGGTTACCGGGAGTGCACAGGTACACCAGCTGCACGCGCTTCCAGAGTGCATCCTCCAGTGTCCACAGCGCGGGGATGTCCCCGTCCACCACCTCGCCGTCGTAGTAGACCGGCTCGGCCCCGGCAAGCAGGGCCGCACCTTCGTAGATCTGGTAGAAGGGGTTGGGGATCAGCACCACCGGATGGTCCGTGGCATCGACCATGCATTGTGCGCAGGCAAACAGGGCCTCGCGCGTGCCGTTGACCGGCAGCACGTTCGCATCCTCGCGGATGACCTCACCGGGCAGCGCAAAGCGCTGCACCAGCCAGCGGGCAAAGGCGAAGCGCAGGGCCTCGGAGCCGCGGGTAGTCGGGTAGCGGTTCAGTTGCGCCAGGGTTTCGGTATAGGCATCCAGGATGCATGGCGGGGTCGCATGGCGTGGCTCACCCACTGCCAGGGAGACCGGCTCCAGGCCGGCCTTGTGCGGGTGAGGTTCGATCAGGCGCTTGAGCTTCTCGAACGGATAGGCCTGCAGCTTTTCCAGGTGCGGGTTCATGGGCTCACTGCGATGCTGCGAGGCACGCGGCTACGGTGCGGGGTCTCGTTCATCATTGCAGGCATTGGTGAATGGCCTGGTCCAGCCCCTGTTGCTGGTCCTGATCCAGGGGACGGTTGTCCAGGGTGCTGATCTGGAAGACATTGTGCACCCGTTCGCCCAGTTTCGAGATCTGGGCGTTGTGCACGGAGATATTGCAGTTCACGAAGGCGTTGCCGAGGCTCGCCAGAAGGCCCGGAAAATCCGGAGCCTTCAGGTCCATGGTGGTGTATTCGTGGCTTGGGCTGTCCTCGAACCGGGTCCTGACCGGAACCTGCATCTCGCGGATGGTTCTCGGCAGTTTCTGGCTGGAGGACGTCGAGATCCGCCCGGGATTTTTCAGTGCCAGGGTCAGCTTGGCGGCGACCTGCTTGCACTGGTCCTGATCGCTGATCGGGCCGCCGTCCTCACCGAGCACGAGGAAGGTATCCAGGGCGTGGCCTTTCCTGGAGGTGATGATCCGCGCGTGCACGACGGTCAGGCCGAGTTTGGACAGGGCCGAGGTGATGTGCGCGAACAGGTAGTTGCGGTCGTTGCAGTAGATGAATATTTCCGTGGCGCCGCGGGCGCTGTACTGGTGGATGTGGACGACGACCTCGCCGTCGGACCGGTGGCCGACGATGGCACTGGCCTGGCGAGCCACCTCGTCATCCGAGTGGCGCAGGAAATAGTCCTCCTCGAGTTCCTGCCAGAAGGCCAGGCAGCGGTCGCGGTCGATGCCCTGGCGGTCCAGGTGCAAAAGCGCGGAGGTCTTCACCTCCTGGATGAGTTCCCTGGGCTCGACCGGCGAATCCAGCCCGTGGCGCAGGTATTTCGAGGTGTTCTGGTAGAGATCGGACAGCAGGGTGCTGCGCCAGCTGTCCCAGAGCTTGGGATTGGTTCCGCGGATGTCGGCGATGGTCAGCAGGTACAGGTAATGCAGGCGTGCAAGGTTGCCGACGTTTTGCGCAAATCCCTTCAGTACCCTCGGGTCGGCGCAGTCCCGGTGCTGTGCGGTCTTGGACATGACCAGGTGGTTTTCCACCAGCCAGCCGACCAGGTTGGCATCGAAGTCGCTGAGATCGTGGTCCAGGCAGAACGCCTTGGCATCTTCTGCGCCCAGTTCCGAGTGGTCGCCGTTGCGGCCCTTGGCAATGTCGTGGAAGAGCGCGGCCAGGTACAGGATCAGAGCCTTGGGCGTTTGCGTGAACACATCGTGGTAGGTGTCCATCTCGTCCCCGGCGGCAGCGGTGCTGAACTGGCAGGCATTCTCGAACACGCGCAGGGTGTGCTCCTCGACGGTATACACATGGTACAGGTCGAACTGCATTCTTCCGGTGACCGCATCGAAGCTCGGCCAGTACCTGCCCAGGACCCCGAGTTGCGCCATGCGGCGGATCTCCCGGCTGTTGGTGTTCGGCTGGTTGAGAATCTCGATGAACAGTTCGCGGTTGCCGGCATCGCCCCGGAAATCATCATCGATCAGATCCAGGTGATCGAGCAGCAGCTGGATGAGCCCGTCGCTGGGCCCGCTCAGCTGCTCGTGCTGCTGCAGCAGCCGGAACATCCGGAAGATGGCGGAGGGACTCTGCTTGAAGATTTCTGTCGAGCGGGGCTCCAGGCGGTTGCCACGGACCTGGAAGTGCGCATCGACCAGCTTGGCCCGGCGCCTGAACAGGGATGGAAAGATTTCGGACTGCAGGCGCTTGACGATGATCTCGGCGAGCGTCGACAGCTGGTTGCTGGTGCGGTAGAACACCTGCATGAAGGCCTCGACCTGGAGGTTGCGCTGCGGATGTTCAAAGCCCATCAGCGAGGCGACGCCGCACTGGTAGTCAAACAGCAGGCGGTCTTCTCCGCGTCCCGTGTGCAGGTGCAGGGCATAGCGGATCCGGGCCAGGATGATATAGGCTTCCTGCAGGGCAAAGAGTTCGCTGCCGGTCAGGAAACCCTTGTCCATCAGTTCCTCGAAGCTGGCGGTCCTGAAGTGGCGGTTGGTCAGCCAGCGAAGGGTGTGCAGGTCGCGCAGGCTGCCGGGGTTTTCCTTGACGTTGGGCTCGAGGTGGTTGGCGGTGTCGCCGTACTTGCGGTGACGTGAATCCAGCTCTCCGGTCTTGGCCTCGAAATACTTCTTGCTGGGCCAGACCTTGTTGCTGTCGATCAGCGCGGCGAAACGGTCATACAGCTTCCGGTTCCCGCACAGGTAGTAGTGCTCCATCAGGCTGGTCATGACGGTGACGTCCTTGCGTGCCTCGCTGGTGCACTCTTTCAGGGTCCGCACGGACTGGCTGACGGGAATCCGGATGTCCCAGAGCAGGGTCAGGAATGCCTTGATGGCCTGTTCGGTCTGCCCGTCACGGCCCTTGTCCAGCAGCACCATGAGATCGATGTCCGAGCCCGGGAACAGCTCGCGGCGCCCGTAGCCGCCGATGGCCACCAGGGCCGCTGCCCGGTCCGATACCCGGCATTGCTGCCACAGGTTTCGCAGCAACTCGTCGGCGATGTGCGTGTTCAGGGCGATCAGTTCATAGATGTCCGCATGGGGATCGAAATCCCTGCGCTGCATCTCGCAGACCGCCTCGCTGAACTCCCGGTACTCGGCGATGTTCAGCGGCTTGCGTGCCTGGATGTCGGCAAATTGCACCGGCAGGGTTTTGTGCTGGAGGACTTCGGAGAGACGGATGTCGGGCATGGGGTCGGCCTGGCGGGGTGTCGGCGGTGCAGCTGCGAAGCCTTACCTGCCGTTCAGGTCTTCATCGCCGCGCAGCGTCAGCACTTCATGCCCCTGTTCGGTGACCAGGATCGTGTGCTCCCATTGCGCGGACAGGCTGTGGTCCTTGGTGACCACCGTCCAGCGATCCGGCAGCAGGCGCACATTGCGTTTGCCGGCATTGATCATGGGCTCGATCGTGAAGGTCATGCCGGGCTGCAGCCGCAGTCCGGTATTGGGTTTGCCGTAATGCAGCACCTGCGGGTCCTCGTGGAACACACGCCCGATGCCGTGCCCGCAGTATTCGCGCACCACGGAGAAGCGGTGGCCTTCCGCGAAGCTCTGGATGGCGTGTCCGATGTCCCCGAGCCGGGCCCCCGGGCGCACCTGCCGGATGCCGAGCTTCAGGGCCTCGTAGGTGAGGTCCACCAGGCGCTGGGCGAGTACCGACGGTTTGCCCAGCATGAACATCTTGCTGGTGTCGCCGTGGTAGCCGTCCTTGATCACGGTGATGTCGATGTTGAGGATGTCGCCGTTCTTGAGCGTGCGCTCTCCCGGAATGCCGTGACACACCTGGTGGTTCACCGTGGTACAGATGGATTTCGGGAAGCCCCGGTAGTTGAGCGGTGCCGGAATCGCCTGTTGCACGTTGACGATGTGCTCATGGCAGATGCGGTCCAGTTCCTGCGTGCTGACCCCGGGCACGACATGCGGCCCGATCATCTCCAGCACTTCGGAGGCCAGCTTGCCGGCGACCCGCATTTTCTCGATTTCCTCAGCTGATTTTATCGATACGCCCATGGTGTGGATCCGGGTTGAGTGGCAGTCGGCTTGCGGGTTCGGGTCGTGCGGGTTCGGGTCGTTGTTCCAAGTGGGCAGCCATGGTATAAAGTGCGGGCTTTTTGCACAAACACTAAATTCACACACGTATCGTCACATGTGGGTGGGTGCCCCTGACCGGGTTTCCACATGGGATGCGTGGAGGATCAACCCATAGGAGCATTATACAACATGGCGAATGTCACGATGCGCCAGATGCTGGAAGCTGGCGTACACTTTGGGCATCAGACGCGCTACTGGAATCCGAAAATGAGTCCTTACATTTTCGGGGAGCGCAACAAGATCCACATCATCAACCTCGAGAAGACACTGCCCATGTTTCTCGATGCGGCCACCTTCCTGAGCAAGATGGCGGCCAACAAGGGAACCATCCTGTTCGTGGGCACGAAGCGCTCGGCGCGCGATGCGATCCAGGAAGAGGCAACCCGCTGTGGCATGCCCTACGTCAACCACCGTTGGCTGGGCGGCATGCTGACCAACTTCAATACCGTCAGCAAGTCCATACAGCGGTTGCAGGACCTCGAACAGGTGGCAAGCGGCGAGGGCATTGAACGGCTCAGCAAGAAGGAACTGCTGCTGCTCAAGCGCGAATTGTTCAAGCTGGAGCGCAGCCTGGGCGGGATCAAGAACATGTCGAGCCTGCCGGATGCCCTGTTCGTCATTGACGTCGGCTACGAAGCCATTGCCGTCAGCGAGGCCAACAAGCTGGGCATCCCGGTGGCGGCCATCGTCGACAGCAACAACAAGGCGGACGGCGTGGATTACGTGATTCCCGGAAACGACGATGCGATTCGGGCCATCCGGCTGTTTTCATCGCATATGGCGGACGCCATCCTGGAAGGCAAGGAAAGTGCACAGGTGATGACCGGAGCCGAAGACGAATTCGTCGAGGTGGATGCTACGGGCAAGGTGGCGGAGCCGGTCAAAGAGGAAAAACCGAAGCAGAAGATCACGGTAAAAAGAAAAGCCGACGCGAAAACGCCACCGAAGGCCACCGCCAAGGCCAAACCCGCCAGGAAAGCTGCAAAACCTGTGGCTGCAGACAAGGCCGATGCAGCCAAGACGGCTGAAGTCGATGAAAAGGCCGAAACTGCTGAAAAGGCAGAAGCCGTAGAAAAGACCGAGGCCGCGGAAAAGGCTGAAACCGAAGCCAAGGCGGCGGCGAAACCCAAGGCCAAGGCCAAGGCCAAGCCCAAGGCAAAAGCCAAAGCAAAGACCGGAACCAAGGCTGCGGCAAAGACTGAAGCCAAGACTGAAGCAAAGACTGAAGCCAAGGCCGAAGCCAAGGCCGAAGCCAAGACCGACACGACCGCTGGTGAGCCCAAGGCTGCGGCCAAGGACGGGGAGACCGCGGAGCCAGCCTCGGACGCAGACTGAATTGAAACCACACGGGCAATGACTGGAGAACCTAGGGAAGAACGATGCAGATAACGGCAACACTGGTGAAGGAACTGCGTGAGCGAACGGGCGCAGGCATGATGGAATGCAAGAAGGCGCTGCAGGAGAGCAGTGGAGACATTGATGCGGCCATTGAGCAGATGCGCAAAATCGGACAGGCCAAGGCGGACAAGAAAGCCAGCCGCATTGCTGCGGACGGCATGGTGGTCATGGCCACTTCGGCCGATGGCAAGCAGGCTTCCCTCGTCGAGGTGAACTGCGAAACCGATTTCGTGGCCAAGGACAAGCAATTCCAGGCCTATTGCGCCCAACTGGCCAGCCTCGTGCTGGGCAGTGAAATCGACACGGTGGAGGCTTTGGGTGCGGCTACCTTGGAGTCGGGACTCAGCGTGGAGCAGGCCCGCCTGGAGCTGGTGACCAAGATCGGTGAAAACATCCGCATCCGCCGGTTGGAAAGCATGCGCAGCGAGCACGCGATTGCGGGCTATCTGCACGGCAACCGCATCGGCGTGCTGGTCAATTATTCCGGAGGCGATGCCACACTGGGCAAGGATGTAGCCATGCACATTGCGGCCAGCCGCCCGGCCTGCGTATCCGATGAAGACGTGGACGAGACGGTGCTTGCCAAGGAACGGGGAATATTTCGGGCACAGGCCGAGGCCAGCGGCAAACCGGACAACATTGTCGAGAAGATCGTGGAGGGCCGGGTGAAGAAGTTCCTCAAGGAAATCACCCTGCTGGGCCAGCCCTTCGTGAAAGACCCGGATCAGTCGGTGGAGCAGCTGCTCAAGGGTGCCGATGCGAAAGTGAGCGGATTTGTCCGCTTTGAAGTGGGCGAAGGACTTGAGAAGAGATCGGACAACTTCGTCGATGAGGTGATGGGCCAGGTCAAGCAGAGCGAGGACCCGGCAGGGGAATAGGGTAGTACGCGGTTCAGTAAAGGAGGCCTAGCCGAAATTGACCAGGACGTGTTGACAGGCAGCAGCCGGGGTGCACAGTGATTGACGAGATACAACAGCATGCACGAGAGCGTATGCGCAAGAGTGTTGATTCATTGACCCATGAATTGTCGAGGGTGCGTACCGGGCGCGCCAACGTAAACCTGCTGGACCATGTCATGGTGGAGTACTACGGCAGCGAGGTGCCGATCAACCAGACGGCCACGGTCGCCGTGGAAGATGCCCGCACGATCTCGATCACGCCCTGGGAAAATTCCCTTGTGCCCGTCATTGAGAAAGCCATCATGAGTTCAGACCTGGGGCTCAATCCCACCACGGCCGGTACCGTCATCCGGGTGATTGTTCCCCCTCTGACCGAGGAAAGGCGCAAGAGCCTGATCCGCATGGTGGAAGGCGAGGCCGAGAAATCCCGTGTAGCCATTCGCAATATCCGCCGCGACGCGAATGCGGACTTCAAGGAATTGCTGAAGGAAAAAGAGATCACGGAAGATGACAACCATCATGCCCAGGCCGACATCCAAAAGCTCACGGACCAGTTCGTCCGGGAGATCGATTCGATACTGGAGCAAAAAGAAAAAGACCTGATGACTGTCTAGAGGCACAGTCCTCCAGGTGCCCTTTCCGATCCCATGCCAGACAAGCCCGCCTTAGCGCACGTTGCCATTATCATGGATGGCAACGGAAGATGGGCCAAGCAGCGCAACCTGCCACGCACCGCCGGCCACCGGCAGGGCATCGAGGCTACGCGGGGAATTATCGAAGCCTGCGTACAGCAGGATATCCAGTACCTGACCCTGTTCGCCTTCAGCAGCGAGAACTGGAAACGGCCGAAGACCGAAATCTCCGTGCTCATGGACCTGTTCGTGGAATCGCTGCAAAGTGAGGTGCAGTCCCTGGATGAGAAAGGGGTCTGCCTGCGGTTCCTCGGCCACCGTGAGGCGTTCTCGAACGGGCTCTACCAGCAAATCCAGCAGGCGGAGGTGCTGACACGCACCAACGACAAGCTGTTCCTGAACATTGCCATGGGCTACGGGGGGCGCTGGGACATTCTCCAGGCGGTCGGGAACATCGTCGAGGATGTCGTGCACGAGCGCCTGGCCGTGGAGGACATCGACGAGGCGCTCCTGGAGGATCGCCTGGCCACCCACGGCATTCCGGCGCCGGACCTGTTCATCCGTACCGGCGGCGAGAAGCGCATCAGCAATTTCTTGTTATGGCAGCTGGCCTACACGGAACTCTATTTCAGTGACACCCTGTGGCCGGACTTCAATGCAGATGAACTGGAAAAGGCATTTGAGAACTACCGCGTAAGGCAGAGAAGGTTCGGCCTTATACAAGAACAACTCGCGTGATCCGGCCATGCTCAGGCAGCGTGTGATCACCGCAATCCCCCTCGGGGCCGGGATCCTGGCCTGTGTCCTGTTCTTGCCCAACCCCTGGCTCGCACTGGTGTTTGCGATGGTCTCCCTGCTGGCGGCCTGGGAGTGGGCCCGCCTGATCGCCCTGCCCGGGACCCTGTTAAGAGTGGTGTATGTGCTGGCGACGGCGGTCCTGCTGGCGGGGGCCTGGGTGTACCCGGAACATGCGCAGGCCGTTTTCCTGCTTGCAGTGCTGTGGTGGACCGCCAGCATCGTCCTGCTGGCCGCCTACCAGCCCGGCTGGCTTCATAGCCGCTGGCTGTGGGGGCTGCTGGGACTGTCCGGTTTTGTCGTCCTGGTGCCGACCTGGCTCGGCGTGGTTCATTTGCATGCGCAGCGCCCGGGCTTGCTGGTCTTTTTGCTGGTGCTGGTCAGCATGGCGGATGTCTTTGCGTATCTTGCCGGGCGTCGTTATGGCAAGAACAAGCTTGCTCCGAGCCTGAGCCCCGGGAAAACCCGCGAAGGGTTGTGGGGGGCCCTGCTGGGCTCTTTGCCACTGGTGCTGGTTGGCATGTACATGCTCGGCCTGGACAGGGCCGTGTGGGTCTATTTCCTGTGCCTGAGCCTGATCTGCGTGCTGCTGTCCGTGATTGGTGATCTCTATGAAAGTCTTCTCAAACGCAGGGCCGGAGCCAAGGACAGTGGCACGATTTTGCCGGGCCATGGAGGGGTGCTGGACCGGATTGACAGCCTGACCGCGGCCGCGCCCTGTTTCATGTTTGGGGTATACTGGCTGCATGGCTGAAACCCAGACAAATCCTCGTCCTTTTGCACCGGACGTGGCTCGTGTCTCGATCCTCGGGGCGACCGGTTCGGTAGGCGTCAACACCCTGAATGTGATCGAGCAGCACGGGGCGAAGTTCTCCGTTAGCGCACTGACGGCGAACAACAATACTGACCTCCTCTATGAGCAGTGCCAGAAGTTTCACCCCGAAGTGGCCGTGGTGGCCAATGAACAGCGGGTGGATGAGTTCAGTGCCAAGTTCAACGGCAGCGACTACAAGCCGGACATCCATGCGGGCAGCCGGGGCCTGGAGCTTGCGGCCAGCCTCGCCGAGGTGGACTACGTCATGGCCGCGATCGTGGGGGCGGCCGGCTTGCCGGCGACCCTGGCCGCCGCACAGGCAGGCAAACGCACACTGCTTGCCAACAAGGAGGCGCTGGTCATGTCGGGCGGCCTGCTGATGGATGCGGCGCGCACCCATGCTGCCGAACTGCTGCCTATCGACAGTGAGCACAACGCCGTGTTCCAGTGCCTGGCCGGCAGCAACGCATGCGATGTTGAAAAGATTATCCTGACCGCTTCGGGCGGGCCTTTCCTGAAGCATCCGCTCGATGAACTGGCCGGTGTGACCCCCGAACAGGCGATCGCCCATCCCAACTGGGAAATGGGCAAAAAGATTTCCGTGGACTCGGCGACGATGATGAACAAGGGCCTCGAAATCATCGAGGCGTGCCTGCTGTTTGAAAAAAGTGCCGCCGACATCGAGGTGATGATCCATCCCCAGTCCATCATTCACTCGCTGGTGGCCTACGTGGACGGCTCGCTGATCGCGCATCTCGCCTACCCGGACATGCGGGTACCGATCGCCCATGCACTGGCCTGGCCGCAACGCATCCGCTCGGGCGTGAGCGGTATCGATCTCGCCAAGCTCGGCCCGCTGGAGTTTACCGAGCCCGACCGTCTCCGCTTCCCCTGCCTGCAACTGGCCTACCAGGTGCTGGAGTCCGGGGGCAGTGCCGCGATCGTGCTGAATGCCGCCAATGAAGTGGCGGTTTCGAGCTTCCTGGATTCCGAGATCCGTTTTACGGAGATTCCGCATGTGATCGATGCCGCATTGCAGCACCTCGGACATGAAGAGGTGCAGGAACTGCAGATGATCCTGGAAAAGGACCAGCAGGCACGTTCCTATGCCCGGACGTTCATCGACCAGTCGGTAAGGCCTTCATGATCCAGGCGCTGGGCTACATCCTGGCCTTCGTGGCGGTGATCGCCATCATTGTCGCCGTGCATGAATTCGGACACTGCTGGGTGGCCAAGAAGTGCGGCGTAAAGGTGTTGCGTTTCTCCATTGGCCTGGGCAAGCCATTCTGGGCCCGGCGTGTGGGCGAAACCGAATACGTCCTGGCCAGCATCCCGCTGGGGGGCTACGTGAAGATGCTCGATGAGCGCGAGGGCGAGGTCGGTGCAGACGAGGTGCACCGCGCCTTCAACCGCCAGCCGGTCGGCAGGCGGTTTGCGATCGTCGCAGCCGGCCCGCTGTTCAATTTCATTTTTGCGATATTTGCCTACTGGGTGACCTTCATCGTCGGCGTCGAGGGGGCCCAGCCCACGGTCGGCGAGGTCTCGCCGCAGAGCATTGCCTGGCAGGCCGAGATCCGGGCCAACGACACCTTCGTGTCGGTGGAGGGAGTGCCGGTGCATACCTGGCAGCAGACCTCGATCCAGCTGATCGACCGGGCGCTGGAGCGGGGACAGGTGAGAGCGGGCCTGCAAAACGAGGATTCCGGCACGAAGGTGGTGACCCTGGACCTGAGCGATACGCGCCGGCTGTTGTCCGAGGGCAATTTGCTTGAGAAGCTGGGTATTACACCCTGGCGGTATGCGTACGAGCCGGTGTTCGGCAAACTGACGTCCGGGGTGGCCAAAGAGGCCGGTATCCTGGAGGGCGATCGCGTGATCAGCCTGGACGGCGTGCCCGCACAGAGCTGGGCGCAACTGGTCCGGTACATTCAGGACCGGCCCGGGGTGCCGGTGCACCTGCTGGTCGAGCGCGATCACCGTCAACTGGAGTTCGAACTGACACCGCAAGCGGATCGCCGCGATGGCAAAACCGTCGGGCGTGTGGGGGCTTATCCCTACGTGGATCAGGCGCAGCTGAAGCAGCAACGCGTGGTGGTGCGCTACAACCCCGCGGATGCCATCCCCCGCAGCATCGTGAAAACCTGGGACGTGTCCGTTCTGACCCTGAAGCTTCTGTGGGAACTGGTGCGGGGCGAGGCTTCACTGAAGAACATCAGCGGCCCGGTGACCATCGCCGAGTATGCCGGGGTTTCGGCAGCCATCGGGTTTTCTGCCTTTGTCAGTGCACTTGCGATTATCAGCATCAGTATCGGTATACTGAACCTGCTGCCGATCCCGCTGCTGGACGGCGGCCACCTGTTCTACTACCTGATCGAGATCATCAAGGGCAGCGCGGTGTCCGAACAGATACAGGTCATGGGGCAGCGCTTGGGTATAATGATGCTGGCCGGCTTGATGGGATTGGCTTTTTACAACGACATATACCGACTCCTTCAGTAAGTTAAATCAATAAAAACCAGAAAACCAATGCGCTTCTTTAGAAGACTGGCCCCGATTTGCCTGTTCGCGATGCTGACCCTGCCGGTGCAGGGCGACAGCTTCCGTGTGCAGGACATCCAGATCCAGGGCCTGGAGCGGATCGAGGCCGGCACGGTGTTCACCTACCTGCCCGTCAAGGTCGGGGACCTGGTCCATGAGGACCAGACGGCGCTGATTGTCCGCGAACTGTACAGGACCGGCCTGTTCAGGAACATCGAGCTGCATCGGGAAGGAGACGTGCTGGTGGTGGTCGTGCAGGAAAGGCCCGGCATTGCCAGCATCACCTTCGATGGCAACAAGATCCTCGACGACGAACAGTTGACCGAGGTGCTGGATGACATCGGCATCGCCAGCGGCCGGGTGTTCAACCGCACGGTGCTGGAGCGCCTCGAAGCCGAGTTGCTCCAGCAGTACTACGCATTTGGCAAATACAACGTCGAGATCGACACCACGGTCGATGAGCTGCCGCGTAACCGGGTGGCGGTCAGCATACTCATCGTGGAAGGCGATGTCGCCCAGATCAAGCAGATCAAGATCGTCGGCAACGAAAGCTTCGATACCGAAACGCTGACCGAGGAATTCGAGTCCGGACTGGCGCCCTGGTACAAGCTGTTCAGCACGCGTGACCGCTATGCGAAACCCAAGCTCCAGGGAGATCTCGAGACCCTGCGCTCGCATTACCTGAACCACGGCTACCTGAAATTCGACATCAAGTCGACGCAGGTCTCGCTGAGCCCGGACAAGGAAGAGATCTTCATCACCATTAACATCGATGAAGGCGACCAGTACACGCTGGAGGACATCAAGCTTGCTGGCAACCTGGTGTTGCCGGAAGAGTACCTCCGGGCCCTGCTGTTTTTCTCGCCGGGGGAAACCTTCTCGCGCAACAAGGTGATCCAGTCCACCGAAGCGATTCTCAACCGGCTCGGCGATGAAGGATACGCTTTTCCCAACGTCAATCCCGTGCCCGAACTGGACGAGGAAAACAAGACCGTCAAGCTCACCCTCTTTGTCGATCCGGGCAAGCGCACCTATGTGCGCAGGATCAACTTCCGCGGTCACAAGATTACCCGCGACGAGGTGTACCGCAGGGAGCTGAGACAGATGGAGGGCGCCTGGTACGCGCAAACGGGCATTGAAAATTCAAGGCGCAGGATCCAGCGGCTGTCCCACGTGGAATCGGTGGAGGTGGAAACCCAGCGCGTGCCGGGTGTGGACGACCTGGTCGACCTGGAGATTGAAATCGAGGAAAGACTGGCCGGAAGTTTCAATATCGGCGCGGGCTATTCCGACAGCCAGGGAGCCGTGTTCTCGACCAGTGTCAGCCAGGAGAACTTTCTGGGTTCGGGCAAGACGGTTTCATTTTCAATCAATACCAGCAAGGTCAACACGATCTATGCCCTGAACTATGTGAATCCCTACTACACCATCGACGGCGTAAGCCGGGGGTTTGGCTTCAACTACGCGACCTCGGATGCCAAGGAGGCGGACATTTCGGAATACAGTACCAACCAGTTCAGCCTCAGCACGAGCTACGGGGTCCCGCTCACCGAAGTGGACCGGATCGGCGTCTTCGCCCAGGTGAGCCAGACGGAGGTGACCACCGGCGTCAATGCGGCCCAGGAAATCCTGGACTATATCGAGGACCATGGCAACGAGTACAGCAATCTCACCCTGTCCTCCAGCTTTGTGCATGATACGCGCGACAGGAGCCTGTTTCCCCGCATCGGAAACCGACAGCGTGCCGGTGTGGAGTTTACCTTCCCGGGCAGTGACCTTGAGTTTTACAAGCTCAGCTACGGCAATGCCTTCTATTTCCCCCTGAACCAGACCTTTGTCCTGTCGCTGGGCAGCGAGATCGGCTATGGCGATGCGTATGGAAGTGACAAGGATTTGCCGTTTTTCCAAAAGTACCGCGCTGGCGGGTGCGTACCGTGCGCGGCTATGAAAGCAACAGCCTGGGGCCCAGAGACTCGCAGGACCGGCCGTTCGGCGGCAACTTTCTTACCACCCTGAAGGGGGAAGTGCTGTTTCCTCCGCCGCCATTGCCCCTGTTCTCTCCCAACAGCATGCGCCTGAGCCTGTTTGTCGATGCAGGCAATGTCTTTGAGGACGTGGATGATTTTGAAACCGGCGAGCTGCGTGCTTCGTTCGGTATCGGGATGAACCTGATCACGGGTTTCGGGGGCATCACGGCGGTACTTGCTAAACCCTTTAATAATCAGTCAGGAGACGATACGGAGTCCTTCCAGTTCAATCTGGGAACCCGTTTCTAGCATTTTGGAGAGATTGAAAACCATGGAATCAAAATTACTCAGGAACATCATCTGCATCGGCGCCTTGCTGCTGCCGATGGCTGCTTTTGCCGAGGTCAAGATCGGCTATCTCAACCTCAGCGAGATCATGGAGAAGTCCCCGCAGGCGGAGGCTGCAAGCAAGACGCTGGAGAAGGAATTTTCCTACCGCTACGAAAAGCTCACGGCTGCCCGCGACGAGATCGTGAAGTTTGAAGAGACCCTGCAAAAGGATGGCGCCGTGATGACGGCCACGCGCCGTGCGGAGCTGGAGAAGGAGATCCGCAGCAAGAAACGGGAATATGTCCGCCAGCAGGAAGAGCTCAAGGAAGATTTCAACATCCGGCGCAGCCAGGAAATGGGCAGCTTGCAAAAGAACATCAACGAGGTGGTCACCAGCCTCGCAGAAAGCGAGAAATACGACCTAGTGGTCACGCAACCCGTGCTGTTTGCAAGCGACCGCATTGACATCACCCCGCGCGTGCTGGAGGAACTGCAGAAACTTCCGTAGCAGTTTCCCGCAGTGTCGTTCACCCTCGCTAAACTGTCCGAGCTGACTGCAACCACCACGGTCGGTGATCCGGGCTGTGAAATCGACCGCGTGGACAGCCTTCGCCAGGCCACCGACGGTGCCATTACCTTTTTTGCCAACCCGAGACTGAAACAGGACCTCAAGCGCACCCGGGCTTCCGCCGTGATCCTGAAAGAGGAACACCTGGAAGACTGTCCGTGCAATGCGCTTTTGACGGACAACCCCTACCTGGTCTTTGCCCGGGTGGCCGGTCTGCTGAATCCCCCGCCGTCACCTGCACCCGGGATCCATCCCGCGGCCGTGGTCTCAAACACCGCCACGGTGGGTGAGGGCGTCAGCATCGGCCCCGGCACCGTCATTGATGATGATTGTGTGATCGGGAATAATACCTGTATCGGCCCGAACTGCTGTCTGCACGCAGGCTGCGAGGTCGGGGAGAACTGCCGTCTCGTCAGCCACATCACGCTGTGTGAGAAAACGGTACTGGGCCAACGCGTGATCATTCATCCGGGGGTCGTGGTCGGCAGCGATGGCTTCGGACTTGCCAGCGAAGGTGACGAGTGGGTCAAGATTCCTCAACTGGGCAGGGTACGGATCGGGGATGATGTGGAGATTGGTGCCAACACCACCATTGACTGCGGCGCCCTGGAGGACACCGTCCTGGAGGAAGGCGTCAAGCTCGATAACCAGATCCAGGTGGCACACAACGTCAGGATCGGAGCGCATACCGTGATCGCCGGGTGTACCGGCATATCGGGCAGCACGACGATCGGCAGGTATTGCAGGATCGGCGGCGCCACTGCAATCGGGGGCCATCTCAAGATTGCCGATCATGTCACGCTGGGCGGCATGACCCGGGTCGGGAAGTCCATCGAGAAGGCCGGCACCTACGTATCCGGGACCCCGATGCAGCCCTACAGGGATTGGCTGCGCAGTTCCGCGCTGTACAAGAAACTCGGGCAACTGGCGGAACGAATCAAGAAGCTGGAGGAGCAGAACAGGTCAGGTGATTCATGATTAAGATGAATGTCCACGAGATACTGAAGTACCTGCCTCACCGCTACCCGTTCTTGCTGGTGGACCGGGTGCTGGAATGCAAGATGGGGGAGTCCATCCTGGCGCTGAAAAATGTCAGCTACAACGAGCCCTTTTTCCAGGGACACTTCCCGGGCGCACCGGTGATGCCCGGCGTGCTGATCCTTGAGGCACTTGCGCAGACGGCGGGTCTGCTGGCGCTCAGCAACCCCGAGTGGCGTCCCGACGATGACAGCCTTTACCTGTTCGTGGGCATCAACAAGGCGCGCTTCAAGCGGCAGGTGAGTCCGGGCGACCAGCTTCACCTGGACGTGCGCCTGATCCGGCACAAGCGCGACTACGGCGTGTTTGACGTCAAGGCCACCGTCGATGGCGAGGTCGTCACCACGGCGGAAATCATGTGTGTTTTCAAAAGCGTGGATACCGAGTGAGCTAGGCCATGGCATCGGTGCGGATGAGTGAAAGAAGCCAGGTTCACGCCACTGCCGTCGTTGATCCTGAGGCCCGCCTGGACAGCAATGTTTCCATCGGTCCGTACTCGGTCATCGGCCCGAAGGTACGGATCGGCAAGGATACCTGGATCGGGCCGCACGTTGTCATTACGGGTTCCACGACCATCGGCCCCGGCAACCGGATCTTCCAGTTCTCATCCATCGGGGAAATACCCCAGGACAAGAAGTACAGGGGTGAGCCGAGCGAGCTGATCATCGGTCGCGACAATACGATACGCGAAAACGTCACCATCAATTCAGGCACCGAGCATGGCCAGGGCTACACGAGAATCGGGGACCGCAACTGGATCATGGCCTATGTTCACATTGCCCACGATTGTACGGTGGACAACGACACCGTATTCGCCAACGGGGCAACGCTGGCCGGCCACGTCGAGGTCGGAGAGTTTGCAACGCTGGGGGGCTTCACGCTGGTGCACCAGTTCTGCCGCATCGGCGCCCACTCGTTCTGTGCCATGGGCACGGCCCTGAACAAGGACCTGCCTCCCTATGTGATGGCCTCGGGAAAGTTTGCAACGACCCACGGGTTGAACAAGGTGGGCCTGCAGCGACGGGGGTTCTCGGAGGAATGCATCAAGGCCCTGCACCAGTCCTACCGGCTGCTGTTTCGCAGCAAGGGGTCCAGAAGCGAGAATATCTCCCGGGTGGAAGAGATTGCCCGAGAACATCCCGAGGTCAGGAACTTCCTGGATTTCATCACGACGAGCCAGCGCGGCGTCGTATCGTAGGTTCGGTCATCAACCAGGGCTCATCAGCCGCACTGCAAGCCTTGCGGCTTCAGCGGAGCCGTTTTTCTCCCCCAGGGCATCGCGGATGTCGCCCATCTCTTCTTTCATCCGGTACGTGTAAACCGGGTCGCAAAGCAGTTTCTGCAGTTCCTCTGCAACGTTGTCCGGGGTGGCCTCGTGCTGGATGAATTCCCGGCTGATCATCTTGTCGGCGATGACGTTGGCGATCCCGGCATACGTGAAATTCACCAGCCGGCTGAGAATCCGGTAGGTGAGCGGTGAGACCTTGTAGATGATCAGCATGGGGGTCTGCATCAGCGTGATCTGCAGGGTTACCGTGCCCGAGGTGGCCGCAATGGCGTCACAGGCGTGGATCACGTCGTAGATGCCGGCCGTGCTCGTGGTGATTTGCACATCCGAGTCGCGGACAAAGCGGTGCACGAAGTCAGCGGGCAGGGTCGAGGCCACCGGTACGATGAACTGGACATCGGGGCGCCGGCGGGCCAGGGTGGCGGCTGCCTGCACCAGGGTTGGGAAATTGTATTCGACCTCGCTTGTTCGGCTCCCCGGGAAAAGCCCGACCAGTTTCTTGTCGGTCGACAATCGATGCGCCTTGAAGAAGGCATCCCGGTCCATGCTGGAATGCGCATCTTCCACCAGCGGGTGTCCCACGTACTCCACCGGCACGCCTGCATCCCGGTAGAACTTCTCTTCGAACGGGAACACGGTGGCCATCTGATCGACACATTTCTTGATCACCCGGATCCGCGATGACCGCCAGGCCCAGATCTGCGGGCTGACGTAGTACATGACGCGGATGCCGCTGCGTGCGGCCTGCCGGGCCAGGGGCAGATTGAAATCCGGCGAGTCGATCAGCACCAGCACGTCGGGCCGGATCCGTTTCAGCTCCTGCTTCATGGTTTTCAGGAGGTTGCGAAGACGGGGATAGTGCTTGATCACCTCGACGAGCCCGATGACGGACAGCTCGGAAACATCGGCCAGCAGATGCACGCCCGCCTCGCGCATGTGTTCACCGCCCAGCCCGCAGCAGGTGATGTCCGGCACGATGTTCTCAAGCTCGTGGGCGAGCCTCGCACCGTACAGGTCGCCGGAGGCTTCCCCGGCGACGATCATGACGCAGGGCTGCGGGCCTTCAGCCGCCATGGGCCTGCTGGATCACGCCGACGACGGTCTCGATTTGGGCCTCTGAGATTTCCGGGAACATGGGCAGTGAGAGACACTGCCGGCATATGGCGTCCGTGTGGTGCAGTTCCAGGGATCTTGAAATCCCGGAGAAGGCCGGCTGGCTTGCCAGCGGTTGCGGGTAGTAGACCGCGTGCCCGATCTGTGCCTGCTGCAGACGCTCGATGGTGGCGTCCCGTTTCGGGCTGAGGAGCGTGTACTGGTGGAAAACGTGCGACAGGTCGCCGGGCGGTTGCGGGGTTTGCACGGGCAGGGCATCGAGCAAGCGAGTGTAGCGTGCGGCGGCATCGATGCGCTTTCGGTTGAAGGTATCCAGGTGTCGCAGCTTGACCCTCAGCACGGCCGCCTGGAGCTCATCGAGGCGGCTGTTCCAGCCCAGCACCTGGTGGTGGTTGCGGGTGGCGCTGCCGTGGTTTTTCAGCAGGGAGAAACGCTCGGCCAACGAGTCGGAATTCGTGGTGAAAAGACCGCCATCCCCGTAGCCGCCGAGGTTCTTGCTGGGGAAAAAACTGAAACACCCGGCATCGCCTATGCCGCCGGTAGGCTTTCCGTTGGATCGCGCGCCGAAGGACTGTGCGCAATCCTCGATGACCCGCAGTTCATGGCGCCTGGCCAACTCGCAGATGGCCTCCATGTCCAGCGCCTGTCCGAACAGGTGGACCGGCAGGATGGCACGGGTTCGGGCCGAGATGGCGGGCTCGATCGAGGCGGCCGTGATGTTGAACGTGTGGGGGTCGATGTCGACGAACACGGCCGTGGCCCCGACATGGCCGATGGCTTCGGCTGCGGCGGCAAAGCTGAACGGGGTGGTGATGACTTCATCGCCCGGTCCGATGTCGCAGGCCCGCAGAGCAAGGTGCAGCGCATCGCTGCCGGAGTTGCACGACAGGGCATGTTTGACCCCCAGGGACTCGGCGGCTTCTGTCTCGAAGTCACGCACGTTTTCGCCCTGTATGAATTGCGTGCTCGCCAGCACCCCGGAGATGGCGGCATCGATTTCCTCGCGCAGCATGGCATGTTGCAGTTTCAGGTCCAGCATCGGGATCATGGCGGCGAACTCCGGGCGAAGATCAGGGGGCTAGTTCAGTTGCTCGCTGATCGAAATTGCGGTCTGCAGGGCGCGCTTGCCGTCCTGCCCGCTGACCTTGGGCCGGCCGCCGTTGGTGATGCAGTCCAGGAAGCTCTGCACTTCCGCCAGCAGCGCATCGTATTCGTCACAACGGATATTCTGCACGTCGATGTTCGGCACGCCGGGATACATTTCCTGCTGGCCCTTGCGGTAGATGGCGAGTTCGCGGTTTTGAAAGTCCACCGAGAGGTAGGCGTCGTTCTGGAAAATACGCATCTTGCGGTCCGTCGCGGTGCTGACCCGGCTGGCCGTGACGTTGGCCACGCAGCCGTTCTTGAAAGCGATCCGGGCATTGGCGATGTCGATGTCCTCGGACAGCACCGGGGTGCCCCGGGCATCGATCTTCTCGACATCGGATTTCACAATGTCCAGGATGATGTCGATGTCATGGATCATCAGGTCGAGCACGACGTTGACCTCGGTGCCCCGTGGCTTGTACGGGGCGAGGCGATGGCATTCGATGAAGCGGGGCTCGCCGAGCTCCTCCTCGAGGGCCGCGATGGCGGGATTGAAGCGCTCGAGGTGACCGACCTGCAGCACCCGCTCGTGCTCGCGGGCCAGGGCAATCAGCGCCTCGGCCTGCTCCAGCGAGGCGGTCATCGGTTTCTCGACGAGGACATGGGATTTGTGGCGAAGGAAATCCTGCGCCACTTCAAAATGAAGGTCAGTCGGCACCACGATGCTGACGGCATCCACCTCGCCGAGCAGTTCACGATAATCCGCCACGGGGGTACAGGCGGTGGTCGCTGCCACCGCCTGCGCCTTCTCGAAATCCTTGTCAACAACAGCCGCCAAGGTACTGTTTTCCAATTGAAAAAATTTCTGTGCGTGAAACTTGCCCAGATGCCCTACACCGATGACGGCCGTTTGTATCTCTGACACGTTATTTCCAGTATCCTTTACACAGGTGTGCAGTATACAAGTTTGTGTGCAGGCCACTAACCCTTACTTCAGCAACGCCAATTACTTTTGATCCATCATTGCAGGGCATAGAAAGTACACACCCCTCTGATCCGGTCGCCGGCATCGATGAAGCGGGGCGAGGTTCACTGGCCGGCCCGGTGATCGCAGCGGCCGTGGTGCTGCACCCGCAACGGTCCATACCCGGACTGCAGGACTCCAAAAAGCTGAGTCCGCGAAGGCGCGAACATCTTTTCGAGGAGATCACGTCCAGGGCCGTGTTCTGGGCGGTCGGGCAGGCATCCGCGACCGAGATTGACCGCCTGAATATCCACCATGCAACGCTGCTCGCCATGACCCGCGCCTGGGAGTCCGTTCCATTCCGGGTGGGGCAGGTGCTGGTGGACGGTCTGCATTGCCCGGAACTGGCAGTCCCCTGCCAGGCCATCGTCAAGGGCGATGGCTCGGTCCCGGCGATCAGCGCAGCTTCCATCCTCGCCAAGGTGACACGGGACAAGGAGATGCTGGCCCATCACACGGCCTACCCCCAGTACGGGTTTGACCGGCACAAGGGCTATCCGACGGCACAACACCTGGGTGCCCTGCACGAGCATGGTCCCTCGAAGCTGCACCGCAAAAGCTATGCGCCCGTCCGGGAGACTCTTGCGAGACGGCCAACGCGGCCTGCAGGCCGCAAGCCTTCACCAGCTCGCTTGCAGCGTCCGCTGTCATAACAGGGCACGACGCCATGGGACAGTTTGTACACCTGCACCTGCACACCGAGTACTCGCTGGTGGACAGTATCGTGCGCATCCCCAAGCTCATGGAAGCGGTGCGCGAACAGGGCATGGCTTCGGTTACCCTCACCGATGTGAACAACCTGTTCGCCCTGGTGAAGTTCTACCAGGCCGCCATGCGCTGCGGCATCAAGCCGATCATCGGCCTGGAAGCACGCGTGTCCGGACTGTCCCCCGATGAACAGGATTCCAGCCTGGTGTTCCTGTGCAAGAACCAGGCGGGATACGGGGCCTTGAGCCGGATCCTCACGCGGGCCTATCTGGAGAGTGAGCATGTCAGCGGTCCCGTGGTGCAGCGCGACTGGCTGACCGAGGCCGGCGCCGACCTGATCGTGTTGTCGGGCGCGAGGGAAGGCGACGTCGGCAAGGCCCTGCTGGCCGGGGACAAGAGCCTGGCCAAGGCGCATGTCGATTACTGGAGTTCGCATTTCCCAGACAGCTACTACCTCGAGCTGCAACGAACCGGGCGCGACGAGGAGGAGCAGTACCTGGGCGAGGTGCTGGACCTGGCCGCCAAATGTTCACTGCCGGTGGTCGCCAGCAACGATGTACGCTTCATACACCAGCAGGATTTCGAGGCGCACGAGGCACGGGTGTGCATCCAGACGGGCTGCATACTGGATGATGCGCGCAGGCCGCACCTGTATTCGGACCAGCAGTACCTGCGCAGCGCCGAGGAGATGGAAGCACTGTTTGCCGACATCCCCGAAGCCATAGCCAACAGCGTTGAGATTGCAAAGCGCTGCAACGTGACGCTGCGCTTCGGCGACAGCGTGTTGCCGAAATTTCCGATTCCGGATGCCCTGAGCCCGCAGGAATTCATCCGTCTCGAAGCCGAAAAGGGCCTTTCCGAGCGCCTGCAGCAGACCGGTACCGACGACCTGCCGAAGGACAGCGAGTATGAAAAACGCCTGGCAAGCGAACTGGAGGTCATCAATTCGATGGGCTATGCCGGGTATTTTCTCATCGTCGCGGATTTCATCCGCTGGGCCAAGAAAAATGCCATCCCGGTGGGCCCGGGCCGGGGTTCGGGCGCCGGCTCGCTGGTGTCCTACGCGCTGGGCATCACCGACATCGACCCGCTGCAGTATGACCTGCTGTTCGAGCGCTTCCTGAATCCCGAACGCATCTCCATGCCGGATTTCGACATTGATTTTTGCATGGCCAACCGCGACCGCGTGATCGAGTACGTGGCGCAGCGCTACGGCCAGTCCCACGTCAGCCAGATCATTACCTACGGCAGCATGGCGGCACGCGCGGTGGTGCGCGACGTCGGCCGTGTACTGGGCTATCCGTACGGCTTCATCGACCGCATTGCCAAGCTGATTCCGTTCGAGGTCGGCATGACCCTGGACAAGGCACTGGAACGCGAGCCTGCACTGCAGGAGCAGTATGAGAACGAAGAGGAGGTACGCGCCATCCTCGACATGTCCAGGACACTCGAGGGGCTGGTGCGCAATGCCGGCAAGCATGCCGGCGGGGTGGTCATCGCACCGTCCGAGCTGACCGACTTCACCCCCCTGTACTGCGAGGCCGGGGGCACCAATGTGGTCACGCAGCTGGACAAGGACGATGTCGAGGCGATCGGCCTGGTGAAGTTTGATTTCCTGGGCCTTCGCACGCTGACCATCATTGAAAACACGGTTCGCTCTGCGAATGCGAAACTGCGCGAACTCGGACAGCCGCAGATCGATATCGACGAGATCCCCCTGGACGATGAAGCGGCCTACGAGACGCTGAAGCAATCACAGACCACGGCCGTGTTCCAGCTCGAATCGAGCGGCATCCGGGACATCATCAAACGATTGGCCCCGGATAACTTCAACGACGTCGTGGCGCTGGTGGCGCTGTACCGCCCCGGCCCGCTGCAATCCGGCATGGTGGATGACTACATCCAGCGCAAGCACGGCGCCCGGGTGGACTATTTCCATCCCGACCTGGCGCCGGTTCTCGAGCAGACCCATGGGGTGATCCTGTACCAGGAGCAGGTGATGCAGATCGCACAGGTGCTGGCCGGGTACACCCTGGGCCGTGCCGATATCCTGAGGCGTGCCATGGGCAAGAAAAAGCCCGAAGAGATGGCGCAGCAACGCGAGATTTTTGTCGGCGGTGCCGTCGAGCGCGGGGTGGATACGAGAACGGCGAGCCATATTTTTGACCTGATGGAAAAGTTTGCGGGCTACGGGTTCAACAAGTCCCATTCCGTCGCCTATGCCTTGCTCGCCTACCAGACCGTCTGGCTGAAAACCCATTTTCCCGCCGAGTTCATGGCCTCGGTGATGTCTTCCGACATCGACAATACCGACAAGGTCGTGAACCTGATCGACGAGTGCCGTGGGCTGGAACTCGAGGTGGCACCTCCGGACATCAACCATTCCGACTATGACTTCACCGTGTCGGGCGAGTCGACCATCCGTTACGGCCTGGGTGCGGTCAAGGGGGTGGGACAGGCCGCCGTCGAGCAGCTGGTGATACAGCGCAAGCAGCAGGGGGACTATACGGGCCTGGATGATTTCTGCCTGCGGCTGGATTCGCAAAAGGTCAACCGGCGCTGCGTCGAGGCTTTGATCCGGGCCGGCGCCATGGATGGTTTCGGGCACACGAGGGCCAGCCTTTTCGGACACCTGGACAAGGCCCTGCGCCACGCGGACCGGCACCAGCGCGATCTCGATGCCGGGCAGGACGACATGTTCGCCCAGGTTGAACCGGGACTGCCCGCACGCAAGCTGGAGATGGAAGCGGTGGAGGAATGGGAGGATGAAATCAAGTTGGCCGGGGAACGCCAGACCCTGGGTCTTTACCTGAGCGGCCACCCGGTCACGCGTTACCAGGAAGAACTGAAGAAAATCACCAGCCATACGCTCGGCGAGGTGCTCGAGGCCGGCCAGGCGGCCCGCCGGTCGCTGCAGGCGGGCGAGGAGAACGGCAAGGAAATCCTGGTGGCGGGATTGCTGGACCAGATCCGGCTTCGCAACAGCGCCAAGGGGCGCCTCGCGTTCCTGACGCTGGACGACAATACCGGTCGCATCGATGTCGCCGTGTTTGCCGGGGACTTTGCGAAGTTCAACCACCTGCTGGTCAAGGATTCCATCCTGATCATCCGGGGCAGCCTGGGGTGGGACGAATTTACAGAGCGGGTGCGGGTGCGTGCGGACGAGGTCTGGAATTTCGATGAATACCTGAAATGTTTCGGGGCCCTGCTGAATATCCGTGTCAAGCCTGGCGGGTCCTCGTCCTCCCTGGTGGAGGAGCTGGTGCAGGACCTGCGCCGCCACCTGCTGCCCTTCAAGGATGGCAATTGTTCGGTGCATGTCGAATACGAAAGCCACGACGCCGTGGCACTGCTCAAGTTCTCCGAGGACTGGAACATCTCCCTGGACGAGAAGCTGCTGAGGCAACTGGCGCAGGTCTCCGGGGTGTTGAGCACGGATGTGGTGTACAAGAAGCAGGGGATTAATGCATGATGCGGGTTTTGCCGCACACCCGACAAGGCATTGCAGGTAAGGCATTGCAGGTAAGTTTTTGAGATGAACCCCGATTATCTGGATTTCGAGCAGCCCATCGCCGAGCTGGAAGCCAAGATCGATGAACTGAAGCTGGTGGAGGGCTCGGAGGATTTCAATCTCAACGAAGAGATTGCCCGCCTGCAGGCCAAGTCCCAGAGCCTGATCGAATCGATCTTCCGCAGTCTCAGTCCGTGGCAGATCGCACAATTGGCCCGCCATCCCAAGCGGCCCTATACCCTGGACTACGTCGAGCACCTGTTCGCGGACTTCACGGAACTGCACGGCGATCGCATGTACGCGGACGATGCAGCCATCGTCGCCGGCATCGCCCGCCTTGAAGGCCGGTCCGTGGCCGTCATCGGTCACCAGAAGGGGCGCAACACCAGTGAGAACATCCGGCGCAACTTCGGCATGCCGCGCCCCGAAGGGTACCGCAAGGCCCTGAGGATCATGGAGCTCGCCGAGCGCTTCCAAATGCCGGTCCTGACCTTTGTCGACACGCCCGGAGCCTACCCGGGCATCGGCGCCGAGGAACGCGGCCAGAGCCAGGCGATTGCCCTGAACCTGCAGCGCATGTCCGGATTGCGCACGCCTCTCATCTGTACGGTCATCGGCGAAGGCGGTTCGGGCGGTGCACTGGCCATCGGCGTGTGCGACCACCTGTCCATGCTGAGTTACAGCACCTACTCGGTGATCTCACCGGAAGGCTGTGCCTCGATCCTCTGGAAGGATGCGGGCCGTGCGGAGGATGCTGCCACCGCTCTGGGAATCACGGCAGCACGCCTGAAGGAGCTGAAGCTGATCGATGAGATCATCCAGGAGCCGCTCGGGGGTGCGCACCGGGACATTGAGAGCACCTGCGCAAACATCCGCAGGACGCTCACAGCGACCCTGACGCGCCTCGCCTCCATGCCGGTCGAGGACCTGCTGGCCGCGCGCTACCAGCGCCTCACCCAGTTCGGTGTCTTCAAGTAGCCTGCAGTCCGGCGTTTGCATGCAAGAGCGTTGCGTGCCCCATGAAAGCCATTGATACGTTCCTGCAGCGTTTCTTCGAGTCACACGGCTCGATCTCTTGTTTCGTGCTGGCCTACAGCGGCGGCATGGATTCAAGCGTACTCCTGCATGCCATGCAGGGCCTCGGGCTACCCTTGCGCGCGGTGCATGTAAACCACCACCTGCACCCGGACTGCGGGCAATGGCAACAGCACTGTCATGGCGTGTGTCAGGACTACGGGGTTGCCTTCACGTCGATCGATGCCCCGGTGGAGAAAGCGCCGCAGCAAAGCCTCGAGGAAAGTGCGCGAACGGCAAGGTACCGGCAGCTGTTTGAGCAGGTGGGGCCCAAGGATGCGCTGGTCAGCGCACATCACGAGGATGACCTGGCCGAGACCCTCCTGCTGCAGTTGCTGCGCGGTGGTGGACCCGCGGGGCTTGCGGCCATGGCCATGGAGCGCATGCACGAAGGGCGCCGACACCTGCGCCCGCTGCTCGGCTTTTCCCGCGCACGGCTTGAGGACTATGCACGTCACCATTCCCTGGCCTGGATCGAGGATCCCAGCAACGACTCCTTGCAGTTCGACCGCAATTACCTGCGCCTTGAGGTCATGCCCCGGCTGGCGAAGCGCTGGCCTGGTGCCGTCCAAACCTTGTCGCGTGCAGCCGGTCTGCAGGCCGAGGCCATGCAGTGCCTGCAGGCACTGGCCGACCTGGATGTCCGGGCGGCGGCTACAGGCCATGCCCACATCCTGGACATCGAACCCCTGCAGCGCCTTGATGCGGTGCGCCTGAAAAATGCCCTGCGAGGCTGGATCCGTGCGCATGGCCTGCAGGTGCCCGGCAAGAAAATGCTGGAGCACATCGTCCAGGATCTGGTGTACTGGGAAGTCTCGGATACGGCCGCCATGCAGCGTTGGGCGGATGGGGAGGTTCGCCGCTACCGCAATCAACTGTACCTGCTGAACCCCGGCTTGCAGCATGATCCCGGCCAGGTCCTGCGATGGAGAATCGACCGGCCGCTGGTCATCCGGAGTCTCAACCGGGTCCTGCATAATTCGGACCTACAGCACTTCGGCGTCAGCGTGCCCCGGGGTGTCAAGGAACTCACGGTGCAATTTCGAACAGGAGGCGAGCGTTTCAAGCCGGCGGGACAAGAGCATCACAGAACGCTCAAGAACCTTTTCCAGGAAGGCAACATTCCTCCCTGGGAGCGCGACCGCATCCCCCTGCTGTACCACGAGGGAAAGCTGATTTCCGTGCTCGGCTACTGGAATGCAGCCTCGCACTGAGTGCGTTTTCGCCCGCGCGAATCCGCGAGGGAGCCGCGCGCCGAACTGGATAATCCGGTGCGGATTTGCTAGGCTTCAATCCCGTCTTGAATACGTTTCTCCCCGGCATCGTGGGCAGCCTTGCAGGGTGAGGGAGTACATGAAAGCTCAATGACGCGTTATATATTCATTACAGGCGGTGTGGTCTCCTCGCTGGGCAAGGGCATTGCATCAGCATCCCTGGGGGCCATTCTCGAAGCCCGCGGACTCAAAGTCAGCCTCATGAAACTGGACCCGTACATCAACGTGGATCCGGGTACGATGAGCCCCTTCCAGCATGGTGAAGTGTTCGTCACCGCAGACGGTGCCGAGACCGATCTGGATCTGGGCCATTACGAGCGCTTTGTCAATTGCCGCTGCAGCAAGAACAACAACTTCACCACCGGGCAGATTTACGAAAACGTGATCCGCAAGGAACGCCGCGGGGATTATCTCGGCGGTACGGTGCAGGTGATCCCGCACATCACCAACGAGATCAACCAGTGCATCCAGGAAAGCACCAAGGAAGCGGATATCGCCCTGGTGGAAATTGGCGGCACGGTGGGCGACATCGAATCCCTGCCGTTCATGGAGGCCATACGCCAGCTGGGCGTGGAACTCGGACGCAGGCGCACCCTGTACATCCACCTGACCCTGGTGCCCTACATCCATGCCTCCGGTGAAATGAAAACCAAGCCGACCCAGCACTCGGTGAAGGAGCTGCGCTCCATCGGCATCCAGCCGGACATTCTGCTGTGTCGTTCGGACCGCCCCCTGCCCGAAGAGCAGCGCAAAAAGATTGCCTTGTTCACCAACGTCGAGGAAAAGGCCGTGATCTCCACCGTGGACGTCAGCACCATCTACAAGCTGCCGCTTTGGCTGCACTCGCAGGGACTGGACACGATTGTTGCCGAGAAATTCCAGATGGAGTTGCAGGCCGCCCAACTCAAGGACTGGAAGGAAGTCGTGCATGCCATCGAGTTTCCCGAGGCGGAAGTCACCATCGGCATGGTCGGCAAGTACGTGGGTCTCACGGAGTCCTACAAGTCACTGAATGAAGCCCTGACCCATGCCGGCATTCATACGCAAACCAAGGTGAGGATCCAGTACATCGATTCCGAACGTATCGAAACGGAAGGCACGGCCGCGCTTCGGGGGCTGGATGCCATCCTGATTCCAGGCGGCTTCGGAAAGCGAGGTATCGAGGGAAAAATTGCGGCTTCTCGCTACGCGCGGGAGAACCGGGTGCCCTACCTGGGCATCTGTCTCGGCATGCAGGTCGCCGTGATCGATTATGCGCGCAACGTGGCCAAGCTTGAGGATGCACACAGCACCGAGTTCCAGCAGGAGACGCCGCACCCGGTGATTGCACTGATCACGGAGTGGCAGGACCGCGCAGGACAAATCCAGCGGCGCAGCAAGGTGTCCGACCTGGGGGGTTCCATGCGCCTTGGCGAGCAGGACTGCAAGCTGCAGCCGGGTTCCCTGGTTCACAAGCTGTACGACCTGGACGTCATCGCGGAACGGCACCGCCACCGCTACGAGTTCAACAGTACCTACATGGCCGAACTGCAAAAGGCGGGACTCTCGTTCACGGGCACCTCGGTCGACGATACCCTCGCGGAAGTCATCGAGATTGCTACCCATCCCTGGTTTGTGGGATGCCAGTTTCACCCGGAGTTCACCTCGACGCCGCGCACCGGCCATCCATTGTTTTCCGGCTTCGTGCAGGCGGCACGCAAGTTTCACAGCCAGCAGCTGGAACGCGGCAAAAAAGATCACATCCAGGAACAAACCGCATTTGCCGATTTCTCGGTCCAGTCCGGCTGAAGGCGAAAGCCTGCACCCATGAAGCTCTGCGGTGTTGAAATCGGGCTCCACCGCCCCTTTTTCCTGATTGCCGGACCCTGCGTGGTGGAAAGCCTGGAACTGGCACGCGAAACCGCGGGGACGCTCAAGGAAATCACCCACAGGCTGGGGATCCCCTTCATCTACAAGTCTTCCTTTGACAAGGCAAACCGTTCATCCGCGGACAGTTTCCGCGGTCTTGGGCTGGACAAGGGCCTGCAGATCCTGGCCCAGGTCAAGGATGAACTTGAGGTGCCCGTACTCACCGATGTGCATGAGGATACGCCACTGCAGGAAGTGGCGGACGTGGTCGATGTCCTGCAAACACCCGCCTTTTTGTGCCGGCAGACGAATTTCATCCAGCGGGTGGCCGCATGCGGGAAGCCGGTGAATATCAAGAAGGGCCAGTTCCTGTCGCCGGGGGAGATGCAGTATGTGGTCGACAAGGCCCGGGCACAGGGCAATGCGGACATCCTCGTGTGCGAACGCGGCACCTCTTTCGGCTACAACAACCTGGTATCGGACATGCGTTCGCTAGCCATCCTGCGAGAAACGGAGTGCCCGGTGGTGTTCGATGCGACCCACTCGGTGCAGCTTCCAGGTGCAGGCGCGGGCTGCTCGGACGGGCAGCGCGAGTTCGTGCCGCTGCTCGCGCGGGCCGCGGTGGCCAGCGGAATTTCGGGGTTGTTCATGGAAACCCACCCCGACCCGGAGGCGGCCAAGAGTGATGGACCCAATTCCTGGCCGATGGACCGGATGGAGTCCCTGCTCTCTGCGCTTCAGGCCATCGATGAGGTGGTCAAGCAGCGCGGCTTTGCCGGGACCGGGGCCGAAGGGAAATAATCAACAAGGAGAATTTCTGATGTCCGAGATTGAGTCCGTGCACGCGAGAGAAGTGATCGACTCGCGTGGCAACCCGACCGTGGAAGCGGATGTCTTGCTGGGTTCGGGAGTGCTGGGCCGCGCGGCCGTGCCTTCCGGGGCATCGACCGGCACACTGGAAGCGGTGGAGCTGAGAGACCAGGATCCGAAGCGCTATGCGGGCAAGGGCGTGCAACAGGCCGTGGGCAACGTCAATTCCGAAATCCGCCCGCAGCTTTTGGGCGTATCCTGCTTTGAGCAGGAGGCCATCGACCAGCGCATGCTCGAGTTCGACGGCACCGACAACAAGCAGCGCCTGGGTGCGAATGCATTGCTGTCGGTCTCGCTGGCCGTGGCCAAGGCCGCCGCCCTCGAAAAACGTGTGCCCCTGTACCGCTACCTGCACGGCGGGGGTGATTTCCGGATGCCGGTGCCGATGATGAATATTCTCAACGGCGGTGAGCATGCGGACAACAGCGTGGACATGCAGGAGTTCATGGTGATCCCCACGGGAGCCTCCTCGCTTCGCGAGGCGGTGCGCATGGGTGCGGAAATCTTCCATGCCCTGAAAGGCACACTGCATGCCCAGGGGCTCAACACGGCCGTCGGCGATGAAGGCGGGTTTGCTCCGGATCTTCGCTCGAATCATGAAGCGATCGAGGTCATTCTGAAGGCGATCGAACAGGCGGGTTTCACGGTGGGCAGCGATGTCCACCTGGGTCTGGATGTCGCCAGCACGGAGTTCTACCGGGAGGGTGCCTACGTACTGCAGTCCGAGGGCAAGTCCTTTGATTCCGCGCAGTTTGTCGATTACCTGGTCGACTGGATCGACCAGTACCCGATCATCTCCATTGAGGACGGGGTGGCGGAGAACGACTGGGACGGCTGGAAACTCCTCACCGAACAGGCGGGTCACCGGGTGCAACTGGTGGGCGACGACCTGTTCGTCACCAATGCCAAGATCCTGAGAAAGGGAATCGAGGCCGGCATCGCCAACTCCATTCTCGTCAAGGTGAACCAGATCGGCACCCTGAGTGAAACGCTGAGCGCGGTGCGCGTCGCCCACGAAGCGGGCTATACTGCCGTCATGTCGCACCGTTCGGGGGAGACCGAAGATGTTACGATTGCAGACCTTGCCGTGGCCACCGGTTGTGGGCAGATCAAGACGGGTTCGCTGTCGAGGTCGGACCGGACGGCGAAATACAACCAACTGATACGCATCGAGGAGGAACTGGAGGACGAATGTCATTACCCGGGACTTGGGGCATTCACCTTCCGTACATGACCCCTTGAGAATACTCATCACACTGATGGTCGTGCTGTTCCTGCTGATGCAGTACAAGCTCTGGTTCGGCGAGGGGAGTGTGCGTGAGGGCCTTGAGCTAGGCCGCTCGACGGAAACCCAGCAGATGAAAAATGATCAGGCCAGGCAGCGAAACGAGGTCCTGGCCGCGGAAGTCGCAGAACTCAAGACCGGGCTCGAGTCCGTGGAAGAGCGTGCCAGAAATGAGCTCGGCATGGTCAAGAAGGATGAAACCTTCATTCATATCCTAGAGGGTCAGACCGGCGAAATTGTCGAACAGTAATCATCAACGTTGCTGGGCCATCGTTTGTGCGGCCGGCTCGGGCCGGCGCATGGAAATGGACATTCCCAAGCAATACCTGCCTCTCAAGAACTCCACGGTCCTGGAAGAAAGCCTGTCCTGCTTTTTGCATCATCCGCAGATTGCGGGCGTGGTGGTTGCCCTGCATGCGGACGATCACCGCTGGCCCACCCTGAAAATATCCTCGGATCCGCGGGTGCAGGACGTCGTGGGAGGCGACACCCGGGCGCGTTCGGTCGTCAGTGCCCTGGAGCGGGTCCGAAGCCTTGCCGAGAAGGAGGATTTTGTCCTGGTGCACGATGCTGCGCGCCCGTGTCTCGGCTACGCGGACCTGGACCGCCTGATCCTCGAGGGGCTGGCCGAGGAGGACGGGGTGATCCTGGCGAGTCCGGTCCATGATACGGTCAAGCAGGTGCGCACCTCGGATGGTGTGCGGGAAGTGGAACGCACCCTGGATCGCGGGCTCTTGTGGAAGGCGCTGACCCCGCAGATGTTCCGTGTCGGGGTGTTGCACGAGGCCTTGCAGTTTTGCATCGAAAACGACCGGGAAGTGACCGATGATGCTTCGGCCGTCGAGGCCATCGGGCGCCGTGTGAAAATGATCCAGGGACGCAGTGATAACATCAAGGTCACCCGGCCCGAAGACATACAGCTTGCAGAATCGATCCTGTTGCAGGTCAGCAAATCCCCGCAGTCCTGAGCGGGCATGATGGAGGATTGCTGCCCGGCGCGGATCGAGGGACGGAATTGGAGAAGGTAATGAGTCCGAAAGTAGGGTTTGGCTATGACGTACACCGCTTCTGTAAAGGCGATCACATCGTGCTGGGCGGTGAAAAGATTCCGCACAGCCAGGGGATCGATGCCCACTCGGACGGGGATGTGCTGCTGCATGCGATTTGTGACGCCATTCTCGGCGCGGCAGGCGCCGGGGACATCGGCCAGCATTTCTCGGACCAGGACAGCCGGTTCGAGAACATCGACAGCCGGATTTTGCTGCAAAACGTGGTGCGCAAGATGGGTGACGGTTTCGTGGTGGGTAACGTGGACTGTACGGTCGTACTGGAGCGTCCCAAGCTCGCCGCCCATGTCCGGGCCATGGAGGCCAATATCGGCGAGTTGCTGGAGATTCCGCCCGGCCACGTTAATGTCAAGGCAACGACCCACGAGGGCATGGGCTTTGCAGGTCGCGGTGAGGGGATCGCGGCCTACGCGGTGGTCCTGCTGACTCCGCGCGCACCCGCTGACGCATAAGCTGACGAATGCCGCGAAGCGAAACGATCTTCAGCCCGCAGGGGTTGCTGTCCGAGCATCTGGATAACTTTCGTTACCGGCCCCAGCAGCAGCACATGAGTGCCCGGGTAGAGTCGGCCCTTGAGCAGCGCAGCCGACTCATCATCGAAGCCGGCACCGGGGTAGGGAAAACCTTCGCGTACCTGGTGCCCGCACTGCTGTCCAAGCAGAAAGTGGTCATTTCCACAGGCACCCGCCATTTGCAGGACCAGCTGTATTTCAAGGACCTGCCCGCCGTGCTGGACATCGTCAAGACTCCCCTGACCACGGCCCTGCTCAAAGGCCGTGCCAACTACCTCTGTGTACACCGTCTGCAACACCATGTCCCGCGCACGCGCCTGAACACCGGGCGTGCTGCGAAGAAAATCCAGACCATCCGGGACTGGTCCCGGGTGACGCGAACCGGAGAGATCGCCGAGGTCAACTCGATTGGTGAAGGGGACCCGGTATGGCCGGCGGTGACATCGACCGTGGAGAACTGCCTCGGTTCCGAGTGCCCGAGCTACCAGGACTGTCATGTGTTCGAGGCCCGGCGAAAAGCCCAGAAAGCGGATGTCGTGATCGTCAACCATCACCTGTTTTTTTCCGACCTGACCCTGAAGCAGGAGGGATTCGGGGAGCTCCTGCCGCAGGCGGATGCCTGCATCCTGGATGAAGCCCATCAACTGCCGGAACTTGCCAGCGACTTTCTGGCGACGACCATCAGCAGCCGTCAATTGACGAACCTGGGAGAGGATGTCATTGCAGCACAGCTTGAAGAGGCTCCCGAGTCCGGTACGATTCGCGAGCTTGTCAGTGCTGTGAACTGGGCCACTGCGGATTTCCTGCTGGCACTGGACAGTCGCAAGGAGCGAACCCAGTGGCACGAGGCGGTAGCATCTGCCGAGACCCGGGAGCAGTTTGATGCGCTTTGCCGGTCACTGGACCGGCTGTTAGAGGAATTGTCGGTACTTGGCGAGCGCGGCAAGGTGCTCGCCCGTTGTCAGGAACGGTGCGAAAAGCTCGTACAGCAGTTGCAACAGTTCTCAGAAGCACCAGACGCCCGGGTGAACTGGGTAGAGCTCCTTAAAAAAGGGTTCCGGCTGCACAGCACGCCCCTGATGATCGCCGACCTGTTCCAGGAACTGATCCAGGGCTACCAGTGCAGCTGGGTTTTTACCTCGGCCACGCTGACCATGAATGCAAAGTTTGATCATTTTCAGCAGCAGCTGGGGCTTGCCGATGCCGAAACCCTCATGCTGGACAGTCCCTTTGACTTCGAGGCGAACACACGTCTTTTCCTGCCGTCCATCCAGGCCGAACCGAACAGCGACGACTACAACCGGCTGCTGCTGGATGCCGTCCTGCCTGTGCTGCACGCCAACCGGGGCCGTGCATTTTTGCTGTTCAGCAGCCATCGGGCATTGCGTCTTGCCGCAGATTCCTTGCAGACGGCGAGTGAATTCAACCTGCTGGTACAAGGCGAGGCACCGCGCCGGGAACTGCTCGAGCGCTTCGTGAAAACGGAACGGGCCATCCTGCTGGGTGCCAGCAGTTTCTGGGAGGGTGTGGATATCCGGGGCAGCGCATTGAGCTGTGTCATCATCGACAAGCTGCCTTTTGCGGCACCGGATGATCCGGTGCTGGCCGGGCGCCTGCAGGCCTTGCGCGAGTCGGGTGAAAATCCTTTCAGGCACTACCAGTTGCCGCAGGCGGTGATCGCCCTGAAGCAGGGCGTCGGCAGGCTGATCCGCGATGAAGACGACTACGGGGTGGTCGTGATCTGCGACCCGAGAGTGACGGGGCGGGCCTACGGGAAGTCATTCATCAACAGCCTGCCACAGATGCCGCGCACTTCCAGCCTCGATGAGGTGGTTCACTTTCTTGGTCAGCAGGAGTCCGGACGTGAAGTTCCTTGCAGTTGAGACGGCCACCGAGTGCTGCTCGGTCGCACTGTTCCATGACGGTGAGATCATCAGCGAAAGCGAGCTGGCCCCGCTTCGCCACAATGAAATCGTGCTGTCCATGTGTGAACGGGTGCTGGCGCAGGCCGAAGTCGGTCTTTCCCAGCTGGACGGCATGGCCTTCGGTTGCGGCCCCGGGGCATTCACCGGCGTACGCCTCGCTGCCAGCATCACCCAGGGGATCGCACTGGCGCAGGACTTGCCGGTGGTCCCGGTTTCCTCGCTCGCGGCGCTGGCACAGGCGGCCCATTGCAGGCACGGGGTCTCGCAGGTGCTGGCCTGCATCGATGCTCGCATGCAGGAAGTCTACGTGGCCCTGTACCGGCTCGATGAAAACAGGATCATGCGCCTGCAGGGCGAGGAGCAGGTCATCGCACCTGCGCGGGTGAATGTGGACGTCCAGGATCACTGCATGGGCTGTGGCTCCGGGTGGAAGCCCTATGCGGAAATCCTGCTCGGGCGTTGCGGAAAAACCATCACCTTTGATGCTGACGCCGTGCCGCAGGCAGAGTTTGTGGCGGTGCTGGCCCAGCCCCGGTTTGAGCGCGGCGAAACGGTTTCGGCAACCCAGGCCCTGCCGGTCTATGTGCGCCATGACGTCGCGCGAAAACCCAAATCCAGGACTGTCTGAGGACACCCGCTCCGGCTGCTTTTGCTACACTGCGCGGATGGAGCGCATTTACAGCGAACACAGCCCCATCTTCATCTACCACCTCAAGGATATCCTCGAGGAAAAGGGTATCTCCACCATCATCAAGAACGAGTTCCTGAGCGGTGGAGTCGGCGAACTGCCGCCCACTGAGGTATGGCCTGAACTGTGGGTGGTGGAAAAAGAGGACGGCGATGCTGCCCAGAAGATCGTGCAGGAGTTCATCGAGTCGACTAAAAGCATCGCACGGGACTGGGTCTGTGCGGCCTGCGGTGAACAGGTGGAAGGCCAGTTCAAGGTGTGCTGGAACTGCGGAGCGACGCCGGGCACGGACTAGGGTTGCAGGCCATCGTTCGAACACCATGAAATGAAAACCCCTAGACATTTTTTCCGCCCGGTACACCTGATCCTGCTGTCGTGCCTGTGGATGCCGCCGGTTTCGGTCGCCGGATGGAGCATCACCGAGATGCATGTGCAGTACGGCAACCTCGCGGTACCGACATTTGCAGGCGGCGGTCATTCCGATCACCTGATCTACACCCTGCAACATGCCAGTGGCTGGGAATACGGGGACAACTTCATCTTCCTGGACGTGCTCGATGCGCGAAGTTCCGGTTTCCAGGATTTTGATCTGTACGGCGAGTGGTACTCGAATTTCAGCTTTGCAAAACTGACGGATCGAAAAATCAGCTTTGGCCCCGTATCGGACATCGGCTTTTTGCTGGGCCTCAACTGGGCCCGCGATTCCGAGGTGATGAAGTACCTGCCGGGCGTGCGGCTGGCCCTGGACATCGAGGGCTTTGCCTTCGCCAACCTCGACATCATGGCGTACATCGATGACAGCCAGGGACTGTCTTCTTCGGGGGCTGCGCCGAAAGAAGACGACGCGTTCCTGGTGGATTTCAATTTTGCACGGCCGTTCAGCGTGGGCGCCTACCGGTTCAGCATCGAGGGCCACATCGAATATGCGGGATCACGGGACAACGAACTCGGTCACCGGGTCGAGTCCTGGGTGCTGGCCCAGCCCCAGTTGCGCTGGCGCGCCAACGACCATGTTTCCCTGGGGGTTGAATACCAGTACTGGATGAACAAGCTCGGCGACAAGGCCACCGATGAAAATACCGTGCAGGCCCTGCTGGCCTGGACCTACTGACATCCGGCCCGGCGCGCTGCGACCCGCTTTCGAAGGTTTCAGGCGGCCTGGATCTTTGCCAGCTGGTCGCGCAATTGCTGCAAGGCGGCTTGCGTGGCATCAAATCGCGCCACTTCCTGCTCGACGATGGCCGCGGGGGCCTTGTTCTTGAAATTCGGGTTGTCGAGCTTGCCCTTGATCTTCGCCAGGCCGGACTCCAGTTTGCCGATTTCCTTTTGCAGCCTCGCACACTCTGCATCCTTGTCGATCAGGCCCGCCAGCGGGATGTGTACTTTCATGTGGCCTGACAGCGTCATGGCGGACTCGGGCGGGGTTTCATCCTCCAGCCAGCGGACCTCCTCCAGCGCGGCGAGCTCGCAGATGTACGTGCGGGTGTCCTCGAAATAGTCCTGATCCTGCGCGGTGCTGTCCTGGATCAGTATGGACAGGCGTTTCCCCGGCGGGACATCCATGTCGGAGCGAACCTTGCGCACGGCGTTGACCAGTTCCATGGCCCACTGCATTTTCTGCAGGCTCTCGGCATCGACCTGCTGCGGGTCGCTGGTCGGGAAGGGCTGCAGCATGATGCTTTCGCCGTCCAGGCACATTCTTTGCGCAACCCGTTGCCAGATTTCCTCGGTGATGAAGGGGATGATCGGATGCAGCAGGCGCAGCGAGGTATCCAGCACCTCGAGCAGCACGCGCCGCGTGTTCTGCTTGACCTCGGGCGGTGCATCGTCTCGAAACAGTACCGGCTTGCACAACTCGATGTACCAGTCGCACAGTTCATGCCAGACGAAGTCGTACAGGGCCTGAGCCGCCAGATCGAAGCGGTAGCTCGTCAGGTATTTGTGGGTCAGGCCGGTGACTTCCTGCAGCCTGGCGAGAATCCAGCGATCCGCCAGGGTGGCGTGGCGGGCATCGGTCTGCGGGGCGATGGTCTGGTCCTGCGTGATCATGAGCGTGAAGCGGGCTGCATTCCACAGCTTGTTGCAGAAGTTGCGATAGCCCTCGATACGGCTCAGGTGGAACTTGATGTCGCGCCCGAACGAGGCCTGCGCGGCAAACGAGAACCGCAGCGCATCGGTGCCGTGGGCCTTGATGCCGTCCGGGTATTCCCTGCGCGTGGCCTTTTCGATGGCGGGCGCCATTTCCGGCTGCATCAGTCCACGGGTGCGTTTTTGCACCAGCGCCTTGAGGTCGATGCCGTCGATGATGTCGATGGGGTCCAGCACGTTGCCCCTGGATTTTGACATTTTCTGGCCATTGGCATCGCGCACCAGGCCGTGCACGTAGACCTTGCGAAACGGGACATCGCCCATGAATTTCAGACCCATCATGACCATGCGCGCGACCCAGAAAAAGATGATGTCGAACCCGGTGATCAGCACGGAGGTCGGATAAAAGGTCTCGAGCGCATCGCTCTTTTCGGGCCAGCCGAGCGTCGAGAAGGGCCACAGCGCGGAAGAAAACCAGGTATCGAGCACGTCCTCGTCCTGCACCAGGGCCTGCTTGGGGTCCAGGCCGTACTTCTGGCGCACGTGCGCTTCGTTGCGCCCGACGTAGACCGTGCCCTCGCTGTCGTACCAGGCCGGGATGCGGTGCCCCCACCACAGCTGGCGGCTGATGCACCAGTCCTGGAGGTTGTGCATCCACTCGAAATAGGTCTTGCTCCAGTTCTTCGGGACGAACTCGATGCTGCCGTCTTCCACGGCCCGGATGGCCGGCTCGGCCAGCGCCTGCACGCTGACGTACCACTGGCGGGTCAGGTACGGCTCGACGATGGCGCCGGAGCGGTCCCCGCGCGGGATGACATGGCGGTGCTTGCGGGTCTCTGCGAGCAGTCCCTGCGCCTGGAGGTCGTCGACGATCTTCTTGCGCGCCTCGAAACGGTCCATGTCCCGGTAGGCGGGCGGTGCATTGGCGTTGAGCCGGGCGTCGTCGGTAAAGATGTTGATCTGTTCGAGATCATGGCGCAGGCCCACCTCGTAGTCGTTGAAATCATGGGCCGGGGTGATCTTCACGCACCCTGAACCGAACTCCGGGTCCACGTATTCGTCGGCGATGACCGGGATTTCGCGATCGGTCAGGGGCAGGCGGACCGTCTTGCCGACGATGGCCCGGTAGCGCTCGTCCCCGGGGTGCACGGCGACCGCGCTGTCACCGAGCAGCGTCTCGGGCCGGGTGGTGGCGACCGTCACATGACCGTCGCCCTCCGCATGCGGGTAGCGGATGTGCCACATGTGCCCGTCTTCCTCTTCCGAGATGACTTCCAGGTCGGATACGGCGGTGTGCAGCACGGGGTCCCAGTTGACCAGGCGCTTGCCGCGGTAGATGAGCCCCTCGTCGTAGAGGCGCACGAACACGGTCTTGACGGCCTCGGAGAGACTGTCGTCCATGGTGAACCGTTCGCGTGACCAGTCCAGGGAGGAGCCCATGCGTTCCAGCTGCCGGCTGATCGTCTGCCCGGAATGCTCCTTCCACTCCCAGATTTTCTCGACGAACTTCTCGCGGCCGAGATCGTGGCGTGTTTTGCCCTCGGCATTCAGTTGGCGCTCCACCACCATCTGCGTGGCAATCCCGGCATGGTCCGTGCCGGGTTGCCACAGCGTGTTGAAGCCCGCCATGCGGTGATACCGGGTCAGGCAGTCCATCAGGGTGTTGTTGAAGGCATGTCCCATGTGCAGGGTGCCGGTGACATTAGGCGGGGGGATCATGATGCAATACGGCGGATTGCCGGTCCCGCGGGGCACAAAATAGTTGTGGTCCTTCCAGTGCCGGTACCACGTTTGCTCGATGCTTGCAGGCTGGTAGGTTTTTTCCATGGCAGGTTCTTGCATGCCGGGTTCCGGTGAGGGGCGCTATGGGCGCGTATGATGCAGCCAGCACACGGCTGCATGCAAGCACGGTGGCGCGGTCATCAAGATGGCCGGGCGCGACTCAGTGCCCTTGCGGGTAGGCTTGCGAGATCAGGTATTGCGACAGCAGTGGTACCGGCCGACCGGTGGCCCCTTTTTGCTTGCCCTGGCTGTGCCAGGCGATGCCTGCAATATCGAGATGGGCCCAGCGGTACTTCTCGGTGAACCGGGACAGGAAGCAGGCGGCCGTGATGGTCCCGGCCCAGCGCCCGCCGATGTTGGCCATGTCGGCGAAATTGCTGTCCAGCTGGGACTGGTAGTCGTCCCACAACGGCAGCCGCCAGGTGCGGTCGCCACTGACGTCGCCCGCCTTGTACAGGTCCTCGACCAGCGGTTCGTCGTTGGACATCAGCCCGGAGGGCACGCTGCCGAGCGCCACCACGCAGGCCCCGGTCAGCGTGGCGATGTCGATGACGGTCTCGGGATTGAACTTCTCCACGTAGGTCAGGGCATCGCACAACACCAGGCGCCCCTCGGCATCCGTATTCAGGATCTCCACGGTCTGCCCGGACATGGTCGTGACGACATCGCCCGGCCGGCTGGCCTTGCCACCCGGCATGTTCTCCGCACACGCGACGACGCCGACTACATTCAGTGGAATCTCCAGCAGGCAGCAGGCCTTGATCGTGCCGAGCACGCTGGCCGCCCCGCACATGTCGAATTTCATCTCGTCCATGGCATTGCCCGGCTTGAGCGAAATGCCGCCCGTATCAAAGGTGATGCCCTTGCCCACCAGCACTGACGGGCGTGCATCCGGCGCCGCGCCGCGGTATTCCAGGGTCACCAGTTTGGCGGGTTGTACGCTGCCGCTGGACACCGATAGCAAGGCGCCCATGCCGAGTTTCTCCATCTGCGCTTCCTCGAGCACGCGCACCCGCAGTTTCGGATGCTCCTTGTTCAGGGTGCGTGCCTGCTCCGCCAGGTAGGCCGGGGTGCAGACATTGCCGGGCAGGTTGCCAAGGTCCTTGGCGAGTGCCATTCCGCTGGCGATCGCCTGGCCGAATTTGCGCCCCTGTCGAAGGCTGTCAAGCTCGCCGGCCTGGCTGGCCAGGAACTTCATTTTCTTCAGCGTGCTGCGCTCTTTTCCCGCCTTGGGTAGGGTGTGCGTATAGCGGTACATCGCCGCCTCGCCCGACATCACGCTGATCTGTGCGCGGGTGTGCAGGTCGGTGTGCTTGACCGGCATTTCGACCAGGCAGTTGATGACGTTGGCGGCGTTGCATTTTTTTGCCTCCTGGATGCCGGCCGACAGGGCCTTGAGGAAGGCGTGGGTGCCGAAGTCCTTGGCTTTCCCGCAGCCCACGATGACGATGTGTGTATGTTTGCTACGGCTTGAGTTGTGCAGGGTCGTCACCTGGCCCAGGCCGGCCTTGGCCAGGCCACGCTGGCAGGCCCGGGTGAGCGTGCCCCGGTAGAGCGTGTCGAGCTTTCGTGCAGAAGGGCTCAGCTGTCTGGGCTTGAACAGGCCGACGATGACACAGTCGGCAGTTTCCTTGGCCAGCGCGGCGGTTTTGGCAATGTACTCCATGGATGTCCTCTATACTTGGCGATGGTTTTTCCTCGTAACTGCTAAAATCATACTGGTTTTGGCCCGCATGTGGGTAGACCCGAAGCCGGAAACCAGCAGATGTTTTCAATACTGAACCGTTATTTCTCCCGTGAGCTGGCGCTGACATTCGTCGCGGTGAGTGCCGTTTTGCTGGCCGTGGTGGTGAGCAAGTCCTTTGTGTCGCTTCTGACACGGGTCATGGAGGGCAAGATGTCCGCCGATGCGGTCCTGTCGCTGCTCGGCCTGGGGATCCTGGAGGCGGCGATCCTGCTGGCACCATTCGCCCTGTTCATTTCCGTCATGCTGGTGCTGGGCCGCCTGTACCGTGACAGCGAGATCTACGCGATCCAGGCCAATGGCATTGGCCTGCTGAGATTGTTCCGGTATGCCGTGCTGTTCATCCTGCCGGTGATTGTGCTGCTCGGCTATGCCTCGGTATTTCTGACCCCGCAGATCGCCCAACAGGTCGAGACCGTCAAGCTTGAAGCCAAGGAGCGCACCAGCGTGCTGGGACTGGTCCCCGGCGAGTTCATCGAGGCCCGGCAGGGCGACTGGGTCGTTTTCGTTGAATCAGCCGAGCGCGAGACCGGCACCGCCAAGAACATCTTCATCTACGACCGGCGCGGCGAGAGGATTTCGATCGAAACCGCACAAAGCGTGCAGCAGGCGGAGACCCCGGAACTGGAAGGCAAATCGCTGATCCTGAGACAGGGCCAGCGTTATGAGGGTATCCCGGGCGAGGGTAACTTCACGGTACTGTCCTTTGAGCGCCACAGCGTGCGCATCCCCGAACTGAATCCCGTACTCGATCTCGACGATCCCGAGTTCATGACGGTGGCGCAACTGCTCGGCTCGAACGCATCCCCTGAGCAGGCCGAACTGCAGTGGCGATTGTCGATCCCGGTGGCGGCGCTGCTGCTGGTGCTGCTGGCCTTCCCGCTGAGCGTGGTGCGCCCGCGCCAGGGAAGATTTGCCAAGCTCGGTCTGGCCATCGTCATCTACCTGATCTATTCCAACCTGATGATCCTCGCCGAAACCTGGGTCGCTGACGGCAAGCTGCCCACCATGCCGGGCCTGTTGGTCGTGCATGGCGTCATCGCGCTGTTGATCGTGTCGCTGTTCATGAAACAGGGTGCGTGGGGGCACAGGGCATGAAGCTGGTCCGGCAGTATGACGGCTACCTGGCACGGATCGTTCTTGTCAGCACCCTGCTGGCCTTCGGCGTGCTTTTTTCCGTCGATTCGACCATTGACCTGATCAACGACTTGGAATCCATCGGCAAGCGGGGCTTCGGGCTGCGCCATGTCCTGCTGATGCTGTTGCTGGGCATGCCGCAGCGCCTGTATGACCTGATGCCCGCGTCCTTGCTGCTCGGCACCTTGCTGGGCCTCGGACACCTGGCGGCACGCAACGAGCTGGAGGCGCTGCGCTCGGTGGGGGTGGGGCGGTTGCGCATCCTGGGTTCTGTACTGGCCGTCGGCTCGGTCCTGGTGGCTTTCAGCATGGTGGTCGGAGAAACCATCGCACCGACCACCGAGGGATACCTGCGCAGTCTCAACAAGACCAGCGACCTGCACAAGATTTCCATCCGCTCGCGCCACGGGCTCTGGACCCGGGACGGGCAGCGCTTCATCAACGTCAAGCAGATCTTCACGGATTACCGCATGACGGACGTCTGGGTGTACGAGATGGATGCCGAGCAGCGGCTCAAGCGCGTCAGCTTCGCCAAGACCGCGGTGTACGAGGGGGATGCCTGGAGACTGTCGCAGGTTCGCCACAGCCTGATCACGGAACACGGAGTGCAGAGTTCCGCCTCGGATGAGGAATCCTGGCCGCGCCTGATCACCCCGGAGCTGTTCAACGTGGTGACGGTCAAGCCCGAGCACATGGCGGCTGCGAAGCTGGGCACCTACATTGATTACCTGGAACAGAACGGCCTGAATTCACAGCGTTACCAGCTGGCCTTCTACAACCGGTTTGCCGTGCCGCTGTCGGGACTCGCGATGCTACTGCTGGCAGTGCCGTTCGTATTCTGCCCGGTGCGCTCCGGTGGGCAGGGCCAGCGCATGGCACTCGGGATCGGCATCGCCGTGGCCTACAACCTGCTGAGCCGGATGCTGGGCAATGCCAGCGTGGTCTACGGGGTGCCGGCCTTCCTGGGCGCGTTCATCCCGGTGGGGCTGGTGATTGTCATCGCGTACGTCGCCTACCGGAAAATGGCCTGGGTCTAGAGGCGCACCAGCCGGGTCCCCGAGACGATATCGTGCCAGCTGCGCGATTGTGTATCGAACAGCACCCAGAAGTACCCGAGTCCCAGGGGGATCCAGGAAATCACGGCCATGGCGAACCGTACCAGGGCCGTCTTCCAGCCCAGTGCCGTGCCGTCGGTGTTGACCACCTTGAATCTCCAGGTGCGCATTCCGAGCGTCTGCCCGCCATGTGTCCAGCACCAGGCATAGAAGACAAATGAAAGCACGAGCAGGTACGCCTGGTAGAGGCCGAACAGCTCATGCCCGGGATGGATTTCAAGCGGCACCACCACCAGGAACGAGGCGAAAAAAAGAAGCGTGAACAGCAACAGGAAGTCATACAGGACGGCAGCCAAAAGGCGCAGCAGTGAAACGGGTGGGCGGTCCTGCGAAATCGTCTCGTCCATGGGCGGATTATAGGGCAGGTGCAAGTTGATTTTGCCATGTCCAGTTCATACACTGGCTGCACCTTCCTGAATGGCGCGGACTCGGCGGTTGAACCGCCAAACGGGGTATGACTCAGGCCAGACCTAGGACATGAGTGATTCGGCAGCGGACCTTTCGGTTATCGAGGCCTTTCTGGACAGCCTGTGGGTTGAGCATGGGTTGAGTGACAATACGCTGCGTGCCTATCGCAACGACCTGCTGGGCCTGTCCCGCTGGCTCGCACGCACCTCGACCGGCATTACCGAAGTGCACCGCGAGCATGTGCTCGACTACCTTTCCTACCGTGTGCAGCAGGGCAGCCGGCCGCGTTCTTCGGCCAGACTGCTGTCCAGTATCCGGCGGTTTTACCGCTACCTCGTGCGACAGGGGACGGTCCAGAAGGACCCGTCCACAGACATTGAATTTCCCAAGCTGGGACGGGCCCTGCCGGGCACGTTGACCAAAGAGGAAGTGGAGCAGCTGCTGGATGCCCCGGATACCCGAACCGCCCACGGGGTCCGTGACCGGGCCATGCTCGAACTGTTGTACGCCTGCGGGCTTCGCGTCAGTGAACTGGTGGCCCTGACCCTGTACCAGGTCAACCTCAACCAGGGGGTGATCCGGGTCCTTGGCAAGGGCAGCAAGGAGCGGCTGATCCCGTTCGGGGAGCAGGCCGGCGAGTGGATCTCCGAATTTGTCCGTGGTGCGCGCGCCGAGCTGTTGAAACCCGGGCGTCAGTGCGATGCCCTGTTCGTGACCAACCGCGGTACCGCGATGACGCGCCAGGCCTTCTGGCACCTGGTCCGAAGGCATGCGAAAAAGGCCGGCATCAGCAAGCATCTTTCGCCCCACACCCTGCGCCATGCCTTTGCCACGCACCTGCTGAATCACGGTGCGGACTTGCGGGTGGTGCAGATGCTGCTCGGGCACAGCGATCTGTCGACGACCCAGATCTACACGCACGTGGCCCAGGCGAGGCTTCAGGAACTGCACCGCAAGCACCATCCGCGTGGCTGATCAAACACCGCGCTTTAGGGAATTAATTTTTACCGCGGCAGTCTTACGTGGTGTACTATCCCGACCCTAGAGGACAGCATCAGGGAGTCATTGTGCGAAACCGGATCATTCTCCTATGGGCTCTGGCGATTTTGGCGGCGCCCGTCCTGGCCGGCGAGGCCGAGGACATCGCGAACATCAAGCAACGCCTGCACCAGCTGGTGCCCGGCGAACCCTCTTCCATCCGTCCTGCAGCCGTGCCCGGGTTCTACGAAGTCATGTACGGAACCGAGCTGCTGTACCTGTCCGCCGATGCACGCTACGGGATCCAGGGCGAACTGGTGAACCTGGAGACGGGCGTGAACCTGGCCGAGGCGGCACGTTCCGAGGTGCGAAAGCACCTGATCGATGGCCTCGACGAGTCGCAGATGCTGGTCTATTCGCCGTCGAATCCACGCTACACCCTGACGGTATTCACCGATATCGATTGCGGTTACTGCCGCAAGATGCATGCGGAGATGGGGGAGTTGCACGACCAGGGGATTGCGATCCGCTACCTGATGTTTCCGCGCAGCGGCATCGATACGCCCTCCTACGACAAGGCCGTCAACGTCTGGTGCGCAGAAGACCCGCTGACATCATTGACCCGCGCCAAGGCCGGTGAGGAAGTTCCGCTGGCAGACTGCGAACATCCGGTGGATTCGCAATGGCAGCTTGGACGGGACGTGGGAGTGACCGGTACGCCGGCGATCCTGACTGAAGACGGTCGGATGATCCGGGGCTACCAACCACCCGCGGAACTGGCCGCCACCCTGGACTCCCTGTCCGGAAGGAATGCCGCCCCTTGAGCGGACCCCAGGTGAAACTGCACCCAAGTCGAATCCCCTATGATGTGCGAGCCCTAGCCGGCTACCCTCACCCTGTCTGCCTGAACGCCTCTGCACGGTCTGCAGGGTTGCATGTGCCTGGTCTGGCCGTATTGGCCTCCATCGGGGTGCGCGGGGCCGGTTCATGAGTGCACGGTACGACGCCTCGGGCATCGAGGTGTTGAGCGGCCTGGATCCGGTGCGAAAGCACCCCGGCATGTACACGGACATCACCCGACCTAACCACCTAGCCCATGAGCTGATCGACAACAGCGTCGATGAGGCGATCTCGGGCCACGCCAAAAACGTCCACATCACCCTGTACGAGGACGGCTCGCTGGAAGTCGCCGATGACGGGCGCGGCATGCCGGTGGACATGCATCCGAAGCTCAAGCTGCCCGGGGTCGAGGTGGTACTGTCGACCCTGCATGCCGGAGGCAAGTTTTCCGACAAGAACTACACCTTTTCGGGTGGCCTGCACGGGGTAGGCGTGTCCGTGGTCAATGCCCTGTCCAAGCACATGGAAGTCTGGGTGCGAAGGGAGGGCAAGGAATACAACATGGCGTTCAAGGGCGGCAAGAAAGTGTCGAACCTCGAGGTGATCGGCTCGGTAGGCAAGAAAAATACAGGCACCACCATCCGCTTCTGGCCGGATGCCCGGTATTTCGAGACCTGCAAGTTTTCCATTCCCAAGCTGCTGCACGTCATGCGTGCCAAGGCCGTGCTGTTCTCCGGTCTCAAGGTGTGTTTCGATGACCAGCTGAACGGCGACCAGCACGAGTGGTGCTACCAGGGCGGGGTCCGGGACTACCTGCTCGATTCCCTGCAGGGGCTCGAATGCACGCCGGAGGATGCGTTTTGTGCAGACTTCGAGGGCGGACAGCAGGCGGTAGAGTGGGCGCTGGCCTGGACGGAGGAGGCACGCGAGGGCCTACAGGAGAGCTATGCCAACCTGGTGCCGACCCCGCAGGGCGGCACGCATGTATCGGGGTTGCGCTCCGGGCTGACCGAGGCCCTGCGCGAATTCTGCGAGTTCAGAAAACTGCTGCCGCGCGGCATCCGCCTGGCCCCGGATGATGTCTGGGAAAAGCTCTGCTATGTCCTGTCGGTGCGGATCCGAGATCCCCAGTTTGCCGGCCAGACCAAGGAGCGGCTGGGTTCTCGCGAGACCGGCCCGTTCGTCTCCGGGGTGGCCAAGGACTCGTTCAGCCACTGGCTGAGCCAGAATGTCACGGCCGGCGAACAGATTGCACAGCTCGCCATCCGCCAGGCCGAGGCGCGCATCAAGCGCGGCAAAAAAATCGTGCGCAAGAAGGCGCTGGCGGGCCCGACCCTGCCCGGAAAGCTGGTCGATTGCAGTTCCGAGGACCTGGGGCGCACGGAGCTGTTCCTGGTGGAAGGCGATTCTGCGGGAGGTTCGGCCAAGCAGGCGAGGGACCGGGACTTCCAGGCCGTGATGCCCTTGCGCGGCAAGATCCTGAACACCTGGGAGGTGGCCGCGGAGCAGGTGCTGGCCTCGCAGGAGGTCCACGATATCTCGGTGGCGATCGGCGTGGAGCCAGGCAGCGAGGACCTGAGCCGGCTGCGTTACGGCAAGATCTGCGTGCTGGCCGATGCCGACCCGGACGGGCTGCATATCGCCACCTTGCTGAGCGCCCTGTTCCTGCAGCACTTCCGAAAGCTCGTGGAAGAAGGTCATGTCTATATCGCCATGCCCCCCCTGTACCGCATCGATGCGGGCAAGGAGGTGTTTTACGTGCTGGACCAGGAGGAGTGCCAGGGGGTGCTGGACCAGCTCAAGGCAGAAAAGAAGGCGGACAAGGTCACGATTACGCGTTTCAAGGGTCTGGGGGAGATGAACCCGATGCAGCTTCGCGAGTCCACCATGGCGGTGGACAGCCGCCGCCTGGTGCAGCTGTCCCTGGTCAACCCAAACAAGACCTTCCAGTCGATGGACCGGCTGCTGGCCAAGAAACGGGCTGCGGACCGACGCCGCTGGCTGGAGCAAAAAGGTAACCTCGTCAAGGACCAGGACCTTCGCGAAAGCCCCGAGCAGTTCCTCGCCAAGGCCTGAGCGTCCATGGGTACGAATCTGGAAATGGATTTTGAGGGCAACTCAACGAAGGTGCTCATCCAGGAGTTTGCCGAGCGGGCCTACCTGGAGTACTCGATGTACGCCATTCTGGACCGGGCCCTGCCGCATATCGGCGATGGCCTGAAGCCGGTTCAGCGGCGCATCGTGTACGCCATGTCCGAACTGGGCCTGTCTTCCGGCTCCAAGCCCAAGAAGTCCGCGCGCACGGTCGGGGATGTCATCGGCAAGTACCACCCGCACGGGGACAGCGCATGTTACGAGGCGATGGTGCTGATGGCGCAGGAATTCTCGTACCGCTACCCCCTCATCGACGGGCAGGGCAACTGGGGTTCCACCGACGACCCGAAATCCTTTGCGGCCATGCGCTACACGGAGTCACGCCTGACCCGTTATGCCAAAGCCCTGCTGGCAGAACTGGAGCAGGGCACGGTCCGGTGGCAGCCTAATTTTGATGCCACGCTGTCCGAACCTGCCGTGTTGCCCGCGCGCCTGCCGAACGTACTGCTCAACGGCGGTGCCGGAATTGCCGTGGGCATGTCGACCGACATCCCGCCGCACAATCTCAACGAGGTGGTGAATGCCAGTGTGCACCTGCTGGAGCATCCCAAGGCCACGGTGTCCGACCTGTGTCGGCATATCCTCGGTCCGGATTACCCGACCGCCGCGGAAATCACATCCTCGCCAGACGAGATCCGCAACCTGTACGAGACCGGCATGGGATCGATCCGGATGCGCGCCTGCTACGAGGTCGAGGACCGCAACCTCGTGATCACTTCCTTGCCCTACCAGGTTTCCGGGTCCAAGGTGCTGGAGCAGATCGCCCAGCAGATCCAGGCCAAGAAACTGCCCCTGGTGCAGAATCTGCGCGATGAATCCGATTACGAGAATCCCGTGAGGATCGTGGTCACCCCGCGCAGCAACCGCACGGATACCGGGGCACTCATGTCGCACCTGTTCGCGACCACCGACCTGGAGCGGAACTACCGGGTGAACCTGAACGTCATCGGCAGCGACGGCCGCCCGAAGGTCAAAAACCTGCGCAACCTGCTCAAGGAATGGCTCGCGTTCCGGGTGCAGACCGTAAAGCGCCGCCTGCAGTGGCGCCTCGACAAGGTCGACCGGCGCCTGCACATCCTGGCCGGCCTGCTGATCGTGTACCTGAACCTGGACGAGGTGATCCGGATCATCCGTGAGGAAGAGGATCCCAAGTCCCGGCTGATCAAGCGGTTCCGCCTCAGTGAGGAGCAGGCCGAGGCCATCCTGAACGTGCGCCTGCGCCACCTGGCAAAACTCGAAGAGGCAAAGATCAAGACCGAGCAGCAGAGCCTTGCCGATGAACGCGAGGATCTTCGGTCCACGCTGAAATCCACCCGGCGCCTGAAGACGCTGGTCAAGAAGGAACTGCGCGAGGATGCCGAAGAGTTCGGGGATGACCGGCGCAGCCGGCTGATCGAGCGCGAGGCCTCCAGTGCACTGGACGAGTCGGAACTGGTGCCGGCCGAGCGGGTGACGGTCGTGCTGTCCGAAAAAGGCTGGACGCGCGCGGCCAAGGGCGTGGATGTCGACGTGCATGCCCTGAGCTACCGCACCGGCGATGCGTACCAGGCGCATGTCACGGGCAAGTCCAACCAGCTGGTGCTGTTTCTGGACACACAGGGGCGCTGCTATGCCCTGCAGGCCCACGGACTGCCCTCGGCACGCAGCCAGGGTGAGCCGCTGAGCGGGCACTTCAAGACCACGGACGGTGCCCGGTTCGCCGGTTTGATGATGGGGGAGGCCGAGGACCTCTTCTTGGTCGCGAGCAGCGCCGGGTACGGCTTTGTCTGCAAGTTCGCGGACATGATCACCCGCAGCCGCTCGGGCAAGGCGGTGCTGTCCGTGCCGAAAGGGGCCGTGGCCCTGCCACCCGTGAAAGTGCGGGATGTGGAGCAGGATCTCGTGGTCGCGGTCGGCTCCCAGGGCCGCATGCTGGTCATCCCAGTGGCGGAGCTGCCGATGCTGGCCAAGGGAAAGGGCAACAAGATCATCGATGTGCGCCATCACAAGAGCGGCGATGACGGAGAATCGATGTGTGCGGTGGCCACCGTACAGGAAGGCGAGTCCATCACGCTGTCCTCGGGGCAGCGGATCAAGAAAATGAACGCACGTGAACTTGCCGGCTATGCCGGTGCACGCGCCAAGCGCGGTATGCTGCTTTCCCGGGGCTATCGCAGCATCGATGCGATTGAGGTACATTTCAGGGATTGAACACAGGCAGGCCGAGGGATCCACTTGCGATTTCTTGGCGGTTGAATGCATGAGGACATTCTGAAGATGGGTATGCGCCTTTTACTGTTTTTGCTCACCAATTTCTCGGTGGTTCTGGTACTGAGCATCAGTGCCCGCGTGCTCGGGCTGGATCACTGGCTCGCCCAGCAGGGCATGGCCGGACAGCTGAATGGCCTGCTGCTGATGTCACTGGCCTTCGGGTTTGGCGGCGCCTTCATATCCCTGGCCATCTCCAAGTGGATGGCCAAGCGCAGCATGGGGGTACGGGTCATCGAAGAACCGTCCAATGCCTCGGAGAAATGGCTGCTCGAGACGGTGCGCAGACAGGCCGGGCAAGCGGGTATCGGCATGCCCGAAGTGGGGATTTTCGACACCCCCCAGCTGAATGCTTTCGCGACCGGCATGAACCGCAACCAGGCGCTGGTGGCCGTGAGCACGGGATTGCTGGGGACCATGAGCCGCAACGAGGTCGAAGCCGTGCTCGGTCACGAGGTGAGCCACGTGGCCAACGGTGACATGATCACCATGGGCCTGTTGCAGGGGGTACTGAATACCTTCGTGATCTTCATATCGCGCATCGTCGGCATGATCGTGGACAAGGCCGTGTTCAAGGTGCAGCGCGGCATCGGTCCCGGGTATTTCATCGCCAGCATCATCGCCGAGATCATCCTCGGGATCCTGGCCGCCATCATCGCAAGCTGGTTTTCAAGGCGACGGGAATTTCGCGCCGATGCCGGTGGGGCACGCCTCGCCGGGCGCGAAAAGATGATCGCGGCCCTGCAGCGCCTGCAGGCCCAGTACGAACCCGATGAACTGCCGGGTCAGCTGGCCGCCTTCGGGATTTCCGGCGGGGTCAAGAGCGGTTTGCAAAAGCTGCTGATGTCCCATCCTCCGCTTGACGAGCGGATCGCCGCCCTGCATCAGGCGGGATAGGACAAGGCGTCTGCCTGGAACGCGACCTGCGTTTTCCCCGGTTCGCCGGCCTGCTCCCTGACCAGCCGCGGGACTAGGTAGCCCGGCAGGCGGGCCGCCACCTCTTTCATGATCGCGCAGGCGGCGGGTTCATCGACGTCGAAATGCATGGCACCTTGCACCTTGTCCAGCAGGTGCAGGTAATAGGGCAGCACGCCCGCATCGAACAGGCGCTCGCTTAATTCAACCAGGATGTCCACATCGTCGTTGACATCCCGCAGCAGCACGCCCTGGTTCAGCACATGGCACCGTGCGCCCGACAACACCCGCAGTTTCTCCCGGAGCCCGTGGTCGAGTTCCCGCGGATGGTTGACATGCACCACGACCACGATGTCCAGCCCGCAGCGCTCGATCCAGTCCAGCAGCTCGGCGTTGATCCGTTCTGGAATCACCACGGGCAGGCGCGTGTGCACACGCAGTCGCCTGACGTGCGGGATCGCCTGCAACTGGTCGACCAGCTGTGCGATCTCCCGGTCGGCGAGCACCAGCGGGTCGCCGCCGCTCAGGATGATCTCCTTGATGCTGGGGTCCCCGGCAATCTCGTTAAGGGCCGAGTGCCAGGCATCACCTCGCGGGTTTTGCAAGGCATAGGGGAAGTGGCGCCGGAAGCAGAAACGGCAGTGGATCGCGCAACGGCTGGTTGCCAGCAATAGTGCACGGCCGTGGTATTTTTTCAGCAATCCCGGGCTTTTCACGCTGGACAGGTCACCGACCGGGTCCATGCCGAAACCGGCGGACTCCTGTTCCTCCAGGGCATGCGGCAGAACCTGCAACAGCAGCGGGTCGCGCGGGTCCGATTTCTGCATGCGCTCGACATAGCTCCAGGGGACGCGAAGCGGGAACTGCCGGCAGGCCGCCTGGCTCACCGAAAGCTGATCGGCCTGCAGGTCCAGTGCCTTGCAAAGCGTGCCGATGTTCGTGATGGAGTCCCTGTACTGTTGCTGCCAGATGGTTTCTGAAGCAGCAGGGACACGTGCTAGACTTGGGCGCTTTGACTGCATGAGTTGAAAGGCGAAGAAGCTATGGCTTCCTATCATACCAATGAATTCCGTGCCGGCCTGAAGCTGAGGCTCGACGGGGATCCCTATGCCATCATCGAGAACGAGTTCGTCAAGCCTGGCAAAGGGCAGGCGTTCAACCGCGTCAAGCTGCGCAACCTGAAAACCGGGCGGGTCATCGACCGTACCTTCAAGTCCGGGGAGTCCGTCGAGGGTGCCGATGTGGTGGATACCGACATGCAGTACCTGTACAACGACGGCGGACACTGGCATTTCATGGATCCCGTGTCCTACGAGCAGTATGCAGCGCCCCGGGCCGTGGTGGGGGAGGCGGCCCTCTGGCTCAAGGGCCAGGAGACCTGCTGTTTGACCCTGCTGGACGGGGAACCCCTGGCCGTGACACCTCCAAATTTTGTCGAGCTGAAGATCACCGAGACCGACCCGGGCGTGCGCGGCGATACGGCCACGGGCGGGGTCAAGCCGGCCACCCTGGAAACCGGCGCGGTGGTCAAGATACCCCTGTTCATCGAGGAAGGGGAAGTGCTGCGCATCGACACGCGTACCGCCGAGTACGTCTCACGCGTGAAAGAATGATGCGGAACACGGCAATTGCAGCCGATGCCGCCCCCGCGGCAAGCCGCACATCCGGATTCGTACAGATTCAGCGGGCACGGGCGCGCCTGTACGCCCGGGTGCGTGAATTCTTCAAGTCCCGGGATGTACTGGAAGTGGAAACCCCGGCCATCCATCACACCACCGTGACCGACCCGCACATCGACAGCGTCAAGGTGGTCTGCAACGGGCAACCGCAGTTCCTGCACACCTCGCCCGAGTACGCGATGAAAGGCTTGCTGGCCAGCCTGGGCTGCGACATCTACCAGCTGTGCAAGGTGTTCCGCGACGGAGAATCCGGGCGCTTCCACCATGCGGAATTCACGATGCTGGAGTGGTATCGCATACACTGGAGCTACCGGGACCTGATGCAGGAAGTGGATGCCCTGGTCCGGCAGCTGTTGGGCGACAGCCTGCCCCTGCAGGCCTCCCGGTTTGTCAGTTACCAGGAGGTGTTCCGCCAGTACTGCGGCCTGGATCCCTGGTCAGCCGGGCGCGAAGACTACCGGGGTGCCTGCCGGCAGGCCGGCCTGTCGCTCCCCGCGCAGTGGTCGGTCGATGCCTATCAGGCCCTGCTGCTGGATCACGTGATCGCCACCCGCCTGCCCAGGGACTGCCTGATCTTCGTCTATGATTTCCCGCCAGCGCAGGCCAGCCTGGCAAGGATCAACGATCGGCAAAGGGCCGAGCGCTTCGAACTCTATGCCGGCGGGCTGGAGCTGGCCAACGGCTACCAGGAGCTGGTCGATGCGAACGAGCAATACCTGCGATTCGAAGCCGACAACTGCAAGCGCAGGGCGCTGGGCAAGGCGGAGCTGGAGGCGGACGCGGCGTTGATTGCGGCTCTCGAGCGGGGATTGCCGGCCTGTGCCGGGGTGGCCGTGGGCATGGATCGCCTGCTGATGCTGGCCACGCGGGTGGACGATATCAGGAAACTTCGAAGTTCTGGGGAGGAGTGATAACGGCGCTGCCGAGGCGTTGCCCCATCTCCACGGGCTGTTGTTCGCGAAGGCCGGGGTCCCATTCCACCGTGGGTGATTCAAAGGCGATGATCGCCGTGGAGCCCATGTGGAAGATGCCCAGCTCATCGCCCTTGCTCAGTTCCAGGCCCGGGTACTTTTTGCGCTGAAGGGTGCGGTTTTTCGCGGGTGTGACCATGCCTTCCCAGGCCAGCTCGATCGCGGCAACGTTCACCGCACCCACCATGACGACCGCCATCCATCCAAGCCCGGTTTCAAAGATCGAAACCACGCGCTCGTTGCGGGTATACAGGTTTTCCACGACCTCGGCGGCATAGGGGGCCACGCTGAACAGCCTCCCGGGGACATACACCATCTCCTTCAGGACCCCGTCCAGGGGCATGTGCACGCGGTGATAGTTTCGCGGCGACAGGTAGATCGTTGCGAACTTTCCACGCTCGCACAAGCGGCCGTATTCGCAGGTGCCTCCCAGCAGTTGCCGCATGGAAAACCAGCGCCCCTTGGCCTGGATCGCGCGGTGGCTGGCATAGTCCGAGATCTGGCTGATGCGCCCGTCCGCGGGACTGACGATGACATCGGCCCCGGGTGCGATGGGCCGCGCACCGGGGACCAGCGGGCGTGTGAAGAAGTCATCGAAACTTGCATAGTCTTCAGGGTCGGCGTAGCGGGCTTCCTGCATGTCGACATCGAATGCGCGTATGAACAGGCGGATGGCGGGATTTTTCAAGGGCGTTCGCAGGCGCGTGATCCAGAAGGTGATCCGCGTCACGAAGTGGTGGGGAAACAGGCGAAACAGCCAGCCCTTGCAATGCTTCCACACGGTATTCATCAGCGTCCCTGTTGAGTGGAATTAATCTTCAGCGTCCTGGAAGGGTCCGTCATGACCCGAATCCAGGTTCCGGGCGCGGCATCACGGACTCCCCCGGGGGCTTCGGGCCAATGCGTTCCGGTGATTCCAGATCGGGATTCGCGCTCGGATACATCCCGTTGAACAATGCCATGCAAACCGTGAAACCTGCGATCGCCAGCAGCATGTAAATATCTCGCCAGATCATTTTTCGGGTTCCGGAGTACTTTGAAGCAGGGCTCATGACCGCAGCATTGTATAACCTTTTCATCCCGGACATGCAGGCTGGCCCGGACAGTTCTTTTACCGGAAATGGTATGATTGGCGGATGCCCGGCAACTCGTATGGAAAATTATTTACGGTCACTTCCTTTGGCGAAAGTCATGGAAGTGCCATCGGCTGCATCGTCGATGGCTGCCCTCCGGGCCTGGAACTGCAGGCCTCGGACCTACAGGTCGATCTCGACAGGCGGCGCCCCGGCAAGACGCGCCATACCTCGCAACGACGCGAGCCGGACCAGGTCGAGATCCTGTCCGGCACCTTCGAAGGCCTGACCACCGGCACGCCGATCGGCCTGATCATCTACAACCAGGATGCACGCTCCAAGGACTACAACGACATCAAGGAGAAGTTTCGCCCGGGCCATGCGGACTACACCTACCTGAAAAAGTACGGTCGGCGCGACTACCGCGGCGGCGGTCGTTCATCGGCGCGCGAGACCGCCATGCGGGTGGCTGCGGGAGCGATTGCAAAAAAATGCCTGAAACAGGGGTCGGGGATCGAGATTCGCGGCTACCTCTCGCAGCTGGGCCCGATCGAAATCGAGCACAAGGACTGGGAGGCCGTGGAAGCCAACCCCTTCTTCTGCCCGGATGCGGACAAGGTGGCCGAACTCGAGAACTTCATGGACGGGCTTCGCAAGCAGGGCGACTCGACCGGGGCCCGGGTCACGGTGGTCGCAAGCGGCATGATCACGGGGCTGGGTGAGCCCGTATTCGACCGTCTGGATGCCGATATCGCCCATGCCATGATGAGCATCAATGCGGTCAAGGGCGTGGAGCTCGGAGCCGGATTCGGATGCGTGGCGCAAATGGGCAGCCAGTGCCGCGATGAGATCAGCCCGCAGGGGTTTCTCTCCAATAACGCGGGCGGCGTGCTGGGCGGCATCTCCACCGGCCAGGACCTTCGGGTCAGCGTGGCGTTCAAGCCGACCTCAAGCATCCGCATTCCCGGAAAAACCGTCGATGTGCGCGGCGAATCTACGGAAATCGTCACGACCGGACGCCATGATCCCTGTGTCGGCATACGCGGTGTGCCGATCGTCGAGGCGATGCTCGCCCTGGTGGTCATGGACCATGTCCTTCGCCAGCGTGCACAAAACCTCGATGTGGACTGTGCCACGCCCGACATCCCGTCTTCGGCGCCCTGAGTGCCCGGCTGGCAGCTGAACCTGTAACGGCTGGATCTGGAACAAGGATGTTGTCCGGGCAGCAACCGTCTGCAAGGCGCGGCAGGCACGCCACGGTCTATTTCTTCTATTACGCGACGCTCGGTGCGTTGCTTCCGTACTGGAGCCTGTACCTGCTGCATCTCGATTTCAATGCCCGCCAGATCGGCGAGCTTTCCGCCGTGCTGCTGGCGACCAAGATCATCGCGCCGACGATATGGGCGTACGTGGCCGACCGAGCCGGTGAGCGGATGCGGGTTGCGCGCTACGCCGTGTTTGCAGGTATCTGCATGTTTGCCCTGGTGCTCCCGGTACGCGAGTACTGGACCATGTTGCTGGTGCTGGCGGGTTTTGGGTTTTTCTGGAATGCGGCCTTGCCCCAGTTCGAGGCCACCACCATGAATTTCCTGGGAAAGGACCGCTACCAGTACGGGCGCGTGCGCCTCTGGGGCTCGGTCGGGTTCCTGGTGACCGTTTTGGTGCTGGCCCAGGTGGTGCGCGATGAAGGGATCCGGTTCCTGCCGTGGGCGATCCTGCTGATCCTGACCGGTATCTGGCTGAGCAGCCTGCGTGTGCAGGACTCGCCCAGCATCGGCCACGCGGGCGAGGATGCTTCACTGCTTCGCACCTGCTGGCAGGCGCCGGTGATCGCCTTGCTGCTGGCCGCGTTTCTCATGCAGATGAGCCACGGGGCCTACTACACGTTTTTCAGCATCTACCTGGAGGATCTGGGGTATTCGCGAACCGCGGTGGGTCAGCTGTGGATGCTGGGGGTGGTCGCCGAGATTGTGCTGTTTCTCATGGTATACCGGCTGCTGTCGAGATTTGGAGCCAGCCGCCTGCTGGGCATGGCCATGCTGCTGACCGCACTGCGCTGGTGGCTGATCGCCATGTATGCAGACCACCTGCCCGTGTTGCTGCTGGCCCAGTTGCTGCATGCGGCCTCCTACGGACTGTTTCATGCCTCAGCGATCTGCATGATCGACGAGTACTTCCCGGGAACGCTGCAAAGCCAGGGCATGGCACTGTATTCCAGTATCAGCTTTGGCCTTGGAATTTCGCTAGGCAGCCTTGTGAGCGGGTATACTTGGAGCGCCGTCGGCGCCTCCGGGGTCTACCTGCTGGCGGCCGGCATGGCCGCCTTCGCGCTGCTTCAGTATCTGTGGCTGGGTGAGCGAGACAGGGCGAGGCGTGAGCGACACAGGCCCGCAGGATCACGATGATGCAAAACGACACCTTGTACGACAAAGTCTGGAGAAGTCACAGCGTGCACGAGCGCGATGACGGCATGACGTTGCTGTACATCGACCGGCACCTGGTGCATGAAGTGACTTCCCCGCAGGCCTTCGAGGGCCTGCGCATCGCAGGCCGCGCTCCCTGGCGTACGGATTCCATCCTCGCCACGGCGGACCACAACGTGCCGACCACGGACCGCAGCCAGGGCATCGAGGATCCCATCTCCCGGCGACAGGTCGACACGCTGGGTGAAAATTGCAGGCATTTCTCGATCACGCAGTTCCCGATGCTGGATGTCCGCCAGGGGATCGTGCACGTGATCGGCCCCGAGCAGGGCGCCTCGCTGCCGGGCATGACCATCGTTTGCGGCGATTCGCATACCTCCACCCACGGCGCGCTGGGCGCCCTTGCGTTCGGCATCGGTACCTCCGAGGTGGAGCATGTGCTCGCGACCCAGTGCCTGTTGCTGAAAAAGTCGAAGAACATGCAGATCCGGGTGGATGGCAGGTTGCCTCCCGGGGTGACCTCCAAGGACATCATCCTGGCCGTCATCGGACAGCTGGGTACGGCCGGGGCCACCGGCTACACGGCCGAATATTCGGGGGCTGCGATCCGTTCGCTTTCCGTGGAAGGGCGCATGACGATGTGCAACATGTCCATCGAGGCGGGTGCGCGCGCCGGAATGATCGCTGTCGACGATACCACCCTGGAGTACGTGGCCGATCGACCGTTCACACCCAAGGGAGCCTCGTGGGACCAGGCGCTGGCCTACTGGCGCACCCTGCACAGCGATGCCGGGGCAGAATTTGATGCGGTGGTGCAACTGGGCGCCAGTGACCTCAAGCCGCAGGTCACCTGGGGGACTTCCCCGGAGATGGTGACCGCCATCGACGGGGTCGTCCCGCAAGACGACAGTTTGGATCATCGCAATGCCCTGCATTACATGGGCCTGCAGCCCGGAACCCCGATCGAGGCCATCGAGGTCGACAAGGTGTTCATCGGCTCCTGCACCAATTCCAGAATCGAGGACCTGCGCGAAGCCGCCGGACTGATCCGGGATCGCACCGTGGCCCCCAGCATCAAGCTGGCCATGGTGGTGCCGGGTTCGGGACTGGTGAAGCGCCAGGCCGAGGAAGAGGGCCTGGACCGGATCTTCAAGTCGGCCGGGTTCGAGTGGCGCGAGCCGGGCTGTTCGATGTGTCTCGGCATGAATGCGGACCAGCTGGGCCCGGGCGAGCGTTGCGCCTCCACCTCCAACCGGAATTTCGAGGGGCGCCAGGGCAAGGGCGGGCGCACCCACCTGGTGAGCCCGGTGATGGCCGTCGGCGCGGCCCTGCACGGTCATTTTGTCGATGTCAGGAAGTGGATGTCATGAAACCCTTTACCCGCATCAAGACCACGCTGTTGCCGCTTGATCGCAGCCACGTGGACACGGACGCCATCATTCCGCAGCAGTACCTGAAGTCAGTCAAGCGCACGGGGTTCGGTCAGTACCTGTTCGATAACTGGCGCTACCTGGATCCGGGCACCCTGGACAGCGACCCTGGGCGGCGCCGAACGGATTCCGACTTTGTCCTCAACCAGGCGGCCTACAGCGGCGCCGAGGTCTTGCTGGTGCGGGAGAACTTTGGATGCGGGTCCTCGCGCGAACACGCCGTATGGTCCCTGCTGGACTACGGTTTCCGGGCGGTGATCGCCTCGAGCTTCGCCGATATTTTTTGCAGCAACAGCTATAAAAACGGTCTGTTGCCGATTACCCTGCAGGCAGGGGAAGTGGACGACCTGTTCGATCAGGTCGCACGAGACCCCGCGTACGCCTGTACGCTGGACCTGGAGAAGCAGGTGGTACAGGATGAAAACAACCGGGTTTTTTCCTTTGAAATCAGTGCGTTTCACAAGCACTGCCTGCTGAACGGCTATGATGAGATCGACATCACGCTGCAGCACGAAGACAAGATCAGGGCCTACGAGGACCGGATGAAACAGGCCTGTCCCTGGCTCTTTCCCTGATATTTTTGGCAACCGGATTTTTTACTGACCCATGCACAAGGTACTGTTATTGCCGGGAGACGGCATCGGCCCGGAAGTCATCGCCGAGGTCCGCAAGGTACTGACCTTTCTCGTTGACGAACACGGCGCTGCCCTCGAACTCGAGGAAGCGCTCATCGGCGGCTGCGCCTATGAGGCGAGTGGAGACCCGCTGCCCAAAGAGACCCTGGAGCTTGCCCGGGCCGCCGATGCCGTGGTGCTGGGTGCGGTCGGCGGACCGCAGTTCGATCACATCGAGCGCGAGTTGCGACCGGAGAAGGGACTGTTGCGCCTGCGTGCAGAACTCGGCCTGTTTGCGAACCTGCGCCCGGCGATTTTGTTCGCCGAGCTGGCCGATGCCTCTTCGCTGAAAGCGGAGCGCGTGGCGGGTCTCGATCTCATGATCGTTCGTGAACTGACCGGAGGGCTCTACTTCGGTGAGCCGCGGGGCATTCGCAGCCTTGAGGGAGAGCTTCGCCAGGGATTCAATACGCTGGTCTACGATGAAAGCGAGATCGAACGCATCGCACAGATGGCCTTCCAGATCGCACAGCGCAGGAACCGGCGTCTTTGCTCGGTGGACAAGGCCAACGTGCTGGAGGTGTCCGAGCTGTGGCGCGAAGTCGTGGACCGGGTGCACCGACAGTTTCCCGAGGTCTCCCTGAGCCACATGTACGTCGATAATGCGGCCATGCAGCTGGTTCGCGATCCGAACCAGTTCGACGTCGTGCTGACCGAGAACATGTTCGGCGACATCCTCTCCGATATCGCGGCCATGCTGACCGGATCGATCGGCCTGTTGCCGTCCGCTTCGCTGAACAGTACGGACCAGGGCCTGTACGAGCCCGTGCACGGCTCGGCTCCCGATATCGCCGGCCAGGACGTGGCCAACCCGCTGGCGGCCATCCTTTCGGCCGCGATGATGTTGCGCTACAGCCTGGACGAGCCGCAGCTTGCGCAGCGCATTGAGCAGGCAGTCCGCCAGGTGATTGGCGAGGGACTTCGAACGCCGGATATTGTATATTCCGCGCGGCAGGGCATCGGAACCCGGGAGATGGGCGATTCCGTGGTCCGTGCACTGTCGGATCAATCACGGGAAAACTGAACCAGCCATGAAAAAATACAACGTTGCAGTCGTGGGTGCGACCGGGGCGGTCGGCGAGCAGTTGCTGTCCATCCTCGCGCAAAGAGACTTTCCGGTGAACCAGGTGCATGCGCTGGCAAGCAGCCGTTCCGCCGGCAGGAAAGTCGCTTTCAAGGACCAGGAAATCGAGGTCGGTGACCTGGCGGAGTTTGATTTTTCCGACACGCAAATCGGGCTCTTTTCCGCCGGTGCCGGCATCTCGAAGGAATATGCGCCGAAGGCTGCTTCCCAGGGCTGCGTCGTGGTCGACAACACTTCGCAGTTTCGCTACGAGGACAGCATCCCGCTGGTGGTCCCGGAGGCCAATGCCGGGCAGATCGCGGACTACACGAGCCGCGGAATTGTCGCCAACCCGAACTGCTCGACCATCCAGATGGTGGTGGCCCTCAAGCCCATTCATGATGCGGTCGGCATCGAGCGCGTGAACGTGGCGACCTACCAGGCCGTGTCCGGCACCGGCAAGGAGGCCATCGACGAGCTGGACCAGCAGACCCGCAATATCATCGACGGGTCCTCGGTGGACTGCGAGGTGTACCCGAAACAGATTGCCTTCAATGCGCTGCCGCACATCGACGTGTTCATGGACAACGGCTACACCAAGGAAGAGATGAAAATGGTGTGGGAGACCCGCAAGATCCTGGGCGATGATTCGATCCAGGTGAATCCCACGACGGTGCGTATCCCGGTGGTCAACGGTCATTCCGAGGCCGTCCACCTCGAATTGAAAGCCCCGCTGTCTGCGGAGCAGGCCAAGCAACTGCTGGCCGGTGCCCCGGGCATCCAGGTGATGGATGACCGAAAGGATGGCGGCTACCCCACGGCCGTGACCGAAGGGGATGGCACTGATGCCGTGTATGTCGGGCGCATTCGTGAAGACATCTCGCACCCGCGTGGGCTCAACCTGTGGGTGGTCAGCGATAACCTGAGAAAGGGAGCGGCCCTGAACAGCATCCAGATCGCAGAAATCCTGGTCCAGAAATATATCTGAGGGCACAGGTCACCACGCACGGATTCCGGTCAGCATATCGTGATCCAAGCACAAGACAAGCAGTGAGAGACCTGTGATCAAGCGAAACGTAGTGATCACCGGCTGTTCCAGCGGCATCGGGCGACGGACCGCCGAAATGCTGTCCGAGCGTGGGTACCGTGTGCTGGCCACCGCGCGCAAGGCCCAGGACCTGGACCAGCTTGAGAAAGACGGCTTTGAAGCCCTCGCCCTGGACCTGGGGGATCCAGTGAGTGTGTCGGCGCTGGCAGAAGAGGTGCTAAAGCGAACAGGTGAAAACGTCTACGGGCTGTTCAACAATGGCGCCTACGGGCAACCGGGTGCCGTCGAGGACCTGTCCCGCGACGTATTGCTGGCGCAACTGGAAACCAATGTGCTGGGCTGGCATGACCTGACCTGCCGTCTCCTGCCCTTCATGCGCGCTAATGGCACCGGACGTATCATCCAGAACAGTTCGCTGCTTGGCCTCGTGGCGTTGCACTACCGTGGCGCGTACGTGGCCAGCAAGTATGCCATCGAGGGCCTGACCGACACCCTGAGACTAGAACTTGCCGGGTCAGGCGTCTACGTGTCGCTGATTGAGCCCGGGCCCGTCAGCAGCCGCTTTCGGGAAAACGCGTATGCGGCCTTCAAGGCCAACATCGATCCGTCCAGGAGTGCCCACCGGGAAGTCTATCCGGTCATTGAAGAACGTCTCGCGGCGGACGACAGTGCCACGCCCTTCACGCTGCCGGCCGATGCCGTGGTGAAGAAGGTTATCCATGCCCTGGAAGCGAAGCGCCCAAAGGCGCACTACTACGTGACCGTGCCGACCTACCTGCTGGGCTACCTGAAGCGCGTGCTCACGGCCCGCCAGCTGGATCGCATCCTGCACGCAATAAACCGGGCCGAAAACCGGCCGGTGTCCAAGTGAATCCCAGGTGAAGCGGCCCGTCCGCATGCCTTGCGGCATGCTATTTGTGGTGCTCGAGGCAGACAAACCTGGCCTTTATCATTTACGCTCCGTCATGGCCTCAGGCAATGATGTATGATTTTAGTATAAACTATATTAAAGGGCTGATAACCATTATAAAAAAGATAATTCAAAATTTTTCTAGATGTATTTTTGAAAATATGTTAGTTTAATGGCTATGAAACATCAAAGAAAGGAAAGATTAAAACCTCTTTTGGACAAAGTCCCGCCCGGTTACCTCGTGGATACGCCTTGGCTGAGAGCGCAAGGCGCCGACCCCAAGTCGATCCACGGTTATGTGGGCCGTGGCTGGCTGGAGCGGGTCATCCGGGGTGTATATCGTCGCCCACTGTCTGAGGGCATGGAGGGCAGTGCCAAAGATTCCTGGCAAGCTGTCCTGCTCTCGCTTCAACGGATTTTGGAGTATGACATCCACCTCGGCGGTGAGAGCGCGCTCGAGTTGGCAGGCTATACCCACTACCTCAGCTTTGGTAATCCGCGCCGCGTCCATTTCTACGGCTTGGCACCCTCATGGCTGAAACGGCTGCCTGTGCACAAGCAGATCATTTTGCATTCACGCACGCTGTTCAAGGAAAGCCAGGACGATCTCGGTGAGATCAGCCAGGGCATGTGGCCATGGCCGATCAGGGCCTCGTCGCCAGAACGTGCTGTCCTTGAAGTGCTCGATGAATTACCGAACCATGCAAGTTTCAGCAACCTCGACAAAATTTTTGAAGGGCTGACGACATTGCGCCCCAAACGTTTGATGGGACTGCTCAAGGATTGCCGGAGCATAAAGGTGCGTCGTCTGTTCTTTGTGTTTGCAGACAGGCACCAGCATTCATGGCGCAAACATCTGGATACTTCACGAATTGACTTTGGCTCTGGGCCACGTGCCTTGACGAAAGGCGGGAAGATCCACCCTGAATACCATATTTCTGTGCCAAGGAATCTGGTGCCTATGAAGGAGCAGAAAGGACATGTCACTGTATGAGCAATATGCCGGGCAAGTTCATTTAATTCTGAACGTATTGCCTGAGATTGCCAGGGAAGAAGTCTTCGCCCTCAAGGGCGGCACGGCCATCAACCTGTTTTACAGGGACATGCCGCGCCTCTCTGTAGACATCGATCTCACTTACCTCCCGACCAGTGATCGAGCAACTGCGTTAAGGGATATAGAAACGACGCTTGGCCGCATCATTGCGGCAATTGCTGACCACCATCCGCACATACGAGTTCGGCCTATGGCTGGCGGCGGTGGCAATGACACGCAGATCGTGATGCGCAGCGGCCAAGCGCAGGTGAAACTCGAAACCTCTCCCGTAACTCGTGGAACAGTGTATTCGCCGCAGAGTATGACCACATCAGAGGGCGTAACGGATAATTTTGCTTTTGTGGAGATGAATGTTCTGGCATTTGAAGATCTGTATGGTGGCAAGCTGCATGCTGCCCTGGACCGTCAGCACCCTCGTGATCTTTTTGACATTAAACTTTTGTATGAAAACGAAGGAATAACGGATGAGCTGTTCCGTGTATTCATGGTTTATGTGGCGAGTTCAAACCGACCCATGCATGAACTGCTGGCACCGAATATGCGATTAAGTGAGGAACAGTACAACAACCACTTCATCGGAATGACGCGAGAGTTTGTGTCTATGGATGCTCTCATTGAGGCTCAGGAGCAATTGCACAAAGATATTCAGCGCCGCCTGACAGGAGATATCTCGGCTTTCCTTCTTTCGCTCCATGATGCTGAGCCTGACTTTAGCCTGATTGGTCTCCCGGGGGCCGGACAACTTCCCGCTGTCCGTTGGAGACTGATGAATCTCGAAAAGCTGAAAAGAAGCAATCCCGAGAAGCACGCAGCACAGCGGGATGCGCTTGAAGAACTGCTCTAATGACTATGCAGGTTATCCATAGATATCTGAATAGACGATACTTTTAAACCAGGCTTATCTTTCAGCTAACCGCTACTACGCGCGTGGCTCGTTGTCCTGTGACTTGGCCTGAGACATCACATAAAATCTCAAGGTATGGGTATGCAGCCGGGTGTGAGGCAACGGTAAAGCAACCCGGAAAACCAGAGCCAATGACCCGTACAACGTCACTCGTAAAACACACAATCCAGCCAAACTACGTCTGCAGCCAGGACGGCACCTCGCGCTTTCATTACATCGATCCGTTGCCATGCGGGGAGACCCCGGAGCGTACCTTTGCCCGTGTGAAGGAGTTGCTTGAGAAGATGCCGCGCACGGAGATTCTCGAGGCGAGCGATAATTATATTCACGTACTTTGCCGCACACTCGTTTTCCGGTTTCCCGATGACCTGAAATGCCTTCTTTGCCCGCAAGACCATGTGATCCACGTGGGCTCCGCGTCCAGGTACGGGTTCTATGACCTGGGCGTCAACCGCAGGCGGGTGGAAAGGCTGCGAAGGCGGCTTCAGCGCCGCTAGCCGGGGAATTCGGGTTCGGGGCACGCGGGTTCGCACTTCCTGTATGATTGCCTGCTTTTCTGGCCCATGTCTTTTGACAGTTTTTTGCAATGCGCATAGCCCTTGGCATCGAATATGACGGCAGCCCGTTTTGTGGCTGGCAGCGACAGAAGGATTCGAGCACGGTACAGCAGGTACTCGAACAGGCGGTCTCCAGTGTCGCGAATGCGCCGGTCGGTCTGCATGCCGCAGGACGCACGGACACGGGCGTCCATGCCACCGAGCAGGTGGTTCACTTCGACAGTCCGGCCGAGCGCACTGCCCGGTCCTGGGTGCTGGGGGTGAATACGCACTTGCCCGATTCGGTATCCGTGCTGTGGGTCCGCGCCGTGCAAGAGGACTTCCATGCCCGTTACTCGGCCATCTCGAGACGGTACCGGTACGTGATCCTGAACCGCCCGACACGTCCGGCCCTGCTTCGGGAGCGGGTCACCTGGGTGCATCAGGCGCTGGACAGTGAGTGCATGCAGGAGGCTGCGCAGTGTTTGCAAGGCACCCATGATTTTTCTTCCTACCGGGCCCTGACCTGCCAGGCAAAAAGTCCGGTTCGAACCGTGCACCAGCTGATCGTGCAGCGACGGGGTGAGTTCATATTCGTGGATATCCTGGCGGACGGATTCCTGCATCACATGGTGCGAAACATCGCCGGCGTGCTGATGGCGGTCGGCAAGGGCGAGCAGGAGGCCGCCTGGGCGAAAACGGTGCTGGAGAGGCGCGACCGCACCCTGGGGGGCGTGACCGCCCCGGCCGCCGGCTTGTACCTGGTCAAAGTGCAGTATGATGGCAAGTACGGCCTGGACCCTGCAGTACAATGGCCTGCGATCGGAACGGACGGAACACGCAGGAACGAGGAATAAGAGGCATGCCGACCCGGATAAAATTTTGTGGAATGACCCGTGAGCAGGATGTGCACCGTGCGGTTGAGCTGGGTGTCCATGCGCTGGGCTTCGTGTTCGTGGGCGAGAGCCCTCGAGGCCTCACTCCCGAGCATGCCGCACGGCTGATCAAGCTGATGCCGCCGTTTATCATGTCCGTAGGCCTGTTCATGGATGCCGTGGCCGGGGACGTCGAGGAGGTCCTTCGCCGTACACCGCTTCACCTGCTGCAGTTTCATGGCAGCGAAGATGAAGGATTTTGCCGTCAGTTCGGCATCCCTTACCTGAAAGCGGTGCCGATGGGCAGTACGGATTCGATTGCCGAGTTTTGCAACGGCTTTGCATCCGCCTCGGGATTCGTGCTCGACAGTCATGCAAGCGGAGAGATGGGCGGGACGGGGAAAACCTTTGCCTGGCGCGAGATCCCAGGATCGCTGGGGCGGCCCGTCCTGCTGGCCGGGGGACTCACGCCCGAGAACGTCGCCCAGGCGGTGCGTGAGGTTCAGCCCTACGCGGTCGATGTCAGCAGTGGCATCGAGTCCGCCCCCGGGGAAAAGGATGCCGAGAAGATGAAACACTTCGTTGCGGAGGCCAGGCATGGCCAGTAAAGCTCCCGAACGCCCTGAGGGTGCGGACTTTGCGCAGGTTCCGGACCGCGCGGGGATGTTCGGTGAATACGGCGGGCGCTACGTGGCGGAAACCCTGATCGAGCCCCTGGCACAGCTTGAGGCCGCCTATCTCAAGTTCCGTGAGGATCCCGGCTTCGTGGCTGAATTCGAGGCGGATCTCAGCCATTACGTGGGCCGGCCGAGCCCTTTGTATCTTGCCGAGAGGCTCAGCGAGAAATGCGGAGGTGCACGGATTTACCTGAAACGCGAGGACCTGAACCATACGGGTGCTCACAAGATCAACAACACGGTCGGCCAGGCCCTGCTCGCCAAGCGCATGAACAAGTCCCGAATCATTGCCGAGACCGGCGCCGGCCAGCACGGGGTGGCCACGGCCACGGTCGCTGCACGCCTGGGCCTTGAATGCGTCGTCTACATGGGCGAGGAAGATATCCGCCGCCAGGCACCGAACGTCTACCGCATGCGGCTTCTGGGGGCCGAGGTGGTGCCGGTGCGCTCGGGCTCGAGGACCCTGAAGGATGCGCTCAACGAGGCCCTGCGTGACTGGGTCACCCATGTCGACACCACGTTCTACATCATCGGCACGGTGGCCGGCCCCCACCCGTATCCGGTGCTGGTGCGCGACTTCCAGACGGTCATCGGCCGCGAGGCGAAGACCCAGCTTGAGGCGATGACCGGGTCCCTGCCGGATGCACTGGTCGCCTGCGTCGGCGGCGGCTCCAACGCCATCGGCCTGTTTTATCCGTTCCTGGCGCATGAGCAGGTGCAAATGTACGGTGTTGAAGCCGCCGGGCTGGGCCTGGATACGCAAAAGCACTCCGCACCGCTGAACACCGGACAGCCCGGGGTGCTGCACGGCAACCGCACCTACCTGATGGAAGATGAAAACGGCCAGATCATTGAAACTCACTCGATCTCCGCCGGCCTCGATTACCCGGGCGTGGGCCCGGAACACGCCTGGCTCAAGGATATCGGCCGGGTGCAGTACGAATCCGTGACCGATGAGCAGGCGCTGGGGGCATTCCACGAGCTGACCCGGGTCGAAGGCATCATTCCCGCCCTGGAAAGCAGCCATGCGCTGGCCTATGCCCTGCAACTGGCCGCCGGGATGACCACAGAGCAGACCATCGTGGTCAATCTTTCCGGGCGAGGCGACAAGGACATCAACACGGTGGCCGACATCGAAGGCATCGAGCTGTGAGCCGGATCCAGGAATGTTTCGATGCCCTGGCAGGGCAGGGCCGCAAGGCACTGGTTCCCTACATCACTGCAGGAGACCCCCATCCGGGACAAACGGTGGCCTTGATGCATACCCTGGTGGAGGCCGGGGCGGACATGATCGAGCTGGGCGTGCCTTTTTCGGACCCGATGGCGGACGGACCGGTGATCCAGGCGGCCTGTGAGCGTGCGCTGGCCCACAACACCAGCCTGAGGGACACCCTGGACATGGTGGGGCACTTCAGGGAGCGCGACTCCCGCACCCCGGTCATCCTGATGGGCTACCAGAATCCGGTGGAGGTGCTCGGCACCCCGGAGTTTGCCCGCCTGGCCAGGCAAAGCCAGGCCGATGGCGTGCTGACCGTGGACCTTCCGGTCGAACAGGCGGGTCCGGCGCTTGAGACCTATCGGCAACAGGGCATCGACACGGTTTTCCTGATTGCCCCGACCACCAGTGAGGCGCGCATCAAAAAAATCTGTGAGGCCTCTTCCGGACTTATATATTATGTCTCCCTGAAAGGGGTCACCGGTGCGGGTCATATGGATATCTCGGAAGTCAAGAACAAGGTCCGTGAAATCAAGCAGCATTCGACCTTGCCCGTGGGTGTCGGGTTCGGTGTTCAGGATGCGAAAAGTGTCAGGCACGTCGCTTCCGTTGCCGATGCCGTCATTGTCGGCAGCGCCCTGATCCGCCAGATCGAGACCCATCTCTCGGACCCGGACACCATGAAGAAAAAAGTAGCGGCCCTGCTCAAGGAACTGCGTGAAGCCCTGGACAGCGGCCTTGCCGATGCAGACCGGTCCGCAAATGCCTGAGTACCCATGAGCTGGCTGGAGAAACTGATGCCTTCCAGGATCCGTACGGAAGGTACGGGCAAGGGCAAGGTTCCGGAGGGACTCTGGGACAAGTGCACGAACTGCGGTGCGGTCCTGTACCGTTCGGACTTGGAGCGCAACCTTCAGGTGTGCACCAAATGCAACCACCACATGCGTATCGGGGCACGCACGAGACTGCAGGCCTTCCTGGACGAGAGTCCCCTCGAAGAGATCGGGCGCGACATCGAGCCCAAGGATTTCCTGAAATTCAGGGACAGCAAGAAGTACAAGGACCGCCTGGCCGGCGCACAGAAAGCCACCAAGGAAGTCGAGGCTCTGCTGGTCATGAAGGGATGCCTGAAAGAACTTCCGGTGGTGGCCGCAGCGTTCGAGTTCAGCTTCATCGGCGGCTCCATGGGTTCGGTCGTCGGCGAGCGCTTTCTGCGGGGCGCGCAGCGAGCCCTGCAGGATTCCGTCCCCCTGGTCTGTTTTTCCACAAGCGGCGGCGCGCGCATGCAAGAAGCGCTCATGTCCCTGTTCCAGATGGCAAAAACCAGTGCCGTGCTGGACCGCATGCGAAGCCAGCGCATTCCTTTTGTCTCGGTACTGACCGACCCGACCATGGGCGGTGTATCCGCCAGTCTGGCCATGCTCGGGGATGTCAACATTGCCGAGCCCAAGGCGCTGATCGGGTTTGCCGGACCCAGGGTGATCGAGCAAACCGTGCGAGAGACCCTGCCCGAAGGCTTCCAGCGCAGCGAATTCCTGCTTGAACACGGTGCCCTGGACATGATTGTCGAGCGCAAGAACCTGCGCGACGAGGTGCACCGGATATTGTGCATTTTACTGCACAAGTAAATCGCCGATGGTGGCACTTGCCTGGAATCCGGTCGATGGTCCGAGTGGCGGGCCTCTCGTCTAACGCCTCCTGAGCAGCGCATCCCCCGAACTATCCCGCGGACCTACACGTTTTGCGATTCGAACACCTCCAAGACTGGCTGGACTGGCAGCAGACCCTGCATTCCGAGAAGATCAAGCTGGGGCTGGACCGTGTGGCCCGGGTGGCCCATGACCTCGGCATCATGCAGCCCGATTTTCAGGTGGTCATGGTGTCCGGCACCAACGGCAAGGGTTCGATCACCGCGATCCTGGAATCCATCTATCACCAGGCCGGGTACCGTGTAGCGGCCTATACCTCGCCTCACCTGCTGCATTACAACGAGCGCATCCGGATCGGTAAGCAGAACGTCGAGGACGCCCCGCTGTGTGCCGCCTTTGACCTGGTGGATCAGGCCCGGGGCGATCTCAGCCTGAGCTACTTCGAGTTTGGCACGTTGGCCGCCATGCAGATCTTCAGCACCCTGGAGCTGGATGTGGCAATTTTCGAGGTGGGCCTTGGCGGGCGCCTGGATGCCGTCAACATCTATGATGCCGATGCGGCGATCGTCTCGAGCGTCGGCCTGGACCATGTGCAGTGGCTGGGGTCCACACGGGAATCCATCGGTCTGGAAAAGGCCGGGATTTTCCGCGCGGACAAGCCCGCCGTCTGCGGGGACAGCGAGCCGCCCCAAAGCCTGCTGAAGCATGCCAAAGACATCGGTTCCCGGCTGCATCTCGTGGGTGAGGATTTTTCCTACCGACAGGAGAGCGGTGGACGCTGGAGCTTTAAAAGCAAGAAGTTCGACTGGGACGGGCTGCCGGTACCGAACCTGTACGGCGATGTACAGGTCGCCAATGCGGCTGCGGCGTTGATGAGCATCCAGTGCCTCGATGAGGTACTGCCCGTGCAGCGCGAAAGCGTGGAGCAGGGGTTGCAGAACATCTGTCTGGCAGGACGGTTCCAGCGCGTTGCGGGCAAGTGCGAGATGATCTTTGATGTGGCGCACAACCTGGACAGCGCAAAAGTCCTCGGCGGCAACCTCCAGGAACTGAGGCCGGCTTCGCGCACCTACGCCGTGTTTGCCGTACTCGAGGACAAGGACGTGGAGGGGATCATCGGCTCGGTGCACGAGCAGATCGACGAATGGTACATCTCGGAACTGGACTCCGAGCGCTCCCTGGACTGTGCGGATCTGCAAAAGCGTATTGAGCAGCTGGACTCCGATGCGCTCGTGCAGGCCTATCCTTCCGTATCCCGGGCCTGGCAGGCTGCCAAAAAGAACGCCTGCGATACTTCCCGGATCGTGGTGTTTGGTTCTTTCCTGACGGTGGCAGAAGTATTAAGCTTGGAGATATAATCGTGCGCTTTTCACAATGGCGGGACAGGCTCAACTAAGCCGGAGGCGGGGTAAGGCATGGAGACACTCATGAAGCAGCGCCTGATCGGCGCCGTGGTTCTTATCGCACTTGCAGTCATCTTCGTACCGATGCTGCTGGACGGGTCGGGCCGCAAGGAATCGGCCGTGGTTGAGGCGGAATTGTCACTGGACCCGCCGAAGTTCAATTTCGAAAGCGAGTTGCCTGATCCCAAGCAGCTGGACTCCCTGCCTGCCGCTGAAAAAAAGAGCGAACCCAAGATCGTGGCCGCACCGGTTGAGAAACCCGAGCCGGTGGAACAACCGGCACCGCAAAAGGCTAAACCGCCAGCCGAACCCAAGGTACTGGAAGCTATGGCCAGCAAGATTACGCCGCGTCCCTCATTAAGTGGCTGGGCCGTGCAGGTGGCTGCATTCGAGGAAAAAGGCAAGGCGCTTGACCTGCAGAAAAAACTGATCGCGGGCGATTTTCCGGCGTTCACGGAGAAGTTTGAGAGAAAGGGTAAAGTGCTTTACCGGGTCAGGGTCGGACCCGAACTCAAACGTGAAAATGCCGATCAGTTGCGTGCGAAAATCGAGAAAGACCAGGGCATCAAAGGAGCCTTTGTAACCCCGCATCCCTAGACCGGAAATTCACAGCAGTGGAAGGCTTGCATGCTCCGGCCCCGGGATGAAACGCGCACAGACTGCGGAGAGCGCCACGTATGGAATTTTCATGGATTGATATCGGGATCATGATCATCCTGCTGGTGTCTGTGGTGGTCGCGATGTTCCGGGGGTTCGTGAAGGAGGCGATTTCATTGACGAGCCTGGTCCTGGCAGCCTGGCTGGCGATGAATTATTTTGAGCAACTGGCCTTGTACTTGCCTGCTGACATTGACGAGACCACATTGAGTCTCGGGGGAGCAGAAATCGTGTTGAGCAAGCTGCGTGCAAGCATTGCCTTTGCCGTGATCGGAGTCGGCGTGCTGATTGCAGGGGCCTTGCTGAACCACCTGCTGGGCAAGGTGACCCGGCTGCCCCTGCTGCGCGGCATTGACAGGCTCCTGGGGGCCATGTTCGGCCTGGTACGGGGCGGGGCCATCGTGGTGCTGGTGGTCCTGGTGGCCGCCATGACCAGTTTTCCGCGAACCGAGATCTGGGAGACTTCGCGGATACTGCCCTGGTTCGAGACCGCTGCACAGGAAGTAATCCGGTTTATCCCCCCGGAATACGCGAAGTATTTTTTGTTTGACGAGGCGGGAACCCAGGCCTCGTTGTACCTGTTCTGATGCAGTCAAGGATTCATTGATTATGTGCGGTATTGCCGGAATCGTATCCCACCAGGACGTCAACCAGGCCCTGTACAATGCGCTGCTGGTGCTGCAGCACCGCGGTCAGGATGCGGCGGGCATCGTCACCTACAGCGATGGCCGGCTCTACCAGCGCAAGGCCAACGGCTTGGTGCGTGACGTGTTCCACAGCCGGCACATGGAGCGCCTGAAAGGCACCATGGGCATTGCGCACGTGCGCTATCCCACGGCAGGCTCATCCTCCTCTGCCGAAGCCCAGCCCCTTTACGTGAATTCGCCCTTTGGTATCTCGCTCGGACACAACGGCAACCTGGTCAATACCGAGCAACTGAAAAAGGAACTGTTTCGCGAGGACCGCCGCCACCTGAACACGGATTCGGACTCGGAAATCCTGCTGAACGTGCTGGCCCACGAACTGGCCAACCAGCAGACCCTGCGGTTGGGACCGGAGGACATATTCGCCGCCGTGGAGGGCGTGCACCGCCGCTGCAAGGGTGCCTATGCCGTGGTGGCCATGATCACCGGCTGCGGCATCATCGCCTTTCGCGATGCCCACGGCATCCGGCCCCTGGTGTACGGGGTGCGGGAATCCCGTCATGGCATGGAGTCCATGGTGGCCTCGGAAAGCGCGGCGCTCGATGCGCTCGACTACAGCCTCGTGCGCGACATCGCCCCCGGGGAAGCCGTTTTCATCGATGTCGGGGGGAAGATCCACACCCGGCAGTGTGCGCCCGAATCCCAGCAGTCTCCCTGCATATTCGAGCATGTCTATTTTGCCCGCCCGGATTCGATCATCGATGACATCTTCGTGCAAAAGGCGCGCATGCGCATGGGCCAGAAGCTTGCCAAGAAAATCAAGCGTGAGTGGTCGGACCATGATATCGATGTCGTCATGCCCATCCCGGATACGAGCCGCACGGCGGCGATCGAGATCGCCTACCTCCTGGGCGTCAAGTACCGCGAGGGATTTATCAAGAACCGTTATATCGGGCGGACCTTCATCATGCCAGGCAGTACGCTGCGCCAGAAGTCGGTGCGCCAGAAGCTCAACCCCATCGGGCTCGAGTTCAAGGGCAAGAATGTCCTGCTGATCGACGATTCCATCGTGCGCGGCACGACTTCGCGCGAGATCGTGCAGATGGCCCGGGACGCCGGGGCCCACAAGGTCTATTTCGCCTCCGCCTCGCCTCCGATCCGGTACCAGAACATCTACGGGATCGACATGCCGGCACGCAATGAGTTGATCGCCTACAACAAGGACGTGGATTCGATCGGCAAGGAGATCCAGACCGATCGCCTGGTCTACCAGGGACTGGATGACCTGGTGGCGGCGGTACGCCAGGGGAACCCGAAACTGGATGCGTTTGACACATCGATGTTCGATGGCGACTACATCACCGGCGTGGAAGAGGGCTATTTCGAAAACCTGGAAATCGTGCGAAACGACAAGACCCAGCAGGAGCGCGAGAAGGAATATGCGAGCATCGACCTGCACAACAGCGTTTGAGAAAAACGGCTGACACATGCAGGCCGCCGAGCCAAGTCCCAAGCTGCTAGCCCGGTATGCCGAGGCATGCGAGCGGTATCCGCAGCATGCGAACCATCCCGCCGCCCTCGTCGAGGTCAGCGAGCAGAGGCTCTACGTCCTGGAAGGGGAGGCGTGCCTGGACACCTACCCGGTGTCCACCTCCCGCTACGGCACCGGAGAAGAGCAGGACTCCTACAAGACCCCGCGCGGAGTCCATAGCGTGGCCGAGAAGATTGGCGGGGATGCCGGATTCGCCGAGATCTTCCGGTCAAGAAAGCGTACGCACCAGACCGCTGTAATCGAATCCGGGGAAACCCGTACCGACCAGGAGCTCATCACTTCCAGGATTCTCTGGCTGGCCGGGCTGGAAGAGGGGGTCAACCAGGGCAGCGGTGTGGACAGCCACGCGCGTTACATCTACATCCATGGCACTCATGAGGAAGGCCTGATCGGCCAGCCGGCCTCCGTCGGCTGCGTGCGCATGAAAAACCGGGACGTCATGGACCTGTTCGACCGCCTGGAAGTCTCCTCACTGGTCATCATCAGTGAATAGTCCGGCGATTTCTGACTCAGCCCCTGCGGCATCGGTCTCCCAGGCTGCCTACGACTGCCTGGTGTGTAGCGATCCATCGCAAAAATGCGAGGCCGTATTCGGGCTCGCCCGGCAGATGCGTGAGGGGACTCTCGATATGGCACCCACGCCCGATATCGAACCTATCGAGCACCCGGGTCGGCCTGCGCGCCCGAGGCTGGTCGCCCCCAAGGATGTCGCCCGGCGAAGCCTGAACACCGAGCGCGGGCGCGCGGCCCTCATTCATGCCATCACGCACATCGAGTTCAATGCGATCAACCTCGCCCTCGATGCCCTGTACCGCTTCCAGGGGCTACTGCGAGCGTATTACCTGGACTGGAGTCGCGTGGCTGAGGAGGAAGCCCAGCACTTCCTGATGCTACGTGAGCGCTTGCAGCAAGTCGGCTTTGATTACGGCGAGTTCGATGCCCACGACGGTTTATGGACCATGGCTGTCAAAACGCGCGACAGCCTGGTGGCGCGCATGGCGCTGGTTCCCCGCGTGCTCGAGGCACGCGGCCTGGATGTCACCCCGGGCATGATTCAAAAACTGCGAGCCCATGGAGACGGGAAGACCGCGGACATCCTGGAAGTCATCCTCGAGCAGGAAATCGGCCACGTTGCGATCGGCTCGCGCTGGTTCCGGTATGCTTGCGAAAAACACGACCTGGAACCGGAGCCCACGTTCCAGAGGCTGCTGACCCGGTACTACACGGGGCGCGTGCAAAAGCCGCTTCATCGGGAAGCGCGGCGCAAGGCGGGGTTTTCGGAGTCCGAGCTGGCGGCCCTGGAAAAAGGCTAGGCCTGGAGCGTTTCCAGGCCCATGGCCCCGGGAGCGCACCTCAGCACGCTGCCCTGCTCGTACCAGTCGCCGAGCACGATACGCTTGCAGGCATTTCCGTCGATGGTGAAGTCGTGAATGCCCGGTCGGTGGGTGTGTCCGTGAATCAGGTGCCGCACCTTGTGCCTGCGCATCGTTTGCCGCACGGTGTCTTCGCTGACATCCATGATTTCGGACGGCTTGTCGCGGGTGGCGGAGATGCTCTTCTCGCGTAGCCGTTGCGCCATCTTCAGGCGCTGCTTGGTGCTGAGCAGCAATACGGCCTGCTGAACCCACCGGTTGCGTACCTTGGCCCGGTATTTCTGGTAGGCGACGTCGTCCGTGCACAGCGTGTCGCCGTGCATGACCAGCGTAGGTGTTCCGTACAGGTCCACGACGGTTTCATCCTGCAGGATCTTGCAGCGGGTGAAGTCTTCGAATGCCTTGCCGACGAGAAAGTCACGGTTGCCGTGCACGAAAAAAACCGGAACACCGCCCAGGCTCAATTCACGGATCGAGTCGATGACAGGCTGCAGGCCGGTGGCGGGATCATCATCGCCGATCCAGTACTCGAACAAGTCCCCCAGGATATACAGGGCATCCGTGTCCGTGATGTCGCGCAAAAACCTGCAGAAAGCATCCGCGATGTGCGGCCGCGCATGATCCAGATGCAGGTCAGAGACGAACAGGGTATGCGTCATACTATATTGTGCATATTTTTATTTTAAAACAATAACTTAGTACTGTATCCATGTCTTGAAACTGTAGATTTCCCCAGTTCGGAATAGTCTGATTAGTCAAATATTGATCTTTATATCCTCTAATTCCAGTTGAGAGTTCGCGAATCTATCCCAAACTTGGGTAACACTTTTTCGGATTACTGTATCGTGGTGTCGAACTGAGATGTTTTCAGTGTAGCTCATGTCAATAAAGTCAATTCACTTTGTTGATTGATTATCCACCGATAGCGGACTGGTTTCGTCAGCTTTTCCAACTTCTCATCAGCAATGGCTTTCTTTAACCAGGTATTAAGCTGAGACTTGTTCAGTTCCAGTGCATCAGTCAGTTCAGCTGGGGTTTTTGGAGAGTCACTGCAAATTGTTTTTATCTTGATAAGAAACAGTTCGTAAAACTCAATACCCTTATCCGGCACCGGTGGTGAGGCAGCCACACACTCGGCATTCAAGTCATGTTCCATCACGGAATCTGCTTTTGACTCAAGTAATGCTGACGCCACACATGTATCTTCTTTATCTTCCATCTCATCCACCGTCGGATTGAATAAATCTATACTTGACACTTTCTCCGACATCTTGCCTGAACACAATGCTTCGAAATCAATTTCTCCTATGTTTGCTGACACCCATGTTGCTCCAGCCTTCGCGATGGCAGAATTTCCAGTAGACTTACCAGCACTTCGTTTCACCCAAAGCGGCACCCATTGATTCTTCAGGTTTTCCATCGCGCCACTCCAGGTTCCTCCTTTCATCCCGGACTGAACTACCATCGCTGAATCGGAGAGGCAGTAGATGTATTTGTTCCGCTGCATGGCATTGCCAACATTGAACCCCGCCTCAGGATAAAATGGAGATACTAGAACGAGATCATTTGCCATCAGATATCTGCAGTACTTCACGCCTGAACAGGCCCGCAGAAGACCATCAGCAAGTACACCAGTCACCGCGCCTTCAGCTTCGAGTGCGCCAAGCATGGCTGCCTCATCAACGCCCCTCGCTCCACCGGAAACAATGGAATATCCCTTGCGAGCTGCCAATGCACCAAGATCGCGGCTGTAGGCAAAGTCCTTATCATTCACATTACGGGAACCAATCACTGCCAATCCACCACCATTGAGCAATGCCTTGTTTCCACAGCCATACAATATGGCGGGTGCTGCTGCTCCAAGGCGCTGCATAAGTCGCACTGGATAATCAGGATCAGATCTTGTCATGACCCACATTCCTGCTCGGAGCCATTTCTCCATGGCCAGTGCCAAAGCGGAACCGCGCCTCAGCAACGCCTCAGTGCGATCCAGCGTAATATCCTTATCTGACCAGCCATTCAGTAATTCATCCAAGTGGCCTGTCATCAGATGTTCCGGCGTCAGCGACTTCTCTCTTAGCCACAATGCGAAACGTCCCCACTCCCTCGGTGTCAATGGCTTTACTGACCCTCCTTGGGTTTTTGAAAAATATGAGGTCAGCAATACAATTGCCTGGGTATTGGGTGAAATCGACATTTAGGCTCCGGTATTCGTTGAAGCCAATGCTACCGGATAGACAGCTTTGCTTCCTGCACGCCGTAACAAAGCAGCGAGGACAGTGACCGTCCATCCGGAATCGATTACATCATCTATCAGTAACAGGGTTTTCCCGGGTATGTTCTCGGTCACTTCAAAAACTCCATCCAGATTCCTGCATTGATAAAAACGGTTCTGCTGAAACTTCTGTGGTTCATTATTGACAATTTTTTGGATGACATTCATGAAAGGGAGCTTCAGTCGAACCGCCAATCGCTGTGCAAAATCCGGCACCAACACAGGATGGTTTAATGACGGGACACAGGCACCCCTTGTGGAGCAGGGTCCGGCCGCCATCGTCGCTCAATCATCTCTGCTACAGCCTCCACCAGCTCATCCCGGAAGTATCCGGAATGTTTATCCTCAGCTACCAAACCACCCCATCCTGCATCGCCCCAACGCGATAAAATACGACCCTCAGATGCTTGAAGCCCGTTTGGCAGCTTATATGGAAAACCATAATTCTGAAATGCCCCTGCGGCTGACTGCTTTTTTGGTTTGAAGGGCATCTCGTCATGTTTCAGAAAATGACTTGCAGCTATCGCCAGGTTGCGGTCCACTTCAGCACTAACTACGGGCTCCCCCACACAAACTGAACATCGACCGCATTCAACCGTTTCCGGATCATCCAGAGCATTTTGCAGATAAGCCATCAAGCAACTACTACTGTCGATGTACTCCTGAACCTCTTGCCATTCGACTTCTCTTTGTTGCATCAAACGCTGGATACGCTCATGATCCAGGCCGAAAGGAACAGGCGTGCGGCGCCACTTGTTGCCATGCTTGATGACCGGAGCCGGATTTTCCACACTAAGTATCTTCAATACCTTATCAATTTGCCCTCGCCTCAGGTTGAGATGTTGCTGAAGCTGGGTCACAGACAACTCCTCATGGGTTTGCAAAATACCCAGGATTGCATTGACATCTTGCTCGTCAGGAAAAGCGCTGCGGCGAAAATATTCGTGTATGTCCTCGTCCTCCCTGCCAGATAGCAGTACCCCAAAGGCGTTATTGATCGCTCGCCCAGCCCTTCCCACTTGCTGATAATAGGTCACGACAGAACCAGCCGCCTGATAGTGAATCACAAAACCTAGATCCGGCTTGTCATAACCCATCCCTAATGCAGTAGTTGCTACCAACACTTTTACCTCATTGCCCAGAAGAAGGTCTTCAAGATACTGCCGATACAGGGTGCTGTTTTCAAAGCCTTCATCGTCAACTCTGCTATGGTAGGCGCGCGCTGTGATTCCCTGTTGATTCAACCAGTCAGCCACCTGTTCTGCATCGCGGATGGTCAATGCATAGACGATTCCGGAGCCTGGCAATTCTGGAATATACTGCGCCAGCCAGGCTAACCGAGCAGCCTGATCGGACAAACGGAGTGTTTGCAGGGAGAGGCTATCCCGTACCAGCGTGCCTCTCTGGATTTCGATATCGCCCAGTTGCGCCTGAGCATCCTGAATTACCCGATTGTTCGCTGTAGCGGTTGTGCCAAGGACTGGCATATTGGGTGGCATCTGCAGTAGAACATTGGTCAATCGGCGATAGTCTGGGCGAAAGTCATGGCCCCAGTCAGAAATACAGTGGACCTCATCTATGACGAACAAGCCTATGCGGTCGGCCACTGGCAACAGGACCTCTGCTACGAATGCATCATTAAACAGGCGTTCAGGCGAAATTAACATGGCATCAACTTGATTGGCCAAAATACCATGGCTGATTGTTGGCCAGTTGTCTTGGTTAGCCGAGTTGATGGTCTCAGCCCGGATGCCAAGACGATTGGCTGCTTCGATCTGATTGCGCATCAGTGCCAGCAGAGGTGAAACAATTACTGTTGGTCCTGCACCGCGATTACGTAAAATGCGTGTACTGATGAAATAGACAGAGCTCTTTCCCCAGCCAGTGCGTTGTACTACCAGGAGCTTCTGGCGGTGGTTGACCAGCGCGTCTATAGCTTCCCATTGGCCGTCACGGAAATAGGCTTCTGGGTTACCAACCGCAGTCTGCAGCAAAGTTTCTGCCTCAGACCTGTTCATTCATCTGCCAGAAATTTCAAGCTACCGTACCTATGCTCACGATCCTTATCTCTAAACCCTGACCACTCAGAAGGCTCAAAAACTTTGTTTATGCAAGGAGGATTTGGAGAACATAAGATTGAGACAATGTCTGTGAATTACACAGCTCAAATTCATGTCTCTAGAAAACATTTTTGGAGGTGTCTGAAGGAGTTCGGGTTTCGATACAGCTATCGGGATAAGCCTGAGAAGATGTTTCAAGACCCCCTTTCTTCCTTTTTCTGTCTGCTTCCAGCGTGAGCCAGAATTGCTTATCTACAATAGATGTATCGTCCTCGGGAAAATGCTCAAGTTTGCCCTTCCTGCTTAAAACTCAAATCCTTGTCGATCGCCATTTACGCTCTGACAACCGCATATGGGGTGGTGCAACTGAGGGTGGTGCAACTGACAGGCAATGGATAAGCATAGTGCCTGCCCGATCATTTGATCACCTAATGCCCTCAGGTTGAGGGTTGTAACGACTCACTCTGACAGAAGGCTCACACTGGTAATTAGCTTGTTGTTTTCGCTATTTTGTTCGCCTTTCATAGTTCTTTGAAACATCCTGAAAAAGCGTTAAACAATTGATTATTGGAGTATCTTGGCAGTATGCCCGTTTGCGGTACACTGCACGGATTACTCGACAATGGATACTTTTTCAATGATCACTGTCTCGGCAGGTACGTCCTGAAGTGCTCCGAGTGTAGTGGTGGGCACGTCGCGGATGGCGTTCACGACCTCCATGCCCTCGGTGACCTTGCCGAACACCGCATAGCCCCATCCCTGCATGCTCTCGCCCGAGAAATTCAGGAACTGGTTGTCCCGGACATTGATGAAGAACTGCGCCGTGGCTGAATGCGGGTCACTGGTTCGCGCCATGGCAATCGTGCCCGTGTCATTGCCGAGGCCGTTGTTGGCTTCATTGCGGATGGGATCATGCGTGGGTTTCTGGGTCATGTCAGAAGTGAACCCGCCCCCCTGGATCATGAAGTTCGAGATGACCCGGTGAAAGATGGTGCCGTCATAAAATCCTTCCTTCACGTAGGTGAGGAAGTTTTCAACGGTGACCGGTGCATTGGCGGCATCCAGTTCAAGGACGATGGTGCCCTTGCTGGTTTCCATTTTTACCGTGGCGGTTTCTGCTTGTACGTTGGATGTAGTCATAAGAATTGCTGAAAACACAAACAGAACGAAGTGCCTGGATACTGCTTTCATGGGGTCTCCACACAGGGTTAAAAGTAAAGAGGCAGCCGTCGGTTGAGTTCGGTGCACGGGCTTGCTGTCCTGCATGGATCCGGCCGCGCAATGCGTCAACTGACGTACAGCCCGGATCATACTTTATCGAAGATGCGCAAACCAGTTTGCCGTGACGGGATCGGCATGTGCTGGGCATTGCACTTTACCTGTCCGGCGGGGCTGAATTTGCTAACCATAGCACTTTTTTGTATTTTACAAGCGAAAGTGGCTCAAGATCACGAATAGGATGGCACACAGGAATGTAGCTCAAAATGTTGGGGGGGGGGGCTGGCCTGCCCTGCCGGACCTGTCGTCAGTCCAGCCCGCTACTTCACGCTTGTGTAAGAGGGTTCCTGTCGGCCCGATCTTGTAGTTCCACCCTATCTTTTTTCAGAAAAGAGACTGTCAGGGCCTGTCGTGTTCTTGTAACCCTTGGTCTTATCACCTTTGCAGTTCTGGGCGACATCGGGGATATCCATGCAGCAGGTGTGTGCAGCAATACGCCGGGTGCAGGAGACCATATCCAGTGTGAAGAGCAGGCCGGGTCGACTGCCGGCATCGACGTTGATGCAGTGGGTGTCGATATCGACTTCACTGGGGATGGGACGGATTCAGCAGGCGTATTCGCCAGGCATCTGGGCAGTGCGAATGTCGACATCAATGTCTCAGGGCGGACAAACCCTGACACGACCATCACCGCCTCGACAATCGATACGACGGGTGCAAGGGCCCATGGCATCTTTGGCCAGATGGATGGTGATGGCGCCATTACCTTCACATTGCAGAATACCGAAATCAGCACAGGTGGTGATTATGCCCTTGGCCTGTGGGGCGTACACAGGGGTGCTGGCGATACTGCCGTGGACTTGAAGACGGGTGTTGTGATCAATACATCGGGACTCCAGGCATTTGGGGCTTCTGCGCTAAATGTTAATCAGGACCCGAGCGAGGCAAGCAATGCTATTTTCATGACCCAGGGAATTTCCGTGACTACAACAGGGCAAGAGGGTCACGGCATCTGGGCCAGACGGCAGGGAGGGCTTGGCGATGCACGCATGACAGTCAGGGACAGTGCAGTGACAACCAGGGGTCTTGGTGCAGAGGGTGTTTATGGTTATAAATTTGCTGGCGGTACAGGTCATGTCACGATTGATGTGCGGAACAGCACAGTCCGTACGGAAAGTACGGCTACTAATCCCAATGGACATACTTCCGCCGTCGGTATTCTGGGGTGGAGTCAATCGACTGGAAATATTGACATCGATGTACAGGGTGGCTCCGTCACCACGGCCGGAACAGCTTCTCACGGCGTGTACGGGCTGCATCAGGGCACCGGAAGTATCGAAATCGACCTGCAGGGCGGTGCCATCACCACGGCAGGAACATTTGGTTACGGTATTCTCGGGTGGCAACACGCAGGAAGTCAGGGTGACATTGACATCACCACGAGTGGGGGCCACACCATCACCACCACTGGACCCAATGGGCACGGCATCGTGGCCTATAACATGGGGACGGCGACATCGGGGCGCAGCATCAACATCACGGTAGGCGGTTCCATCGATGTAAGCGGCACCGGTGCCCGTGGCGTGCAACGGTGCCTGGAACGTCACGATGCGCCCGGACGGGGTCACGGTGGACCGCAGTACGGACCCGTTCACCACTAGCGTGCGCACCGCGAACGTCATCGCCGACCGCGACTTCGATGCGAATGACTTCACGGAGGAAGCCGGCATGTGTCCAGCAGGCCAGGTGGGAGACTACCCCGGCTGCATGAATCCACCACCCCCTCCGCAATGTCCGGAGGGTCAGACCGGGACCCCGCCCAACTGTGTCACACCCCCGCCGCGCCAATGCCCGGCAGGGTATAGCGGGACCTATCCCGACTGCACACCTCCGCCCCCACCTCCCATGTGTGCAGAAGGCCAGACCGGGACACCTCCCGACTGCATGGACCCCGAACCGGACCCTGAACCCGATCCCGAGCCCGAACCGGAGCCCTCCGGCCCGATGATCATCGAGGACTACGCACCCCGTGCCGCCCTGTACGAGGCCCTGCCGGAGTTCCTGCTCGGCCTGCGCACGCAGACGGACTCCGCAGCGCATCGGCTTTCTGCCGCACTGCCGCTGTGGCTGGAAGTGTCCGGCCATAGTGGCGAGCACGACCCGCAGGACTCCACCGTGGGCACCGGGTATGACACCGGACACCGGGTCATGACCCTGGGCGGCACCCTGGTGCACAACGAACACTGGAACGTGCAGGCTTCAGTACACCGGGTCTCCGGGAGCGCCGAGGTCTCGTCTGCGGTCAAGGGCGGCGACATCGAGGCCGAGGGCCGGGGAATATCCCTGCAGGCCCGCTGGAGCCCGGGGGGCGGGCCCTATGCGAGTGGCAGGATCGCCTGGACCGACTATGCACTGGACCTCGACTCCGATGACGCGGCGGTCGGGCGCCTGGTGTCCTCCGTGGGGGCCGAGCGTCTTGCCCTGCAGCTCGAGGCCGGGCACCGCCTGCCCTGGGGCACCCGCAGCTTCCTGACCCCGCAGGTGGGCGTCTCGCACACGCAGGTGGACATTGACGGCTTCACCGATGCCACCGGGGCGCGGGCCGCGTTCCGGGATACCGAACGCTCCAGCGCCCGCCTGGGCGTGAGGGCCGATACCACCACCACCGGAGTGGCGTTATACGGTTCCGTGCATCTGGCGCATCACCTGGAGACCGGCACCACCGCAGACGTCTCCGGCGAGCGCCTGCGCGCGCGCACCCCGGACCACGACCTGCACCTCGCCCTCGGCGCACAGTGGCAGACCGGGCCGTGGATCCTCCAGGCCGGCCTCGGTGCACGCCATGCCCTCGGCAGCGACAGCCACGCATACTCCGGAGACCTCAGGGTCGGGGTGCCGTTCTAGACTCAAGACATACGGGCAACTGCCGGCCTGCAGACAGCATCCGACTCCCTGGGCACATCCCTGTTGATAAACCGGGCAGTATGATTCGCACTTCGGCTACGGTACACTGCGGTGTGCAACAGGCAGTAATGTTGTGTTTACAGAAAGTCGGGTTTTTCACGCGTGCATCCACTTGAAAGATCAGGCAGGACCCGGGATTTTACTATCGAGAAGGAGAGTGTGATGAGCACGATCGCCCTGACCAAAGACAACATTAACGAAACCATAGAGAACAGCGACACGGTGATCATCGATTTCTGGGCTGCGTGGTGCGGGCCTTGCAAATCCTTTGCTCCTACTTTCGAGACCGCTTCGGAGAACCATGAAGACATCGTATTTGGCAAGGTCGACACCGAAGATCAGCAGGAGCTGGCGCAGGCCTACAACATCCGCTCGATCCCGATGCTCATGATATTCCGCGAGAAAATTTTGATCTACGCACAGCCAGGCGCCCTGTCTCCCTCGCAGCTCGAAGACGTCATCGAGAAGACCAAGACGCTGGACATGGACATGGTGCGTGCAGAACTTGAGAAGCAGAAGTCCGAGACCGGATAACCGAATACAGTCTGGGCGGCAGGTCTTGTGCTAGCCCGTGTCAATGAATCCGTTCCGGGTTCGGTGAACTCCCTGAGACCAAAGCATCCCAAGGTGTCCGGGGCAGTCCTGTGCGGTCTGCTGCTTTTCCTGCTTGCCGGCATGGCATCAGGTTCCGGCCTGGACAACAGTACAAGAACCTTCACCCCAGCAGCGGAGATGCGAAGTGCGGACTGGAACGATCCACTGGAGCTGGAGCGGGTGTGGCAGGCGGCTCTGGTGCGAATCCCGGACTCCGGCGGCGGGCACATCGAGACCACGGCAGCGGAGTTGCACACGCTCCAGTTTGTGCAAGGGAAAAGATTTCCGGCGGTGGTCTTCCTGCACGGCTGTTCGGGGATCGGCAAGGGCACCCACACGAGGATCAATTTCCTGGCCGCCAACGGCTATGCGGTGATCGCACCACCAAGCCTGGCGCGGAAAAAATACCCGCAGTCCTGCGATCCGGAGAATTACCGTGGCGGCCTGTACCGCGATACCCTGAAGATGCGCCAGTTCGATGCCGGTTACGCCATCGAGAAAACCAAGACGCTTGCCTGGGTGGATGCGCGTCGTGTTTACCTGGTGGGACTCAGTGAAGGCGGCATCACCGCGGCCACCTTCCGATCGCAATCCGGCAAGGCTTCGGTCCGGGCCCGGGTGGTCGAGGCCTGGACCTGCCATGCAGGCTGGGACGAGTACCGCGGTATCAACGCTCCCGCAGACGAACCGGTGCTGACACTGCTGGCCTCAGAGGACCCCTGGTTTCAGGGCCCGAGGACGCGCGGGGAATGTAGCGGCTTTCTGGACCCGGACAACGGCAGCAAATCCGTGGTCTATACCGAGGCCGACCTGAGCCAGCGACATGCCCTGCTCGAAGACGAAAGGGTCCAGGCCGAGGTGCTGGAATTTTTGGCAAAACACCGCTGAGCGGGGCAGGTCCCTCGACCAGGGGGCGGGCTCAGATGTTCTCGAATGCGTGGTTGATGAGCTCCAGGGTCGTCTCGATGTCTTCGCGGCTGTGCGCACTGGAGACAAATCCCGCCTCGTACGGCGAAGGTGCAAAATAAACCCCCTGGTCCAGCATGGCGTGGAAAAAGGCGGTGAACTGCTGCTGGTTGCACGCGGCCGCCTGGGAAAAATTGGTCACTTTCTCATCTTCAGTGAAGAAAATTCCGAACATGCCGCAGACGTGGTTCACCGCCAGCGGGACATGGTGCTCCTTGGCGGCGTTGCGCACGCCTTCTGCCAGCAGCGTGGTCTTGCGGTGCAGCTGGTCGTGAAAGCCCCGTTCTGAAACCAGTTCAAGGGTCGCCAGGCCCGCGGCCATGGCCACGGGATTGCCGGACAGGGTGCCCGCCTGGTAGACCGGGCCTTCCGGGGCCAGCGACTCCATGATCTTGCGTTCACCCCCCAGGGCTCCGACCGGCATTCCGCCACCCAGGACCTTCCCCAGGGTGGTGAGGTCAGGCACCACGTTGTAGAGTTGCTGCGCGCCGCCCCGAGCGACGCGAAACCCGGTCATCACCTCGTCAAAGATCAGGATCGCCTTGTACTCGGAACAGAGCTTGCGCAAACCCTGCAGGAAATCCTTGTCCGGGGGGATGCAGTTCATGTTGCCTGCCACCGGCTCGACGATCACGCAGGCGATTTCCTCGCCTAGGGTTTCAAACGTTGTGCGTACCCCGTCCAGGTCATTGTAGGTCAGCGTGAGGGTGTGTTCGGCAAGGGCCGGGATGACCCCGGGTGAGCTGGGTACCCCCAGCGTCAGTGCACCGGAGCCGGCCTTCACCAGCAGGGCGTCCCCGTGGCCGTGGTAGCAGCCTTCGAACTTGATGATTTTGTTGCGGCCCGTGTGCCCGCGGGCCAGGCGGATGGCGCTCATGGTGGCTTCCGTGCCGGAGTTGACCATGCGCACCAGGTCCACGGACTCGATCATCTCGCAGACTTTCCTGGCCAGCTCCGTCTCGATCTCCGTCGGTGTGCCGAAGCTGAGTCCGTGCTCGGCGGTCTGGCGCACGGTCTCGACGACCTTGGGATGGGCATGGCCTAGGATCATCGGACCCCAGGAACCGACGTAATCAATGTACTTCTTGTCGTGGATGTCATACAGGTAGGCGCCGTCCCCGCGCTTGAAAAACACCGGCGTGCCGCCGACGGCCTTGAATGCACGCACGGGGGAATTGACCCCGCCGGGGATGTAGCGCAGGGCCTCCTCAAATGCCTGTTCTGAACTGGTCATGGTTTGCGTTGTGTACGGTTGTCCTGGAGTTGACCTTCAATCATGAGGCGGCACAAAACGGCTGCAGCAGGGCCTGGTAGTCCTGCACCGACCGGGCCGGGGAGGGTGCATCAAAAAGATTGCTGATCACGGCAACCATGTCAGCCCCGGCTTGCAGCAGGGGCATCACGTTCTCCTGCGTGATCCCTCCGATGGCACACACCGGAACATCCAGTTCCTGCTTGGAACGCACGATCAGGTCGAGGTCGGCGCGCGGTGCCGAGGGTTTGGTCGGTGAGGCGAAAAAGCTCCCGAACGCGATGTAGCTGGCCCCGTTCGCAACCGCTTCAACGGCATTGTCGTAGCGATTGTAGCAGGACGCCCCGATGATTTTGCCAGCTCCCAGGCAGGCACGGGCTTCATCGATCCGGCGATCCTCTTTGCCCAGGTGAACCCCGTCGGCATCCACTTCCCGGGCCAGCTCGACGTCATCGTTGATGATCAGCAGGCTTCGGTGCTTTTGGGTCAGCTGCCTGAGTTGTTGCGCGTTGCGCGTTCGCACCGCTTGGTCATTGACCTTGTCCCGGTACTGGATGAACGGGGTGCCTGCAACCAGCACAGCCTGTACCCGAGCGAGAAAATCGGCTGCACCGATGTGCTGCGCATCGGCGATTGCATAGAGCCCCTGTAGCGTGCGCATGTTCACTCTTTATCGAATGGATGGGTCCCTGCATGCATGTCGAGAAGCTGCAGGCGTTACCGAGATGTATTCAAGCATACTTCATGGGGTGTTCCTAGCCGAGCCACGGAGATTCCAGGGCCCGGTCCGTGCGAGGGAGCTCCGGTCGCTACGTTTTCCCGTGGGCATCTGCGGTATACTCGGGCGTTCGGATTTTCTGATTTCAACTGTTCTCCTGGTGCCCGCATCGCACGAAGGTGTACCCCATGTCCATGCCATTCGCCTGCGTCAACCCGTTGCGGCCCGGCCCAATGCCCCGCCAGGCAGTGTGAGAGGTTTATGAAGTCGCTTTTTGCCAAGAACCAGCAGTTACTGGAACGCATGGTCACCCGGGTTCTGCACCATCGCGGCTGGGTCATTGGCACTGCCGTGGTGCTGACGCTGGTCATGGCTGTTGGGGTGCTCTTTGTCAGCGTCACCAACGACTACCGGATTCTGTTCGATGAGGGCAACCCGCAACTGGCTGCCCTGGATACGCTGAGGGACACGTACTCCACCTCGGACCGGGTGCTGGTTGCCGTGGCTCCCCGCCAGAGCACGGTCTTCACGCGCGAGGTGCTGGGCGCCTTCGAGGAGTTGACCGAAGCCGCCTGGCAAACCCCGTATTCCAGCCGCGTAGACTCCCTCACCAACTATCTGCACAGCGAGGCATTCGGGGACGATCTGGTCGTGGCCCCGCTGGTCGAGGATGCGCATTCCCTGAGTGATGCCGAGCTCGCACGGGCCGGGAGTATTGCGCTTGGCGTGAGTGAATTGACCGGGCGCCTGGTGTCCCATGACGGGCGCGTCGGCGGCCTGCTGATCAATTTCGTATTGCCCGATACGCCCGATCAGGCGGTCGTTGAGATCACCGATTACCTGAAGGTCCTGCTGGATGCGGCCCGTGCCCGCTATCCGGGGGTTGAGTTCTACATGACCGGCAGCATCGTCATGAACCGGGCCTTCTCCGATGCCACCAAGGACGACCTGCTGACCCTGACGCCGATCGTATTCTCCGTCATCGTGCTGGTGGCGGTGCTCCTTTTGCGCTCGGTCTGGTGCACGGTCGCGATCATGACCATGACCCTGTTCGTGGTGGGCACCACTGTGGGTTTTGCGGGGTGGCTGGGCACGGTCTTCAGTCCCGGCAATGCCGGGGTGCCGATCATCGTCATGACCGTCACGGTCGCCCATTCGGTCCATGTGGTCACCGGGATGATGGCTGCCATGCGGCGCGGGCTCGAAAAAAACGCGGCCATCGTCGAGTCGGTCCGCATCAACGCGTACCCCGTGTTTTTGACCTCGCTGACCACGACCATCGGGTTTCTCAGCCTGAACGCCGCGGATTCGCCGCCGTTTCGCAGCCTCGGCAATTTCGTGGCATTCGGTATCCTAGTGGCGTTCATCCATGCCATGACTGTGCTGCCGGCACTGCTTTCCGTTTTCCCCCTGCAACTGCGCGCGGCCCAGACCGGCCGTCGTGGCTTTTTCGATCGCCTGGCGGACTTTGTCATCGCGCGGCGAACGTTCCTGTTCTGGTTTCTGGGCCTGGTCGCGGTGGCCCTGATCTCGGGCATACCGCGCAATGAGCTGACCGACAACTGGACACGGTATTTCGACGAGCGTTATGAATTGCGCCGTGCCACGGATTTTGTCATCGACAACCTGAGCGGCCTGGACCTGCTGGAATACTCGCTCGATGCCGGTCGTGCGGACGGGATCACCGACCCGGACTACCTGCGTGACGTGGAGGCCTTCGCGCAGTGGTACCGCGAGCAGCCGGAAGTGACCAACGTGCAGGCCTTCACGGACATCATGAAGCGCCTGAACCGGAACATGCATGGGGACGATCCCGCGTACTACCGGGTGCCGGAGACCCAGGAGCTCGCCGCGCAATACCTGCTGCTGTACGAGCTCTCGCTGCCCGAGGGCACGGATCTCAACGACCGCATCAACATGCCCAAGTCGGCCACGCGCTTGACCGTGATGGCCCGGGACATGTCCACCCAGGCCCTGCGCCGACTCGATGACCGGGCCCAGGCTTGGCTGCGTGCCAACTTGCCCGGCGTGACCTCGGAGGCCTCGGGGATCAGCATGATCTTCGCCTATATCACGGAACGCAACATCTACAGCATGCTGCAAGGCACGATGATCGCCATGGCCCTGATCTCGCTGATCCTGGTGCTGGCCTTCAGGAGCGTGCGCCTGGGCCTGGTCAGTCTGGTGCCCAATTTCATCCCGGCAGCCATGAGTTTCGGTCTGTGGGGGTATTCCGTCGGTTACGTGGGCCTGCCCTCGTCGATTGTCGTTGCCATCGTCCTCGGCATAGTAGTGGACGATACGATTCATTTCCTCAGCAAGTACCTGAAAGCCCGGCGCGAGGGATGCCTGGCACCCGATGCGGTTCGCGCCTCTTTCAATACGGTGGGCCAGGCGCTTTGGACCACGACCGCGGTGCTGGCGGCAGGCTTTCTGGTGTTCTCCACGTCCGGATTCGAGCCGAGCTGGGCACTCGGCATGCTAGTCGCCATCACGATCGTGTTTGCGCTGGCAGCGGACTTCCTGCTGCTTCCCACCCTGCTGATGGCCCTGGACCGCAAGCGATTGACTTGAGCTTGCGGGTGGCTGCCTGGAGCTGGGGTTACTTGACCCAGAAAAAGCGGTTGGGAATTTTCTGTCCCATGCCCAGCTGGCGGGCGGACTGCAGGCATTTCCAGGCAAAGTCCTGCGCCTGGTAAATGGCGGACAGCACCTCCTGGCCGTGGGCCAGCAGCCCGGCTATGGCTGCCGCCAGTGTGCAGCCCGTACCGTGGTACTGTCCCGGCATGCGCGCCCAGGCATGCGAGTTGAGCTTGCGGTGATTGCCGTACAGGGCATTGTGCACTTCCCGTGCGTCCGCCTCGCAGTCCGTGACCAGCACGTAATGTGCGCCGCGCTCCAGCACGGCCATGGCACAGGCCTCCAGCGTATCCCCCTCCGGTGCCAGCATCTTGACTTCATGGCGGTTGGGCGTGATCACGTTGGTCAAAGGCGTGAGTAAAGCGTTGATGGCCTGGATGACGCTTGCATCCGCCAGCACCTTGCCCCCGCCCGCACAGATGACCGGGTCCAGCACCACCGGCAGGTGGGGATAGTCCACCAGCAATGTGTGAATGGCACTCGCCGTTTCCACGCTTCCGACCAGGCCGATCTTGATGGCCGCAATGTTCATATCCTCCAGAACGACGCGGGCCTGCTCGATGATCATGTGCTCATCGGTCTGTAGCGTTTTCTGCACATTCATAGTATTTTGAACCGTGATCGAGGTGATCACGGGAGCCGTATGGCAACCCAGGCTGGCCAGCGTTTCGATATCGGCCTGTATGCCGGCTCCGCCTGTCGGGTCCGAGCCAGACATCGCCATTACGACGGGAATCGATGCAGTATCTTCATTCATTGCACACGCGCAAGGACAGGATCAATGCAGTATAAGACATATATGTGCGTCATTTGCGGGTGGGTCTACGATGAAGCCCAGGGGGCACCGGATGAAGGTATCGCCCCAGGCACGCGCTGGGAGGACATCCCCCTGAACTGGTGCTGCCCCGAATGCGGGGCGATGAAAGACGACTTTCAGATGATCGAGGTCTAGCGCCCGATCTGTCTTGCCAGGTGCGAGATCTTGGCAGACTGCTCGAGCGAGCAGGTCCATTTGTATGCCAGGTCCAGCGATTCAGCGCTGGCGTAAACCCCATGCCCGCAGGTCACGGTGATACGGTGTTCCTGCAAGGCACGTGCGACCACCTGCGGTGATTGCTCGGCATATTGATCGAAGGGGATGCGGTGCACGGGCACTCTCGGGAAATACAGCTGTCCCTCGAAATCCTCCGGCACAAAATCCTTCCCGTCCAGCGTGACCGCGATGGAGTAGGGCCCGTGGCTGTGCAGCAGGGCATGCGCCTCGGGATTTTTCCGGTACACCTCGATATGCAGCGTTGCGTCAAAAGAGGCTTTTTCACCGGCATCGCCCTGCATGCTGCAGGCCACCAGGTCCTCGGGCCTCAAAGTATCTGCACAGGCCCCCGAGGGGGTAATCCATACGGTATCGTCTTCGCGGAACGAGGCATTGCCGCTGTGCGAGTCGTTGTAGCCGTACTGGCGCAGCCAGGAATAGTAGGCTACCAGTTTTTCTTTCGTGCTCATGGATTCGCAGGTCGATATGTTTTATGGTCGTATGCGTTATGCGGTCAACGCCATGACAGGCCTCTTGAGAAACATGAACGGCAGCCACTTTTGGAACGTGTAAAAGGACAGACCCGATGTCAGCCCTGATTTGCGGCTCTCTCGCCTACGATACCATCATGGTATTTCCGGGTCGATTCAAGGAGCACATCCTGCCGGAGAAAGTACACATCCTGAATGTCTCCTTCATGGTGCCGGAGATCCGCCGCGAATTCGGAGGCTGCGCCGGCAATATCGCCTACAACCTGCACCTGCTAGGCGCTGAGGGCCATATCATGGCCACCGCCGGGCAGGATTTTGAGCCCTACGCGGAATGGATCAAGCAATGCGGTCTGGATCAGCGCTACATCAAGAAAATCGACCACGAATTCACTGCGCAGGCCTTTGTCACCACCGACCTCGACGACAACCAGATCACCGCATTCCATTCGGGGGCCATGAACAATTCGCATGAAAATGACGTGCCCCGCGATGAGGACATCAGCATTGCGATCATCTCGCCGGACGGCAAGGACGGCATGCTGCAGCATGCCAGGCAGTGTCATGAAGCCGGCATCCCGTTCATCTTCGATCCAGGTCAGGGCATGCCCATGTTCAACGGCGAGGAACTGCAGTCGTTTGTCGAGCAGGCCACCTACATCTGCGTGAACGACTACGAGTCGGAGTTGCTGCAGGAGCGTACCGGCCTGGGGGTCAAGCAGATCTCCGAGCAGGTGGAGGCCATGGTCGTGACTTTCGGCAGCAAGGGTTCCGTCATTCACACGGACGGCGCCAGCATCGAAATCCCGGCCGTGTGGGCCGGTTCGGTTCAGGATCCCACCGGCTGTGGAGACGCCTATCGCGGCGGGCTGCTGTACGGGCTGATGAATGATCTGGACTGGGACGTCAGCGGGCGCATTGCTGCGCTCATCAGCGCCATCAAGGTGGCGCAGCCCGGCACCCAGAACCACCGCACCACCCTGGATGCGTTCAAGGAGCGTTTCGAGCAGGAATTCGGGACCACGTTCTAGCCCGCGCCGCTATGATTTCAGGCTGACCTGCTTCCAGCCGTGCTCGCTCGCATGGGCTGTGAGTTTCTCATCGGCATCGACCGCGACCGGGTGAGCGACCCGCTCAAGCAGCGGCAAGTCATTGTAGGAGTCGGTGTAAAAATAGCTGCCTTGCAGGCTCCTGGCGTGGGAGTCGGCCCATTGCTGGGCCCGCGTGACCTTGCCCTGGCCAAAACATGGAACGCCTTCCACCTCGCCGGTGAACTCCCCGTCCACCCGGGCCGGTTCGGTGGCGATCAGGTGTTCGATCTGCAGCAGTTCGCAGATGGGTTCGACGATGAAGCGGTTGGTCGAGGTGATCACCACCGGCTCGTCCCCGGCCTTGCGGTGATGGCCGATGAGTTCATGGGCCCTGGCCTTGATGATGGGCTTTATTTGCGTCTCGACGAACCGGCTTCGCCACTGGCACAGCTCGGCGTAGGGATTTTCGGCCAGCGGCTTGAGCGCGAAGTCGAGAAATTCCAGGATGTCGAACGTGCCTGCGAGGTATTCCCGGTAAAAGCGCTCGTTTTCCTTTTCGTACGTGTCGCGGTCCACCTTGCCGGTGGAGGCAAGGTAGCGGCCCCATTCGTAGTCACTGTCCCCGTCCAGCAGGGTTTCATCGAGGTCAAAGAAAACAAGGGTCATTTCAAAATTTACCTGTCTTGGCAAGTTCTTTTGCATGTGGACTAATAGATTCTCGTTGCTCTTGCCCTGTACATGGTCTTGCCATCACTTCAACATCCACCCGCATCTTCGCAGAAAGTCGTCGACAGCTTGATCGCGAACCTCTGCTCTCTCCTTTGATTGAATGATGTCTTGATTATCTCCATGCGTTTGAATCGAAACTAGAACCGTAGTCATTTGGCTGCTGCAATAGTGCGTCATTATTTTCTCAGCAAACAGTTTCTGTTCCTCGATCTGTTCAGGGGTCATTTGCAGGATTCGCTGAACAGTCGGTGAATTGTTGAGAATGTCTTCCAAAGCCTGAGTGGGGGAGTTGGTTTGGGTGTCAGCACTTACCGTCATTCCAGCAGTCAGGACAATGATGAGTAACAATTTTTTTGTCATGCTTCTCTCCTTTACAACATGCCATTGCACGGGAATCTTGAGCTCTTGTGCACGAAAATAGGTAACGCTCAGAAGGGTTTGACGATGACCAGTATGACGATCGCCACCAAGGCCAGCACGGGCGCCTCATTGAACCAGCGGTACCACACGTGCGAGCGGGTGTTCCGGTCTTCCCGGAATGCCTTCAGGATCACGCCACACCAGACGTGATAGAGGACCAGGAACCCGACCAGCACAAGCTTGGCGGCCATCCAGCCAGTATGCAGAAATCCTGGTACGTAATGGAGGAGGCCGATGCCGGACAGCAGCGCAAGCACCGCACTGGGTGTCATGATGCCCCGGAAAAGTTTTCGTTCCATGACCTTGAAGCGCTCCAGGCTGGTACTGTCGCTCGACATCGCGTGGTATACGAACAGGCGCGGCAAGTAGAACAGTCCCGCGAACCAGGTGATGACGAAAACAATGTGAAACGCCTTGATCCAGAGCATATCGGTTGACTCCTGCAGTGGCCGCTAGGTGAAGTAGGAGCTCTTCATGTTGGCGAAGGTGAGCACGCCGTAGATCTTGGCCGTACCTTCGGCTGAAAAACTGCGAATGCACAGCGCTTCCACGTTATCCCTCAAAAACTGTTCGCGCGCGGAACTGACCGTCGCTTTCATATCGGTAAATCCTGCCCGCAGGCGCTTGGCGGGAATTTCCATGAGGTCGATCTCGGCATCTCCGGGCCCCTCGTCCTCCAACAGGAAATGGGTCAGGTCCTTCGCCGCCAGCACCGATACCCCGGAGTCTTCTTCGATCACGATCCACTCCGTCCCGCCTTTCACCAGTTCCCTGGCCTGTCCGGGTGTGACCACCCGGTGGCTGTTCTTGATGTTGCGGTTCATGACGTTGACCACGCCCACGCGCCCGAAAGCCTGTCCAAGGGGATTGTGGCGGTAATCCATGCCCCGGTCACGCATCAGCGTGCGGTAGACGGAGTGCTGGCCAAACAGCACGCTGGCCGTCAGTCCTGCCGTGACGATCGCCAGCATGCCGGGCAGGATCACGTTCGAGTTGCGGGTCAGTTCAAAGACCGCGGTCAGTGCCGCCAGCGGGGCCTGCAAGACCGCACCCATCATCGCACCCATGCCGATCAGGGCATACAGGCCCGGGGAGGAGGAGGGCCCGGGGATCATCCATTGCCCAACAATGCCCATCATGCCGCCGAGGCACGCACCGATGAAAAACGTCGGGCCGATCAGCCCGGCCGGCACCCCGAGACCCACGCTGCAGGCGGTGGCGATCACCTTGGCGGCAAATATCATGAACAGCAGGACCAGTCCGATCTCGCTGTGCAGGATGCTGTCGGCCGTGTCGTAGCCCAGCCCCATGATTTGCGGGACGAACACGGCCAGAACGCCCGTGATGGAGCCTGCGATCAGGAACCGTTTCCAGATCGGCAGCTCACGCCCGGCGCGTGCCGTGAACCGGGTCAGGAAAATGAACAGGAATGCGGCAAACCCGGTGACCACCCCGAGCAGGACAATGTAGGGAAGCTCGAGCAGGGTGATGAACTCGAAGTTGGGCACGGAAAATACCGGTTCTGCCCCGAACACGGCCCGCGAGATGGCCGTGGCGCTGACTGCTGCCAGGATGACCGGCAAAAAACCGGCCAGCGTGTATTCCATCATCACCACTTCCAGGGCGAAGATTACACCAGCCAGCGGGGTATTGAACGAGGCGCTGATGCCGGCGGCGGCTCCGCAGGCGATCAGGGTGCGGATTGCATTGTCCGGGAGTGCCAGGCGCTGCCCCAAGAGACTGCCGGTCGCAGCTCCCAGGTGGATGGAGGGGCCTTCACGCCCGAGGGACTGCCCCGAAATGATGGCCAGCGCTGCCCCCACGTATTGCAGGATCAGGCCCCGCAGACCCAGGTATCCCCGGTTGTAGGAGAGTCGTTCCATGACGTGCAGCACGCCGACGTTCGACTGGCCTTTCGCCCAGAGCCGAAATACCAGCGCGATCAAGAGGGCGCCGGCCACGGGCAGCGCAATGCGAATGCCGATCGGCAGCCCCTCGAAATTTCCGGGCGCACCGTCCGGCAGGAAAAGCAGCTGCGCATTTTCGATCAGCAGGCGGAAGGAGACGATGACGAGGCCCGTGGCCAGCCCGGCCAGCACACTCAACACCGCAAGCTGGGCGAGCGCATCGGGTCTTGAGGTGCGCAAGCGCAGGTTCTCGAGCGCAGTATGAATGAGACCCCTGATGCGCGGCAGCTTCTTCATAGCGGGAATTATGCCAGAGGTCATCCGGGTGTAGGGTCTGGCTTTTGGCTGCCTGTACTAATCTTGTATGATGCACGGGACCCCAATACGGACCAGCCAAAATGATTTCTGTCGGAATAGTCGGAGGAACCGGGTACACCGGTGCGGAACTGCTGCGCCTGCTGGCCGCCCACCCCGGGGCCCGCGTGCAGGCCGTGACCTCGCGCACCGAGGCGGGCAAGGCCCTGGCCGGGCTGTATCCCCACCTGTCCTGTCTGGGGGACCTGGAGTTCGTGGCACCGGATTCATCCGAACTCAAGCAGTGCGAGTGCGTTTTTTTTGCCGCACCCAACGGCACCGCCATGCACAGGGTCCCGGAGTTGATCGAGGCCGGGATCAAGGCCATTGATCTGGCCGCGGATTTTCGAATCAGGGATCCGGCGGTCTGGGGACACTGGTACAGGCAGGAGCATGCCTGCCCGCAGCTGCTGCCATCGGCCGTCTACGGGCTCCCCGAGGTGCATCGCGAAAAAATCCGTGAAGCCCGTCTGGTCGCCAATCCGGGCTGCTATCCGACGGCCGTGATCCTGGCCGCACTGCCGCTGCTCGAGCAGGACCTGTGCGGTGACGCTCACCTGATTGCCGATGCCAAGTCCGGCGTCAGCGGTGCCGGGCGAGGGGCGAGTGTGCCTGCACTGTTCAGCGAGGCGGGCGAGAATTTCAAGGCCTACAACGTGCGCGCCCACCGGCACTGGCCGGAGATCACGCAGGAACTGCAAGGCATCAGCGAGTCCCCGGTCAGCCTGACGTTCACCCCGCACCTCGTGCCCATGGTACGAGGCATATTTGCAACGGTCTACGCCCCGGATGTGGACCGCTCCGCCGATCTTAACGCCCTTTATGAGCAGCGGTTTTCCGAGGAGCCTTTCGTCGAAGTTTTGCAAGGCGATGCCCTGCCGGAGACCAAGCACGTGCGCGGCTCGAACTCCTGCCGGATCTCCGTGCAGCGGCCCAACGATGGCGAGGTGGTCGTCGTGCTGTCCGTGATCGACAATCTGGTCAAGGGCGCCGCGGGGCAGGCGGTGCAGAACATGAACCTCATGTTCGGTCTGGATGAAACATCAGGGCTGATGCAGGCGGGCCTTTTCCCGTAGGCCGGCACCGGGTTTCGGTCTTTCAGAACGATGGTTTGGAACATTCGCATCCGGGAACCTTTCGTGCGCTCCGTGTCGCGCGTGCAGGTCGTCCTGATTCTCCTGATCGCGATGGCCATCGCCTTCTGGCTGGGCACGAAGAGCACGAACCTGCCGTTTCTGGAAGATCTGGTGGTTTCCGAGGTCTCGGACAAGAACAAGACGATCCGGCAGCTGGAGAAGTCGAACGGTCGGCTCAAGAACGAGGTAGCCCTGGCCAAACGTAGCGCAGAAGCCGAGTCGGTCGCCATCCGGGAAATGAAAACCATGATGCGCGAAAAAGACGCCGAGTTGCTGCAGTTGACCCAGGAGCTTCATTTTTATCGTACACTTTACTCGCCCGATGCGGACCATACGACGGTGCAGTTGAACGCATTCCGGTTGCACGCAGGCCCAGCCGCAGGACAGTTTGACTACCGTCTGGTCCTGACCGGCGTGCCCAGAAAAAACGAGAAGGTTTCCGGTGTGATCGGGCTGAGCGTGGCAGGGGAGCAGCAGGGAGTCGCGAAAGAACTCGTGTTTGAAGCCGCCCGCGGGGCTGATCAGGATGAAGCGTTGAGATTTTCTTTCCGGTATTTTCAGGAGATCTCAGGCAGCCTGTCCTTGCCTGAGGATTTCGAGCCGAGCGGTGTCCAGGTGGCGTTGCTTCGCGATGGCCTCAAAAACAAGCCGGTGGTCGCGAGTTACCCCTGGGATGAGGTCTACGGGCAGAATGAAGTCCACCCGGTGCGACCGGAGGAGTGAATATGGCATTTAGGAAAAAAATCAAGGCAGTCCAGGTCGATACCCTGGTCGGCCCGATGTCCAAGGTGGTCGGCGATGTCTATTACGGCGGCGGACTGCAGATCGAAGGCACGGTCGAGGGCAACGTCCTGGCCAAGGGCGAGGACAAGTGCGTCCTGGTTATCGGTGAGATGGGGGTGGTCGAAGGGGAAATCCGCGGCACCTACATCATCATCGACGGCACCGTGCACGGCGACATCTATGCCAGCGAAGGCATCGAACTGAAAGCCGGAGCCAAGATCAACGGCGACATCTACTATGCCTCGCTTGGCATAACCGTGGGCGCCGAGGTGAACGGAAAGCTGGTCAGCCAGCCGTCCCCTGCTCCTGCCGATGTCCTGTAGGCAGCTACTTTGGGGATATTGACTACCAAATTGAGGTCTAGTAGTTAATAATCAGTAGATTACAGTCTTCGGACCGGAGTACAGTCATGACCGCAACAGAAACCGCACCAACCGCACCGCCTCCATCGCTGGTATTTACGGATGCCGCTGCCAGCAAGGTCAAGCAGCTCATCGAGGAGGAAGACAACCAGGATCTCAAGCTGCGCGTGTTCGTGAGCGGCGGCGGGTGCTCCGGGTTCCAGTACGGGTTCACTTTTGACGAGAACCTCCAGGACGGCGACACTTCGGTCGAGAACGGCGGCATTACCCTGCTGGTCGACCCCATGAGCTTCCAGTACCTGATGGGCGCGGAAATCGATTACACGGAAGGCCTGGAAGGGGCCCAGTTCGTCATTCGAAACCCCAATGCGCAGACCACCTGCGGCTGCGGTTCCTCATTTTCTCCAGGCTGACAAGCCGGCTCAACGACTCTTGAGAAAGGCGCCCACGAGGCGCCTTTTTTATTGCGGGCCCAGCCGGCCGCTATATCTTCACTTTGTCCGGTGGACCTCGCCGAGGACCACCTCCCGGCGCGCGCCGGTGACGCTCGGCAGGTTGGCGGGCTTGCCGTCCAGAGCCTGTTTGGCGAGCCAGGCGAAGGTCATGGCCTCCAGCCACTTTGCGGGCACCCCGTGAACATCGGTGCGCTCCACGGGCAGGCCCGGCATCGCATGTTCGAGACGCGAGACCAGATAGGCATTATTGCTTCCCCCGCCGCACAGCAGGACTCGTGCGGGCGACAAGCGGGGATGGGCCTGCATGCCCTGGGCGATGGACTGTGCCGTGAGTTCCACCAGGGTTGCCTGCACGTCCTCATGCGCCAGGGGCGTTCCATGTCGGGCCAGCCTGTTCCGCAGCCAGGTGAGGTTGAACGTCTCGCGGCCGGTGGATTTGGGCGGCGGGCGTTCGAAATAGGGGTCTTCAAGCATCTGATCGAGCAAATCCCGGTTCACGGTGCCGCTTTTCGCCCAGTCACCATTGTGGTCGAAATCAAGCCCCTGGCAATGCTGGATCCAGGCATCCGACAAGGTGTTTGCCGGCCCGGTATCAAAGCCCGTGACGTCCAGGGAAGGGCCCGATGGCAGGAAGGTGAGGTTGGCAATGCCGCCCAGGTTCAGGATGGCCCGGTCTTCATTTCGGCTGCGAAACAGCCGGGCATGATAGGCGCAGGCGAGCGGCGCGCCCTGGCCCCCGGCATCGATATCCGCCTGACGAAAATTGCTGACGGTCGGGATGCCTGTTGTGTGTGCGATCTCCCGGGCATCGCCGAGCTGAATCGAGACCGGCGGCGTGCCCTCGGGGTCATGAAACACCGTTTGCCCGTGGCTGCCCACGGCTTGCACCTGGTCCGCCTGCACCGAGGCCTCCTCAAGCAGGTCGCCAATGGCCTTTGCATAGGACGCTACCAGTTGCCGGTCGAGAGTTGCAGTGTCCTGGGGCCAGGTCCTGGCCGAAATGATGCGATTGATCTCGCTTTTCAGATCCGGGTCAATCCGCTGGCTGAGGTGTGCGACCAGGCGGGTGTCCGACACTGAAAAGTCCATCAGCACGGCATCAACAGCATCCACGCTGGTGCCGGACATTAGCCCGATGAATAGCCTGGCCATTACTTGTCTGCACTGTTCCTCGTTGAGGACTACAGTTTGCTAGGGAATTATATACTTGACTAAACAAGTATCCATTTAACGCTTCACAGACCAGCGAATGCTGCCATCTCCACGTTCACCCGCCCCATTCCCGGAGGCTGACCCCTTGGTTATCGGGGATTTAGTGGGATTCTGCATCCCTGTATACAATATATTGTGAATTTAGGGCTCTTTGCAACTCTTGTTTAGTCAAATTATTTAAGTCCCGGTTGCTATATGTCAGGCAATTCTGGAAATGCGCGTGTCTACGGGACCTGCAAGGCCAGCCGATTCTGCGCATAGGCGTCGAAGTGCCGGGCGGGGGCTTGGATGGTTGCTAGGAAACGGTCCATCTCGGCATCCGGCAGGGACTTGGTCTGCGGCAGCCTGACCTTGAGCGGGTTGCGGTGCACCCCGTTGACCCGGAACTCGTAATGCAGGTGTGGGCCGGTGGAAAGCCCAGTGCTGCCCACGTAGCCGATGGTCTGGCCCTGCCTGACGGTGTGGCCGATGCCGGTTCCCCGGGCGTATTTCGACATGTGCGCATACAGGGTCGTGTAGATGTTGCCGTGCCTGAGCACGATCGTCTTTCCGTACTGGCCCTTGGTGCCCCGGTAGATGACCCGGCCGGCTCCCGTGGCCTTGATCGGTGTGCCGGTCGGTGCAGCGTAGTCGATGCCCTTGTGCGCGCGAATGATGTTCAGGATGGGGTGGCGCCTTCTCGGGTTGAAATAGGAACTGATCCGCGCCAGCTCGACCGGGGTGCGCAGGAAGGTCTTGTGCAGGCTTTCGCCCTCGAGCGTGTAGTAATCGGTATGGCCGTTTTCATCGGTGTAGCGATAGGCCCTGTAGGTGATGCCCTTGTTGACGAACTCGGCCGCGGCAATTTTACCGTCGCCCACGTCCTCGCCGTCCAGCAGGAGTTTTTCATACAGGATGGCGAAACGGTCGCCGACGCGAAGGTCATGTGCGAAGTCGATGTCCCAGCGGAAGATGTGCACCAGGTCCTGGATCAGGGTGTCTGACATCCCGGCCCGATGCGCTGCAAGATACAGCGAGGAGTCGATGTTGCCGCTGGCAAACTGCAGGATCTTGTCCAGGGGCCGATGCAGGGCCTGTGCCGTGAAGGAATCCCCATCCCGAAGATAGATGAGGGAACTTGCCGGGCCGTGCACCAGCTCCAGGCGTTCCAGGCGGTTATCACGAATCGAGAAAAGCAGTTCCTGTCCCGGGTAGATTCTTGCGAGTGCCTTGCGATCCTTGCGTGTTTTCAGGATATGGGCGAGATCGGGGTAGATGCCCAGCCGATCGAAGATCGCCGAAAGCGTGTCGCCTCGTTTCACCACGACGGTCGTGCCCGGTACAGGCTTCGCGGCTGCGGTCCCCTCCGTTGTGGGTTGCAGGTCCGCATCGAGCACCAGGTCCGGTATCTCAAACGCAACCGGGTCGTGGTCGGGGTCTGTCAATTCGCGGGGTGAGGGCGGGGTCAGGGGCAGGGGAATCTCCTGCATGCCGGTATCGGCCGGATCTGCACTGCCCGGGGTAGACTGGCCCTTCGGCATGATGAAGATCGCGGCAGCGACAAGCATGCCGGCCAGCAGCGCCGTGGCCAGGGGAATCAGGGGGAAGCTGCGCTCCGGTCTTTCTCGGGAAGGTCGCATACTTTAAGATGGACCTTCGGCCATGGGCACAATGTTCAAAAGACGAATCTCAATTTCCTGCATATGCTGACATCCCTGTTCTCCCAGAGCTTGGCAGAATTTAACAAAATCGGCTGGCCATTAAAAGCAAGGACTGGCATCCATTCGGGGACCCGTGCGGGCGGATCGAATGGCTGACGGGACTTCCATGGAGGAGCTGGTGCGCGGGGCCGAGGAGGTGATCGTGGCCGAGGACCTGGAGTCCAGGCTCGCCTCGGGCAAGCCCCTGCGCGTGAAAGCGGGCTTTGACCCGACGGCACCGGACCTGCACCTGGGGCATACCGTGCTCCTCAACAAGCTGCGCCAGTTCCAGCAGGCCGGCCATGAAATCATTTTCCTGATCGGCGACTTCACCGGCATGATCGGCGACCCGACCGGCAGGAACACCATGCGAAAACCGATGACGCGCGACCAGGTGCAGGAAAATGCCGAGACCTACCGCAAGCAGGTTTTCAGGATTCTCGATCCCGACACCACGCGAATCGAGTTCAACTCCTCCTGGATGGACCGCCAGAGCGCAACCGACGTGGTCAGGCTGGCATCCAAGTACACCTTGGCGCGCATGCTGGAGCGCAACGATTTCCAGCAGCGATACGAATCGGGGCAGGGCATCGCCATCCACGAACTGCTGTACCCGCTGGTACAGGGCTACGACTCGGTGGTCCTGGAAGCGGACCTGGAACTCGGCGGTACGGACCAGAAGTTCAACCTGCTGGTGGGGCGTGAACTGCAAAAGGAACACGGCCAGGCGCCCCAGGTGGTCATGACAATGCCGATCCTGGAAGGCGTGACCCAGGGCCCGGAGAAGATGTCGAAGTCGCTCGACAACTACATCGGCATCACCGAGGCGCCCAACGAGATTTTCGGCAAGCTCATGAGCATCGACGATGAAAAGATGTGGCGTTACTTCGAGCTGCTGAGCTTTCGCCCGATGCAGGACATCGGCTCACTCAAGGAGGCGGTCCTCCAGGGCAAGAACCCGAGAGACGTCAAGTTCGAGCTGGCACTGGAGATCACCGAGCGCTTCCATGACGGAAAGGCCGCCGAGGCCGCCAAGGCCGATTTCATCCGGCGCTTCCAGAAAAGTGCCATCCCCGAGGAGGTTCCGGAAAAGCGTATCGACTGCGGCGGCGATGCGCTTCCGATCCGCAATCTCCTCAAGGAGACCGGCCTGGTCAGCAGTACTTCGGAGGCCATGCGCATGATCCGCCAGGGCGCGGTGAGAATCGATGGCTCCAAGGTGGAGGACACCGACCTGTCTTTGCCGCGCGGAACCTCGGGCATCTTCCAGGTGGGCAAGCGCAAGTTTTTGAAAATCAGCCTGATCTAAAGCAGAGCATTCGGCCCATGATCACTGAAATGATTCTGACATTTCAGTGAGCTTCAGACATCCTCGTCGTATGTGACGATCTATACCTATCGGTCCGCTCATGTATACAAAACCCTGGTTTTGTATACATGAGGAAGAATTGTGTATAGAAAATGATTGTTTTCTATACATGTCGGGCCGACGTAGATGCCGTGGTGGCCTAGTCCAGAGCCAGCAGTTCGGCCAGGCTCTTGATCTCGTGGTCGGCCTTGAACGGAAGGTGCTCCGGGGTACGCCCGTAGCGGTTGATCCAGACCGAGGTGAACCCGTAGGAGGTCGCACCTGCGATATCCCAGGAGTTCGAGGATACGAAACAGATCTTGTTGCGCGAGCGGCCCAGCTGTTCCTCGACGAATTCATACACGGCGGGCGAAGGCTTGTAGGTGTGGATCAGCTCCGTCGAATACACCCCGTCCAGCACATCGCTGATGCCGGCATGCCTGAGCGTGGAGTTCAGTTTCTGCGGAGTGCCGTTGGACAGTACGGCGGTCTGCATGCCGTCGTTTTTCAGCGAGGTCAGCACGTCCTTGACATCCGGGTAGCAGGTGAGCTCCGAGTGGGCCTTGAGGATCTTCTTCTTGATGCCTTCATCACTGACTCCGTACACCTCGCAGGCGAAGTCCAGCGCGTACTTCTGGATCCGGTCGTAACTGGTGTACTGGTTCATCAGGCTCAGCTGAGAGGAGTACTGCAGGCGTTTGGAGCGCCACAGCTTGTAGATGATCAGGGCATTCTCCCCCAGTTCATCCCGGTACTTCTCGAAGGGAAGGTAGGTGTCCAGCAATGCCCCGTAGGCATTGAACACGTAGGTCTTGATGTTTTTCATGGCGTTGGTTTTCCGGGAGTACGTTTCAATCGTGCCAGACCTGGGGCTCGGTACGCTCGGGCCGGGGGTCTGGAATCCGTGCCGGGGCGTATGGTACTGGAAAGACGCCGGCGTTTGTATGCCTGAATGGCAGGCCCGGGTCCGGGCAGTCTCATATGGGCTGAATCCCCACGGTTTCTTGACAGGATATACCCCAATGGGTTATGTCAAAACCAAGTAATGCAAACAATCGCCATTGCCGCCGCAATCAAGAGAACTGAATAAGGAGAGAAGATGAGCACGTTTGGAGAAGAGCTGATTCAGTCCCTCAACGAAGCCCTTGCCCATGCAAAGGGTGAGGGTCCCGCCGTGGTTCATGCCTGCGTGACTCCACGCAAGGTCCGTGAGCAAGTCAAGCTGACACAGGCCCAGATGGCACCCTTGCTGGGCATGAGTCTGTCCGGTTACCGCAAGTGGGAACAGGGAACCCGCCAGATCAGCGGTCCGGCTGCTGCCCTTCTGCGCGTCATCGAAAAGGAACCGGAAGCGGTCAGGCGTGCGTTGTTTTCTTCAGAATAAGGTACTGCAAAGGTCCAGATACCTCTCTAGTCCTTTTCCAGCCATGTTGGGCCCCGGCCCCGTGCATTGGATGCGCCGGGCCGTTCAGTGCCGTCGCCTGCCAGTGCAGGGTGAGGTGCGCGCCGAGGCCAAGTTCGGGCCACAGAAGAATGCTTTTTCCGGAACCGTTTTCTCCAAACACCAAGACGGGCTTGGGTCGTTTTTCGTCAAACGGGAAGCCGATGTCTAACTTCTGGATAGGGCCGTAGTTCGCGAGATTCCTATTCGACAATCGGTAGCTTTGCAGGCCGTTAGGGCACGCTTGACCACAAACTCGTGGTTGCAGGCACAGGGCCTGTATTGATCAGGCACTGGTCTTGTCGTTAGGCCATGGATTGAGCAGCC